>CAVYTP010000001.1:0-162038 GCA_963771455.1 uncultured Pseudomonadota bacterium
AGGGATCGTTCGATCGTCGACATCTGGCGCTACTCAGAAGCGTTCAACATGTTTCGCGGGACGGGTTGGATGCGCGATCCGTGCCGGACATGCGCCATCAGGCCGAGGATTTCGGTGGTTGTCGATGTCAGGCGTTTGCCTTGACCGGCGACGCTCACGCCACCGATCCGGCCTGCGCGCTGTCCTCTCGCCACATCGAAATCTTCAAGGTCGCCGAAGCCGAATCCGCCGTGGAGTCGAACCGTTTCACCTATCGCAACTATTCGGGCGGGACGGTGGAAAAGGGTGATTTCTGAGGGTTTCGTCGAGGTAGGTCAGTCAAAGCCTTGTGCGGGTCGGAGGACAGCCGAAGGGCGCGCCCGCGGTGTCTTTGCCTGGCGGGCCGGGCCTGGGGTTGTTCGACTGCAAAGCAAGCTCTGTTTGATGCCGCCCGTCACCGCGTGATCTTAGTCAATCAACCGGGGCACGGCGCAGCATGCCGAAACGCAGCCGCTAAACCTATTTCGACAATGCCCGGCACGATTGGCTGTTGACGAAAGGGGCGCGGCGGGTGAGCGCCGCAGACGCAAAAGCGTCCGCGCGGCCGAGCCGCACAAGCTCCAGTGGACAGAGGCACGCTCGCGCGCAAAGCCCCGTGGGCGGGTTGCCGACTTCGCCCGTGTCGTTGAAACATAGGGACGGCGCGCTATTGCAGTCGGGGGTCTACTTGAGGTCTTCCGCCGCGGCCTCGAGCCCGGTCTTGGCGCATTCTTCGTCTTGGTCGGCTGTCCCGCCGCTTACGCCGATGCCCCCGATCTGGACCTTGGCTGCCGTCATGATCGGCAGACCGCCGGCGAACGCTGCTACGCCAGGAACAAATGCGATACCGGGCGACATCGCCGGCTTGCCGTTCGCACCGAAAGCCAAATCGCCGACCAAGCGTGTCGGGAACGGGAAATTTGCTGCGGTGGTCGCTTTTTCCTGGGAAATTGCGATGCTTCCAAGGAACGCTCCGTCCATGTGCTCGAAGTAGACGAGGCGCGCTCCGTCATTCACCACGGCGACGTTCATCCGCCAGTTTTCTTGCTTGGCTTTGGCCTCGCAGGCAGTGGCCATCTTCTTTGCGAGGTCGAGGGAGAGTGTTGGTTTGGAATTGAGGGCCGTTGCAGATGAGCCCCAAAGGATCACAACTCCGACCAGGCCACGTGCAAGCAAATTCGCTTTCATCCCCGTATCCTCCCCGATCAGTTCGACGCGACCCATTCAACCCGGACGTCGTCGGCTTTTGACAACCCTATGCCACTTTCGCTTGTTCATCAATATGCGGATTTGACGACGCCGGCCCTTTGTTGAACAAACCCGCTCCTTAGAAACAGCAGAAACATCACTGCGCGCGTGTGTTCGATTCAATCACCCACACGCGCTCCGCCGCCGAACCATGTCCCCGTCATTAGCAAGGATTTGCAACTGGCCGCCAGCCCCAAGCTGCAGCGGCCACGATGCGACGTGCCCAGATTTCCTCCGGGCCGGAAAGCGGTAGAGTCCGAGCGCCGTTCTGTGCGCAGATCCCAAGGCTCGTAGGTAACGGCCGCCCCAACTGACGTCTTATCCGACAGCGCTCCAATCAAACAGTCTTTCGCTCGTTCTCGTCCCATCAAATGCGCCTGGGGTGACTGTGACACGCATCGAGTTGCTTGGAATGAAAGGAGCGAGTACGACCGATGTCACATTTTTCCGATGTTCGTGTGCCGGCTTCGAACATCGTCGGCGAGGAACTCGGTTGGAGCCAAGGGTGGCGCATCCTCAGCGGTTCAGGACTGGACGTGGAGAAGTTGGAGATTGCCGCGATGTGGTTGGTCATCGCGTCTGCGGTAGAGGATGCCTGGACCTATTCCGAGCAGCGGCGGCAATTTGGTCAAGCGATTCTTCACTTTCAGTCAATCCGTCACAAGTTGACTGATATTCAGACGCAACTTCATGCGGCGCGACAGGTGAGCTATCAGGCTGCGCGGCTCGCCAATTAGGGTCGACGTTGCGGATGGCGAGCTTGTTTGTAATCGAGCGACCCGGTCCGTAGCGTTAGAATGTCAAACAATTTTTGGCGCGTGCGGCTATGTCCAGGGCTTTGACGCCGAGCGTTACGGGCACGACGCTCTGCTTGTGCCAATTATCGGTGGATCATCTCGCCATTCAGCGCAACAATATTGTCAATTGACTTGGCTTGGCGCGAGCGAAGTGAGACGGCAGACCGTCGCCCAAGCTCAGAAGGTCGAGCGTGTATTCGCCCTGAGACGTCTGCACCGCCGACAAGCAAAAGGGACACATTACCCCTCGGGACGCTGACAAAACCGCCCTCTTTCGTCTCTCCCCCGCAAGCCTTTGCAATTTGGGTCGAAGATTGGTTGGCTAGGCGATAAAGCCGCAGTTATATCAATAGATTAGTTCGTGGCGGAGAGGGAGGGATTCGAACCCCCGGTACACTTGCGCGTACTCCGCATTTCGAGTGCGGTGCGATCGACCACTCTGCCACCTCTCCGCGGCCGCGCGACGGGCTGAAGCCTGTATGCGTGGGGTCGGCGGGGCGAATAGCATGCGAGGCGGAGGGGCGCAAGATAGGCGGAGGGGGTTCGGGCGTCGTCGGCGTCGGACCGAATTCCGGCCGTCGAACCTATGATCGGCGGGGAACTTCTCCCGACGCGTTGCAACTGTCGATGGCGGTATGCGGCGTCCAATCAATCACAGCTCTTCAAACAAACAGCATCGCTGAAACAAAAGAAGGACCATCGACGGGCCCGTCGACGGTCCTTCCATTGTCGCGACCAAGCAGAGATCGCTTCAACCTGGTTGGGCTTAACCTCTGCTATCCGCGAAAACGTTCCGCGCGGATAATGCTCCAGGCCTTGATGATCTCGCTAGGCGAGAGACAATGAGACACTGGATCACCTCCTTTCGGTTGTTGACGACATAACCAGATTACTCTGATTCGCGAAAATGGGAAGCCTTGTCTTTCAACGAATACGCCCAAGCATGTGTACAATTATGCTTAACGTGTTGGTCAGGCCGCCGCAAGCGCGACAGCGTCGCAGACTTCGCTGACCAGCGTGTCGACGAGAACCTGATCCTCCGCCTCCGCCATGACGCGGATCACCGGCTCGGTGCCCGAGGGGCTGATGACGAGGCGACCGGCGGCGCCCAGCCTTTCGCGGGCCGCGGCGATCACCTTGACGACCTTCTCGTCGTCGAGCGGACGGCCGCTCTTGAACCGGACGTTGCGCAACACTTGCGGCAGGGGCTCGAAGCGCCGGCACACTTCGCTGGCCGGCCTGCCGAGCTTCTTCACCATCGCGATCACCTGCATCGCGGCGACCAGGCCGTCGCCGGTGGTCGAGTAGTCGGTGAGGATCATGTGGCCTGATTGTTCGCCGCCGACGTTGATGCCCTTGGCGACCATCCGCTCCAGCACATAGCGGTCGCCGACCGCCGTGCGCTCGAGCGTCAGGCCTTGCCCTTCGAGATGTCGCTCGAGGCCGAGGTTGGACATCACCGTCGCGACGATCGCGGGCTTCGACAGGCGGCCGTCGGTCTTCCAGCTCTCGGCGATCACCGCGAGGATCTGGTCGCCGTCGACGGTGCGGCCCTTTTCGTCAACGACAATCATCCGGTCGGCGTCGCCGTCGAGCGCGATGCCGATGTCGGCGCGCAGTTCACGCACTTTTGAGGCCAGCGCTTCCGGCGAAGTGGAGCCGACGTCGAGGTTGATGTTGACGCCGTTCGGTTCGACGCCAATCTTGATCACCTCGGCGCCGAGCTCCCACAGCGCTTCGGGCGCCACCTTGTAGGCGGCGCCGTTCGCGCAATCGATCACCACCCGCATGCCCTCGAACGAGACGTCGCGCGGCAGCGTGCGCTTGGCGTATTCGATGTAGCGCGCCAGCACGTCGTCGACGCGCCGCGCGCGGCCGAGGTTGGGCGAGCTGGCGAGATGCGGAGCCATGTCCGCGTCGATCAACTGCTCGATGCGGGACTCGATTTCGTCGGACAGCTTGAAGCCGTCGGGGCCGAACAGCTTGATGCCGTTGTCCTCGAACAGATTGTGCGAGGCCGAGATCATCACGCCGAGGTCGCAGCGCATCGAGCGCGTGAGCATCGCGACCGCCGGCGTCGGCACCGGGCCGAGCAGCAGCACGTCCATGCCGACCGACGTGAAGCCCGCGACCATCGCGTATTCGATCATGTAGCTCGAGAGCCGCGTGTCCTTGCCGATGACGACGCGATGGCGATACTCGCCGCGATGAAACACCAGGCCCGCGGCCTGGCCGACTTTCAAGCGCGAGGTCGGCCGTGATCTTGTCGTTGGCGCGGCCCCGGATGCCGTCGGTGCCGAAATATTTGCGCGCCATTCAAGTCTCCTGGGCGTTCCGCCCTTCGCACTGCGAACGGAATAGCCGATTTTAACGGATAAGTTATTCAAATTTGGTTTCCAAATCTGAAAGCGGCGCGGACGCGCTCAGTTGACGACGCGACGCGCGTGCGGGCAGTCGAGCGAAAACGCGGGGATCGCAATGTCGAAAGCATGGCCGCTCGCATCGACCATCCGGTAGCTGCCGACCATGATGCCGCTCGGCGTGGTGAGCGGGCAACCGGAAGTGTAGCGGAACGACTGCCCCGGCGCGAGCATCGGCTGCTCGCCCACCACGCCCGGACCCCGCACCTCTTCAAGCTTGCCGTGGGCGTCGGTAATGCGCCAGTGTCGGTGCGTCAGCTTGACGGCGGCTTGGCTCTGATTTTGGATTTCGATCGTATATAGCCAGAAATAGCGGCCCTCTTCGGGTTCCGAACGTTCGTCGGAATATTCCGGCAGCACCGTGACCCTGATGTCGTTTGTGACCGCGGAGTACATTATGGAAGCTTATCCCCTGGCGACATCGACGCCAACCCCGAACGGGCGGGGGAGATCGAAATCGAAGACGACGCCCCGGGAGAGCGCATGAACGCGGATATCTTGGCGAACGCAAAGGCTCTGCTCGGCCGCCTGGTAGCGTTTCCGACGGTCACCGATCGCTCGAACCTCGAACTCGTCGCCTTCGTCGAAGATTACCTTAGCAGCCTCGGCGTCGAATGCCGGCGGCTCCCGAATGCCGCCGGCGACAAGGCCGCCCTGATCGCCACGATCGGGCCGCGCGTCGACGGCGGCGCGGTGCTTTCCGGCCACACCGACGTGGTGCCGGCCGCGGGGCAGCCATGGACCGGCGATCCGTTCGAGCTGCGCGAGATCGAGGGCAGGCTTTACGGCCGCGGCGCCTGCGACATGAAAGGGTTTGACGCCTGCGCGCTCGCGATGGTCCCCCATCTGCTCGCCGCCAAGCTCAAGCGGCCGGCGCACATCGTGCTGAGCTACGATGAGGAGACGACGTGCCTCGGTTCGCTCGATGCGATCGCGCGTTTCGGCGACGACCTGCCGACGCCGGGCTTGGTCATCGTCGGCGAGCCGACGATGATGGAGGTCGCCGACGCCCACAAGGGGGTTGCAACCTTCGTGACCCGCGTGCGCGGGGTCGAGGCCCATTCGGCCAATCCCGCGCTCGGCGCCAATGCGATCTCGGCCGCGGCGGAGATTGTCGCCGAAATCGACCGGCTGGCCCGGGAATGCGAAGCGCCCGAGCGTCTCGATCCGCGCTTCAATCCGCCCTACTCGACCTACCACGTCGGGATGATCCAGGGCGGATCGGCGCGCAACATCCTGGCGCGCGAATGCGCAGTGAGTTGGGAATTTCGCGGCCTGCCCAACGCGTCGTCGGTCGAGGCGCTCGCCAAGGTCCAGGAATTTATCGATCGCGTCGCGCTGCCCAGGCTGCGACGCCACACCGCGCAACCGACGATCGAGACGGTCATGGAAGTCGACGTGCCCGGACTGAAGGCGGGCCCCGACACGCCCGCCGCATCGATCGCGCTGAGGCTGGCGAGATCCAACCGGACCATCGCGGTATCCTACGCGACCGAGGCCGGGCATTTTCAGCTCGCGGGCTTGCCCACCGTCGTGTGCGGTCCGGGCTCGATCGATCAGGCGCACAAGCCCGACGAATTTGTCGCGATCGAGCCAACTCGTCGCCTGCCTCAGCTTCCTCGGCGGCGTCGCTGCGGAACTTGCGAACTGACCTCGCCGCATCGTGTTTTGTTACTTGCATTTTAAAAGCTACTATATTAGCTAGCTTTCATGCAGCACACCCGCTTCCACGACATGGACTGCCCGATCGCCCGCACCCTCGACCGCGTGGGCGAATGGTGGAGCATGCTCATCCTGCGCGATGCCTTTGCCGGTATGACGCGATTTGACGAATTCGAGAAGAGCCTGGGCATCGCGCCCAACATGCTGACCCGCCGCCTGACCGGCCTCGTAAAGTCGGGCCTGCTGGAGAAACGCCGCTACAGCGCCAAGCCGCCGCGCTTCGAATATCTGCTGACCGCGCGCGGGCGCGATTTCCGGCCCGTGTTGCTTTCGCTGCTCGCTTACGGCAATCGGCACTATGCGCCGGAGGGCGCTAGCGTGCTGGTCGTCGATGCCGAGACAGGAGCGCCCGCCGACCCCGTGGTGGTCGATCGTGCCAGCGGTCGCATTCTCGCCGAGCCCGAATTTCAAATGGCCGCCGGACCGTCCGCGACTGAGGCGACGCGCACGCGTCTCGCCGCCGCGCCAAGCCCGTTTGGCCGCGCAGCGCTTGAACGCGCAACGCTCTGGAGAGCCCGCATGAGCGCCGTCGCTGCAGCTCTGGGCGCCTCCGAGGCCCCGCGCGCAACCGAGATGAGCCCGCGGACGCGCATGCTGCTGTCCGCGCCGATTCTGCCTACGCTGTTGACGCTGGCGTGGCCGAACGTGCTCGTCATGCTTGCGCAGGCTTCGACCGGGCTGATCGAGACCTGGTGGGTTTCGCATCTCGGCGCCGACGCGCTGGCGGGCATGGCGCTGGTGTTTCCAGGCTATATGATGATGGGCATGCTTTCGGCCGGCGCTGTCGGCGGCGGCATCGCCTCGGCGGTGGCGCGCGCGCTCGGGGCCGGCCGGCGCAGCGACGCCGATGCGCTGGCCTTCCACGCCCTCGATCATCAACATCGTGCTGGGCGTCGTGACCTCGGCGCTGTTCCTCGCTTTCGGCCGGCAGATTTATTCCGCGATGGGCGGCGAGGGCGCTTCGCTCGACGCGGCGATGCGCTATTCGAACGTCGTGTTCGCGGGCAACGTGCTGCTGTGGGTGATGAACGCCTTCGCGAGCGTCATTCGCGGCTCGGGCATCATGATGTTTCCGTCGCTGGTCGTCTGCTTCGGCGTCGCGCTGTTGATCCCCCTTTCGCCGATCTTCATCTTCGGCTGGGGGCCGATGCCGGCGCTCGGCGTCGCGGGCGGCGGCGTCGCCATCGTGTTCACCACGGCGCTGATGATGCTGCCGCTGGCTTGGCACGTGTTCACCGGGCAGGGGCCGGTGCGGTTGAAGGTGGGACCCCTGCGCTGGCCGATGTTCTCCGATATCTTGAAGGTCGGCGGCGTTGGCGCGCTTAGCACGCTGCAGACGACGCTGACGGTCGCGCTGACGACGGCGCTTGTCGGCGCGGCGGCAGGGCCGGAGGGCATCGCCGGCTATGGCGCCGGCTCGCGGCTCGAATATCTGTTGATCCCGCTGGTGTTCGGGCTCGGCGCTCCGCAGGTCGCGATGGTCGGCGCCAATGTCGGGGCGGGGCAGCGGGAACGCGCGCTGCGCATTGCTTTGGTGGGCGCGGCTGTCTCGTTCGTATTGACCGAGGCTGTCGGGATCGCGGCGGCGCTCTGGCCGTCGGCCTGGATCGGACTTGTTTGGCCACGACCCACGATTGTTGACGACCGGCGCCGCCTATCTCACCTGGGTCGGCCCCACCTATGGATTTTTCGGGCTCGGCCTGTCGCTCTATTTCGCCTCGCAGGGCGCCGGCAAACTGATGTGGCCGCTGGTCGGCGGCCTGCTGAGACTTGTTGTTGCGGCTGGCGGCGGCGCCCTCGCGCTAAAGCTGACGGGCTCGCTGACGGCGGTGTTCGCCATGCTCGGCCTTGCGCTTGCGCTGTACGGCATCCTCGTCGGCGGCGCGATCGCCTCAGGCGTCTGGTTCCGTGAGGCGAAGTCTGGCGGGCGCGCTGCTTTGTAGCTGAGGTCGCTGACCTCGGCCCCTTTGCCTACGACGTCCTTTTGCAATTTTTCTCCCAGCCGAACCTCCGCGGTCAGCGACCGCGGCTACAGGGGCGAGCGGATTGACAATCATTCTATAAAAATTATAATCTGACTCCAGTTTGGTCGAGGTGGCCCATCGGGGTTGAAGCCCTTCGGCAGTTGGGAGCAGCGCGATGAACGCAGCAGGCCATTGGCGCCCGGATCTGGACGGCGGCTTCCAGGTTGAAAAACTGGTTGACGAACTCGCGGCGCTGCGCGGAGTCGCTCAAAAACGCTATCAGGGCCCGGTTCCCAAACTGCCGTCGCGCGAGATCATCATCGCGCTGGTCGACGAACTGGTCGCCGCACTTTATCCGCGCCATTTCGGCCCGCAGGGGCTTGATACGCCGGCGCTCAACGCATTCGTCGCGGCATCGCTGCGATCGGCATTCGCGGCGCTCAAGGGGCAGGCGCGCCTCGAACTGGCGCTTGCCGACGAACCCGTCGGCCCCGCGGGCCGGGAAACCGAAATTGTCGCCGAATTTCGCTTCCTCTCTGACAGCCGTCCGGACGTTAGCCGACAGCGATGTGCGCGCGGGCTTCAACGGCGATCCCTCTGCGACCAGCATCGACGAGATCATCTTCTGCTTTCCCGGTTTCGCGGCGGTGCTCAGGCATCGGCTCGCCCATCAGCTCTACAGGCTGGGTATGCCCGTGATTGCGCGAATCATCTCGGAGGACGCGCATGCGCGCACTGGCGTCGACATCCATCCCGGCGCCGAGATCGGCGCCGGTTTCTTCATCGATCACGGCACCGGCGTCGTGATCGGCGAAACAGCGGTGATTGGAGAGAATGTGCGGCTCTATCAGGCGGTGACGCTGGGCGCCCGCAAGTTTGAACTCGACCAGCAGACCGGCGCGCTGCGCAAGCACTATCCGCGCCATCCGATCGTCGAGGACGACGTCGTGATCTACGCTGGCGCGACAATCCTCGGCCGGATCACGATCGGCAAGGGGGCGTCAATCGGCGGCAATGTCTGGTTGACGCATTCCGTGCCGCCCGGAAGCCGCATATCCGCGGCCGAAGTTCGCAACGCCAGGGATGAGACGATCGGAGACGAGGCATGAAACAGCAAGCCCAATTCGTGTCGAACACGGCGCGCCCAAACGCAGATCCAAATCGAACGTGGAGCCGCGTGCTGCTGCGCGCCTACGCATCGCTGAAGGCCGCCCTCGCCGAGCCGGAGCCGGCAGAACGCAACGACAGTTCCCGTTCGCGCGACAGCATATTCCAGCCGCCGAAATACTGATTTGCCGCCCTCTTCCTCCGCGAGGTCGAACCATGTCGCTCCTCATGCGTCCCCGAGCCTGCAGCTTCGAACCTCTCGGCGAGGGGACGCTGACTGAAGCGGACGGCGACGGCTTTCGGCGCGGCATGCGTTCGCTCGCCAGCGGCGTCAGTCTCATCACGTATGGCGCCGGTGCGGAACCTATGGGCATTGCCGCCACTTCGGTGACGTCAGTATCCGCTGAGCCGCCGACGCTGCTGGTCTGCATCAACCGCGCAGCGTCGCTGTTCGCCCGCCTTGCGCCGGGCGCCGTGTTTGGCGTCAACGTGCTCACCGGCGATCATCAGGAGATTGCCGACCGCTTCGCCGGGCGCAATGGCGCCAAGGGCGGCGAACGATTTGCGGGCGCGTCCTGGGTGGTCACTCCAGATGGCGCGCCCTTGCTGGTTGGCGCCCTGGCCGCCTTCGAATGCGAAGTCGAGGATCTGTTTGAGCGCCATACCCACGCGATCGTCATCGGTAGGGTCAGGCGCGTCGGAGTCAGCGCTTCTGGCAATGCGCTCGTTTATTGGCGCGGCAGCTACGATCAGGTGGGATGGGCGGATGCGGAAGTCGCCCGCGCCGTCGGCGAAACGCCGGCCAGGACCGCCTCGATGACCGTATCCTTTTCTACAAGACGATATAAAAGACTTGAACAAACTCACGGAGGGGTAATTGAGCCGCAATATCGCCGTTGAGGCGTCAGCAGCCTCGCCTGCGCGGCTCAGCGAGGACGTCCTCGCCGTCGTCATCGGTCTCATCGTGTTCGCGCTCGCCATCCTGGCCTACCTTGGCGCCGACGCGCTGGGCTGGGTGGTGACGACTTCCGTCTGGACCGATCCCGCGAAGGCGCTGGGAACCGCCTCCAAGGCCTATGCCGGGATCGGCGGGCTTGGGGCGCTGGTCTCGACCTATCTGGCGCTTGTCGTTGCGCTGACGCTCGGCGCCGCGCTGCTCGGCCTCAACGCCGCGCGGTTCGCCGCTGCGTTCACGGCGGTGTTTCTGATCGCCTACGCGAGCTGGTTCGTCGGCTCATACGCCAATCTCGCCACCGTCACGCCGGCCGATCAGGCAAAGTTCGGCGTCAGCTGGTCGCTCCGGCTCACCAACGAGGGCGGCTACATCGTCGCGCTGATATTTGGGCTCGTCATCGCCAATTTCCTGCCGCGCTTCGCCGATTGGCTGAGGGAAGCGATCCGTCCCGAACTCTACATCAAGATCGCGATCGTCATTCTCGGCGGCTTCATCGCCGTCACCGCCGCGGGCAAGCTGACGCTCGCCTCGTCGATCCTGCTGCGCGGCGTCGCGGCGATCGTCGAGGCCTATCTGATCTACTGGCCGATCGTCTATCTGATCGCCCGCAAGGGTTTTGGGTTCAGCCGCGAATGGTCGGCGCCGCTGGCGTCGGGCATCTCGATCTGCGGCGTCGCGGCGGCGATCTCGACCGGCGGCGCGATCCGCGCCCGGCCGCAGGTGCCGGTGCTGGTCTCGTCGCTGGTCGTCGTGTTCGCCGTCGTCGAAGTGCTGATCCTGCCGTGGCTGGCGCAGACTTTTCTCGCCCACGAGCCGCTGGTCGCCGCGGCGTGGATGGGCCTTGCGGTCAAGACCGACGGCGCCGCCGTCGCCGCAGGCGGCATCACGGAATCGCTGATCCTCGCGAAAAACGCCGCCGAGGGGATCAACTATGCGCCGGGCTGGATTCTCGGCGTCACCGCGACCGTCAAAGTGTTCATCGACGTCTTCATCGGCGTCTGGGCGTTCGTCCTCGCCTACATCTGGACCAACTACATCAACCCGGATGCCGAAGGCGGCAAGGCGAAGCCGGGCGAGATCTGGCGGCGCTTTCCCAAATTCATCCTCGGCTTCATCGCGACCTTCGCCATCACGTTGGTTCTCGCGGTCACGCAGCCGGCGGCGGAAGTCGCAAAACTCACGGCCGCGATCGGCGAAGCCAACGCGTTTCGCGTGATCTTCTTCATCCTGACCTTCTTCTCGATCGGCGTGATGTCGAACTTCCGGGTGTTGTGGCGCGAGGGGCTCGGCAAGCTCGCCGCGGTCTACGTCGTTTCGCTGTTCGGCTTCGTGATCTGGGTCGGCCTGCTGATCTCCTGGCTGTTCTTCTCCGGCGTCAAGCCGCCGCTCGCCTGATTGAGGGAAATCACCCATGTCGGACCACGATCTTCGCAGGGAATTGAAGGAACCGGTCGAGCCGCTGCTGCCGATCGAGAAGAAGCTGATCGGCTGGAGCCTCGGCATAGGGATCACGCTGCTGGTCGTGCTGACGATCGTCAACAGGCTCGTGGGGTAGGGACGTTGCGGCTTGTCGAACCTCATCCTGAGCTTGTCGAAGGATGTTTCAGCTGGCGCCTTTGAGCGTGCAGCAACGCCCTTCGACAAGCTCAGGGTGAGGGTAGCGGGGCCGGCACGCGCAATGACGGGCCAGGATTGAATTTATTGCAGCGCGGCGCCATGTCCTAAGTCGCAACCTCGCAGGAGCCGCCTCATGCCGCAACCCCGCCAGATCAAACTCGGCGCCTTCATGCGCCCGACGACCATCCACACCGGCGCGTGGCGCTATCCCGGCGGCATGCCCGACGCCAACTTCAATCTCAGGCCACATCCAGCGCTTCGCGCAGCCGCTGGAGGCGGCGAAGTTCGACGCGTTCTTCATGGCCGATCATCTGGCCGTGCTGAACATGCCGATCGAGGCGCTGAAGCGCAGCCACACGGTCACCTCGTTCGATCCGCTGACGCTGCTGCCCGCGCTCGCGATGACGACCAAGCATCTCGGCCTGATCGCCACCGCCTCGACCACCTTCGAGCCGGCCTACACGATCGCGCGGCGCTTCGCCTCGCTCGACCATATCAGCGACGGCCGCGCCGGCTGGAACATCGTCACCACCTCGAACCCCGACGCCGCGCTCAATTTCGGCATGGACGAGCAGATGGAGCATGACGAGCGCTACGCGCGCGCTCGCGAGTTCTACGACGTCGTGACCGGCCTGTGGGATTCGTGGGCCGACGACGCCTTCATCCGCGACGTCGAGAGCGGCATCTTCTTCGATCCCGAAAAGCTGCACGTGCTCAATCACAAGGGCAAGTATCTGACGGTGCGCGGGCCGCTCAACATCGCGCGGCCGGTGCAGGGCTGGCCGGTGATCGTGCAGGCGGGCGCCTCGGATGCGGGCCGCCAGCTCGCGGCCGAGACCGCGGAGATGGTGTTCGCCGCCGGCGGCCGGCTCGTCGACGATCAGAGCCTACTACGCCGACGTGAAGGCCGCGCGCCGAGCGCGCGGGCCGCGACCCCGACCACCTCAAGATCCTGCCCGGCGCGTTCGTCGTCGATCGGCGAGACCGACGACGAGGCGCGGGAGAAGCGGCTGAAGCTCGACAGCTTCGTCCATTACGACAGCGCGCATCGCCTCGCTGTCGATCGCGATCGGCGTCGATGCCTCGAAATTCGATCCCGACGGGCCGCTGCCGGAAATCCCGGAGATCGAACGCCAGCCAGTCGGGCCGCGCGCGCGTCGTCGCGCTGGCCGAGCGCGAGAAGCTGACGGTGCGCCAGATCGCGCAGCGGCTCGGCGGCTACGCGGGCCTGGGATTCGTCGGCACGGCCAAGACGATCGCCGACCAGATGGAGCAATGGTTCGTCGAGCGCGGCTGCGACGGCTTCAACGTGATGTTCCCGTACCTGCCCGCCGGCCTCGACGATTTCGTCGACAAGGTCGTGCCGGAACTGCAGCGCCGCGGCCTGTTCCGCCGCGAATACGAGGGCCCGACGCTGCGCGACAATCTCGGCCTGCCGCGGCCGAAGAACAGGTTCTTCGAGTAGGGCAGCTTCCCTTCTCCCGCTTGCGGGAGAAGGTGGCGCGAAGCGCCGGATGAGGGTTGTTTGAAGCGGATTGAAGCCTTTTGAGGCTTTTTGAGGCGCAGCGCGCTGATGGTTGAGTCGCCTGCCCTCAACCGAGCCTTCGGCCACCTTCTCCCGCTCGCGGGAGAAGGGGACAATCAAGTCAGCGCGCTGCCCATAGCAGGCCGCGCTCGACGATCGTGCGCATTTCCGGCACCGCGAATTCCGAGGTCACGTGGCCGAGCGAGCTGTAGAACACGCGGCCTAGCCGTGCTTGCGCTTCCAGACCACAGGCATCACCACGCCCTCGATCCACGGCGCGTATTCGCCCGAGAACGTCGTGGTGGCGAGCACCTCGTTGGAAGGGTCGACGTGCATGTAATATTGCTCGGAACGATAGGGGAAGCTCGCGATGCCCTGCATGATCGGGTCTTCGGGCTTCGTCACGTCGACGCGATAGTCGATGACATTGCCGGGGTGCGCGACCCATTGGCCGCCGCACATGAACTGATAGTCGACGCTCTCGCGGAACGCGTCGCCCATGCCGCCGTGATAGCCGGCGAGGCCGACGCCGCCGCGCACCGCGGCGGTGAGGTTTTCGACTTCCTCTTTCTCGATCTTCGACATGGTGATGATCGGCACGACCAGGCTCATGTCGGCGATCGCGGGATCGGCGAACGCCTCCGTGGTATTTTCGATATAGACCTTGAAGCCGTGGCCTTCGAGCATGCCGGCGACGATATGGGCGCCTTTTTCGGGCTCGTGTCCGCTCCAGCCGCCCCAAACGATCAGCGCTTCGCGCATGGCAGTCCTCCCTGTATTTGGTTGTCAATCAATCGAGTTCGCCAACTTTTAGCGAAGCCGGCAACGGCGCGGGGCGTTCGGGACGCGAGACGATGCTCACGCCGCCGCCGCTATCGGAGGCGGTCTGGAACGCCTCCATCACTTCGAGCACATGCAGGGCGAGCGCGCCGCTGGCGCGGTGCGGGCGTCCGGCGCGGATCGCCTGCGCCATGTCGGCGAGGCCGATGCTGCGGTAGTTGCCATCGTGATAGGCGTGCCGCAGAGGCTCTTCGCGCCATTCCTCGCCCGGCGCCGCGAATTCGATCACGCCGCCGAAAAAATTCGGGTCCGGCACGATCAGCGTGCCGGCCTCGCCGTAGATCTCGAGCGGAACATGCTTGTGCTTGGCGACATCGAAACTCATCGTGATCGAGACGGCGGCGCCGTTGACGAAGCGCAGCACGCCCGAGACGTGGGTCGCCACCTCCACCGGCATCGTCTGGCCCTTCAGCGGTTCGCTGACGATCGGCCGCGACGCCCGCGAGCGCGTCGCTACGCCGACCACGCTCTCGACCGGCCCCAGCAGATTGACGAGATCGGTGATGTAATACGGGCCCATGTCGAGCATCGGGCCGCCGCCGGCGAGATAGTAGAATCCGGGGTTCGGATGCCAGCGCTCGTGACCCGGGCACATGAAGAATGCGGTTCCGCCGACCGGGCGGCCGATGATGCCCTCATCAATCAACGCGCGCGCCGTCTGGTGCGCGCCGCCGAGGAACGTGTCGGGCGCGCTGCCGAGCCGCAAGCCCTTTCGCTTCCGCGGTCGCGACCAGTTCGCGCGCCTGGCGCAAGCGTCACGCCGAGCGGCTTTTCGGAATAGACGTGCTTGCCGGCGGCGAGCGCCTGCAGGCCGACCTCGACATGCACATTCGGCACCGTGAGGTTGAGAACGATCTCGACCGCGGGATCGGCGAGCATCGCCTCGACGCTCTTCGCCTTCAGGCCGAATTCGGCGGCGCGCGCTTCCGCGGCCTCAAGCCGCGCGTCGCGCAGCGCGACGATGTTGAGGATCGAGAAATTCTTGGCGGCCTTCAGATAGGCCGGGCTGATGTTGCCGCAGCCGATGACGCCGATGCCGACAGGTTTTGTCACGATTCCAGTTCCTCCCCTGCGGGCGTCTCTCTCGTGGACGCCGGTCCTGTTGTTCCCCACGGCGCGCCGTAGAGGTCGCGCAGCGTCATCGCCGCCGCGCCGCGCACCCACAGGCTGTCGCTCCATTCGCGCACGACGATGTCGGCGACATCGGTGAAACTCGGCGGCAGCAGGTTTGCGACCGTGCGCCGCAGCGGCTCCAGAAAATGCTCGCTCGCGGCGATCGCGCGGCCCGATATGATCACCTTCGGCGGCGCGAACAACGTGATCAGGTTGGCGAGCGCGAAGCCCAGCGCTTCGCCGGCGCCGGCGAGCGCGGCGATGCAGCGCTCGTCGCCCTCGTCGGCGCGCTTCAGCACCTGCGCGAGGCTGCGCGAGCGCGCGTAGCCGCTCTCGCCATCCCTCGTCGGCGGCTCGATCTCGGCGAGCACGGCGTCCTCGGAGGCGAGGTCGGCGAGCCGCCCGCCGCCCGACGCGCCCGGCAGGCGCACCAGGAAATCGCCGAGGTCGGGTCCAAGCCCGTTGGCGCCGCGAAACAGTTCGCCATTGTGCAGGATGCCGAGGCCGAGGCTGCGCTCGACGCTGATGACGAGAAAGCCGTCGAGATCGCGCGCCTGGCCGAACCAGTGCTCGGCGAGCGCGACCAGATTGACGTCGCTGTCGACGGTGACCGGCGCGCCGAGCCGCTGTGTCAACAGCGGCCCGAACGCGACGTCGCGCTCGGAAAAGATCGGGCTCTGCCGGATCACGCCCGACGCGCGTTCAACCACGCCGGGCAGGCCGACGCACAGGCCGGAAATGTCGGTCATCTCGAGCTCGGCGTCGCTGACGCAGCGCCTGACGCCGTCTTCAACCAGATCGGCGATCACCGCCGGCGTCTGGCGGTCGAATGCGGATCGGCAGCGACAAGGTGCGGATCACCTCGGCGCAGAAATCGGTGACGGCGACGGTGATCGAGATCCGGCGCCAGCCGCACGCCGACGACCCGCGCCGCGTCTGGGTTCAGCCGCAGCATCACGCGCGGACGGCCGCGCGCCGCATCGCGCAAGGTCCCCATCTGGAGCGGTATGATCAGCCGGTCGTCGAGCAGCGAAGCGGTGATCGCCGAGACCGTGGTCGGGCTAAGCTCGGTGACTTGCGAAATCTCGACGCGGCTGACCGGCCCGGACCGACGAATCGCGTCCATCACATGGAAGCGATTGATCGCGCGCATCAATTCGGGGTCGGCGGTCTTCATGACTCAGCGCGGTCTGCGGGCGGGGCATTTATTTAGGCTGGCGGATTAATTTCACCCCGTATCAGTCCTGTCAACCGCTTCGACGCCTACCAGGCGCATTCGCCTCAACGCCGTCGGACGCTGAATTGCGAACTATTCCCATAAATTTGAGGCGACTGCGAGAGTGCGGCGCAGCATTGGCGTGCAAAGTTCAATCAGCGCCGAAAAATGTCTCGGGCGCGTTGCGCTTGACAGGCGTCGCGAACTCCGTCCAGATTTAATTTGTGAGGCGTATAAAAAGCTCGCCCGCACGTCCATTATCGGAGGAAGCCCATGTCTTTCCGAACTCTTGCACTCGCGTCCGCGTGCCTCGTGGGGCTGTCGGTTTCCGCCTACGCGGATGCGACCGTCACCATTCTGCACGTCAATGACAACAAGGCCGCCCAGGCGCTCTGGGACAAGATCGCCGCCGACTACGAGGCCTCGCACAAGGGGACCAAGGTCGAGTTCAAATATCTCGAAAATGAGGCGTTCAAGGCCAAATTGCCGACAATGCTGCAATCCGAGGATTCGCGTCCGTCGATGTTCTATTCCTGGGGCGGCGGCGTGATGGAGGCGCAGGCCAAGGCCGGCTTCCTGAAGGACATGACCGCCGACGTCGCCGACACCGAGAAGAACCTCGCGCCGACCGCGGTCGAAGTCCTTCAAGGTCGACGGCAAGGTCTATGGCGTGCCGTGGGACACCGGCGAAGTGCCGATCTTCTACAACAAGAAGCTGTTCGCCAAGGCCGGCGTGAAGGCCGAGGACATGGCGACCTGGGACGGCTACCTCGCCGGCATCAAGAAGCTGAAGGCGGCCGGCATCACGCCGATCGTCGTCGGCGCCGGCGAGAAATGGCCGATGCACTTCTACTATTCCTATCTCGTCATGCGGATCGGCGGCGAACACGCGCTGTCCGACGCCAAGGCCGGCAAGGACGGCGGGTTCAAGAACGCGACCTGGGTCGATGCCGGCAAGCGCCTGCGCGAACTCGCCGCGCTCGAACCGTTCCAGGCCGGCTATGTCTCGACCTCGCATGCCCAATCCTCGGGCGTGTTCGGCGACGGCAAGGCGGCGATGGATCTGATGGGCGACTGGTTGCTCGGCATGCAGGGCCCGAACGCCTCCAACGGCAAGGGGCTCTCGGAAGACGACATCGGCGTGATGCCGTTCCCGACCCTGCCCGGCGGCAAGGGCAAGATCACCGATACGCTCGGCGGCGTCCACGCCTTCCTTGTGACCAAGACCGCGCCGGCCGAGCCGTCGACTTCCTGAAGTTCTTCAGCCAGGAAAAATACGCCAAGGCGGCGGCCGAGGCCGGCGTCTACATCCCCGTCTACAAGGGCGCGGAGCAGTACATCAAGGATCCGCTCGTCAAGCAGATCGCCGCCGATCTCGCCAAGACGACCTATCATCAGAACTTCTTCGATCAGGATCTCGGCCCTTCGGTCGGGCGCGTGGTCAACGATATCTGCGGTCGCCGTCGCCGCCGGGCAGATGACGCCTGAGGCCGCTGCCGCGGCGATCCAGGAAGCGGCCGACCAGCAATAGTCGCGCCTCTAACGCCGCCGGCGGTTTCCTCCGCCCGGCGGCGTTCTTATTCTTGTCAACGAAGATCGCCATTTGTCGACGACGACGCCCATAGTTGAGACCTCCCGGCGCCCCAGCCTCAACGGGCTGGCGACGCTCGTGATCTTTCTGCCGCCCGCGCTGCTGCTGTTCACCGTGTTCGTGTTCCTGCCGATGGCGGAAGCGAGCTGGTACAGTTTTTACAACTGGAACGGCTATGGACGGCCCGAGAAATTCATCGGCCTCAAGAACTATCTGTCTGCTGCTCGACAATGCGACGTTCGCGCGTTCGCTGTTCAACAATGCCCTCATCATCGTCGTCTCGCTGTTGGTCCAGCTGCCGCTTGCGCTCGGCGTCGCGCTGCTGGTCGCGCGGCGCTTTCCCGGCGCCGTCTGGTTCCGGCTGATCTTCTTTCTGCCCTATGTGCTCGCCGATATCGCCGCCGGCCTGATCTGGCGCTTCATGTTCGACGGCGACTATGGGCTGACGGCGGGCGTCACGAGCTTGCTGCGGCGTCATCGCCGGTCTATCCGCTCGCCAGCCAGGGCACGGCGATGACCGCCATTCTCGTCGTCATCATCTGGAAATATTTCGGCTTCCACATGATGCTCTACATCGCCGGCCTGCAGGGCGTCGACAAATCGCTGCTCGAGGCGGCGGAGATCGACGGCGCCTCAGCATGGCAGCGGTTTCGCTTCATCATCCTGCCGCTGCTCGGGCCGATGATCCGGCTCTCGGTGTTCTTCTCCGTCGTTGGCGCGCTGCAATTGTTCGACATCATCGTGCCGCTGACCGGCGGCGGACCGTTCGAGACGACCAATACGATGGTCTCGTTCCTGTATTATTTCGGCATCACGCGCATGCGGGTCGGCTTCGGCTCCGCGGTCGGCGTCGTGCTGTTCGTGGTCTGCGTCGCCTTCGCCTCCGGCTACAAGCGCTGGGTGATGCGCGATGACTGAAGCTGCCGCCGAATCTGCCGCGCGCGCGAGGCCGCGGAAAGCATCGGATCGCCGCCGGGGTTCGCGTTCGCGGTGCTGCGTTACGGCGCTGCTGATCGTAATTGCCGGCATCGTGCTGGTGCCGCTGGCTGTCACCGTTCTTGACGGCTTCAAGGATCTCGCCGGGTTGCACGCCCACCCGCTCGGGCCTGCCGCGAACACTGGCTGTGGCAGAACTACTGGGAGATCCTGTCGGGCTATCGCTACTGGCAGGTGCTCGGCAATTCGCTGATCATCGCCGTCGGCGACCGTCGTGCTGACGCTCGCGTTCGCCTCGATGGCGGCGTTCGCCTTCGCGCATATCCGCTTTTTCGGCGACCGTTATCTGTTCGCCTATCTGCAGCTCGGCTTGCTGTTTCCGGCGGCGACCGCCGTTTTGCCGCTGTTCATAAAAATCCGCGACCTCGGCCTGCTCGATTCCTACTGGGGCGTCGTGCTGCCGCAGGTCGCGTTCTCGCTGGCGATGGGCATGCTTGCTGCTGCGCAACGCATTCAAGCAATTGCCGAGCGAATTGTTCGACGCCGCGATGATCGACGGCTGCGGCTATTTCCGCTATTTCTTCCACATCACGCTGCCGCTGTCCGGACCGATCCTCTCGACCGTCGCGCGTCGTCGCGTTCGTCAGCAGCTGGAACAATTATCTGCTGCCGCTCGTCGTGCTCAACAGCGATAGCCGCTATCCCTGGACTCTCGGGCATGATGGCGTTTCAGGGCCAGTATGTCGACCTCGTGGCAGCTGGTGCTGGCCTTCATCACGCTGACGATCCTGCCGGCGATCCTGATGTTCCTGCTCGCGCAGCGCTACATCGTCGCGGGCCTGACGGCCGGCGCGGTCAAGGGTTGAAAGGAAACGCAATGGCGGGCCTGCAGATCGAACGCGTCGTCAAGCGCTTCGGCAATGTCGAGGTGATCCACGGCGTCTCGATCGACATTCGCGACGGCGAATTCGTCGTGCTGGTCGGCCCCTCCGGCTGCGGCAAATCGACGCTGCTGCGGATGATCGCCGGCCTCGACGCGGTGATCTGCAGGCATCATCCGGATCGGCGGCAGAATCGTCAACAACGTGCTGCCGAAAGATCGCGACATCGCGATGGTGTTCCAGAACTACGCGCTCTATCCGCACATGACGGTGGCGCGCAACATGAGCTTCGCGCTCGAACTCGCCGGCGCGCCGCAAGGCCGATATCGAGGCCAAGGTGGCGCGCGCCGCCGATATTCTCGGCCTCAAGGCGCTGCTCGGCCGCTTCCCGCGCGAACTCTCCGGCGGCCAGCGCCAGCGCGTCGCGATGGGGCGCGCGATCGTGCGCGATCCCGCCGTGTTCCTGTTCGACGAGCCGCTGTCCAACCTCGACGCCAAGCTGCGCGTGCAGATGCGGGCCGAAATCCGCAGCCTGCAGCAGCGCCTCGCCTCGACCACCGTCTACGTCACGCACGACCAGATCGAGGCGATGACGATGGCTGACAAGATCGTCGTGCTGCGCGATGGCTTCGTCGAGCAGATCGGCTCGCCGCTCGAACTCTACGATAGGCCCGCCAACATGTTCGTCGCCGGCTTCATCGGCTCGCCGGCGATGAACCTCATCAAGGGCCGGCTGACGGCCGAAGGCGAGCCGCGCTTTCAGTTATGGCGACGGCCTCTCGGCAGCGCTGAACCACGCCCCGCGCGCCGCGCGCGGGCGCGACGTCGTGCTCGGCGTGCGGCCCGAACATATCTCGCTCGGCGGCCCCGACGCGCTCGCCGCGCGGGTTTCGGTGGTCGAGCCGACCGGCGCGGAAACCTTCGTCAATGCGACGCTCGGCGGCCAGGAAATCGTCTGCGCTTTGCGCGACCGCGTGAATCACCGCCCGGCGCTGACATGCTACTTTCGTTCGACGCCGAAAAGTTGCATGTCTTCGACCCGGAAACGGGCGCGGCGCTCGTCGACTGACGGGCCGAAGCTACAACACAGAGGGACGGGAAAATGAGCACGGGTTTCTTCGGCGACGATCGCGCCGATCGCTTATGAGGGGCCGACGAGCGAGAACCCGCTCGCCTATCGTCATTACGACGCGACGCGCGTCGTGCTCGGCAAGACGATGGCCGAGCATCTGCGCCCCGCCGTCTGCTGGTGGCACAATTTCGCCTGGCCCGGCTCCGACATGTTCGGCGCGCCGTCGTTCGAGCGCCCCTGGTTCGCCGAGACGATGCAGGCGGCGCGGCTGAAGGCCGATGTCGCGTTCGAGATGTTCACGACGCTCGGCGTGCCGTTCTTCACCTTCCACGACCGCGACGTCGTGCCCGAAGGCGCCAAGCTCTCGCGAGTTCGCGCGCAACCTCGCCGAGATCACCGAATATTTCGCCGAGAAGATCGAGACGACCGGCGTCAAGCTGCTGTGGGGCACCGCCAACCTGTTCAGCCATCCCCGCTACATGAGCGGCGCGGCGACCAATCCCGATCCCGACGTGTTCGCCTTACGCGGCCGCGCAGGTGAAGAACGCGATCGATTCGACCCATCGGCTCGGCGGCGCCAATTACGTGCTGTGGGGCGGCCGCGAGGGCTACGAGACGCTGCTCAACACCGACATGAAGCAGGAGCTGCAGCAGCTCGGCCGCTTCCTGTCGCTGGTCGTCGAGTACAAGCACAAGATCGGCTTCAAGGGCACGATCCTGGTCGAGCCGAAGCCGCAGGAGCCGACCAAACACCAGTACGACTACGACGTCGCGACGGTGTTCGGCTTCCTGCAGCGCTTCGGGCTCGAGAAGGAGGTCAAGGTCAACATCGAGGTCGGCCACGCCGTGCTCGCCAAGCACTCGTTCGAGCACGAGATCGCCACCGCGACGGCGCTCGGCATTCTCGGCTCGCTCGACGCCAACCGCAACGACTATCAATCAGGCTGGGACACCGACCAGTTCCCCAACAATGCCGCCGAACTCGTGCCGGCGATGTATCAGATCCTGAAGTACGGCGGCCTCGGCAATGGCGGCTTCAACTTCGACGCCAAGGTGCGGCGCCAGTCGATCGATCCCGCCGATCTGCTCTACGGCCACATCGGCGGCCTCGACGTGATCGCTCGCGCGCTGCTGTCGGCGGCGCGGCTGATCGAGGACGGCAAGTACGACGAATTCCTCACGGAGCGCTACGCCGGTTGGGACAAGGCGGAGTCCGCCGGCGATGCTCGCGCCCGGCGCGACGCTGGAGGGAATCGCGCAGCGCGTCGTTGATCAGGGCCTCGATCCGAAGCCGCGCTCGGGGCGGCAGGAATGGCTGGAGAATATGCTCAACAGGTATTGATTGACGAGCCCTTCTCCCGCGAGCGGGAGAAGATGGCGCGAAGCGCCAGATGAGGGGAGGGGCGACACCCCTCATCCCCCCTTCGGGGACCTTCTCCCGCGAGCGGGAGAAGGGGCTAAACTTCTTACAAACAGCCCTCGGCGACCAGCGCGGCGACGATCTTCGGCGCGTCGGTCGGCTGCATGCCTGCGAGGTTGATGCGGCCCGAGTCCGGCAGGTAGATGCCGTGCGTCGCGCGCATCGCCCCCGCCTGCGCCTTCGTCATGTGCAGGTTGGAGAACAACCCGCGCTCCTGACGAATGAACGCAAGCTTGGGGTGCGCGGCGGCGAGCGCTTCCCGGTTGGCGTTGATGCGGCCGCGCATGCCGTCGAGCTCCGTCGCGCCAAACTTTCGTCAGCTCCGGGCTTTCGAGAATGATGCGCACCAGCGCCGCGCCGTGGTCCGGCGGCATCGACCAGGCGACGCGCGCCGAGCATGGTGAAGTTGCTGGCCGCCGTCAGCGCCTCCGCCGCGTCGCGGGCGTAGACATAGAGCGCGCCGACGCGGTCGCGATAGAGGCCAAAATTCTTGTCGCAGGAATAGGCGATCAGCGCCTCCTCGACATGATCGAGGATCATCCGCATCGGCGCCGCGTCCTGTTCGAGCCCGTCGCCGAGCCCCTGGTAGGCGAGATCGATGAACGGGATGATCTTTCGCTCGGCGAGAATGCCGGCGATCTCGCGCCACTGCTCCATCGAGAAATCGAGGCCGGCGGGGTTGTGGCAGCAGCCGTGCAGCAGCGCCACGTCGCCGGCCTTGGCGCCTGACAGGGCCGCGCGCACCGCTTCGAAGTCGATCTTCTGGGTGGCGAGATCGATGTAGGCGTAGCGCTCGATCGGCAGCTGCGCCGCGGACAGGATCGGGACGTGGTTCGGCCAGGTCGGCGTGCCCAGGAAGACGCGCGCGTTCGGGTTCGACGCGCGGATCAGCTCGGAGCCAATGCGCAGCGCGCCGGTGCCGCCCGGCGTCTGGATGCCGACGAGACGCTGCGCCGTGCTGGTGGCCAGCGCCGAAAATATAGGGCTTCAGCAGTTCGACATAGGCGACGTCGCCCTCAGGGCCGAGATAGCCCTTGCTGTCCTGCGTGTCGAACAGGATGCGCTCGGCGCGCTTGACCGCGCGCATGACCGGCGTGTGGCCTGTTTCGTCGCGATAGACGCCGACGCCGAGATCGATCTTTCGAGGTCCGCGGGTCGCTCTTGAACGCCTTGATCAGCGAGAGCAGGGCGTCGGCGGGTTGGTCACTGGAGCGTTTCGAACATGGGACTTCTGCCAAATTGGGAATTTGCGCGCCCCGATAGCACGTTCCGAAGCGGGCGGCGACAGAAAGGCGCAAAAGGGCTGCGGGAGTGGGCCTGTGGGACCTCGGCGAAGGAAAGCACGGTTACCGCGCGCAAAACGGCGGAACGATCGCCGCGCTAATTCGTTGCTTCAATGGAGTGCGTGAATTTTGCGCCTCTGAGAGTGGGGATTTCGTGAAGCGATCGTTATTTGTGATGATGCTTGGGCTCGCCGTGATCACTCCTGCGCTCGCGGTGACGCTGAGCGAGAAGACCGGCGTCAACGGGATGCTGGGTGTCGCGCCGCGAACAGAAGATTTTGTGAGCGAAGTCGCAATTTCCGACATGTTCGAAATTCAATCCGGTGAGATTGCGCAGATCAAGGGGGATGCCCAGGAGAAGGCCCTTGCGAAGCAGATGATCGCCGATCATCAGAGGACTCGCGGCGAACTGAGAGCTCTAGTGGAAAACGTGAAAGTCGTCATCCCGAGCGGTCTCGACAGAGCTCATCAGGCGATGATTGACGCCCTCAACCGCCTCGACGGTATCGGGTTCGACAAGCTCTATGGTTCTGACCAGCTCAGCAGTCACAAAGCCGCCATTTCCCTTTTCGAGCGATATGCAAAAGGGGGCGAAAATCCCGCTTTGAAAGACTGGGCGATCCGCACAATACCGATGTTGCGGCAGCATCTCGATATGGCGAGAGCGTTACGCATCAACGTTACGGGGTAAGTGTTCGGACGCGGCGCAATGTGCGAAGATTTGTATGTAAGGCCGCGCATCCGCCCAAAGATCGCAACGTTGACAGTCCAAAAGTAGCAAAGATAAGCCTGCAAGCCCGGTTGGGAGCAACAGGGAGGCTTGTCATGCGGGTCGTACGAACCATGCATTGGATTGGGGCTGCTTTTTCGATCGCGACTGCAGCATCTTTCCTTTCCGTTCCCAGTGCATCCGCGCAGGAAAAAAAAGCCGAACATTCTGGTGATCATGGGCGACGATGTCGGCTGGTTCAACGTGGGCGCCTACCACCGAGGAATCATGTCAGGCAAGACTCAAACCTCGACAAGCTCGCGGCCGAGGGCATGATGTTCACGGACTATTACGCCGAGGCCAGCTGCACGGCTGGGCGCGCGAATTTCATTACCGGCGAGTTGCCGATACGCACCGGTCTGACAACCGTCGGACAGGCGGGCGCGGACGTCGGAATGCCCGACCAGGCCGTCACGCTCGCGACGGTCTTGAAGGCGCAAGGATACGAGACCGGCCAATTTGGAAAGAACAAAGGTTAAGCCGGGCTCGGTTGAGAACGAAATCATGTCGGGTCTCGACCGGCTGCCCACGCTATCGGCCGCGGCCGGCAACCCCGATATAACCAAGCAGCTTGCTCGCCGGAACAACGATTGGCGGGGTCACCTATAAGAACCATCTCGATGGCTACGATCAGACCGATTTGATCGAGGGCAGAGGTCCTTCCGCCCGCCACGAACTGTTCTATTTCGGCGGCGCGACGCTCGGCGCGCTTTGCATGGACGATTTCAAGTTTCAGTTCATTCAGCAGCCCTATTGCTGGCCCGGCGAGAAAGTGACGACGGACATGCCGACGATCGTCAACCTCCGTCAGGATCCGTTTGAGCGAACGCCTTCGATCCGAGGCGAGACCCTGAACAATCTGGGGGGCGGCTACATGAACGATTTCTACGCCCGTGAATTCTGCCGATTCGTGGTCGTTCAAAAAGAGGTCGGAAAGTTGGCGGCGACCGCCATCGACTATCCTCCCATGGAGGACCCCGCCTCCTTCAACCTCAGTGCGGTCAAGGCGAAGGTCGAGGAAGCCATCAAGGCTCACGAAGGCCAGTAAGGCGAAGGTCGGGAAATGCGGGCGCGCGAATAACTGCGCTCGCGCTTCCCGTCACGACGACTGCGATGAGGCCGTGACGTCCAGTTCAGATAGCCGGGAAAGGCTCAAAATCCGAGCCTCTGCGGGGCCAAATCCTCGACGGCTCAGACGAACTTGACGTAGCCGGCGGTCAGGGCCGCCTTGAAATCGTGCCGGGTTATATTGTCGATCGTCAGGACGTCGGCTCCCGCGACAATATCGACATTGGCGCCGTTTGAGTGCAGGTCGCTGAGAAGCGTTTGCGCGCCGTTGACGAATTCGGACGCAGCCAGCACGATCGTGTCGTGATCGGTGGC
Organism: uncultured Pseudomonadota bacterium; assembly: GCA_963771455.1. Lineage (GTDB taxonomy): Bacteria > Pseudomonadota > Alphaproteobacteria > Rhizobiales > Beijerinckiaceae > Roseiarcus. The sequence goes on from CAVYTP010000001.1 coordinate 25,878, forward strand.
CGTCTGGTGCTGGTAGAAGTCCGTGATCGTCGCGCTGCCGAAGTCGGCGCCGAAGTTGAAATGTTCATGCGCCCCGCCGCCAGTGATCGTGTCCACCCCGGCAATGTCGGAAATCTGCAGGTGGTCGCCGTGGCCGACCGTAGTCCACGCATTGTTGATCGACTGGACCGCGAGGATCTCCGGGCTCGAGATCAGCGCGAGCGCGTCGACAAACTGCGTCGCCTGCGCCTGAGTGAGCCTCAGCATCGACGTGGCGCCATCGGAGAGACTGATCGAATTGATGTGGGCGTGATCGCTTTCCAGAGCCGCCAGCGAACCTTTGACATCGGCCTTGGTGTCGGAGATTTCGAAACCACCGGTCACCTTGTCGAGGAAAGCCTGATTGGCGTCGAACTTCTGGACGGATACGACAAGCGGGTCGCCAACGATGTCGACCTCGACGATTTTCGAGTATTGCGAGAGGAAGGCGACATTCGTCTTGACCGCCGCGGCTGAGCCGGAAAGCGTCTGCTGTTCGCCGAACCAAAGGTCCAACAGCGGTGTCGCGTTGTGAACCGCGAGGCTGCCGGTAATGGCGGCGAGGATGAGTGTAGCGGTGAAAGTTGTGTAACCGCTGCCCGTGGCGACGTCCACGCCGTTAACCGACAGGTCGATACCCGTCACTTGGCCCTCGGACAGGATGAAATAGCTGCCGATATATCCCCCGGCGAGACCCGCTCCCGTGAAAACGAGCTTGATACCGGTCGTCGGATCCTTAACCACCAGTTTGGTCGAAGACTTCAGGTCTATGACCAGGTCGGCGATGTTAATCGTATTCGCAAGCGCCTGAATACTCTGGCTTTGCAGCAAGGAAATTGTTGCGCCTGACATGGAGTCCTCCAAACTGACCGACTTTACCCAACGTGAATGGTTCTCTATCACACACTCGCCGCGAGCACGACAGGGCAAATTCAGGCGAGTGACTGCTCACGTCTATCGGCGGTAAACGAGTTTAAATCACATTTTTTTGGACGCCGGCGGCATTTGCCGCCAACCCTGCAAGGTGAGGGGTCGAAGGCGGGAAGCCCAGTACAATCAAAGGCAAAAGTCCCGCTTGGTGCCCCTAGCCGGAATCGAACCAGCACTCCTTGCGGAATCCGATTTTGAGTCGGACGCGTCTACCAGTTCCGCCATAGGGGCCCGCATCGCGCGGTGCGCGCCGATATAATCTGCGCCGCGACGGGGGTCAACGCGGAAGGCGGACTGCTCACAGTTCTGCGTGCCGTTTAGACAAACGTTAAGCCGACGCTCGTAGCTTGCGAGTTCTTCGCATGCGGCGAAGGGCGCCTTGCGTCTGCGCCATGTTCGGCGCGGCTTTCCAACTGCGCTTTCGGCCCATGACAATTTCGCCTGTCACCTTCGCGTTCGCCCCGCCCGTCGCGCCGGTCGAAAGAACCGGTCGCGTGCGGCGCCGTCCCCAATCGCCGATCCGTCGGCGATGGACCGACCGCGTCTGCGCACGGAGTTATGAACCCATGCAGGCGGCGCAATCGGCCGAGGAACGGGTCTCGGATGCGACCCGCGACGCGCTGATCGGCATGCGTCTCGGCGGCTGAACCGTCAGGGCGGCCAGCGTCTGCAGCGCGCCGCGGCCGGCGTCGGTGAGCTGGTAAATGCCGCGCGAGACCGGCGCGAACCAGCCGTAGACGTTGTCGTAGAGAATTTTGGTCGCGTCCGGAATTTCCGGCCGCAGGCTGCGGGTCGGCTGCGGGCCCAGGGCGAGCGCTGCCGCGCAGGCGAGCGAGCGCTGGCGGTAGGCGGTCATGATCGGCTTGCGGGTCATGCCGCCCTTGGCCGGATCGCCTTTGCGCCGCCGATGCTCGTCGACCAGCCGCGAGCGCCGTTTCGGGTCGCGGCGCGGGGTTGCGGCGATCGGGCTGACGATGATCTCCACTTCGCCCTTCTTTCCCACCCCGAGCATGCCGAAGCCAAGCCGGCGGCAGAGGTTGCGGAAGCGCGCGTCGCTCTCGCGCCCCTTGGCCGAAAGCTCGGCCGCCAGCCAGACCTCGTCGGCCGCGGCGGCGCGGTCGACGGCCTGCAGCACGAGCTCGAGCGTGAAGCGCATCTTGAGTTCGCAGATCACGACGACCGGCGGTTCGCCCTCGCGAAGCGCGACGACGTCGCAGCCGCCGATCTCGCCCTTGGCGGAGTATCCGAGCTGTTCGAGGAACGTCTTGATCGGAGGCGTAGAGGCTCGTTTCCACGCTGGCCGATCTCTGGTTGCGAATCGGTCGGCCATTCTGGCGGTTAACCGGCGGCGAGGGAATCCGCGCTGGACGCAGCAGGCTGGCCTTCGGGCCAACATGTCGCTGGCGAGAAGGAGAAGCGGGGATGGCGGAGCGAGGGCGCCGGCGATTGAAATGCAGGGCGTGCACAAATGGTACGGCGCGTTCCACGTGCTGCGCGACATCGACCTCGACGTGCGGCGCGGCGAGCGCATCGTCATCTGCGGCCCGTCGGGCTCGGGCAAGTCGACGCTGATCCGCTGCATCAACCGGCTCGAGGAGCATCAGCGCGGCGTGATCCGCGTCGACGGCATCGAACTGACGCCCGACGTCAAGCGCATCGACGAGGTCCGGCGCGAGGTCGGCATGGTGTTCCAGCAGTTCAACCTGTTTCCGCATCTGACGATCCTCGAGAACTGCACGCTGGCGCCGATCTGGGTGCGCAAGATGCCGAAGAGGCAGGCCGAGGAACTGGCGATGCATTTTCTCAACCGCGTGAGAATCCCCGAGCAGGCCGCACAAATATCCGGGCCAGCTCTCCGGCGGCCAGCAGCAGCGCGTCGCGATCGCGCGCGCGCTGTGCATGAGCCCGAAGATCATGCTGTTCGACGAGCCGACCTCGTCGCTCGATCCCGAGATGGTCAAGGAAGTGCTCGACACCATGACCTCGCTCGCGCAGGACGGCATGACGATGCTCGTGCGTCACCCACGAGATGGGCTTCGCCCGCCAGGTCGCCGACCGCGTGATCTTCATGGACCGCGGCGAGATCGTCGAGATCAACGCGCCGGAGCCGTTCTTCGCCAACCCGCAGCACGAGCGGACGAAGCTGTTTCTCGGTCAGATACTGCACTAGCCGATTAGCCCCTTCTCCCGCGAGCGGGAGAAGGGGCTAGCCTTTGAAATTTGCGGGGCGCTTCTCCAGGAAGGCGGCGACGCCTTCGCGGAAATCTTCGGAGAGGCCGAGTTCGTGCTGCTCCTCGCGTTCGAGGTCGAGCTGGGCGTCCATGTCGTTGATCGCGGCCGCGTGGATCATCCGCTTGATCGACGCGATCGCGGCGGTCGGGCCGGCGGCGAGGCGGTGGGCGTAGGCTCTTCGCTTCGGTCATCAGCGCCGCGTCGTCGACGGCCTTCCAGATCAGCCCCCATTCCGCCGCCTTTTCGGCCGAGCAGCGGTTCGCCGGTCAGCGCAAGCGCTTTGGCGCGCGCCTCGCCGATCAGGCGCGTCAGCGACCAGGTGCCGCCGCAATCGGGCGCCAGGCCGATCTTCACGAAGGCTTGAATGAATTGCGCCGATTTCGCCGCCAGCACGATGTCGCCCTGCAGCGCGAAATTGGCGCCGGCGCCGGCCGCCACGCCGTTGACCGCGACCACGATCGGCTTGCCCATGTTCCTGCAGCATGCGAACCAGCGGATTGAAGCGGGTGTCGAGGCTGGTCCGGATGTCGATCGGGCCCGCCTTCATCGTCGACAGGCGCTCGCTGAGGTCCTGTCCCGCGCAGAAGCCGCGGCCGGCGCCGGTTATCAGGAGAGCGCGGCAGGTTCTATCTTCGGCAAGCTCGGTGAAAATGTGCCGGAGCGCGGTCGTCATCTCCATCGTGAAGCTGTTGAGCTTGTCGGGCCGGTTGAGCGTCACTACGGCGACGGCGCCTTCGCGCTCCAGAATCACGGTCTCGTTCATTGCCGGCAGTCCTCCCCATTTCGGTCGCGACGGATGGTCGCACTTACCGTGCGGAGCGATCAAATCGAACCGCCGGCGTTTTCACGCCGGCGAGATTGCGGCCGGCGCAGGGTTCGCTCTAGGATCGCGCCATGGCCGTGTTCCTGCTTCAGCGCGCCGCGATTCTGATCGCGACGCTGATCTTCGCGTCGTTCGTAGTGTTCGGCGTGCTGGAGATCCTGCCCGGCAACGCGGCCCAGACGATGCTGGGGACCAGCGCGACGCCGGAATCGGTCGCCGCGCTTTCCCACAAGCTCGGCCTCGATAAGCCGTTCGCGGTCCGCTATCTGGACTGGATCGCCGGCGCGCTGACGCGGCGATCTCGGCCTGTCCTACGCCTACAATTCGCCGATCGCGCCGCTGATCGGGCGAGCGGCTGCTGGTGACGCTGCCGCTCGCGATGCTGTCGATGGCGTTCGCGACCGTCATCGCGCTTTGTCGGCGGGCGTCTACGCCGCGGAGCGGCGCGGTCGCGGCGGCGACGCCGGCGTGATGGCGGCGAGCCAGGTCGGCCTCGCCATTCCGAGCTTCTGGCTCGGCATCGTGCTGGTGCTGGTCTTCGCGGTCAAGTTGCGCCTGGTCGCCGTCCGGCGGCTTTCCCGGCTGGGGCGATCCGCTCAAGGCGCTCGACGCGCTGCTGCTGCCGGCGATCGCGCTCGGCGTCGTCCAGGGCGCGATCCTGACCCGCGTCACGCGCTCGGCGCTGGTCGAGGCGCTGAACGAGGATTTTCTGCGCACCGCGCGCGCCAAGGGCGTTTCGCGCCGCGCGGCTCTGTGGCGACATGCGCTGCCCAACGCGCTGCCGCCGATCCTGACCATCATGGGCCTGCAATTCGCCAATCTGATCGCCGGCGCGGTCGTGGTCGAGAACGTGTTCGTGCTGCCGGGCCTCGGGCGGCTGATCGTGCAGTCGATCAGCAATCGCGACGTGCTGGTCGTCGAGGATTGCGTGATGGGGCTCGCGGGGCTCGTCATCGTGCTCAACGTCGCTCGTCGACGTCGCCGCCGCCGGCGATCGATCCGCGGCTGCGGGCGCAGCGCGGCATGAGGATCCTCGGCCTCGGACAAGTCGAATCGATGCGCGCGAGCCTTGCGCATCGGCTTCATGCTGGTCGGCGCTGCTCGTGCTGGCCGCGGCGCTGTCGCTATGTCTGGACGCCCTATCCGCCCGCGGCGATCAACGTGCCGCTGAAGCTCGGCGTCGCCGAGCTGGCGCATTGGCTCGGCACCGATGCGCTCGGCCGCGACGTGCTGTCGGGCCTGATCGCCGGCGCGCGCGTTTCGCTGATGGTCGGCGTCGTCGCTGTCGGCATCGGCCTCGTGCTCGGCGTCGCGCTCGGCCTGATCGCCGCGAGCTGCGCGCGGCTTCATCGAAGACGCGATCATGAAGACTCTGCGACTTCGCCTTCGCCTTTCCCGCGCTGCTGCTGGCCATCCTGCTGACCGCGACCTATGGCGCCGGCGTCTTCAATGCGATCGTCGCCATCGGCATCGCCAACGCGCCGATCTTCGCCAAGCTGACGCGCTCGGCCGCCAACGGCGTTCTGTCGCGGGAATTCGTGCTGGCGGCGCGCGCCGCGGGGCGCGGCCCGGTCGCCATCGCCTTCGATCATGTGCTGCCGAACATCGCGCCGGCTGCTGATCGTGCAGGCGACCATCCAGTTCGCGATCGCCATTCTCGCCGAGGCGGCGCTCTCCTATCTCGGGCTCGGCGCGCAGCCGCCGGTGGCGTCCTGGGGCCGCATGCTCGCCGACGCGCAGCCCTGGCTCTATGTGGCGCCGCGGCTCGCGATCTTTCCGGGGCTGGCGGTGGCGTTGTCGGTGCTCGGCCTCAATCTGCTCGGCGACGGCCTGCGCGATGCGCTCGATCCGAAGCTCAGGGCGCGCGCGTGACCGCTCTCTCGAGGTCGAAGATCTGGCGGTGGATCTGCCGACGCCAGTCCGGCATGCGCCGCATCGTCAGCGACATTTCGTTCACGCTCGAGGCAGGCGAAAGTCTCGGCGTCGTCGGCGAATCCGGCTCCGGCAAGACGATGACCGCGCTCGGCGCTGATGGGGCTGCTGCCCGATGGCGCCCGCATTCACGGCGGCCTGCGATTTCGAAGGCCGCGACCTCGCCGCGCGCTCAGCGAGGCCGAAATGCGCAAGCTGCGCGGCGACCGCGATCGCGATGATCTTTCAGGAGCCGATGACCGCGCTCAATCCGCTGCATCGCATCGGCGCGCAGGTCGCCGAGCCGCTGCATGCTGCATCGCGGCCTGCAGCAAAGCGGACGCGATGCGCAAGGCGGTCGAGCTGCTCGGCCACGTGCGGCTGCGCGAGCCGGAGCGACTGGCCCGCGCCTATCCGTTCGAGCTCTCCGGCGGCGAGCGTCAGCGCGCGATGATCGCGATGGCGATGAGTTGCGAGCCGAGACTGCTCGTCGCCGACGAGCCGACGACCGCGCTCGACGTCACGGTGCAGGCGAAGATCCTCGATCTGATCGCCGCGCTCGCCGCGGAAGCGCATACCGCCGTCATGCTGATCAGCCACGATCTCGCGGTCGTCGCCCGTCATTGCCGACGCGTCATGGTGATGTACGCCGGCGAGGTGATGGAAGAGGGGCCGGCGTCGACCGTGCTCGGCGATGCGCGCCATCCCTATACGCAGGCCTTGCTGGCGGCGCGTCCGCGCTTCGGCGGGCTGCGCGGCGCAGCGCCTGCCGGCGATTCCCGGCGCTGCGCCTGCGGCGGGCGAGGCGGCCGCCGGCTGTCCGTTCGCGCCGCGCTGCCCGCGCGCGGCGCCGGTCTGCACGCGAGAAGCCGCCGCCGGTCGTCACGCTCGACGGACGGACGCTCGCTGCGTTGCGTGCGCGTCGACGCGGAGGGCCGCCCGATATGAGCGCGCCGCTGCTCGAAGTGCATCGATCTCGAACAGACATTCCTGCTCGCGCGCGCCAGCTGGTTCGGGCCGCGGCCGCTGCGCCGCGCCGTCGATGGCGTCAGCTTTCCGATGTCGAGGCCGGCCGCTCGTTCGGCATCGTCGGCGAATCCGGTTCTGGCAAGTCGACGCTGGCGCGCGCCGTGATGGCGCTGCTGCGGCCGACCGCGGGCGAAGTGCGGTTCGAGGGGCGCTCGCTGTTCGCGCTTTCCCGGGCTGAGCTCGAAGGCCGAGCGCGCCCATTTCCAGATGATCTTCCAGGACCCCTATGGGTCGCTCGATCCGCGCCACACGGTCGAGACGATCGTCGCCGAGCCGCTGATCGGCCTCGCCCATGTTTCGCGGCCGGAGCGGCGCGCGCGCGTCGTCGAGACGCTGGCCGCGGTCGGCCTCGACGCGGACGCGGCCGACAAATATCCGCACGAATTCTCCGGCGGACAGCGGCAGCGCATCGCCATCGCGCGCGCGCTGGTGACGAAGCCCGAAGCTCGTCGTCGCCGACGAGCCGGTGTCGGCGCTCGACGTCTCGATCCAGGCGCAGGTGCTCAACGTGATGACCGACCTGCAGCGCGACGCCGGCGTCACCTATCTGCTGATCAGTCACGATCTCGCCGTCGTCGGCCATATCTGCGACGAGATCGCCGTGATGTTTCATGGCCGCTTCGTCGAGACGCGGGCCGGCCGCGCTGCTGCTGCGCCGACCCGCGCATCCCTATACGCGCGAACTCGTCGACGCCGCGCCGAAGCTCGAAGCCGTCGCGGCGCCGACGCCCGACGCGCCGCCACGTCCTGAAGCCAGAGCGGGCTGCGCCTACGCGGCGCGCTGCCTCCGCGCCCTCGATGTGTGTCTTGCCGAGGCGCCGCTCTTGCGTCCGCTCGCCGGACGGGCGAAGGTCGCTTGTCATCGTCGCCCCTTTCCGAATGAGAACAAAAGCTCGGGACCGTGAAAGCACCGAATGCGGCCTGACCGGCATTGTCAAAGCCAGCAAGATAAGAATATAAAATCGGTAGAGTGATAAACGGAAAGAGGACTCCATGCGTCAAAGACTTCGTTTTGGTTTGGTCGCGGCCATCGCGCTCGTCGGCTTCGGGCGCTTTCGCCGCCTCAAAGGATAGCGTCACCATCGGCATGACGCTCGAGCCGCCCGGGTCTCGATCCTACCTCAGGCGCATCGGCCTCGATCGGTTCGATCACCCACTACAATGTGTTTGAGGGTCTGACGAAGATCAACGAAGATTTCTCGATCACGCCGCTGCTCGCCGATAGCTGGACGTTCTCGCCCGATCTGAAGTCGGTGACCTTCACGCTGAAGAAAGGGGTCAAGTTTCAGGATGGCGAGGACTTCACTTCCAAGGACGTGAAATTCTCGTTCGAGCGCTATGGCGCCAAGGACTCGACCAACAAGGAGAAGGCGTTCTTCGCCTCGATCCAGGAAATCGACGCCAGCGATCCCGACAAGGTCACGCTAAAATTCAAGGATCCGAGTTTTGACGCGCTGTTCCATCTCGGGCAGAACACCGCCATCATTCTCGACGAGAAGAGCGCGGCCACCGCAGCGACGCAGCCGGTCGGCACCGGCCCGTACAAGTTCGGCGACCTGGGCGAAGGGCGCGTCCGTCACGCTCGAAGCGTGGGATGGCTTCCGCGACGCCGGCGAAGGTTCCGATCCATCACGCGACGTATCCGCTTCATCTCGGATTCCGCCGCGCAGGTGGCGGCGCTGCTCGCCGGCGACGTCGACCTTTATCCGCAGGTCACCGCGTCGAACCTCGATCAGTTCAAGAGCCGATCCGCGCTTTCAGGTGCTGATCGGCGGCACCGAGGGCAAGACCATTCTGGCGATGAACAACAAGAAGCCGCCGCTCGACAATCTGAAAGTTCGTCAGGCGATCGCGTATGCCATCGACCGCAAGGCGGTGATCGACGGCGCCTCCAACGGCCTAGGCACGCCGATCGGCAGCCATCTGACGCCGAACGATCCCGGCTACGTCGATCTGACCGGCCAATACGCCTACAGCCCTGACAAGGCGAAGGCGCTGCTGAAGGATTCCGGCGTGAAGACGCCGATCGATCTGACGTTGACCCTGCCGCCGCCGGCCTATGCGCGCGATGGCGGTCAGATCATCGCCGCCGAACTCGCCGAGATCGGCATCAACGCCAAGATCGAAAACGTCGAATGGGCGCAGTGGATCGCTAACGTTTACACCCAGAAGAACTACGACCTGACGATCATCAGTCATGTCGAGCCGCTCGATATCGGCATCTACGCGAAGCCCGGCTACTATTTCAACTATGAGAACGCCGACTTCAACGCGATCATCGGTCGCCTCAATACGGCGCCGGACATCGCGACCTACAAGGCGGCGCTGGTCGATGCGCAGAAGAAGATCGCCGACGATTCCGTCAACGCATTTCTGTTCCAGTTGCCCAACGTAACGATCGCCGATGCGAACCTGAAGGGCGTCTGGAAGAACGCGCCGATCTTCGCGGTAGACATCGGGGCATTGTCCTGGAAGTAGGGCTGATCTTATAAGTAGACTTGACAACAAAAGTCCGCCGGGCGCTGATGCCCGGCGGACAAATCAGGTAAAACTCATGCTCCATAAACTCAGCGCCGCAGCGTTGCTGCAAGGCTACGCTCGGCGCTCGTTCTCTCCCGTCGACGTGATGCGAGATGTTATCGCGCGCGTCGAAGCCTGCGAACCGAAACTCCACGCCACCTATTTGTTTGCTCCCGAACGCGCGCTGGAAGAGGCGCGCGCGTCAGAAGCGACGCTGGCTGAAGGGCGAGCCGATCGGCGCTCTCGACGGCGTGCCCGCCACCGTCAAGGACAATATCGCGACCGCGCGGCGAACCGAAGCCGGTCGGCACGGCGGCGGTCGCGTTGACGCCGGAGCCGCGTGATGCGCCGCCGGCTGCGCGGCTGCGCGAGGCCGGCGCCATCCTGTTCGCCAAGACGACGATGCCGGATTACGGCATGTTGTCCTCGGGCCTGTCGAGCTTTCATCCGCTGACCCGCAATCCCTGGAATCTGGAGCGCAATCCCGGCGGCTCTTCGGCAGGCGCCGGCGCCGCGGCCGCCGCGGCCTATGGCCCGCTGCATGTCGGCACCGACATCGGCGGTTCGGTGCGTTTGCCCGCAGGTTGGTGCGGCCTGTTTGGTCTGAAGCCGAGCGCCGGCCGCATTCCAATCGACCCGCCCTATATCGGCCGCGTCGCCGGTCCGATGACGCGCAGCGTCGCTGACGCGTCGCTGATGATGGCGACGCTCTCGAAGCCGGACGCGCGCGACTACACCAGTCTCGAGCCGCAGTCCCTGGAATGGCCGACACAACCAAAGGATTTGCGCGGCCTGCGCATCGGCCTGATGAGCGAAGCCGGCTGTGGTTGGAAGCCGACCGCCGAGGTCGCCGACGCGGTCGCGCGCGCGGCGCGCGACTTCGAGGCGGCCGGCGCACATGTCGAGCCGCTCGCGCCGTTTCTCACTCAGGACAATCTCGATGGCCTCGACAAGTTCTGGCGCACGCGGTCGCTGATGGACCTCAAGGCGCTGCCGCCCGAACGGCGCGAGCGCGTGCTGCCATTCATTCGCGCCTGGGCGGAATCCGCCGAGGGGTTGTCGGGCGAGATCGTGTTCGAAGGCTTCAATCAAATACATGGAAATGCGCCGCAAGGCGGTCGAAGCCACGCTGCCGTTCGATTACGTGCTTTCGCCGACGGCGCCGATCGCCGCCTATTCCGCCTATCTCGCATCGCCCAGCGACAATCCGCTCGATCCGTTCCCGCATATCGGCTTCACCGTCGCCTACAACATGTCCGAACAGCCGGCCGCCTCGATCAATTGCGGCTACACCTCGGAGGGCTTGCCGATCGGGCTGCAGATCGTCGGCCGTCGTTTCGACGACATCGGCGTGATCGGCGTCGCGCTGGGCGTTCGAGGAGATGCGCGCCGGCGAAACACGGCCCTGGCCGGAGCCCTGAGCGCTTGCAAGCGGCGACGCCAGGGGTCTAAGTTCGAGCATCAATCGACTTGAAAAATGAGGCGACGCGGCATGGCCCATGACGAACCCAAAGGCGCGTCCGGCCCGTCAAAACTCGTGATCCGCAACATCGGCCTGCATGCTGAGCGGCGATCTCGCCAATCCCATCCTCGACGCCGACGCGCTCGTCGCCGATCGACGGGCGCATCGCGGCTATCGGCCGCGCGAAAGATCTCGATCTCTCCGGCGCGACGACCAGCATCGACGCGATGGGGACGGCGCTCGCGCCGGGCCTGATCGACAGCCACGTCCATCCTGTCGCCGGCGACTGGACGCCGCGCCAGAACCAGCTCGGCTGGATCGACTCCTCGCTGCACGGCGGCGTGACGACGATGATCTCGGCGGGCGAAGTCCATACGCCCGGACGCCCGCGCGACATCGTCGGCCTGAAGGCGCTCGCGATCACTGCGCAGCGCACTTTTTCGGCGTTTCGCGCCAGCGGCGTAAAGCTGCACGCGGGCGCGCCCGTCATCGAGCCCGGCATGGTCGAAAGCGATTTTGCGGAACTCGCCGCCGCCGGCGTCAGGTGGCTCGGCGAAGTCGGCCTCGGCGGCGTCAAGGACGGCAAGACCGGGCGACAGATGGTCGCGTGGTCGCGAAAATACGGCATGAACTCGACGATCCATACCGGCGGTCCGTCGATCCCCGGCTCCGGCCTGATCGACAAGGACATCGTGCTCGAAGTCGACGCCGATGTCATCGGCCATATCAACGGCGGCCACACCGCGCTGCCCGACGATCAAATCCGCTGCCTGTGCGAAAGTTGTCATCGCGGTCTCGAACTCGTGCACAATGGCAACGAACGCTCCGCCCTCTACACGCTGCGGACGGCGAAGGAGATCAACCAACTCGAGCGGGTGATCCTCGGTACGGATGGACCGGCAGGTTCTGGCGTACAGCCGCTCGGGATATTGCGCATGATCTCGATGCTGTCGTCGCTCGGCGACGTGCCGGCGGAGATCGCTTTCTGTTTTGCCACCGGCAACACTGCGCGACTGCGCGGGCTCGATTGCGGCCTGATCGAAGTCGGGCGTTCCGCAGATTTCGTGTTCCTCGACCGCGCCCAGCATTCAGCAGGCAAGACCATGCTCGACAGCGTGCGGCTGGGGGATCTGCCGGGCGTCGGCATGACTGTCATCGATGGAATTGTCAGGTCGCATCGCAGCCGCAACACGCCGCCCGGCTGACAAGGCGCCGGTGCTGGTCTGACGGCGAGTGCAAGCCGTTGTCGCCGCGCGATCGACCAAATAGCAAAGCTGCGACGCCCTCATCCTGAGCTTGTCGAAGGACGCTTCCGTTGGCGCTGCGCGCAAACAACAAATAGATCAGTCCCAGCCCCAATTTCGGTAGCTACGTCTCTCATGCGGAGCTTGAGGTCCCTCATGCTGAGCTCGTCGAAGCACGCTCCAACTCGCAACGCGAAGGAGCGGTCGCTCATGAATGTCTTCGGCGCGCCCGTGGCCAACAGGCGGCCCGTAGAGCGTGCAACCTGAAGCGTCCTTCGACAGGCTCAGGACGAGGTCATGGATGGCAGCAGCCGCGCTATCGGCCGTCTCGCCAGCCGCGGTCATCCGAGCTGATCACCTCGGAGATCGCGACCCAAAATTGAAAACGCTGGCGGCTGCGCGCGCGTCGGGCGCTCGCCTTTTCGCTTTCGACACGCTTCATGGCCTTTTCAATTCCATGTTCCTTCAACAACATGTCGGCCACGGTGCGCGGGTCGCGTCGTGGCGAAATGGGTTTGTCCTCGGGCATTTCCCCATCTCGGAATTGGCGCTGAAAAGCTAGCGGATGTCGGCTGTCGCATGAATCCCGCTACCCATGCAAGCGCAAAACCCCGTCGGCCGTCAATCACATTACATTGCAAAAATAACCGCGCGACTTTTGGCATTTCACGCCTCGCAAGAAGCCACTAAGGGTTCGACCTTTTTCGCAATCGCCGCCTACTTTTGCATAGCAAAAATCTGGAAAGGCTCGATGTTCGTCGATCAGGTCCGCGCGGAATAATCGGCGCGTAAAAATCCTTGCGTTTTTCTAAAGGATGCGTCTCAGCAATTCGACCAGCCGTTCGCGTTCCTGCGTCGTGAGCGCGGCGAGCGTCCGCTCCGTTATCTCCGCCGCGACGGGCGCGGCTCGACCGAAAAGTTCGGCGCCAGTCTCGCTCAGTTCGACCAATAGTCGGCGCGCGTCATCGGGATCGGAGCGCGTGCGCGTCAAGCCTCGAGACGTCAGCCTATCAATCACGCCTTTGATCGTCGCCGCATCCATCGCCGTGAGCCGTCCGAGTTGATTTTGCGATTGCGGGCCCCAGTTCGGCGAGCCTGGCGAGCGCCGCCCATTGGGTCGGCGTCAGGTCCTCGATCATCAAGCTCGCGAACAAAGTCGTGTGTCGCTGTTGCGCTTGTCGAAGCAAAAAGCCGACCTGATCGTCGAGCCTGTAGGCCGGCTGTGGGGAGTTCAAGAGAGGATCATCGTTCATGGCCTATAGCGCCAGGTAAGCGTCGCGCACATCGGGGCGCCGATCGAATTCGGCAAGGGCTCCTGAAAAGCGCGGCGCGCCTTTCTCGATGACATAGACGTGTTCGGCGACGAGGCGAGCAAACTTGAGGTTCTGTTCGCTGATCAGCAGGCCCAGACCTTCGCGCTTCATCTCGACGATAGCCTGCGATCATCTGTTCGACGATGCGTGGGCTCAAGTCCCTCGGAGGGCTCGTCGAGCAGCAATACTGAAGGATTTCCCATCAGCGTGCGCGCAATCGCCAGCATCTGCTGCTCGCCGCCGGACATTCTGGCGCCCAGGCGACCCTTCAGCTCGCCGAGATTCGGAAAGATCGCGTAGAGTTTTTCGCGCGTCCAGAACGGGGCGCCTCGCCGCTGCGGACTGACGCCCGACCTCGAGATTTTCCTCCGTCGTCAGGTCGGCAAAAATGCGCCGGTCCTCGGGAACGTAGCCGAGGCCCGAGATTGACGATCGCGTGCGTGGGCCATGAGGAAATGTCGCTGCCCGCGAAGCGTCATCGCGCCCTGCCGTCGCTTCACGCAGGCCGAGGATGGCGCGCATCGTCGTCGACTTGCCGGCGCCGTTGCGCCCGAGCAGCGCGACCGCCTCGCCCGGCGACACTGCAAGCGATACGTCAAACAGCGCGCGCGCCGCGCCATACCAGGCGCTCAGCGCGCTGACGGACAGCGAGCGTCGGTCATCGCGGCGCCTCCTCAGCACGCCGATCGCCGAGATAGACGGCGCGCACATCCTCGCGCGCGCGCACGTCCTGCGGCAAGCCCTCTGCGATGATCTCGCCGCGGTTGAGCACGATCAGGCGATCGGCATGGCCGAACACGATGTCCATGTCGTGTTCCGTGAACAGCACGCCGATCTCGCGCTCGCGCGCCGATGCGTTCGGTCAGCGCCATCAACTGGCGGCGTTCGGCCGGCGCCATGCCGGCGGCGGGCTCGTCCATCAGCAGCAGGCGCGGCGCGTTGGCGAGCGCGACTGCAAGCTCGAGCCGCTTGACGTCGCCATAGGCGATCTCCGAACTCAAGCGATCCGCCTGATCGGCGAGGCCGACGCGTGCAAGCCCGCGAGCGCTTCGTCGCGCCGCCGCCGCGCCGCCCAGCGAAGCGCGGGCCGATTTCGCCGCATGTGCGAACAGCGCCATCTGCACGTTCTCGGCCAGCGTCATCGAGCCGAACGCGGCCGCGATCTGGAACGTGCGGCCGACGCCGAGGCTGGGCGATGCGATGCGGCGGCAGCCCGTCGGCGCGCTGGCCGAAAATCGTCACGCTGCCCGCTCGTCGGCGCGATCTGCCCGTTGATCATGTTGAAGCAGGTGGTCTTGCCGGCGCCGTTGGGGCCGATCAGCGCGAGCATTTCGCCGGGCTGCAGCGGAAAAGCTGACGCCGTTGACGGCGACAAAGCCGCGATAGGATTTGACGAGGCCTTCGACTTCAGCGCATTCATCGCCGCAGCCCGCCTCGCGGCCGCCAGCAGGGCGGATAGCGACCGACGATGCCCTTCGGGAACAGCACGACCAGCGCGACGATCAGCGCGCCGATCGACGAGGCGCGAATAGTCGGTGTGGCTCAGCGTCCAGATCGAGAAGGTGCGGAAGACGATGGCGCCGATGACGCCGCCGGAGACGGTCTCGACGCCGCCGATCAGCGTCATCGCCAGGCCGTCGACCGACAAGCGGGATGCCGAGGTTGTCGGGAAATACGCTGCCTTTCAGAAAGGCGTAGAGCGCGCCGGCGAGCGCCGCAAAGCCGCCGGCGATCACAAAGCCCGCCCATTGCAGAGGCTGCGCGCGCGAGGCCGATGGCGCCGGCGCGCGCCTCGTTGTCGCGCAGCGCGCGCAGGGCGTAGCCGAACGGCGAGAACAGCAGCGCGCGCAAGCGCCGCCGCGCTCAGCGTCGCGACCGCCAGCGTCAACCAGAAGAAATGCGACGGGCTTGCGGCCCAAGGCGCTCGGCCAGATGCCGAGCAGGCCATTGTCGCCGCCGGTGACCGCCGTCCATTGAAACGCGATCGACCAGACGAACTTGCGCGAAGGCGAGCGTCAGCATCGCCGAATAGACGCCGGGGTTGCGCACCGCAGAACCAGCCAAACAGCCAAGCGCGCCGACCAGTCCGAGCGCCGACGCCGCAGAAGAGCGCGGGGACCATCGCAAGCCCGAGCCCTTTCAGCGCCAGCGCTGCGCCATAGGAGCCGAGGCCGAAATAGGCGGCGTGGCCAAACGAGACGAGGCCGCCGACGCCGATAAGGAAATGCAGGCTCGCCGCATAGATAACAAATATCAGCGCTTCGCTCGCGACGGCGAGCCAATAGTCTGCCGGCAAACAGCGGCAAGGCAGGCGACCGCCGGCGATTGCGGCTGCAGCGCGCCGGCGCTCGCTGGCGCTCCAGCGGCGTCCAGCGCGGCCGATTGACCGCTCGGCGGACGCGCCGGCGATTCCTTGGCGCCGAACAGGCCTGTCGGCCTGACGATCAGCACGAGCGCCATGACGACAAAGGCGAGCGCCAACGACACGCCGGGCAATATGAGAATGCCGAACGCGTTGAGTTCGGACACGATGAATGCGGCGACGAACGTCCCGACGATGCTGCCGAGACCGCCGATGACTACAACGACCAGCGCTTCGACGATGATCGAAAGGTCCATCGTGTGGCTGGCGGCTTCGCGCGGCAAAGCCAGCGCGCCGCCGAGCGCGGCGAGAAACACGCCGAGCGCGAACACGCTGGTGAACAGCCAGCGCGGATCGATGCCGAGCGCGGACGTCATTTCGCGGTCGAGCGTCGCCGCCCGCACCAGCACGCCCCAGCGCGTGCGGCGGAACAGCAGCCAGAGCGCGCCGAGCACAATCGGCGCCAGCGCGATCAGCAGCAGATCGTAGCTCGGGAACGGTCGACCGAACAGCGAAACGGCGCCCTTGAGGCCCGGCGCGCGCGGACCGAGCAACTCGTCGGGACCCCAGACAATCAGCACCAGATCCTCGACCATCAGCGTGACGCCGAAGGTCGCGAGCAACTGGAACAGTTCCGGCTGATCGTAGATGCGGCGCAGCAGCGTCATTTCGACGAGCGCGCCGATCGCGGCGACGCCGAGACAGGCGAGCAGCGCCGCCGGCCAGAAGCCGATCGTCCGGCCGAGCCGGTCGATGCCGCTGTAGGCGACATAAGCGCCGAGCATATAGAAGGCGCCATGCGCGAAATTGACGATGCGCGTCACGCCGAAAATGATCGACAGTCCGCAGGCGACCAGAAACAGCGAGCAGGCGCTCGCGAGGCCGGTGACGAACTGGACGAAATAGAAGGACAAGGGCGCGTCAGGGGGAGCGGGAGAAATCGGGTGGGGAGCCGCCCTCACCCAGCCCTCTCCCGCAAGGCGGGAGAGGGGGCTGAAAGCGCCGTGAATCGCCTTCTCCCGCCTGCGGGCGAAGGCCCTGGCGCGAAGCTCTCGCGCGGATGAGGGAGAAGCCGCGCTTCGCGTCAATCCTGCGGCCGCTCGGCCTTCACGTCGCGCTTCCGAAGGCAGATAGTCGGCGCCGTTGTGATAGACGAAATCGACCATCACGCCCTTGCCGTCCTTCAGCGCGGTCTTGCCGACGAACGCGCCGAGCGTTGACTGATGATCGATGGCGCGGAACGTGACGGGGCCGAACGGCGTCGCGACTTCGACGCCCTTCGGCGGCGGCGATCAGCTTGTCCGTGTCGGTCGATCCCGCCTTGGCGATGATCGCGGCGGCGGCCTTGATCGTCGAATAGCCGACGACGGAGCCGAGGCGCGGATAATCGTTGTATTTGGCCTGATAGGCCTTCAGGAAGGCGGCGTGGTCGGGGATCGTCACGCTCGCCCAGGGGTAGCCGGTGACGATCCAGCCCTCGGGCGTTTCGTCCTTCAGCGGATCGAGATATTCGGGCTCGCCGGTCAGGAAGCTGACGACCGAGCGGTCCTTGAACAGGCCTCGCGTGTTGCCCTCGCGCACCAGCTTGACGAGATCGGGACCGAAGGTGACGTTGAGGATCGCCTCCGGCTCGGTCTTGGCGATCGCCTCGACGACGGCGCCGGCGTCGATCTTGCCCTGCGGCGGCCATTGCTCGCCGACCCACTGGATGTCCGGCCGCTTGGCGCTCAGCAGCTTCTTGAACACGGCGACGGCGGATTGGCCGTATTCGTAGTTCGGCGCGATCGTCGCCCATTTCTTCGCCGGCAGTTTCGCGGCTTCGTCGGCGAGCATCGCCGCCTGCTCGTAGTTGGCGGGGCGCAGACGGAACGTGTATTTGTTGCCCTTCGACATCGTCACCGCGTCGGTCAGCGGCTCGGCGGCGAGGAACAGGATCTTCTTCTGCTTGGCGTAATCGGCGACCGCGAGGCCGATGTTGGAGAAGAACGTGCCGGCGAGCATCACGACGCCATCGTTGGCGACGAGCTCGTTGGCGGCGTTGACCGCATCGGCGGGCTTGCCGCCGTCATCCTTGGAGATCGACCTCGATCTTCTTGCCGAGCACGCCGCCCGCGGCGTTGATCTCCTCGACCGCAAGCTGCCAGCCCTTGCGGTAGGGTTCGGTGAACGAGGGCAGGCCGGAATAGGAATTGATTTCGCCGATCTTGATCGTGTCGTCGGCGCGGGACGCCGCGCTGTGCGTCAGCAGCGGCGCGGACAGCGCCAGTCCGATGAGCATGCGACCAAATACGTTCATGCCAGTTCCTCCAGATGTTGAACCCTTCTCCCGCGAGCGGGAGAAGGTGGCGCGAAGCGCCGGATGAGGGCAGCGCGCCGCGGAAACCAAATGCGCCAAATTGCAAAGACTCGTTTTGTCCCCGCGACACCCCTCATCCGGCCTTCGGCCACCTTCTCCCGCAAGCGGGAGAAGGGATCACCTGAGCCCGTCGACGCCCTTGATCTCATCCTTCTTCAGGCCGCCGACGCGCGGCAGCGGGCGGCCGCTGTCGGTGATGGCGACGGCGACCATGATCTCGTTGGCGCGCGGCGCGTCGGCAATGCGCACTTCCATGCCGTCGAAATGGCTGCGCACGAAGGCGGCGTCCTTGTGGCCGAGCGGAATGTCGAGCGCGACGCCGGGGCCGCCGCGCTTCTTCGAGGAGGGGATCAGCGCCGCGCCCTTGTCGAGCGCCTTGCGCACCGGGCGCGCCGAGCTTCGGGTGCAGGATCGCGGCGGCATGCTCGAGTTCGCCGTTCTCGCCGACGGCCGCCGCCTTGCCATAGCTCTCGCGCCTCGCCGCCCTCGATGCCGAGCGCGGCGACGGCCTTGCTGGCGAGCAGGTCGCCGAGTTCCTCGCCGATGTCGATCAGCTCCGTCAGGTCCTCGACATAGCGGCCGGCGAACGGGTTCTCGATCACGGCGATGGCGGCGGCGCGGCGGGTCGGCGGGTCGACGTCGCGGTCGAGCTCGCGTCGTGTCTCCTCGACGATGGTGACGAGCTTGCGGATCTTGGCTTTCATCTGAGGCCGTCCTTCGCCTTGATGTCGGAGGCCTTCAAGCCGCCGGCGCGGTCATGCACGCGCGGGCCGGTCGTCATCGCGAGCACGAGCAGCATTTCGTCGGCGCGCGGCGCATCCGCGAGGCCGACCTCGATCGCGTCGAAATGGCTGCGCACATAGGAAGCGTCCTTGTGCGTGATCGGCACGTCGAGACGCGCGCCGGCGCCTGCGACCTTCTTCGCCGAGGGCACGATCGCCATCGCGCCGCCGAGCGCCTCGCGCATCGCGTAGCCGCCGGGCGCATGCCAGAGCGCGCCATGCTCGACCTCGCCGGCCGAGCCGACGATGGCGCCCTTGCCGTAGCCTTCGATTTCTGTCGGGTCGCCGCCGAGCGCCTCGATCAGCGCTTTCGCCATTTCTAGCCCGAGCGGCTTCAGATCGTTGGAGAAGCTCTCGATCTCTTCGACAAAGCGACCGGCGAACGGGTTCTTGATGACGGAGAGGATGGCGCCGCGGCGATAGGGCATCTCGCGCGACCGGGCCGCCCTCGTGGAAGATGTCTTCGACGAGGATGGCGCGCTTGCGCAGTTCAACTTTTGGCATAGTTCAAGCTCCCTCGTCCGCGAGCGCGATTTGTAGAGGCCGGGTTTGCCGCCGACAAGGCGCGTTGCCTCGTGCAAGCCGAAGCGCCGCCGCCTCGATGAGGCCGAGGCGGACGCAAAAGCTCGGCTTCCGCCGCGCCGCGCGCCAGCGCGGTCTCGACTCGTGATCGCAGAGGTCGCCGACGTCGCGGGTGACGAGCCGGTCGCCGAGATCGGATTGCGGATCGAGCGAGCTGGCGGGAACGCGCGAGGATAGCAGGATGGCCCGGGCAGGTCGACGGCGTTGGCGATCAGCGTCGCGGCGGCGTCGGCCGTCGCGGCGTCGCGCGCGATGACGGTCACGGCGTCGGCGATGCCGAGCGAGAAGCTGCGCCCGCGCCAGCCCGAGGTCGCGATGCCCCGCGCGGCGTCGGCGCCCGAGATCGTCGCGCGGCCGAACAGGGCGGGCGATCGGGGCGGCCGACCATGCCGATCGCGAAGGTCGCGTCGCGGCGCGAGATGCAGCGCGATGTCGCCGCCATTGTTGACATAGGCGCGGGCGAGCGGCGCCGCCGCCGTCATGGCGGCGAGGATTTCTTCGGCGACAGCGCCCGCGACGGCGGCCATCGGCGTCAGGAAATGCAAATCGGGAGAAGCGGCGCGACGGCGCGCGACATGCGCCGCGCGACGCGGCCCTGCGGTTCGGGAGCGTCGCGCGAGGCGGGCGCGCGCAGCAGCGGCAATTCCTCGCAGAGTTCGTCGAGCACGGTCGAGAACCTGTGCTCGGCGGCGGCGTAGGCGCTCCGCTATCTGATCCGGCGCGCCAAAAGCCTGCAGGATGAGATCGATCGGGCCGTCGTGGAAATGGCGGCGGCCGTCGGCGAGCTCGGCGAATTGCGCGCGCGCTTTCACGACGCGTTCCGCAACGAGACGGCGCCGTCGACGAACACGTTGGTCGCGCGCTCGCCGTGGCGCTTCAACGACGTCTTCCAGCGAGCGCACTTCGTCGATATGGCCGCCGAGCGCGGCGTAATCCTCGAGCCGCAGCGTGAACTCGATCGGCGCGACGATCGCCGGCGTCGGCACGTAGCCGAAGGCGTTCTTCGGCAGCAGCGTCACATCAACCATGAAGGTGATGCCGCCGCCGGGCCAGACATAGACGGGCGCGCCGCCGGCGGTGACCGTCGTCAGCGCATCGCGCACCGAGCGCGTCAGCCGCACCGGATTCTCGGTGACGCCGGCGCGCAGCGAGCCGCCGGCGCCGGCCATGAACAGCACCGTGCAAAGCGCCGGCTCGCAATTCTCGGTGATGCGCTCGACGGATTCCTGCAGGCTCGCCGGCAGGTCCGCTTCAACCGGCCGCAGCGCCTCGTCGAGCCGGATAGAACGCGTGCTGCTCGCCGGTCGTCGACACCATCAGCATGCGTCATGCCGGGCCAGGCGACTTTGGGGTTGAAGCCGGCGACGATGTCGAGCGGGTTGGAGACGTTGGTGCCGCCCCAGCCCGTTCCGGGCTCGGCGACATGGAAATAGCGGCCGGGCGTCGAGCGCCGGCCTTTCATCTTGATGCCGGTGTCGCGTGCGCCGAGCAGCTTGCCGGCCTGATGTTCGGACAGCACGCCGGTGATGTGATCGTCGACGACGACGACCTCGTCGACCTTGCCGTACCATTGGCGAGCGAACATGCCGATCGTCGCCGAGCCGCAGCCGACGCGCATGCGCTGCTCGTGCGCGCCATTGATGATCGGCGCCTTGCCGGCCTCGACGATCACGCTGGCGCCGCCGTCGACGACGAGTTCGACGGGCTTGCCGTTGCAGAGGTCCATCAGCGTCTGGCAGGTGACGCGGCCTTCCTTCTTGCCGCCATGGGTCAGATGATTGACGCCGCCGAGCGACAGCATCTGCGAGCCATATTCGCCGGTCGTGACATGGCCGACCGGCTCGCCCTCGGCGCGCACCGTCGCGCATTCGGGGCCGAGATGGCGGTCGGTGTCGATCTTCAGCTTTACGCCGCAATAGGAATAGATGCCCTCGGTGACGACGGTCACCATGTCGACGCCATCGACCTTCGAGGAGACGATGAAGGGCGCGGGCTTGTAGTCGGGGTAGGTGGTGCCGGCGCCGATGGCGGTGACGAACGGCGCGCCGACAATGTCGCCGCCCCAATGTTCCGCGCCCTCGGCGAACGCGGCGATGCGGCCGCCGGCTTCCAGCGTGCGGTCGAGCAGCACGTGCGGATCGACCCGCACCAGCTTGCCGTCCTCGTTGGCGTAGCGATCGCAGGCGCCGGTGAGGCCGGGGCGGATGTAGCACATGACGGGGCAAGCGTCGCAGCGGATCTTGTCGTCGGCGTCGGTCATGGAGGCGCCTCGCCGAGCCGTCGAAGCACCTTCTCCCGCTTGCGGGAGAAGGTGGCGCGAAGCGCTCAGCGACAAGCCGCTTGTCGCGGGGATCGAGGGCGGATGCGTGCTGCGTGCGCGAGAGTCCGTCTGAACAGTGCGCTGGCCCACGACCCCTCATCCGGCCTTCGGCCACCTTCTCCCGCATGCGGGAGAAGGGGATGATCGGGCTGGCGCTGTGCTCTCATCCCACTCCCCTCTGTTTGATCGCCGCCCGCACGCGATCCGGCGTCGCCGGCGCGCGCTTCAGCCGAACGCCGGTCGCGTGATGGATCGGCGTTGAAGATCGCCGGCGCGGTCGGGATCAGCGCCTGCTCGCCGATGCCCTTGGCGCCGAACGGCCCCTCCGAGGAAGGGTCTTCGATCAGGATGCACTCGATCTCGCGGCATGTCGCCGATGGTCGGGATCAGATAGTCGTGGAGGTTGTCGGTGCGGCCGGGGAGATATTCCTCCATCAGCGCGAGGCCGAGGCCCTGCGCCGCGCCGCCTTCGATCTGGCCTTCAACCAAAGTCGGGTTGATCGCGCGGCCGACGTCATGCGCGCAGGTCAGGCGCTTTACCCGGACGCGGCCCAGCTCCACGTCGACCTCGATCTCGGCGAGATGCGCGCCGGAGCCGAATACGGCGTAGGGCTCGCCCTGGCCGTCCTCGTCGAGCGGCGAGGTCGGCGGATCGTAGGTTTCGGCGCATTCGATCACGAAGCCGGCTTGGTTGACGGGCAAAGCGGCGAGCTCGATGCGGCGCGCGCCGCCGATCGATCAGCACGCCCGGGCTCGAAGGCGAATCGATGCGTCCTCGCCGGCATTGGCGAGCCGCAGGATCGCGGCGCGCATCGCGGCGCCCGCGAGCGCCGCCGCCTTGCCGCTGACGAAGGTTTGCCGCGACGCCGAGGTCTTGCCGCAATCGGGCGTCTGGTCGGTGTCGGCGCTCATCCGGTCGATCAGATCGATCGGCGCGCCGAGCGTCTCGGCCGGCGATTTGCGTGATGACGGTGTTCGAGCCCTGGCCGATGTCGACGGCGCCCTGAAACAACGCGAAGCGTCCGTCAGGCTTCAGGCCGAGCCGCATGGTTGAAGGGTTCGACATGGAGGTGTTGCCGCAGCCGTACCACATGCCGGCGACGCCGACCCCGCGCCGGAACGGGCCTGTCGCCGCGGCGTTGAAGGCGTCGGCTTCAGCGAGCGCCGCGCGCCAGCGCGGCCGCAGCGCTTCGAGGCAGGCCTTGAAGCCGAGGCCGTCGGCGAACACCTGGCCGGTCACCGTCGGCTCGCCCGCCTGCAGCGCGTTGAGGATGCGGAACTCGAGCCGGTCGATGCCGAGCCGGATCGCCAGTTCGTCGTAGAGCTGTTCCTGCGCGAGCGCGCTCTGCGGCACGCCGAAACCGCGGAAGGCGCCGGATGGCACGAGATGCGTGTGCACCGCGCGCGCGACGGCGCGATAGTTGGGCATGCGATAGGGGCCGGCGGCGTGGACGGGCACGCGGTTGGCGACGGTCGGGCCCCACGAGGCATAGGCGCCGGTGTTGAAGTCGGCGCTGAAATCCATCGCCGCGAGTCTTCCGTCGCGCGTCGCGCCGATGCGGGCGCGGATCAGCGAGGGATGGCGCTTGGTCGTCGTCATCATCGATTCCGCCCGCGTGTAGGTCATGCGGACGGGGCGGTTGAGCGTCCAGGCGGCGAACGCGATAAAAGGCTGAACGGAGAGGTCGAGTTTGGCGCCAAAACCGCCGCCGACCGCGGTCGGGACGATGCGCACCTGCTCGGGCGCGATGCCGAGGATTTTCGCGATGTCGTCGCGATCCATGTACGGCGCCTGCGTGCAGGCGTGGACCTCGATGCGGTCGCCGACGCGGCGCGCGAAGCCGGCTTCCGGCTCGATATAGGCGTGCTCGACAAAGCCGGTCTCGAACTCGCCTTCGACGACGATGTCTGACGTCGCCAGCGCGCCCTCGGCATCGCCGCGCGCCACGCGGCCGCGGGTCAGGATGTTGCCGGGGCGGTTGTTGTGAAGAAGCTCGGCGCCTGCCGCCGTGGCTTCCTGCACGGTGTGTGAGCGCCGGCAGGGGCTCGTAGCGGACAGGGAAGGTCGAGAGATCGAGCGCGGCGACGGCCTCGTCGTCGCCGACGATCAGCGCGATCGCCTCGCCGCGATAGCGCGCGACGTCGCTGCGGAAGCACCGGCTGGTCGGCGTAGGCGGGGATAACGCCATAAAGCGTCGAGGGCGTGTCCTTCGCCGTGTAGACCGCGACGATGTCGGGGTGAGCATCGCGCCAGGCGTCGATATCGCCGAAGGCGAAGCGAGCGTGAGAATGCGGCGAGCGAACGGCGCGCGCCGTCAGCGCGTCGGCGGGCCATGCGTCCGCGCCGAAAATTTCCTGACCGTTGAGCTTGGGAAGGCCGTCGAGGCGCGGCACCCGTTCGCCGACGGACCCGCGCGCCTCGGGCATCCGGGGTTCGCCACGCGCTGCGCGCTTCACGGCGTCGATGATGGCGCGATAGCCGGTGCACCGGCACAATACGCCGGCGAGCGCGTCTTCGATCTCCCGGTCAGACGGCGCCGCATTCGCCCGCAGAAGCGCTACGGCGGAGGAAAGCGCGGCGGGCGTGCAGATGCCGCATTGCGCTGCGCCTTCGATGTGGAAAGCCGCGCGCAGGCCCGCGACGACGGGTTCGTCGTCGCTCAGCGCTTCGATCGTCTCGAGACTGCGATCCTTCCGCTTGCCCGACCGTGATCAGGCACGCGCAAACCGGCGCGCCGTCCATCAGCACGGTGCAGGCGCCACAGTCGCCGGCGTTGCAACCAACCTTGACGCCCGTCAGACCGGCGCGTTCGCGCAAGGCCTGGCTCAACCGTTCGAGCGGCGGCGCGTCGAGCCTTGCGGGCGACCCGTTGAGAGTGAGCGAAATGCCGGGCAGGCGGTCGAGCATCAGACAACCCCTCCCGCTTCGCCCCTAAGGCAGGCTTCGACCGCGCGCTGCGTCAGCGTGCACGCGGCCTCGCGGCGATAGGGCGCCGTGGCGCGTACATCGTCAATCGGAGAGAGGGCTGCGAAGTCGTCGAGCTTCAGGGCGTCGCCCAAGCCACGAGCCGCGCGCCCGCCGATCAGCCGCGCCTCCGCCTGCGGAAGCCGCAGCGCGGTCGCCGAGCAGGCGCCGACGGCGATCCGCGCTTCCGCGATTCGGTCCTCCACGATGTCGAGCGCTACAGCGATCATCGCGATCGAGATCACCAGATATCTGCGGGCGCCGAGTTTCAGGAAAGTGGAGCGCAGCGTCGGCGCCGGGACGGGGCAGAGGATGGCGGTCATCAGTTCGTCGCGCGCGAGCGCGGTCCTGCGCACGCCGAGCAGAAATTCGGGTAGCGGCAGACGTCGTAGGCCGCGCGTCGAGGCGAGCTCCACTTCCGCGTCGAGGACCAGCAGCGGCGGGACGCCGTCGGCGGCGGGCGAGGCGTTGCAGAGGTTGCCGGCGATCGTCGCGCGGTTCTGGATTTGCGCGGCGCCGACGTCGCGGGCGGCGCATTGCAGCGCCGCGAAAGCCGGCGGCAGTTCGGCCCGCGCGATCTCGGTCCAGGTCGTCGCGGCGCCGATGCGAATGCAGGCGCCATCGCGGCCGATGCCTTTGAGCGAGCCGATGCGACGGCAATCGACGAAATCGCCTGATAGCGGCGCGTCGCCGTTGGTGGGCAGGATATCGGTCGCGCCTGCGATCACCCGCGCGCCATCGGCGAGGGCCTGCAAAGCGTCTTCGAGCCCGGCGGGAGAGCTATACACGCGAGCCTCGCGATTGTTTGTACACAAATGATCGCAGAGCCGCTATTTCTGTCAAGCCGAGAATTTGGGCGTATCGATCGACGTTGCCCTCGGGCGAATTCGCCGCCAGACTTCGGAGACGCCGCCGACGAGTCCGAAAGGAACATCCGCCATGCCTACCGCCCCCGAACTAGAAGTCGCCGAAGGCGCCGAGGTCGTGATTTCGTTCGAGGCCAAGCGCTGCATCCACGCGCGGTTCTGCGTGCTGCAGCAGCCCGGCGTCTTCAAGGCCAATGTGGTCGGTCCGTGGATCGCGCCTGACGATGCGACCTCGAAGGAGGAGTTGATCGCGACCGCCGAAAATTGTCCCTCGGGGGCGATCCAATACCAGCGCAAGGACGGAGGTCCCTCCGAGGCGCCGCCGCCGGTCAACCTCATCCAGGTCAGGGAAAACGGGCCGCTGGCGTTTCGCGGCGCACTTGCCATCGACGGCCAGTCGATCGGCACGCGCGCCACGCTGTGCCGCTGCGGAGCCTCTCAGAACAAGCCGTTCTGCGATGGTTCGCACAAGGGCGCCGGTTTCGTCGCGACGGGCGAGCCGGCGACGGGCGATGTGACGCCGCTCGCCGTGCGCAACGGCGAAGTCGCCGTAACGCCAACGCCCAACGGGCCGCTCAGGGTCGCCGGCAATCTCGAAGTTCTGAGCGGCACGGGCCGCACGATCGCCAAATCCACCGAGCTCTATATGTGTCGATGCGGCGCCTCCGCCAACAAGCCTTTTTGTGACGGCAGTCACGCGCGGGTGGGATTCGTCGGTTGAAGCGTTTCCTTATCTGTTTGGCCCTCGCGCTGTGGGCGGGCATCGCGGCAGCTGATCCCGTCCCCAGTCTGTGGGACCCGGCGCTGCATCCTGACAAGCCCGATCTCACCGGCCTGCGCGCGATCCGCTTTCTGACTGCTGACGATTACCCGCCGCTCAATTTCGCGCGCGCCGATGGCTCGCTGGCCGGCTTCAATGTCGATATCGCGCGCGCCATCTGCGAGGAGTTGGTGATCGGCTGCACCATTCAGGCGCGGCGGTTCGATACGCTGGTTGACTCGTTGGTTGACGGCAAGGGCGACGCCGTGGCTGCTTCGTTGGTGGCGACGCCGACGCTTCGCGAGCGGATCGATTTTTCGCAGCCGTATTACACGACGCCGGCTCGTTTCGCCGCGCCGCGGACCTCGACGCTCGTCGATGCGACGCCCGCGACGCTCAAGGGCCACAAAGTCGGCGTCGTCGGCGGAAGCGCGCACGAGGCCTATCTGCGCGTCTTTTTTCCCGGCGCGGAGGTGGTCGTGTTTCCACAGTTCCAGGCGCTCGCAGATGCGCTGCACAGCGGCAGTGTCGACGCCGTGTTTGCGGACGGCCTAACCCTGGCGGTCTGGATCGCGGGCGAGACCTCGTCCGATTGCTGCGCGTTCAAGGGCGGTCCTTACACCGAAAGCCGGTTTTTCGGCGAAGGGATCGGCGTCGCGGTTCGCAAGGAGGACGTTGCGCTACGGCGGGCGATCGACTGGGCGCTGGCGCGACTGACAGCGAAGGGAACGTTTGCCGAGCTCTACAGGAAGCATTTTCCTGTGGGGTTTTATTGATGAGTTGAAGGGGCGGCTGAGACTTGCGGCGCCAATGTACTCACCGATTGCCCCCATAACACGCGACCCTCATCCTGAGCTTGTCGAAGGATGCTCGGTTGGCCGCAACGCTTGCGCTGGCAGTTGTTGAAGAGTTGGCGCCAAGCCGGAGGGCGCTTCGTGCCGGTTGGAACGTCCTTCGACAGGCTCAGGACGAGGGACGTGGCGCGAAAGTCGGCATTATCAAACCTTCTCCCGCTTGCGGGAGAAGGGCTAAATCCTGAAAGTGCGCGAGGGATCAGGCGGCGCCGATCGCGTCGAGTTTCCGGAGATTGTCGGCGTCGAGCTTGAGATCCACCGCCGCCATATTCTCGCGCAAGTGCGCGACAGAGGACGTGCCCGGGATCAGCAGGATGTTGGGCGACCGCTGGAGCAACCAGGCGAGCGCGACCTGCATGGGGGTCGCGCCCAGCGCGCTGGCGACCTCCGACAGCGCCGAGGATTGCAGCGGTGAGAAGCCGCCGAGCGGGAAGAACGGCACGTAGGCGATCCCGTCCGCCGCCAGCGCGTCAATCATCTTGTCGTCGTCGCGATGGGCGAGATTGTAGAGGTTCTGCACGCAGACGATCTCACAAATCTTTCGTCCCTCGCGCACCTGCGTCTCGGTGACGTTGCTCAATCCGATGTGGCGGACGAGGCCACGCTGCTGCAGCTTGGCGAGCGCCGAGAGCGGCTGCTCGATAGAGCCCTCCGCCGGGCCCATCGCGAACATGATGCGCAGGTTGACGACCTCCATAGCTTCAAGACCGAGATTGCGAAGGTTGTCCTCGACCGCGCTTTCGAGTTCCTTCGCGCTGTACGCTGGCAGCCACGAGGCGTCCTCGCCGCGCTTGGCGCCGATCTTCGTGACCAGCGTCAGGTCGGCGGGGTAGGGCGCCAGCGCTTCCCGGATAATCTTGTTGGTGAAGTGGGGGCCGTAATAGTCGCTGGTGTCGATATGGTTGATCCCCGCCTCTACCGCCGCGCGCAAAACGGCGACCGCAGCGGCTGGGTCTTTGGGCGGCCCGAACACGCCGCGGCCGGCGAGCTGCATCGCGCCGTAGCCAAGCCGGTTCACCTTGCGGCCGCCGAGGAGGAAATCGCCTGCTTTATGGATCGTCTGCATATCCGTCTCCTGTGGTCGCGCTAAACTAGGGATTGCCGACTATCCGGATAATGCGGCAGAAGTCGCACAGGCTGTGCGGGCAAGCGGACAATGTTGGCCGATCTCGAGGATTTGAGGGCCTTCCTGGCGGTGGCCCGAGCGCGCGGCTTCCGTGACGCCGCGCGCGGCGGCGAAGGCAGCGCGTCGGCGTTGAGCGAAGCGGTGCGCCGCCTCGAGGCGAAGCTCGGCGTGCGGCTGCTTCATCGCACCACACGCAGCGTCACGCCGACGATAGCCGGCGCACGATTGATTGATCGGCTCACCCCAGCGCTCGGCGAGGTCGAAGCCGCGCTCGACGCGGTGAACGGCCTTCGCGACCAGCCCGGCGGCGCGCTGCGTCTCAACGTGCCGATCAGCGCGGCGCGGCTGGTGCTCCCTGCGATCCTGCCGGGTTTCCTTGCGGCCTATCCTGACATTCAGTTGGAAGTCGTCGCCGACGACAACTTTGTCGATGTGCTCGCGTCGGGCTGCGACGCCGGCATCCGCTACGACGAGCGGCTGGAACAAGACATGATCGCCGTGCCGATCGGCCCGCGCGTCCAGCGCAACGCAACTGCGGCCGCGCCGGCCTATCTCGACCGGCGCGGGCGTCCCGCGCATCCGCGCGATCTCTTCGACCACGCCTGTCTGCTAGGTCGCTTCGCGAGCGGCGCCATGGCCGCCCCGTGGGAATTCGAGCGCGAGGGCGAAATCGTGCGGATAGAGCCAACCGGTCCGCTGATCGTGCGCGTCGGCGCCGCCACCGATCTCGCCGTCGAAATGGCAATCGCGGGCGTCGGGATCATTCATCTGTTTGAGGAATGGTTGACGCCGCACCTGAACAGCGGCGCCCTCGAGCCCATTCTGCAGGATTGGCGACAGCCTTTCTCGGGCCCGTTCCTCTACTATTCCGGCCGCCGCCTCGTGCCGCCGCCGCTGCGCGCGTTTCTGGACTACATCAAGTCCGTGCGATGAACGCCGCGTCTGAAGATTTTCCTTGCGCCTCGTTCACTCCGTCAACCCCGCGCTCGACACCAGCACCGGGCTGTCGCGATACATCTGCGGGAACGTCGCCTTCAGCGCTTCGACCTTGGGAATATCGTTGTAGGCGATGTAGGGCTGCTGCGGGTGCAGCGTCAGGTAATCCTGATGGTACCCTTCGGCCGGAAAGAATTGGCGGCCCAGTTCGATCTTGGTCGCGAGCGGCTGTCCGAAAGTCCTCGCCTGGTCGAGTTCGGCGATATAGGCCTTGGCGATCTTCGCCTGCTCGGCGTCCTGCGCAAAGATCGCCGAGCGGTATTGCGTGCCGGAGTCCGGGCCCTGGCGGTTGAGTTCGGTCGGGTTATGGGCGACCGAGAAATAGATTCGCAGCAACTGGCCGTAGGTGATCTGGCTCGGGTCGTAGGTGATGCGCACCGATTCCGCGTGGCCTGTCTGGCCGGTGCTCACCGTCTCGTATTCGCGCGGTGTCCTTGTCGCCGCCGGCATAGCCGGAGACCGCGTTGGTCACGCCCTTGACGTGCTGGAAGACGCCCTGCACGCCCCAGAAGCATCCGCCCGCGATCACCGCCGTTTCCTTGCCGGGTTTGGCGGCGAGCGGCTCGTCGACCGCGGGAGGAGGAACGAGATGCGCGCCCTCTGCGGACGAGCGGCTGACCGCGAAGCCCGCAGTCGCAAGCGCCGCAGCGGTAAAGGCGAGGGCTGTCCATCGGGTCGTGTTCATCGAACTCTCCATCGGTTTCCGCCTGCAGTTCGGCATCACGGCGCAGTTTGTTACGCGGCCCCGCTTCACGCTACCGAAAATACGCCCATCAGTCCCGCGTTGCGATGCTCGGCGCCGGTCGATTCCAGTGGCCACAGGCCGGGATTGTCGGCGACGAAGGCGGCGTGGACGGTCTTGCCGACGGGCAGGATGAACACATCGCGCCAGTAGGGGTCCCAGCCGTCGTCGAGCGTGTGCAGCAGGCGCGCGACATGGCCGGTGATGCGCATCGTCTGCGGGAAGGCCGTCTTGTTGGTGAACGCCAGGGTGACCGGCGAATTGCGCGGCGCGGAAAAGAGCGGCTTCGCGGGCGCGGAGGCGCCGTTGATCGTCAGCGCGGCTTTGTCGCCGCCGGATATGACGATCTCGGCGCGCACGCGCGCGCTCCAGCGCGATTTCGGCCGGCAGGCGCGGATTTTCCGGCAAAGCCGGAAATCGCCGCGCGGGTCCGGCGCCTCGGCGCCCGTCGTCGTAAAAACGAGAAGCTCCGCATCGCCGTCCTGCGCATGGGTTTCGTCGGGCGCATGAGAAAGCGCACCCTCGCGTCGGGCCCGCGCGGCAGGTCGAACATCAGTTCGAAACGCGCGCCGGGGCCGACCGGCAACAGATTGCGCAACGGCTCGAACGGCGCGCTCGGCTGGCCGTCGACCGCGACCACCAGCGGCTTTACGCCGTCGATCGCCAGATACATGCACGCGGCGGTCGCGCAATTGCCGAACCGCAGCCGAACGCGTCCGCCGGGGGGGCCGGTGAGCGACAACGGCGTCGGCTTGCCGTTGGCGCTCGTCGAGCGCGCCCAGCCGACCCGCGCCGCGGCCGGGGGCGGGATCGGAGAGATCGGCGATCTGGCCCTGCGCGTCGAGCCGCCAGTCGGCTACAAGCACGACCGCGTCGAGATCGACTTCGGGCGGCTGCGGCTCGTCGACGATCAGCGGCCCGTACAGTCCGCGCGCCATCTGCAGCGCGGGGTCGGCGCCGAGCAAGCGCGCCATAGATCTGGAAGCCGGGCTCGCTGGCCGCGATCGAGATGTTGCGCGGCTGGCGCCTGGCGCGATCGGCGCATCGCCGAGCGCGCCGAACGCAAGTTGGGCGCGCGGTCCGCGCAGGCCCGGAAAGGCGAGCGAGGTCGGCTCGCTCAGCGCGTTGCGGAAGGCGAGCTCGAGCTTTTCGCCGGCCTTGGCCGCAGCAGCGGTCCCGGGCTTTGGCCGCCGTAGCCGAGCGCCTTCGTGGCGGCGTCGGCGCGGCGGCGAGCGCCAGCTCGATCGGACCGGCTTCGAGCGCCTGCGGCGCCGCCATTGCTCGCTGAGGGGTCGTCCACAGCGAAGCGGTCAGGCCGGCGCCGACGAATGCGCGTCGCGAAACCCTCATCGACCGCCCTGTCCCATTTTGGCGCCCTTGCCGCGGCCCGCCGTTTGCATTTTGATAACTATTCGCGCCGGCGGCGATGTACTCAGCCGGGGAGTGTGCGTCGTCATGAAGCGTTCCTGGCTTGCCGCCGGCCTGACTGCGTCGGGTTACGCGGCGCTCTCTCTACTCCTCAGCGTCGTGCTCGTCAGGGGGGTCCCGCCATGCGGAGCATTTCGCCCTTGCCGGCGGTCTCTACACGCTGGCTTTCGCCGCGCGATTGTCGATCTGAGCGCGGCAACATGACGTTTTTTCACTGGCGCCGGGCGGTCAAGCTGATATAGAGCCGGCCGAAATGCCGTCGCTTCCTTGGCTGGTGCGCGGCTGCGCGGGCGTGGCGGAACTGGTAGACGCGCCGGATTTAGGTTCCGGTGACCCAAAGTCGTGGGGGTTCGAGTCCCTTCGCCCGCACCAATCGCCCGATAGCTGCGCGCCGCGCGGCCGTTCGGCGCTGGATCTACGAGCGTTGAGAAATTTAGGCGCGAGCTCGCGAGAGGCCGGCGCGCGAAGAGGACAAGGCGGAAAGAATATGCAAGTCACGGAAACGCTGAGCCAGGGGCTGAAGCGGGAGTACAATGTGGTGATCTCGGCCGGCGATCTCGCCACGAAGCTCGACACCCAGCTCGCCGACCTCAAGACCAAGGTCAAGATCAACGGCTTCCGTCCCGGCAAGGTCCCGGTCGCGCACCTCAAGAAGGTCTACGGCCGCTCCGTGATGGCCGATGTCGTCCAGGAGACGATCAACGCCGCCACAAGCAGATCGTCGAGCAGAACGGCTTGCGGCTCGCGATGGAGCCGAAGGTCGAGCTGCCGACCGCGCAGGCCGAGATCGAGGCGGCGCTGGAAGCGCGCGGCGACCTCGCCTTCAAGGTCGCGATGGAAGTGCTGCCGCAGTTCGAGGTCGGCGATTTCAAGGACATCGCGCTCGAGCGGCCGGTCGCCGACGTCGACCGAGAGCGAAGTCGACGAGCGCATCAACCGCCTCGCCGACAGCCGCCGCACCTTCAACGACCGCCCGGCGGGCGAGGCGCGCCGAGGCCGGCGACCGCGTCACCGTCGATTTCGTCGGCACGATCGACGGCGATCGCGTTCGAGGGCGGCGACGGGCAAGGACATCGAGGTCGATCCTCGGCACCAACACCTTCATTCCCGGCTTCGAGGACGCGCTGGTCGGCGTCAAGGCGGGCGAGCAGCGGGTCGTCAAGGCGACCTTCCCGGAGAATTATTCGGTCGACCGGCTCGCCGGCAAGACCGGCGAATTCGACGTGACCGTCAAGGCGGTCGCCAAGCCCGAGCCGCTGGCGATCGACGACGAATTCGCCAAGGGCCTCGGCGTCGAATCGCTGGAAGCGTTGCGCAAGACGCTGCGCGAGCGCATCGAGGCCGAATACGCCCGCGTCTCGCGCGAGAAGGTCAAGCGCCGGCTGCTCGACGCGCTCGCCGCCCGCTATCAGTTCGAGGTGCCCGAGGGGCTCGTCGCTCAGGAATTCAACCAGATCTGGGCGCAGGTCGAGACCGAGCAGAAGCAGAGCGGCAAGACGTTCGCCGAAGAAGGCACGACCGAAGAGGCGGCTCGCGCCGAATATCGCGCGCATCGCCGAGCGCCGCGTGCGTCTCGGCCTGCTGCTCGCCGAAGTCGGCAACAAGGCGGAAGTCGAGGTCACCGACGAGGAGCTGACCCGGGCGCTGATCGATCAGGCCCGCAACTATCCCGGCCAGGAAAAGCAGATCTGGGACTTCTACCGCAACAACCAGCAGGCGCTGGCTTCGCTGCGCGCGCCGATCTTCGAGGAGAAGGTCGTCGACCACATCCTCGGCCTCGCCAATGTCGCAGAAACCAAGGTCGACCGCGCCGAGCTGTTCAAGGCCGACGAGGACGCCCAAGGCGGCGGCGCTCGCGTGAGTCCCCGGCGGACTTCCGGGCCCCTTTTCGGATCCGGTTCCGGCGCCTATGTAGGGGCGGTCGGAACCGTCGATTCCTTCTTTGAGCGAGCCCCATGCGCGATCCGGTCGACTATTATTACAATAACCTCGTGCCGATCGTCATCGAGCAGTCGGCGCGCGGCGAGCGGTCGTTCGACATCTTTTCGCGCCTGCTGCGCGAGCGCATCATATTCATGGTCGGCCCGGTCGACGACGGCTCCGCCTCGCTGGTGGTCGCGCAGCTGCTGTTCCTGGAAGCCGACAATCCCGAAAAAAGAAATCGCCATGTACATCAACTCGCCGGGCGGCGTGGTGACGGCGGGCCTGTCGATCTACGACACGATGCAGTTCATCCGGCCCAAGGTGACGACGATGTGCGTCGGGCAGGCGGCCTCGATGGGGTCGCTGCTGCTGACGCGCGGGCGAGAAGGGCATGCGCTTCAGCCTGCCCAACTCGCGCGTCATGCTGCATCAGCCCTCCGGCGGCTTCCAGGGCCAGGCGTCCGACATCCAGCGCCACGCCGAAGACATCATGAAGGTCAAGCGTCGGCTGAACGAGATTTACGTTCACCACACCGGCCAAAGCTACGAGACGATCGAGCGGACGCTCGACCGCGACCATTTCATGTCGGCGGAAGAGGCGAAGGCTTTCGGCATCGTCGATGAAGTGATGTCGACCACGCGGCCGGCGAGGCCGAGGAGCCGAAAGCAACCTGATTTCAGGAGCTTTGTGGTTGCAACGCGGCTCGAGAACGTCCGGAGGCGCGGCGTCGCTGGCGTCCGCCCCAGGGGCTTGATCTCGGGGCGGAAATAGTGGTTGCTTGAGGTTCGACGGGCCGCCGAGGCGGTCCGGCAATTGCTTGGGTCTGCCGCGATCCGACGCGGGAAGTCCGGTTTCGGCACAACCTGCGACTACAATTTGTTAGGGCCAGGCATCTTAGGCTGAAGCGTCGGCTAGCGGTGCGAATCGCCGGAATACGACTCGGCTGGAACGGAGAACGATAATGGCAAAGGCCGACGGCGACGCCAAGAATACGCTCTACTGCTCCTTTTGCGGCAAGAGCCAGCATGAGGTCAGGAAGCTTATCGCCGGCCCCACCGTCTTCATCTGCGACGAGTGCGTAGAGCTCTGCATGGACATCATCCGTGAAGAGAGCAAGACAGCGCTGGTCAAGAGCAAGGACGGCATTCCGACCCCGCGCGAGATCTGCAAGGTTCTCGACGATTACGTGATCGGCCAGATGCAGGCCAAGCGCGTGCTTTCGGTTGCAGTGCATAACCACTACAAGCGCCTCAACCACGCGACCAAGCACAGCGACGTCGAACTCGCGAAGTCGAACATCCTGCTGATCGGGCCGACCGGCTCGGGCAAGACGCTGCTCGCGCAGACGCTGGCGCGCATCCTCGACGTGCCGTTCACGATGGCCGACGCGACGACGCTGACCGAAGCCGGCTATGTCGGCGAGGACGTCGAAAACATCATCCTGAAGCTGCTGCAGGCGTCCGACTACAATGTCGAGCGCGCCCAGCGCGGCATCGTCTACATCGACGAAATCGACAAGATCAGCCGCAAGTCCGACAACCCCTCGATCACCCGCGACGTTTCGGGCGAGGGCGTGCAGCAGGCGCTGCTGAAGATCATGGAAGGCACGGTCGCCAGCGTGCCGCCGCAGGGCGGCCGCAAGCATCCGCAGCAGGAATTCCTGCAGGTGGACACGACCAACATCCTGTTCATCTGCGGCGGCGCGTTCTCCGGCCTCGAGAAGATCATCTCGGCGAGGGGCAAGGGCACGTCCATCGGCTTCGGCGCCAAGGTGCAGGCCCCGGACGATCGCCGCACCGGCGAAGTGTTCCGCGCGGTCGAGCCCGAGGATCTGCTGAAGTTCGGCCTGATCCCCGAGTTCGTCGGCCGCTTGCCGGTGATCGCGACGCTCGAGGACCTCGACGAGGACGCGCTGAAGAAGATCCTCACCGAGCCGAAGAACGCGCTGGTCAAGCAGTATCAGCGCCTGTTCGAGATGGAGAACACCGAGCTTTCGTTCCAGGACGAGGCGCTGAACGTGGTCGCCCGCAAGGCGATCGAGCGCCGCACCGGCGCGCGCGGCCTGCGCTCGATCATGGAGGGCATCCTGCTCGACACGATGTTCGATCTGCCCGGCCTCGACGGCGTGGAGCAGGTGGTGATCGGCCCGGAAGTGGTCGATGGCAATTCGCGCCCGCTCTATATTTATTCGGAGCGCGAGCGGACCGAAAAGGCCGGCTGACAGTCCGTTCGGACGTCGCAGGCACCGCGCCCGGTCTTCGGCCCGGGCGTTCGTCGCGGCGCCGCCGAGGTCGGCTTTCGCCGAGCGCGCGAGCCGCGGTCGCGACGCGGAGGTCCGTTCGACGTCAGCGCGGTGCCGCGATGACTGGTGCGACCGCGCGAGGACAACTGGCGAAACTTGCTTGGCGATCAGGCGAACGCGTCGTCATCGCGCGCGGGAACCGCTTGAGCAACTTGAAAACTTTGGTCACAAGCCCATCTTCCCTCTCAGCCGGTAAGAGTCGGGCCCCTCGGCGCTTCCGGTTAAGCTTCGAGGCATAGGCTGGTTCCCGGGCCGACGCCTGAGGCGGAGCGAGGCGCTCATGTCAGAGGCCGGACCCGCCGTCATTTCGAAGCTTGGCGTCCCTCTCTCCGCAGATGTCTCGCGGTCCGAGGGCATTCGCGAACAGGAAAATCCATGACCAGCAAAGCAAGCCCATCGCTGCCGGCTCGTTCGAGACCTATCCGGTCCTGCCGCTGCGTGACATCGTCGTCTTCCCGCACATGATCGTGCCTCTGTTCGTCGGCCGCGAGAAGTCGATCCGCGCGCTCGAAGAGGTGATGAAGGGCGACAAGCCGATTCTGCTGGCCACGCAGAAGAACGCCGGCGACGACGATCCGGCGCCCGACGCGATCTTCGAGACCGGCACGCTCGCGCGCGTCCTGCAGCTGCTGAAGCTGCCCGACGGCACCGTCAAGGTGCTGGTCGAAGGCGCGTCGCGCGCCAAGGTGCGCAAGTACGTGCCGCATGGAGAGCTACTACGCGGCCGAGGCGCGAGGCGCTGGCCGACGACCCGATCGACGCGATCGAGGCGGAGGCGCTGTCGCGCTCGGTCGTCTCGGAGTTCGAGAACTACGTCAAGCTCAACAAGAAGATCTCGCCCGAGGTCGTCTCGGCGGTCGACGCAGATCGAGGACTACGGCAAGCTCGCCGACACGATCGCCTCGCATCTCGCCGTCAAGCTCGCCGACAAGCAGGCGATCCTCGAGATCTCCTCGATCGCCAAGCGGTTCGAGAAGTGCCTCGCGCTGATGGAAAGCGAGATCTCGGTCCTGCAGGTCGAGAAGCGCATCCGCACGCGCGTCAAGCGCCAGATGGAGAAGACGCAGCGCGAGTACTATCTCAACGAGCAGATGAAGGCGATCCAGAAGGAGCTCGGCGACGAGGACGGCAAGGACGAAATGTCCGAGCTCGAGAATCGCATCAAGGCGACCAAGCTCACCAAGGAAGCGCGCGACAAGGCGATGGCCGAGGTCAAGAAGCTCCGGCAGATGTCGCCGATGTCGGCGGAAGCCACCGTCGTGCGCAACTATCTCGACTGGCTGCTGTCGATCCCGTGGCAGAAGCGGTCGAAGATCAAGAAGAGCCTGCCGGCCGCGCAGGCGCTGCTCGACTCCGACCATTTCGGCCTCGACAAGGTCAAGGACCGCATCGTCGAGTATCTCGCCGTGCAGCAGCGCGCCAACAAGCTGACCGGCCCGATCCTGTGCCTCGTCGGCCCTCCGGGCGTCGGCAAGACCTCGCTCGGCAAGTCGATCGCCAAGGCGACCGGCCGTGAGTTCGTGCGCATGTCGCTCGGCGGCGTGCGCGACGAGGCCGAGATCCGTGGTCATCGGCGCACCTACATCGGCTCGATGCCCGGCAAGGTCATCCAGTCGATGCGCAAGGCGAAGACGACCAATCCGCTGTTCCTGCTCGACGAGATCGACAAGATGGGCATGGATTTCCGCGGCGACCCGTCTTCGGCTTTGCTGGAGGTGCTGGATCCCGAGCAGAACTCGTCGTTCAACGACCATTACCTCGAGGTCGACTACGACCTTTCGAACGTGATGTTCGTCACGACGGCGAACACGCTCAACATCCCGCCGGCCGCTGATGGACCGCATGGAGATCATCCGGATCGCCGGTTACACCGAGGACGAGAAGATCGAAATCGCCAAGCGCCACCTGCTGCCGGCCTCGATGGCCAAGCACGGTCTGGAGCCGAAGGAGTTCGAAGTCGACGACAGCGCGCTGACTGGAACTCGTGCGCCGCTACACCCGCGAGGCGGGCGTGCGCAATCTCGAGCGCGAGATCTCGAACCTGTCGCGCAAGGCGGTGAAGGAGATCCTGCTCGGCGAGAAGACCAAGAAGAAGATCGTCGTCACCGGCGGCGAACGTCTCCGACTTCCTCGGCGTGCCGAAGTATCGCTACGGCGAGATCGAGGCGGACGATCAGGTCGGCCTCGTGACGGGCCTGGCCTGGACCGAAGTCGGCGGCGAGCTGCTGACGATCGAAGGCGTCATGATGCCCGGCAAGGGCCGCATGACGGTGACCGGCAACCTGAAGGACGTGATGAAGGAATCGATCTCCGCGGCGGCGTCCTACGTCCGCTCGCGCGCGGTCGACTTCGGCATCGAGCCGCCGTTGTTCGACAAGCGCGACGTGCACGTTCACGTGCCGGAGGGCGCGACGCCGAAGGACGGTCCGTCCGCGGGCGTCGGCGATGGCGACGGTCATCGTCTCGATGATGACCGGCATTCCCGTGAGGCGCGACCTCGCCATGACCGGCGAGATCACGCTGCGCGGTCGGGTGCTGCCGATCGGCGGCCTGAAGGAGAAGCTGCTCGCGGCGCTGCGCGGCGGCATCAAGAAGGTGCTGATCCCCGAGGACAACGCGAAGGACCTCGCGGATATCCCGGCCTCGGTGAAGAACGGCATGGAGATCGTGCCGGTCGTCGCGGATGGAAGAGGTGCTCGCCCACGCGCTCGTCAGGGCGCCGAAGCCGATCGTCTGGGAGGAGGAGGCAGGCCGACCGGCGCCGCCTCCGATCGACGGCGAAGACGATTCGACCGGCGTGGTCGCGCACTAAAGCACGCGGTCAGGCCTAGAAACTGAGTGAACAAGGCCGCGAGTCCGCTGGACTTGCGGCCTTTTTCATGGGCCAACGCCCCGAATCGACCGGAAAAGCTGGATTTTTTTGTTTCTTCGCATCGGCAGCGCCTTGCCTTTGGTTGGAAATCTGGCGAGCTTTGGCGCCAATCCATCGAGCCGATTCGGTGGAAGACCCGCAGTTTCCGCCGACAATTCGAGCTCGGGAACCGGCGGCTGCAGAACCGCCAGGCAGGCAAAGGAGAGGCAAGAATGAACAAGCTCGAACTCGTCGAACACGTCGCCACAGAGGCCGAACTGACCAAAGTCAGCGCCGCCGCCGCCCTGGAGGCGGTTCTCGACGGGATCGCCAAGTCCCTGAAGAAGGGCGAAGAGGTTCGCCTCGTCGGTTTCGGCACATTTTCGGTGCGCGAGCGCGCCGCCGGCAAGGGACGCAACCCCGCCACCGGCAAGGAAATCAAGATCGCCGCTTCGAAGAACGCGCGCTTCAAGGCCGGCGCCGCGCTGAAGTCGAGCTTGAACGTCAAGAAGGCCGCCAAGAAGTAACAGCCGGGGTTGTTGTAACTTCGGGCTGAGCACAGGGCGGCCCGCAAAGGTCGCCCTCTTTGTTGGGTAAGCCTGTCGCAGCCCTTGCCGCTGCTTCGAGGCGCTATTTCGGGCTTGGGGCTTGGCCTGAGCGCGACGACTGTATAGTTTGCGCCGGCGTGGGACAGTTCGCAGGCGCGCGGGCCCGGACAGGGCGGTTAGCTCAGTTGGTAGAGCATCTCGTTTACACCGAGAGGGTCGGCGGTTCGAGCCCGTCACCGCCCACCAGTCCTCACCCGGCGCGTGCGCATGATCGCCGCGTCGGTTTTCGCCAGCCTTGCCTTGATCACTTCCCCTGCGCTGGCCCAGTTGGCGCGTTCGGGCGCGGGTCCATGACGTTCACCGTTCAGCGAGTTGCGCGATCCCGCTTGCGGGAGCCGGTGCCCGAAGGTCGTCGTCGCCGATGGCGTGATCGAGGAGAATACGCCGGAGGAATTCATCGAATTCGCGCGCCGGCGCCGCGCTCTCCAACGGGCTGCGCGGGGTCGTGTTCATCAATTCGCCGGGCGGCAATGTCGTGGCCTCGATGGAACTCGGCGCCGTGTTCCGCCAACTCAGGCTTTCCGCCATCGTCGCCGCCTTCGCCTCCAGTAACGGCCTCACAGGCCCGGTCGCTGGGCAATGCGCCTCCGCATGCGTTTATGCGTTCATGGGCGCGGTGCGACGCGTCGCGCCGCCGATCAGTCGGCTGGCGCTGCACCGCATGTCGATCGAGTCGGAGCAGAGGCAGCGATCGCCATTTCGCCGACAGTCGGCTGGTCGCTGTCGTGGCTCGCTATGCCCAGCGCATGGGGGTCAATCCCGCGCTGGTCTGGACTGCGGAATCCTTGCAGCCTGACCACGTCCGCGTGCTGACCCAACGCGAAATTCAAGGCTGGCGTTTGGCGTCTTCGCGTTTCTGACATGTCGCTTGACTTGACCAGGCGCCTGTCCTATTCGACCCGCCGCACGGGGGAGTAGCTCAGTTGGTTAGAGCGCCGGCCTGTCACGCCGGAGGTCGCGGGTTCAAGTCCCGTCTCTCTCGCCATCGTGCACCCTCCTGAACGTCCCCAAATGCTACGGTTCGCAGGTGCAGCAGCGCGGCGACATCGCTAGGAAATAACCCGAAATCAACGCCTTTCGTCTTGCGCGTTTCATTGCGCTGCGATAGGCCAGCCCCTAACGAGCGCGGCGCCACGAGAACGCCGTGACGGGGGATGTCGCGACAACGACCCTCGGCGGGTCTTTTGCCGGCGCGTTCCCATTCGCCCTCCGGCGGGTCCACGCTAGGATCGGCCGAGACCATCAGCCGGACGTCGGGCGTGACGAAACGTTCGGCATCGACCTTGCGGAGGCCCCGTGCCTAGCCTGTTGTCCGACTACTTGCCGCTGGTGGTTTTCGTCGCTCTGGGCGGCCTCATCGCCACGGCGCTGCTGGTCGGCGCCGTTCCTGCTCGCCTACAAGAGCCCCGACGCTGAAAAACTGTCGGCCTACGAGTGCGGCTTCAACCCGTTCGACGACGCGCGCATGAAATTCGACGTGCGCTTCTATCTGGTGTCGCTGCTGTTCATCATCTTCGATCTCGAAGTCGCGTTCCTGTTTCCGTGGGCGGTGGCGTTCCACGATGTCGGCGCTGTTCGGCTTCTGGTCGATGATGCTTTTCCTGTTCGTGCTGACGATCGGCTTCGTCTACGAATGGAACAAGGGAGCGCTGGAATGGGATTGAGCGCCGGAACCCTCGTCGCGCCCGCGCCGCGCGGCGTTCTCGATCCGGCGACCGGCAAGCCGGTCGGCGCGAACGATCCCTTATTTCGGCGCGATCAGCGACCAGCTCGCCGACAAGGGCTTTCTCGTCACCGTCCACCGACGACCTCATCCAGTGGGCGCGCACCGGCTCGCTGATGTGGATGACCTTCGGGCTCGCCTGCTGCGCGGTCGAGATGATGCAGCTTTCGATGCCGCGCTACGACGTCGAGCGCTTCGGCTTCGCGCCGCGCGCCTCGCCGCGCCAGTCCGACGTGATGATCGTCGCCGGCACGCTGACCAACAAGATGGCCCCGGCGCTGCGCAAGGTCTACGACCAGATGCCGGAGCCGCGCTACGTGATCTCGATGGGCTCCTGCGCCAACGGCGGCGGCTATTACCACTATTCCTATTCGGTGGTGCGCGGCTGCGACCGCATCGTGCCGGTCGACATCTACGTGCCCGGCTGCCCGCCGACCGCGGAGGCGCTGCTTTACGGCGTGCTGCTGCTGCAGAAGAAGATCCGCCGCACCGGCACGATCGAACGGTGATTGGCGCCAGTCCCAGGCTGCGCGCTAGCAAACGATATCGAGGCTTCATGGACGAGGCGCTTGAAATCCATCGGCGACAAGGCGGTCGCGGCGCTTCCGGGCGCGGTGATCGAGGCGCGCAACGCGTTCGGCGAGCTGACGCTGATCGCCGAGGCCGCCGCGCATCCTCGACGTGCTGACATTCCTGCGCGACGATCCCGGCTGCCAGTTCATCTGCTTCACCGACATCAGCGGCGCCGACTATCCCGAGCGCGAGAGCGCTTCGAGGTCGATCTATCAATTGCTGTCGCCGAAGCTGAACCAGCGCGTGCGGGTCAAGATCTCGACCGACGAGGCGACGCCGGTGCCCTCGGCGATGTCAGCGTCTTCCCGGCCGCCGACTGGTACGAGCGCGAGATCTACGACTTCTTCGGCGTGCTGTTCGACGGCCATCCCGACCTGCGCCGCATCCTCACCGATTACGGCTTCGAAGGCCATCCGCTGCGCAAGGATTTCCCGATGACCGGCTTCGTCGAGGTCCGCTACGACGACGAGGAGAAGCGCGTGCGCTACGAGCCGGTGCGGCTCACCCAGGAATTCCGCCAGTTCGACTTCCTGAGCCCGTGGGAAGGCGCGCCGCTGCCCGGGGACGAGAAGGCGAGGCGACACGCCATGACCGAGCAGAACCTTCGCAACTTCTCGATCAACTTCGGGCCGCAGCATCCGGCGGCGCACGGCGTGCTGCGCCTCGTGCTGGAGCTCGACGGCGAGGTCGTCGAGCGCGTCGATCCGCATATCGGCCTGCTGCATCGCGGCACCGAGAAGCTGATGGAGGCGCGCACCTATCTGCAGAACGTGCCCTATCTCGACCGGCTCGACTATGTCGCGCCGATGAACCAGGAGCACGCCTATCGCGCTCGCGGTCGAGCGGCTGCTCGGCATCGACGGTGCCGCGCCGCGCGCAGCTGATCCGCGTGCTCTATTCCGAGATCGGCCGGCTGCTGTCGCATCTGCTCAACGTCACGACGCAGGCGATGGACGTCGGCGCGCTGACGCCGCCGCTCTGGGGCTTCGAAGAGCGCGAAAAGCTGATGGTGTTCTACGAGCGCGCCAGCGGCTCGCGCATGCACGCGGCCTATTTCCGCCCCGGCGGCGTCCACCAGGATCTGCCGAAGAAGCTCGTCGACGACATCTACGCGTTCTGCGATCCGTTCCTGAAAGTCTGCGACGATCTCGAAGACGCTGCTGACCGGCAACCGCATCTTCAAGCAGCGCAACGTCGACATCGGCGTCGTCATCGCTCGCCGACGCCTGGGCCTGGGGCTTCTCCGGCGTGATGGTGCGCGGCTCCGGCGCGGCGTGGGACCTGCGCAAGTCGCAGCCCTACGAGTGCTACGAGGAGATGGAGTTCGACATCCCGATCGGCAAGAACGGCGACTGCTTCGACCGTTATCTGATCCGCATGGAGGAGATGCGCCAGTCCGCCAAGATCATGAAGCAATGCTGCGACAAGCTGAATTCGGCGAGCGGCGAGGGGCCGGTCGACGACCGACGACGGCAAGATCGCGCCGCCGAAGCGCGGCGACATGAAGCGCTCGATGGAAGCGCTGATCCATCACTTCAAGCTCTACACCGAGGGCTACAAGGTGCCGGCCGGCGAGGTCTACGCCGCGGTCGAGGCGCCGAAGGGC
The DNA here is from genome assembly GCA_963771455.1 of uncultured Pseudomonadota bacterium. Taxonomy (GTDB): domain Bacteria; phylum Pseudomonadota; class Alphaproteobacteria; order Rhizobiales; family Beijerinckiaceae; genus Roseiarcus. Next base: position 69,086 of record CAVYTP010000001.1, read on the forward strand.
GAGTTCGGCGTCTATCTGTGTCGCGACGGCACCAACAAGCCCTACCGCTGCAAGACTGCGCGCGCCGGGCTTCGCGCATCTGCAGGCGATGGATTTCATGTGCCGCAAGCACATGCTGGCCGACGTCAGCGCGATCCTCGGCTCGCTCGACATCGTGTTCGGCGAGGTCGACCGATGAAGGCGCTGCAGTCGCTGAAGCGCCGGTCCGGCATGTTGATCGGCGGGCTTGGTGTCCTTCCTGGTCGTGCTCGCCGCGTTTCGCTGGTGGGGCGGCGAGCCGCTCGTGCAGCCCTCGGGCGATTTCGGCATTGTCATCGGCGCGGCTCTGGTCGCGCTCTATTTCGTCATGTCCGATATGCGAGCGTCGCCTCCGCCAGCGTGAAGCCGGGCCGCGCGCGGGAGTTGAATTGAAATGTCCGTTCGCCGTCTCGCCGACGTTCAGCCCGAGAGCTTCGCGTTCACGCCTGAGAACCAGGCCTGGGCCGAGAAGGAGATCGCCAAATATCCGCCGGGCCGGCAGGCTTCGGCCGTCATTGCGCTGCTCTGGCGCGCTCAGGCGCAGCACGATTACTGGCTGCCGCAGGCCGCGATCGAGAAGGTCGCCGAGATGCTGGACATGCCGAAAATCCGCGTGCTCGAGGTCGCGACCTTCTACACGATGTTCAATCTGGAGCCGGTCGGGCGCCACTACGTGCAGCTCTGCGGCACGACGCCGTGCATGTTGCGCGGCGCCGAGGAGATCAAGGCGGTCTGCCGAGCAAAGATCGGCCCGGAGCATCACGTCAGCGCCGACGGCGCGTTCTCCTGGCTCGAGGTCGAGTGCCTCGGCGCCTGCTGCAATGCGCCGATGGTGCAGATCAACGACGACTATTACGAGGATCTGACGCCGGAGAATTTCGCCAAGCTGCTCGACGATCTCGAGGCCGGCCGGCCGGTGCAGGATCGGCTCGCAGACCGGCCGCGTCTCGTCGGAGCCGCCGGGCGGCAAGCTCACGGCGCTGACGACGTTCTACGGCGAGGATGGCAAGAGCGGGCCGAACTCGACGAAGCAGCCAGAACGCAGCCGAGGGGGCAAGCTGATGCTCGAGGACAAGGACCGCATCTTCACCAACCTCTACGGCTTCGGCGACCGCAGCCTGAAGGGCGCGCGCGCGCGCGGCCAGTGGGACAACACCAAGGCGCTGATCGACAAGGGCCGCGACTGGGTCGTCAACGAGATGAAGGCGTCGGGCCTGCGCGGGCGCGGCGGCGCCGGCTTCCCGACCGGCCTCAAATGGTCGTTCATGCCGAAGACCATCGATCCGGCGCGGCCGCATTATCTCGTCATCAACGCCGACGAATCCGAGCCCGGCACCTGCAAGGATCGCGAGATCATGCGCAACGATCCGCACACGCTGGTCGAAGGCGCGCTGATCGCCTCCTTCGCGATGGGCGCCGAGGCCTGCTACATCTACGTGCGCGGCGAATATATTCTCGAGCGCGAGCACCTTCAGCAGGCGGTCGACGAGGCCTATGAGGCGAACCTGATCGGCAAGGACAACGTCAACGGCTGGCCGTTCGATCTCTACGTCCATCACGGCGCCGGCGCCTATATCTGCGGCGAAGAGACGGCGATGCTCGAGTCGCCTCGAGGGCAAGAAGGGCATGCCGCGCATGAAGCCGCCGTTCCCGGCCAACATGGGCCTCTACGGCTGCCCGACGACGGTCAACAACGTCGAGTTCGATCGCGGTCGCGCCGACCATCCTGCGCCGCGGCGCGTCGTGGTTCTCGAGCTTCGGCGCGCCCAACAATGTCGGCACCAAGCTGTTCTGCGTCTCGGGCCACGTCAACAAGCCGTGCAACGTCGAAGAGGCGATGTCGATCCCGTTCCGCGAGTTGATCGATCGCCATTGCGGCGGCATGCGCGGCGGCTGGGACAATCTGCTCGCCGTCATTCCCGGCGGCTCGTCGGTGCGCCTGGTGCCGGCGGCGCAGATCATCGACACGCCGATGGATTTCGACTCGCTCTCCAAGCTGCGCTCGGGCCTCGGCACGGCGGCGGTGATCGTGATGGACAAGTCGACCGACATCGTGCGCGCGATCGCCCGCCTGTCGTATTTCTACAAGCACGAGAGCTGCGGCCAGTGCACGCCGTGCCGCGAGGGCACCGGCTGGATGTGGCGCGTGATGACCCGCATGGCCGAGGGCCGCGCGCAGAAGCGCGAGATCGACATGCTGCTCGACGTCACCAAGCAGGTCGAGGGCCACACGATCTGCGCGCTCGGCGACGCGGCGGCGTGGCCGATCCAGGGCCTGATCGCGCATTTCCGCCCCGAGATCGAGCGGCGCATCGACCAATATGCGGCCAATCCGCACAGCGAGCCCGTGCGCGTGGCGGCGGAGTAGGAGCAAGGATGCGGCGGATCGCGATCGTGACGATGCTGACGGCGGGGCTTGCGGCCTCGACGCTGGCGTTCGCGCACGGCGGCTCTGGCGCGGGCGAGCCCGCGAAGGCGGATGCGGCGACCCGGACCGTCGAGGTCGAGATGTTCGACGCCGGCGGCCACATGGGGTTCAAGCCGGACCGCGTCGAGGTCGGCGCGCGGCGCGGTTGTCAAATTCGTCATTCACAATGGCGGCTCGACAACGCACGAGTTCGTGCTCGGCGACGTGGCGGAGAACGCCGCCCATGCCCGCATGATGCTGCAGATGCCGGACATGCGGCACGACGACCCCAACGCCAAGACGCTCGACGCCGGGGCGTCGGCTTCGCTGGCGTGGCGCTTCACGCATGCCGGGCCAGTTCGAGTTTGCGTGTCTGCTGCCCGGCCACTACGAGGCGGGCATGCATGGCGTGGTGGTCGTGAAATGATGTCTTCGCGGCGGAGAGGCTAGATGCAGATCGAGGGGCAGAAGGAGCGGCTGGATGCGACGCGATCCGACCTGTCGGGATCGCTGCTCGACGACGTCAATTTTTCCGGCTCCGCTTTCGAGAACGTCAACGTCTCGGGCTGGCGCGTCCACAACGCCAACCTCAGCGGGTCGCATTTCGACGACGTCAATTTCTCCGGCTGCGATTTCGAGAACGTCAACATGTCGGGCTGGCGCATTCACAACGCCAATCTCGCCGGCCTGAAAGTCATCAACGCCAATCTCGCCGGCGCCTCGATCGAAGACGCGCGGCTCGAAGGCGCGACGATCGAGGGCATTCCCGTCACCGAATTGCTGGCGTTCTGGCGCGCCGGCCATGGGGAGGCCGGGCAATGAGCGAGCTATTCCATCTCGCCCAGCTCAACATCGGACAGTTCCGGTTCCCGACCGACGATCCGCGCATGGCCGGGTTCATGGACAACCTCGATCGCGTCAACGCGCTCGCCGAGCGCTCCGAAGGGTTTGTCTGGCGGCTGAAGGACGAAGCAACAACGCCACGGCGATCCGGCCGTTTCCGGATTCCGACATGGCCGTCAACCTGTCGGTCTGGGAGAGCGCCGAGGCGCTGGAGAAATTCGTCTGGAACACGGTCCACGCGCGCTTCTACAACGCAAAGGCGTCCTGGTTCGAGAAGGCGGACGCGCCGCATTTCGTCATGTGGACGATTCCGGCCGGTCATATACCCTCGCTCGAGGAGGCCAAGGACCGCCTCGAGCATATGAGAAACAACGGCGATAGCGATTACGCATTCGGCTGGTCGCATCTTCCGCACATCAAGCTTTGGATGAGCAAGAAATGCGGATGAAGCAGCGAGCCGGACGGCGGGAACAGGCGGCATGAGCAAGATCATCATCGACGGCAAGGAAATCGACGTTCCGCCGGAATACACGCTGCTGCAGGCCTGCGAGGCGGCGGGCGCCGAGGTGCCGCGCTTCTGTTTCCACGAGCGGCTGTCGATCGCCGGCAATTGCCGCATGTGCCTCGTCGAGGTGAAGGGCGGCCCGCCGAAGCCGACCGCGTCCTGCGCGATGTCGGTGCGCGACCTGCGCCCGGCCCGAAGGGCGAGCCGCCGGTCGTCGAGACCAATTCGCCGATGGCGCGCAAGGCGCGTCAGGGCGTGATGGAATTCCTGCTGATCAACCATCCGCTCGATTGCCCGATCTGCGATCAGGGCGGCGAGTGCGACCTGCAGGATCAGGCGATGGGCTATGGCGTCGATAGCTCGCGCTACCCCGAGAACAAGCGCGCGGTCGAGGACAAATATATCGGCGCGCTCGTCAAGACCTCGATGAACCGCTGCATCCATTGCACGCGCTGCATCCGCTTCACCACCGAAGTCGCCGGCGTTTCCGAACTCGGCGCGATCGGCCGCGGCGAGGACATGGAGATCACCTCCTATCTCGAGATGGCGATGACCTCGGAACTGCAGGGCAATGTCGTCGATCTCTGCCCGGTCGGCGCGCTGACCTCGAAGCCGACCGAGTTCCATGCCCGTCCCTGGGAATACACCAAGACCGAGTCGGTCGACGTGATGGACGCGCTCGGCTCGGCGATCCGCGTCGACTCGCGCGGCCGCGAGGTGGTCCGCATCCTGCCGCGCATCAACGAGGCGATCAACGAGGAGTGGATCTCCGACAAGACGCGCCACATCGTCGACGGCCTGAAGACCCAGCGCCTCGATCGCCCCTATGTGCGCATCGACGGCAAGCTGAAGCCCGCGACCTGGCCGCAGGCGTTCGCCGCGATCGCCGCCAAGGTCAAGGGCGCCAAGCCCGAGCGGATCGGCGCGCTCGCCGGCGATCTCGCCAGCGTCGAGGAAATGTTCGCGCTCAAAGGCCTGATGGACAAGCTCGGCGTCGACAGTCGATCGACTGCCGTCAGGACGGCTCGAAGCTGCATCCGAAATTCGGCCGCGCCTCCTATCTGTTCAATTCGACCATCGCCGGCATCGACGAAGCCGACGCGATCATGATCATCGGCTCCAACCCGCGGCTCGAGTCGCCGGTGCTCAACGCGCGCATTCGCAAGCGCTGGCTGAAGGGCGGCTGCCTGATCGGCGTGATCGGTCCGCAGTACGACCTCACCTACAAATACAATTATCTCGGCGCCGGCCCGCAGTCGCTCGCGCAGTTCGCCGATCATCCGCCGGCCAACAAGCAGAAGCCGATGTTCATCCTCGGCGCCGGCGCCTTCGCGCGGCCCGACGGCGAGGCGATCCTGTCGCTTGCCGCCAAGGCGGCGCTGTCGCTCGGCGTCGTCAAGGACGGCTGGAACGGCTTCAACGTGCTGCACAGCGCGGCCTCGCGCGTCGGCGGGCTCGATCTCGGCTTCGTGCCGGGCGAGGGCGGCCTCGACGCGCCGAGCCTCGTCAAGGCGGGCGCGGTCGATGTGATCTTCAACCTCGGCGCCGACGAGATCGAGATCGAGCCCGGCGCGTTCGTCGTCTATATCGGCTCGCATGGCGACAAGGGCGCGCATCGCGCCGACGTGATCCTGCCGGGCGCGGCCTATACGGAAAAGACCGGCACTTACGTCAACACCGAGGGCCGCCCGCAGTTCGCCGAACGCGCGATCTTCCCGCCGGGCGACGCGCGCGAGGACTGGGCGATCCTGCGCGCGCTGTCGGACGTGCTCGGCGCCAAGCTTGCCCTACGACTCGCTTTCGGCGCGTTGCGCTCGGCGCTCGCGGCCGCGCATCCGCATCTGGTGGCGATCGACCAGATCGCGCCTGCAGACGCCGGCGGCGTTCTCGTCGCTTGCCTCGGTTGGCGGCGCAGCTCGCGGATGCTGCATTCGTCTCGTCGGTCACCGACTTCTACTTCACCAACCCGATCGCGCGCTCGTCGCGCGTGATGGCGGAATGCGCGGCCCTCGCCAAGGGCCGCCTCGCCGTGGCCGCGGAATAGGACCGCCCATGAGCAGCGCCACTCCCACCCGACCCACGCGCCGGACCGTACGACCGGCATCGTGATCGGCATCGCCGCGCTCGCGGTGCTCGTCGATCGTCATCGGCCTGATCGTCAGCTTCTTCACGGAAGGCGGCGCCACGGCGGTCGGCCACTGGTTCTACGACACGTCGTTCGGCACGTTCGTGCGCTACGTGATCGAGAGCCTGGTGCTGCTGGTCTGCGTGCTGCTGTCGTCGGCCGTGCTGATCTACGCCGAGCGCAAGATCTGGGCGTCGGTGCAATTGCGGCGCGGCCCGAATGTGGTCGGGCCGTGGGGCACGTTGCAGCCGTTCGCCGATCTTCGGCAAGTTCATCCTCAAGGAGCCGATCATTCCGGCCGAGCGCCAACAAGGGCGTGTTCGTGCTGGCGCCGCTGGATCGGCGCCGTGCTCGGCTTTGCGCGCCTGGGCGGTGATCCCCGTCACCGACGGCTGGGTGGTCGGCGACATCAACGTCGGCGTGCTCTATCTGTTCGCGATCTCCTCGCTCGGCGTCTACGGCATCATCATGGCCGGCTGGGCGTCGAACTCGAAATATCCGTTCATGGCGGCGCTGCGCTCGGCCGCGCAGATGGTCTCCTACGAAGTCTCGATCGGCTTCGTGATCGTGACGGTGCTGCTGTGCGCCGATTCGCTGAACCTCAGCGACATCGTGCACGCGCAGGACACGAGGTTCGGCATCCTCGGCTGGTACTGGCTGCGCCTGCTGCCGATGTTCGTCATCTTCTTCATCTCGGCGCTCGCCGAGACGAACCGGCCGCCGTTCGATCTCGTCGAGGCGGAATCGGAACTGGTCGCCGGCCACTCGGTCGAATATTCGGCCTCGCTCTACATGCTGCAGTTCCTCACCGAACTCGTCGCGATGATGACGATGTGCGTCGCATGACGGCGGTGCTGTTCATGGGCGGCTGGCTGTCGCCGATGCCGTTCCCGCCGTTCACCTGGGTGCCGGGCGTCATCTGGTTCCTGCATCAAGGCGTGGTCGGTGCGTGTTCATGTTCTCGATGGTGAAGGCGTTCGTGCCGCGCTACCGCTACGACCAGTTGATGCGGCTCGGCTGGAAGGTGTTCCTGCCGATCTCGCTGTTCATGGTGGTGCTGGTGGCGGGCGTGCGTCGAGCTGTTCGGCGGCGGCAGGGACGATGACGGCGATGGACGCATCTCGCGCGCGGAGTCCGCATATGACGCTTCAGACTGGATCAGGCCGCGCGCTCGCTGTTCCTGAGCGAATTCTTCGCCGCGTTCGCGCTTTCGGTGCGCTACATGTTCAAGCCGAAGGCGACGCTGAACTATCCGCACGAGAAGTCGCCGCTGTCGCCGCGCTTCCGCGGCGAGCATGCGCTTGCGCCGCTATCCCAACGGCGAGGAGCGCTGCATCGCCTGCAAGCTCTGCGAGGCGATCTGCCCGGCGCAGGCGATCACCATCGAGGCGGGGCCGCGCCGCAACGACGGCACGCGCCGCACGACGCGCTACGACATCGACATGATGAAATGCATCTATTGCGGCATGTGCCAGGAAGCCTGCCCGGTCGATGCGATCGTCGAGGGGCCGAATTTCGAATTCGCCGACCGAGACGCGCGAGGAACTGTTCTACGACAAGGACCGGCTGCTCGAGAACGGCGACGCGCTGGGAACGCGAGATCGCGCGCAACATCGCGATGGACGCGCAGTATCAGGTGAAGCCGCCCTCTCCCGCTTCGCGGGAGAGGGCTGAGGGTGACGCGGCGGCGCGACGACGCCTCATCCGAGCGCTTCGCGCCGACCTTCTCCCGCAGCGGGAGAAGGGCAGGGGGTGAGATGGGGAACAAGGCCATGCTGGCCGACGCGATATTCTTCTGGATTTTTTCGGTGGTGCTGATCGGCTCAGCGCTGTCGGTCGTCATCGCCAAGAATCCCGTTCACTCCGTGCTGTTCCTCATCCTCGTCGTTCGTCAGCGGCGGCGGGACTGTTCATCGGCATGGGCGCGGAGTTCCTCGGCATGATGCTGATCGTCGTCTATGTCGGCGCGGTGGCGGTGCTGTTCCTGTTCGTCGTGATGCTGCTCGACGTCGACTTCGCCGAGCTCAAGCAGGGCTTCGTGCAATATCTGCCGGTCGGCGGCGCTGATCGCGCTCTGCGTCGCGGCCGAGCTCGGCTACGCCGCCGCGGCTTGGTCGCGCTCGCCGACCGCGGCCGTCGCCGCCGCGCCGGCCGGCACTGATCTCCAACACGCGCGCGCTCGGGCGCGTGCTCTACACGCAGTATTTCTACTTCTTCCAGGCGGCGGGCTTCATCCTGCTGACCGCCATGATCGGCGCCATCGTGCTGACGCTGCGCCACAAGGTCGGCGTCAAGCGCCAGGACATCGCCGATCAGGTCGCGCGCACGCCGGCGACCGCCGTCGAAGTGCGCAAAGTCGCCTCGCGCGCCGGCATTTGAGGGATACGACCCATGGAAATCGGGCTCACCCATTATCTCGTCCTCGCCGCGATCCTGTTCACGATCGGCGTCGCCGGCATCATCCTCAACCACAAGAACATCATCGTCATCCTGATGTCGGTCGAGCTGATCCTGCTGTCGGTCAACATCAATCTCGTCGCGTTCTCGACCGAGTCCGGCGACCTGACAGGGCAGGTGTTCGCGCTGTTCATCCTGACGGTCGCGGCGGCGGAGGCGGCGATCGGCCTCGCCATCCTCGTCGCCTATTACCGCAACCGCGGCTCGATCGCGGTCGAAGACATCAACGCGCTGAAGGGCTGAGCAGGACATGTTACGATCTCATCGTCTTCCTGCCGCTCGTCGGCTTCCTGATCGCCGGCCTGTTCCGCCATCAGCTCGGCGCCGCGCAACGCCGAGCTGGTGACGACGGGCTCTGCTCGGCGTCTCCGGCTTCCTGTCCTGGATCGCCTTCTTCTATGTCGGGCTCGGCCATGAACGATGGCGGCATCGTCCCGGTCGCCAACTGGTTCACCTCCGGCAAGCTGGCAGGTCGACTGGGCGCTGCGCGTCGACACGCTGACCGCGGTGATGCTGGTCGTGGTGACGACGGTCTCGTTCCTCGTCCACATCTATTCGATCGGCTACATGCGCGAGGATCCGAGCCGCCAGCGCTTCTTCGCCTATCTGTCGCTGTTCACCTTCGCCATGCTGATGCTGGTGACGGCCGACAATCTCGTGCAGATGTTCTTCGGCTGGGAAGGCGTCGGCCTCGCCTCCTATCTGCTGATCGGCTTCTGGTACGAGAAGCCCTCGGCCAATGCGGCGGCGATCAAGGCCTTCGTCGTCAACCGCGTCGGCGACTTCGGCTTCGCGCTCGGCATCTTCCTGGTGTTCGTGCTGACCGGCTCGGTCAGCTTCGAGCAGATCTTCGCCGCCGCGCCCGGCCTCGCCAACAAGTCGATCCACGTCTTCGGCATCGACGCCGACGCGATGACCGTCGCCTGCCTGCTGCTGTTCATGGGCGCGATGGGCAAGTCGGCGCAGTTCCTGCTGCACACCTGGTTGCCGGACGCGATGGAAGGACCGACGCCGGTCTCGGCGCTGATCCACGCCGCGACGATGGTGACCGCCGGCGTGTTCATGGTCGCGCGGCTGTCGCCGCTGTTCGAGCTCGTCGCCGACCGCGCTCAGCGTCGTGACCGTCGTCGGCGGCGACCACGGCGTTCTTCGCCGCGACCGTCGGCCTGGTGCAGAACGACATCAAGCGCGTCATCGCCTATTCGACCTGCTCGCAGCTCGGCTACATGTTCGTCGCGCTCGGCGTCGGCGCGCTATCGGCATCGGCATCTTCCATCTGTTCACCCACGCCTTCTTCAAGGCGCTGCTGTTCCTCGGCGCCGGCTCGGTCATCAACGCGATGCATCACGAGCAGGACATGCGCGCGATGGGCGGCCTGAAGGACGAGATCCCGTTCACCTTCTGGATGATGACGATCGGCACGCTGGCGCTGACCGGCGTCGGCATTCCGTTCACGCCGATCGGCTTCGCCGGCTACGTCTCGAAGGACGCGATCATCGAGGCGGCCTACGCTTTCGGATCGCCCCGGCGCGGTGTTCGCCTTCGCCTGCGGTCATCGCGGCGGCGCTCACCTCGTTCTATTCCTGGCGCCTGGTGTTCATGACCTTCTTCGGCAAGCGCGGCGACTGGTCGGCGACCCTGCCGGCGGCGGCGCATGGTCACGACGATCACGGCCACGACGACCATGGCCATGACGATCACGGCCATGACGATCACGGCCACCATCCGGCGCACGAATCGCCGCGCGTCATGCTGATCCCGCTCGCCGTGCTGGCGGTCGGCGCGGCGTTCGCCGGCGTCCTGTTCCGCTACAGCTTCATCGGCTCGGGCGTCGGAGGCCTTCTGGAGAGCACGCTGTTCGTCGTGCCGAAAGAAGATCCTGGACGGAGAGCGTCCCGTGGCTGGTCTCGCTGCTGCCGACCCTGATGATGCTCGGCGGCCTCGCGCTCGCCTATTACATGTATGTCGTCGACAAGACGGCGCCTGCGACGCTCGCCGCGGGCCAATCCGCTGCTCTACCGCTTCCTGCTCAACAAGTGGTATTTCGACGAGCTCTACGACTTCCTGTTCGTGCGGCCGGCGTTCTGGATCGGCCGCGTGTTCTGGAAGGGCGGCGACGGCTTCATCATCGACGGCTTCGGTCCTGACGGCATTTCGGCGCGCGTGCTCGACGTCACGCGCAGCGTCGTGCGACTGCAGACGCGGCTACATCTACCACTACGCCTTCGCGATGCTGCTCGGCGTCGCCGCGCTCGCGACCTGGTATCTGTTCGGGGGAGTCCACTGATGTCCGGCAACTGGATCCTTTCCGCGCTGCTGATCGTCCCCGTGGTCGGCGCGCTGGCGATCCTGCCACGCTGCGCGGCGACAGCGAGGCGACGCAAGAACAACGCGCGCTGGATCGCGCTGTGGGCGACGCTGATCACCTTCGTGCTGAGCCTCGTCGCCTGGGCCGAGTTCGACACCGTCAAGTCCGGCTTCCAGCTCGTCGAGAGCGCACGACTGGTTCAGCCACGTCGATCCTCTACAAGCTCGGCGTCGACGGCATTTCGATGCCGTTCGTGCTGCTGACGACGTTCCTGATGCCGATCTGCATCCTGGCCTCCTGGGCCTCGATCGAGAAGCGCGTCAAGCGAATACATGATCGCGTTCCTCGCGCTCGAGACGCTGATGATCGGCGTGTTCGAGGCGCTCGACCTCGTGCTGTTCTATCTGTTCTTCGAGGGCGGCCTGATCCCGATGTTCCTGATCATCGGCATCTGGGGCGGCAAGCGGCGCGTCTACGCCGCGTTCAAGTTCTTCCTCTACACGCTCGCCGGCTCGCTGCTGATGCTGCTGGCGATCATGTTCATGTACTGGACGGCCGGCACGACCGACATCGAAGTGCTGCTGAAGACCGCGTTCGCGCCGTCCGCGCAGAAGTGGCTGTGGCTGGCGTTCTTCGCCTCGTTCGCGGTGAAGATGCCGATGTGGCCGGTGCACACCTGGCTGCCCGACGCGCACGTCGAGGCGCCGACGGCGGGCTCGGTGATCCTGGCCGGCATCCTCCTGAAGATGGGCGGCTACGGCTTCCTGCGCTTCTCGCTGCCGATGTTCCCCGACGCCTCGCGTCTATTTCGCGCCGCTGGTGTTCGCGCTGTCGATCATCGCCATCATCTACACCTCGCTGGTCGCGCTGGTGCAGGAGGACATGAAGAAGCTGATCGCCTATTCGTCGGTCGCCCACATGGGCTTCGTGACGATGGGCCTGTTCGCCGCGAATACGCAGGGCGTGCAGGGCGCGGTCTACCAGATGGTCAGCCACGGCCTCGTCTCGGGCGCGCTGTTCCTCTGCGTCGGCGTCGTCTACGACCGCATGCACACGCGCGAGATCGCGGCCTATGGCGGCCTCGTGCAGCGCATGCCGCGCTACGCCGTCGTGATGATGGTGTTCACGATGGCCAATGTCGGCCTGCCCGGCACGTCGGGCTTCGTCGGCGAATTCCTGACCCTGATCGGCGCCTTCGAGGCCAACACCTGGGTCGCGTTCTTCGCCGCGACCGGCGTCATCCTGTCGGCGGCCTATGCGCTCTATCTCTACCGCCGCGTCATCTTCGGCGTGATCGAGAAGCCGAACCTGATGACGATCGCGGATCTCAACTGGCGCGAGATCGTCGACGCTGGTCGCCGCTGCTGCGTGCTGACGATCTATTACGGCGTCCATCCGCAGCCGATCATCGACGCCAGCGCCGCCTCGATCGACGCGCTGCTGCAGGGCTTCAACCACGCCATCGCCGCCACCAAGACGGCGGCGCTCTGACGCCATGCGCAGCGCACTTCTCAGGAACGACTGACGCCATGACCGCGACCGCGCTTTCCCTCCCGGCGATCCTGCCCGAGGCCATCCTGGCGCTCGGCATTCTGGTGCTGCTGATGCTCGGCGCGCTGCGCGGCGAGAAGTCGGTCTGGCTCGTCACCGAGGGCGCCGTCGCGCTGCTCGGCGCTCGCGCTCGTCCTCGTGCTGTTCGACCTCGCGGCCGGAGGGCGACGACCTTCTACGGCGCCTTCATCGACGATCACTTCGCGCGCTTCATGAAGGCGCTGGCGCTGGTCGGCTCGCTGGCGACGCTGCTGCTGTCGATCGATTTCATGCGCACGCCACAAGATCGGCGGCTTCGAATTTCCGGTGCTGCTGCTGCTGGCGACGCTCGGCATGATGATGCTGATCTCGGCCGGCGATTTCATCGCGCTCTATCTCGGCCTCGAACTGATGAGCCTGGCGCTCTACGTCGTCGCCGCCTATCGCCGCGACGACCTGCAGCGCCTCCGAGGCCGGCCTCAAATATTTCGTGCTCGGCGCGCTCTCCTCGGGCATGCTGCTCTACGGCGCCTCGCTGATGTACGGCTATTCCGGCACGGTGTCGTTCGCCGGCATCGCCGCGGCGCTGCAAGGGTCAGTCGCCGATCGGCGTCGTGTTCGGCCTGGTCTTCGTGCTGGCCGGCCTCGCGTTCAAGATTTCGGCGGTGCCGTTCCACATGTGGACGCCCGACGTCTATCAGGGCGCGCCGACGCCGGTGACGACCTTCTTCGCCTCGGCGCCGAAGATGGCGGCGATGGCGGTGCTGGTGCGCGTGACGCTGACGGCCTTTCCCGGGCGTCACCGGCGAATGGCGGCAGATCGTCACCTTCATCTCGATCGCCTCGATGGCGCTCGGCTCGTTCGCGGCGATCGGCCAGACCAACATCAAGCGGCTGATGGCCTATTCCTCGATCGGCCACATGGGCTTCGCGCTGGTCGGCCTCGCGGCCGGCACGGTCGAGGGCGCGCATGGCGTCGTCGTCTACATGGCGATCTATCTCGTGATGACGCTCGGCACCTTCGCCGGCATCCTTTCGATGCGGCGCGACGGCGTCTATGTCGAGAACATCTCCGATCTCGCCGGCCTTGCGCGCACCAACGCGCCGATGGCGTTCTTCCTCGCGGCGATGATGTTCTCGCTCGCCGGCATTCCCGCCGCTCGCCGGCTTCTTCGCCAAGTTCTACGTGTTCGCGGCGGCGATGAAGGCCGATCTCTACGGTCTCGCGGTGATCGGCGTGCTGCTCAGCGCGGTCGGCGCCTTCTATTATCTGCGCATCGTCAAGATCATGTATTTCGACGAGCCGGCGAAGGCGTTCGATCCGCAGGGCGCGGCGACCCGCATCGTGCTCGCGCTGTCGACCGCGCTCGTCATCTTCTACGCGCTCGCGCCCGGCGCCGATCACCAACGCCGCCATGGCCGCCGCCAAGTCGCTGTTTTGAACGCGGTCCCGATCGCGAATGTCGACCTCTGCGACACGCTCGCTCGACGGCTGGCGGGTCGAGCGTTATGCGACGCTCGGCTCCACCAGCGACGTCGCGCGCGCAGCGCGCGCTCGCGGGCGATCCGGGACGGCTCTGGATCGTGGCCGACGAACAGACGGCGGGCCGCGGCCGGCACGGGCGCGACTGGAGCTCGCCGCCGCGGCAATCTCTATGCGAGCGCGCTGCTCGTCGACCCCTGCGAACCCGCGATCGCGCCGCAGATCGGCTTCGTCGCCGGCGTCGCCGCTGCAGCGCGCCGTCGCCGATCTCGGCGTCGCCGCGCCGCGCTCAAATGGCCGAACGATCTCGTCGTCGACGGCGCCAAGCTCGCGGGCCTGCTGGTCGAGGGCGTGACGCCGCCGCGGCGCGCGCTCGCCGCCATCGTCGGCATCGGCGTCAACGTCGTCTCGTCGCCGGAGGGCTCGCCTATCCCACGATCTCGCTTGAGCGGGCGGCTGGGCGCGCCGCGCTCGGCGCAGACGCTGCTGTTCGCGCGGCTCGTTCGCGCGTTTCGATGAGGCGCTCGGCGACCTGGGCGCGCGGCGCCGGCTTTGCCGCGATCCGCGCCGCCTGGCTCGAGTCCGCCGCCGGGCCTGGGCGGGCCGATCCGCGTCGCCAACGCGCGCGGCGCGCGCGAAGGCGTGTTCGAAGGGCTCGACGAACGCGGTCGCCTGCGGCTCAAGCGCGACGGCATGCGTCGAGACGGTCGAATCCGCCGACATCACCCTGATTCCAACCGCTGCAAGCGCCCCCGAGGCGCGGCGCGCCGGCGGATTCTGAAGACAATGAAAGCCGCTCCCAATGACGGACGACAGCCAACTCGTATTCGCCCCGCTCGGCGGGCTCGGCGAAATCGGCATGAACTGCGCGCTCTACGGCTTCGGGCCGCGCGAAGAGCCGCAAATGGCTGATGGTCGATCTCGGCCTCGCCTTCGCGGGCGACGACATGCCGGGCGTCGATCTCATCATGCCCGATCTCGCCTTCATCGAGAAGGCGAAGAAGGATCTCGTCGGCCTCATCATCACCCACGCGCACGAGGACCATATCGGCGCGCTCGCCGAACTCTGGCCGCGGCTCGGCGTGACCGTCTACATGAGCGCGCTTCGCCGCCGGCCTCGCCGAAGCGCGCCGCCTCGGCGAGCACGGCGCGCCCAAAATCCCGATCGAGGTGATCGCGGCGGGCGAGCGCCGCCAGATCGGTCCGTTCGACGTCGAATTCATCTCCGTCGCCCATTCGATCCCCGAGAGCCTGCGCGCTCGCGATCCGCACGCCTGCGGGGCTCGTCGTCCATACCGGCGACTGGAAGATCGATCCGACGCCGCTGGTCGGCGGCGTCACCGACGAAAAGCGGTTCCGCGAACTCGGCGACGAGGGCGTGCTGGCGCTGATCTGCAATTCCACCAACGTGCTGCGCGAGGGCGAAAGCCCCTCGGAGACGGATGTCGCCAAGGGCCTTTCCGAAATCATCGCCGAGGCCAAGGGCCGCGTGCTGGTGACGACCTTCGCCTCGAACGTCGCGCGGCTGCGCGCCGCGGCCGAGGCGGGCCTCGCCAACGGCCGTCAGGTCATCGTGCTGGGCCGCGCGATGGAGCGGGTGATCGCGGTCGCGCGCGAATGCGGCTATCTCGACGGGTTGCCGCCGTTTCTCAGCGGCGATCCGTTCGATCGTCTGCCGCGCGACAAGGTGTTGGCGCTGGCGACCGGCAGCCAGGGCGAGCCGCGCGCCGCGCTGGCGCGCATCGCCGACGACGAGCATCCCGAACGCCAAGCTGGCGACCGGCGACACGGTGATTTTCTCGTCGCGCACCATTCCCGGCAACGAGAAGGCGGTCGGCGACGATCATGAACGGCCTCGCGATGCAGGGCATCCACACGGTCACCGACCGCGACCGTCTCGTTCACGTCTCCGGCCATCCGCGCCGCGCCGAACTCGCCAAGATGTATCAATGGACTCCGGCCGAAGATCGCAGTGCCGGCGCATGGCGAGCCGGTGCATCTGACCGAACACGTCGCATTCGCCAAGAAGCATGGGCGTGCCCGAAGGTCGTTCGCGCCTTCAACGGCGACGTCGTCGACCTGACCGAGGAGAGAGCCGGCGTCGTCAGCCAGATCCCGCACGGCCAGCGCTACAAGGACGGCGAAATCCTCGTGCCGGCCAGCGAGCGCCTGCATCGCCGAGCGACGCCGTCTCGCCTTCGCCGGCGTCGTCTCGATCGCCATCGCGCTGACCCCGAAGGGCGATATGGCCGGCGACCCCGACGTGATGTTCGCCGGCATTCCGCTGAAGTCGCGCGTCGGCGCCGGCGTCGACACGCTGATCGACTCGACCATCTTCGAGACGTTCGAGAATCTGCCGCGCAACAAGCGCCGCGACGCCGATTTCATCTCCGACGCGATCGAGCGCGCCGTGCGCAGCGCGATCAACAACGTCTGGGGCAAGAAGCCGCTGGTGCACGTGCTGGTCGTCGAGGTGTAGGCCTCAGGGACTTCTGCGCTGGACATGCCTGCGCGCCGAGCTTAGGCGGTCAGTTCCAACTTCCCACAGGTTCGCTTCATGATCGGAAAGCTCAACCACGTCGCGATCGCCGTGCCCAACCTCGAGGCCGCAAGCCGCCTCTATCGCGATAGCCTGGGCGCGAAGGTTTCGGCGCCGTCTTCACTGCCCGAGCACGGCGTGACCGTCGTATTCGTCGAACTGCCCAATTCGAAGGTCGAGCTGCTGGAGCCGCTGGGCGCAGCTTCGCCGATCGCAAAGTTTCTCGAGAAGAACCCCGACGGCGGCATGCATCACATGTGCTTCGAGGTCGAGGACATTCTCGCCGCGCGTGACCGCCTGAAGGCCGCCGGCGCGCGGGTGATCGGCGACGGAAATCCCAAGATCGGCGCCCACGGCAAGCCGGTGCTGTTCCTGCACCCGAAGGATTTCCAGGGCGCGTTGATCGAGATCGAGCAGGTGTGAATTGTAGCCGCGGTCGGCCCTAGTAGCCGCGGTCGCTGACCGCGGAAGGCCGAGGTCGGCGACCTCGGCTACAGGCGACCTCGGCTACACGCGCCGCGAAAGCTCCGATATACTCGCGCGTCCCAAGTCTTCCGGTAACGCTATGCCCAGTCTCTCAGGTTCAGCTGTCGGCGTAGCCGTCTTGCTTGTCGCGGGCGTGCTGATGCTCGGGCTCGTCAACATGCTGCGCGGCGGCTCCGGCAATCGCTCGCAGATGCTGATGCGCTGGCGCGTCGGGCTTCAATTTGTCGCGATCCTGATCATCGTCGCGGTGCTATATTTCCGGGGGCATTGAACGCAATTGGTCAAGCTCAACCGCATCTATACCCGCACCGGCGACGACGGCACGACCGGCCTTGGCGACGGCGAACGCCGTCTCAAGGACGACGCGCGCGTCAGCGCCTATGGCGAGGTCGACGAACTCAATTCGGCGCTCGGCCTCGCGCGGCTTTCGACCGCGACGTCGGCGGATGAGGATTGGCGCGCCATCGATGTCGTGCTGGCGCGGGTGCAGAACGACCTGTTCGATCTCGGCGCCGATCTCTGCGTGCCCCCGCAAGCGCAGGAAGAGCCGGGCGCTTCGCTGCGCATCACACAACAGCAGGTCGAGGCGCTGGAGCGCGCGATCGATGGGCTCAACGCCGACCTCGCGCCGCTGAAATCCTTCGTGCTGCCGGGCGGCAACGCGGCCTCGGCCGCGCTGCATCTGGCGCGCACGATCTGCCGCCGCGCCGAGCGCGCGATCGTCGCGCTCGCCGCGATCGAGGGCGAGGTCGTCGGCGCGCCGGCGCTGCAATACGTCAACCGTCTCTCCGACTATCTGTTCGTCGCCTCGCGCTTCGCCAACCGGCGCGGCGCAGACGACATCTTGTGGAAACCGGGCGCGAACCGGTAAGCATCCGCGGCGCGCCTCTGACAAGGCCGACCCATCTTATCTGTTCCCGCCGCATCCCACGCCCTCGCTGCCGATCGACGGCGACGAGCGGCGATATCCGGTCTCCCGCATCTTCTGCGTCGGCCGCAATTACGAGGACCACGCCAAGGAAATGGGCCACGTCGTCGATCGCGAAAAGCCGTTCTATTTCCTGAAATCGGCGACCGCGCTGCGCCAGAACGGCGAGACGATCCCCTATGCGCCCGGCACGACCAACTATCATTTCGAGGCCGAACTCGTGGTCGCGCATCGGCGGCCCGCGCATTCCGCATCGCCAAGGAGGACGCGCTCGACCGCCGTCTACGGCTATGCCGTCGGCCTCGACATGACCCGCCGCGACCTGCAGCTGTCCGAGCGCGCCAAGCAGCGCCCGTGGGATCTCGGCAAGAACATCGAGTATGGCGCCCCGACCGGAACGATCATGCCCGCCGCCAAGATCGGCCACCCGACCAAGGCGGCGATCACGCTTGAAGCAGAACGGCGCCCTGAAGCAGAACTCCAACATCTCGCGAGCTCGTCTGGTCCGTGCCGGAGCTGATCGCGCATCTCTCGGGCTTCTACCACCTGGGGCCGGGCGACCTGATCTTCACCGGCACGCCAGCCGGCGTCGGCCCGGTGCAGCCGGGCGACCTGCTCGAATGCGAGATCGCCGGCGTCGGCGAGCTCGTGACCCAGATCGGCCCCGCCGAATGAGTTTTGCGCCGCTCGCCGCGATCGGCGTGATGAGCGGCACGTCGATGGATGGCATCGACGTCGCGCTGATCGAGAGCGACGGCGAGGCGCGCGTGCAGGCCGGCCCGAACGCCGGCTTCTCCTATCCGGAGGACCGTCGCGGCTGAACTTCGCGCCGTCGTCGCCGATCCCGTCCGCGCCGCCGGACCGCTCGATGAACTCGAGCGCGCGGTCACCGACGCCCATGTCGCCGCCGTCGAAGGGTTTATCGCGAAGTTTGCGCTCGACCGGAGGTCGGATCGCGGTTGTCGGGCTGCATGGGCAGACGGTGCTGCACCGCCCGCGCGAAGGGTTACACCCGCCAGCTGTGCGACGGCGCGCCGCGCGTGCGAAAAACTCGGCCTCGACGTGGTCTGCGACTTCCGCTCCAGCGATGTCGCCGCGGGCGGGGAGGGGGCGCCGCTGATCCCGCTCTATCACGCCGCGATCGCCGCAGGGCTCGAAAAGCCGCTGATGCTGCTGAACTGGGGCGGCGTCGGCAATGTCACCTATCTCGGCGCCGGCGGCGAGATCGTCGCGTTCGACACCGGGCCGGCCAATGCGCTGATCGACGATTTCGCGCGCGCGGCGGCGCGGGCGTCGCCTTCGACGAAGGCGGCCGGCTCGCGGCGAGCGGGCGCGTGCGCGACGATCTCGTCGCGCGAGTTTCTGGCCGAACCCCTATTTCGAGCGCGCCGGCGCCGAAATCGCTCGACCGCAACCAGTTCCATGCCGCGCTTCGGCGCGGTCGAGCCGCTCTCCGACGCCGACGGCGCGGCGACGCTCTCCGCCTTCACGGTCGAGGCGACGGCGGCGGCGCTGGCGCAAGTTCCCGAACCGCCGCGGCGCTGGATCGTCTGTGGCGGCGGCCGCAAGAACGCGACGCTGATGTCGCGCCTCGCCGCGCGCCTCAACGCGCCCGTCGAGCCGATCGAGGCGATCGGCTGGGACGGCGACGCGATCGAGGCGCAGGGGTTCGGATATCTGGCGCTACGCAGCCTGCGCGGCCTGCCGCTGTCGCTGCCGACGACGACAGGGGTGAGTCGAGCCGCTCACCGGCGGAGTATTGTGGCGGGCGCCGCGGATTCCCTTCTCCCGCGAGCGGGAGAAGGTGGCGCGAAGCGCTCAGCGACAAGCTTGCTTGTCGCGGGGATGAGGGCAGGCCGCCGCCGGGGTGCGTGTGGCGGCGCCCCTCACCCCAGCCCTCTCCCGCAAGCGGGAGAGGGGGAGTAAGCTCCCGACGTGACCAAAACCAAAGGAATACAAGCATGGGCGCGCTCGATGGCAAGGTGGCAATCGTAACCGGCGGAACAAGTGGCATTGGTGAAACCATCGTCCAATTGTTTGTGAAAGAGGGCGCGAAGGTCGTCGTCGCGGCGCGGCGCGAGGAGGAAGGCCGCGCGTTGGAAAAGAGCCTGGGCGTCCGCTTCGCGCGAACCGATGTGTCGTCCGAAGCCGACATCAAGGCGATGGTCGACGCCACTGTCGGCTGGTTCGGTCGCGTAGACTGTCTCATCAACAATTCCGGCATTCCTGCGCCGATCTCCGGCGTCGCCGAAATTGACGCCGCCGACATCGATCGGATATTCGCCGTCAACGTGCGCGGGCTCATTTTGGCGACCAAACACGTGGCGCCGCTGATGACGGCGCAGGGCGGCGGCAGCATCATCAACATTGGCAGCGTCGCCGGGCATCGCGGCGGCATTTCCGGCCACATCTACACGGCCTCGAAGGGCGCTGTCGCCGCGTTCACCCGCTCGGCCGCCGCCGAACTCGGCGAGAAGGGCATTCGCGTCAATTGCATTTCGCCCGGCGGAATCGTGACGGGCATTTTTGGCAAGCTTGCCGGCGTCGAGGCCTCCAAGGCCGACAAGGTCGCCGACATGGTCAAGGAGGTGTTCGCGACTTTGCAGCCGATCCCGCGCGCCGGCGCGACCGACGACATCGCGCAGGCCGCACTGTTCCTCGCCAGCGACGGATCGAGCTTCGTCAACGGCCAGGACATCACCATCGATGGCGGCATGACCACGGTCACCCGCGGGTGGTCGGCCATGGTCGCGGGCCGCGCCGAAATCGGCAAGCGCCTGAAGGCGGCGGCGGCCTCGCTATAGCGGGCCCGCTTGCGCTCCGGGCCGTCTGGCGGCATTAAGCGTTCGTAAACGTGGCGGCTGGGGGGCCGCACTTTGTTGAATGCGTGAGATGAAGCCCAGTTTCTATCCGTTGATATTGCTGTCGCTCGGCCTCGCCGGCTGCGAGACGACCACCGACAACACGCCGGTGGCGTCGATCGCCGCTTCGCCGAAGACGGCGCTCGACGAGCGCATCGCCTATTACGCCGACCATTACGACGTGCCCGAGGACTTGATCCGCGCCTCGATCAAGAGGGAGAGCGGCTACAATCCCAAGGCGCACAACGGCCCCTATTGGGGTCTGATGCAGATACGCGTCGATACGGCGCGCTCGCTCGGCTATCAAGGCAATGGCAAGGGGCTGCTCGACGCCGACGCCAACCTCAAATATGCGACGGCTTACCTTTCGAACGCCTATATCGTCGCGGGGGGAGACGAGCATCGGGCGCTCAAGCTTTACGCCAGCGGCTATTTCTACGAGGCGCGCCGCAAAGGCCTGCTCGATCAGTTGAAGACGGCGAGCGACGAATAGTCCCGCTTGACCGGCCCGCCGGCGTCGCGCTGCCAAATCACGTCAGCTATTTCGCATTCGTCGATCGTGCGAAGCGCCGACGAATATGCTAGGAAAATGTGCGAACCCGATCCGCACGATAGCTTGGATGTGCGCACGTCCCGTAGCCAATAGAAGCGTAGAAATCGACAGCAAGATGAACCCGACGCCATCGTTGTCTT
Source organism: uncultured Pseudomonadota bacterium (assembly GCA_963771455.1). Classification (GTDB taxonomy): domain Bacteria; phylum Pseudomonadota; class Alphaproteobacteria; order Rhizobiales; family Beijerinckiaceae; genus Roseiarcus. The sequence continues at coordinate 90,269 of CAVYTP010000001.1, forward strand.
CCGAGTTGACGTTGGTCCTGTCCAGTCCGATCTCCTCCGAGAGCTGGAATTCTATTTCCGATATTGGCAAGGTTCTAGGACGGGCGAATTATTCGTATTCGATCGTAATGACCAAATTTTTGGCCTGCTTTCGATCCGCGGGGGTCAGGTGCCTCGAGGTGGCGTCCCCCGTATTTTACCCTGACGCGTCAAGCCTGAAGGCGGGCGCGCAATGTGTCCATCTGGCTTTCTATCCCCCGGAAGAACTCCGACTATTGAAGGGCGCGAAAAATATCATCGCCTTCGCCTGGGAATTCTCGACGTTGAAAGCCGACGAAGCCGCAAATTCTTCGCATGCTTTTGCGTCGCAGAAGAAAATGCTGGCGCTGGCCGATGAAATCTGGACGCCGTCGCAATACGCCGCGCGGGTCATACGCTCCGAGACGCCTTATCAGGTCCGCGTCATCCCGGCCCCAATCACGGTAAGGCCTGGCGCCGCCAACGAAAGGATCGACTCTGCGCGCCGAGATTCAGCAAGCCCGCGCCGATCTGCTTATGCGATTTGCAACGGTCGAACTGGCAATTTTTCCGCGCTATCAACCGCTTGTTTCCGAGTTGGCGTTTCGCCGCGCGGCGTCGCTGGGGGCCCGTATCAGAGCATCGCAGGCGGATCTGGGCGGGCTCTGCATTTTCCTGACGGTGGTGAACCCGCATGATGCGCGAAAGGGCCTCGACTCGGCGATCGAGGCGTTCTGCAGGATCGCGCAAAACTCAGACCGCGTCTTGTGGATCCTCAAGACGGGTTCGCATGACGACACGGCGGCGACGATCAACACGAGACTGTTCACACATCAGCTCAACAAGGCTGCTCCAGCCTGACGGGACAGTATTTTTGCCCCCGGATCGCAATTTGCAACGAGGCGTTCAGCGAAAGCGAACTCAGCAATCTGTATTCGCTCGCCGACTTCTACTTATGCACGTCGCATTGCGAAGGGCAGAACCTACCCTTGCAGGAAGCGATGGCGCACGGCGTGGTGCCCGTCTCGGTAGACAATACAGCCATGGCGGACTACGTGAATCCCGAAAATTCCGTGGTCATTCCAAGCAAAGAGGTCAAGCTGCCTGCAGAGATCGCTCACAAATACAATTTATATAACGCAAATTGGTTTGAGTGCAGCGCGCAGGATGTGCACGACTCCATTCTATACGCGATGTTCATGCCCCGATCGGAATATCACCGGCTGTCCGCGAACGCCGCGCAGACGATCGCCGCGGACTACTCGGAGAATTCAGTCATGCGCCTCGTTCAGGAGGCGATGACGTGATGATCGCTCCCGGTATGCCCGCGAAGGCGCACGTGAGCCCTCGGGACGTGTTCCTCGACGTGGCGCCTCTGTTCGAATCGGAATGGACCGGCATTCCCGTCGTTACGGCGCAACTCGCAAAACACGGACGGCTGGACGAAAGTCGGAAGTGGCACTTTCTCTACAACAATCAAATCGTCAATCCGACCGCCGTTGATGAAATATTGCGCACGAAGACCGGCAGATGGCACGAAACGCGATTGTTGTCGCTGCTGTGGTCGGCGCCGCTGCCGAGTTTCGCGCAGATGAAATCATCGATAGCGATATTTCCGAATGTCAAATCGTACCGGGGCGCGTTCTGGAAGGAGGCGATGATTGTCCATGATCTTTCGACTCTGCTGACACCACAGTTTCATCATGGCGACACGGTGGCGCACCACGCCAATCGTTTGCGTGACGACGTGGAATCCAGCGACAGGATGTTTTGCGTTTCGCGTGCGACGGCCGGCGACTTGGAGAGCTATTTTCCCGCGGCGCGCAACAAAGTCACTGTCACGCCCTTGGGCGTGGATTGGGCGCTGCGGACGAGAGTGGGAGCGCACGAACTGCTGGAAAATATGCGACTGGAAAAATTTGTCCTGACCCTGGGCACAGTTGAACCTCGGAAGAACATTTCGATCGTGATCGATTTCATCATGAACAACCCGTCCGTGCTCAATGAATATACGTTTGTATTTGCTGGGCGCGACGGCTGGTTGGACGAGCGCGCAAATCTGGAAAGCAAACTGTCCGCTCTCGGTATCCCGAGCCACAAGGTCGTGTTCACCGGCTTTTTGTCGGACGCGCTGAAATTGGCCCTGCTGATGCGAGCTGAGTTTACGATTTTTGCTTCGTTTTTCGAAGGGTTCGGGCTGCCGGTGGCCGAATCCCTTTCTGTCGGCTGCCCGGTGCTTTGCTCCCAATCGTCAAGCCTGACGGAAGTCATCGATTTTTCCTGCGTCACCTTCGATCCCCTCGACTCCGCCAGCTTCGCCTCCGCTTTCGCGGATATCAGCAAGCGTGGTCGGCGCAGGGAGCGTCGGGAGGCGGAAGATCTTCTCAACTTCAATATTTCGTCGGCGCTCGATTGGCGCAGGTTCATCAAGCCTATAGAGGACTGGTTGGTGGAAATGGACAGCGCATGGCCGGCTTGAGATTTTCAGACGAACGGGAAGCGGGAGCCATAGCGGACCTCGGCGTCGAGGTGGCCGAGGACGGATATATTTCCGGATGGGCGACGACCATCGCCCCGGGCGCGTGGGCCTATCTGGGTTGCTACGACGAGAAGGGCATTTGCCCTCACATATGAGATCGCCAACCGCTTCAGCCGCTATGCGTTCGAAAATCGGCTGGGGTACGGGTGGGTGGGATTTCACATTGACCTCACGCGCTGCTGGCCGGCAGTCAGAGGAAAAATCGTCGAGTTCTTCTGTGTAAAGTCTGGCGACAAGGTGTTTGACTATGCGGCGCCGGACATCGACCTGCCGCCGGAGGTGCAGAAGAGGCTGGCCGAGCTCAGCGTGCGCCAGTTCGTCATGGAATTGAAGCTTCGCCGACAGCAGGTCGACGTCACAACTCTGGAACTATACGTGACGGCGTTTGTAGTAAAATACGGCTTGGGGGAATATATTCGGCGGGCGTATCACTATATATTGCACCGAAGCGTTGTTAATGAGGAAATGATTTACTACGCGGGCATGATCGAAAAGGGGGTCGCGCCTGTAAGCCTGTTGGTTGAACTCCTGAACTCGGAGGAGTGCAAGGCGCGGGGACGGGTAACCCTGGCGTTGCCGGGCGACGCGCAATTTCCGTTTTATCCGGCCTAGTCGCAAAGACCTGGCGTGGTATAGGGGAACGGCGCCGTTACGACGTCCCGGAACAAGCGCGCCGGGCTGTCCGCAATACCATGGCGGGGAAGTCTTGCCAGCAGATCTAGTTTTCCTGTTCGACGTCGACAACACGCTGTTCGACAACGACGCTTTGCAGGGCGAGTTGCGTGAGCATCTGCGTCGGACATATGGCGAGGATGTCGACCTGCGCTACTGGGCGCTGTTTGAGCAATTGCGACAGAATTCCGGCTACGCCGACTATCTGGGCGCGCTCCAGGCGTTGAGATTGGAGCAGCTCCACAATCCTCAACTGCTGCGCCTCGCAAATTGGTTGCTCGACTATCCGTTTGTCGATCGTCTTTACCCGGGCGCGCTCGCGGCCGTTGCGCATGCGCAGACGCTCGGTTCTGTGGCAATCCTGTCAGACGGCGACGCCGTGTTTCAATCGCGCAAGATCGAGCGGTCAGGGTTGGGAGGCGCGTTCCAGGGCAACGTGCTCATTTATGTTCACAAGCAAAAAGAACTTGCGACGGTCGAGCAGATTTATCCCGCAAATCACTACGTGCTCGTGGACGACAAGCTCGCGATTCTCGACGACGTCAAGCAGATATGGGGCGACAAGGTTACGACGGTATTTCCGCGGCAGGGCCACTACGCCAACGATTTGGCCGCAGTGGCGAAGCTCAGGCCGGCGGACGTTACGATTGACCACATCAGCGAGTTGCAGGCGATGGATGGAGCGTCGTTGAAGCGGTCCTGAGGCGCCGCCCTCATTCTCGCGACAAGCAAGCTTGTCGCTGAGCACTTCGGCCACCTTCTCCCTTAAACGGGAGAAGGCTGGGGTAGGGGCGCGGCGAGCGAAGATCAGGCCTTTTCCGTCGAGGCCTTGTATATCTCGTCAATCGATCGTCCGAGCGTCGCATTGAAAGTCGCGTCGTCCATCGAAAAGCGGAGATCGTCGACCAGCGCCCGCGAGAAACTCGCGATCACTCCGTGATTGAGAGCGAGGAGCCTGCAAGCCTCGGTGCGCGGATAGCCGCCGGAGAGGGCGACGACCTTCACGACTCGCTTGTGAGTGGTCAGCGCCGAGTAGAAATCGGCGACGCTCGGCAGCGTCAGCTTCAACATGACGTTGACTTCGCCGCTCCAGGCTTCGAGCCCCGCAAGCAACTGCTCACGGAGGATCGTTTCCGCACGGTCCTTTTCAGGGCTCTTGATGGAAACTTCCGGCTCGATGATGGGGACCAGGCCGTGGGCCGCGATACGTTTGGCGAGCTCGAATTGCTGCTTCACCACGGCGGCAATGCCGTCGGGGGAAGCGAGATTGATCACCGAGCGCATCTTGGTGCCAAACACGCCGAATTTCACCGCCCGTTCCAGCAGAGCATCGAGTCCGGGGATGGGTTTCATGAGGCTGACGCCATTGGCCTCCGCCTCGAGGCCCTTGTCCACCTTCAGGAACGGAACGATGCCGCGATCGTCCCAGAGATAGGACGGGACCGGTTTGCCGCGCGCCTCGCCGTCCATGGTGCGTTCGAACAGGATGGCGCCGATCACCTTGTCGCCGGTGAAGGCCGGAGCGGTAATGATCCGCACCCGCATGTCATGCACCGCCTTGAACATCTCGGCTTCGCCGCTGTAGGCGCTGTCCGGGATTCCGTACTGACGCAGGGCGCCCGGAGTCGATCCGCCGCTTTGGTCCAGAGCAGCGATGAACCCGTTGTTACCCGACATTTGCGCAAGCATTTTAGCGTTTGGCATGACCGTTTCCTCTCCAGGCGACCGACGGGAGGCCGTCCGGCCGAGACGATCGTCGGCGGCCAGAAGGCGTCTCTTGTGTTCGGCCGACGGTTACCGCATTCCCAACTTCGGCGCCACCCGAAGTCACGGGTGCGGCGCGGCCCCAAATTCGACACGCCCGATCTTGTAAACGAAGCTCCCTTCAATCGCATCGACACTATAGTGGGAAACCCGGCGAACCTGCGCCGGAAAATAGGATCGCCATGGCCGTTGCAACGGCATCTCAGCTTCCCGTTCGCCTGGGATCGACGGCCGAATTCGTGGGCCCAGGTCCGTTTGGCAAATCAGCGGCCGGCGTGGATATCGTGCTGGTGCGGGTCGGCGGCCAATGGCGCGCCTATGAAGGTCGGTGCCCGCACCAGGGCGCGCTGCTGGCGGAAGGCGAATTCGACGGCGACAGCCTCGTCTGCCGCAATCACGGCTGTCGGTTTTCCGCCCTCGATGGCCGTCGGCGTGGCGGTCCCGAATGTCTGGCGCCGCTACGGGTCGAGGAACGCCACGGCGATCTTTTCGTCGATATTTCCTCGATCGCGCCCGCCCGACGCGGCGCCCCGATCCGCAAGCGCATTGACGATCTGCCGGGTCCGCCCGCGTGGCCGATCGTCGGCAACCTGCTGCAACTCGATCCGCTCTCGTTCCATCTCGATCTCGAACGTTGGGCGGAACGCTACGGCCCCCTCTATCAGCTCCAGGTCGGCGGCGCGCGCACAGTCGTGGTGAGCGATCCCGGTTTCATAGATCAGGTGCTGCGCTCGCGCCCAAACATTTTCCGACGCGAATCCAATCAGGACCGGATACTCGCCGAACTCGGCGTCTCCGGGGTCTTCAACGCCGAAGGGGACGTGTGGCGCCCGCAACGTCGGCTCGCAGTGGCGGCGCTGGCGCAGCGCCACATCAGGGAACTCTATCCACACATCAAATGCGTCGCCGAGCGTCTGCACAGGCGCTGGCGGACGTTTGCTGCGAGCGGCGAGCCGGTTGACATGGTTGGCGACCTGCAACGCTACACCGTCGACATAACCATGCTGATCGCCTTCGGCCACGATGCGAATACGGTCGAGAACGGCGCGGAAGGAATTCAGCGCCAACTCGAAGTGGTGTTCCCGGCGATCACGCGACGGCTGTTCGCGCCGTTTCCAACCTGGCGCTACTTCCGCTCGCCGGCCGACCGGCGGCTGGATCAGGCGCTTGCCCAGGTCCGCGACTGGTTGCGCGGGCTGATGGATCAAGCCCGTGGATTTGCGCGCGCGCCGGCCAATTTTCTGGAAGCAATGGTCGCAGCGGTCGACGATCGGGGCGAACCTTTTCCCGAACAGGTCGTGATCTCGAATTTGCTGACGATGCTGATCGCTGGGGAGGACACCACGGCCTTCACGCTGGCATGGGCAATCCATCATCTCTGCGACGATCCGTCCTCTGTGCTGGCGTTGCAAGAGGAAGCTGACGCCGCGTTCATTCAAGCGGATGGGACCACGAGCCCCGGGAGCGCGGCGGCGCTCACCTTTGCGAGCGCGGTCGCCAACGAGACCATGCGCCTGCGCCCGGTGGGGCCGATCATCGCCTCGGAGGCGCTGGTCGATACCGAAATCGACGGTCTCGTCATCCCGCGCGGCGCTGTTGTCGCCGCGCTCGTGCGCCCCGCCGTTCTCGACGAGGCTCGCTTTCCGGCGGCGCGCGAATTTCGTCCGCAGCGCTGGCTCTCGGCGCAGGCCGGCACACAGGCAGCGGGCGTACACATCCCCTTTGGCGCCGGTCCCCGTTCCTGTCCGGGCAGGGCGCTCGCCCAAACGGAAATGAATGCGTTGCTGTCGATGCTCTACGGGAGTTTCGAAGTCGAGCGTGTCAGCCCGGTCGAAAGCGTCAAGGAACGCTTCGGCTTCACCATGCGGCCGGAGGAATTGAAAGTGCGCCTTCGGCTCAGACAACCGAGGGTTCAGGACTGAGCGGCTCGCGAATTCGGCTCGCGCCTTTGCCGCGAATGTGACAACCGCTACTGAGGCGAGTGTTGCAGAACTCTCAGCTTTGCGCGTAAACCTTAGGGATCAGCCCGGATCCGCCAATCAATTTGCTGGCGGCGCAGGTTGTTGAGGCGATCAGCACAAGGTGGAATGCAATGTCAACCGATGCGGGCAAGCGGGAGGTCCGCGCCGCAGATTTGGCGCGGGCCTTTGAACTTGCGGCCCGCCTCGTCCATTCAAGGTCGCACGCGCATGCGCTCTATCCCGCGCAATGGGCGGCGCTTCGATATTTCACCACCGCGGTCGGTGAGCATAGGACCGCGATCGCATTGGCCCGCTATCAGGGGCAAGCCTTCGGGCCGGTTGCGCGCACCGTGCGAACCCTGATTGAGCGCGGTTTCTTGCGCAAAGCCGGCTCGGCCGGGCGCGGTCGCGCCGAAGTCGTGGAGCTTACGCCGGCCGGCGAAGACATGTTGAAGCAGGATCCGATGGCGACGCTCGTTCACGCGTTCGCAGATCTCGAGTCCGACGCCCGAATGACATTCGCCAAGGCGCTGGAGCCGATCCTGAAGGCGTTGGCCGAGCCCGCCGAGAGACAGGACGCGATAGCCCGATAGGGGCCGAGGAGCGCCTTTCAGCAAGTTCGCCCCAAAAATGATTAGGCGCGGAAAGGCCAGATTGTATGGCAACCGCTGTCCGGCGAACGTATCATGACCATGCGGCGTCGTTGAGGAAATGTATTATGCATTCCGAACATTCAAGCACGCGATGGTCAATATGAAACGGTCGATAGAGCTGGAAATCGTGCTCCAAACGCTGACTGGCGTCACTTTGGCTGAAGACGCGAAGTGTACTCCAAGAGAACGGGAGTGGATCGACTACATGTCATCTAATAATTACTTCGAAAAGCTTGAAAATCAAGTTTTCGCCGCGCGTCAAAACGATCCCAGCGAAACATCGCCGGAGCCGCACAAATTGTCTGGCCGTGCCGTGCGCGGGTCAAAGTCGGCGGCTTCGTCTCCACAGGCGGTTCTCGCCTGACACGTCTAAACCGTCGACCGCGGGGCGTCGGCGACCGCGTGCTGGTACCCGGACTCGATCTCGGCAAGTTCGGCCGCTTGCCGCTCGACGTATTCCTGAAGGAAGGCCTCCGACACCCAGATTCGAGATTTGCCTCGCTCGCCCTCCCAGCCAAGACTGCCCAGCGCCTCCGCGGCTCGCAGTTTGCGGCTTAGATGGCTTCGCGAAAGCCTGATATGCGCTCCGAAATCGGCGAGCGCGGCGATTCCGGTGAAATAGCGACCGTGCTCGTCGGCGACCTCAGATACGGTCGCGACCAGGCGATCCATGATCGCCCCACCTTCGTCGAGATTGGTGAAGAGCCTGAAGGTCGGCCCGGGTCGGCGAATGGCGGCAGAGCGGACAAAGCCGCGCGCCGCGACGGACTCGATGCGGCCGATGAGCGCGGGCCGCGCGGAAAAGTCGGCGACCCGATGGCCGCCGTCGAGCGCATCGAGCGTCGCCAGATTCGTGGCGAGCCAATCGGCGACGTTGGCGATTGCAAAGGACGCAACCGTCAGCCAGTGAATCCGACGGTCGCGACGACTAGGCTCTGAGAGAACATAACCGTACCTCACCATTTCGCTGAGGAAGGCCTCGGCGGTATTGCGGCTCGAAATGCCTTCGAGCACCGCATTGGCGGCAAATGTCGATGCATACATGCCGACCATCTCGCCCGTCAGGCCGCCCTCGAAATGCCAGGCGAGCGCGAGATGGGCGAGCAGCCAGCGCTGATGGGTGGCGAATATGCCCGCGCTGCGGGGGTTTGCGATGTGCATCGCGAGCAAATCGGCGGCGCGGTTGCGGAGCAGCGGACGGATGCGCGGATTGTTTTCTATGTCAGTTTTTGAGAGGCCCATCTCGACGCAAGGCTTCTGGGAACCACGGGCGAGGGGTGTGTACCATCGCGGCCGTTTTGGCAACGGTCGCTGAAAATTGCCTCGATTTCGGCCTGAGCTTGGAAATGCGCTCTCGTGCGCGGTCATTGGCGCAAACGAGAACGGGGACAGCGGCTGGCTGCGCGCCCCGTTGCCACTCCGGGCGCGCAAACCGCCTCAGCCGCCAATCGCAGGGAGCCGGCGCGACGCCGGTTCGCCTTGCATCTATCTACCCCAAATCCTCAGGCGAATTTGAAATTTGCGCCGAGCGTGCCGAGGGTCTGGCTTGTCATATTGTCGATCACGAGCGTATCGCCGTTCGAGCCAGTCAACCATACGTTGGCGCCATGATTGGTAACGTCGTGGTTCATCATGTTCTGGAAGGAACCGAAGTCCACTGCGTCAAGCTGGATCGAATCCGCAGTAGGCGCCGTCGTATGGGCGGAGAAATCCGTGATAGTGGCTTGCTGGAAGCCGTCGTGGAAGACGAAGGCTTCGCTATTGCCCCCGCCCGTGATCACATCAATGCCGGGAATGGCCTTGATCTTCAATCCGTCGCCGTGGCCCGTCGTCGTGATGTTGGAACCGGATTTTACGTTCAAGACGTAGTTGTCGACCACCTTCGCCAGAATGGGCTGCGCCAAGTACGCTTCGGTCGGGCTGAAGACCAGGCTCGGCGTGCCGGCGTCGGTGAAATCGATCGCCTGCACATGGGAGAAATTCGACAATATCGCGATATCGTTCGCCATGAAGTTCGCGCTCGTGTCGGCGATCTCCACGCCGGTCGAAACTTTGCTCAGCATTGGCAGATCCGCAACGAAGGTCGCGGCCAGGACATTCACATAGCCGTCCGTCGCAGCGATCCCTGTGATATGCGCACTGTTGGCGTTGAGCGCCGCTAGTCGCGCCGTGATCGCAGCAGACGTATCCTGGATCGCGACTCCCCCTGTGACCGTGTCCAGCAGGGCCGTATAGGCCTTGAAGTTGGCGACCGAGAACGTCATCGTCTTGTCTGTCGACGTCAATCCCGTGATGTGCGCCGACTGCGCGCCCAGCGCGGCGATATCGTTTTGCAGAGTCGCAGCGGTGTCGGACACCGCAAAGCCCGACTGCATCAACGTCAGGACCGGAAGGTCCGCTTTGAAAGACGCGTCGCTGACGGTCACGGCGCCGCTCGTTACTGTGATCCCAGTGATATGGCTCGCGTCCTTTTCGAGAGCGTCAATCCCAGACTGCAGCGCGGCGCCCGTATCGCTCACCATGAAGCCGCCCTTCAACTTGTCGAGCGCAGCCTGATTGGCGAGGAATTGATCAACCGTAACCGTAACTTCAACATCGCTTGAAACGATTTTCGAAATCGCGGCGGCGCCGCTGGCGAGGGCGCCAAGATTGGCGACGATGTTTGCGGCCAAATCCTGGACTTTTACACCGCCGGAAACCTTCGCAAACACCGGTTCCCGGTTGGCGAATTTCGCCGCGTTCACTGTCAGGGCCGGGCCTGAGGAAATGACGATTTGATTGACGGAGGTCAGATCGAGCGCCAGCGGCGCCAGATTGGCGAGAACCGCAACCGCCGTATCCGAAACAACCACGCCGCCCGACACTTTGGCGAGAATGGCGCTATTGGCGACGAAAGTCGCCACGTCGAGGGTGACAGGCGCATCGGTGGGAATGATGGCCTGTATGTTTGTTATGTCGGTTGCAAGTTTTACGAGCTTGGCTTGGATCGTCGCCGCGGTGTCGGAAACCGCGTAGCCGCCGACCACCTTGTCGAGCGCCGCGAGCGCCGTCTTGAAGGTCGCAAACGAAACGGCTACGCCGCCGGTCGTGGAAGTGATCTGCGTCAGGTGCGTGTCGGCGGCCAGCGTGACGATCGCCGCGGTGATTGCGCTCGCCGTGTCCACGATCGCAAATCCCAAAGGCAGCGCATCGTATGTGGCCGGGCTGGAGAGATATTGGGCTACCGATATTCCGGTGGTCTCAACGATCGAGGTGTTCGCGCCTACGGTTTGCGTCACGAACTTCACGTTCGGGAAGGCGCCGCTCAGTTGAAGTGTTGCAACCTTGGTTCCGTTGGACCTGACGACCAGCTGATTGCTCGCGTTCAAATTGACGCTGTCGCCGGTGATGCCCCAGCAGGTTGATCGCGTCACCTACCGCGAAGCCGGATATCGTTCCGGCGTATGGCTGGGCAAGACTGAGAGTTCCCGCATTGGATCCACTGAAGGCGACATTCTCGTTGAAGGCCGATTTGAATTTGAGGGCGCCGCCGTTGCTGATGAGAGCGCTGCCGGAGCCTGTCACCGCATCAAACACCGTCAGCGATCCGCCCGCCGCATTGAGCAGGCCATCATTTTCGAGCGCGATCCCGGTCTTGAGCGACAGGGTCGCGCCCGTTCCCGCAGCGACCGCTCCGGAAGCGACGATCGCGCGATCGATATGGATCGCGTCAGCTGTCAGAGCGCTGAGCTCGCTGAGAAGGTTGGCGCCCGTGTCAGAAACCGCGAAGCCGCCCGGCAATTTGTCGAGCAGGGACTGGGACGCGGCAAACTGCGCAGCGGTCACGACCGGGGACACGTCGCTCGCTTGCAATGAGGCGATGTTGGCGGCGTCTGCGGTCAGAGAGGCCAGCGAGCTCACGATGTCGGCGGCGGTGTCGACAATGCCAAATCCGTTGACGACCTTGTCGAGCGCCAAACGGTTTGCTGCAAAGGCCGCCTCTGAAACCAGCACCGGGCCGTCTGTCGCGACGATCGACTTGATGCTGGCGTCGCCAGCGAGCGCGGAGAGGGCGCCCTCGATAGTCGCGGCCTGGTCGGAAATGACAAAGCCGCCGGAGAGCTTGTCGAGCACGGTTCGCTCGCTGGTGAACAGCGCGACCGAAACCGAGATCGGCCCATCGGTCGCGACAATCGACTTGATGTTGGCGAGATCGGCGCCGAAGTCCCTGAAAGGTCGGCTTCAATCGCTGCGGACTGGTCCGAGATGACGAAGCCGCCCGAGAGCTTGTCGAGCACCGCGCGCTCGGCCGCAAAGTCGGCGACTGCGACCGAGAGGGGACCGTCGGTCGCAACGATCGACTTGATGTTGCCGATGTCCGCCGCCAGCGCGGCAAGCCCAATCATGATGTCGGCGGAAGTGTCGGCGATCACGAAGCCGCCGGCAATTTTGTCGAGCAAAACTTGCGCAGTAGCGAAAAGCGCCATCGACACGGTGACCTGCCCCGTACCCGTGACCGTGATCGCACTGATATTGGCGAAATCGGCCGCGAGCTGGGCGGCGTGAAGCTGGATATTCGCCCAGCTATCGGAAATGCCGAACCCGCCGACAATCTTGTCGATAAGTCGGCTGCAGCGTGGCGAAATTCGCCGCCGAAACCGTAACGACGCCCGACGTAGACTTAATTTCCATCAGGTGCGAGTTCGAGTGCGAGTTTGGTCAGCCCGGTCTGGATTTGTGCTGCGGTGTCGGCAATGATGAACCCATTGGGCATCACATCGTAGGTCGGAATATTCGCCAGGTATTGTGCGACGGTCGCGGCCGCGACTTCGATGATCTCCACGCCGTTGGCATTCGCCTCGGTGAGGAAACCGGCCGTTGCATAGGCGCCCGACAACTGAAGGCTGGCGACCTGCACGCCGGCTAGACTGACGATCAGATCATCCGAGGAATTGAGCGCGGCGGTGTCAGCGTTGGCGCCGAGCAGCTGGATCGTGTCGCCGACGCCAAAGCCGGAGATCGTGCCGCCAAAGGCGTCGGTCAGTTCGAGCGAGCTGCCCGTAGTTCCGCTAAATGTGACGTTCTCGTTGAACGCGTCGAGGAATCGCAGCGCGCCCCCGTTGGTGACCAGGGCATGGCCCGCGCCGGTGACCGCGTCGTCGACCGTCAGCAATGCGCCATTGGCTTCTAGCGCGCCGTCATTCTGGATCGTCGCGCCCGTATTGAGAACAAGCGCGGTGTCGCTGTCGGTCGCCTCGATCGTTCCGCCGGACTGCTGCTGGATCGCGGCCAATATGCGGCCCGCGCCCGAAATTGTATTGCCGACGTTGTTGAACCCGGAGGTGATCGTGGTCGAGGCATTGTCGGCCATGACGATCGAACCAGAGCCATTGAGTGTGGCGCCGAGGTTCAAAGTCGCCGCACCGTCGAGCAGGATCGTCCCGTTGTTGACGACGGATCCGGTGATCGCCAGCGCCTGCCCGGCGTCAACCTCAATTTTCCCGGACAGGGTGAGGCCAAGGTTCACGTTGGCGGCGCTGAGCGTCGTACCGGAATCGTTGATGTGGATGACGCCGGTTCCGATCGTCTGCAGCAATCCGTTGTCGATGAGATCGGAGGACAGATAGACGGCCGAGCCGGTCGCCGCTGATATGGTCCCCCCCAGATTGGACACGACAATGCCAGAAATCGAGAGCCCCGCCGTTCCTGTGGCTTCTACGAGGCCGGCGTTTTGCAGCGTGTCGTTGCTGTTGATGATCAGCGCGGAAGATGCGCCCGAAGCGTTGATGGTGCCGCCTGCCTTGTTGACGATCGCCACATCCAGGAACTGGCCGGACCCAGAAATGGTGTTGTCGATATTCGTCAGCGTTGCGAGGACTGAGCCGGCGCCATAAATGTAATTGTAGGGGTTGTCGTCGAGCGAGATCTTTCCGCCGCCGTCCAGCGTAACTCCGGACGTCGGATCGATCGTGAGCGTTGCGCCCTGTTGAACGGCGATGGTTCCGATATTGTGGATGGCGCCCTTCAGGGTCAGGCCGTTGCCGCCAAGCGCGGTCAATGTCGTGTTGTTGGTGATGGCTTCGCCGGTGACCGAACCGTCCAGGACATTCGAGCCGTCGTTCAGAACCCATTTTCCGGTTCCGGTGGCGCTGAACGTTCCCGCCGATGAATGTGTCGCTGGCGATGAAGATCTGCGATCCGTCGGCAATGGTGAAATGGCCGCCAAGTTTCGAGTTGATGGTCTGGTTCGAGATGTTGAGGCCGGCCGCGCCGGTCGCCTCGATGAGCCCGCTGTTCTGCAGCGTGTCGGAGGTATTGATGTAGAGGCCTGCGGTTGCGCTCGAAGCATTGATCGTGCCGCCAGCTTTGTTGACGATCGCGATATCCAGGAACTGGCCGGACCCAGAAATGGTGTTGTCGACATTGGTCAGCGTTGCGAGGACGGAGCCGCCACCGTAAATGTAGTTGTAGGGGTTGTCGTCGAGCGAGATCTTTCCGCCGCCGTCCAGCGTCACTCCGGCGGTCGGATCGATCGTCAGCGTTGCGCCCTGCTGCAAGGCGATGGTTCCGTTATTGTGGATGGCGCCCTTCAGGGTCAATGTGTTGCCGCCAACGGCGGTCAATGTCGTGTTGTTGGTCATGGCTTCGCCGTGGACCGAACCGTCCAGGACGTTCGAGGCGTCGTTGATGACCCATTTTCCGGTTCCGGCCGCGCCGAACGTCCCGCCGATGAATGTGTCGCTTGCGATGACGATCTGAGATCCGTCGGCAATGGTGAAATGGCCGCCAAATTTCGAGTCGATGGTCTGGCTCGAGATGTTGAGGCCGGCCGCGCCGGTCGCCTCGATGAGGCCGCTGTTCTGCAGCGTGTCGGAACTATTGATGTAGAGGCCGGCTGTTGCGCCCGAGGCATTGATCGTGCCGCCAGCCTTGTTGACGATCGCGGTATCCAGGAACTGGCCGGACCCAGAAATGGTGTTGTTGACATTGGTTAGCGATGCGAGGGCAGAACCGCCGCCGTAAATGTAGTTGTAGGGGTTGTCGTCGAGCGAGATCTTTCCGCCGCCGTCCAGCGTCAACTCCGGCGGTCGGATCGATCGTGAGCGTTGCGCCCTGTTGCAAGGCGATGGTTCCGACATTGTGTATCGCGCCCTTCAGGGTCAGGGTGTTGCCGCCAACGGCGGTCAAGGTCGTGTTGTTGGTGATGGCTTCGCCGGTGACCGAACCGTCAAGGACATTCGAGGCGTCGTTGATGACCCATTTGCCGGTTCCGGCCGCGCTGAACGTCCCGCCGATGAATGTGTCGCTGGCGATGACGATCTGCGAACCGTCGGCAATGCTGAAACTGCCGCCGAGCTTTAAGTCGATCGTCTGGCTCGAGATGTTCAAGCCGGGAGCGCCGGTTGCTTCCATGACGCCGCTGTTCTGCAGCACGTCCGAGCTGTTGATGACGAGCGCGGCAGTTGCTCCGGACGCGTTGATCGTCCCGCCAACTTCGTTGACAATGGTCAGATCCAGAAACTGGCCGGATCCGGCGATGGTGTTATCGACATTGGTCAGCGATGCGAGGACAGAGCCGGCGCCGTAGAGGTAGTTGTAGGGGTTGTCGTCGAGCGAGATCTTTCCGCCGCCGTCCAGCGTGACGCCGGTGGTCGGATCGATCGTGAGCGTCGCGCCCTGTTGCGCGGCAATGGTCCCGATATTGTGGATGGCGCCCTTCAGGGTCAGGCCATTGCCCCCATTGGCCGTCAGCGTTGTATTGTTGGTGATCGCTTCGTCGGTGACCGAACCGTCAAAGACATTCGAGGCGTCGTCGATGACCCACTTGCCAGTCCCGGTGGCGTTGAATGTCCCGCCGATGAACGTATCGCTGGCGAGGACAATCTGCGATCCATCGGCGATGCTGAAACTGCCTCCAAGTTTCGCGTCGATGGTCTGGCCCGAGAGGTTCAGGCCCGCCGCGCCGGTCGCTTCGACGAGCCCGCTGTTCAACAGCTTGTTGGAGCCGCCGATCGCAAGCTGGTTGCCAGGGCCTGAAGCGTTGATCGTCCCGCCGGCCTCATTGACGATCGTCACGTTGAGAAACTGACCGGAACCGGTAATGGTATTGTTGACATTGTCCAGCGTGGCGGCGGCTCCGCCGACGCCCATGATGGAGTTGTAGGGGTTGTCGTCGAGTTGTACGTAACCGCCGCCGGAGCCAGCGGCGTTGGTGAGCGTAACTTGTGCCGACGGGTCAAGGCCCAGCGCCGCGCCGGAATGAAGGGCAATGAAGCCGGAATTTCCGATGACGCCCTTAAGGTTGAGCGTGTTGCCGCCGCTGGCAAGCACATAGCCCAGGTTTTCGACCGCCCCTGCCGATGTCGAACCGTCGAGAACCGAGCTGGAATTCCTCGGTCTGAATGACGCCCTGATCGGACGCGCTGAGCTGGCCGCCCTCGATGTGCACGTTGACGAGATCGACGTGTGCGGCCGATCCGCTCGCATTGATGACGCCCACGAGTTCGCCGGTGACGATCGGGTCCTGCCGGATGGTTTCGTTCTCGATGAGCAGTCCCGAAGTTCCGGTCGCCTCGATGACGCCGTTGTTCAGAATCATGCTGCCCGTGTTCAGCACCAATTCGTTGCCAGAAGCGTTTGCGTTGATTTTCGCGTTGTCGAACACGTTGAGATGCATGTTCGTGATCGAACCGCCGCCCTGTATCGTCTGGGAATGCAGGTTCAGAACCGTGGACGGCGTATCGCCGGTCAGCAATGTGTATGGATTGTCGAACATCGTGATCGTGCCGGCCGTAGTGTCGGCGTCGAAAGTGACGATCGCGTTCGCGGCGCCTGTGCCGATTGTCAGCGTACGGTCGATGAGGATGTTGCCGGAATTGTGCGCGCCGGTGTCAAGCTCGAAGAAGTCCGGCGCGATCTCGAGCGTCGTCGATGCGCCAAGCACGACGCCGTCGACCTCGAAAGCGGTTACGGTTTCGGTGCTGTTGTTGGTGACATTGAATGTGTAGTTGTCGACCAGAACCGTGTAGGGCGAACCAACGAGCGACATGTCGGCAACGTCGCCCTTGCCGGGAATGGCGAGGTTGCCACCTGTGCCCCAACCGGTTGCCGACCAGTCGCCGCTCATAGCGTCCTGCCAGACAAAGGTCGGCTTGGTGATGGTGATGTTCGCCGTGCCGGAAGTGTTGTTGGCGCGGTTCGAATTCGATCAGCTCATTGTCGTAATCGACAATGACGCCGACGTGATAAGCGCCGAGCCCGTAGTTGACGGGGAGGCTGAAATCGGCGGTTTCGTTGACGGTCTGACCGTACCCAACCGAATCGATGTTCACGTATCCGACCAGCGTATCGGAGGTCGTGATCGTCGCGTCAGTCGAAAGGTAAATTCCCACATTGAAGGAACGCGAATCGCCCAGCCCGTTGTTGGTGACGCTAAAGCTGATCTGGTCGGAGCCGCCCGCGACGGCGGTAGGGCTTGATACGCTCACACCGGAACCCGCCGCCAACTCGGACGCGGGGGTATAGCCCAGCGTTTCCAGCACCTGCTGATCAACGGAGCTCAAACCTGCAGAAGCTGAATCGGGTCCAGGCCCGAAAGGATCGCTCGCGTTGGCGTCAGGGCCCTTTTGAATCCAGTCGGCGAAGTCGCCGCCCGTCGTCGAATTGTTATACTGAAAGGACGTGGTCGAGTTGATCCCCGAGCCGTTGTAGGAAAAATAGATCGGCGTCGTGGTTCCGTATTTGGGGTCGAAGGCGCCGTTCGCGTCGTAGCGGAAGAAGTCCATGGGCGCCCATGCCGGCGTCGACTTCGGACCGGTTCCGTAATAGCCGAGGTAGGAAATGCGGCCGAGCGCGCCCTCAGTGATTTCGTGCTCGAGAATGGAAATGACATCGAAGCCGCCCGTGACTCCGCTGGAGGCGCTCCATGCATAGGAAACGCCGGCGTCCTTGTAGGTCGGCGCAAGCGTGATGTTGTCGTCGAACGCTGTCGTCGAGGTGGCAAGCCCCAGGATTTGTGCGAGGCCCGTCGGAACGACGATCGGGTCGCCGCCGGTCGGGTTGGTTGGCGGCCCGTTCTGGTGCGTCTTTACCATGCCGGCGATTGCGTTGGCGGCGGCCTGGCCAATCGCGCTCGACGAATTCGCCTGCAGGGCCGCGAGATAATCGTCGAACGACACCTGCGTCGTGCTGTCCGCGTACGAATTCTCCGCATTGAAATTTGGGTTCGAGAGCGGAGCTATCCCGAAGTTGAGGTCGACCGTGCAATCGTTGGTGCAATCCGCCTGCAGCGCGTTTTCGGCTATGACGACATCCGCCTTGAAGGCGGCGTTCACGTTGCTCCCGAAGGTGTTGTCGAACACCAGTCCGCTACCGGTCAGTGTGACGACGGAATCGTCGGCGGTGGTGGAATTGTCGCCGGTGTTCTGGGTCGTGGGCATTTTCTGGCTCCCGCACGGGCCCGGTCGCGATCTCCGGCGCACGGCGAGCGCAGAGCTTGGCATTCAGGACCGCAAATTAAATGCTCAGTGAGCATATCATGGTTGCAATGTCAACGCGCCAGTTGTGCCGGGTCGAGGCGCCGGGCTGAGTTTTGGGGACTAGCAGTAGTCGTTTGACCCCGAGGAGCTGGCGACCCGCGGTCGGATAGGCTTCGCTATATCCCAGCGGCAGGCGCGCGTTCGGCGCCCACGCCTACAGACGTCGCCGCGCTGACTCGTTCATTGCGCGCCGTTACGGGGTTTTGCAGGCGGGATTGGCGACTTCGACGCGGCGGTTCTGGGCGCGGCCCTCGTCGGTGTCGTTGGAGGCGATCGGCCGCGTCTTGCCGTAACCGCGCGCATCGAGCCGCGCGGCCGCCACGCCGTGATCGGTCAACCAAGCCACAACCGAATGCGCGCGCGCCTTGGAAAGCGGCAGGTTGTAGCCCTCGCTGCCGACGCCATCGGTGTGGCCTTGCACTTCCAGCCGCAGATCGGGGGTCTTTTGCAACACCGCCGCCACCTGCACGAGCACGGCGTCGGATTCCGGTTTGAGCTTCGACTTGTTGAAATCAAACAGCACGCCGGTCAACGCCAGATGGCATTGCGATCCGAGATTCTCGGCGAGCGCAGCCTCGCCGACCGTCGCGTCGGCGACGGCGATCATGTAGCTCTGGTCGTTGATATGGAGCGTCGCCCAGATGTTGCGGCCGTTCAGGCCGTAGTGGCCGGTAAGCGCCATCGGCGCTTCGCGCTGCTCGCTGACAATGCTCCATTGCGCCTTCAGCAGCGCGGCGCGGTAGGCGTCCAGAATCTGGATCGCGGTCGATCCAGGCTGCGCGCTATAGACCTTGATGATCGAACCCCGGGCGACGAGTTCCGCCTGTTTGGCGTCGCTCGGCTTGACATAGAAGGGGTTTGACAGGGCGCGACCGGAGGCGAGCCGGGAGCCGGGCAGCGATGGCAGGTAAGGGAAATCGCCTGACGCGGGATCAATCGTTTCCGGGGTCGCCGCGGGAGCTGGCAATGCGAGACTCGGCGACCTGCGGCGTCGCCGGCCGGCGCGGGCGTTTCCGGCGCTTCGTCGCCGGGTTGCGGCGCCTTCATCGTCGAATGGAACGGCGCGATTTGCAGCACGGCGGTGTGCAACTCGTCGCCGTTGCTTTCCCAGACGTGCACCCAGGAACTCGACGCCGTCTTTTGTCATCGTCGCGAAAATATCCTGGTCGGGATCTCTCAGCGTGTTGGTGATCTGCAGGCCCTCGGCGGGCAGCGCCTCCGCATAGTTCTGCATGAGCTCCAGCGCGCTGATGGTCGAGACGCCCGGCTTGAGGGCGTAGTCCTGGCGGCAGGTGCTGCCTTTCTTGGTCACGATCTTGTTCTCGTTGTCCTCCACGGTCTGAAAATCCATCGCTTCGTAGGTCTTGCTGCGCGGCGGATCGGCAGTCTGGAAAGTCTGCAGCGCTGGCGTCAGCGGGCAGTCCTTGCTGGTCAACGGCGCGACTGAGGCCTGAAACGGCGCTTCCTGGAGCGTCGTGATGTGCAAGGTGTCGCCATTGCTCTCCCAGATATGAAACCAATAGGACGCCCCGTCCTTGGTCATCGAGGCAAAGATATCGTCATCGGGATTCCGGGATGTGTTGGTAATCTTGTAGCCGGTAGAGGCGGCGGCCTCCTCGTAGTTGCGCATAATCTCCAGCGCGCTCATTATCTCGAGGCCGGGCTTTAGGTTGTAGTCGCGATTGCAGATCCGGCCGTATTTCTTCACGATCTGGTCGCCTTCGCGGAATTGCTCGAGATCGTAGGTGCGCAGATAGCGCTGGGCCGCGATCTGGAAATTCTGCTGTATCGGTATGATCGGACAATCGTCGGCGCCGGCTGGGGTCAGTTGGGCGCGGAACGGCGTTTCCTTCAAAACGACAACATGAAGACTGTTGCCGTTGCTTTCCCAGACATGCGCCCAATACGTGGCTCCGTCCCTGGCGATCGTGGCGAACACGTCGTCGTCGTCGTTGCGGTTTGAATTGGTGATCTTCATCCCGGCCGCGGGAAGCGCCTCGGCGTAAGTCCGCATGATCTCCAGCGCGCTCATGTTGGCGACGCCCGGTTTCAGATCATAGTCCTGTTTGCAGATGCTGCCTGTCTTTCTCACATTCGTTTGCTGGTCGCCCTCGGCGACCGTAAAATCCTGCTGGTCGAAAGTGCGTCAGCCTTGGCTTGTCCGCGGTCTGGAAATTCTGCTGGATCGGGATCAGCGGACAATCGGTGGTCCGGCGGCGACCACCTTCGCCTCGAACGGCGCGACCTGCAGCACGACGACGTGGATGCTGTCGCCGTTGCTCTCCCAGACATGAATCCAATATTGCGCCGATCCCTTCGTGATCGAGGCGAAAATGTCATCGTCGCCGGCGCGATCCGTATTGGTGATGGTCATGCCGACGGCTGGCAGCCCCTCGGCATAATTCTGCATGATCTCCAGCGCGCTCATCTTCGGCATGCCGGATTTCAGATCGTAGTCCTGCTTACAGACCTTGCCTTTCTGGATGACGTTGTTCGCCTCCTTGCCCTCGACGACGCGGAAGGCCTCGGCGCCGTAATGGATGGTTTGAGGCGCCTGCGTCGCGTCGAAATTCTCGAGCGTTCCCACCAGCGGACAATCGCCGAACGCCAACGCCGGCGAACTCATCGCCAACAGGCCGAGCAGCCAAACCGACCCAAACGCCCGCAGGCCCATAAAGCGCATGCGTTTCCCCTCCATAAGCTCTTTCGATAGTGCCTATGCCCTCTGTGTTTTTCAAGCACGCCGCCCTATAGCCTTTGGTGCGGTGCGGGGGCGTTTTGCAGCGGGCGCCAATCGGCGGCGCATTATCGCGGCCTCATCCTGAGAGTCGGGCGAGGAGCAATCCGACGGGCGGGGTAGCTGGCGTCGGCGAATGCTTGAGGCTCATCCTTCGACAAGCTCAGGATGAGGTCAGCATCGGGCCTTTCAACCGACCTCGTCTTGAGCTTGTCGAAGGACGGCCCAAGCCCGCAGCCGTGGCGGCGATGCATCCTTCGACAGGCTCGGGATGAGGGTCGTCTTCGATGCTAACTGACGATCAACTACGATCCGGTCGCCGCGTCCTCGGCCTTCTCGAACATGTCGTGGACTTTCTTCGCCAGCACGTCCATCGACACAGGCTTCGCCACGATCTGCATGCCCGCCGACAGGAATGTCTTGCTCGCCGCCTCTTCGGCGTAGCCGGTCATGAACAGGACTTTCAGGTTCGGCCTTCGTTCGCGCGCGGCGTCAGCCAGTTGTCGGCCGTTCATGCCGGGCAGGCCGATGTCGGTGATCAGCAAATCGATCCGCTGGGGCGAAGTGAGAATGCGCAAAGCGCTGGCTCCATCCTCGGCTTCGTG
The DNA here is from genome assembly GCA_963771455.1 of uncultured Pseudomonadota bacterium. GTDB lineage: Bacteria > Pseudomonadota > Alphaproteobacteria > Rhizobiales > Beijerinckiaceae > Roseiarcus. The sequence goes on from CAVYTP010000001.1 coordinate 111,714, forward strand.
GACCCGGTAGCCGAGCTCCGAGAGGACGTCGAGAACGAACAGACGCACCAGCGCTTCGTCTTCGACAACCAACACCACTTCGCCATGCGCCGCGACATTTTCGTCGCCGATGGAGGGGGAAAAGCGCTTCTCCTCGGCGGACCCGACATATCTGGGCAACAGCATCTCGATTGTCGTTCCCGCGCCGACGGCGCTGTCAATTCGCACCGAGCCCTCGGATTGACGCACGAATCCGTAGATCATCGACAGTCCCAGGCCCGTGCCCTGGCCGATCGGCTTGGTCGTATAGAAAGGATCAAATGCGCGCGCCCTGACTTCGTTGGTCATGCCGACGCCAGTGTCCGAGACCGACAGCGACACATAGTCCCCGGCCGGCAGATCCCACATGTCGGCCTGATGCGCGGGCAAGACAAAATTTGCTGTCTTGATGGTGATTCGGCCGCCGTCGGGCAGCGCGTCGCGAGCATTGATGGTGAGATTGAGCAGCGTGTTTTCCATCTGATGCGCGTCGCAACGGGTGAGCCATATATCGGCCTCGCGAACGACATCGATGGAGATCGTCTCGCCGATCGAGCGTTGCAGCAGCTCCCAGACGGTGGAGATCAGCAGATTGACATTCAGCGGACGTGGATCGACCGGCTGGCGCCGCGAGAACGCCAGCAATCGGTGGGTCAGGACCGCCGCTCGCCGCGCCGACGACATGGCGCCGTCGAGAAATCGTCCGACGTCGTGGGTCTGCCCGATCTCGATGCGTCTATGCACAAGATCCAAGGCGCCGATGATGCCTTGCAGCAGGTTGTTGAAGTCGTGGGCGATGCCGCCGGTCAGCTGGCCGATCGCCTCCATCTTCGCGCTCTGCCGGAGCGCCTCTTCCGCCTGACCCAGCTGCGCGGTTCGTTCGGCGACGCGTTCCTCCAGGGTGGCGTTCAGTTCCGCGAGCGCCCGGGCGGCCGCGTCGCGCGCCTCCTCGGCAGCGCGGCGCTCGTTCATGTCGCGTAGAATCGCGGTGACGAAATTGCGCATTTCGCTGCGCCAGCGCGACAGCGACAATTCGAGATGGCTTAACGATCCATCTTTGCGTCGGCCCACCAACGATACGGGCTTTGACAGGCCCGGTTGGTTGACGACCGTCTGTCGCGCCTGGGCCCAGGCGGCATCGTCAGGGAAAAGAATATCTATCGGCTGCCCGACCAGTTCGTCGGCCGCGTATCCGAATTGCCGGCGAGCGGCGGGATTGGCAAGCTGAATGACGCCGGCGTCGTCGAAGGTCAGGATGACGTCGGCCGCGCTTTCCACTACGGCGTCGTAGCGCGCGTTCTGCCGCTCGCGAAGCACGCGCTCGCGGTTGGCGGCGACGGTGACGTCGGTGATCTGGATCAGACAATAGGGCGGCGCGCGGCCCAACCGAACCTATCGTAACGTCATGAATCAGATCGCGGCCGGATCGGGTCCGCAGCGGAAAAATCTTCGGATGAAGCGAGTGAGTCAACAGACTTGAGGCGCCCGAATCGAGCGCCGAATCGATGGCGTATTTCAGGCGCTCGGATTCGCCGCTCGGAAATACCTCCGTCAACGGGCGCCCGAGAACGCTCGGGACAAGGCCGGACATCGCGGCAAAAGCCGTATTCCAACGGCGAATCCGGTGTTGATCGTCAACAATGATAAGGCCAATCTCGAGAGAGTCGAATAGCGCAGGTGGAAACTGCGAGTCGAAATCAATCATCGGACTCGCGGCCTGTCCGCCCCGTCGCTCGAAGAATATATTCGTCGAGGAGGACCAGCAGGGCCTCGATCGAGGGAAGATCCATAAACAGCGCGATGTACCCCTGAAGGTCGCGATCGCTGATCGCGAAATTTATGTACACAAACAGCACCGCGTCGCCGGCTTCGGGCGGCGGGGGCAGCGTGAAAAGCTCCTCGCTGTCGCCATGCAGGATTTCCGGCAGCGATATCTTCAGGGTTCGTTGAAGCTCGTTGGCGATCGTCGAGAGGCAGCCATTAAGAATGATGTTGCCGGTCTCTGCGAGCGCTTCCTGCTCGAGATCGATGACGTCCTCGAGCGGCAGATCGCTGCTGGTGATCGCGCGCACCAGCTCAAGACTCTTTACTTCGGGGAAGATCAGCAGAACCCGGCCCGTGATATCGCCTTCAAAAACCTGATGGACGGCGACCAGCCGGCTGGGTTCGGCCCGTTTCAGGATGGCGATGGCGCCGCGGCGCTCGACCAGCGAGACGCTGGGCACCGATAGCAGGATCTGTCGCCCCACCATTTGCCGAAGACTGCCCGCGGCCTTGCTGACGCCCAGGTTCACCAGCTCGGTCAGGGCGTCGAGTTGAAGCTCGGACAGCGTTGTGATGGCCATCAGGCGCTCGCCTCGCGCAGGGCGCGTTCCGCTTTGACAAGAAATTCCTGAAGCGACTGTTCGGTGATCGGTTTTGGCAAGAACGTCGCGCCGATCGCCTGCGCGCGCTCGACGATTTCCTGCTGGGAGTTCGCAGAAATCAACGCCATCGGCATTCCGGGTCGCAGGGCGCTGACTTCGGCCGCCAGCGTGAGGCCATCGTGGCCGGGCATGTTGAAATCGAAGATAGCGACGTCGGGCTGCGCGGATTTGACCTGCAGCAACGCTTCATCGGAGTTGGCGGCTTCGACCCGAGTCCAATCCGGACGCACCGAATTCAACGCCTTGGCGAGCGCCATTCGCGCCAGCTTGCTGTCATCTACCAGGAGCACTTTCATAGCCTATCTCACTTACCGATCACGATAATTGGGGTTGCGGAGGTCGCTTGCAGGCTCAATTGCGGTGGTTTGATCTCGGGGACGATGGCACTTTTCGATCATAGGGAGCCTTTCCTAGGCGAGCAAATCAGGCAGATCGAGCACGACGAGCACTTCGCCGTCTCCGGTCAGGGTCGTGCCGGCGATCCCCGCGGCGCCGGACAGCAGGCCTTCGATAGGCCTCAGGATGACATCCATGCGCTCGCCGACACTGTCGACTTCAACGGCCCCCAACTGTCCGGAAACCGAGGCGACCAGCACGAGCGCGTCGGGCCCCTTCACCCGATCCCGAGACCTGCCCAAGACCTGTGCAAGATCGACCAAGGGCACGGTCTGGTCCCTGTAGGTGAACGCCTCGATCGAGCCGATCGCGTGGATGCGCTCTCGCGGCACGCGCAAGGTCGCGACGACGGCGTCGAGCGGCGCGCCGAACAGCTGGCCACACAATTCCAGCGTCATGACGCTCGTCACCATCATGCTGAACGGCAGGGTGAGGCGGAACAGGGCGCCGCGGCCGCGCTCGCTTTCGACGCTGACCCGGCCGCCGACCCGCTCGACGACGGCGCGCACGGCGTCCATGCCGACCCCTCGGCCGGAAAGTTCCGAAACGGCGCCCGCGGTCGAAAATCCGGGCAGGAAGATCAGTTGCAGAACTTCGTCGTCGCCGGCCTGCGCAATCGCCGTCGGGTCCACGACGCCGCGCTCGACAGCTACGGTGCGGATGCGCTCGCGGTCGAGTCCGCGGCCGTCGTCTTCGACTTCGATCAGTACGTCCTGGCCCTGCCGTCTCGCACGCAGCGCGACGGCCGCTATCGCCGGCTTGCCAAGCGCGGCGCGCTCCGTCGGCGTCTCTACGCCGTGATCCATCGCATTGCGGATGATGTGCAGCAACGGCTCGAAAAGGATCGCCGCGACGGCCTTGTCGACTTCGGTTTCGTCACCCTCGATCGTCAGAGAGACGGATTTCGCCAGCGAGATCGCGAGTTCCCGGACCACGCGTTGAAAGCGCTGAAACACGGTCCTCAACGGGACAACGCGCATGTTGAGCGTCGTCTCCTGCAACCGGCCGACCAGGCGGTCCAGCCTCAGTCGTTCCTCCTTCATAACGGCTGCAAGGGGGTTGCCGGTCTGCGCGGCAGCTTTGGCGATCTGGGCGAAACTGTTCTTGGAAGCAATCAGTTCGGCCGTCAGCGCGACCAGAGAATTCACGCGCGCCACATCCACCCTGAGGAAGCGTTCGGCGGCTTCGGCGCGCGCTGGGGCAAGCGCCGGCTTGTGCAGCCCCAACAGGCGACCAATCAACTCGAGCAACGCGCTTTCGCTCGCGCCGGCAAGCACCGAAGCCGCTGCGCTCTCAATCTCCTCAGCTTCAGAAAGGCGGTCGAGGGAGCGCAGCACGTTCGCCGCGACGCGGCTCGCCGCCGCGACTCGTCCCGTTCTGCCGGATTCCGTCTTGTCGGCGATCAGCAGCAACTGTTCGTCCAGGATGCGATGTGCGGTCCAGGGAATGCCTGAGCCGCCCGGGATCGCCGGTCTCTCTTCCGGGGCTTGCAAGGCGCGCCCCGCCGACGCGCGTGGTTTGAAGCGCGACAGCGTTGCTTCGATCTCATCATCTTCGACCACGGGTAGTTCGGCGGTCGATGCGATGGCGTTCAACCATTTCGTCACGAGATCCAGTACGCCGAGACTGTCGCCGACCAAGGTCGGCGTGACGGATGTCTCGCCCTGTCGAACGGCCGCGAAAGCCTCTTCGGCGACGTGAACGACATGGGTCATCGCGGTGAATTCGATGATTCCCGCGCAGCCTTTCAGCGTGTGCAGCGCTCGAAATGCGCCGTCGAGAAGCTCGCGGTCGTCGGGCGCGTTCTCCAGCGCGAGCAACTCCCTCGTCGCGGCTTCGACGAGTTCCCGGGACTCGATGAGAAACTGCTCCATGAACTCGTTCATGCGGGTCTCCCGCAGAACATCGCGATGTGTTCGCTCAACGCCTGCGGCGTCAGCGGCTTCACGAGATAATAGTTGGCGCCCGCGGCGCGCGCCGCCATCATGTCCTGAGGCTGGGACTCGGTGCTGGTCACCAGCACGGGGATGCCGCCGATCGGCAGCGGTTGCTGCCGCAACCTCGCCAGCAAGGTCATGCCATCCATCAGCGGCATGTTGACGTCGACGATCATCACGTCCGGCAGCTCCCGAAGAACGTGTTCCAGCGCCTCGACGCCATTCAAGGATTCTTCCACCCGGAAGCCGGAGCTCTCGAGAGTCGTGCGGTAATAGAGACGCACCAGGGCGGCGTCGTCGACGACGAGCACGAGCGGCTTTGGCTCAACCAACAGCGTCTCCTCTCGAACGTTGATAGACGAAAGCGTCGGAAAATCGACGGACTTCGAACAGAGTCGAAATGCAACTCATCGATTCGCTGTGGCCCAGACAGATGAAACCTCCGGGCGCGAGGTTCTCGTACAGATTTTCCGCAGCCGCGCGACGGGAGAGTTCGTCGAAATATATCAGCACGTTCCTGCAAAAGATTACATCGAACTGCCCTTGCGGGCGAGTCTCTTTTCGCTCCATCACGTTGACGGCCGAAAATCGAACCGACTGCCGTATGTCGTTGATGAGCGTCCAGCGATCCTCGTCCGTCTTCCGGAAGTAGCGTTCGATCAACTCCGGCGGCAGCCGGCTTAGCGAGCGTCGGCCGAAGCTGCCCTCTTCGGCGGCGGCGAGCGCAGCCGTGTCGATATCGGAGCCAACGATTTCTATGTCGTGGGAATCCACTTCGCGCCAATTTTCGAGCAGCCAAATCGCAATCGAATACGGCTCTTCTCCCGTCGAGCAGGGCATCGACCAGATGCGTATGGAATCGCCCGCGGGCTTCACGGCCAGCCGCTCGCGCAGCAGGTCGGAGGTCAGGCAGCGGAGCTGATAGTCTTCGCGGTAGAAATACGTCTCGTTGATCGTGAACGCATTGACGAAGAGCTCGGCCTCCGCGTCGATATTGGCGAGCAGATGGGCGAAGTAGGCTGCGAACGATTCCGAATGCGTCGCCGCCATCCGCTCGGAGACGCGCCGATCGACGAAATAGCGTCGCGAAGCCGGGAAGGATATTCCGGTGCGTCGATACAGGAAGTCGCACAGACGACGCAGCTCGGCGTCGGAAATCGGCGCTGGTTCAGTCAATCTCGGTCCGCCGCCAGGCGCTCCGAAGTGATCTTGACGGCGAAGTCGAGAAACGGACTGTCGGGGAACCGCGCCGCGCAACGTTTCAAGGCGGGCAGCGCCTCCGCGTCGCCGACCTCGGACAGAACTTCGATCGCGGCGGCGCAGACGTTGGCGTCCTTTTCCGTTTCGATCAGAGACAGCAGACGTCCACGCGCTTCGGAGGCGTTCAGTGCGCGCCCGAGTTCGCAGGCCAGGATGCGCACGTCGTGGTCGGAATCCGACAACAGTCGTTCGAAATGGGTCGCCGTCACCGACGGGACCGCCTTCAGCGCGTCCATCGCGCCGGTGCGCAGCGATGCATCCTGTGATCGAATGAACGGCGTAACCGCCTCGACGCTGGCCGGCGTGCCGATGCGCGCCAGACTGGTGAAGATCGCTTCGCGCACCCGCGCGTCGGATTCCTTCGCGAGGGTCTCGGCCAGCGCCGGCACGGATTGAGGGCCTGCCGCGCGCGCCGCCGCCCATCGCGTCTCCACGGCTGGGCTCGCAAGGTCGCCCTCCCGATAACTTTCCGCTTTCGGAATGTTTTCAGGCGCGCGGCGGATCAGCGGCATGGGGCACCAGTTGCAGAAGTTTTTCGGCGATCGATCGCAGCGGCAATATCCAAGAAGCTCCGCCGGCCCGAACAAGTTCCCCCGGCATGCCCCAAACGATTGCAGATTCTTCTGATTCTGCAATCGTTGATCCGCCGCCCTTTTTCAGATCGGCCATGGCGGCGGCCCCGTCGTTGCCCATTCCGGTCAGCAAAACGCCGACAATCTGGTCAGGCCGAAACACCGCCATCGCACTGCGCGCCAATCGATCTGCGCTCGGTCGCCAGGGATAATCGCCTGCAGGCGTCGAAGTCACTGAGGGCGTCGCGCCGAGACGGGAGATGATGACGTCCCGGTCGCCTTTGCCGATGTAGGCATGGCCTGGCGCCAGCGCCACGCCGCGCTGGACCTCCAGCACCCTTACGTCGCAGAGGTCGTCCAGCCGCTGGGCAAGCGCTCCGGTGAAGCTAGCGGGCATGTGCTGGGCGATCACGATCGGCCACCCAAACGAAGCGGGAAGCGCCGTCAGTAACGTTTCCAGAGCCTGCGGTCCCCCCGTCGATGCGCCGATCACCACGACGCCGGCATCGCCGCCCCGCGTCGCGACCGCACGCAACGGCGAGGCGCCGCCAGTGACTTGCGCACTCCGAAATCGATGCTGAACCCGCTCGCGCAGTCGTAGGCTCGCTTTCAGTTTCACTTTGGCCGCCTGGCGCACTTTCGCGACCAGCTGCAGCGCAAAATCGGCGAGGCGAAGGGATATGGCCCCGTCGGGCTTCGTGCAGAAATCGACGGCGCCCAGGCGCAACGCGTCCAAGGTCACCTGCGCGTCATGGGTTGATATCGACGAGACGATCAGCACCGGCGAGGGACGCTCGACCATGATGCGGTCCAGGCAGGCGAGGCCGTCCATGTCGGGCATGTTGATGTCGAGCGTGACGACGTCGGGGGCGAACGCGTGGAGTTGGGCAAGCGCTTCCTTGCCGCTGCGCGCGAAGGCGAGCTCCATGTCGACTTCGCTGGACAATATCTGGCGGAACACTTTCCTCATCAGCGCGGAATCGTCGACCACCAGCACCTTGATCACGAGGATGCCTTTGTCTGGCTCTCGAAGGCCTCGAGCAGACCGCGTTCCGCATGGCTGAGAATCTGGTGCGGATCCAGCAACAGGATTATGCGCCCGAGATCGACGAGGTTGATGACGCCGAGCACCAGGTCCGACATTTCGCCCGAGAGGGCAGGCGGGGGTTCGATCGCATCGACGGCGCAACGGCGAACTTCCGAAACGCGATCGACGATGAGGCCGGCGCGGCGCCCCTCGGTGCGCATCACGATCAGGCGCCGCGCGGGATCGCCGTCGCGGCTCGCCATGTCAAATCGGCGTCGCTGGTCGATGATCGGCAGCACCTCGCCGTGCAGATTTGCGACGCCTTCGAGAAAATCCGGTGTGCGCGGGAGGCGCGTGATGCGCTGCGGCACCACCGAAACTTCGTCGACGGCCTCGATCGGCAGGCCGAATTCGTCTTCGCCGAGATGAAAGACCAGAAATGGCCGCTTGGCGGAGGCGGCGGTCAGGGACTTTGCTGAAGCCGAGGGAAGGCGTCGCACGACGTTCTCCGCGAAAAGCTGCGTCGAAGACAGGATCGAAATCAGTCGCCGTCCCCCGTCGCCTCGATAGATCGCCGACAGTCGCGCCTCGCCGCCAGACCTCGCGGCCAGAATTGCGGGGACGGGCTCGGTCAACCGGGGTTCGGCCGAAACGATTTCCCGAGTGCGATCGACGATCAGACCCACAACGGCGCCCTGCACCTCTGTCACGACTACGCGGGCGTGAGCGCTTGTGGAAGAAGCCGGCGGCAAACCCAGCAGCGCTCGCAGCGAAAACAGCGGCAACAGGCCTTCGCGATAGGCGATCACGCCCCTTTCGATCGCCTCGGCGCGGGGCATTTGCGTGACGCTCTCAGGCGCGGAGATAATCTCTCGCACATCGGAGAGCGCGAATGCGTATTCCTGATCGGCGACCTCAAACGTGACGAGCGTCTCCGCCGCCGCGGTCTCCGATGGCGCGTTGCGGGGCCAGCCGACCTGGGCGCGTTCGGCGCCGCGATGGGTCGGCCGTGGCCTGTCGGCGAAGCCGCGACGCAGCAGAGCGTCGAGGTCAAGTATTTTGACCGCTTCGCCGCTTTCGCTCAGGAACGAGCCCAGCGTGTGCGCCGAGACGTCGCTTCCCTGCTCGCCGCCATCCATTTCAATGCGGTTCGCTGACGTTTGCAGCAGGGAAGGGATGTCATCGATCACAAGCGCGGCGGCAAACTCGCGGTCGAGCACGATCGTCCTCGACGCCTGATCCGGGATGTCCTTCAGGCCCAGCAATCCGCGCAGGCTGACCACCGGCGCGATGCTGCCACGCAGATTGGCGATGCCAATCAACGCAGGCGGCGCCAGTGGCGTACGGGCGACCTTCGGCGTCCGGATCACTTCAGAAATATCGTTGAGCGGGACGGCGTAGACCTGGTTATCCGTCCTGAACGTCAAAAACCGGCGCGGCGGGTCGGGCGCGTCGGGAGCGACGCCCGGGTCACTCATTCCCGCTTCTCAATGCGTTCGCGAGCGAGGCTATCTCTTCGATGTTGGCGGCGAGATCTTCGGCGCTCTGGGCCTGCTCGGCGGCCGCGTTGGCGGCCTGGCGGGAGGCCGCTTCGGCTTCCTCGGCTACCGACGCGATCTGCCGCGCTGCAGAGGCCGTCTCGCCGGCGTCGGCGAGAATCGAAGTCGGCGCTCCGAAGGATCGCCTTGTTGGCGTCATCCAACCCCGCCAGTTCGCCGTCGATTTTCGACAGCGCGCCGGAGATGGAGCGATTGTTCTCGACCTCGGCCTCTGCGACCTGCAAGCTCAGCTCGATATCGCGCTTCAGAAGGGCGATCTGATCCAGCAGCGCGCGCACCAAATCCTTGGCCCGGTCTATGCTCTCGGCCGATTCCCGCGCCAGCGTGCGGATGTCGCCCGCGACAATCGCGAAACCGCGTCCCGCTTCGGCCGCCCGCGCCGCCTCGACCGAACCGCTGACAGCGAGCATGCTCGTCTGCACGCCGATGAGCGAGATGGCGTCGATGATTTTCTCAATACGGCGCGCCACCATCTCCAGCTTGACGATCGTGGTTGCGTTGACGCGCGTCTTTGACAGGGCGTCCAATTGTCCCTGGTTCAGCCGCTCGATCACTTCGCGCCCGGTGTCGAGCGCGGCGCGTATCTTGCCCACCCGCTCGCTCGCCACGCCCGCGACGTGGCGCGCATTCCTGGCGCTTCTCTCGATCTGGTTGAGCGCCGCGGAAGCCTGTGTCGTCGCGGCGGTCTGCTGCTGGGCGCCGGCGTTGATCTGGTCGACCGCCGACATGATTTGCGAGGCCGCGCCGGTCATTTCCTGGATCGTTGCGGAAAGCTCTTCAGAAGCGACGCTCATCTCCTCGGCGGCGCTGATCCCGCTCTCGCCCTCGCGCAGGCGTGCGGCGAGTTTCGCCAGGCTTTTCGCGGCGCGCTGGCCCTCTTCGAGGGATTGCGCCTGTTGCTTGACGGCGGCTTGCGCTTCATTTGATGCGGCGGATTGCTGTTCGGCCGCAGAGGCGATCCGCTCGGCGCCCTTCTGCGCTTCGCCTGTCGCGCGCTCCGCCTCGACGACGGTAGCCAGCACCTCTTCGCTGCCGTTGGAAATGAGATTCATGTCGCCGCGTCGGGCGTCGAGTTCGGCGACCACCAGCGTCGCCGCCTTGGCGTCGCCAACCGAAGCGTCGGCGGTTTCCTTGATCTTGACAGCGACCTGACGGATCTCGACCTGAATATCCTCGGCGAGCGATTTGACCTTGATCGCGTTGCCATCCGAACTTTCGGCGAGGTTGCGGACTTCGTCGGCGACGACGGCGAAGCCGCGGCCGTGGTCGCCGGCGCGCGCGGCCTCGATCGCCGCGTTGAGCGCAAGCAGATTTGTCTGGTCGGAGATCCGACTGACCACCTGAGTGATCACGCCGATATCCTGGGCGCGGCGTTCGAATTCCGCGATGACATCAACTAGCGCTTCCTGACGCCGCGCATTGGCTTCGACCGCGCGCGCGGAAGCGGCGACTTGCGCCGCGGCCTCGAGAAGGAAGCTCTGCGTAGCTTCCGTCCGGCGTCGGCTGGCTTCCGCCTCCGAACGGGCGCCGCGGAGCGCCTCGCGCATCTGCTTCACCGAAGCCAGCTGAAGCTGCGCCGAGCCGGCGGCCTCCTCAGCCCCTGCCGCGATTTGGCTCATCGAGCCGCTCAGTTCATTGGCGGCGGACGCCAACTCCGAGAGGCCCGCGGCCAATTCGTCGGTCGTCGTGATGATGCGCTCCGCCATGCTGGCCATGCTGGGCGCGACGCCAGACGGATCCGAGGCTCTCTTGCGAGCCGGCCGCGCCGCCATTGGCTCTGGCCGGACGCCGCTCCCTACGCTGGTGAGCTTTATCTTGGACGTTTTGACAAGCGCCATGGCCAACCGCTAACCCAAAAGAACAGATACCGACTAGAGACTTACCCCACGTGCACCGCGCGCCTGCCGGGGGCAGATTAGCCCAAAAAACGCCGACTTCCAAGTAACTTGGGACATCAGGCGCGCCGGCTCCGATCAGGAATCGATGATCTCCCGGACCCGATGCGCGAGAGCATCGATCGCGAATGGCTTTGTGATGACCTGCATGCCGCGGCCGAGGTGGCCGTGTCCGACTACCGCGTTCTCCGCATAGCCGGTTATGAACAGCACCTTGAGGTCGGGCCGGAGGGCGCGCCCGGCATCGGCAACCTGTCTTCCATTCATCCCGCCGGGCAGTCCGACATCGGTCAGCAGCAGATCGATCCGGGTTTCCGTCTGGAGCAACTTGAGGCCCGCCGGTCCGTCGCCGGCTTCCAGCGTGCGGTAACCGGCGTCGCGGAGCACATCAACCATCAGCAGCCGCACGGCGGGTTCGTCGTCAATCACCAGCACCGTTTCGCCATAACCGGTCTCGAAGTCGGCATGACGCTCCTGGCCGGGCTCGCTCACGCCTGCGTCGCCATGATGGCGGGGCAGATAGAGGCACATCGTCGTGCCGCGCTGCAGCTCGGAATAGACGCGGATCTGGCCGTTTGACTGCCGCACGAACCCGTAGATCATCGACAGGCCAAGCCCGGTGCCCTGACCGAGCGGCTTCGTCGTGAAAAACGGTTCGAAGATGCGGTTGATCGTCTCCTTTGACATGCCCGTCCCGGTATCGGTCACGCTGAGCGATACGTATTGCCCGGGCGGCATGTCGCGCTCCGTCCCCGCGCTGCCGTCAAGCCACCGGTTGGCGGTCTCGATCGTCAGGCGACCCCCGTCGGGCATCGCGTCGCGCGCGTTGATGCAGAGATTGAGAATGGCGTTCTCCAACTGATTCTGATCAATCAGAACCGTCCACAGCCCAATGGCGCCGACCACCTCGACCTCGATATTTGGACCTGTCGTGCGGCGCACCAGCTCTTCGAGATCGGCGACCAGGCGGTTCAGGTTGGTTGGCTTCGGATCGAGCGTCTGCCGGCGCGAGAACGCCAGCAGTCGTTGGGTCAGCGCGGTAGCCCGCTTCGCGGCGCCCTGCGCGGCCTCGATGTAGCGCGGCAGAGCGTCGAAACGTCCCTGAGCGATGCGCGTCTCCAGCAATTGCAGGCTGCCGGATATGCCCATCAGGAGATTGTTGAAGTCGTGCGCGATACCGCCGGTCAACTGTCCCACGGCTTCCATCTTCTGCGACTGGCGCAGCGCCTCTTCCGCCTGCTCGCGTTGCTCGATCGCCATCTGCACCCGGGATTCGAGCTGCTGGTTCAATTCGCGCAACGCCGTCTCGATCGCGCGGCGGTGTTCGATGTCGATCAGGACGCCCGGAAAGCGTGTCGGCGCGCCGTTCTCATCGAGATCCACCCGGCCGTTGGCCTCGATCCAGCGGTACACGCCGTCGTGCTGACGCACCCGGTATTCGGCGCGATAGCGGCCGCCGCGCTGCAGAGCCGCCGCGATTTCCGCGTCAACCGTCGGCCTATCGTCAGGGTGGATCGACGCGGCAACGGCTTCGCGCGTGAGGTTGTCGCGGCTCTGCGCCGGATCGAGCCCGAACGAGCGCGCGAAGCGATCGTCGCAGGCAAAATGGTCGGATTTCACGTCCCAAACCCAGGTGCCGATGATGGCGCCGGAATCCAACGCCAGTTGCACGCGTTCGGCTTGCTCGCGCGCCTCGGCTTCGCTGGCGCTCACCGCCTCCGCCGCCTCGCGCCGCAGCTTGGCCATCGCGATGTTCGCCGCGACCCGGGCGAGCAGTTCGCGCGCCGAAAACGGCTTGGTCAGATAATCGTCGGCGCCGGCGTCAAACCCTTCCACCTTCGCGTCGTCGCCGGCGCGCGCCGACAGCATCACGACCGGCAGGTCGCGCAACGCGACGTCCTCCCGCACCGCCGCGAGCAGGCCGAAGCCGTCGAGCCGCGGCATCATCACGTCCGTCACGAGGATGTCCGGCCGCCGCGCCCGCAGCGCCGCGAGCGCCGCCTCGCCGTCCGCCGCGGTCTCGACTTCGTAGCCATGATCCAGCCAGCAGCCGGCTGATATAGTCGCGCAGGTCGGCATTATCGTCGGCCAGCATGACGCGGCGGCGCTCCGCCGCTGCTGCGCCGTACCGACTGCGGCAGTCGCGCGCCGCCCCCGCATCCAGCAGCGGCTCGCCGCCGTCGCCGGGCAGCCAGCGCAGCGCCTCCTCGACAAAAGTGCGCGAGCGCGAAGTCGCCGCCGCTTCGTCCGGCTTCGGTCGCCACACGCTCGGGCGCCAGATGCGCCGTGCCCAGCGGGATCGTCACATGGAAAGCCGTGCCGCGCCCTTCCTCGCTTTCCACCGCGATCTCGCCGTGATGCAGCTTGACGAGTTCGCGCACCAGCGCCAGGCCGATGCCGGACCCTTCGAAGCTGCGGCCGCGCGCGCCTTCCACGCGATGGAACCGGTCGAACAGCTTCTCGATCTGCGAGGCCGGGATGCCGATGCCGGTATCGCGCACCGTCAACCTCGCCGCCCCATCCCGTTCGCGCAGCGAAACGCCGATCTCGCCCGTGAAGGTGAACTTGAACGCGTTGGAAACCAGATTGAGAACGATCTTTTCCCACATGTCGCGGTCGACATAGGCGAGCCTGGCTCAGCGGCGGCGTGTCGACCGATCAGACGCAAGCCCGGCCTTGTCGGTGGCTGACCGGAACGACGAGGCCAGATCGGCGGTCAGCGCCGCGAGATCGGTCGGCTGATAGCTCGCCTCCACCCGGCCGGCCTCGATGCGCGAGAAATCGAGCAGCGAATTGACCAGACGCAGCAGCCGCAACGCGTTGCGGTGGGCGATTTCCAGCAGGTCGCGCTGGCGGTTCGCATCGGGTTCCGCGATCGCCAGCGCATCCTCCAGCGGCCCCAGCATGAGGGTCAGCGGGGTTCGGAATTCATGCGAGACGTTGGAGAAGAACGCGGTCTTGGCGCGGTCGATTTCGGCCAGCGCGTCGGCGCGTTCGCGGGCTCGCTCGTATTCGTCGGCGCGCGCCACGGCGGCCGCGATCTGCGCGGTCAGCAACTCGACAAAGCCCCGATAAGCGGGGTCGAAGGAGCGGTGCGGATTGAGCCCCGCGACGATGTAGCCGACCGGCGGCTCGCCTTCTCCGCCGGAAATCGGCGAGATCAGCGCCTGCCGCGGCGCATCCGGAGACTGTCCCTGCGATTCTGCCCGTCGACGATTGCGCTTTAACCAACCCGGGCAGACGTGTTCCATATCGACAAGCAACGAGGCGCCGTGTTCGCTCTGCGCGAGCGGCCATGCGGCGGGGGTCTCCGAAATCGATCTGGGGCCTGGAAGAGCGACAAGGTGACGCGACGGGATCGTGCGCGGCTTCCCGTCTCAAAACGCCTTCGCGATCGGACAGAAAGACCAGCGCGAACGGAACATCCCGCGATGCCGGCGGCCAGGCAGGTCTCCACCTCGTTCATGGCCTCGGCGCGCGTCGACGCCGCCGCCAAAGCCGCGCCGAGATCGCGCAGCACGCTCAGTTGACGCTCGCCGATCACCCGCTCGGTGACCTCCGCCACGACGCACAGCATCCCATTGTTCGCGCCTGTGTCGTCGGCCAGCGGCGAGTAGGAAAACGTGTGATAGGTTTCCTCGGAAAAGCCGCTGCGCTCGAGATAAAGCAGCAGCGCCTCGTCCCAGGTCGCTTCGCCGGTGGCGAGCACATGCCGGATGCGAGGCCCGATGTCGGGCCAGATTTCCGCCCAGACCTTGTCCGACCGGCTGCCGATCACCCAGTCGCGCTTCATGCCGACGGTCGGCAGATAGGCGTCATTGCAAAGGAAGGTCAGGTCGGGTCCCCAGGCCATCCACATCGCGAAGCGCGAGGTCAGCATCACCCGAACAACGGCGCTGAGGCTGGCCGGCCAATGGTCCGGCGGTCCGAGCGGAGTGTCGCTCCATCGCAGGCGCGCATCAGCGCTCGCACCTCGCCTGCCCCGCGGAGCAGGGGCGACAATCCCTCCAGGGGTGAATCGGGCTGGGTCGAGTTTCTGGTCATACGCCGTTCAAACATTGCAGATCGGAATCGGGCATTCAAGACGGCGCCCACGGGGTTTAGAAGCCACGTGGGGTTAATTTCGTTCCGATTGCCGCTCAGCGCCGCTCCGCCGACGAAACAGCGGCGGCTACGATTGTGACCAGCGCTGCGGAACAAAAAGCAGTGCGTGCATGTTTTGTTGGCAAACTCCAAAGGAGAAAGGGCAAAATCATGGGCCGTGGAATATTGCTTTGGCTGCTCGGCGTTCCGATCCCGATCATCATCCTTCTTGCGCTGTTCTATCATTGATACTTGAGTTCGGGGGTAACAGAATGTCCGTTCGACCGATGCCGCTCGAAAGCGTGGCCGAATCTCCGGACTCGGCCGTTTCCTGGGGCGCTATTCTCGCTGGCGCCTTTTGCGCGTCAGCGTTTTCGCTTGCTCTCTTCGCACTCGGCGCGGGAATTGGGCTTGTCTCTGTCTCGCCGTGGTCCCACGCGAACATGTCCGTCAAGACGTTCGGCATTTTGGCTGGCGCCTGGTTGATAGCGGTTCAACTGTTTTCCTCGGGTTTGGGCGGCTATCTCGCCGGCAGATTGCGAACGCGATGGACGGGCGCCCACACCGACGAAGTCTACTTCCGCGACACGGCGCACGGCTTGTTTGTCTGGGCCGTCGGCGCTGTGGTCAGTTTCGCCCTGCTAGCGCTCACCGCCTCTTCGTTGGCGGGCGGCGCGACCGAGCTAGGGTCAGCCGCTGTCAAGGGAGCCGGCGAAGCGGCGACTGGCGCGATTGCCCAAACCGCGGAAGGCGCGCAGCCCTATTTTGTCGACATGCTGTTTCGCACCGATCACCCGGCAACTGCTGATGGGTCCGCGACCCAGAAGGAGATCGCTGGCGTGATGGCGAAGGCGCTTGGCGACGGCGATCTGTCGGCGCCCGACAAGACTTACGTCGCGCAAATGGTTGCCGCCCGGACGGGGCTCAACCAGGCGGACGCTGAGAAGCGCGTCGACGATGTTTTTGCTCAGGCAAAAGCCGCCAAGGATCAGGCGGCAGACAAAGCCAAGGCTGCAGCGGACGCCGCAAGGAAAACCGGGATATATTTCGCTCTGTGGGCGTTTGTGTCGCTTCTGGTTGGCGCTGTCGCCGCGAGCTATATGGCGACGGTGGGCGGAAAAGTGCGCGATGAGGAGAGTGCGCGTTACTGAGCTTGATTTACGCCCCCTCATCCGGCGCTTCGCGCCACCTTCTCCCGCAAGCGGGAGAAGGGTATTGCCCGATGGGCTGAGGGCTTTTTGGGCTAACCCGCGTCGGCAATCACATGAAAAAAAGAGCCCGTCACCTCTCCGCGCCTTGAGCCGACCGGGACGGCAGCGCCGCCGTATGCGTCCGAAGCCATAGCATAGGCCGCGTCGTCGCCCTGATTGACAATAGTCGCGTAGTGAAATTCGTGGCCGAGCTGACGCGCTCCGCGCCGTCCCAATCTGCCATCTTCGAGCAGCGTCGCCTCTCGGTAGCCCAACGTCATTCGACGCTTGTGGAAGCTTGTTTCAACCGACAATAGATCGGCCATCAGATGCGTGTCGCCAGCCGCGTCGGTCAGCGAGCGGCCCAGAGTCATATAGCCTCCACACTCGCCATGAACCGGGCGCGTCGTAGCGAAGCGGCGCAACCCGCGCATAAATCGCCCTGCCGCCGCTAGCGCGCCGGCGTGCAGTTCCGGATAGCCGCCAGGAAGCCAGCAGATGTCGGAATCCGTCCGGCGGCGCCTCGTCCTGCAACGGCGAAAAAAACGCGACTTCCGCGCCGGCTGACCGCCAGCCCCGCAGCAGATGCGGATATAGGAACGTGAACGCGGCGTCGCGAGCGATGGCGATGCGCTGGCCCGGCGGCGCCAGCGCTGCACGGCTCGTCGCCGTCAGCTGCAAGGGTCGAGCGATGTCGAGCAGCGCGTCGATGTCGACGTGCTGGCTCACAAAGTCGCCGAGCGCGTCGAGCCTGCGGTCGAGGTCGTCCGTTTCGCTGGCCTGCACAAGCCCGAGATGGCGCTCCGGCAATCCCACTTCCGGCGCTCGCGGCAGCGAGCCCAGTACGCGCGCCCCGAGCGCCTCGATTGCGTTCGCCGCCAGCCTTCGGTGGCGCTCGCTGGCGACCCGGTTCAGCACGACGCCGGCGACTTGATGCGCGGATCGTAAACCATGCAGCCCTTGACGATCGCCGCGGCGGATTGCGCCTGGCCTGAAATATCGAGGACCAGCACGACCGGCATGCGAAGCGCGGCCGCAACGTCCGCCGAGGCGCCGGTGCGCCCCTCGGGCGCGGGCACGCCGTCAAACAAGCCCATCGAAGCCTCGGCGATCAACACGTCGCTGCCGTCAGCGACTTCTGATGCAAGGCCGCGCAGAAGGTCTGGCGGCATCGCCCAGGCGTCGAGATTGACGCTGTCGCGGCCGGTTGCGGCGGCGTGGAAGGCGCAGTCGATATAGTCCGGGCCCGATTTGGCGCTCGCGACATTGAGGCCGCGGCGGCGCAGCGCGCGCATCAGGCCCAGCGAAAGCGTGGTCTTGCCGCTGCCTGAGCGCGGCGCGCCGATCATCAAGCCGAGGGGGCTCATCGCTGGCGCCCTCTCCGCCGGGCTCGAACTCGCCAGGGTTCGGCGCTATGGGTGCAGGGGTTGGAGAGGATAGGAAGCGTGGAGTACGTTCAAGCCGGCAACGGAGCTGCGTCGGGGCTGGACGACCGGCGCCTGCGCGACGGCGGCTGCAAAGGCGGCCTACGAAGCGTTGCTGACCGGCGTCTTCCCCGATCCGGTCGAGATCGAACTGCCCGGCGGCCAGCGTCCGCATTTCGCGCTTTCGCTGGAGCGCCTCGCGGCGATTGGGCGCAGGCGGGCGTGACGAAGGACGCCGGCGACGATCCCGACGTCACGCATGGCGCGCTCGTCATCGCAACCGTCCGGCTCGGCGCGCCCGGCGAAGGCATCGTGTTTCGGGCCGGGGAAGGCGTCGGGACGGTCACGCGGCCCGGTCTGCCGCTGCCGCCCGGCGAGCCTGCCATCAACCCGGCCCCTCGCGCGATGATCCGCGCCGCGCTCGAAAGCTCCGCCGCGCGGCTCAACGGCCCGCGCGACGTCGTGGTTGAGATCTCCATTCCCGACGGCGCGAAGATCGCGGAGCGCACGTTGAACGGACGCCTCGGCATCTCGGCGGCCTGTCGATTCTCGGCACGACCGGCATCGTCGTGCCGTTCTCCTGCTCGGCCTGGATCCACTCGATCCATCGCGGCATCGACGTCGCGCGCGCCGAGGGACTGACGCATATCGCCGGCGCCACCGGCTCGACCTCCGAGGCGGCGGTGCACAGCTCTATGGCCTGCCGGAAATCGCGTTGATCGACATGGGCGATTTCGTCGGCGGAATGCTCAAATATCTGCGCGCCCACCCGGTTGAACAGGTCACTGTGGCGGGCGGCGTCGGCAAGATGAGCAAGCTGGGGCAGGGCATGCTCGACCTGCATTCGCGCCGCGGCGAGGTTGATCTGGACTGGCTCGCCGACGAAGGCGCGCGAGGCTGGCGGGACGGAGGCGCTCGCGCAGGCCATCGCGCAGGCCAACACCGCCAAGCACGCGTTCGAACTCGCTGAGCGAAGCCGGCGTCGATATCGCCCTGGGGGTCGCCGAAGCCGCGCTGCACGACCGCTGCGCGGTCGGTCGGCCACGGCGCCAAGTCGCTGGAGATCGTCGTATTTGACCGCGACGGCGCTTTGCTGGCGAGGACAGGAATGCGCGCGCTTCACGACGGCGCTCCGTCGGGTTGACCGCGGAAGCGTCGCCGGTATTCGGGATCGTAGAGCGCGCTTTCGCGGAAAGTCTTCTGCGTCCGAGCGCCGCGCCGACATAGATCAGCGCGGTGCGCTCCATCGGCGCCTCGGCCGGCGAGCGCCGCGATGGTTGATAGCGTCCCGCGCAGGATGCGTTGATCAGGCCAGGAGGCGCGGAACACGATCGCGACCGGGCAATCGGCGCCATAGAACGGCGTGAGCTCGTCAACCAGCTTGTCGAGCACATGGATGGAGAGATGCAGCACGAGCGTCGCCCGGGTGCGCGCGAAGGCGGCAAGCTCTTCGTCGCGGGCATGGCGGAAGCGCGCCCGCTGGTGCGGGTCAGCACGACCGATTGGGCGACTTCGGGCAGGGTGAGTTCCCGCTGCAACGCCGCCGCGCCTGCCGCAAAAGCCGGAACGCCGGGCGTGACATCATAGGGAATGCCGAGCGCGTTCAACCGACGCAACTGTTCGCCCATCGCGCTCCAGATCGACAGGTCGCCGGAATGCAGGCGCGCGACGTCCTCACCTGCCGCGTGGGCGCGCTCGAACTCTGCGACGATCTCGTCGAGCGACATCGGCGCCGTATCGATCACGCGCGCGCCTGCCGGGCACCAGGTCAGCAACTCCCGCGGCACCAGCGAGCCTGCGTACAGGCAGACGGGACAGCGCGCGAGCAGGTCGCGTCCGCGCACCGTGATCAGGTCAGGCGCGCCGGGGCCCGCGCCGATGAAATGAATGGTCACGTCGCGCGCTCCGCGATCATGGCGAGGGCGCAGGACACGCCCTCCGCGCTGAATTTCGGCACGATCAGCACCGCGCCCTCGCCTGCGCCAACCAGCGCCGCGGCCTCGGCGATTCCGCCGACGCCGGTCAGGCCCCGGACGCGCTCCGACGGGTTGAGGAGCTGGCCTTCTAACTGACTGAGCGCCTGCTCCGCGTGCAAGCAGAGCGGCAAACCCAGCGCCTCGGCGGCCTCGCGCAAGCCCGCCTCGTTGGCCTTGCGCTCGCTGCTGTGCACGGATGAAAGGGTGGCGCCGTCGGGGCGCGCGCGCGAGCGCCTGGGCGACGACGCGCAAGATCGCCGCAGCGCCTACCTGCGATCTGCAGCCGATCCCGAGGGCGGCGCGAGAGCTCATGGCTTGACGACGCTCCACTGCACGACCGGCATCGCGGGCCTGAAGCCGTGGAAGCGGCCGATGGAATCGGCGCGCGCGAACTGCGCCTGTATCAGCTTTCCTCCAAACCGCTTGTAAAGCCCCGCCGCTTCGGCCTGAGCCTCGATCGTCACCGCGTTGAGCACCAGCCGGCCGCCCGGCCGCAGCGCCGCCCAGCACGCCTCTACGACGCCAGCACCCGTCATGCCGCCGCCGATGAACACGGCGTCGGGCGCAGGCAACGCGTCCAGGGCGTCGAGGGGCCTCCCCCTCGACGAGTTCGAGCCGCGAAACGCCGAGCGTCTCCGCATTGCGCCGCAGCCGAGCGCAGCGCTCGGGGCGCCGTTCGATCGCGACGGCGCGGGTCGAGGGGTCGGCGAGCAACCATTCGATGGCGATCGACCCGGAGCCAGCGCCGACGTCCCAGAGACGCTCGCCGGGGCGCGGCGCCAGCGCGGACAACGTCACCGCGCGCATCTCGCTTTTGGTGATCTGGCCGTCGTTCTCGAACCAGTCGTCGGGCAGTCCCGCCGCGCGCGGCGGTATCTTTGCCCCGACGACGCCAGGAATCTCGATCGCCAGCGTGTTGAGCGGATCGATATCGGCCAACGCAAAACCTTGCGCGGTTGCGGAGCGAAGCCGCTCCCGCGCGCCGCCCATCGCTTCGCAGACCGTGATCGCGGCGTCGCCAAGTCCGCGCTCGCGCAGCAGCCCAGCGACGCGCGCCGGCGTTTCCCCATCCCACGAAAGCGCAAGCAGCCGCGCGCCCGGCTGAAGAAACGGAATTATGCGGTCGAGCGAGCGTCCATGCAGGGTGAGCAACGCACAATCCTGCAATGCCCAGCCAAGCCGCGCCGCGGCGAGACTGAAAGCCGAGGGCTGCGGAAAACAGACCATCTCGGACGGCGGCACGATCTGGGCGAGCAGCGAGCCGACGCCGTAGAAGAACGGATCTCCCGTCGCGAGCACGCAAACCTTTTGCCCGCGCCTCGCCAGAATGCGCGGAAACGCTTCCTGCAGAGGCGACGGCCACGCCCATTGCTCGCCCGCGGTCGGACCTATCAGCGCGAGGTGCCGTTCGCCGCCGACGATCAGCGCGGCTTGCGCAATGCGCGCTGTTGCGGCAGGCGTGAGGCCGTGCAAGCCGTCTTCGCCGACGCCGATCACGGAGAGCCAGCCGTCGGCGCTCATCTGTTTCGTTCCCGGAGGTGCATCAAATGCGGCTGTTGTTGCTCGGCGGAACGAGTGAGGCGAGCGCGCTGGCGCGGCGCCTCGCAGCGCGCGCCGACATCGCGACGACGCTGTCGCTCGCCGGCCGCACAAGCAACCCGGCCGCGCCTCCGCTTCCCGTGCGGATCGGCGGCTTCGGCGGCATTGAAGGGTTGGTTGCGTTATCTGCGAGAGCAGGCGATCGACGTTGTGGTTGACGCGACCCACCCCTTCGCCGCTCAGATGTCGCGGCATGCCGCGGCGGCCTGCGAGCAGGCGCAGGTTCCGCTCGCTGTCTTCACCCGTCCTCCCTGGGTCGCTACAGAGGGCGACGACTGGACCGAAGTGGATACGGCCGCCGAAGCTGACGAAGCGCTTGGAGAGACGCCGAAACGCGTATTCCTGACCGTGGGTCGCCTGCAATCCCCAGCCTTTGCTCGCGACGTCAGACACCATTTCGTGCTGCGCTCGATTGACGCTCCGCCTCCCGAGGATCTCCCCGCATCGGTCGAACTCGTGCTGGCGCGCGGGCCGTTCAGCATTGCCGACGAAATCGCATTGATGAAGGAGCGGCGCATCGACGTGCTGGTCAGCAAGAACTCCGGCGGCGAGGCGACGCGCGCCAAGATCGACGCCGCGCGTCAGCTCGGCCTGCCGGTGATTTTGTTGCGTCGTCCGCCCGCGCCGGCGCAGACCCGGTTCTTCGACCTCGACGAAACGATGGCGTGGCTCGACGCTCATGTCGACCGCCTCGTGAGAGCGCGGCGTCAGCACCCAGGGCGCAGCGCCAGGGCGCTCAATCAACCGCGTCGTC
This sequence comes from uncultured Pseudomonadota bacterium, assembly GCA_963771455.1. Taxonomy (GTDB): domain Bacteria; phylum Pseudomonadota; class Alphaproteobacteria; order Rhizobiales; family Beijerinckiaceae; genus Roseiarcus. Next base: position 133,830 of record CAVYTP010000001.1, read on the forward strand.
GAGGCGCCGATCAGCACCAGCGTGCTCATGTCGGCGAAACCGGGATCGGCGTCGCTCAAGCGTCGTGATCACGATGCGCTCGTCCTCGCGGCCGACGGCGCGCGCGAACACGACCGGCGTCGACGGCTGGCGCTGTTCGCGCAGCAGCCGGAACGCCTCGTGGATCTTCTCGGGCCGCGCCAGCGAGGCGGGATTGTAGAGCGCGATGACGAAATCGCCGTCGCTGGCCGCCTTCAACCGCCGGGCAATCAATGCCCACGGCTTCATGTTGTCGGAGAGTGAGATCGCGCAGAAATCGCCGCCCAGCGGCGCGCCGACCCGCGCCGCCGCGGCCTGCATCGCGCTGATGCCGGGGAGCACCTCGATGTCGAGCCCGCGCCATGCCGCAGGGCCGATCTCAACCGCCTCGAGCACCGCGGCGGCCATCGCAAACACGCCGGGATCGCCGCCCGAGACGACGCCCACCCGGCGGCCGTCCATCGCAAGCTTCAGCGCGTGACGCGCGCGGTCGAGTTCGACCCTGTTGTCGCTGACGTGACGGACGACGCCCTCGCGATGCGGCGCTCGCGCGACATAGGGGCCATAGCCGACGAGGTCGGTGACTTCGCCGAACGCTTCGGCGGCTTCCGGCGACAGCCATTTGCTGGGTCCGGGGCCCAGACCCATCACGAAGAGTTTGCCTGCCGTCACGGCCGCCGGCCTTCGCCCGGCATCAGCACGAGCGAGAAATACGGGGCGGAGCCGTCGAGCTTCTCGGCGAGCGGCGTGACCTGCTGGTTGGACATCGTGCCGCGCTCGACATAGATCGCGCGCGCGAGCAACCCGGCCTCGGCAAACGCCGCCTTCACCTTCTCGAAATTGCGGCCGAGCTTCATCACGACGCAGGCGTCGCTGGCGCGCAGCCGCGTGACGAGCTCCGCAAACGGCAGCGTGCCGGGCAGGATGGTGAGCACGTCATCACCCCATGTCATCGGCGCTGAAGCCGCCGCCGAACAGCCCGCCATGCCGGTGACGCCGGGCACGATCTCGGTTGAGAATTCCGCCCGCAGCCTGATGAACAGATGCATGAACGAGCCGTAAAACAGCGGGTCTCCCTCAGCCAGCAGAGCGACGTCGCGGCCGTCGGCGAGATGGCCGGCGATCTTGTTTGCGGCTGTCTCATAAAATGCCGACAGAGCGGCATTGTAGTCGGGATGGTCGACGGGAATTTCCGTCGTGACCGGATAGTAGAGCGGCAACTCCTCGCTGTGCGCCGCGATCCAGCGGTCGGCGATCGTCCGCGCGTTGCCGCGCCGTCCCGCCTTGGCGAAATAGGCGACGACGGGACATTCGGCGATCAGCCGCGCGGCCTTGACCGTCAGCAGTTCCGGATCGCCGGGCCCGAGGCCAATCCCGTACAGACGTCCGGCCACGCTCACTCCTTCGCGCTCGCCAGAGCGTTGATCGACGCCGCCGCCATCGCGCTTCCGCCCCGGCGCCCTCGCACGACGATATGCGGCGCGCGGCCGAAAGCAATCAGGGCGTCCTTGGATTCCGCGGCGCCGACGAAGCCGACGGGCATGCCGACGATGCAGGCGGGCAGGGGAGCGCCGGCGCCGAGCAGTTCCAGCAGACGAAACAGGGTCGTCGGCGCGTTGCCGATCGCGACGACCGAACCGCCGAGCCGGTCCCGCCACAGCTCCACCGCGGCGGCGGAGCGCGTCGCGCCGTGTTGCCTGGCGAGATCGGCGACGGCGGGGTCGTTCAACGTGCAGATCACTTCGTTGTTGGCCGGCAGACGCGCGCGCGTGACGCCGCGCGCCACCATCTCGGCGTCGCAGAAGATCGGCGCGCCGGCTTTCAAAGCGCTCGATGCCGGCCTGCGCCGCGCCCTCGGAGAACACCAGATCCTCAGCCACTTCCGGCATGCCGCAGGCGTGAATGACGCGGACCGCGACGCGCTCTTCTTCGGCGTCGAAACGTTTGAGATCGGCCTCGGCCCGGATGATTGCGAACGAGCGTCGATAGATCTCGTCGCCGTCCCTGATGTAGTCGAGCGATGTCATTGGGCGACGGCTCCTTGGCATCGCGGCGAGAGCGTCGCGCAGCGCCGCCAGCGAGAGGCCTTGTCTGACAGGCGCGTCGCCGGGTCTGCCATCGACGACGAGGTCGTAACCTCTGGCGTTGCTCACGACGCAGTAGCGGGTTGGCTTTGCATGCGCGCAGCCCTTGGCGCATCCCGAGAGGTGAAGGAGGGGCGCCGGCCCTGACAGCGTTGCGATCAGCGGGGCCAGCGCGAGCGCGTCGGCGCGGGTGTTGGTTGAAGCGTTACGGCAATCGGGCGCGCCCGGGCAGGCGGCGATTTTCAATCTCGCATCGCCGGGGTCGAGGATGAGGTCGAGGCGAGATAGCGCGGAGATCAATCCATCGACAGCGTCGGCGCGGCATGGCGCCAGCAGCGCGCGCCACGGCGTCAGCAGCAGCGAGGCGACGCCCGCAAGCGAGGCCGCCTCAGCGAGCGAGCGCAAGTCGCGGGAATGCACGCGGCCGAACGGAAGCGCGACGCCGACAAAACTCGAGCCATCGGCGTTTCGTTGACTGCCGAGCAGATCGGCGAGCGGGCGCGCCAGCGGCGCTGGGCCGCCTGCTGTGAGCGACAGTCCTGCGCGAGCCGCGAACTGCTCGGCGCCGAGCGCCGCTACGACCTCGCGCAATCGTCTTGGCGTCGGTGACATAGCGTCGCGTGCCGTGAGAAACGCCTCGGCGATGCGCACGGCTACGGCGATTGCCTCTTCAAACGGGACCGGCCCGAACGCCGCCTCGGGCGCGCCGCCGAGGCGGACGACGAAGCGGCGCGTTTCGATCGCCTCGAACGAAACGTCGAGGCCGGCGTCGCCGAGCGGGCAGGGTCCCGCGTCGAAGGAAAATCCGAACTTGCCGGGCAGCCGCCACATCCGGGAATTGCGCGACAATTCCCGCTCCAGCGCCTTGGCGACCTCACGCACATCCTCGCCCGCGAACGGCGCGACGAGCACATTGCGCACCGCCTCCGCATCGGCCTCGGCGTCGAGCAACCCGCGCGCGTTGAGACAGTCGGTCAGATCAACCAGCGTGTCCGGCGTGACCCCTCTAAGCTGCAGGTTGGCGCGCGCGGAAAGGTCGATGGCGCCATTGCCGAAGGCGTCGGCCCAGTCGGCGATTTCGGCGGCGAGAGCCGACCGGAACCTCGTTGCCGCTGAGGCGCAGGCGGACGATCAATCCGTCGCCCGACTCCATCGGCCGCAGAGCGCCCGGACACCAACCTTTGACGAGGCTCGCCTCATTCATGGCGCGCCTGCGAGCATTTCGAGCAGCGGAGCCGACGCTGTTGCGTCGCGTCGTCCAGAGGCCCCGTCGCAAGGCGTCGTTGAAACGCGCCGCGATCGCCGTGGCCGCCTGCGGATTTGCGTCCCGCAGGAAGTCGCGGACACGCGCGTCCCCGCAGACCGCATCAAACAAACTATCGAACTGCGCGTTGTCGACAAACTCGGTCGTCGCCGCGAACAGATAGAAATTGTCGACGGTCTCTGCGACCTCGGCGGCGCCGCGAAAGCCGTGGCGCATCTGCCCCTCGAGCCAGCGCGGATTTGTGGCGCGCGCGCGCAGCGAACGCGCGATCTCCTGTTTCAGCGTGCGCAGCTTCGGCGCTTGCGGGTCGGTCGTATCGAAGTGATAGATTTCCGGACGCGCGCCCGCTGCGGTCGCGGCGGCCGCGAAGCCGCCCTCGTGTTCGGCGAACGCGTCGGAATCGAGCACGTCCTGTCCCGGCGCGTCCTGCACGTGCACGAACGCCTGCGACTGCGACACCCGCTGTTTGAACTCGGCTGATGCGCGCGCGCCGTCGCCTTCGTAGGCGTGCGAAGTTGCCGCGAGATAGGCGTCGCCGAGCTCCGCCTGGGTGGTCCAATCGCCGCCGAGAGTCTTGCGTCCGACGCCGGTCCCGTACGCGCCGGGCGCCGCGCCAAACACGCGCGCGGACGAACCCGCCAGCCGCGCCGCCTCGGCGAGCGGATTGTCCTCGACGCCTTCGTCATCGCGCGCCGCAACGGCGGAGGCCGCCGCCTGAAACATCGCGACCTGCGAAGGAAACACATCGCGGAACAGACCGGAGATGCGCAGCGTCACGTCGACGCGCGGACGGCCCAGCGCGGCGATCGACAGCACTTCAAAGCCGGACACGCGATGCGAGGCGCCATCCCAGATCGGGCGCACGCCAATCAGCGCCATCGCCTGCGCGAGGTCCTCGCCGCCGGTGCGCATCGTCGCGCTGCCCCAGAGGTCGAACACGATCTGTTGCGGCCAATCGCCGTGGTCCTGCGCGTAGCGCGCGAGCAGCTCCTGCGCGGCGCGAATGCCGAGGTCCCAGGCGGTGCGGGTGGGAACCGAGCGCGGATCGACGGAATAGAGATTGCGTCCGGTCGGCAGCACGTCGAGCCGTCCGCGGGCCGGCGCGCCGCCGGGACCGGGCGCAACCCGACGGCCGCTAAGGGCGTGGGCAAGCCCCTCGATCTCCGCCTCGGCGCAGAGGTCGATCAGATCTTCGATGCGCTCGGCGCTCTCCGACGCCGCCGCGGCGATCGTCTGCGCCGTCTCGGCGCGCAACGGCGCAGCGACCGGCTTGCCGAACACATGCAGCCCGTCGCCGATCCGCATGTCCTTGAGGTCGCACAGCCACGCGTCGAGGCGCGTCAGCGCGTCATCGAGCACGATGTCGTCGTAGAGCCCCGCCTCCTGCGCGAGGCCGGTTTCGCGGGCGCGATCGATGACGAGTTCGGCGATGCGGCGGGCGCGTCGCGGATCGAGCGTCTGCGCCTCTGCATATTCATCCATCAGGCCTTCTAGTTCGGCGGCGGCGCCATGCGATCCCGCCTTGACGAGCGGTGGCGTGAGGTGGCCGAGAATGACCGCGGAGGCGCGGCGCTTGGCCTGCGCCGCTTCGCCGGGATTGTTGACGATGAACGGATAGATCAGCGGCACAGGCCCGAGCACCGCCCTCGGCGCGCAATCCGGCGATAGAGCGACCGCCTTGCCTGGCAGCCATTCCAGAGAGCCATGCGCGCCCACATGAATGATCGCGTGGACGCGTTCGCGCTGGCGCAGCCACAGATAGAACGCGACATAGGCGTGGCGCGGGGCCAACGTGAAATCGTGATAGTCGGCCTTGCGGGTCTCTGATTGACCGCGATCGGGCTGGAGCGCGACGAGGCTGTCGCCAAGTCGCAAGAACGCGAACCGAAACTGTCCGTCCTCACAAGCCGGGTCTGCTTCAGGCTCCCCCCAGCGCTGGTTGACTGAGCGGACGAACGCTTCAGGCAATGCGCTCACAGCGGCGCGATAGTCGCTGACGCTGAGCGCTGCCTCGGTCGAGCGCGACAGGTGGCGCGCGATCTCGGGCGCATCGGGGATCTCGCCGAGCGCATAGCCATCAGTTGTGAGCCGGCGCGCCATCTCAACAACGGAAGCGAACGTATCGAGACCGACGGCATAGCCGGCGCGGCCGCCCTTGCCGGGGTAGTCCGACAGCACGAACGCGAGCCGCTTGTGTGCATTCGGTTCGCGCCGCAGGCGCGCCCACGCCGCTGCGAGCCGCGCGACATGGTCGATGTTCTCTGCATGGGGCCTCCCACGCAGCGGGGCGTATTCGAGGCTCGCGATGCGCGACTGCTCCGCCTTGAACGAAATCGCCGCGCCGTAAATGCGGCCGTCGACCTCCGGCAAAGCGACGTTCATGGCGAGATCGGCGGGCGCGAGCCCGCGCGACGACACGTGCCATTGGTCCTGCGTCGCCAGGCTGACGCCCGTTTGCAGAACCGGAGCGTCGCAGACGTCGAATGCCGTCGCGCCGTCGTCGAGACGCGCCGAGAACGAGGTCGCGTTGAGGATGACGTCAGGCGGCGACGCGCGCAGGATCTCCTGCAGGCGCTCGACCACCTCGCCGTCTTTCAGGCTCGTCACGTAGAGAGCGCGCACGGCGAAGGATTGATTGGCGAGCGCATCGGCCAACGCCTCATAGGGCGCCGTGTCGCCGGCGAGCCATGCCGAGCGGTAGAACACGATCAGCGCGCTTGCAGCCCCGGCTGGCGCGTCGCGCTCGCGCCGCCTCGAACGCGCCGATCCGCTCGCTGTCGCGGGGATCGGAGATCGGCGAGAGTTCGGCCTAGCTGGCGTGCCGCATAACGCAGGCACTGCTCGGCATTCTCGGCGCCGCCGGACTGCATCCAGAGCCATAGCCGGCGCAACTCCGCTGGCTCTGTCGTCGAGACGCGCTCGAGCCGCAAATCGTCGCGATGATCGCCCGATATGACGGCAAGCTCAGCGCCATTCTGTCGCGCGATGCGCGCGATTTCCTCAATCCCGTATTTCCAGTAGTCGAGGCCGCCGAGCAACCGGATGAAGATGAAGCGCGCGTGGGCGATCACTTTCTCGACGTACAGGTCTACCGAATAGGGATGCCTGAGATCATTGAGGCTGGCGAGCCGCAGCGTCAGACCGTCGAGCTTCGTATCCCCCGACAGCCGCTCCCAGGCCTTCGCCAGCACCGCGAGATCGCTGTCGGTGAACGAGAGCGCGACGATGTCTGCGCGCGTCTGCTGCAAATCCACGGCGGCGGCCGTTTCATCGAGAGAGCGAAGCTCCGTGCGCAGCAGATGCATCGGTTCAAATCACCCCAGCGCCGCTTCGATGGCGCGGCGATCAAAGCCCTTCTGACCAATCACGACCAGCCGACCCTGCCGCGATTCGCCGGCGCGCCACGGACGGTCGAACTGCTGCCGAAAGCGCGCTCCGACGCCTTGCACGAGCAGGCGCATCGGCTTGCCGGCGACCTCCAGAAACCCTTTCATGCGCAGCACGTCATGCTGCGCGGCGATCTCTGACAGGCGCTGCACGAAGCTTGCCTGATCCGCGATGGCGGGGACGTCGATGACGAACGAATCGAAGTCGTCGTGGTCGTGCCCTTCCTCCGCGTCGTGATGCGAGGGGCGCGAGCCGAGGTCGTCTTCCGCGCCGGCCTGCACGCCGAGCGCGATGGCGGCGTCGACGCGGCCCTCGCGGGTCGCGACCAACTTGGCGGCGCTGCGCGTCGCGTCCGCGATTTCGAGGGAAACCCGCTCAAGCTCGTTGTCGCTGATGCAGATCGGTCTTGTTGAGAATGACGATGTCGGCGCACAGCAACTGGTCTTCGTAGACCTCCTCCAGCGGATTGTCGTGCTCGATTGACGGGTCGGCGGCGCGCTGCTCGGCAAGTTTCACGGCGTCGTCGGCGAACCGGCCGTTCGGCAACGGCGGCCGCGTCAACCACGGCGACGACGCCGTCGACGGTGATCCGCGCGCGCACCTGCGGCCAATCAAACGCCTTCAGCAGCGGCTTCGGCAGCGCGAGACCGGAGGTCTCGATGATGATGTGGTCGAGCGACGGCGCGCGCTTCAGCAGCGCCTCGATCGCCGGCAGGAAATCGTCGGCGACGGTGCAGCAGAGGCAGCCGTTGGCGAGCTCGATGATGTTCTCCTCGGCGCAGGTTTCGACGCCGCAGGATTTGAGGATTTCGCCGTCGACCCCGACGTCGCCGAATTCGTTGATGACCAGCGCGATGCGGCGTCCGCCGGCGTTCTGCAGCAGGTGGCGGATCATGGTGGTCTTGCCGGCGCCGAGAAAGCCGGTGACGATCGTCGCGGGGATTTTTTCCAGGCTCACGCGTGCGGCTCCGTTTCCAGGGCGAGGGGAGGGAGGCGCGCGACGACGCCTTTCTTCAGCGCCGTCGGGCGCAGTTTCCAGGGTATCAACCCTTCGGGCGCGTCGCCGTAGAGGCGGGCCGCGGCCAGAATATCCTCGGGGTCGGCGTCGGCGGGGAAGTCGCCGTAGACATAGGTCCAGTTTCCCCGCGCCGAAAAGCTCAGCGTGCAGGGGCGCCGGCAGACGCTGAAACATTCGACCGGCGCGACGCGCGGATCGCCCTCGGCGCGGGCGCCCTTGAGCGCCGCATAGAGACGTGCGCCGGAACGCGCCTCGCGCGGCTCCAGCATCTTCGCCCTCCGCGCGGCAGGTCGTGCAGACCTGCACCGTGACGCGGCTATTTGCGTTGGGTTCCGACACATCTCCCCCGGCGCGAGGTCGCGCATTCGGGGCGCCGGGAAAGGCGGAAAAACCGCCTAGCCAAAGCGCGACGCCCCGCCCGCTTCGGTCGATAACCTGGGGATGGCAGGTCTCCTGGCTTGCGGCGTCGACGCCCGCGTCGCCTTCCCGGATCGCTCCAGTGGCTCATCGACGCGGACTTCCGCTTACAGTTGCGGGGGCAGCTACGGCTCGCACCGTATTCCCTCTTAGCCTCGCTTTCGCGAGGACCATCCTCGCGAATGTGGTAGGCTCGGGCGCTCGGGGTGTCAACGCCGGCCCCGACCAGCGCCCAGGACCCCGAAAGCCGATGGAAGCCGAAAACGATAACGCCCGCCACCGCGAGAAGATGATCAAGCGCAAGGCGGTTCAGGATGCCGAAGTCGCCTCGAAGGCCATCGCCGAAAAGGGCCTGCTGATCGTCCACACCGGCCCGGGCAAGGGCAAGTCGACGGCGGCCTTCGGGCTGCTGCTGCGCGCGCTCGGCCACGGCTGGAAGACGGGCGTCGTTCAGTTCATCAAGGGCGCGTGGGAGACCGGCGAACGGCGCGCGTTCGAGCGTTTCGCCGAGCAGATCGTCTGGCGCACGATGGGCGAAGGGTTCACCTGGGAGACGCAGGACCGCGCGCGCGACGTCGCCGCGGCCCGCGCCGCGTGGAATGCGGCGCAGGAGATGATGGCCGACCCGGATATTCGCTTGCTGGTGCTCGACGAGCTTAATGTGGCGCTGCGCTACGACTACCTGCCGCTCGAGGAGGTCGTCGCCGTGCTCGCGGCGCGGCGCGCGGATCTGCACGTAGTCGTCACAGGGCGCAATGCGAAGCCCGAGCTGATCGAGGCTGCGGATCTCGTGACAGAGATGGTCGCCAACAAGCACCATTTTGCGGCGGGCGTGAAAGCGCAGCTCGGGATTGAGTTTTGAGGCGCGGCCCGGAGAGCACCGACACGCCGCTCGTCCTAACCTGTCGACCCTATCTGAGCCGTCGCAGGATGAGCCGCCGGACGCGGACGTAGGCGCACAGTATCAGCCTGGAGCGTCCTTCGCAGGCCAAGACGAGGGTCCGTGAACCGCAGCGTTCGCTGATCGCACTGCTGGCTCACAGGCGCGCAACCTCACACTGAAGGGACCTTCGCATGCCAGCGCGCGCGCTGATGTTTCAGGGCACGGGATCTGATGTCGGCAAGTCGCTACTTGTCGCGGGCTTCTGCCGCGCGCTCAGCAACCGCGGCCACCGCGTGCTTCCGTTCAAGCCGCAGAACATGTCCAACAACGCGGCGGTGACGGCGGACGGCGGCGAGATCGGCCGCGCCCAGGCGCTGCAGGCGCGCGCCTGTCGAGCGCCTGCGAGCGTCCACATGAACCCGGTGCTGCTGAAGCCGCAGAGCGAGATCGGCTCGCAGATCGTCGTGCGCGGCGAAGTCGTCGGCGTCGCGAAGGCGCGCGAGTTTCAGGACTGGAAGCCGCGGCTGCGCGACAGCGTGCTCGGCAGCTTCGCGCATCTGCGCGAACGCGCGGATTTCGTGCTGGTCGAAGGCGCCGGCAGCGCCGCCGAGATCAACCTTCGAGCCAACGATATCGCCAATATGGGCTTTGCGCGCGCCACGGAAACGCCGGTCGTTCTGATTGGCGACATCGACCGCGGCGGCGTGATCGCGCAGATCGTCGGAACCAAAGTCGTGCTCGATCCCGCCGACGCGGCGATGATCCGCGGCTTCCTCGTCAACAAGTTCCGCGGCGACCCCAGCCTGTTCGAAAGCGGCATGAGGGAAATTGCCGAGCGCAGCGGCTGGCCGTCGCTCGGCCTGATCCCTCATTTTGCGCGCGCCTCGCGGCTGCCGGCGGAAGACGCCGTCGCGCTCGACAAGCCTTCCATCGGCGAGGCAGGCGAAATCCTGATTGTCGTCCCGAAGCTGCCCCACATCTCGAACTTCGACGATTTCGATCCGCTGAAGCAGGAACCCGGCGTCCGCGTCGTCTTCGCTGAGCCGGGCAAGCCGCTGCCGGCGGAGGCGCGGCTGATTGTTCTGCCCGGCTCGAAGGCGACAATCGCCGATCTCAACGCGCTGCGGGCCGAAGGTTGGGACATCGACATTCTTTCCCACGTCCGGCGTGGCGGCAAGGTGCTAGGGCTGTGCGGCGGCTATCAGATGCTCGGCAGGACGTTGATGGATCCCGAAGGCGTGGAGGGACCGCCGGGAAGCGCAGCGGGCCTCGGACTGCTCGATATCTCGACGGTTCTGGCCGGTCGCAAGACGCTGCGGGAGTCCGCCGGCGTTTCTGTCCCCGAAGGCGCGCCGTTTTCCGGCTACGAGATCCATGTCGGGCAGACGACCGGGCCGGATACCGCGCGGCCGTTGCTGCGATTTGCTGACGGGCGTCCCGATGGCGCCGTTTCGGCGAGCGGCCTCGTGCGCGGTTGCTATGTGCACGGGCTGTTCTCAGATGACGCTCAGCGTCGCGCTTGGCTTGCCTGGATCGGCGCCGACCCTTCTGGCCTCAACTACGAACGCGACGTCGAGGACACGCTGGATGCGCTGGCCGCGCATCTGGAGCGGCAGCGTCGCGATCGAACAGCTCATCGAGATCGCGCGCTAGCGCGCATGAGCGGCATAAAAAACGCCCCGCCGAAGCGGGGCGCTGATCGTCAACGTTGCGCTTGTCAGTGGGCGGCGGCGCCCTCGGCGCCGATGCCGGTCTGCGAGCGGACATACTGCGCTTCGAACAGCGCCTGTTCCTTGGCCGCCTGCGCCGACTTGTCGGTGATCGAGAACGATCCAGCAGCAGAAGAAGGCGAGCGGCATCGTGAACAGCGCCGGCGACACGTAGGGGAACCAGGCGCCCGACCTTGTCGAATGCCGAGCACCGCGACCCAGATCGACGGGCTGAAGATCGTCAGCACGACGGCGCGCTGATCAGGCCGACGAAGCCGCCGATGACCGCGCCGCGTGTCGTCAGGCCCTTCCAGAGCATGGAGAGCAGCAGCACCGGGAAGTTCGCGCTCGCCGCGATCGCGAAGGCGAGACCGACCATGAACGCCACGTTGACCTTCTCGAACAGGATGCCGAGCATGATCGCGACGACGCCGAGCACCAGGGTGGTGATCTTCGAGACGCGCACTTCCTGCGCCTTCGTCGACCGCGTCCGCGCCGCAGCACGCTCGCGTAGAGGTCATGGCTGACCGCGCTGGCGCCCGACAGCGTCAGGCCCGACACGACCGCGAGGATGGTCGCGAACGCCACTGCCGCGATGAAGCCTTTCATCAGGTCGCCGCCGACCGCGTGGGCGAGATGGATCGCCGGCATGTTGCCGCCGCCGAGCAGCGCCTTCGTCGACGTCGCCGCCGACATGGTACTCGGGGTTGCCAGCACCAGCACGATCGCGCCGAAGCCGAGGATGAAGGTGAGGATGTAGAAGTAGCCGATGAACGTGGTCGCCCAGAACACCGATTTGCGCGCTTCCTTGGCGTTGCCGACCGTGAAGAAGCGCATGAGGATGTGGGGCAGGCCGGCGGTGCCGAACATCAGCGCCATGCCCAGCGAGAACGCGTTGATCGGGTTGGCGACCGCCGCGCCGGGCAGCAGGATCTTGTCGTGCTGCGGGATGAACCTCGATCGCCTTGGCGATCAGGGCGTTGAAGTCGAAGTCGAACTGGGCGAGCACGAGGATCGCGATCAGCGTCGAGCCGCCGAGCAGCAAGCCGGCCTTGATGATCTGCACCCAGGTGGTGGCGATCATGCCGCCGAAGGTGACGTAGATGATCATCAGCACGCCGACCACGATGACGGCGTAGAGATAGGGCAGGCCGAACAGCAGCTCGATGAGCTGGCCGGCGCCGACCATCTGCGCGATCAGGTAGAACGCCACGGTGACGAGCGTTCCGGTCGCCGCGAGCGCGCGGATCGGCGTCGCGCTGAGCCGATAGGAGGCGACGTCGGCGAAGGTGAAGCGGCCGAGATTGCGCAGCGGCTCCGCCATCAGGAACATGATGAACGGCCAGCCGACGAGGAAGCCGATCGAGTAGATCAGGCCATAGTAGCCGCCGGTGTAGAACAGCGCGGTGATGCCGAGGAACGAGGCCGCCGACATGTAGTCGCCGGCGATGGCGAGGCCGTTCTGGAAGCCGGTGACTGCCGCCGCCGGCCGCGTAAAAATCTTTGGCCGTTCGGGTGCGGCTGGCCGCCCAGTAGGTGATGCCGAGCGTCAGCAGGACGAAGGCGGCGAAGATGATGATCGCGTTCCAGTTGGTCGCCTGCATCGTGCCGGCCTCGATCGGGCCGGCCGCAAACGCGGCGGAGGAAAGCAACGTCAGCGGCGCTACGAGCGCCACGAAGCCGGGACGGAAGTCTCATTGCTGGCCTCCTGCGGTCGCGGCCTGTACGATCGCCTGCGTGAGCTCGTCGTAGCGCGAATTGGCGCGCAGCACGTAGATGCCGGTCAGAAGGATCGAGCCGAGGATCAGTCCGAGGCCGAGAATGATGCCGACGGTGATGTTGCCGGAGACCTTGGTCGCAATGGTTGCGGGCGAGAAGGCGACGATGGCGATGTAGCCATAATACAGAACGAGCGTGAGTATTGCGAGGGTCCAGCCGAAGGACGATCGTTCGCTCACGAGAGCCTTGTAGTTCGGATCATTCTTGATCCGATTTAGCGTTACCTCATCCATGAGCGCCCTCCGATTGGCGGCTGGTTTCTTGTCCCGGATCATGGCGACCCGGCTGACAGAGGCGCGATGCCGCTGACACGGCTTGCGATTCCCACCTCGCACGACCCCCGCGGCTAGTTAGATTCGGGCCAGCGGAAGAGTCTATGCAACATTCGTCTAGACGCGCTGCCAGCCCGCCCTTCTTTCGCCCGATTTGTGCGGCGCCTGCGAATAGGATAACAAGGAACAGTCTGCTCCTTGAACGGCATGGAGGACTTCAGGCTTGGCATAAGCCGCTCGAATCTCCATCTCTCTAGCGCGGCGCCTCTGGACGCAGCGGCCGGGAGCCGTCAGAAAAGGCCGAATTCGATGGATTTCCTCAAGCCACGGTTACATCGCATGAACCGCCGCCGACGCATATATGAAGGCAAAGCCAAAGTGCTCTACGAGGGCCCCGAGCCGGGCACTCTGATACAGCACTTCAAGGACGACGCGACCGCGTTCAATGCGAAAAAACACGAGGTCATCGAAGGCAAGGGCGTTCTCAACAACCGTATTTCCGAATATCTGTTCCAGCGCCTCAACGAGATCGGCGTGCCGACGCACTTCATGCGCCGCATCAACATGCGCGAGCAGCTGATTCGCGAAGTCGAGATCATTCCCCTCGAGGTCGTCGTGCGTAACGTCGCGGCGGGCTCGCTGGCGACCCGACTCGGCATCGAGGAAGGCACGCAGCTGCCACGCTCGATCATCGAGTTTTACTACAAGAACGACGCGTTGAACGACCCGATGGTGTCGGAAGAGCACATCACGGCGTTCGGCTGGGCGGCGCCGCAGGAAATCGACGACATCATGGCGCTGGCGATTCGCGTCAACGACTTCCTGACCGGCCTGTTCCTCGGCGTCGGCATCCGACTCGTCGACTTCAAGATCGAATGCGGGCGCCTGTGGGAAGGCGACAACATGCGCATCGTGCTGGCCGACGAGATCAGCCCGGACTGCTGCCGTCTGTGGGACATCAAGACCAACGACAAGATGGACAAGGACCGCTTCCGCAAGGACCTCGGCGGCATGATCGAGGCCTACACCGAAGTCGCGCGCCGGCTCGGCGTCATGCAGGAAAACAAATCGCCGCGCGTCGGCGCGCCGAGGCTGGTGAAGTAGGACAGCCTTCGAAGGACGCTTCCGAGCCTTGCAGATAACGCTTACGCCTGAACAGGAAGCTTGGCTTCAGACGCGATTTGAAGCCACCGACAGTACGGCCGTCGCGGCGGCCGTCCTTCGGATCCTCGACGAGCGAATTGCGGAGGATCGGCGCAACGCTCCGTCAACGCGAGAAGTGTTGCGTGTCGAGGAGCTGAGCGAAGGGCTGCGAGGCACTCCGGCCTCATCTCGGCCTTCGGCCACCTTCTCCAGCTAAGCGGGGAAGGAAATCGTCGATCGCGCCGATTGACAGCGGCCTCACCCCAAATGCTTGCCGAAAAACTCCAGCGTCCGTCCCCAGGCGATCGCCGAGCTTTCGGCGTGGAACGGCGCGCGCTCGTCGCAGCCAAAGCCGTGGTCGGCGGGGTAGTAGTAGAACTGCGCGTCCGGATGGGTCTTGGCGATCTGCCGGATCTCGGCGACCGGAATGTGCGCGTCCTTCTCGCCAAAATGCATCAGGGTCGGCGCCTTCAGCTTCAGGTCTTTGATCGACGATGATGTTGCCGTAATAGCCGACCGCGGCGTCGACGCCCGGCGTCAGCGCCGAACTCGCCCAGGCGATCGCGCCGCCGAGGCAGAAGCCGACGATGCCGACCTTGCCGCCCTCTTGGGCCGCTTCGACGGCGGCCGCGACATCCTGGCGCGCCTTGTTCGCGGTCGAACTTGCCCATGATCGCCATGCCCTTGGCGCGGCTGGCGTCGTCGTAGCCGACGTCGAAGCCGGGCTCGACGCGGTCGAAAATCGCCGGCGCGATGGCGACATAGCCGGCCGCGGCGGCGCGATGCGCGACCGAGCGGATGTGGTGATTGACGCCAAAAATCTCCTGCACGACCACCACGCCGCCGCGCGGCTTGCCCTCCGGCGCCTCGCGCCAGGCGGAGAACTCGAAACCCGTCCGCCGACTTCAGCTTGATCCATTCGCCCATCACCTTCGCTCCGTTCGCTTAGGCCCAGATCACGATTTTCGCTGCGCGATGAGGATGCCCGCCGCCACCAGAGCCAGCGCGACGAGGTGAAAACTCTGCAGCGGCTCGCCGAGCAGGGCGACCGCCAGCAACGCGCCGAACACCGGCACCAGATTGACGAACACGCCCGCGCGGCTCGGCCCGATCAGCTGCACGCCGCGCATATAGAAGCACCTGGGCGAGAAAGGCTGGCCCGAGCGCCGCGTAGACCAGCACGAGCCAGCCTTTCCAGCTCGGCCAGGTGACGCCGTGGGTGATCGCCTCGACGACGAACAGCGGGATCGAGGTGATGAACGCGGCGATCGCCATGGCGGCGAGAAAGCCGAAGGCCGAGACCTTGGGGCGCATGCGCAGCGCCAAGCGTGTAGAAGGCGTAGATGACGCTCGCCACCAGCATCAGCGCGTCGCCGAAATTGACGCTGAGATCCGCAAGCCGCCGCCAGTCGCCCTGCGACGGCGATCACAGCGACGCCGCAGAATGGTGAGCGCCGCGCCGAACGCCTGCGCCGCGCTCGCGCGCGACGCCGAAGACCAGAGCCGGCGCCGACAAGCACGAGCGCCGGGCGACGCCGCCTGGATGAGCGAGATGTTCAGCGCGCTGGTGTAATACGCGGCGACATAGAACAGGGCGTTGAAGACGGTGAAGCCGAGCGCGCCCATCGACGCCCACTAGCAGCCAGCGCGGCGCGAGAATCCGGAAATCCTCGCGCAGGGTCTTGCGCGCCGCGAACGCGATCGGACCCGAGGCGACGCGTCCAGCGCAGGAACACCAGCATCATCGGCCCGATTTCGCCGACCGCGAGCCGACCGACGATCGAGTGGCCGGCCCAGATCAGCGCCGTCAACGCGAGAAGGAGGATCGGACTGTCCCACGCGGTCTGCCACATGGATTTGCGCACACGACGGCGGCGTCTGCCATTTCGCTCCTCCGCCCGCGCTCCGCGCCAATGCGTCGCCGATAGTATACCATCTTGCGGTCCGGCTGCGGGGGGCTTAGTGGCTTCGCGTATTTCGCGCAACCCGGGTCCAGAGCGGCGCGATCACAAATGCGACAAGGAGCGCTCCATGCGGTTTCTGACGCTCGCCGACGCCACGTTCCACGTCGAGGCCGATCTGATCGCCGGCGCGCCAACCGTCGTCTGCATCCATCCGCTCGGCGGCCAACCTCGGCGTATTCGACGAAATCGCGCGCAGTCTTGGGCGCGCCGGCGTCGGCTGCTTCCGCTATGACCTGCGCGGCCACGGGCTCTCCGATCTCGGTTCGCCGCCGCGAACTGCCGACGATCACGCGGCGGACCTGGCGGCGCTGATGGATCTGGCGGGCGTCCGGCGCGCGACGATTTGCGGGGTTTCGGTTGGCGGCCTGATTGCGCTCGCCTTCCATCGCCGGCGCCGCGATCTCGTCGAACGCCTGCTGCTGGCCTCGACCGGCGCCCAGATGGGAACGGCGGAAATCTGGAACCAGCGCATCGAGGCGGTGCGTTCGCTGGGGCGTCGCGTCGCTCGCCGAATCCATATTGCAGCGCTGGTTTTCGCCGGCCGACTACGCGCAGGGCGGCGGCCTCGTCGCGCTTTGCCGCAACATGCTTTCGGCGACCTCGGCCGAGGGCTACGCGGCGACCTGCGCCGTGCTGCGCGATTCGGATCTCACCGCCGAACTTTCCGCGATCACGGTTCCGACCCTTTGCGTCGCCGGCGAACACGACGGCTCGACGCCGCCGGAATTCGTGCGGGCCCAACATGAGCGCATCGCAGGGTCGCGCTTCGTCACTCTGCCAGGCGCCGGCCACGTGCCGCCGCTCCAGCGGCCCGAGGCGTTCGCCGCCGAACTGTTCGCCCTGCTGGGCGTCGCCTGAGCGCTTCGGCGCCCAACAAAAAGCGCCGGGCGAACCCGGCGCTGGACTTGATTGAACCAAATAGGTGACGCGCTCAGTACTTGCGGACGATCGGCTGGCGGCGGCGGGGGCGCCTCCTCGCCGATCATCCAGATAGACCGAGGCTGAAGTCGTTGGAAGCGAGCGTGTTGGTCGAGGAGACGGTGATTTGCGACGCCGCCGCCGCAATTGGCGGTGGTGAAGCCGCCGCCGGGACCGGCGCCTAGGCAGTTCGAGGCCGCCGGTCGTGATCTTGCCGTAGTTGAGATAGCGATAGCCGAGTTCGAGCTTGAGGTTCGGCGTCACGTTGAAGTCGAGGCCGGTCATCAGCGCCCAGGCGAAATTGTTGCTGAGCCGCGTTGCCGAAATAGCCGCCGGCGGGTCCCAGGAAGGTGTTGCCGTCGTTGTAGTAGCCAAAACCCTGGTCGGTGAAGCCGCTGAACCAGTTGTGCGCGAAGCCGATGCCGGCGCCGACGAACGGCGTGACGCCATACCAGGTGCCGATGTCGGCGTAGAGGTTGGCGAGGCCGATGACCGACGAGATGTTGGCGCGGTAGAAGTCGCTATATTGCGTGGTCGGCGGACATCGGGTCGTTGATCGTGTAGAGCGACTGGAGGCTGGCGCCGCCGCGATATTCGAGTGTCAGATCGCCGCGCAGCCAGTGGTTGAACTGGTAGCCGACGCCGACGTCGAACATGCCGCTTTCGGAGAGCGTGGTGTTGTTGAACTCCGCGGTGGTGGCCGAGGAAATAGGGCAGGCCGCCGGGGTTGGTGCCGAGCAGCGGGTCCGGATAGTTCTCGAGGTCCGAGTCGTTCGCGGCTCGACGCCGATGCCGATGTCGCCGCGCAGATACCAGCCGGAGAACTCGCAGTCGGCGGCGGAAGCGGCTCGGGCGGGCGGAGGGGGCAGCAGGTCGGCGGCAGACGCGCCGCTCATGACGGCGAGGACCGCGGCGCCGGCCAGCGTTAGGGCCTTCAGTCCGGCCATGGCAAAAGCATCCTTCGTTCGTGCGTGGATTTGCTCGGTCCGCGCGGGCGGTTTGACGAAGGAAAACTTGCCAGCAAACGCTTAATGCATGCTTAACCCTAACGATTAGGGATAATCGATGGTTGCGGGCAGACATCTGTAGACGAGGCCGGTGACCTTGGCCTACGGCGTCAGGCAAACAGCGAGGTCGGTGACCTCGCCTACAGGCGGCTGCGAATCTCGGCCAAACCGGCTATCTGCCGTCCGGCCGCGTCGAAATTCTCGGGCGCCAGCCACGCCTCGAACGCGGCGCGAATGGCCGGCCATTCGCTGTCGAGCATCGAAAACCACGCGGTGTCGCGATTGCGGCCTTTGATGATCATGTGCTGCCGAAAAATGCCTTCGAATGTGAAGCCATAGCGCTGCGCGGCGCGGCGCGAAGGCGCGTTGAGCGCGTTGCATTTCCACTCGTAGCGGCGATAGCCGAGGTCGTCGAATACGTGGCGCGCAAACAGGAATTGCGCCTCGGTCGCGCCGCTCGTGCGCTGCATGGGCGCGCCGTAGAGAATGTTGCCGACCTCGACGACGCGGTTGGCGGCGTCGATGCGCATCAGGGTCTGATAGCCGACAGCGCGGCCCGAGGCGTTGTCGATGATCGCAAAAAACAACGGATCTTCCGACTTCGCCTTGGCGGCGAGCGAAGCGCGAGCGCGTCGCGGTCGAAATACGGTCCGTCACCGAGATAGGTCCACAAATCTTTGTGAGCGTCGCCGCCGGCCGCCGTCAAACAGAGTCGTCGCCATGCGCCGCCGCGTCGAGCGGGGCGAGCGTCACGTAGCGTCCAACGAGCGTGCGACGCTCCGGTCGCCTTGCCGGCCGGGCGTCGACGACGGGGCCAGATGGGAAGGGCGAACTTTTCAAGGCCTGGTCTCCCAGAAAGAGTGAGGACGTCGATCAAGGCAGTGGCGAGAGCGCCCGCGATGAAGGTAAGCGACGAAAAGGCGATACGCTAAACGAGGGTGTTGACGTCCGTTTTTGCGAAGTCGTCTCCCTTGAATATCAGAACTGCTCCGTAAGCCTTCGCGCAGGCGTACGAAAGACAGTCCGCGAAATTCAATCGCGCGGGATGGCGCCCCTTGCCAAAGCGAAGGAACGCATCGACTGCAAGCGGTCCGATGCTCGGACTGATGTCGGCCTCCTCGATGTTTCCGTCGCGCAATAGTAGTTCATATCGCTGTTGGGCAATTCGTGGCGAAATGTCTAGTTTCGCAGCTAGCACCATGGAGGTTTCCAGCCTGACGCAGGCTGAGCTGAGACGGCGGCTTGCCTCCTCGAGCTTGCGATAAATCTGCTGTCGTTCGGGCTCGACTGCAAGGATCGCGACAATTGCCGAGGTGTCGATGAAGACTATTGACCCCATAGATCGTCGATCTCGTCTTTCGTCATTTCTCGCGGATTCGGGCCTGCCAACGCCGCTGTCTCCTGAGCCAATTTCTCTAATCGCTCAGCAAGGGAAGGTCGTGTCCGGGCGGCTCCGAGCGCGTCGCGGAGAGCGGCGGAGATCGCCTCTGTCATGTTGGTGCCGCGAAGCTCCGCCAACTCGCGAGCGAGGCGCGCGACCTCAGGGTCTCGTATGCTGATGCCCATAAATCATCTCGTATATACAGACTTGAGCTATCGTATATACATTTAGACCGCCCAAGGATCAATGGCATTTCGCGCCGGCTGCCCCGTCTTGGCGTCTGCTTTAGATCTCCTTCTCGAACCACCGATGCGCATACGGGTTGTCGTTGTAGCGCTCGATGTCGTGAAATCCTGACTTCAGGTACATGGCCTGCGCCTCGTTGAGCGCTCGATTGGTGTCGAGCCTCAGACGCTGGAACCCTCGCGCTCGCGCCTCGTTCTCGAGCGCTGCGAGCAGGGCGCGCGCGACGCCGAGGCCCCGTGCCGCGGGAGAGGTCCAGACCCGTTTGATCTCCGCAGTGTCGGGATCGAGGGCGACGAATCCGCCGCATCCGACCGCCCCGCCCTCCAGGCGGGCGAGCGCGAAGGCGCCGTTCGGCGGCGCGAACTCGGCGCCGAGGTCCCGCCCGGCCTCGCCGGGATCGAAGCCTTCTTCGAACCGTTCGGCGAGTTCTGCAAAATAGGCCGAGATGCAAGCGCGAGCGTCCGCGCTGCCTGCGGGTTCGAAGCCGACGGCCACCTCGCCGGCCCGCAGCAGGCGCTCCACTTCGCCCATCGCGCTGACCAACCTCTCGCGCTGAGTGTGGCCGAGCGGCTCGAGCAGGGAGCGCGCGAGATCATCCGACAGCGCATCATACGCCGCGTTCTCGGCGGTCCCCTTGTCGGTCAGCGAAACCTGCCGCCTCCGGCCGTCCTCAGGCGACACGTCGAGCTCAACCAGGCCTTGGCGCTTGAGGGACGCCAGCAAGCGGGTCAGATAGCCGGAGTCGAGCCCGAGCCGCGCCCTTAGCGAGCGGGAATCGCCGCCGCCGCGGCCGATTTCAAACAACAGACGCGCTTCGCCGAGCGGCCGCCCGCGCGCCAGGTAGCTTTGCTCCAGCGCGCCCGCGCGACGTGTCACAATCCGATGAAAGCGGCGAACCTGATCGATGGAAGCGGACGACATTCTCTGACTTTAGTCAGAGAATGTCGTCCCGACAAGCTCAAAATTCGGTCAATGATTGTCCCGCGGCACGCCCGCCGTCTGCGCGAGCGCTGGTATCCACCGCCGGCTTCAGCACCATGCCCTCGTCGAACTGGGCGACCATCTCGCGCTGGATCTGCTGCCAGGGCGTCTGGCTCTTCGGGAAGGCGAACGGATGGGCCTGCAGATTGGCGCGCCGCTCGGCGAGTTCGCCGTCCGAGATCAGGATGTTGGCCGTGCGCTTCTTCAGGTCGATGCGCACCTTGTCGCCGGTGCTTGCAGCAGCGCGAGGCCGCCGCCCGCCGCCGCCTCGGGCGAGGCGTTGAGGATCGAGGGCGAGCCCGACGTGCCGGACTGGCGGCCGTCGCCGATGCAGGGCAGGGCGTTGACGCCCTTCTTCAGCAGCGCGGCGGGCGGCTGCATGTTCACCACTTCCGCGCCGCCGGGATAGCCGATCGGCCCGGTGCCGCGGATGAACAGCATGCAATGCTCGTCGATCTTCAGCGACGGGTCGTCGATGCGGTGGTGGTAATCCTCGGGCCCGTCGAACACGATCGCGCGGCCTTCGAAGGCTTCCGGGTCTTTCGGGATTGGAGAGGTAGCGCTTGCGGAATTCGGCGTCGATCACGCTGGTCTTCATGATCGCGTTGTCGAACAGGTTGCCGGTCAGCACGTTGAAGCCGGCGTCGTTCTTCATCGGCTTGTCGATCGGGAAGATCACGTCGGCGTCGTCGCTTTCCTTGCCGCGGCAATTGTCGCCGATCGTCTTGCCGTTGACGGTGAGCGCGCCCTCGCGGATCAGCTTGTGCTTCATCAGTTCGTTGACGACGGCCGGCACGCCGCCGGCGCGATGGAACTCCTCGCCGAGATATTTGCCGGCCGGCTGCATGTTGACGAGCAGCGGCACGTGATGGCCGATCGTCTCCCAATCCTCGATGTCGAGCGTGAACGCCGATGTGGCGGGCGATCGCGTTGATGTGGATCGGTCGCGTTGGTCGAGCCGCCGATCGCGCTGTTGACGACGATCGCGTTCTCCAACGCTTCGCGGGTCATGATGTCGGACGGCTTCAGGTCCTCCCAGACCATGTCGACGATCCGCTTGCCGGTCTCGTAGGCGATCTGGCCGCGCTCGCGATGCGGGGCGGGGATGGCGGCGCAGCCCGGCAGGCTCATGCCGAGCGCCTCGGCGAGCGCGTTCATCGTCGAGGCCGTGCCCATCGTGTTGCAATGGCCGACCGAGGGCGCCGAGGAGGTCACGATCTCCATGAACTGCTCGTAGTCGATCTTGCCCTCGGCGAGTTCGGCGCGCGCCTTCCAGACGATCGTGCCGGAGCCGGTGCGCTCGCCGTGGTGCCAGCCGTTGTTCATCGGGCCGCCCGACAGCACGATCGCCGGCAGGTTGACGGTCGCGGCCGCCATGATGCAGGCGGGCGTCGTCTTGTCGCAGCCGGTCGTCAGCACGACGCCGTCGAGGAAATAGCCGTAGAGCGTCTCGACGAGGCCGAGATAGGCGAGGTTGCGGTCGAGCGCGGCGGTCGGCCGCTTGCCGGTCTCCTGGATCGGATGGACCGGAAATTCGAACGGCACGCCGCCCGCCGCGATGATGCCGTCGCGCACGCGCTTGGCGAGTTCGAGGTGGTGGCGGTTGCAGGGCGAGAGGTCGGAGCCGGTCTGGGCGATGCCGATGATCGGCTTGCCGGAGCGCAGTTCGGCCGGCGGTCAGGCCGAAATTCAGGTAGCGCTCGATATAGAGCGCGGTCATGCCGGGATTGTCGGGATTGTCGAACCACAGGCTGCGAGCGCAGCTTGCGTTTGGCCTGACGCCTTCTGGCGCCGTTCGACGTTCCGCCCTTGCTGCTCATTTTCTAACCCTTCGGATTTTCCGATTGCCCGCCGCTCTGACGCGGCGGATTCAGCCGCACTATTTACCCTTTTCGATCCGCGACGCAAAGAAATCGGCCATCTGTTTCTATCGAGACTGCGACTTTTGAGAATCGTATCGCCATGCTAGGAGGCTCGCCGACGCGCCCGTAGCTCAACTGGATAGAGTATCGGTCTTCGAAACCGAGGGTTGGAGGTTCGAACCCTTCCGGGCGCGCCATTCCCGCGATTGCGGCGCGTAGGGGCGTTTGGCCCTGGAAGCTTCGACGTGTTGCCCAGCGACGATCAAGCGGTTAGAAGCCCTTCGCGAAGGAAAAGGTCGTGAATTCGGTTGACGAGCGGGAAATTTTTCGCGTCCAAAAAGGTCGCCGGCAAACGTCGCAGCGGTCCGCGAAGCCGGGCCCACCTGCGCAATTGGCAGCCCCTGTCGATGTCACGGCGTCAATCGATACTGAGACGCAGGGCGCGTGGAAAGCGATGAGTGACGCACCGGCGACGCCGATATTTCTGCACTCGAGCTTTCGCACTTCAAGCACCTGGTTGTGGGCCAAGTTTCGCCAGGCCGGACATGCGCGCGCCTACTACGAGATATTCAACGAGGCGCTCGAACACATGGAAGTGTCCGACGTTCATCGCGCCGACTACAGCGCGTGGAAGTCGAAACATCCGGTCAGCGGCCCCTATTATCTCGAATATCTGCCGCTGATTCGACCGGGCGGCGGCATCGAGTTCTTCAAGGGCAGCATGCCGTTCGGGGATTTCATCCCCGCGCGCGGCATAGAAGGGGACCTCAGCGACGACGAAATCGAGTATATTGGAAGCCTGATCGGCGCCGCGCAGCGCGAGAATCTCACGCCCGTGCTGACCTGCACCCGAACGCTCGGGCGCGCCAAAGCGATCCGGAAACGTTTCGGCGGCCACACCGCGATCGTCCATCGCAATCTCTTTCATCAGTGGGCGTCCTACACGAACCTTTATATTTCCGGGCACCCCTCGTTTCTCGAAACGGTCGATCAGACGCTTGCGGCGTCCCATCACGATCCCGTTCTCAAGGGCATCGACCTCTGGTTTTCCGATCGCAAGTGTTCGCCCGACAACTTGCAGATGTTTTACGCCTTTCTGTTCCTGCACCTCTACATCTATTCCCAGGCCTTTGAGGTCGCGGACCTGACGATTGACGCAACGTCTCTGGTTGGCAACGTGCAGCAGCAAAAGGAATTTGGCCGACGCCTTTCGGATTGGGTCGGCGCCGAGATCGATCTGACAGACGTCCGGTCGGAGTTTGAGGTCTCCGTCCTCGACGTCGGAAGCCGCGCCGCCTTTTTCGACACGGTGGACCAGGTCACCAAACTTATTATCAGCTCCTGCAATACGCCCGCGAGCGTGGCTTTTGTTCACGACATGAAGGCGAAGGCGCTCGACGAATGGGAACGTCATGAGTTTTTCACCCGACGCGGACGCCTCAACATGATAACGGCGCTGGAAAAGCTGAAAGCGGAGGACGAGGCGCTCGCCAGACGATTGGCCGAACAGGCCGCCGATCGCGATGCGCTGCGGCACGCCATCGAGGCGGAGTCGGCAAGAGCCCAGGCGGACGTGGTGTCCGCGCGTCGGGATGTCGAACAGGCTCGGCACGCTTTGGAGCAAACGTTCGTCGCCGAGGCGGCAAAGCTGCGCGAAGATGCGCAGCGCGCGCAAGAGGCGCTGCGTCTCGCCATCGAGGCGGAGAGGGCGAGAGCTCAGGAAGATGTTGTATCCGCGCGTCGGGACGTCGAGCAGGCTCGGCACGCCCTGGAGCAGACATTTGAGGCGGCGACGGCCAAGTTGCAGGCGGACTTGGACGCGCGGTTGGAAGCCGGGAACGCCAGCACGGGTATGGGCGAGAATTCTGTCTTCGAGCAGCGACTTCACGAGCTCGAGAATCTGTTGGCTCTAGAGGTCAGCGAACGTCGCGAGGGTGAGCACGGCGTCTCTGAGCAGGGGGTGGTCAGTCGGCGTATCGAGGCGCTGGAGCGCCTGATGGCGAAGGACGGGCCGACCAGCGTGGGGGAACGTGCGCGCCAAGACCAGGTGGTGCTCAGCCGACGTCTCGAGGATCTGGAACGCATGCTTGCACATGCGGACCACCGCCTGAAGGTCGCCGACCAGCATCAGGAAGTTACGGAGACCCGACTTCGCAAGGCAGAAAAGCGCATCGGCAGGCTCTCCTGGAACACAATGGTTTTGTGGCCGATCGGCGCCCCGATCGGGTCGCTGCTCAGATCGGCCAATAGCTTCCTGTTCCCGAAAAGGAAGAAAGCGTTACGAGGCGCCGACGCCCCGCCAAAAGTCATCGACAATGTGGAACGTCCAAGCGCCGATTCCTGATCAGGTCATTGACACCCCACGAGTCGCGAGCGCGGAGAAAACAGCCGGGACGTTCGTCGCCTCCGAGTCGCGGCTTTGGGTCGACCTCGACAGGAAGGGGGTCAATGGGTCGGGCGCGGCTGCGCCGATGCGAATACTGGTCGTGAAGGTCGACCACATCGGAGA
This sequence comes from uncultured Pseudomonadota bacterium, assembly GCA_963771455.1. GTDB lineage: Bacteria > Pseudomonadota > Alphaproteobacteria > Rhizobiales > Beijerinckiaceae > Roseiarcus. Next base: position 158,672 of record CAVYTP010000001.1, read on the forward strand.
TTTGATCCTTGCTTTTCCGGCAGTCGAGCTGTTGCGCAAGGCTTGGCCCGGCGCACACCTGACGTTGGTTTGCGCCCCCAACAATGTCGGCCTCGCCAAGGCGACGGAACTGTTTGACGAGATCATCGGCTTTCAGGTTTTTCACCGAATATTCGGAAGACAAGAGCGCGACGCCGCGGCCGCGTTATGACCGGATTGGCGACGCCGTAAGGGGCGCCTTCGATCTGGCGGTGGATTTTCGGCACGACGCGGATAGCCGGCCGCTGCTGAGCCGGATCGACGCGCGTTTCCGCGCCGGCTTCGCCACGGATCCGGAACATCCGTGCGCCCTGGACCTGGCGCTGCCTTCGGTCGAGCGGGTCGGCGAAGACAACATGCACAATATCGAACGGCTGATGCTGCTGGCCTCCGCAGTCGTCAATCGTTTCAGCGTTCCGGGGCTCGGCGCCCTGGACAAACTCACGCTGGCCGGTCAGGCGGCGCCGCCATTCGACGGCCAGGACTACATCGTCCTCGCCCCGGGAGCCGGCACGGCGCTGAAGAAATGGCCGCAGGAAAATTTTAGCGGGCTGGCCTCCGCCATTGTGTCGGAACTCTCGATGAAGGTGGTCGTGATCGGCGGCGACCGCGAGAAAGAAGTCGCCGCCGCGATCGTCGCCGCCGTTGGCGAGGAGCAACGTGCTCGACCTCGTCGGCAAGTCGAGCCTCGTCGATCTGCCGCGCATTCTCAAGCACGCGCGCGCCTTCGTCGGAAATGACACCGGCGTCACCCATATTGCGGCCTTGCAGGGCGTGAATACGCTGTGCCTGTTCAGCGGCGCGCCCGATCCGACAGTCTGGAGAGCGGTTGGCCCCGCCACACGGGTCCTGAGGTCCGAACAGCGCTGCTCGCCTTGCCGCAAACTGGAGCTTTCCGAATGCGTCAATGATCACGCCTGCATGCGGGAGATCACGGTTCAGGCGGCGCTTACGCAGTTGAGTTTGCTGCTGGAGGTCAGGCCGTTGGCGCCCACCGTCGATGGTTCTTGAAGTCAATTCGCGGCAGCATTTCGGTTGGCCGGCAGAGCCTGATGGCTTATGGAAGCGCCGAGGCCGTCTCTGTAGTTGAGTTGGCGCACGGAAAGTCCTGCCCGCCTAGCGTGAAAGGCGCCGGGTAGCAAACAGCTCAGTTTGCCGGTGTCTGTGGGCAAAGTACCTGGGCGCCAAGGCCAGTAACTTCGGGTGGGTTGAGAGGGCGGTCGAACGAATGTCGTTTATTTCTATTGTGTTTTTCATTTGCCTATTTTTTGCGGCGACAATTTTTTACTTCGTGCCCGCGCGTTGGCGAACGCTTTATATGTTGGCGTTGTCATACGCGTTTTACGCCACATGGAGCATTCCGTACTTAGTTCTGCTGCTTCTAGCGACCTCTGTAGGTTATGCGGGCGGCTTTGTAATCGTTTGGCTGGAAGATGAGGACAGAAAGCTGAAGGTCCTCTATGTGAGCCTCGGCTTGATTATCGCCCTTATCGTCGGCTTCAAGCTGGCGGGCCAGATTTCCGGTGTGCTGTTCCCGCTCGGTCTCTCCTATTACTCATTTAAGCTGATGGCTTATTTGATTGAGGTCTATTGGGACGATTCTGTTATTGAACGGGACGCTGCGACATTTTACCTATTTCCGGCGTTTTTCCCGCAGATAGTCAGTGGTCCAATTCAGAGACCGCTGGATTTCTTTCAGCAATGGCGGACCCGCGGGTTAGCGGCGGCCGACTACGATCGCATCGACAGCGGTTTCCGATACATACTCGGTGGCCTTATGCTCAAATTGCTGATTGGAGATCGTTTAGGGTCGTTCATCCACATCATCGAACCCAACCCCGGCGAATTCAATTACGCGATCGTGCTGACCACGGTCGCTTGCTTTACGCTTCAACTTTATGCGGACTTTGCCGGATATACGAATATCGCCTTGGGCATAGGCAAGATTTTCAACATCGAAGGGCCGCCGAACTTCAACGCGCCGTTTGCCGCCTCAACAATTCAGGAGATGTGGCGGCGCTGGCACATGAGCTTGACGAGCTGGGTGACGGACTATCTGTTCACGCCGCTGCAGATGTCGCTACGAGGCTGGGGGCAATTGGGCCTTTATGGCGCGATCATCATCAACATGGTCGTGATCGGCCTTTGGCACGGCATCAGCGTCAATTTTCTCATCTTCGGTCTGCTTCACGCCGCCTTTGTATGCGCGACGCTGGCGACGGCCAAATGGCGCGCGAGAGTGTTTGGGACCGCCGCTTGGCGAAGGGGGATCGGATACGGCCTGGGGGTCATCCTCACTTTCGTGCTGATGACCTTTTCGCAAATCTTCTGGCGCGAGCATACTTTTGCCGATTCATACCGGCTGATAAATCTGGTGCTCGGGTTCCAATCGAGTGGCAACTACACCTGGAGCGACGTGCGCACCGATGTGCTCGATCCGCTCGCGGTCTGCATGATAATTGCATTCTATATTGGGTTCGGCGCGCCTGGGTTCAGGTACATTGGCCGCCCGGCTTTCCGTTATATGCCGAATTTCGTTCTCTACGGGCTCGCGCTGCTGGTCATCTCTGCGCTGACCATTGATGCTGGAACCAAGTTTATTTATGGGCAGTTTTAATGCCTGCCTCGGCGTTGTCAGCGCGTAATCCTTTCGTTGCCGTTCTCGCTTCGGTAATCGCGTTCTTCGTGTTGCAATTTGTCGTTTTCAATTCGGGATTTTACCGAGGCATCTCGAATCCGGCGGGTTTCGACAATACGCTTAGTTACGCGATCCGATTCGAGAAAACACGCAAGCCCTCCGGCAAAAAGGAGGTGTTGATCGTTGGCAACTCGAAGATCGAGAATGCATTCTCGTTAGCCGACGCGAAGGAGATGTGGCCAGACGCGCCTGTGACGTTCGCGCGCGGGACTGCACCGGCGACATCACTAGTAGGTTGGTATTATACGCTCAGGGCGCTCGACCCAGCGCAGTGCCGCTATGCGGCGATTGTGGTGCCGCTTTCCTTTTACCGCGCGGTTCCCGAGTTCGAGGGCGGCGGCAACGTCAAAATGCTGGCCCCGTCGTTCACGCCGAGTTCGCTCCTCGACTATTACGGGCGAAACCAATCCAAGGATTTCGCCGCAGCGTTTATGGCATGGTTGTTTCTAAGCCACGTTTATGCGCCAGACGTCCAGGACTTGATCTTCCATTTTTCGGAGCGCCAGCGGCGACTACAAGACCTGTACGAAAAGCGTGAGACCTGGGAATATGATCGCTATCGGATTTGACGTGGCGACGACGGCGTCCCCATCAACGATAGGGATTGGAAATCGCTCCAAGGAATCGTTTATGACCCCGCGACTAAGACAA
>CAVYTP010000002.1:0-28594 GCA_963771455.1 uncultured Pseudomonadota bacterium
GAACAATCCGCGCTGCAGGAGATAGCCGACAACCGCCATGATCGGCACTACGAACAACAGCGACAGCAGCGGGTTGATTCCGAGCGTCTGGGTGACGATCAGCGCGACATAGGCGGAAAGCACGATGAGATCGCCATGCGCGATATTGACCAGTTTCATCACGCCAAAAATCATCGCGAGCCCGATCGCGAACATCGCGTAAAGGCCGCCAACCATGACGCCTTGAATGACCGTGTTGATCCAGTCGCCCATGTTATACCCCGAAATACGCAGCGGCGATCGATTGCCGGGTCAGCTCGCCCGCCGCGCCGTGCAGGACGATACGGCCTTCCAGCATGCAGTAGACATGGTCGGCGATCTTCAGCGCCTGCTGGATGTCCTGTTCGACGATGATCGCCGACATGCCGCCAGCGACGATCTTGTGCAGCAGGCCGTAGATCTCGCGCACGACGATTGGCGCGAGGCCAAGGCTGAGCTCGTCGCACAGCAGGAGCTTGGGGTTCGACATCAGCGCGCGGCCGATCGCGACCATCTGTTGCTGGCCGCCCGACAATGCGGTCACCGGCATCGTGCGGCGCTCGGCGAGAACAGGGAACAATTCGTACACAGCTGGCGAGCTTCCACGGCCCGGGGCGCTTGACCTGTCCGCCGATGACGAGATTTTCCTCGACGCTGAGTGACGGGAACAACCGGCGGCCTTCAGGCACCAGCGCCAGCCCGCGCGAGACGATCTCATAGGGCGGCGTGGCGCCGATCGGCGCCCCTTCGAACAGGATCGCGTCCGGGCGCGATCCGATCAGGCCGACGATCGAGTTGAGCAACGTGCTCTTGCCGGCGCCGTTGGCGCCGATGATCGCGACGATCTGGCCCGCGTTGACGCTGAGGTCCAAACCGTACAGCGCCTGAAAGTCGCCATAGAACGCTTCGAGCTTCTTGATCTCGAGCAAAGCGGCGTCAGACATCGGCTTCAATGCCCATGTAGATCTCGGCGACTTTCGGTTCCTTGATGACTTCGTGGGGATCGCCGTCCGCTATGAACTGACCCTGATAGAGCACGAGCGCGCGGGTTACGACGGACAGCAACGCGTGCAGGACGTGTTCGATCCAGACGATGGTGACGCCGGTCGCGTGCACCTGCCGGATGAGAGCTACAAGATCCTCGCATTCGTGCTGGTTGAGGCCGCCGGCGATTTCGTCGAGCAGCAACAGTTTGGGTTCGGTGGCGAGAGCGCGCGCCAGCTCCAGCCGCTTTCTGTTGAGCAGGGTCAGTTGGCCCGCGGGATCGTTGGCGCGATCGGCGAGCCCGCAGCTTTCGAGAATTTCGAGCGCGCGGGCCTGCGCCGCGCGTTGCGAATGGCCGCCCCCGAAGCAGCCCGCGACCGTGAGGTTCTCGAACACGGTCATGTCGCCGAACGGCTGCGGCACCTGGAAGGCGCGCGCGATGCCGATCCGGCAGCGGTCTTCAGGCGATATGCGGCCGATATCGCGGCCCAGATATTCGATTGTGCCGTCGTTGGGCGCGATCGCGCCGGAAATCAGAGCGAGCAGCGTCGTCTTGCCCGCGCCGTTGGGGCCGAGAATTCCGACGGCGTGGCCTTGCTCGACGGCGAGATCGAGATCCCGCGCGATCGTGATCGCGCCGAAGGATTTCGACACTTTGCGTAGCGCCAGAATTGCTGCCATGCCGCAAATACTTGCCCTGAGCCCAAAGAGAGACGCGGCGAACGGGGTTCGCCGCGTCGCGATTTCAATCAGTAGGCGATCGGTTCGAATTTTCGAACGGTCGGGATGCTGGGATAGGCGGCGTTGTTGGCGATTTCGATATCGTATTTGAACTTTTTGCCCTTGACCCATTGCCCGCCAACCAGCGGCGTCGTCGTGCAGTTCTTCACAGGGCCTTTCTTCCACGATACGGGCCCGACGATCGACTGATAGTCGGTGGCGGCGATCGCATCGACGATCGACTTCGGATCGTCGACGTTCTTGGTCCGCTTGAGAACATCGATCGCGACTTCCAGCAACGCGTGTTTGAAGCCGATCGGCTGAACCCACTGCTTGCCTGTCGCCTTCGTGTAGGCCGCGCAGAGTTCGGCGGAAGATTTGCCGGTCAGACCCGACTTGAACGGATGGTCGGGCGTCCACCACACTTCCGACGAGAGACCCGCTCCGCGGTCGCCGAGCGCCTCGATCGACGCAGGAAACAGCAGCGCCTTGGCGACCGTGACGGCTTTCGGCTTGTAGCCCTGCTGTCCGCACTGCGCCCAGAACGTCGCGAAATCCGGCGGCAGGAACACGCCAGAGACGATATCGCACTTCTCGTTCTTTAGCTTGGTGATCTGCGCGGTGAAATCGTTCGACAGAGGCGTGAACAGGCCCGTGTCGACGATCTTGAATCCGGCTTTGAGGAAAGCCGGAGGCAGGCCGTGCTCGTTATTGGAAACCGCGACGCCGTCGGAATCGTTCGACCACAGCGTGCCGATCGTCTTGTTGGTGTCGATGGAATTCCAGAGACCGGTGAACGTGTCGGCGATCTGACTGACGCCCCAGAAGAAATGATAGGTGAAATCGAAGCCCTTGGCGGGATCGCCGCCGCGCCCGAAGAAAAAAGCGTCCCACGGCGTGTCGGTGGTGATGCAGGGAACGCCGTTGACCTCGCACTGGTCGGCGACCGGATTGACGGTGTCGGCCGTGCTCGAGGCGAGCATCAGGCTCACCTTGTCCTTGGTGATCAGCTCGGCCGCAACTTCGGCCGCGCGGCCCGGATTGGACTGGCTGTCGCGGACGAGAATTTCGATTGGATATTTGACCCCGCCGATCATGAGCCCATCGCCGATTTGCTTGCGGATGCCGGCGAGAATGAATTCGTCTGCCGATCCGAACGCCGCGATCGGCCCGGTCTCCGGGCTGATGAACCCAACTTTGATCGGCTTTGGCGCGGCGGCCGCGCGATTGATGAGGGCGGGCGAGGCGATGGCGCCGAGGCCCGCGGCCGCAAGGCCCTGGACGGCGGTGCGTCTGCTGATTCCCGATGAAGCGCCCAACTTGGTCTCATTCATTACGTTTCTCCCTTGGTTTATGATCTTGTATTCGCCATCGGCTCTGACGCGAATGGATGCGCGTCGCGTCGATTTTCTTATTCGCAGATTCAGATTTCCCCCGGCGTCTCCGAAGCTTCGATCGCCGTCAGCCGCGGTGAACTGAGTACGATCTCCGACGTCTTGGTCAGATGCGTGTCAATCAGGGACGCCACCAGGTCGCCGTCGCGGGCGAGGCAGGCCTCCATGATGGCTTTGTGCTCAGCGTCAACGTCGCGTTCCTCTCGCGCCAGCACTACTGAAAGATGGCGGTAGCGTTCGGTTTGCGCGTAGAGCATCGCGCGCAGCGTCAGCAGCCAGGGACTTCCGCAGCCAGCAGCCAGCGCGGAATGAAAGGTCGTATGCGCCGCCGCCCAATTCGGACTGAGCCGCTGAGGATCGCCAGCGACGAAGATCGGAACCCGATGCAGGCGATGATAGGCGGCGACGATGGCCGTCTCCCACTCGACGTCCCCGTTGGCGATCGCCGCGCGAAGGCAGAGCTGCTCGATGGCGATTCTCGTGCGCGTAAGGTCTTTCAGCTCCGCAGCGGAAACTTCGGCGACCGAATAGCCCTTCTGCGCGGTGGCGACGGTCATCCGCTCGGCCGAAAGCCGCGATAGCGCCTCGCGGACAGCGCCCGGACTGAAACCGTATTTGAGCGCGATTTCGCTGATGACGATCTTCGAGCCCGGCGCCAGCCGGCAACTTAGGATGTCGTCATGCAGCACCGCATAGGCGGTGTCCGTCTGTGTGACCGACTGGTCGAGTTGGGCTCGCTTGTCCATCGGGTGACTGTGAACTAAGAAAACTACGGTATCAAGGAAAAAATATTTTCTATGCGCAAAACTTGTTTTGAAGCGCACATTCGGCTCATCAGCGAGCTTCGACAAAAACTCTTCGCCCCAGAAAAAATATTTTCTGTTGACAAAACTTGTTTTTGCCGGATAGCATTCAATCAGTCCACCGGCATTGCCGTCCCTAGGAGGATACGTCTTGAGGTTTGTCCGCTTTCTGGATCAGCACGTCGAAGGGCTCGCGATCCTGGTCGACGGCGCGGCGCGCGGTCTGAGTCGCAAGGATCCGCGCTATCCGGGCGATCTCGACGCCCTCGTGCGGAAGGGGCGCGACGCGCTGGCTGGCGCCGCCGCAACGCTCCGCGAGGGTCGTGGGATCGATCTCGCCGCGGTAAAGCTGTTGCCGCCTTTGCGGACGCCGGAAAAGGTGATCTGCGTCGGCCTCAACTATCGCGACCACACCGCCGAATCGGGCTTCAAACAACCCGATTATCCCACCCTGTTTACCCGCTTCAATTCCAGCCTGATCGGGCATGGCGCGCCGATCGTGCGGCCGCTGGTTTCGACGCAGCTCGACTTCGAAGGCGAGTTGGTCGCCGTGATCGGCAAGGGAGGCCGCCACATCCCGCTCGCCAGCGCCCTCGATCACGTCATCGGCTACTCGATCTTCAACGACGCCTCGATCCGCGACTATCAGTTCAAGTCGCCGCAATGGACGGTTGGCAAGAATTTTGACGACACGGGCGCGTTCGGGCCTGTGCTGGTGACGGCCGACGAATTGCCGCCAGGCGGCAAGGGACTGAAGCTGCAAACCCGCCTCAACGGCGCCGTCGTTCAGGAAGCTTCGACGACCGACATGGTGTTTGACGTCGCGACCCTGATCGCCACGATCAGCGAGGCGATCACGCTGAACAGCGGCGACGTCATCGTCACGGGAACACCGTCCGGCGTCGGCATCGGCAGGAAGCCGCCGCTTTTCATGAAAGCCGGCGACGTCATCGAGGTCGAGATTGAAAAGATCGGGCTGCTTTCCAACCCGATCGTCGACGAGCAACGGTAGACCCTCTCGTCCGAAATCAATCAAGAGGCGCCTGAAGCGCCCCGGTGAAAATGCGCAATCAGGAGGAACCGCGGTGACGGAGATACACGGCTACATCAAACCGAACCGGCGTCCGGGCGAATTGGGAATCCATTCGCTCGACCGCTTTCATTTCGTCGTTCCTGATCTCTCGGTCGCCCAGAATTTCTACAGCGAATTCGGCCTCGACGTTTCCGCAAAGGGCAACACGCTGCTGCTCGGCACGCACGGGCATCCCCATACCTGGGGTTCCATCGGCGAAGGCTCGCGCAAGAAGCACGGTCATCTCTCATTCGGCGCGTTCGAAGACGACATCGATCGCTTCGCCAAGCGCCTTCAGGAAATGGGGATCAAACGCCTCGATGCTCCCCCGGGGATCGACTCGAATGGCCTCTGGTTTCACGATCCCGACGGCAATCTCGTCGAGATCAAGGTGGCGCCGAAATCTTCGCCTGACGAAAAGACGCAGTTCGGGATGCGCAGGGCGGGGCCTGGCGAGCGCGGCGCGCCGTTCCGCAGCACGATGAAGCGCACCTATCCGCGCCGTCTCGCGCATGTGCTGTTGTTCACATCGGATGTCCGCAAGGCGATCGAATTCTATACCCGCGTGCTCGGCATGCGCCTGTCCGATCATTCCGGCGACAACATCGCCTTCCTGCACGGCATCCACGGCAGCGATCATCATATGCTCGCCCTCGCGCGTTCCTCGGCGCCGGGTCATCATCATTTCAGCTGGGACGTCGGCACGGTCGATGAGATCGGCGAAGGCGCCATGCACATGCACGACAAGGGCTACAACAGGGGTTGGGGCCTCGGTCGACACGTGCTCGGTTCGAATTTCTTCCACTATGTTCGCGACCCCTGGGGCAGCTACAGCGAATATTCCGCTGACATCGACTACGTGCCTGTCGATGTGAACTGGCCCACCGGCGACTTCCCTCCCGAGGATTCGTTCTACGCGTGGGGACCCAATGTCCCCAACGATTTCATCCACAATTACGAAGCGGACGCCTGACGCAGGCGCTGCAACGACGCACTCCCCTATTTGATGGCGGTGGTCTGAAATGACGGACGAATTCTACGATGTCGTGCAGGTTGGCTACGGCCCGGTCAGCAAGTCGCTGGCGATCATGCTTTCCCGGCTCGGCTATCAGGTCGGAGTCTTCGAGCGCTTTCCCGAGATCTATCCCCTGCCCCGCGCGGTCTGCATAGATCACGAGATCTACCGCGCCCTGCACGCCAATGGATTTGGGCGACAGATCGAAGCCTGCACGTCGCCGGCGCCGCTTTATCGTTGGTTCAACGCGGACTGGAAGGAACTGCTCTGCATCGACTGGACGACGGAATCGATTTCGGGCGGACAGGAGACCAACTTCATCCATCAGCCCAGCGTCGAGCGGGCGCTCGACGAGGTCGTCCGCGGAACTTCCAACGTTTCGTTGCAGACCGGCTGGGAAGCGATCGACGTCAAACAGACAAAGGACCACGTCGAATTGACGGTTCGCGACACGCAAACCAAGGCGACCAAAATCGTCAAGTCGCGCTATCTGGTCGGCATGGACGGCGCCAACAGTTTTGTGCGCGGCGTGATCGGCAGCGGGCAGCAGGACCTCGGCTTCGAGGCCGACTGGCTGGTGATCGATCTCACGCTGAAAGACGGCGTGACGGTCGAAAGCCTCGGCATTCCCGCCTGCGGCCAATATTGCAACCCTGTCCGACCGACGACGATCGTTCCCGGGGGGATGGAGGGCGGCAGGGTATGTCGTCGCTGGGAATTCATGCGGCTGCCGCACGAAACCAAGGCGGAGATGGAGACGACCGAGAAGGTCTGGGAGCTGCTCGGCGCGTGGATCAAGCCCGACCAGGCCGATCTGGTTCGCCACACCGTCTACACGTTCCGCTCGCTGGTCGCCGACAAATGGCGCGATGGCCGCGTCATGATTGCCGGCGACGCCGCGCATGTCATGCCGCCCTTCATGGGCCAGGGCATGTGCGCGGGAATGCGCGACGCCTGGAACCTGACCTGGAAGCTCGACATGCTGCTGAAAGGGCTGATCGGCGACGGTTTGCTGGACACCTATCAGCAGGAGCGCGCGCCGCATGTCTCCGACGTCATTCGCGCCTCGATTTTCCTCGGCCAGATCATCTGCATTCCGGATCCCGCCGAGGCGGCCAAGCGCGACGAATTGTTCCTCAGCGGCGGCGCGCCGCCGCCGGCGCCGTTCCCGATCCTGACCGATGGCCTGCTGGATCGCGACGCAGCCGGCAAGCCGCGAGGATTGGCGGGACAATTGGCGCCGCACGCGAACGTGCGCTCGGCGCAGGGCGAGGGCCGATACGATCAGGTGATCGGGGTCGGTTTTGCCCTGATCCTGGCGCCGGGCGTCGAAGCCGCCGCCATTTCATCCTCGAACCGCGAGTTCCTGGCGGATATCGGCGCGAAGATCGTCCCGCTCGGCGCCAAGCCCGGCGAAGTCGTGGACGTGCAGGGCAAGTTCACGAACCATCTCGCTGAAGCCAATGTGAAGGCGATCCTGGTGCGGCCGGATTTCTACATCTTCGGCGACGCTGCCGATGCGCGGAGCGTCAACGCGCTGGTGGACCGCCTGCGCGCGCAACTCGACAGGTTCGGCTTCGCGCCGCGCGCCGCAACGGCCGTGGCGTGACACGGACGCCGACATTCGGCGCCGGAAGCGTTGGCACTCTCTTGTAACGAGTGCCAATCGCGGCCATATAACCTCCGCGTCCAGATGCTGCCGAAAGCAGGGCCTTTTGCCCTGAGCGTGCGTTGCATACCGACCGGAAACGGACTCCATGAAATTTCGTCCCCTGCACGACCGTGTCGTGGTCCGCCGCGTCGCCGAGGAAAACAAAACCAAAGGCGGCATCATCATCCCCGACACGGCCAAAGAGAAGCCGCAAGAGGGCGAAGTCATTGCCGTAGGCCCGGGCGCCTACGACGAGCGAGGCAAGATCGTTCCGCTCGAAGTCAAGGCGGGAGACCGGGTGCTGTTCGGCAAATGGTCGGGCTCGGAAGTAAAGATCGACGCCGAAGACCTTCTGATCATGAAGGAATCCGACATCATGGGCGTGATCGTAGTCGAGCAGGCCGCCCAAAAGGCCGCCTGAGACACGACGCCTACAGCCTTTTTCATTACGACCGGAGTTTAGATCATGTCCGCCAAAGATGTCCGTTTCTCGATCGATGCACGCGCGCGAATGCTGCGCGGCGTCGAAATTCTAAACAATGCCGTCAAAGTCACTTTGGGCCCCAAGGGCCGAAACGTCGTCATCGACAAATCCTACGGCTCGCCGCGGATCACCAAGGACGGCGTGACCGTCGCCAAAGAGATCGAGCTGCTCGACAAGTTCGAGAACATGGGCGCCCAGCTCGTGCGCGAAGTCGCCTCCAAGACCAACGACCTCGCCGGCGACGGCACGACGACCGCGACGGTTCTCGCCGCGTCGATCATGCGCGAGGGCCTGAAGCTGGTGGCCGCCGGCCTCAATCCGATGGATCTGAAGCGCGGCGTCGATATCGCGGTCGCGGCCGTCGTCAAGGACATCGAGCAGCGCGCCAAGAAGGTGCAGTCGTCGGAAGAGATCGCCCAGATCGGCACGATCGCCTCGAACGGCGACAAGGCGGTTGGCGACATGATCGCCAAGGCGATGCAGAAGGTCGGCAATGAAGGCGTGATCACGGTCGAAGAGGCCAAGACCGCCGAGACCGAACTCGACGTCGTCGAGGGCATGCAATTCGATCGCGGTTATCTCTCGCCGTATTTCGTCACCAACGCGGAGAAGATGATCGTCGAGTTGGAGGATCCCTACATCCTCATCCACGAGAAGAAGCTTTCGTCGCTTCAGGGCATGTTGCCGATTCTCGAGGCCGTCGTGCAGGCGGGAAAGCCGCTGTTGATCATCGCCGAAGACATCGACGGCGAGGCGCTCGCGACTCTGGTCGTCAACAAGCTGCGGGGCGGCCTCAAGGTCGCAGCGGTCAAGGCGCCGGGCTTCGGCGACAGGCGCAAGGCGATGCTTGAAGATATCGCCATCCTCAGCGCCGGCACGGCCGTCTCCGAGGATCTCGGCGTCAAGCTGGAGAACGTGACGCTCGAAATGCTCGGTCACGCCAAGCGCGTCAGGATTGAAAAAGAGACGACAACCATCATCGATGGGTCCGGCAAGAAAGCCGACATCGACGGCCGTATCGCCCAGCTCAAGTCGCAGATCGAGGAGACGACCTCGGACTACGACAAGGAGAAATTGCAGGAGCGTCTGGCCAAGTTGGCCGGCGGCGTTGCGATCATCCGGGTCGGCGGTTCGACCGAGATCGAAGTCAAGGAAAGGAAGGACCGGGTCGACGACGCGATGAACGCGACGCGGGCCGCCGTGCAGGAAGGCATCGTTCCCGGAGGCGGCGTCGCCTTGCTTCGGGCGAAGGCCGCCGTCGGCAACCTGACGGACAAGAATCCCGACGTTCAGTCCGGCATCGACATCGTTCTGAAGGCTCTGGAAGCGCCGATCCGTCAGATCGTCGAGAATGCAGGCGTCGAAGGTTCGATCGTCGTCGGCAAGATCCTCGGCAACACGTCGCAGACCTACGGCTTCAACGCCCAGACCGAAGAATATGTCGACATGCTCACTGCGGGCATCCTCGATCCCGCTAAGGTGGTGCGCATCGCGCTGCAGGATGCGGCGTCGATCGCCGGCCTGATGATCACCACCGAAGCGATGGTTTCGGACAAGCCGCAGAAGGACGGTCCCGCGATGCCGGGCGGCGGCATGGGCGGCATGGGCGGCGGAATGGACTACTGAAGGCCTGAGCTTTTCAGGCTAAGAGAAGATTGCGACGCGCCGGATCGGCGCGTCGCGAGCCGGCGCTGTTTCGTTCCGGGAGCACTCGAAGGCAACTGACCCATCGCATGACAGCCGCCAAATTATCTCCGCTGCTCGGCAGCGAGTTTGATCGCTTCCTGTTCGCGTCGGTCGGCGACGAGCGCAACGGGATGGCGTTGAGCGTGCTTTCCGCACTGGCGCGACTCAATGTCGATCCGTGGGAAGTGACGGTGGCGCTGTCGCGCATGCCGAAGGAGAAGGCGAAGGAGCGGCTTTCCCAGATGATCGCGCCGATGACCGACGGTCTGGTCGCGTCGCTGTCCTCGGAAGTCGTCGCTGCGCGTCTGATCGGGCTATTGCCAAACCCATCCAATGCCAGTTTCGATATGCCGAGCCCCGTGAAGATCGCCGGGGCGGCTATCGCGTGGCCGCCCAAAAATCTCATCGCGCTGGTTCTGTTCGCCATTGTGCTGGTGAGTTGTGTCCTCGCCTTCGCGTTATCGACCGTCGATAATGGGCCTTGGCCATTCGCTCACGACAAGCGAATCGAGCTCGACACGCTGATCGGGCGTTCGGACAGCGGTTTAGCCGCTTTGCGGCCAAGGCCCTCGTCCTGAGCCTGTCGAAGGACGCTGCCGCCTGCGCGATTGCTGGCGGAAGCAGAGCGGCCAACCGGACGTCCTTCGACAAGCTCAGGACGAGGGCGGTGGGCGCCCCACTGGACTTTAATGGAAACGCGCTCGGCGCTGCGTTGCGTTGGTTCGCGTAAGTGTCAGTGAACACTTTTGGGTCGGCGCGCGAAGCGACGTCGAGTTGCGGGACACGCTTTGCTCGCGGGCGATTTCCAGCAGCGCGTCAACATATCCGTCTGGATCTTGCAGGGCGTAGAGCGCGTGGCAGAAGTGGGATTCTGAATGAAGGTGGCGCATAATAGCCTCCTGTCTTGCGTCCTGAGCTTACGGTCTGCGAATCTCGCCATCGGCGCGAGACTCTTTGCGCCTGCGGCCATGGTGGGAGCCGAAGGTTAACAAAGACGGGACAGCGTCCGCCTTTGAAGGTCGGATTCAGATCGTCTGGTTGTAGTCCCCGACTTCCGGGTTCTCGCGCAGCACGCCATCGACGGCGTGGAACATCTCGCGCATCCGGGCTTCGCTGACCGGGCTTTCGACCACGACGACAAGCTCCGGCTTATTCGACGAGGCGCGCACCAGGCCCCAGGTGCCGTCCTCTGTCGTGACCCTGACCCCATTGACGGTGACGACGTCGGCGATCTTCTGCCCGGTGAGCGTTTCGCCCCGCTCCCGCATCGCCTGGAAACGCCGAACGACGCGCTCGGCGACCTCGTATTTGATCTCGTCGGCGCAATGCGGCGACATGGTCGGCGAGCCCCAGGTCTTCGGCAGATCGCGGTAAAGGTCGGCCATCGACTTGTCGGGATTGCGGTCGAGCATGTCGAGCACGGCGATCGCGGTGACGAAGCCGTCGTCGTAGCCGCGCCCGACCGGCTTGTTGAAGAAGAAATGCCCGCTCTTCTCGAAACCGGCGAGCGCCTGCAGATCGCGCACGCGCCGCTTGATGTGGGAATGGCCGGTCTTCCAATAGTCGGTCTTGACGCCGTTGGCCTTCAGCGCTTCGTCCGTGGCGAACAGGCCCGTCGACTTCACGTCGACGACGAAAGTCGCGTCCTTGTGCAGTTTGGAGAGATCGCGGGCCAGCATCACGCCGATCTTGTCGGCGAAGATTTCCGCGCCCTCGTTATCGACGATGCCGCAGCGGTCGCCGTCGCCATCGAAGCCGAGCGCGACGTCGGCGCCGTGCGCCTTCACCGCATCCGCCATCGCATGCAGCATGTGCAGGTCTTCGGGGTTGGGATTGTAGCGCGGGAAATTGAAGTCGAGATCGCAGTCGAGCGGCACGACCTCGCAGCCGAGCGCGGAGAGCAATTCCGGCGCGAAAGCGCCGGCGGTGCCGTTGCCGCACGCGGCGATCACTTTCAGCTTGCGCTTGAGCTTCGGGCGCGTCGTCAGATCGGCGATATAAGTCCGCGGGAAATCGGGCACGAAGCGATAGGCGCCGCCGGAGCCGTAGTCGTAACTCGCCGTTCAGCACGATGTCGCGCAGGCGGCCCATCTCCTCGGGGCCGAAGGTGACCGGACGCGCCGCGCCCATCTTGACCCCCGTCCAGCCGTTGTCGTTGTGCGAGGCGGTGACCATCGCGACGGCGGGAATATCGAGCGCAAACTGGGCGAAATACGCCATCGGCGTGATCGCGAGGCCGATGTCGTGAACTTCTACGCCGCGCCGCCATCAGGCCCGCCGTCAGCGCGTGCTTGATGGACGACGAATAGGAGCGGAAATCGTGGCCGACCACGATGCGCTTGGCGACGCCGAGTTCGCCGAGCAGCGCGCGCCAATCCCAGCCCCAGCGCCTGCACCCCCATCAGGTTGATTTCTTTGCCGAACAGCCAGCGCGCGTCGTACTCGCGAAAGCCGGTGCGCTTCACCAGCGGACGGGACTCGTAGTCATAGGTATTGGGGACGAGGTCCTGCTCGGGCTTCGGGAACATGACTTTCCTTTTCTGCGGACGGCGACGCCGCCCTTCTAGCAGCGCGCGGGTCACGGAGAAAATGGCTCACTGACGCAGGATCAGGAGTCCGTCGCGCTGCTCTACGGCGACAAGGCGATGCAGAAAGTTTTCGCCCAGCAGGTTCATCGATCCGAGGCCCGGACTTCACCGTGGCGTCGACATCGCCGACGTAGATCGGACCGAGATCTACGGTCCTCAGTTTCACGCCGTAGGCGCGCGTGTGGCCGTTGGCGGTGCCGACCTCATAATGGGGGGCCGACGCGCTGTCCATGAACCCCAGCCGGTTCGCCGTTTCGGTCGAGATCGAAACGATGTTCGCGCCGGTGTCGACCAGAAAGCGCACCGAGACGCCGTTCACCCAGGCGTTGACGATATACTGGCCGTGGCCATTATCGGGGATTTGCAGTTCGTGGTTGCGAGGCGACGGCGCGGATTTGACGACCTCGACGGGGGCCGGGCTCGCAGCGCTCACGGCCTCGCTCGGAGGCGTTTCGGTGGCCCGCTGCAGCATCGGCAGCAGCACGGGCGATAGAAGCACCGTCGCCATTCCCGCGCCAGCAAACAGCAAGGCGTATCTTCAGCATGCGTCTCACGTCCGGCCCGGCGCCCGTCAGCGCCGCCGGGACATATTGCCGGACGCCCAGCAAACAACGGGTTAAGCGGAACGTCGCAGTACGAGCTAAACGGCGGCCTCAGGCGCCCGCATCCGCGCGAGCACGGCGTAACGCCGGTAAAGCGGGCGAATTTCGGCCGTGAGGCGCCGCTCGGCGGCAAAGGCCGCCGATCTCGGCGGCGAATCCCTCGATCGGATGGACGCCGAACAGCGCCAGCCAGCGTTTCAGCGCGGCGCGGAAAGCGCCGGGAAGCCCCGCACTGTCGCCGAAATCGACGATATGCAGCGCGCCGCCCGGCGCCAGCGCGGCGGCGGCTTGCGGCAGCACATCGCGCCAGGGCGGGATCATCGAAAGCGCATAGGAGATGTAAACGCGCTCGAAGCGCGCGACGCCAAACAGCGCTGCGGCGTCGAAGCTGGTCGCGTCGGCCTACCGCCAGCTTGATGCGGCCGGCTAGGCCGGCGCGGGCGATTTCCGCCTGCGCGGTCGCCAGCATCTCCGCGGAAATGTCGAGGCCGTAAAAGCTGGCCTGCGGATAGCGCCGCGCCGCCAAGAATGAGATTGCGTCCGGTCCCGCAGCCGATCTCGAGCACCCGCGCGCCCGGCGGAGGCTTGAGCTCGCCGATCAGCTCATCGCGGCCGAGCAGATAGAATTTGCGGGTCAGATCGTAGATGTGCCGCTGATGGCGGTACATCCGGTCCATCAGCGTCGCCGCGTCGGCGGCGGCTACAGTCGCCTCAGGCATGTTTTCGCACATAGAGATGGAACGCGCCGTAGATCGAGGAGCGATCGCGCAGCCCGAGTTCGTGCGAGCGTTCGGCCTGATAGTCGAACAGCGACAGGATTTCGTCAGGCACCCGCCCCGGCAGCAGCCGCTCGTCGGCCGCGGTGCGGAAGATGACGCGCGCGCCGGGACGCGCGGTGCGCGCGATCTCCCGCCAGAGCGCCGTCAGCGTCTCGTCGTTCATCCAATCCTGGGCGTCGAGCAGGACATAGGCGTCGAGGCTCGCGTCCTTCTCGCTCGCCAGCCGATCGGTGAACGATCCATGGAACAGTTTCACGCGCTCCGTGCGGGTCCGCGAGCGCCTCGAAGTGCTGCGCCTGCAGATAGGGCGGCAGGGCGGGTTCGGCGGCCGACGCGTAGCTGCGACCAAACGCCTGCCAGGCAAAATAATTGTCGCGCACCGGAAAGTCGCAGGCGAGCCGTTCGACGCGCCGCTTGAGCACGGCGGCGATGCCATCGGGACCGTCCGCGGCAAGCGCGCGATATTGGGCCGGCGGGATGCCGAGCCCATACAAGCGCGCTCGGGCGCTTGGTGAGCCAGCGCACGAACCGTTTCTCAAACAACGGCGCGATCTCGCGCTCGAAGGCCTCGCGCTGTTGCGGAAGGCTATCGGCCTGCAGAACCGCGTCGAGGCGCGCCCCATACAGCTTGGCCATCACATGGCCGGCGCCGATGAAGCGCCCAAGCAGACCGTGGCGATAGAAATTGCGAGCGAAGGCGTCGATGCGGCGGCGCCCGGAGATATCGCGGCCGTCCCAATAGGCCCGGGTGGACTCGTCGAGTTGCGGCCTGAGTTTCTCGTCGTAGAGGGCGATGTTTTCCCTGAGATCGGCGCGGCCGAAGAACTGGAAGAACTCGTCGTAGGTCGCGAGCGTCGCGAGACCGACGAGTTTCAGCCGGTTCAGCGCAATGTGGGCGCCGTTGAGATCGACGGCGATGATCTCCTGGGGGTCGTCGACCAGATAGGAAAGCGCATTGCAGCCGCCGGAAGCGATGCCGATCAGCCGATCGCCGGGCTGAAGCTGCAGGGCTTCACGATCGACGTCGGGGTCTTCCCAGATCTGCGGATAGACGAGCTTGCTGAAGGCGAAGGTGAACAGCCGCTCCTGCATGCCGCGCCGCGAAAACGGCTTGTGCCGATGCACGGCGGCTTTGAGGCCCGCTTGCGTCGCCCGCTGGGTAGAACGGCGAATACCGGCCATAGCTCATCCCCATATAAATCGATGGGCGCGCCGAATATGTGAGTCGCGTGACATGGGCGTGACGAGCCGGTCGTGACGGGACGCCGCTGGCGAGCTTTTGCATCCTGGTCTAGGTAACCCCAATGCAGAGCCTCACCCTGGCCGAACGCGCACGCATCGATGGGCTCGCCACGTTCACGGCGATCGCCTTTGTCGCTGGCGCTGGCGTGATCGCCGCGCTCGAACGCGTCGGCGCGCCCGACGGCTTCATCGAGGCGCTCGGACCGTTGCTCGCCTTCGCCGCGCTCAGCGTCATCGGGCTCGCCAATCGCGCTTCGAGCCTGACGGACTTCCTGGCGGCGCGGCGCGCCATCCCGGCGCTTTATGCCGGCCTCGGCTTTGTTGGGGTACTCGGAGGCATCGGACTGGTGCTGGCGGCGGACGCTCCCGCGCCGGACGAATTGCCGTGGTTGCCGATCGCCGCCGGCGCCGGCGTCGCAGGGCTCGTCGTCGCGCCCACTATCCGTCGAGCCAACGTAAGCTCCGCGATCGACGTGCTCGCCACCCGGTTTCCGGCGCTTCCGGCCCGCGTTGCGTTTGGCGCCGCCTGTTTTGTCTGCGGGGCGCTGACCGCCGCGGCAGGCTTTCATTTGGCCGCGCAATCCCTGACGACGGCGCTCGGCGGCAATGCGCACGCCGGCGTCGCCTTCGCCCTCGCCGCGATGGCGTTCACCCTCATTCCCGGCGGGATGAAAAGCGCAACCTGGGCCGATGCGGCCAGCGGCGGTGGAACGCTGCTGATCATCGCGTTGGGCGCCGGGTTCGCGTTTCTGCTGCTACCTGCGCCCTGGGCGCCTGTTGCGGCGGAGCTCACTGCTTTCTCGGTCAAAACGCAAGCGCTCCGCGCCGGGCCGGTGGAAGCCATCGCCATCTGCGCGGCGGTGGCGTTCTACTTTCCGCTGCTGTCTCCGGGAATGACGACGCCGTCCTCCGGCGAGGCTCGCAAGGCGGCGGTGACGGGGCTAGTGCTCGTCCTGCTTGGCGCCGCAGCAGCCGCGATAGCGCTGCCGGTTTTCGCCGATGCGCCGCAAAGCGCGCGCCATACCGCCCAATCGCTGTTTGCCGCCGCCACGTGGCTGCCTTGTCTGACGCTGGGCCGGGCGGGCGTGCTGGCGGCCTCACGCGCGACCGGCGTAGATCTGGCGCGGGCCTACTCGCGGCTCACTGTGCTGTCGAGCCAACGGATTGCGATCAATCGGCTCGCGATGGTGGTCGCCATCGCGCTCTGTCCGTTCGCGCTGACGTGGCTCAAGCTCTCGGGCGTCCGCGCGCTGGCGCTGGCGTTGGCGGGAACATTGAGTTTTCTGGCGCCCTGGATCATTCTCGCGCTCGCCTTGCCGAAGCGGGCGTCGAGCGTCTCGGCTCTGTTCGCCTTCTTGACGGCGGCGGGCGCGCTTATCTCACAATACTCGGTCAATCCCGCCAGTTTTGCTGGCATCGGCGTTGTCGTTGACGCGCTCGCCGCGGGCACGGCTGGGCTCATCCTCGGCGTGCTCGGCGCGCTGGTGCTGCCGGGGCGCGGCCGGCGTTTCCTTCCGGAAGTCGACCCGTTTGTGGAT
This sequence comes from uncultured Pseudomonadota bacterium, assembly GCA_963771455.1. Classification (GTDB taxonomy): domain Bacteria; phylum Pseudomonadota; class Alphaproteobacteria; order Rhizobiales; family Beijerinckiaceae; genus Roseiarcus. Next base: position 16,577 of record CAVYTP010000002.1, read on the forward strand.
ATGCCTTTCGACCCGGTAGACGCCAAATAGCTGCCCTACGCGGTCAAGCGCTTGATCGCCGCCTCGTGTAGATGCGGGTTTCCGGCCGCGACGATCCGCCCGCCTTTTGCAGCACCCTCGCCTTCCCAAGTCGTGATCACGCCGCCGGCGCCCTCGATGATCGGCACCAGCGCGACGATGTCGTGCGGCTTGAGGTTTGTTTCGATGACGAGATCCACGAAACCGGCTGCGAGCGCGCAATAGGCGTAGCAATCTCCGCCGTACCGCACGAGCCGCGCATCGCGTTCGATCGACCGGTAGAGTTCGCGATCGGTTTCGTCGCGAATGAGCGCCGGACTGGTGGTCATTACGGTGGCGGCGGCCACCGTCGCGCACGCACTCGTCCGCAATGGCCGGGTCGCCCATTCCGACGGCGGCGCGTCGCCCCGGTTGACAGCGAGAGTTCTCAGCTTGGCGCGCTTTCCGTCGCCCGAATAGCGCTCGCGCGTAAAAGGCTGCGACATCATGCCGAACACCGGGCGGCCATTGTGCATCAGGCCGATCAGCGTGCCCCAGGTCGGCAGTCCCGAGATGAAACTCTTGGTCCCATCGATCGGATCGAGAACCCAGACGTATTCCGCGTCGGGCCGGTCCTGCCCATATTCTTCGCCGATGACGCCGTGAGCGGGAAAGGTTTGCGCGATCAGACGGCGCATCGCCAATTCGGCGCCTCGGTCGGCCTCCGTGACCGGATCGAACACCCCGCCGCGCGATTTGTCTTCGGCGCCGATCGAGGAACGAAAAAACGGGAGAATGACGTCGCTCGAAACTTGCGCGAGCCTGTCCACGAAAAGCGAGAAATCGACGGCGGTCATCAGTGCGGCGACCCCAAACCCGCGCGCGGAAGGGCCTTCGCGCATGCACACGTTGCATATCAGCTATGTGAATTTGGAAGCAGGGGGTACCAAATCGGCAGAAATGGCTAGGCTTAAACCCTTGTTCGGCATATGAAATTTTCACAGCTGACATGCTAGCTATCCGCGTCCTGTGTGGCAAAAACGTCGCATTGGCCGCCAAGTATTTGCGCAACCCCCCAAATCTCTTGCATTTGCTGCAATCCGCATGGATATTGTTGCGGTGCGGCATATGCCGCGCATGCCCTCCTTGGGCGTTTCCTCCCTAGACTCGGGCCGCTCTGGCGACAGGGCGGCCTCCTTTTTGTCAAAGGCCCTACGCCGCCGGGCTCATTCCGCGGCAAGGCCGCTTACGCGTCCCGCCAAAGCCCGGTTCGCCACCGCCTCTATCGCCTTCTGCAGTGCGTCCGCAAGCGCCGTCGCGCCGGGCAAGCGCTTTATGACCCGTTCATCCATATAAAGCGCGCGATTGACCTCGATTTGGACGGCATGCCGGTGCTGCTGAGGCCGCCCGAAAAGTTCCGTGATGTGGCCGCCCGCATAGGGTTTGTTGCGACGCACGGTGAGCCCTGAGCTCCGCAGCGACGAATTCGAGCCGCTCGACGATCCAGCCCGCGGCGCTGGCGCCGAACCGATCGCCCAGCACGACGTCGCAACCCGAGACGTCCGGCGTCGACGAAGGCATCGAATGGAAATCGATGAGGACAGCAAGGCCGAAAAGCCCGCGAGCGCGTTCGACAAGCGCTTCGAGAGCGGCGTGATAGGGCGCGTGCAGCGCGGCGATGCGCGCCAGACCCTCCTCGACATTGAGCGGCTGGCGATAGATCGGCTGCGCCTCCCCGACCACGCGGGGAATTGAACCTAAGCCCGCGGCGACCCTCAGCGAACGCGTGTTTGCGTAGCTCGGCAACCGGCCGTGAAACATTTGTCGGGTCGAGTTCGAAAGGCTCTCGGTTGACGTCCAGATAGGCGCGCGGAAAATGCGCCCGCAGCAGGGGCGCGCCGACCGCGACGCTCGGCGCGGCGAGCTCGTCGACGAACGCATCTTCTGATTTCCGTAACGTCAGCGGATCAAGTCGGGACAGCTCCAGGAAGCGGCGCGGATATTTGGCGCCGGAGTGCGGTGAGTTCAGGACCAGCGGCGCCGCGAGCTCTTTCGGTTCGATGATCTCGAAGGGCGGCCCCAGACCGTCCTCTTCCGCCCACGGCGCATCCCGCATTCGGCGCAACCCTTTGTTTCCGATGCCGTCCAGAACATTGAACGCGCAACTCAAGCTAGGCTCAAAGTGCGCTTCGCGCAAATCACTTGGCGGCGACTGACGCGGCGTCCAAATAGCTTTGGCTTTCACAGATTGTTTATTCTAAAGTGCGAATTCGTCATCCCCGAAAAGTGGGAAGGGCGATGGACACTCCGGTAGATAACAACGCCCGAATATTACTCGCGGAAGACGACAACGACATGCGTCGCTTCCTCGTAAAGGCCCTGCAGAACGCAGGCTACGTAGTCGCGTCGTTTGACAACGGCCTGTCAGCCTATAACCGGCTTCGCGAAGAGCCTTTCGAGCTCCTGCTGACCGATATCGTCATGCCGGAAATGGACGGCATCGAACTGGCGCGCCGTGCGACCGAACTCGACCCCGACATCAAGGTGATGTTCATCACCGGCTTCGCGGCCGTGGCGCTGAACCCAGACAACAGGGCGCCTAAGGACGCACGGGTGTTGTCGAAGCCGTTCCATCTGCGCGACCTGGTCAATGAAGTTCAGCGACTGCTGAACGCCGCCTGACACCTCGCTTGCGAACGCCCCCCGCTGGAGGGAAAGTGCCGCCCTCAACGATGGGGAGGGTGAGTTTGCTCCGCTCATGGTCCTGCCTAGTTCCGCTGGCGCTCCTGGCTTTCGGCTTCCCCGCCTACGCCGGCAATTCCCGTCTCGATGAAATCCTCAAGCGTGGCGCGCTGCGGGTGGGCACGACCGGCGACTATCGCCCGTTCACGTCGCTCGACAAGGCGCAGGGCGCCTATACCGGCTTCGATATCGACCTTGCCCACTCGCTTGCCGATTCGCTCGGCGTGAAACTCGAGATTGTCGCGACGAGTTGGCCGGCTCTGACGAAGGATTTCGAGGCCGGCGCCTTCGACATCGCGATGGGCGGGGTTTCGGTGACGCTGGAGCGCGCCAGACACGGCCTATTCTCGGCGCCTTATCTACGAGAGGGCAAGACCGCCATCGCGCGCTGCGCGGACTCCGCGAAATTCGAGACGCTCGCCGAAATCGACCATGCCGGCACGAGGGTGATCGTCAATCCCGGCGGGACCAACGAGAAATTCGACCGCGCCCATTTCTCGGCGGCCGAGATCGTCATGCATCCGGACAACACCACGATCTTCGACGCGCTCGCCTCCGGCGAGGCCGACCTGATGATCACCGACGCATCTGAGACGCGCTATCAGCAAAAGCTGCATCCGGGCGTGCTGTGCTCGATCCATCCCGACAAGCCGTTCGACTTCGCCGAGAAGGCCTACTGGATGCCGTTCGACCCGCCGCTCAAGGCCTACGTCGATCAATGGCTGCATCTGCAGATGGAGAACGGGGCTTTCGCCGCCATCACGGCGAAGTGGTTCCAATAGGCGGGCTTGCTCGGCTAAGCTGACCGCATTGTCCGCCACAAGGGTCCCTCGCATGCTGCGCTCCGCCGTCTCCGTGCTCGCCTTCGCGTTCGCCGTTTTGCCGCTCGCCGCGCACTCCGAGGACACGTTCAAGATCGGCATCATGAACGACCAGTCCGGGCCCATACGCCGATCTCTCCGGGCCAACCGGCGTGCAGGCCGTCAAGATGGCGATCGAGGATTTCGGCGGCGAAGTGCTCGGCAAGAAGATCGAGCTGCTGGTCGCCGACCACCAGAACAAGGTCGACGTCGGCCTCAACATCGCGCGCGAATGGTTCGACGAGAAGGGGGTCGAGGCGATCTTCGACATCACCAATTCCGGCGTCGCGCTCGCGCTGGTCGATCTCGCCAAGTCGCGCCACAAGTTCGTGATCTTCGACAGCGCCTCGTCCTCCGACCTCACCGGCAAGGCCTGCTCGCCCAACACGTTCCAGTGGAACGCCGACAATTGGTCGAACGGCGTCTCGCTGATGCGGCTGCTGATCCAGCAGAAGCTCGACACGTTCTATTTCATCACCGCCGACTACGCGTTCGGCGTCAGCCTCGAGAACGACGCGCGCGCCGCGATCGAGAAGGCCGGCGGCAAGGTGCTGGGCGGCGTGCGCGCGCCGCTCAACACCGCCGATTTCTCGCTCCTACCTGCTGTCGGCGCAGGCCTCGGGCGCGAAAGTCGTCGTGCTCGCCAACACCGGCGCGGATCTCTCCAATTCGCTCAAGCAGGCCAACGAATTCGGCATCGGCGAGGGCCAGTACATCGCGACGCCGATCACCTATCTCAGCGACGTCAACGCCGCCGGCCTGAAGATCGCGCACGGCCTCGATCTTCATGCAATCCTGGTACTGGGACCTCGACGACGACGACGCGCGCCTTCGCCAAGCGCTTCTTCGAGCGCACGCAGCGCATGCCCAACGACAATCAGGTCGCGCTCTATTCCTCGGTGCTGCACTATCTGGAAGCGGTGAAGGCGGCCGGCAGCGACGATGACGCAGAAGGTCGCCGCCGCGATGAAGGCCGCGCCGATCCACGACGTCTTCACCGCCGACGGCCACGTGCGCGAGGACGGCCGCGTGATCTACGACCGCTATCTCATGAGGGTGAAACAGCCGGCCGAATCGAAATGCCCCTGGGACTATCTGCAGGTGATGGCGAAGATCCCGGCCGAAGACGCGTTCCGGCCGCTGGGGACGACGGGGTGTTCGCTGACGCAGAAGTGAGGTTAACGGCGAAACCGCCACCACAGTGTCATTCCCGCGAACGCGCTGGGCATGCACACATCCCCAAGCCGCGGACCTCATCCTGCGCTTGTCGAAGGATGTTAGGTAGGCCGCTCGGCTCCCGGCTAGCAATGCATGGAGCTCCCCGCAATCAAGGCGATTGACGCTACGGGCATGCAAGCTGAAGCGTCCTTCGACAGCTCAGGATGGGGCGGCAGTGACGAAAGCTTGTGTTTCGTAAATCGTTATTGCTGATTTAGATTCGTGCATGCCTCAGCGTGAACGCGGGAATGACGAAACGCGGGAACCTTTTGCTCCTCCGCAAGTTGGCTTCTTCGCGGGCATTGTGTCCGACAAAGATCGGGGCTCCCGTTGAAATCGCTATTGATCTGCACGCTGTTTTTAGGCGCCGTCGTCGTCGCCTTCCCAGCAAACTCGCAAACCGCCGACAATCCGGAGGTCGCCGCTTGCAAGGCCACCGGCTTGTTGGCTCTTCAAGAGAAGTCGCCGACGGTCCGCGACATGGTGATGGACTTGGACACGATGGTGATTTCCAAGGCGAATACCGAGATCGAGGGCATCCCGATCCGCACTGTCGTGATGGGGGATGTCTATCTCGAAAAGAAGGGGACGGGTAAGGCCCAGCGCTTTCTCTGTCTCATTGGCGAAAAGGGCAAGGTGCTCTTGACCTTCTTTGTCGCCCCGTAGCGTAGCGCCTTGGAGTGTGGTTGTTTCTTGGCGCCGATCTTCACTGCCGACGGACACATCCGCAACGACGGCCGCGTCATTTACGACCGCCATCTAACGCGCGTCAAACAACCAGCTTGATTCAATTTACCCGTGGGATTATACACAGGTGGTTGCGAAGATCCCGGCCGACGACCCGTTCCGGCCGCCGGGGACGACGGGGTGGGCGCGCACGCAGACATGACCGGGAGAGACGGCGTTTTGTGTCGCAAGTCGCAGCGACCCTCGCCCGGTTTCGGCGCTCGGGTGCAAATCGCTTCCAAAAAGTTGGCGCTAGCGTAGGCCTAGCCCGCACTCGCAATTGCATCATAAGTATGATTAAGTATGCACGCACCCGTCGCAAAGGGAGTTCGGCAATGGCCGAGATCGAACGTCTAACCATAACTTTGCCCGCCGAAATGGCTGCTGTCGTCAAAAGCGCCGTAGCGGACGGTGATTACGCTTCGACAAGCGAGGTCGTCCGCGCCGCGTTGCGCGATTGGAAAACGAAGCGCGCCATGCAAATTCAGGAACTGGCCGGGCTCAAGACAGACATCGACAAGGGGCTTGCCGATGTCGCGGCTGGACGCGTCAAGGAGTTCGACCCCGCCAGTATTATAGAGCGAGGGAGGAAGCTATTAGCCGCCCGCTCGTCCTCCGCCTAACCGACGCGGCGGAAACCGACCTCGCCGAAATCTGGGGCTATGTCGCCGCCGAGGCTTCCGAGGCGACCGCCACGCGCCTGCTTGTCAAAATCACCAGCGCCTGCGAGCGTTTGCGGACTTTCCCCAACTCTGGAGCCGCCCGCGAGCGGCTCGCGGCGCGCCTGCGGGTTATATTCGAGGGCGCCTACGCGATCTCACTATCTGACGACAGATAGCGAGATCGCTCTCGTGCGTGTTCTGCATGGCGCGCGAGACGCCTCAGCGATCGGCGCCGAGGGAGGGTTTGACTGATCGTCGCTTATGCCCGCGTTTCGATCGACGGCGGCAATCGTTCAAATGAAATGCGCCATTTCGACGACCCGTAGCCGCCTCACGGCTGCATGTGCATGTCCATCATCATGCCGGGAACCATCATGTTCGTGTTGAGATGGTACATGATCCACAGCGAGCCGGCGATCACGATGCCGACGATCAGCACGCCGAAGGCGAGCGCCAGCGCGTTGTTGGTGTTGTCGGGGCCGGTCGTGATGTGCAGGAAGAAGGCGAGATGCACGCCCATCTGGCCGATCGCCAGCGCCGCCAGCGCCATCGGAACGCCGGGCGCGTAGATCAGGCCCGTGCCGCTGGCGACCCAGAACGACAGCGGCGGTGAGCCCGGCGGCCAGCGCCAAGCCCGATCAGATAGTTGACGTATATCGGCGGCGACGTTGTGCTCGCCGGCCTCCTGATCGCCGGGCGCGGATCGTCGCCGAGCTTCGCTGAACGCGTGTCGTGTTGGCTCATGGGCTCATTCCCAGAAGATAGACGTTGGTGAAGATGCCGACCCAGATGATGTCGAGCGCGTGCCAGAACAGCGCGAAGCACAGGCCGCGGCGCAGGATGTCGGCGCGAAAGCCCTTCGCCCAGATATTGCGCCATCATCGTGCCCGAGCCACAGCAGCCCGATCGTCACGTGCAGGCCGTGGCAGCCGACCAGCGCGAAGAACGCCGAAAGGAACGCGCTGCGGTCGGGCCCCGCGCCCTCCGCGAGCATCCGCGCGAACTCGCTGATTTCCAGCGCCGAGAAAGCCGCAGCCCCAGCGCGCCGGTGACCAGATAGCCGACCTGCGTCCAGAGCATGTTGCGCGCATTGGCTGGCGATCGTCGCCATGCCGCAGGCGAAGCTCGACAGCAGCAGGAAGGCCGTCTCGATCGCGACGATCTTGCAGGTCGAACAGCTCGGCCGGCCGTCGGGCCGCCGGCGGTCGCGTGCGAAAGCACCGCATAGGCGGCGTAGAAGCCGGAGAACATGATGAAGTCGGACAGCAGGAAGATCCAGAAGCCGTAGCCGGTGACGATGCGCTTCGAGGCCGGCCCCTTGAAGCCGCCGTCGGGCTCGGCATAGCCGCCAAGCTTGTGGGGATCGTGCTCGTGTGCGGGCGCATACTCAACCTTCGCAATCCCGGCCTCGCGGCCTTCGACCAGCGCGATGCGCGCCTGCCGCCGCTCATGGTCGGCCGCCGCCAGCGTCGGCGGCCGGAAGTTCGTATTCGGCGTGATCGCGCCAGGCGAACACCACGAAGGTCGCGAACGCGCCGAGCAGCCCGACGCCCGCCATCCACCAGATATGCCAGATCAGCGCGAAGCCGGTGACGACCGCGAAGAAGGCGACGACAAAGCCGGTCGGGACTGTTGCGCGGCAGTTCGATCGGCTTCGTAGTCGGCAGGTCGCTGAGCGCCGCTGCTCGATCGCGCTGTCTGCTTGATGCCCCAATAGGCCTCCTCGCCGGTGACATTCGGCATCACGGCGAAGTTGAAGGCCGGCGGCGGCGAGGCGGTGATCCATTCGAGCGTGCGGCCGTCCCAGGGATCGCCGGTGAGGTCGCGCAGCGCCTCGCGGTCGCGGATCGACACGACGAGCTGCACGACCTGAGCAGGCGATGCCGCACAGGATCAGCACCGCGCCGAGCCGCGGCGACCATCAGCCACGGATGCCAGGCCGGCGACGTCGTAATGCTGCATGCGCCGCGTCATGCCCTCGAGCCCGAGCACGTAGAGCGGCATGAAGGCGACGTAGAAGCCGACCACCCAGAACCAGAACGCGCGCCTTGCCCCAGGCGTTCGTCGAGCTTGAAGCCGAACGCCTTGGGGAACCAGTAGGTGTAGCCGGCGAAGGCGCCGAACAGCACGCCGCCGATGACGACGTTGTGGAAATGCGCGACGAGGAACAGCGAGTTGTGCAGCACGAAATCGGCCGGCGGCACCGCCAGCAGCACGCCGGTCATGCCGCCGATGCACGAAGGTGATCATGAACGCCAGCGCCCACAGCATCGGCAGCTCGAAGCGCACGCGGCCGCCCCACATCGTGAACAGCCAGTTGAAGATCTTCACGCCGGTCGGCACCGCGATGATCATCGTCATGATGCCGAAGAAGCCGTTGACGTCGGCGCCCGCGCCCATCGTGAAGAAATGATGCAGCCACACCATGAACGACAGGACGCAGATCGCCATGGTGGCGATGATCATCGAGCGATAGCCGAACAGCGGCTTGCCGGAAAAGGTCGAGATCACCTCGGAGAACACGCCGAAGGCCGGCAGGATCAGGATGTAGACCTCCGGATGCCCCCACGCCCAGATCAGGTTGACGTACATCATCGGGTTGCCGCCGAAGTCGGTCGTGAAGAAATGGAAGCCGAGGTAGCGGTCGAGCAGCAGCATCGCCGAGGGTCGCGGTCAGGATCGGGAAGGCGGCGACGATCAGCAGGTTCGAGGCCAGCGCCGTCCAGCAGAAGATCGGCATGCGGGTCAAGGTCATGCCCGGCGCGCGCATCTTCAGGATCGTCGTGACGAAATTGACGCCGGTCAGCAGCGTGCCGATGCCCGAGATCTGGAGCGCCCACAGATAATAGTCGACGCCGACGCCGGGCGAGAATTTCAGCTCCGACAGCGGCGGATAGACCAGCCAGCCGGTCTGCGCGAATTCGCCGATGACCAGCGACATGTTGACCAGCAGCACCGCCGACGCGGTCAGCCAGAGGCTGACCGAATTGAAGGTCGGGAAGGCGACGTCGCGCACGCCGAGCTGCAGCGGCACGGCGAAGTTCATCAGGCCGATCATGAACGGCATCGCCACGAAGAAGATCATGATCGTGCCGTGCGCCGAGAAGATCTGGTCGTAATGCTCGGGCGGCAGATAGCCCTGCGACTGGAAGGCCAGCGCCTGCTGCGAGCGCATCATGATCGCGTCGGTGAAGCCGCGCAGCAGCATCACCAGCGCCAGCACGCAATACATGACGCCGATGCGCTTGTGATCGACCGAGGTGATCCACTCGCGCCACAGATAGGGCCAGTAGCCCTTGCACCGTGATCCAGGCGAGGATCGCCGAGGATCGACCGCGATCATGATGATCGACGCGGCCAGCGGGATCGGCTGGTCGAACGGGATCGCGGACCAGGTCAGCTTGCCGAGCATCACATCCCCTTCTGACGCACGGGTTGATCGAGGCCGCCTGCGCCGCCGGGCGCCCCCGGCGCCTCGGGCGCCGTGCCGTCGACGATGGCGTCGAACAGATTGGGCTCGACCGACTTATAGGTCGCCGGCGCGCACGTTCTCGCTGGGCTTGGCCAGAGCCTGGCGTAGGCCGCCTTGTCGAGCGTCGGGCCGTTCGCCTTCGCGTCCTGCGACCCATTCGCGTAATCGTCGGCGGCGACCGCCTTGACGTCGAAATGCATGTCGGCGAAGCCCGTCGCCGCTGAACTGCGCCGACAGGCCGCGGATAGGTGCCGGCTTGTCGGCCTGCAGGTTGAGCTGCGAGGTCATGCCCGCCATCGTGTAGATCTGGCTGCCGAGCTGCGGCACGAAGAAGCTGTTCATGACGCCCGACGAGGTCAGCCGGAAATGCACCGGCGCGCCCGACGGGGACGACGAGCTGGTTGACGGTCGCGACGCCCTCGTCCGGGTAGATGAACAGCCATTTCCAATCGAGCGAGACGACCTCGATCTCGATCGGCTTCTGCGTCGACGCCAGCGGCGCGATAGGGGTCGAGCGTGTGCGAGCCGAACCAGGCGATGCCGCCGAGAAACGTGATCACCAGCGCCGGGATCGCCCAGACGATCAGCTCGAGCTGGCCGGAGAACGCCCAGTCCGGCCGGTAGGTCGCCCGCGTGTTCGAGGCGCGAAACCACCAGGCGAAGCCGATCGTCGCCAGGATCGTGGGAATCGACGATCGCCAGCATGATCGCCAGCGAATCTTCGAGAATGAGACGCTCGGACAGGCCGACCGGACCGCGCGGGTCCAGCACGCCCATGCAGCCCGCCAAGGGGCAGGCGAGAAGAACGATCGTTCCGATCTTAGCGCGCATGACGAACGCCCCCGGTGCGCCTGCCTGTCCGTTGTGGAACGTAACTCGATTCCGGCAGCCAATCTATCGAAACGGGAGCGTCTGGGACAATGCGTCGCGCCGGGCCCCATGCGTTCATTAGAGGCGGGGCCGATCGCCCCGCGGGCGAGCTCCCACCTTTGTAGGTGGACGCCTTATCTTTGGGGGGCGCGTCCGCCTGAAAAAGTTCAGTCGCATACCGTCGTATCCGTCGGGATTGACATCTTGGTACCTAGATACCAAGATAGAAACATGAAGTCGATAGAACGCGTTCAGACGGGGCTTCGCCTCGAGAAGCGCCTCCTGAAAGTGCTCAAGGGTCTCGGCGAGCACCTCGACATGTCGGTTGCCGAACTCGTCGAGGGCATGGCCCTGCACGCTTTCGAGGGCAAAGCGCCTTTCTCGGAGACGACGCTGGACGCTATCGCCCAATTGAAGGCCGTTTACCGCCTCGATCTCACGGCGGCCCACAGCCATCGATTGACGGAGGGTGAGTAGCGATGTCGCAACGCCCGGGTTCGGTCATTCTGGCGGAATTGGTCGCGGGCGCGATAGACCCGCGCTCCTTCGACCATCGCGACCACGTCGCGGCCGCCATCGAGGCGCTATCGCGCTTCGAGTTCTTCCAGGCCACACAGATCGTCGGTGACGGGTTGCGCGCGGTCGCGACGAAGGCCGGCGCGCCGACGAAATTCAACGCGACGCTGACGTTCGCGTTCATGAGCGTGATGGCCGAGCGATTGGCTCGCGCGCCACAGCATGACGCCGACTCGTTTCTCCTTTTCAATCCCGACCTGACTGATCGGACGCTGTTGCACCGATGGTATTCGGCGGAGCGAGTCTCTTCGAACCTCGCGCGTCAGGTCGCGCTGATGCCGGACCGGGCTCCGGACGGCTAACCGGCATCTCGCGCGCTTGCGTCGCAAGCCGCGGCGGCCATCAATGTTCGCGGTTCCGGCCGACACCCAGGCGAGCGAATAAAAGATGGGTGGAAAATGTCGTATTATCAGTAAGTTAGAGCGTTTCGCGCTTAACTAGAATCGTCATTGCGAGGAGCGCAGCGACGAAGCAATCCATGCTTCCAGTGCCGCAAGCCGTTGCGGATAAAGCGCAAATCGAGCGGCAGTGGAAGCATGGATTGCTTCGCTGCGCTCGCAATGACGGATCAATCAGGCCGAGCAAGGCTCTAACTGGCAGGAGAGGAGGGACTCGAACCCCCAGCCCCCGGTTTTGGAGACCGGTGCTCTACCAATTGAGCTACACTCCTACGCGCGCACCCTTTAACCGGAATGTCATTCCCCGCGCAAGGGCCAGTTTGCGGCCGCCGAGGGTTCGGCCTCCGGCTCGAAAAGCGCCGCCGCCTCAACCCACGCGACTGGCCTTGTCCTTGGCGTAAGCCTCCGTCGCGACCTCCACGGCCTTCTGCTGTTGCGCGGCGAAGTCGGAGCGCACAGCGCGGGCGCGCGCGGCTGCATCCAGGGTGGGCTGGGCA
>CAVYTP010000003.1:0-241874 GCA_963771455.1 uncultured Pseudomonadota bacterium
ACGGCGTGCTGTGGCTCGGCCTGCGTTCGGCATCGTCGCCGTCATTCGAATTCGACAAGTGTGCGCTCCGTTTGTTTGCGCACGTCCTCATATGGCGAGGCGGACGTGCTGTTGACGATGCTTTTCCTCGACGAGCGCGCGCAAAAGTGCGGCTTGCGTCGTAGACGCAATACGCTGGCGCTGCACGCCGTAGGGTCTGAAAGATACCGTCTGGGGATAGCGACTTCTCGTCCGAGCCCGAGCAAGACATGGGCTCAGCCAAAGGTCACGGCCTTGTCGAGGGTCCGTGCTTCCGTTGACAGACAAGCATTCACGCGAATTGCCGACGCTGCACAAGGGAAAAAACGGTCGAAAAGCCGTTGTGGCCTGTACGGTGTTCCACCGAATATCTATTGTAATAGATCGGTTATCTATTTAATTAGGCTGACATGCTAATTATCACCGGAGGATGGGCTTCAACGGCGTCTCGGCCATCGGCTCCCCATCATCCCGGTTTAGCCATTCGACCAGCGCAATCAGCCGGTTCACATAATACTGCGCCAAGTCGGGCGTCGGCGCGGCCGTGGCGCCCTTCGCGATTTCCGCGGACAGTCCTTTTGGGAAGCGCCGCGAGTTGCGGATATTCGGTAGAGGGCAGATCGGCTATCGCAGCCTTCGCTCGGGTCGAGGATTTCCGCCTGCGCCGACGCCTTCGATCGAACGCATTCGGTCACAATCATGTCGCAGATCAAGCCGAGCGTGCGCATAAACAGCCGGGGGGCCGCCTCTTGGGAAGCGCCGAGGGCGGAAAGGCTCGCCAGCAGGCGTTCCGCCAATAGCGGGACGAGGACAGGGTTGGCGGATAGGTGCTGGACGGTCAGGATCGCGATTGTCGGCTTGCCATGAAGCGACTTCAGAATCGCGAGGAGCAGATCGCGGAGGTAGTCGGCAGCATCCTCTTTAGGTTTGTACGGATGTGCAGCCGAGATGAGATCCGTTTTGACGACCTCGTCGGATATTTCCGAAACTTCGCCGTTGAAATGCGAAAGGATGCTTGTCGAAACGACGCCCAGTGCCTTCGCCAAAGCTCGCACGCTAAAGGCGCCCGGTCCTAATTCCAGCTGCTTTGCGGCCGCGGCCGCTATAGCCGCCTTGGTAAGGCCCGCTCTGGTCCCAGCCTTGCGCTTTGGCGGAGGTTTTTTCGTGATCTTAATCGCCAAAGCGCGTCTGCCCGTCGCCGTATCAACATGGTAGTTAGTACGCCACCTGCCTAAATTAATGCAACATCGCTCTAATCGTCGGCGGAGCGCGACGCGCCGACGCGAAATCCCGCCTCGGCACAGGCGAGATCTGTTAGCCGGACAGAGGCTCCCTGTTCGGGCCTGTTACGCTCCCTGCAATGTCGAGTAGGGAGCGAAGCCGCGAAACTATTGAATTTGTTGTCCTTAGGGCGCATCAAACACCGCGGAAAGTGTCGATTTCCGCGACTCTCCCTGTTATTTTCCCTGTTACCAGGGAGCATCACCGGCGGAGACCGGTTTACAGGGACTGCGTCCGCCACCACTACCAACTTAACTTAACGATTTTTTTTAGAAGAAAATGACCCACCGATTTGAAGGTGGGGCGCTAGGTCGACGCCATCAGCTTGTGCGCCGTTCTTAGCAGCGCGCACCGCGCCCGCTGTTATTTTCCGTCAGCGTTTGACCCAATTTTCCATCGACGTCCGAACATAGCTGCAACGCGTCCACTCGAAAGGAGGGAAGCTTTGCGCGGGACCTACCGTGGTCACCTTAAAATGGAAAACTGGCTCAATCGGGTGCGGATATTAACAGTGCGGCAAAGGAACGATCATTGGCGGCGTGCTCGGCGTCATCATTCTCGGCGTGCTGAACAATGGCATGATCCTCACAAGCGTGCCGACCTTCTATCAAATGGTGGCTCGCGGTCTCTTGCTGATATTGGCCGTGCTTGTCGCTGAACAACAGGCCAAACGGTATGGTTGATCGTACGGCCGGCAAACGCCACGTTTCATGTGCCTCGCCTGCCGAATATCCGCCTATTGTACGCTTGACGCCTTCGCCCCTGCGTCCGCCAGCGCCGCTCGAAGTCGCTGGTTCTCTTCTTCGAGCGCGCGCAGCCTCTCTCGAATGGGCGCCAGGGCCTCGCCGATCTCGCCCTCGGTGAAGCGCGGCGTGATGTGCTGCGGGCAGTTCCAATCAAAAGCCTCGAGGTGCAACAGCATCGCCCGCTCGACCTTGCCCTTATAGCCCGGCGATGCAAGGCGCTGCGCCAGCTCGGGCTCGTCAGTTAGGTCCTTGACCTCGACATGGGCGTAGATCTTCAGGCGGGTGCGGCGCGGATAGTCCATCAGGATCAGCGCCGCTTTATCATTGGCGGCCACGTTGCCCACGCTGATGTACTGACGGTTGCCCCGGAAGTCCGCAAATCCGAGCGTCCGTTCGTCAATCACTTTGAGGAATCCTGGCGCTCCGCCGCGATGCTGAACATAGGGCCAACCCGTCTCGGAGACTGTCGCCATGTAGAAGCTGTCCCGCTGACCGATAAACGCGACCTCGTTCTCGGTGAAGCGATCAAACGTACGATCCCCGGCAAAGTCCCCCCAGTAATCCGAGCTGCCGATTGGCGACCTGCGCCGCCCTCACGCTCGGCGTTGCGGCGATGTCGAGAAATCCGTAAGCCATTAGGATAGTCTCCCGAAGCACTGAAATGCGGCCGAGCGTCCGTTCAATTCGCCACGCGGCGCGCAGGCTGCCTTTGCGACGGAGACAGGCGGAAAGTCGACCGGCGTCCCGTGTGTGCTCTGGAGCGAACGTAGGCCCTACCAATGTTCTGGATAATCCAGTAAATCCGAGACATGACCTCTCGGAAAGTGAGAGCTATTGGATCGCCTGGAAGCCATGTCCTATCTGGTCGCGTCGGCGGAGGCGGGCAGCTTTTCAGCCGCCGGGCGGCAGCTCGGCGTGCCCTTGCCGACGATCAGTCGGAAAATCGGCGAGCTCGAGACCTTACTGAATGCCCAGCTTTTGGTGCGCTCGACGCGGGGGCTTTCGCTGACCGACGCCGGCTCGGCCTACATCGCCGCCTGCAAACGCATCCTTGAGCAGGTCGACGAGGCCGAGTCTCAGGCGGCGGGCGAGTTCACCGTGCCGCGCGGCACGCTGACCATGACCGCGCCGATCGTTTTCGGGCGCCTCCACGTCGTTCCGGTCGTCAACGCGTTCCTGGCGAAATATCGCGCAGATCAACATTCAGTTGACGCTCTCCGACACGACGCTGAATCTTGTCGACGAGCATATCGACCTCGCCCTCCGTATTGGGGACTTGCCCGACAGCACGATGGTCGCGACGAAGGTCGGCGAGATACGGCGCGTCGTCTGCGGCAGCCCCGCCTATTTCGCGGCCCACGGCGCCCCGAAAACGCCCGCCGACCTCGGCGACCACATGTGCGTGACCTTCGCCGCGATCGGCTCCGGGATGACATGGGTCTTCGGCTCTGGAGATGGACCAGCAGTCAAAGCAGTCCCGCCCTTGTGCCGGCTGAAAATAAACACCGCCGAGGCGGCCATAGACGCGGCGGTCGCGGGTGTCGGCGTCACCAACGTGCTGTCGTACCAGGTGGCGCAGCCGGTCGCGGAGGGGAAACTGCACGTCGTCTTGCAGGACTATGAGCCCAAGCCGATCCCAGTTCATCTCGTTCACACCGGACAGGCGCTCGTGCCCCTGAAAACGCGGCGCTTCATCGAGTACGCCATTCCGCGCCTGCGCAAATCGCTGGCCTCGGAATTGCTCAAGCTCGATAAGCAGCCCGCCGCAGAGAAGCCGCGGAAGAAATAGCGCTTGAGTCAGATGCGCCAACTGCGCGGAGGCTACCTCGCGTCGTGGAAGATGATGCCGAGCGTGTGGCGCTGACCCGACCTCAGCCGGCTGACGCCGTGCCGCAGGTTGACGCGGTAGTTGCCTTTGCGCGCCGCGGACCGGCCGGTTGTGCACGGCAAAAGCCACTGCGTCGCCCTGGCGAAGCGGCACGACCTCGACGCGGCTCTGCATGCGCGGCCGCTGCTCCGTCAGGACAAACTCGCCGCCGGTGAAATCGCGATCCGGCTCCGAGAGCAGGATCGCCACCTGAATAGGAAACGCAATGTCGCCATAGAGGTCCTGGTGAAGCGCGTTGAAGTCGCCCGGGACGTACTGCAGCAAGAGCGGCGTCGGGCGCGTCTGCCCGGCGTCGTGGCAGAGTTTGAGAAAGGGCGCGTGCGTCTCCGGAAAGCGCTGCTCCTGCCCCATGCGCTCGTTCCACGCGTTCGCCACGCCCGCGAGGCGGGGGTAGAGCGCGGTCCTGAGGTCGCCAATGAGCGCCGGGAGAGGGTATTTGAAGTAGCGGTACTCGCCCTTGCCGAACCCGTGGCGCGCCATGATGACGCGGCTGCGGAACGGCTCCTCGTGCGGGTACAGCGCCGCGATGTTCGCGCACTCGTCGGCGGTCAAAAGCTGTTTGAGAATCGCGTTGCCATGGGCGTCGAGGTCGTCGCCGAGCGCGCCCCAGTTGTAGCGGCCGACTCTCTCCTCCGCCGATCCCCCGGCCTTCGCCGGGGGTTGCGCGTTGAAGATGACGTTCATGCCTGAGCCTCTTTCGCCAGCAGCTTGCGTTTCCGATCGACGCCCCAGCGATATCCCGAGAGCGCGCCGTCGCTGCGAACGACCCGGTGGCAGGGGATGGCCACCGCGATCTTGTTGGCGGCGCAGGCCTGCGCCACCGCGCGGGTGGCGCGGGGGCGCCGATCCGCTTGGCGACCTCGGCGTAGCTCGCCGTCCCGCCTACGGGGATCTCGCGGAGCGCCTGCCAGACGCGTTCTTCAAAGGCGGTGCCCTGCACGTCGAGCGGCAGGTCGAGCCCCAATCTCGGGCTGTTCGACAAAGCCGACGACGCGGGCCACCAGCTCTTCGAACTCAGCGTCGCCGCCAATGAGCCTCGCCTTCGGGAACCGGTCTTCGAGGTCCTCGATCAGCGCCTGCGGGTCGTCGCCAAGGGTGATCGCACAGATCCCCTTGCTGCTGCGCGCGACGAGGATCGCGCCCAAGAGACGACTGGCCGACCGCGAAGCGGATATCCGCGTCTTTTCCGCCCTGCTTGAAAGCCGTCGGCGTCATGCCGAGCACCTCCGAAGATTTCTCGTAGAAGCGACTGCTCGAACCGAATCCAGCTCCGTAGAGGGCGCTGGTGACGCTCGCGCCATTTTGAGCAAGCTCGGCTCGCACGCGCTTGGCGCGCTGGGCCGCCCCATAGGCCTTCGGGGTGAGGCCGGTCATCGCCTTGAAACGGCGGTGGAAGTGGAACGGGCTGAGGCCCGCAGCTGCCGCCAGTTCGGCCAATGTCGGCATCGCGTCGGCGGCCTCGATCGTCCGGCACGCCTCGGCGACAAGTTTGGCCGACGCCTCATTGACGGACACGCCGTTCGGATTGCAACGGTAGCAGCCGCGAAATCCGGCCGCCTCCGCATCCTTCGCCGTGGCGAACGAGACGACGTTGCGGCGGTTCGGCGCTCGCGAGGGGCAAGAGGGCCGGCAATAGATGCCGGTCGACTTGACGCCGTAGACGAAAGACCCGTCGGCCTCGGCATTCCGGTCTACGAGTGTCTGCCAGTGCGCATCGCTGATCGTCGATGCGGGGGCGTGGGGGGTGGTCAGGCTCATCGGTGTTTTCCCTTGTTCGTCTGTTTTCGAATTTAGGGCCGTCGCCGGTGGCCGTTCACTCCGATCCTTGCGCTTGAATTCGATTTTTTCAGGGGCAGCCGCAGGGTGAGATCGTCAACTGGACCGTTTCCGGACCTCAGGCGTGGATCGTCTTCGCGCCTTTCGCGTCGGCGTAGTACTGAGGCGCTTCGCGCCGGTCGTATTTCCCATAATCGCGCACGACCCGGACGCGACGCATGCGCGCCTGAAGCTGCGGCATCGCCGTCTTCTCGTAGGCATCCGCAGCCGACACTGCCCTTCCAGGTGATCATCAGGATCAGATCGCCTGGAGAAAGGACCGCGTCGAAAAGGTCCCAGGACACGCTTGCCCCGGTCCAGGGATTGAGGCCGAGCCATTCGGCGCAGTCGTAGGGGTTCGTCGTTTCCGTCCACTTCGACGGTCGGGAAATGTTGATCAGCGTGATCGCCGTGCCCTCGCCGACCTCAGTCTCATCGAGGCGTTGTTCCGTCAGCGCGTACCCTTCAGGTATCTCGTTGTCGGCTGTTATCTGGCCGACACGCAGATGGTAGTCCGCAAGGATCTCATCGCGGCCCTTCTGCTGGATTTCGTGGTGGCGCACCTGGGTTCGCCAGCGCACCAGCGACTTCTCGTCGCGCCAACTCGACAGCGAGAGAATCCAGCCGTCTCGCGTCAGGCTCTTGTAGCGGATGTTGTCGACGAAACCTTCGACCTTCTCCAACTCAGGACGCAGCATCTTGGCGCTGTTCAGATAGTCATCCCAATTCTCTTTGTTGGGATGGACTTCGAAGAGTACGGAAAACATACAATCCTCCCTTACTAGATGCCGGCGATACAATCGATTTCAACGTCAAACCTGCCTGCCCACGGACCGACCACGACAAACATCCGGGCAGGCCAATCCGTCGGGAAGAACTCCACATAGACTTCGTTGATCGCCTGGAAATATGCCGCTGACGTGGCGTAGACGTTGCATTTCAGAACCTTGTCGAGGGACGAGCCTCCGGCTTCTACGCAGTCCTTCAACTGCTGGAGAACAAGCCTCGCCTGCCGTTTGATGTCGCCGCCGAAGATCTCGCCGGTTTCCGGCTCGTAGGGCGGCGCGCCCGTTACGTATATGGTGTCCCCGTACCGTGTGACCGCAGAGGTCGGCGCTCCCCAGCGTTCCAGGTAGGTCGAGAGCGGTTCGACACGGATGATTTCGCGTTTCATCAGACTCTCCAATGGCGTCAGGTGTCGAGCTTTGAGCAATTGTGGAATTGACAATGCATCGACGAAACGTTGCAAGGTTGAATACTCTCTACCGGGAACGGGCATAATGAGGAAAAGTTGAAAACGACCCTCTCATATTCCGGGAGGAAGACTGCAGCCGGGCTTCCTGACGCAGCGGAGCCTCCTGATGATCAGCGGGAATGTTGTCCAACCGCGGTGGCGTTCACGCACTCACCCACGGCGGCCCTGAGAACAGGCAGGAGTGTTTCGACAAACCAGGGATTCGCCTTCATCCACAAGGTCACGCGCCACGCAGGGTGCGGCAACGGGATGACCCGCGGCCCCAACTCGCGGAACGCTTGAACGGTTTCCGTGAGAGATCGCCGTGGCGAGTGTGGCGCATATCGGGCGATTGCGAAGCTGCCGACCAGCACCGTCAGACGGTCGCTCGGCAGGAGTTCCAGTATTGGCGGGTGCCAAAGCGGAGCACACTCCGGTCGCGGCGGGAGATCGCCGCCTGCGCGCTTGCCCGGATAGCAGAAGCCCATGGGGACAAGCGCAACTTTTGCGGGATCGTAGAATACGCCCGGATCGACTCCCATCCAGCCGCGGAGACGATCGCCGCTGTCGTCCTGCCACGGCACGCCGCTCGCGTGCACCCGGGCTCCTGGGGCTTGCCCGATCACAAGGATCGGGGCGGCCGCGCTGAACTGAACGATGGGGCGGGGCCCGGCGGGCAGCACGCTCGCGCAGACGGTGCAAGCGCCGATGCGCTTTCTGAGTGCGTTCGCGGCTTCGTCGTGGGGTCCGTATCCATGCATCGGGTAAGTGTATCTGAACAGGCTGTTGTGACTCTCGGATTTCTTACGTACCCGGAGTCGCATCGTACTCTACCAATCCTTTGCCCGGCTCAGCAGCGGTATGAGCGGCGGCGAGGCGCTCGGCCAGGGACGCCACAATCCCATCCTGAGCGACGCCGGAATGCAAAGGATCGCGCCTGACCTGCGCGGCCTTATCAAGACGTGCTGAGGATCCCTCAACGTGTGAGGCTGCTGATGGCACTGCGTTGTGAGATCAAAGCCAAAGGTCTCGGCTAAACAACCGGCTCGATCTCAATGCGGCGAATGTCGCCTAGCACGACGACGTAGGACAGAATGCCCGCCAGCGCGACGCAGCCGATGAAGACCAGGGCGTAGTAGAACGATCCGGTCGCGGAGACGATGAAGCCGATCACCAGCGGCGTCACGATGCCCGCCAGGTTGGTCGCAAAGTTGAATAAGCCGCCAGCCAATCCCATCAGTGGCTTCGGCGCGATGTCAGGGATCAGCGCCCAGCCGAGGCCCGCGAGCCCCTGCCCGAAGAACGCCACCGACAGGATGGCGATCACCGCCGCGTCGCTCGCGACAAAATTGGCCGAGATGATCAACGAAGCCAGCAGCAGACCCGCGACGATCGGCACCTTTCGCGCGATATTTGCCGAACCGGTGCGGCGCAACAACCAATCGGACGTCCATCCGCCGAGCGTGATCCCCACCGCAGCGCCGAGAAACGGCAACACGGCGAAGAAGCCGACCTTGACCCAGGGCATGTGCCGCTCGGTGGCGAGGTAACTCGGGAACCACGTCAGGAAGAACACCAGCGTCGAATTGCTGGTGAACTGCCCGATGCTGGCGCCCCACATCTGCCGATAGCTCAACAGCATGCGGACATTCGCCCATGAGAAGGGAACCTTCGCGGGAACATCGCCCTCGAGCCCGTCTCCGGCGGCGATATGGTCGAGCTCGCCGCGGTTGACCATCCGGCTCTCGTGCGGATCACGATATAGCACCCACCAGATCGCGCCGAACGCCACGCCGAGTACGCCAACCAGGATGAACAGCGCATGCCAGCTATAGGCCCCCATGAGCCAGAACAGAAACGGGCTGAACAGCGCCAGGCCCATATATTCGCCCACCGAATAGATGCCCGTCGCCGTGGCGCGCTCCTGCTGAGGAAACCAGATACCGACGATCCGGCTGTTGGTAGGAAAGCACGGCGCTTCCGCCACGCCGAGCGCCAGACGGCAGATCAGCAGCGAATAGAGACCGGCGGCGAAACCTTGCAGCAGCGTGAACAGCGACCAGAACGTCAGCGAAAGCGCATAGGTCAGCCGGGCGCCGAAGCGATCGAGGAATACGCCGCCGGGGATCTGGCTTGCCGCATAGGTCCACGAAAACGCCGAGAACACCACGCCCATCGCCGCCGCGTCGATCCCGAGATCCTGACGCAACGCCGGCGCCGCGATGCCAAGCACCGTTCGATCCAGATAGTTGATCATCGTGCCGATGGTGACCAGCGCAAGGATGCCGAAACGAACCCGGCTCGCCGGCCCGGAGGAGGCGGCGCGACCCATGGCGGATGTCGTCGATTGAACCGTCACGTCTGTCCTCCCGCGTGCCGCCGGACGCTGCCGGCTTCCGCTTGTTTGCAATCCGCGTATGCGACGACAATCAGTCGTTCTTGCCATCGAGCGCGAGCGCGACCGCCCTCAACGCCAGCAGATAGCCGCGCCATCCGAAGCCGCAGATCACGCCGCCGGCGACCCGCGAGACGAGCGACTTCTGGTAGATCTCTTCCCGCTTGTGAATGTTGGTGATGTGGACTTCGACGATCGGCGTCGTGAGAATTTTCAGGGCGTCGAAGATCGGGATCGACGCGAAGGAAAAACCGGCCGGGTTTATGACAACAGCGGCGTCGGTCTCGAACGCCTCCTGCAGCCAATCGACCATGACCCCTTCGTGGTTGGTCTGACGGAACTGGCAGTCGAGGCCGAGTTCGCCTGCCAACTGCAGGCAGTTCTCCTTCACTTCTGCGAGCGTCGTCCGGCCGTAGAGATGCGGCTCTCGCTTGCCCAGCATGTTCAGGTTGGAGCCGTTGAGGAGAAACACCGGTCTCTTCATTTTCCTGCCTCGGCGATCCCAAAAGCCCACAAAAGCCCGCGCGGCTTCGATTCATAACACAATCTGAATTTAATTCAATAATGGAAATCAATTCCAGAATATGAGCGATTGACCTTCGCCGGGCGCGATCCGAATGTGGCCGCGGGTGAAAAGGAGCCGATGCTTGTCCAGCGTGCTCGAGAGAAGTCTGGCCGTTCTTGAGATCCTGGCCGCGCATCCCGAAGGCTGTTCGCTGTCCTTCGTCGCGGAAAAGGCGAACATGCCGGCGAGCGGCGCGCACCGCCTGCTCAACGAGCTGGCCCGCTGTGGCTACGCGCGCCAGAATCGGGCGCACGGCGAGTACGCGCTGACGATCAAGCTGCCGGCGCTCGGCCTCAACTTTCTGAGCCGGTCCGGAGGGTTGGATGTGGCTCAACCCCTGCTCGACAAGCTCGCGACGGAGTGCGGCGAATTGGTCCGCCTTGCCGTCGTGGACGGCGAAGAATTGATTTTCGTCGCCAAGGCTCAGGGCGCCAGGGGACCGCTGCAATACGATCCGGACATGGGGCTCTCCGTGCCGCTGTCCTGCAGCGCAGCCGGCTACGCGTGGCTATCGACGCTGCCCGAGGAGAAAGCGCTCGAAATGGTCGCGCGCCAGGGTTTTGGCGCTCCGGAGCGCTACGGCCCCAAAGCGCCGACGACCATCAAGTCCCTGGTTCCCTACCTGCGCGCCGCCCGCAAGAACGGCTACAGCGTCATCCGCGAGGTTTTCGCTCCGGGGATGAGTTCAATCGGCGCGCCCATCCGCGCGCAAGACGGGCGAACGATTGGCGTACTGACAATCGCCGGCCCGCTGTTTCGACTGACCGACGAGCGCATCGAGGCGTTCGGCCCGCAATTGGCCGCAGTGGCGGCGCAAGTCGCCGAAACGAGCAGCATCTCGCTGCTGTTCAAAGGCAGAAATCTCTAGGACCGCGAATTATCGCTTGCGTCGCGAATTGCTCAGGTGAAATGCGGGTCAGTCTAACGCGGAATTCAACGGTCGGCTCTTCAACCTCGGTTCGGTTCGAAGCCGTTTCTCGGCAAGAAGGCATCTCCCGCGGTTTGGATCTATTGGGTTCCATAATCGGCGGGTTTTGGCGGCAGGGCGGTCGCCAAGGCGTTGAGGCATGCCGCCGCCGACGTAGTGTTGATAGAACGCACAAACCACCATTTGTTCCAGCCGCTGCTCTATCAAGTGGCGACAGCAGTCGCTCTCTCCCGCTGACATCGCGAACGCAAACAGGATTCTGTTGCGCCAAATGCAAATGTGACCGTTTCATGTTGGAGGTCATCGGCGTCGATCCAGATCGTCGCATAGTTCAGATGTAGGACGCCCATGAGGTCGCCTATGATTATCTCGTCCTTCCGACCGGCGCCGACTACAACTTCTTCCGCTGAGCGCGTTCGAACGCGCGGAGGAGAGCGGCGAGCCCGATGAAGTCCAGCGCCTGCTCACTTTCGTTGTGGTTCGCGCAGGGCCAATAGGGGTCGAGATTGCGGGGACCATCGCGGAACTCGCGCGGTCGTCGTTGGCGCGCGACTTCAAATAAATCGACCCAAGTTCCGGCACGAATTGTACTTTGTGAGGCCGGAACTCGCGTGCTCTCGAGCTTTCCAGATCTTCTCTCCAGATCCAGCGCTGATGCGAGACCCCATGATTATCTCATGATACGCATGGCGTGCATCCCGAATGGGCAGTCGCTCCAATCAGAAAGTGCGAGCCATGGAACAAGCTTTTGCAAACATCATTGTATCGGAAGCGTAGGGGCGCGTCATTGGGACGGACCCCTTTGCACCGAAGGAGGAACGAGATGGAAACCTTGACGCGCCCGACCATTGTCGACGACCGGACACTTACGCCTTCGGCGGCGCCGCTTGAAAATGGCAAGATCTACGTGAGACCTCGCGCAAGGGGGCCACTATTCGACGCCCAGGATATGGCGGCGGGCGTCGCGGCGGTCGTGATGATTTGGGGTCCGCTCTTAGCTGGCGCCATCCACGGTCGCTGATAGGCCTGCAATTCGAGGCTAGGCGGCGACCGGCGCGAGAGCGCTGGCTGCCGCTAAATCCGTGACATCTCGAAAAATTGTCTGGCGATTCTGTGGTGTCGTCGTATCTTGACACCTCTATCTTGACCAATTACGTTATGGGCAATTGACCGATCAATACGAGATAATAAGAATAGCTGTGCGCATTTACTGACGAAACGAGAAAACTGAAATCGGGCGGAAGATCAAAATGGGCGGTCGATGACTATGCTTACTGACAAGACTATCGTAAAATCTAGCCGTCGGAAATTTTTGATATCGATGGCGAGCGCAGGTCCACTCGCAGTGATGGCGTCTACTTTCGCTGAGGCGAAAATGGCGCAGGCTGGTGTCGCCTATCAAACGGAGCCGAAAGACGGGAAGCAATGCGATCAGTGCAATTTCTTTATCGCGCCGAATTCCTGCAAGGTTGTTGACGGCGAAATTACACCTACTGGGTATTGCAAGCTTTGGAACAAAAAACCGAGCTAAATATCGCACGTTACGCGCAAAAATTGAAGATTCGCTATGTACAGGATGCTCGTTACTTGTACCTAAAGACACGTAATTGGCGGCATAGGCTATAGAAGCGCGTCTGGTGAAGCGCAAACGCGTCGTAGTCTTATAATTACAACCATAGGTATTTACGAAGGTAAGAAAGGTGGGGGGTCCCCGCGGCCTGGTCGGACCTCTTGGTGCGAATTCGTTAGGCGTGTAAGCTCATCTGGACAAAGCGCGCTGCCGCGACTAGGCGTGTCTTCCTAGCGACAATTGGCCGAAAAATGATCCACAACAAGGTTGTAACGCCTGATATCACGATCACGCTGGACGCCAGCGGCGTGATCCAGAAGACGATATTGTCTGAAGCTTTCGCGGGCGAGCGTCTGGAGGAATGGCGCGGCCGTCCCTGGGGCGAGACCATCGATCCCGCCCTTGCCAGGGACGTCGCGGAACTCATCGAGGAGATCCGTCGCAGCGGCGCGACCTCCTGCTTCAATGTCAAACAGAAGTTCCCCAGCGGCCTTGAGCTGCAGATGGAATACACGACCGTCAGCCTCGGCAAACGCGCCGGGTTTGTCGCGGTAGGGCGAAATATCCAGACAATCGCCGATCTCCAGTCGCGATTGCTGACGGCCCAGCAAGCGCGGGAAAAGGACTATTGGAAGCTCCGCGAAATCGAAACGCGCTACCGCTTGCTGTTCGACGTGGCCAACGAGGCCGTCATTGCTGGTCAGCGCCTCCAACCGGACCATCGTCGAGGCCAATCAGGCCGCGACCAAGGTCCTGGGCCTGTTTCCAGGAAACGAATTCATCCCCGATTTGCAGCCCCGCGACCAGAAAGCGCTGCAGGCGATGCTCGACACTGTCCATGCCCACGGGCGTGCGCCCAGCATCGTGCTGCATCTCGGTCCGAATAACGCACTCTGGACTCTTCGCGCGATATTGATGAGCACGGAAGCTGGCGCCTTCTATCTCTTTCAGATCGCCGCGGTGGGCGCGGAGGCGTCTAAGCCGGAAAGCAAAGAACCTTTCTCGATTGATGAACTGATGCGGCGATTGCCGGACGGGTTTGTCATAGTCGATAGCGCTGGCTTGGTTCAGCGCGCAAATGACGCATTTCTCGATCTCACGCAGATCGAGGTCAAGAGCGCGGTCATCGGCCAGAGTTTGGGTCGGTGGCTCACCGAACCGGGCGCCGATCTGGAGGCGGTCATCGGGCTTGTGCGCAAGCATGGCGCCGTCAAGATGCTGACGACGCGTCTACGAGGAGAACTTGGCGTGTCGACTGAGGTTGAAATCTCGGCAGTCGGCGACAAGAACACGGGCGCGGACTTTTTTGGCATCGTCATCCGAGACGTCACCAGGCGGCGCGGCGGGGACAGTCTCCCAGGAGCAACGTTCGCCAACACGAATTCGGAAGACTTAGGGACGATGACTTTGGAGCAGATCGTCAAGGCGTCGACAGAATCGATAGAAAGATACAATATCGCGCTGGCCCTGCAACAGTCAGAGGGCAATCGCACGGTCGCCGCCCGCCGGCTCGGCCTAAGCCGCCAGAGCCTGCATACAAAGCTGAACAAGTACAGCTTTGATTGATCTTAAGACTACGACAAACCTAAAAAAGATAACGCCCGGGAGGCCGCGGAATTGACGCCAGCTCAAGCTTCGTCTCCTGCCTTCGGTACGGCGGACCTCACCAATTGCGAGCGGGAGCAGATTCACCTCGCCGCGTCGATACAGTCCTACGGCGCGTTGCTGGTCATAGTTGAACCTACCTACCAGATCGTCCAGGCGAGCAGCAATGCCGGCAAGTTCCTCGGCATTACGGGCAATGTGCTGGGAATGTCGCTGCGCGATTTGCCGGGCGACCTCTGGGAGCGCGCGCGCCCCCACGTCAGTGACCGGGCGGACGCCATTCCGATCGCCCTAAAATGCCATATCGGCAGGCCGGCGGAGCCGTTCAATGGTCTGTTGCATCGCCCGCCTGGAGGCGGATTGGTCATAGAACTGGAGCGCGCCGAGCCGCTGGTCAATGTCGCGGAGCCGATCGAAGCGGCTCTGCAAACCGTGCTGGCGTCATCGTCGATTCAGGCCCTGTGCGACGACACTGCGGAAATATTTCGGGGCCTGACGGGTTACGATCGCGTCATGGTCTATCGCTTCGACGACGAAGGCCACGGCGAAGTGTTCTCTGAAGACAAGAACGACGATCTCGAGGCGTTCTTGGGCAATCGCTATCCTTCGTCAGATATTCCGCAGATTGCGCGACGCCTCTATGAGCGGAACCGGGTCCGCCTGCTCGAAGACATCAACTATACCCCGGCGCCCCTGGTCCCCCGGCTGTCCCCCATCACGGGCGAGGATCTGGACATGTCGCTCTGTTTCCTGCGCAGCGTGTCGCCGATCCATGTCCAGTATTTGAAGAACATGGGCGTGGCGGCCACGCTTGTGGTGTCGTTGATGGTCGGCGGCCGGCTGTGGGGGCTGATCTCCTGCCATCATTATTCACCGCGTTTCCTTCCCTTCGAAATGCGCTCAGTCTGCGAAATTCTGGCCGAGACGATCGGCACACGGCTGGCGGCGCTCGAAAGCTTTGTTCAGGGTCAGGGCGAACTCTCGGTGCGACGCCTCGAGCAACGCATGGTGGAGAGCATCACGCGCGATGGCGACTGGCGTGGCGCGCTTTTCGACAGCGCGCGTTCGCTTCTGCTTCCATTGGGCGCGAGCGGCGCTGCGCTGATGTTCGAAGGGCAGATCATGACAACCGGCGAGGTTCCGGGAACTGTTGAGATCCGGGAAATCGGCGAATGGCTGAAATCGCGGCTCGTCGATGATGTTTTTTCAACCTCCAACCTCGGCGCCGTCGAGCCCGCATTCCAGCCGATAACCGCCGTGGCGAGCGGCGTGGCGGCGACCCGGGTTTCCGGCGAGCCGGACGAATTGCTGATCTGGTTTCGCAAGGAGCGCGTGCGGACGGTCACCTGGGGCGGCGACCCTTTCAAGCCGACGGCGGTGGGCGACGACCCGAGGGAGCTTTCGCCCCGGCGGTCATTCGCCAAAGTGGCGCCAGGTGGTGGAGGGCACCTCCGATCCCTGGACGGCGGCCGACCTCACCGCCGCCCGTCTGATAGGATCCAGCGTCACGGACGTGGTGCTGCAATTCCGCTCCGTGCGAATTCTCATTGCTCAGGATCAATTGGAGCAGGTGCTTCGACAGGTCCGCTCCTCGCGCCAGCAGGTCGTCGTCGCGGACGCCAATGGAAAGATCATCGAGGCCAACGACGCTTTTCATGCGTTGCTGGGCTCGGGCAATCGTCCGTTGCGCCACCTGGACGAAATGGCGCTCTATTTTACTGACCCGGTCGAGACCGGGCGCCGCCTGCGGGCCTTGAGGGAAAACCGCCAACCCTGGCGCGGCGAG
Organism: uncultured Pseudomonadota bacterium; assembly: GCA_963771455.1. Lineage (GTDB taxonomy): Bacteria > Pseudomonadota > Alphaproteobacteria > Rhizobiales > Beijerinckiaceae > Roseiarcus. The sequence continues at coordinate 15,832 of CAVYTP010000003.1, forward strand.
GCGATTTTACAAGACGCCAGCGGCGCCGCCAAACCTCTGCTGGTGCGGGCCGACCCGGTGCTGTCTTCGCCGGAACGGGTCATTGGCTTCGTGCTGATGTTCACCGATCTGACGGAGCGCAAAGCGGCCGAGTCGGCGCGGCGGCGATTTCAGGAGGGAATCGTGCAGAGCCACCGCCAACTCGCTGGCCGCATCGATTCGGAAGCGCAACTGACCTTTCAGAAGCTGATGTCGACTGTCGTCGAGAATGCACAACTGGCTGCGCTCGAAATCACCGACGGCAGCGACACATCGGCGATGCCGGCTCTGCTGGAGAGCGTCAGAATCTCGGTTGCGAGGGCCGCGGAGGTGCTGGAGCACCTCTCGATCGAACCCAACGGCGAGGACGCCAAGCCAGCTTGACGCCTACCTGGACGAGAGATTTTGGCAGGCTCAAAGGGCGCCCCTAAATCAAAACGGGCGCCTCGGCGGAATTCATCGCAGACCGCCTCAGGCTGCGCGCGCGGGCGCCAGTGCGCGGGCGACGACTGCGGCGGTGCGCGCATCAGGGGCTGCGGCATCCGCGCCGATCTGGATCGCCAATCCAGGATCCTTCGCGAAGACCGCCCCGTACGCCATAACGCGGATCAACCCGTTGCGGGAAGCCCGCCTCGCCGCCTCGATGTCCCTTGCCGCCGTTTCCGGACTCGAGCCGGCGCTCATCGTCAGGACGAAGACATCGCAGGCCCCGCGTGCGGTGGCGTCTCGGGCTGCCTTGGCGTCGCTGGCCGCCGTCGTCGCCACGTCCCAGCCTCCCGCACGCAACAGGACGGCAAGCAGATCGCAATCGAACTGCCCCCGGAGCTCGCGACCGGCGCAAAGGTAGGCGTTTTGGCGAACCGCGACGACAGGGCTTGAGTTGGTGCGCGTCGTAGCGGGCGAGCAATTGTTTGAGGCGCGCCATGCCCATGCGCAAACTCCACGAAATCGCAGCGATCCTCGTGCCGCAGCGCCTCGAGGTAGTCGGCCGTCGGCGCCAGAAGCGTTAAGAACAACGAGGCGGCCGAACGTCCTTCGTCGATCCTCTTTGCGAATTGGGAAAACACCGGATGATTGTCGGCGAGGATAGCCAAGAGCCCCGAACTCCGCTATTCGGATGCCGTGAAACTTTCGGGCTCGGCGGCGTCGGGAACAAACGGGCGGACCAACCGCAGCCGCGTCGCGACTTCTCCTGCGACGACTTTCATCAACCGCGCCTGGCGATCTCGAGCCGTCGCGAGCGGACGGACTATCCGAATAGCCGCGCGATGCGACGTAGGCGCCGTTTCCGCTCAACGTGACCCGCTGCCGACGCTGCTTTGCGGCCGACTTTCTCGCTCCATCTTGGCCTCCCCGAGACGACGGACGATACGCTGAGCCATTCGGCTTCTGGGTCGGCCGACACCGCCCGCAATTATTCAACCTCAGAATTCGACGTTAGTAAAGTTAGATTGACTAATTTGTGATATGTAAAGATGACTTGTCCATTCACGATGGTCCGCGATTGCGCGACAGGCGAACGCCGGGCCGCCATCCCGAAAAGGCGGCGATATGGAGATGCGGTTCGTCCTGTTGGCTCTCGGCGCGATCGTTGCGATAGCCCTGAGCCTTAAGGCGCTGGCGGGAATGACCGCGGGGATAGAAACGTCGCAGGTCTGGGTCGGAACCATCCCCGTCACGATCTTTCGAGCGGCGGGCGGCGCGCCGGCGCCGGTCGTCGTCATCGCACACGGCTTCGCGGGATCCCAACAACTGATGCAGCCGCTCGCCGTGACGCTGGCCCGCAACGGCTTTGTCGCGGTGACTTTCGACTTCGCCGGCCATGGCCGCAATAGCCAACCCCTCCCCGGCGGCATCGCCGACTTGCAACGCTCTACCCGTGCGCTGCTCGACGAAATCGGCGAGGTCGTTGCGTTCGCGCGCCAACTTCCCGGCGTCGAGCCGAAGTTGGCGCTGGTTGGTCATTCCATGGCGTCCGATCTCGTCGTCAAATACGCGATCGATCACCAGGATATCGACGCCACAGTGGCGTTTTCGCTGTTCGGACAGGACGTCACGCCGACGCATCCTCGCAATCTGATCGTCATCGACGGCGCCTGGGAGGCGGCGATGTTGAAGGACCAGGCGCGCCGCATCGTCGCCGCCGTCGCCGACGGCGAGCCCCGCGAGCGTGTGACCTACGGCGATCTCATGCAAGGCATGGGTCGCCGGTTCGTGTTCGCCAAAGGCGCCGAACATATCGGGGTGATCTACAGCCGCGACGGGCTCGAGGAGACGCTTCGAGTGGTTGAACGCGACATTCGGAATGCGCGGGAGCGGCTTCATCGACCGGCGCGGCCCCTGGTTGGCGTTGCTGTTCGCGGGTCTCGTCACACTGGCGCTGCCGGCCTCGCGACTGTTGCCCATTCTGTCCGAGCGGCCGCTCGGCGCAGGGCTCGGGCTGGCGACGGCTCCTGCCGGTCGCCATAGCGCCGATGATCCTGACGCCCGCTCATCCTGTGGAAGATCCCCACCGACTTCCTGCCCATCCTGCTCGGCGATTATCTCGTCGTGCATTTCGCGCTCTATGGCGCGTTGACGGCGACGGGGCTATGGCTATTTCGGGGATACGCCGATCGCCCGGCCCGCTGCGGCCCCGCACGGATCGGCGGCGATCGCGCTTTCGGCCGCCGCGCTTGCGATCTATTACGTGCTCGCCATGGGCTTGCCAATCAACGCCTATGTCACATCCTTCATGCCGACCCTTGCGCGCGCGTGGCTCATCCCTGCGATGTTTTGCGGCACGGGCCTCTATTTCCTCGCCGACGAATGGTTGACGCGCGGGCCTGGCGCGGCAAGAGGCGGATACGCCTTCACCAAACTCTGCTTTCTGCTGTCGCTCATCATCGCGGTGCTGCTGAACCCGATGCGGCTGTTCTTCCTTGTCATCATCGTGCCGGTCATTCTGCTGCTGTTCGTCATCTACGGCCTCATCAGCCGATGGGTTTACGCGCGGACCGGCGATCCGCGCGTCGGCGCGCTGGGGTCCGCCGCCGCAGTGGCCTGGGCGATCGCGGTTACGTTTCCTATCGTCGGCTGAAATGCACGGCCGGCTGTGATGCGAACGAATCAGCGCGCCGCTTTTCGCTCCGGGGGTTCGCTGGCCGATTCGCGCGCGTGGCGGCGCCTCGCCCCAGCGCAACCGCAGGTCGACGAGATGCGCCGCCAGCGCGCCCGCCAGGCATGCCGCAATCCAGCGCCATTCCGCGCCAATCAACGCGTTGCGCAACGCCAGCAGCAGGAAAGTCCCGGCGAGCAGATTGCCGATCATCGCCGTCACGGTAGAAGGACCGCGGCCCGTCGCGGCGTCGAAAGACCAACAGCGCGGCCGCTTCAAGCCCCACCAGGCCGACGATCAGATCGACCAGCACACCCGTGCGAAGCAACGCTTCCAACGCGTCCCTCCTTCGGCCCGGCGTCAACGATCCGCGCCAAAAGGCGCATTGAGTTGAACAATCCTCAGGTTGAGCAGGGCGGCGAAAGCGACCCAGAACAGATAGACCGAAATCAGTATCGCCGCTATCGGCGAAAAAGTGGCGAAATAGAGCACCAACGCGAGGATCGACAGCCAGAGGGCGACAACTTCGATGAGCGCCCAATCCGGTCGCCGCAGCTTGAAGAACAGAGCGCTCCACAGCACATTGAGCGCTCCGTTGAGCACGAAAAGGCCGATCACCCATCCTCTCGCCGCATCGTCCGGCGCGCGCTCCCACGCCAAGACGGCGCTGCTGCCGATGAACAGGAAGATGATGCCCCAGGCAGGCCCAAACGCCCAGTTCGGCGGCCGAAACCAGGGTGAGCGCAGACGCTCATACCAGGGGCCGACTTCCGTCATCAGCGCGCCCGCAGTGGCGACAACAGTGATCCCGAGCGCCGCCACGGCGATGACGATCCATCGATGCGGAACGTTCTCGATCACGGCGCCACGAAGCGGAAGAGATGCGCGATGTCCTTGAAGAAGATGCGCACGTGCGCCATCGGGTCGGCCCGCACAAGTTCCTTGTTCATGTAGGCCTCCCAGGTCAACCTTTGCACGTCGGGATCGCGGCAGATGCTGACGAAGCGTTCGCGGCGGGCGTCGTTGCGATACCAGAAATATTGCATGATCCCAAGAATCCAGAAGACCCGTCCGTGGGCTTTCATGAAGCGCTTGCGCGCGGTCGCAAGTTCGCGCGCGTCACCGGATTTGAGGAACGCTTCGGCCGATTCGGCGGCAAGCTGGCCGCCCAGCATCGCGTAGTAGATGCCCTCCCCTGACGCCGGCGCGACAATCCCTGCCGCATCTCCGGCAAGCAATACGTCTCGGCCATTGTCCCACCTCCGCAATGGCTTTTGCGGAATGGGCGCGCCTTCGCGCCGCACCGTTTCGGTCCTGTCCAGTCCCGCGCGGCCTCTGAGATCGCGCACTGAGGTCTTGAGAGAGAAGCCTTTGTGCGCGCTTCCGGTTCCCACGCTCATGGTGTCGCCGTGCGGAAACACCCAGGCGTAGAAATCCGGAGAGAGCGCGCCTTGATAGTGGATCTCGCAGCGCTTCGCATCGGCGGCCGCCGCTTCCCCAGAGGGCGCGCGAACGATCTCGTGATAGGCGAACACAAATTTTGTCTTGGCGGCGCCGGGCACTTCCTGTCGTCCGACCGCAGAGAGCGCGCCATCGGCGCCGATAACGAGCCGCGCGCGAACCCGGGCTTCTGCGCCGGCGCCCTTGGGTTCAAAGTGAACGAAGACGCCGCCCGCATCGCGCGTCATCCTGGTGTAGCGGCCGTCGATGCGGGCGGCGCCCGCCGTGACGGCGCGCTCACGCAGCCATTCGTCAAATTCCTCACGGTCAACCATGCCGACGAAGCCGCCTTTGATCGGCATGTCGACGCTTTGCCCTTTGGGCGAGATCATGCGCGCGAGGTCGACCCGCGCCTTGAGCAGATGATCCGGGATGTGAAAATCGCGGATCAATCGGGGCGGAATGGCGCCGCCGCAGGGCTTGATGCGTCCGCCGCGATCCAGCAGCAGCACTTTGCGCCCACGCCGCGCCAGAGTTTCCGCCGCCGTCGCGCCGCTCGGGCCGCCTCCGACGACGACAACGTCAAACGTCTCTTCGCCGGTCATCGCAACGCCTCATTTTCACGTGCCCGCAGCCAGCGGCTGTTTGGATGTCCGGGCATCAGAGAGCAAAGCCGCGGGCGCTCGACGGGTAATGCGATCGGCGAGCGCCGCCGCGACGACAAACAGGAGCGCTTCAGCGACAAAGGCGATGGAATAGGCGGTGGCGACGTCGTGGATGGCCAGACGCGCGAAGCCGACGCCCACTGTGCCAAGAAAGCCGCCAAGGCCAAAGGCCAGCGCCTGCGCCGCGCCCCACAAGCCCATGCGGGTCCCTTCGCGAGACCCCGCTCCCGAGCCCGCAAGTCCCATCATCGAGCCGATCGCCGCGACCGCGAACACTCCGTTTGAAGCGCCAAGCGCGAAGACTGCGGCGCGCAGCGGATATTGCGGCCCAACGAAGCCGCTGGCGGCTATCGCGAGCAACGAAAGCGCGGAGGCAAGACAACCAGCGACGGTCCACAACCTGAGCGATCCCAGCACCGGACCGCCGATGGCCGAACCTGCGACCGCGACTGAGATCATGCCGGCGAGCACGCCGCCATGCTGGACACCCGCCAGTTTGGTTGTTTCTCCGGGCGACATTCCGAACACGAGTCCGGCGAACGGCTCGACCAGCAGCTCCTGCGCACTATAGGCCAGCATCGAGACGAAGATGAAGATCGTGAACCGCCGCGCCGCCGGTTCGGCCCACACTTGCGCGAAAACCTCTGCAAATGGCCTGCGGACGGCTCGCGCTGCGTTGGCGACAGACAATGGCGCGCGGCGCCGCTCGACGCCGAAAACCGCTAACGTCGCCACGACGAAGGCGATGGCCGAGACGGCGGCTGTCACTGCGACCAGGCGCCGGGGGGAATAGGGATCGAGAAAATGCCCTGCGAGGGGCGCGGTGACTGCGAAGCCGAGGATCATCATCACCCAGACGGTGGTCGCCGCCGCAGGCCGTCGCGAGGGCTGGACATGGGTGGCGAGCATCGCCAGCACCGACGTGCCAGCGGCGCCGACGCCAATGCCAACCATCAGGAACGATAGCGCCGCAAGCGGCAGGCCCAGCCAAGGCGCGGTCGCGGTCAAGGCCGTAGCGACCGCCGCGCCGGCGCCGCCCAGGGCCAGCACGGCCATGCCGCCAATGATCCAGGGCGTACGCCGTCCGCCCGCATCGGAGCCGTAGCCCCAGGCCGGACGCAGGATCTGGACTCCGTAATGTGTCGCGACCAACAAACCAGGAACGAAGGCCGGCAGCGCCAATTCGACGACCATCACCCGATTGATCGTCGACGTCATAAGCACGACGACGGCGCCGAGCGACGTCTGCACCAACCCGAGCCGAAGGATGTCGGACCAACCGAGCGCGCGATCGTTCATGAAACCCCCGAAGCGACGGTTCGCAGCGCGAAGGCGCTGATCAGCATGCCGAGCACGTAGAGCGAGGTTCCTGTCGCGTTGTACCACGCCGCCTTTTCACGCGGAGCCTTCAGCAAGTCTTGCATCAGAACAAGCTGGCCGCCGAGCAGTCCGACGACAGCCGCCGCATGGAGCGGATGCGACCAGTTGAGCAGCAGCAGCACGACGATCGCCTGCGGCGCCGCCATGATCGCGCAGGCGAGACGCACCGAACCTTGAACGCCAAGTTGGACCGGCAGCGAAAGGACCCCCATGCGCCGATCGCCATCGATCGACTTGAAGTCGTTGAGGGTCATGATCCCATGGGCGCCGACGCTGTAGAGCAGGGCCAACACGATGACGTGGGTATCCGGCAAGCTTGCCGCCATGACCGCGGCGCCGGTGAACCACGGAAGACCCTCGTAACAGATTGCGACCGCTAGATTGCCCCACCAACCGTTCTGCTTGAGCCGCATCGGCGGCGCGCTATAGGCCCAGGCGAGGATGAGCCCGAAGATGGCGGCGTACAGCACCCAGCGGCCCAGCGAGGCGGCGACGATCAGCGATACCGCCGTCCAGGCGCAGGCGATATAGAGGCCCAGGCGCCCGGGAATTCGGCCGGAGGGGATCGGCCGGTTGGGCTCGTTGATGGCGTCGACGTGACGGTCGAACCAGTCGTTCACCGCCTGGCTGGTCGCACAGACCAAAGGGCCCGCCAGCGCAACGCCTGCGAGCGCAAACGCCCAGCGGGTCGAAAACGACGAACCCGCGGAGATCACGCCGCAGCCAAAGGCCCACATCGGCGCGAACCAGGTAATTGGCTTGAAGAGCTCGAGCACGTCTGATGGCGCGGGCGTTCGCATCGTCAAAAACTAGGCTTGGCGCCATTTTGTGTCAAGTTAGATTTACACTGACGAGTGTCCCTGTAGACGCGGTCGCTGACCGCGTTCTCGCAGCTTGGTCGGCGCGCGCCGGAAGGGCCCGCGAACGCGGTCAGCGACCGCGTCTACAGTTCGCGTGAAGTCCAAGCCGCTAGTTCGGCGCGTCGTCGCTCTCGTCGAGATCGCCAAGACCGTAGCGGCGCAATTTGGCGTATAGCCCCTGACGACTGAGGCCGAGCATTTCCGCCGCGGACGCCCTGTTGTCGCGCGTCAGATCGAGCGCAGCTTCGATGCACAGCCGCTCGATGAGATCGGTGGTCTCGCGGACCAGCGTCCTCAATGGGACACGTCCGACCAGATCGGCGAATTGCTCGACGGTTCTGGGCAATTCGCGCCCGCCGAGCCTGTCGCGATGGGCGCGCCAGCCGACGCTGCGGATCGTGAAGCCAAGGCAGGGCGGTTCGGCGCCGGGCGCCGAAACGGCCGCAATTTCCACCTCTTCGGTGGACCCGAACTCGCTACGCAGGATCGTCGCGAAATGGCGGACCACGCCATGCGTACGCAGGTTCGAAAACAGCAGCTCGACGTCGACGCCGGGGCGCCCAACCCAACGCTCCAGCAGTTCGCCTCGCGCGTGCTCCAAATTGCCGACCTGAACGAGGTCGACGAATGCGGCGTTGGCGCTCAGAATCCTGTGTTCGAAATCGGTAACCACGAATGCGTCCGGGACAGTCGCCTGGACCTTGAGCAGCAGCGCGGCCTCGTCCACTCGCGGCGCGGCGCCAGAGGGACTCGACAGCAGCACGAGCAGATGCGCCGCGCTATCCTGACGAAATAGCGAGCCTGCAACCGAGACCGGCGTTTTCGCGGAGGCCAGCGTCATCTCGGCGTTGTCGACACGTGGCGAAAGGCGCAGCGCGGCGACGAACGATTGCGCCGCCGGCTTGCTGCCGACATCGAACAGGTCGACAAAGCCTTGGCCGATCAGTTTCTTTGCGCCTTTTCCGACCAGCGCCAAGGCGGCCGGATTGGCTTCGGTTATGCGCAAACTCTGCTCGTCGACGATCAAAACCGCTTCATTCGCCAGCTGAAACAGCAGGCGATATCGCTTTTCCGCGTTGCGGATCAGCGCGTATTCGCGCTCCATCGTCTGCTGCGCCTCGGCGACGCGCAACTGCAGGGCGGCCATCGCCCGCAAATCGCGCCCGACGACGACCAGCCGGCCATCCGCGGCAAAACGGATCGCGGAATGTCGAACCGGGATGTCGCGGCCTTGCGGGGCTGGGTAATTGACCTGCCGCCATCTCGAGGCCGTCTTCACCTTGGTGTCGCGCAGCAATTCCTCGATTTTCGGCCGGCTCTCGGAGGTGACCGTGTCGACCCATTTTCGGCCGATCCAGTTTTGATAGGCTTCCTTGGCAAGTTCGGCGTTTCCGAAGGCGACATCGCGCACGACGCCGGTATTATCTACGACCAACGCGACGTCCGACGAGGAAATGACCAGCGCCGCAGCGGTCTCGGAGTCGAGCGAAGCGAAGGCGTCGTCGGCAGCCGTGAAGCGATCTAATGCTGCTGAGCTGACGGCCTCGACCACTAGAGCGTCTCGTCGATTCGAAGAAAGGGGGAGAGGAACGACTTACACAGGCGACCGCCGATCTAGCAAGCTTTGCGCTGCAACAACAGCGCCGTCGGCATCGTCCGCAGAGCCATCGGCGCCGGCCGCCACGGCAAATTCCGGCCGTCCCACCAGCGCTGGACCTCCGACCATGACAACAAGGGCCGGATTTCGAGAAACTCGCTTCGCGGCGTCAACCGCGATGCGAAGCGATTCGAGACCCGCGTCGCAACTTACGGAGAGGCCGACGATGTCGAACCATTCTGCGTGCAGCTGGGAGAGGTATTCGTTCGGATAAGCCATAATCTGCGCGCCAGCCCGCCGCCCGGAACGAATACTGAACCATCGCAATACCGAACCCGTGCGTCTCGCCAGGCGCGGGCAGCAGCAGGACGCGCCGCGCGTCAGGGGCGATATCGACCTCGGCTTCGACCTCGGAGCTCACGGTGCTGAGCAGGAGATGCAGCTGACGCAGGCCGATCGTCACGTCGACGAAGTCGCAGAGGTCGGCCTCCCACAATTCTCCGAAACGCCTTGCGGCGCCAGCCAGCAACAGCAGGAAGGCGCGATCGGCGGCGTCCGTCCTCTCCTTCAGGCTTAGCCGCATAGGCGAGCGCCTCGGAGCCGTTGTTGGCCAACAACAGGCGCACGAAATGTTCGACGTTCTCAGGGGTGGCTACACTTGGCGGAATGGCTTCCCGCGGATGGCTACTTCTCAGGCGCGGCAATATTTCCGTCTCGACGACGCGTTGCAGCGCTTTTCGCCACCCAGGATCTCCATCTGGTACCTGAGGTGGACGCAATGTTTTCGAGGCTCCGCGCCGGCGAGCGGTCGCTCTCCATCGATCCGCCCCGGAAAAATTGCCCGCTCTCCATGACGCCTCCGCTCAAATCGTCTCGCTTATCTCCCGGAGCCCATTGCGAAATCAGCGCGCTGCGGACCGGCATTCGTCGGCCGCAACGCGGGCTTGTCGCTGAGTGCGGCATGAGCCCCCCGTAATGACAACATGTTGTAAAATGAAAATTACGTCAATCTAGATTGACAGTTTGAAGAGCACGGTTCTAAACTTGCGTCACGACCTCGGCTTCGGCGCGCTGGCGCCCGGGGGACGAGATACGGATGCGGGAGCGGCGAATGAGCGACAGCCGGTCGGAAAGGACGCCGCCAAAGCCGCTCTATTCGGCCGAACAGCGCCGTCGCCGCGACGCCAGCGTCTGGACCCTGGTTCAGGGCGTTCTGGCGCCCGTCCAGTTCCTGATCTTCCTCGTCAGCCTCGCGCTCGTCGTCCGCTATCTGGAAACCGGAGTCGGCGAGACGGCGGCGACCCTATCCGTCGTGGTCAAGACGCTGGCGCTTTACGCCATCATGATCACCGGCTCGATCTGGGAAAAGGCGGTATTCGGACGGTACCTGTTCGCGCCGGCCTTCTACTGGGAAGACGTGTTCAGCATGCTGGTGCTGGCGCTGCACACGGCTTATCTCGCCGCGCTCGGCTTTGGCTGGCTGGACGCCCGCGGGCTGATGATCCTGGCGCTGGCCGCCTATGCCACTTACGTCATCAACGCCACCCAATTCATCCTGAAGTTGCGCGCTGCGCGGCTGGACAAGCCTGCGGATCGCTCGCGCGCGCTCGATTCGCACCGTCTGGAGGGCGCCCGGTGAACGCCCTCACGCCCGTCACGGAATCGAAAGCGACGCCGATCGACGGCTGCGAGTCCGCGCCGATTCTGCGCGAGCGCGGCCAGCGCGAGGTGTTCTGCGGCCTCACCGGCATCGTCTGGCTGCATCGCAAGATTCAGGATGCGTTCTTTCTCGTGGTGGGCTCGCGCACCTGCGCGCATCTCATCCAGTCAGCCGCGGGCGTCATGATTTTCGCCGAGCCGCGCTTCGCGACTGCGATCATGGACGAGCGCGACCTCGCCGGCATCGCCGATATCGACGACGAACTCGACCGCGTGGTCGGGCAATTGCTCGAGCGGCGACCCGGACATCAAGCTGCTGTTTCTGGTTGGTTCGTGCCCCTCGGAAGTCATCAAGATCGATCTGAAACGGGCGGCGGCGCGCCAATCGCGCCACTATGCGCCGAACGTGCGAATCTTGAGCTATTCCGGCAGCGGCATCGAGACCACGTTCACCAAGGCGAGGATGCTTGCCTCGCCGCGCTGGTCGCCGACCCTGCCTAGCGAGGCCGCATCGACGCGCCGCCCTCTCTGCTGGTCGTCGGCGCGCTTGCGGATGTCGTTGAGGATCAGTTTGCGCGCCTGTTCGACGCGCTGGGCGTCGCGCCGGTTCGCTTCCTGCCGATGCGGCGCGCTACGGACCTTCCGTCCGTCGGACCCAACACGCCTGTTTCTGCTTGCGCAGCCGTTCCTTGGCGAAGCCGCCCGAGCGTCTGGAGGCGCGCGGCGCGCGCCGCATCGACGCGAATTTTCCGCTGGGCGCCGAAGGCACGACGCTCTGGCTGCGCGCGGCGGCCGACGCTTTCGGCGTCGATCGCGCCGCATTTCGATGCGGTGACGGAGCCGGGGCGCGCGCGCGCCAACCGCGCGCTGGCGCGGTCGAAACAGACACTCGCGGGAAAGCGCGTCTTTTTCTTCCCCGACTCGCAACTCGAGGTGCCGCTGGCGCGCTTTCTGTCGCGTGAACTCGCAGTCGAACTTGTCGAGGTCGGCACGCCCTATCTGCACCGCCAGCATCTCGGTTTGGAGCTCGCGCTGCTGCCCGCTGGCGTGCAAATCAGTGAGGGTCAGCATGTCGACAACCAACTCGATCGCTGCCGCGCGGCGCGCCCCGACCTGACCGTCTGCGGCCTCGGGCTCGCCAATCCGCTGGAAGCCGAAGGGCTCGCCACCAAATGGTCGATCGAGCTGCTGTTCACGCCAGTCCAGGGCTACGAACAGGCGGGCGATCTCGCCGATCTCTTCACCCGCCCGCTGGTGCGGCGCGCACGGCTGGAGGTCTAGACGGTGCAGCTCACGCTCTGGACCTATGAGGGCCCTCCCCACGTCGGCGCCATGCGCGTCGCGACAGGAATGACCGGCCTCCATTACGTGCTGCACGCGCCGCAGGGCGACACTTATGCCGATCTGCTGTTTACGATGATTGAGCGTCGCAACGCGCGGCCGCCCGTCACCTACACGACCTTTCAGGCGCGCGATCTCGGCGGCGACACCGCGGAATTGTTCAAGACCGCGGCGCGCGACGCTTACGAGCGCTTCAAGCCCGAGGCGATGATCGTCGGCGCCTCCTGCACCGCCGAACTCATTCAGGACGATCCTGGCGGCCTCGCGAGCGCGCTGCGCCTGCCGATCCCGGTCATTCCTCTGGAGTTGCCGGCCTATCAGAAGAAAGAGAATTGGGGCGCGGCGGAGACATTCTACCGCCTGGTGCGCAACCTCGCGGGGCCTCGCCGCGAGCGCGCGCCGGGCGTCCGACCAAGTTGCAATATCCTGGGCCCGACGGCGCTCGGCTTCCGTCATCGCGACGACGTTCGCGAGATCATCCAATTGTTGAACCGGCTCGGCGTCGACGTGCGCCTGGTTGCGCCGCTCGGCGCGACGCCGTCAGATTTGACGCGGCTCGGCGAGGCGCAGTTCAACGTGCTGCTCTACCCCGAAACCGGCCTCCCCGCCGCTCAATGGTTGGAAAAGACGCACGGCCAACCGTTCACGAAGATCGTCCCGATTGGCGTCAACGCTACCCGCGAGTTTATCGCCGAGGCGGCGGCTCTCGCCGGCCTCGACGCCGCGGCGCTGCTGGCCGAGGAAAGCTCGCGGTTGCCCTGGTATTCGCGCTCGGTCGATTCGACCTATCTGACCGGAAAGCGCGTGTTTGTTTTCGGCGACGCCACCCATGCGATAGCGGCGGCGCGGATTGCGCAGACGGAACTCGGCTTCAAGGTCGTGGGGCTCGGAACCTATGCCCGCGAGTTCGCGCGCGAGGTGCGCGAAGCGGCCAAGCTCTACGACGTCGAGGCGCTGATCACCGACGACTATCTCGAAGTGGAAAAGAGAGTCGCCGAGCTTCAAGCCTGAACTGGTGCTTGGCACGCAGATGGAGCGGCATATCGCCAAACGGTTCGGCGTGCCCTGCTCGGTCATTTCAGCGCCGGCCCATGTGCAGGATTATCCGGCGCGCTATTCGCCGCAAATGGGGTTCGAAGGCGCCAACGTCATTTTCGACACCTGGGTGCATCCGTTGATGATGGGTCTGGAAGAACATCTGCTTGAGATGTTCCGCGAAGATTTCGAGTTCAAGAACGGCGCCGCGCCTTCGCATCTCGGGCGCGGAGGAGCGCGCCGCGCCGGCGCAGGCGGAGCCAATCATCAGCTCTCCAATCAAACCGCAATTTACGTCCGCATGGACGCCGGAAGCCGAAAGGGAGCTGGCGAAGATACCTTTCTTCGTGCGCGGAAAGGCGCGCCGCAATACCGAACGCTTCGCTGTCGAGCGTGGCGTGGAGGCGATCACTCTAGAGACCCTGTATGATGCGAAATCCCACTATGCCCGCTGATTGCGCGCCCATCCGTGTCGTCATCGTGACGATGGACACACATGCCGCCAGCGCGGCGGATCGCGCCGGCGCAACTCTGCATCAGGCAGATTCCGGGTTTGTCGCTGCGCGTCCACGCGGCGGCCGAATTCTCCGCCGATCCGCGGGCGCTCGAACGTTGCCTGGCGGACATCGCCGAAGGCGACATCATCGTCAATACGATGCTGTTCCTGGAAGACCATTTCCAGCCTCTGCTGCCCGCCTTGCGCGCTCGACGCGATCATTGCGACGTCATGGTCGGCGCGATGTCGGCGGGCGAGATCACGAAGCTGACCCGCATGGGCGGCTTCGACATGAGCGTGGCCGCGAGCGGTCCGATGGCGCTGCTGAAACGGCTGCGCGGCGGCAAGGGCAAGTCGGTCAGCGCGGGCGCCAGCCAGATGAAAATGCTGCGACGGCTGCCCAAACTGCTGCGCTTCATCCCCGGGACTGCGCAGGACGTGCGCGCCTATTTCCTCACGCTGCAATATTGGCTCGCCAGCTCCGAAGAGAATATGGCCAATATGGTGCGGCTCCTCATCGATCGTTACGCGGACGGCCCGCGACGCGGTTGGCGCGGCGCCGTCAAGTCGGAGCCTCCCACTCACTATCCCGAAGTCGGCGTCTATCATCCGCGGATGCCAGGGAGCGTCGCCGAAAACGCGGCGGCTCTGCCGGAACCGCCTGACGGCGGCAAGGGGACTGTTGGTTTGCTGGTGATGCGCTCTTATGTGCTCGCCAACAACGCCGCCCATTACGACGGCATGATCGCCGCCCTCGAAGCGCGCGGTCTTCGAGTCATTCCCGCCTTCGCGACCGGGCTCGACGCACGTCCGGCGATCGAAAAGTTCTTCCTGAAAGATGGTCGTCCAACCATCGACGCGATGGTTTCCCTGATGGGGTTTTCGTTGGTGGGAGGGCCTGCCTACAACGACGCCAAAGCTGCGGACGAGATTCTGACCCGCCTCGACGTACCCTATGTCGCCGCCCATCCCGTCGAGTTTCAGACGCTCGAAGACTGGCAATCCTCGGAGCGGGGCCTTTTGCCGGTGGAATCGACCATCATGGTGGCGATCCCCGAGCTCGATGGATCCACCGGTCCCGCCATTTTTGGCGGGCGCGCGACGGGCGGCTCGACCTGCACGGGCTGTTCGCGTCTGTGCCATTTCCCCCAGCACGAGAATGCGCGCGACATGCACGTATGCGCGGAGCGCGCCGAAAAGCTCGCGGCCCGCGTCGAAAAGCTCGCGGCGTTGCGACGCTCGGAGCGGGCGGCGCGAAAAGTCGCGATCGTGTTGTTCAACTTTCCCCCGAACGCCGGAAACACCGGAACGGCCGCCTATCTGTCCGTGTTCGAATCGCTGCATCGGGTGCTGCACGGCATGAAGCGGGCGGGGTATTCGCTCAACCCTCCTGCGACGGTCGACGAATTGCGCGCTTCAATTGTCGAGGGCAATTCCAGCCGTCACGGCGCCTTGGCCAACGTTCACGTCAAGGTTGGCGCCGACAGCCACGTGCGGCGCGAGACCTGGCTGGCGCAGATCGAGGCGCAATGGGGAGCCGCGCCTGGCCGCCAACAGAGCGATGGCGCCTCGATCCATGTCCTGGGCGAACGGTTCGGAAACGTCTTCGTTGGCGTCCAGCCGGCGTTTGGATACGAAGGCGATCCGATGCGTCTTCTGTTCGAGCGGGGCTTTTCGCCGACCCACGCCTTCTCTGCTTTCTATCGATGGATTCGCGAGGATTTCGGCGCGCAGGCGGTTCTGCATTTCGGGACCCATGGCGCACTGGAGTTCATGCCCGGCAAACAGGTGGGCTTATCAGAGGCGTGCTGGCCCGATCGGTTGATCGGCGATCTTCCCAACCTCTATCTCTATGCCTCGAACAACCCGTCGGAAGGGACCATCGCCAAACGTCGGGCCGGCGCGACGCTGATTTCCTATCTCACGCCGCCGATCGCCAATGCGGGCCTCTATCGTGGCCTCGTCGAACTCAAGGCCTCTTTAGTCCGCTGGCGCCTATCTGCGCCTGACGCCGAAGTCGAGCAGACAGAACTCGTCGAGCTCATCCAGACTCAAGCGGCCGCGCTGGATCTGGCAAGCGCGGAACCCGCCTGGGGCGAACTCGCGGAATCGGCAATCGCCAAACTCGGCGATGCGGTGCTGGAACTCGAATACACGCTCATTCCTCATGGCCTCCACATCGTCGGCGAACCGCTCTCCCCTGAGGAGCGCATCGACATGCTCACGGCGATGGCGGAGGCCAAGCAGGCCGGCAGTCTTCCGCGCGAGGCGGTCGCCGCCCTGGTTGATGGAATCGCGCCCGACGCCATCGCGTCCGACGCTCCGACGCGCGCCATTCTGCGCGAGCTCGCGCCGGCGGCGGATCATCTCTCCCGAGATTCCGAAATCGGCGGCATACTTCAGGCGCTCGACGGCCGCTTCGTGCGCGCGGCGCCGGGCGGCGACCTGCTGCGAACCCCGGAGGTGCTGCCGACGGGACGCAATCTCCACGGCTTCGACCCGTTCCGCATTCCCAGCGCCTATGCCGTGAATGACGGCGCCCGCCAGGCGGCGCGCCTGCTGGCGCGCTATATGAGCGACGGCCATGCCTTTCCCGAAACCATCGCTCTGGTGCTTTGGGGCACTGACAATCTGAAGACCGAAGGGGCGCCGATTGCTCAGGCGCTGGCGCTGATCGGCGCCGCTCCGCGCTTCGACAGCTACGGCCGCCTCGCGGGCGCGACGCTGATTCCGCTGGATCAACTCGTCAACCCGCGCGTCGACGTCATCATTTCGCTCTCGGGCATTTTCCGCGACCTGATGCCGCTGCAGATCAAGTTGCTGGCGGAGGCCGCTTTCTTCGCGGCTTCTGCGGATGAACCGCTAGAGCGCAATTTCATCCGCAAGCACGCGCTGGCCTATGTCGAAGCGCACGGCTGCAGTCTCGAGACCGCGTCGCTGCGCGTGTTCGGCAACGCTGACGGCGCCTATGGCTCCAACGTCAACAATCTCGTCGAGAGCGGGCGCTGGGCCGACGGGGATGAACTCGCCGAGACCTATACCCAGCGCAAGGGCTTCGGCTACGGCCGCTCGGGTCAGCCGGTGAAACAACCGGAACTGTTGAAGAGCGTGCTCGCGGGCGTCGATCTGGCCTATCAGAACCTTGATTCGGTCGAGCTCGGCGTCACCACGGTCGACAATTATTTCGACACGCTTGGGCGGCGTCAGCCGCGCGGTGAAGCGCGCGAAGGGAAGCGTCGCGCCGGTCTACATCGGCGACCAGACCAAGGGACCCGGCGTCGTGCGCACGCTCAACGAGCAGGTCGCGCTGGAGACGCGCACGCGAGCGCTGAACCCCAAATGGTACGAGGGCATGCTCAAGCACGGCTATGAAGGCGTGCGCCAGATCGAGACCCATGTCACCAACACCATGGGATGGTCGGCAACTACGGGTCAGGTCGAGCCCTGGGTCTATCAGCGGTTGACCCAGACCTATGTGCTCGACCGGGAAATGCGCGAACGCATCGCAAAGCTCAATCCGACCGCTTCGGCAAAAATCGCCCATCGTCTGATCGAGGCCCATGAACGCAGCTACTGGTCGCCGGACGCATCAACGCTCGAAGCGCTGCGGCTCGCGGGTGACGAATTGGAAGATCGCCTGGAAGGCGTCGGCAGGGAAATCGCGGCATGAACATTCCCATCAGGAACCGCCAACCGCTGGGCTCCGTTCAGGTCGAACTGGACCCCGATATCAAGATCGATACGGCGAAAGTGTTCGCGGTCTATGGCAAAGGCGGCATAGGCAAGAGCACGACTTCGTCCAATCTCTCAGTCGCGTTTTCCAAGATGGGAAAACGCGTGCTGCAGATCGGCTGCGACCCCAAGCACGATTCCACCTTCACGCTGACAAAGCGGCTGGCGCCCACGGTGATCGACGCTCTCGAAGCCGTGCAGTTTCATTCCGAGGAGCTGCGCGCGGAAGACTTCGTCGCTACCGGATACAACGGCGTGATGTGCGTCGAAGCCGGCGGTCCGCCGGCCGGCACCGGCTGCGGCGGTTATGTCGTCGGCCAGACGGTGAAGCTGCTCAAGGAACATCATCTGCTCGAGGACACCGACGTCGTGATCTTCGACGTGCTCGGCGATGTCGTGTGCGGCGGCTTCGCCTCGCCGCTTCAGCACGCCGATCGCGCGTTGATCGTCACCGCCAACGATTTCGATTCGATCTTCGCCATGAACCGGATCGTCGCCGCCATCCACGCCAAGTCGAAGAACTACAACGTGCGCATCGGCGGCGTGATCGCCAACCGCAGCGCCCACACCGACGAGGTGGACCGCTACAATGCGGCGGTTGGTTTACGCCGCGTCGCCCATTTCCCCGATCTCGATGTGGTGCGCCGCAGCCGGTTGAAGAAATCCACCTTGTTCGAGATGGACTCCTCGCCTGAACTCGAGGCGGTGAAGACCGAATACATGAATCTGGCCGAGCAGCTCTGGAGCGGTTTCGAGCCGCTCGAGGCCAAGCCGATGAAGGATCGCGACCTGTTCGAATTTCTCGGGTTCGATTGATGACCGACGCCACTTACATCGCGCGCCGCGGCGAGCTGGAAGTCTACTTCGACCGCACTGCGGTCGAAGCCTGGCGGCGGCTGACTTCGGACGAGCCGGTTGGCCGCATCCGCAGCACCGTGCGCGCCGGGCGCGATGCGATGCGCGTCGCGCTGCTTTCCTGGCTGCCTGAGGATATGCGCGGACTTCGCCTGCTCGATGCCGGCTGCGGCTCCGGCGCGCTTGCGGTGGAGGCGGCCCGGCGCGGCGCCGAGGTCGTCGCGATCGATATCTCGCCCACGCTGATCGATCTTGCGCGCGCAGCGCGCGCCGCACGATCTCGGCGACGGGAGCGTCGCGTTCCAGGTCGGCGACATGCTGGATTCGCGGCTCGGCGCCTTCGATCATGTCGTGGCGATGGATTCGCTCATCCACTATGACGGAGCCGACATCGCACGCGCGCTCGCCGCGCTGGCGCCGCGCGTGCGCGGCTCGATCGTCTTCACTGTCGCCCCGCGCACGCCGGCCCTCACACTCATGCATGCGGTCGGGCGCCTGTTTCCGCGCGACGGACGCGCGCCGGCGATCGAGCCGATCTCGATGGATCGCCTGGCGCTCGCGATGCGAGCGCGCAGCGAATTGAACGGCTGGCGCTGGACGCGCAGCCGTCGGGTAAACAGCGGCTTCTATCTCTCTCAGGCCCTGGAGCTCGTTCGCCGATGAACCGCGCCCCAATCAACCGCGCGCCTGCCCATTTCCATATTCCGGCCCGCCAACCCCTTGCGCGGTCGCCCAATCGCGCGACGGTCGCCGTCGTCAAGCGGTTGATGAGCATCGGCCCGGAAATTCTGCCGTTCGCCGACGCGGGAACGGTGGAACTGCCGATGGGCCGCCTGTTGCGGCTGTCGCTGTTCCAGATCACCGTCGGCATGGCCGCCGTGCTGCTGATTGGCACGCTCAATCGCGTGATGATCGTGGAGCTGGCGGTGCCGGCCTGGATCGTGGCTGTCATGCTGGCGCTGCCGCTGCTGTTCGCGCCTTTCCGGACACTCGTCGGGTTTCGCTCCGACACCCATCGCTCAGTGCTCGGCTGGCGGCGCGTGCCCTTCATCTGGATGGGAACGATGCTGCAGTTTGGCGGCCTGGCGATCATGCCGTTCGCACTGCTGATCCTGTCCGGCGATACGACCGGTCCGATCATCATCGGGGAGGTTGCCGCGGCGCTGGCGTTCCTGATGGTCGGCGCCGGGCTCCACACCGTGCAGACCGTCGGCCTCGCGCTGGCGACCGATCTCGCGCCCGCGCATGCGCGGCCGCGCGTCGTCGCCTTGCTCTGCGCGATGCTGCTGCTCGGCATGGCGGTCAGCGCGCTGGCGTTCGGCGCGCTGCTCGCGCATTTCAGCGAGATACGCCTCATTCAGGTGGTGCAGGGCTGCGGCAGTCGTCACCATGGTGCTGAACGGAATCGCGCTGTGGAAGCAGGAAGCGCGCAACTCCGATCTGAAGCCGAACGGAGCCGCGGGCCGAGTTTCGTGGCGCCTGGCTCGCCTTCGCTTCTTTGGGCCGCACGCGTCGCCGTCTGGTCGCCACGGCGCTCGGCACCGCCGGCTTCAGCATGCAGGACATTCTGCTCGAACCCTATGGCGGCAAGATTCTCCATCTGCCGGTGGGGGCGACCACCGCGTTCACCGCGATGCTGGCGATCGGCGGCGGCGTTGGTCTCTACATCGCCGCGCGCTGGTTGACACGGGGCGCGGAGCCGCATCGTGTCGCTGCGAGCGGCGCCATGGTTGGCGTCATTGCTTTCGCCACCGTCGCCTTCGCCGCGCCGGCGGCTTCCGGCCTCGTGTTCGGCGTCGGCGTCGCGTTGATCGGGCTCGGCGGCGGCCTATTCGCTCATGGCACGCTGACCGCCTCCATGGCCCACGCGCCTGCTGGCGACCGCGGCCTGGCGCTGGGCGCATGGGGCGCGGCGCAGGCCACCGCCGCGGGCATCGCCATCGGGCTCAGCGGCATCATCTGCGACATCGGGACGTCGCTGGCGACGCAGGGCGTGTTTGGCGAGGCGCTGGTTGATCCCGCGACCGGGTATGCGCTCGTCTATCTCATCGAAATTCTGCTGCTGTTCGCGACGCTGGTCGCGATCGGGCCGCTGGTCCGCTCGCTGGACCCGCAGGGCCGGAAAGAGGCAGTCGCGTTCGACCTTGTTCCGACGTCCGGCTTGAATTCGGGAGCGACGAGATGATCCGTGGAGACATAACCAGCAATATCGATGTGGCGCAGGTCGTGCTTTACGCCTTCTTCATATTTTTCGCCGGTCTGATCTTCTACTTGCGACGCGAAGACCGGCGCGAAGGCTATCCGCTGGAATCCGAGGCGATGGGCCGCCAGAAGGAACGCGGGTTCCTGCTCATTCCCACGCCGAAGACATTTCTGCTTTCCAATGGCCATACGGTGTCGGCGCCGCGCTTCGACGTCGATCCGCGCGCCCTGAACGCGGCTAAGACGGCGCCGTGGCCCGGCGCTCCGCTGGCGCCTGTCGGCGATCCCATGCTGGCCGGCGTCGGCCCCGGCAGCTACGCGCTGCGCGCCGACGTCCCCGAGCAGACCTTTGACGGACGCGATTTGATCGTGCCGTTCCGGATCGCGACCAACTACGCCGTCGCCAGCGAGGATCGCAATCCCGTCGGCATGCAGGTGATCGGCGCCGACGGCAAGGTCGGCGGAATTGTCACCGACCTCTGGGTCGATCGCGGCGAGAGCGTGCTGCGCTACTACGAGGTCGAGACGGGCACGGCTGAGGCATCACGCAGGGTGCTGTTGCCTGTCACGTTCTCTCGCGTCGATCAGGCGAGAAAGCGGATCCATGTCGAGGCGATCCTCGGGCGTCAGTTCGCGGCGGCGCCGACGACCCGGGACGCGGACAAGGTGACGTTGCTCGAGGAAGAGAAGATCACCGCCTATTACGGCGCGGGCACGCTCTACGCCACCGCGCAACGCGCGGAGCCCCTGCTATGAAAGCGGTCAATCTCGAAAAACTGCTGCCGGCCGACGTCCCCGTTGGCGAGCGCATCCTCTGGCACGGCCGCCCCGACTGGGTGAGCCTCGGCCGTCGCGCCTTCCGCGCGGACTTCATCGGCGGCTACTTCGGCGTGATGACCATCTGGAATTTCGGTCTCGCCGCATCCTCGACCGGCGTGGCCGACGGCGTCATCTCGGCGGCCAAAACGTTAGGGGCGGGCGCTCTTGCGCTGGCGTTGCTGTATTTTCTCGCGTGGCTTTCGGCGCGCACGACGCTCTACGTCGTGACCTCGCGCCGCGTCGTGATGAAGGTCGGCATCGCGTTGCCGATCTTCTTCAACCTGCCTTTCACGTCGATCGTGTCCGCCTCGCTGCGCAGCTATTCCGATGGTTCGGGCGACATCCCGCTCTCGCTCGCTGCTGACCAGAAAATCGCCTATCTCACTCTCTGGCCTCATGCGAGGCCATTCCGCATGGCCAATCCCGAGCCTGCGCTGCGATGCGTTCCTCGGGCTATCGAGGTTGCCGAGATCCTGAGCCGCGCGCTGATCGAGGCGTCGAACGAGGCGCACAACAATGCGACCGCGCCGGCGAGTTTTGCGCCTGTGCACGCCAGCGAAGAGGTCGCCTATCCCGCCGACGCCATTCCTGCGGCCTAGGCGAACCAAGGAGAGACGCGATGAGCGCTACGCTGAATGCGAGCCCCTCTTCCGACGACAAGACGCTGCCGCGCGGATTGTTGCTCGGCGCGTCGGCGCTCGTCATATTTTCGCTGGTCTGCGTCTGGGCCGCAAGGATGACGGATATCGGCACGGTGCATATGCCGAAATCGAAAGTGGTTGAGGCTCTCTATTTGAATTTCGAGGACACTGACGACGGCGGCGTGGCGGTGCGCGACGCCAGCGACGACAAGGTCATCTACAAGGTGCAGCCGGGCACCAACGGCTTCATCCGCGCCACGGTGCGCGGGCTTGTCCGCGAGCGCAAGCGCGAGGACATCGGCGCGACGACGCCCTTCACGCTCACGCACTGGAGCGACGGCACGATGTCGCTGCAGGACCCTACGACCGGGCGCCGTGTCAGTCTCGAAGCCTTCGGCCCCACCAACGCCCAGGCCTTCGCCCAACTGTTCGCGGCCCGGAGGGCCACTCCATGAGCAATTCCTGGCGCTTGCGACGACACACCTTCGACACCCCCTGCACGGTGGAAATCGAACAGACGCCTGAAAGCCTTCATGCTCATGTGGAGCTTGACGGCAATATCGCGATCCAGCCCGGCGATCAGGTGCTGGTCCACGACGCCCCGACTGAAGTGCCCTACGGCGAACGGTTGATCGTGCGGCGTATGGCGACCGTCGTGCGGGCGGGATGGACAGAGCGCGCCTGGACCCGCCTGGTTGGAAACTTCGAACTGACAGAGCTCTATGACGTGAGCTTCTCGGACAGGAGAAGACTATGAACGCGCCCTTTCGCCATGGTGTTTCCCGAGAATCGACTCGTATCGCGCAGGAAGACACCGTCCTCAGTCCGCGTTTCTACACCACGGATTTCGAGGCGCTCGACAAGACCGATGTGAGCTCCGTGCGTCCGCAATGGGACGAACTGATCGCGGAGCTGCGCGACGACCCCAACAAGAGGCACTTCATCCGCAACGAGGAGTTCGATGCTGATTTCTCGGGCCTGCCGCCGGATCTCGACACCGAGTTTCGCGACTTTCTCGTCAGCTCGATCACCGCGGAATTTTCCGGCTGCGTGCTCTATGCGGAAATGAAGAAGCGCGCCAAGAACCCCGACATTCGCGAATTGTTCGGCTTCATGAGCCGCGACGAGGCGCGCCACGCCGGGTTCATCAACGATACGCTGAAGGACTTCGACATCGGCGTCGATCTCGGCTTCCTCACCAAGGCGAAGAAATACACCTTCTTCCGCCCGAAATTCATTTTCTACGCCACGTACCTCTCTGAGAAGATCGGCTACGCCCGCTATATCACGATCTATCGACAACTCGAGCGCCATCCCGATCGGCGCTTTCATCCGATCTTCAAATGGTTCGAAAAATGGTGCAACGACGAGTTCCGGCATGGCGAGGCCTTCGCGCTGCTGATCCGCTCGGACCCGCGGTTGACCTCAGGCGTCAATCGCTACTGGATCAAATTTTTTGTGCTCGCGGTGTTCGCGACGATGTATGTGCGCGACCATTGCCGCCCCGCCTTTCACAAAGCGATCGGGGTAACTCCCTCCGATTATGATTTCGAAGTGTTCCGCATCACATCTGAGATTTCGCGCCAGGTGTTCCCGATGACGATCGATCTGGCGAATCCCAAGTTCAAGCGATGCCTCGATCGCCTGCTGGAGATCGCGCGCGCCAGCGCCGACGCGAAAGCGCAGGGCGGCATGGTTGGCAAGGCAAAGCAGGCGCTTTGCGCCGCCTCGGCGGCTTTCGCGTTTGCGCGACTTTATTTGCTGCGCAGCCATCCCAACCCGCTGCCCGCCGAGATCCGTCTCGCGCCGGTCTGGTAGGAGGGTCCGGGATGGCCGCCTACGGTTTGCCCGTCGCCTATACGCTGTTTCTCTGGTGGGCCAGCACCGGCGCCATTCTCTATCTCGACGGTCTCAACCGGCGCACTTTCGTATGGAGCATGTCTGGGGCGTCGGCCTTGTTTGCCGTGTCGCTCTGGGGGCTCGTTGTCAGCGGCGCGACTCCTACATCGGGCGGCGCCTATGCCGCCTTTGCCTGCGCGATCCTGGCCTGGGGCTGGCAACTCGTCAGTTTCTACATGGGCTACGTAACCGGGCCGCGCAAAACCGCGTGTGATCCCGACAGCACGGGATGGCGTCGATTCATCGAGGCGGTCCGCACCAGCCTCTATCACGAACTTACGGTGTGCCTTACCGGCGCGATCATGATTGCTCTCACGTGGGGCCAGCCGAACCAAATCGGCGTATGGACCTTTCTCGTGTTGTGGTGGATGCATCAGAGCGCGAAGCTGAACCTCTATTTCGGTATGCCAAATCTCGGCGAGGAGATGCTGCCGCCGCACTTGCGCTATCTCACCAGCTACATGCGTCGGAAGCCGATGAACCTGCTGTTCCCGTTCTCCGTGTCGGTATCGACTGTCGTGACCGTGCTGCTGATTCAGAAGGCGGTATCGGCGAGCGCTACCGAGTTCGAGGTCGCGGGATTTACGATGCTGGCGACGTTGATGTCGCTCGCCATCTTGGAACATTGGGTTCTCGTCGCGCCGCTGCCGGCCAACGCTCTCTGGGGCTTTGGCGTCAAGCCCTTGCCGCGCCCCGCCAGCGAACCCCGTTTGGCGTCCAGCTCGTCAAAGAGAGGGGTGTCGGACCGCGCGCCGTCGCTCGATGGCGACGGACATTCGACGCCGATCGACGCGGCTGCCGACTACGCCTGAGAGTCGGAAGGTCGCGGGCCCGGCTTGTCATCGTCGAAGTCGGACGCCAAAGGCGCGTGATTCAGCAACGCTACCAACGCGACGCCGCCGAGCGTGTTGCCGATGATCGTCGGAGCGAAAAACCCGATCAGATAATCCCGGAGAGAGGCTTCTCCCGTGAAGACGGCGAAGAAGGCTTCCACCGAGCCCGCGACGATGTGGGAAAAGCGTCCGATCGCGACGACATAGGTCAGCAGCAAGATGACGAAAAGCCGCGCCGACTTGGCGCCGGGCAACAACCAGACCATCAGGGCGATCAACCATCCCGCAAGCAAGGCTTTCACGAGCGTCGGCCAGAAGGGACCGCTGACCGAGTCGCGACCGATCTCGATCAGCGCGGCGCGCACGGGATCGGAAAACAGGCCTCCGAAAGAGAGCATGAAGGCGAACAGGCCCGTTCCCACGATATTTGCAATCAGGACGATCGCCCAGAATCGCAGCAACGCAAACAGAGTGGCAGCGTCGCGCTTCACCAGCACCGGCAATACGCCCGTCAGCGTGCTCTCGGTGAACAGTTCCTGCCGGCCGAGAACGACGATGACGAATCCCGTGCTATAGCCGAAGCTGTCGATGAGGGAGCGCCACGGCGCGGCCGGCAGCGCGCTCTGGATCAAGCGCTAGCGTCAGGAAGGAAAATCCCATCGAGAGGCCCGCCGCAAGGCCCGACCACAGGATCGCCCCCGGCATGCGGCGGAGTTCTTCCTCGCCGTCCTTCTTGACAATCTCGTGAATGACGACCGCGGGCGGAGCCGAATGTTGCGCGGCTTGATCCTGCTCTTTCTTGTCAAGTTCACGCGCGGCATTGCTTGCGCCGCCTGGAGGTGTGTCCGCGCCCCGCGCCATGCGTTCAATCTTTGCCGCGGGAGGCTATTTGCGTGTAGACGAGCTGACTGAAGCGCGCCAGCCGCCACCGCAACTCGGGCTTCGCCAAGCCTCCATTCTGCGCCTCCGCTCGGCAATAGGCGAGCGTCAGGCCGTTGACGATGTCGGATTGTGAGGCCGACGGTTCGAGTTGGCGCACGGTCGCCAACAACTGATCGATCGACGGCAGCATCGATCTCCGGCGTCATTGCCGTCAGTGTCTTGCCGAGCTTGTTGTCGGGGTCGACGATCGCAGGGACGGGCGGCGCATCGACGCCCGGTCGGCAAGCGTCAGCTGCGCCGTTCGACGCCTGCGCTTGAGAGCCAAGAACACGGCGTCTTCGCGCGTATGGCGGCGACGAGACCGTTCTCGACGCTCGCCGGCGCCTTGTTCGACCAGGCGTTGCGAACATAGGTCGGTGACGTCGGCGATCTCCTGATCGGTCATGTCGGCGCCTACAGCCGGCATGGGCGCAAACGTTCCCGTGGCGAGCCGTCCGCCCAGGATGACGCGCATCACATCTTCCGGACCCTTGGCGCGAACGACGTCGTTTGCCGTCAAGCGCCGGCACAGCGCCTGGCGATCCCCTTGCCGTCAACCTGATGGCAATAGGCGCAATGGCTGAGATAGACGGCCTCGCCGACGGCATGGCCGTCGGCCGCTGCGTCTGCCGGCGACGTTTCCGCGTAGTCCGCGATGGGCGCGGTCGATTTCAGATAGGCGACGATCGCCTGCAGGTCCTCGTCGGTGAGATAGGCGAGGCTGTCATGCACGACCTCCGACATCGGGCCGACGACGACCCCTTTGCCGGGCGCGGAACCGGTTTTGAGATATTGAACGAGATCCTCGTTGGACCAATGCCCGATCCCGCGGGCGACGTCCGAGGTGATGTTGGGAGCGTACCACTTGTCCACGGCGCCGCCGGAGAACGCCTTGCTTTCGATCGGCTGCATGGCGAAGCCTTTGGGCGTGTGGCAATCGCCGCAATGGCCGAGCCCCTCGACGAGATAGGCGCCTCGGTTGATTTCGCTCGGACTTCGCGGGGTCGGGTTTGAATTCGCCTGCATGAAAATAGGCCGCGTTCCAGCCGCCAACGCCGAGGCGGACGTCGAACGGGAACATCAGCTCGTGTTTGCTTGGATTTGGCGTTGACCGGCAGGAACGGTGTCGAGATAGGCTTTTATCGCCTTCACATCGTCGCGAGTGACCTTGGTGAACCAGGGATAGGGGAAAGCCGGATAGAGATATTCGCCGTGCTTGCCGATTCCCTCGTGCATCGCGCGATAGAAATCGTCGTCGCTCCAATCGCCGATGCCCGTCGCTTTGTCGGGGGTGATGTTGGGCGGATAGATCGCGCCCATCGGCGAACTGATGGCACTGCCGCCCGCGAAGGGCTGGCCGCCCGGCGCCGTGTGGCAGGACTGACAGTCGCCCGCCCGTACCAGATATTCGCCGCGTTTGACGAGCCGCCGGGTCATCGGCGCCAGAAGCCGACGCCATCAGCACAGAAGCAAACCTGCGCATGCCGCGGCTGAGCGCAACCGTGCTCGGATCATGGGACGCGCCTCCTGCCCTTGGTGCACAACCAACGTTCGCGTTCCGCGACTGGGTTCCCGGAATTGTCAAGCGGACCTGTCACAGCCTTGCGAGAACACTCGGCTCGACAGAATGTCGGACGCCTCCAGAGTGGTGAAGTCGCGCAGCGTCATCTCGCGGTCGAGATCGCTGACCAGCCGATTGGCCTGCCGCAGCCGCGCGCGGTCGAGCGCGTTGCGAATCGAGCGGGCGTTGGAAAACAGCGGCTGCTGGCGTCTGAGCGTGATGTAGCGCGCGAAGGCGGCGCGGGCGTCGTCGCTGAAGCGATAGTTCTGCTGCTTCAGCATCGTCTCGGCGATGTCGGCGAGTTCCTGCTCGTCGTAGTCGGGGAAATCGATGTGATGGGCGATGCGGGACCGAAAGCCCGGATTGCTGGAGAAGAATTTCTCCATCCGGTCGGCGTAGCCGGCCAGGATCACCACGAGATCGTCGCGCTGCGTCTCCATGATCTGCAACAGGATCTCGATCGCTTCCTGACCGTAGTCGCGCTCGTTCTCGGGGCGGTAGAGGTAGTAGGCTTCGTCGATGAAGAGCACGCCGCCCATCGCCTTCTTGAGGATTTCCTTCGTCTTGGGCGCGGTGTGGCCGATGTATTGGCCAACCAGATCGTCGCGTGTCACCGAGACGAGATGGCCGCGCCGGACGAAGCCAAGCCGGTGCAGAATTTCGGCCATCCGCAGCGCGAGCGTGGTCTTGCCGGCGCCGGGATTGCCGGTGAACGACATGTGCAGCGTCGGCGTCTCGCTGGTCAGGCCGAGCTTGCGGCGCGCTTTTTCGATGATGCAGCAAAGCGGCAATTTCCCGGATCCGCGTCTTGACCGGCTTGAGGCCGACGAGATCGGCGTCGAGTTGCTCGAGGACCTCGTTAACGCCTGAACCCTCGATCTCGTCGCGAAGCCTGAGCTTCGGTTCGCCTTCGAGGACTTGCAGCATTTGGCAGTCTCCCGGCGAATTCAGGCGGCGGTGAAGAAAATGGGCATTGCGACCCCGGAGGCTGCAATGCCCAAGGCCCGAGAGTGCTCGCGACCTCGGGGGGCGGTCGCGCGTTCGGACCCGAGAGCGGGGGGCGGCGCTCGAGCCGGCGCCGCGCGGTTTATTTGTATCGTTGGCCCTCAGGTTTCTCGGTCACGTAGGGCTCTGTCGAATAGCGAATGTTTCGTCCCGCGCCCTTCCTGTCGCGTCAGGCGGAACCCGTCCTCGTTGGCCGGCCGATTGACGATGAAGGAGATGCGAACCGATTCCCATCCATGCGAACTGTCGAACGCCGACAATCTGATGTAGCGATCGCCGTAGTGCTTGCGGCATTCGGCCAGCTCCAGCATGACGCCGGCGGCGTCGCGAAGATCGAACATCGGCAGGCCCCACATGTCCCAATAGGTGTTGCGGGGGTGCGGATCGTCGGTGAATTCGAGATTGACCGCCCAGCCTTTTTCCAGCGCGTACTGCACCTGCGACTTGATCTGCGCGTCGGTGAGATCGGGCAGGAAAGAGAAACATCCTTGAGTGATGCGCATCGGCTCTCGCTCCTAGTTGGAGACGGAAACGGAGGGGACATAGTCCGGCGTGTCGGTGGAAGCGTAGTCGAAGGTCACGTCCTTCCAGATGTCGAGCGCCTGCCGAAGCGGCATGCAGCTCGCGGCGGCCTCGGCAAGGATTTGCGGACCCTCCTCGAGCAGATTGCGCCCTGCGTTTCGCGCGAAAATGATCGCTTCCAGCGCGACCCGGTTGGCCGTGGCGCCTGCCTGAATGCCGGCGGGATGGCCGATCGTGCCGCCGCCGAACTGCAGCACGACATCTTCGCCCAGCAGATCGACGAGCTGATGCATCTGGCCAGCGTGGATGCCGCCCGACGCGACCGGCATGACTTTGATCATCGAGGCCCAGTGCTGATCGAAGAAAATCCCCTGCTCCAGTCGCAGCGGATTGAAGTTTTCGCGGCAGATGTCGTAGTAGCCGCGGGTCTGGTTGGGATCGCCTTCGAGCTTGCCGAACACAGTGCCGGCGTGGATGTGATCTATGCCGGCAAGGCGCATCCATTTGGCGATGACGCGAAACGAGACGCCGTGGGTCTTGTGCCTGGTGTAGGTGCCGTGGCCGGCGCGGTGCAGATGCAGGACCATGTCGTTGCGGCGCGCCCATTTCGCCATCGACTGGATCGCGGTGTAGCCGATCACGAGGTCGATCATCACGATCGGCGAGCCCAACTCCCGCGCAAATTCGGCCCGCTCGTACATGTCCTCCATGGTCGCCGGCGGTGACATTGAGATAGGTGCCCTTCACCTCGCCGGTCGCCGCCTGGGCCCGATTGACTGCCTCGCTGCAATAGAGAAATCGCTCGCGCCAATGCATGAACGGCTGCGAATTGATGTTCTCGTCGTCCTTGGTGAAATCCAGCCCGCCTTTCAGCGCCTCGTAGACGACGCGGCCGTAGTTGCGCCCGGAAAGGCCGAGCTTGGGCTTTACGGTGGCGCCGAGCAGCGGACGTCCGAATTTGTCGAGACGCTCGCGCTCGACGACGATGCCGGTGGCGGGACCCTGGAACGTCTTCACATAGGCGACGGGAAACCGCATGTCTTCCAGCCGCAGCGCCTTGAGCGGCTTGAAGCCGAACACGTTGCCGATGATCGAAGCCGAAAGGTTGGCGATCGAGCCGGGTTCGAAGAGATCGAGGTCATAGGCGATGTAGCAGAAGTACTGCCCCGGCGCCGCCGGGCACAGGGTCGACGCGGTAGCACTTGGCGCGATATTTCTCGGTCGCCGTCAGTCGATCGGTCCAGACCACGGTCCATGTCGCCGTCGAACTCTCTCCGGCCACCGCCGCCGCGGCTTCGATCGCATCGACGCCGTCCTGCGGAGCTGATGCGGAAGCAGGCGATGATGTCGGTGTCCTTGGGAACATAGTCGGGCTCCCAATAGCCCATCTTGCGATATTCCATCACGCCCGGCGCGATAGCGGTCCTTGCCGCGCACGGTCTGGCTGGACTGCATTGATGTTGGTCGGTGAGAGTCGGCGCGTTCATGGAGGTGCCTCTCAGGTGTCTGGAGTTCACGAGCGTCGGCGTCGGTCGATCAGTTGCAGGATCATCGGCGTCAGGATGAGTTGCATCGCGATGTCGAGCTTGCCGCCATGGATGACGATGGAATTGGCGCGCGACATGAAGGAGCCGTCGATCATCGACAGCAGATAGGGAAAATCGATGCCGCGCGGATTCTTGAAGCGGATCACCACCATCGATTCGTCGGGCGTCGGAATCCAACGCGCAATGAAGGGATTGGACGTATCGACCGTCGGCACGCGCTGGAAATTGATGTCGGTTTCGCTGAATTGCGGGACGATATAGTTGATGTAGTCGGGCATCCTGCGCAGGATCGTGTCGGTGACCGCTTCGGTGGAGTATCCGCGCGTGCTGCGGTCGCGATGCAGCTTCTGGATCCATTCCAGATTGATGACCGGCACGACGCCGATCTTCATGTCCGCATGCTGGGCGACATTGACGCTATCGGTCACGACGGCGCCGTGCAGGCCTTCGTAAAACAGCAAATCCGTGTCGTCGGGGATCGGCCGCCAGGGCGTGAACGTC
The DNA here is from genome assembly GCA_963771455.1 of uncultured Pseudomonadota bacterium. Lineage (GTDB taxonomy): Bacteria > Pseudomonadota > Alphaproteobacteria > Rhizobiales > Beijerinckiaceae > Roseiarcus. The sequence continues at coordinate 46,458 of CAVYTP010000003.1, forward strand.
GCCCGGCGCGGCGCCGTGCGCCGCGGCTTCGACGTCGTCGTGGACGTAGACGCGCAACTTGCCCTCGCCGGTCGCGCGCATAGGTGCGAAACGTCGCCTCCAGATCTTCGAGCAGATTGGTTTCTGGAGAGAAATGGCTGAAGTGCTTGTTGCCTTCCAGCGCCGCCGCAGCCATCCGCCTGCGCATCTCCTCGCGGTCGTAGCGATGGAAGCTGTCGCCTTCGATATAGGCCGCCTTGACGTTCTCGCGGCGGAAGATGGTCTCGAACGTCCGCTTGACCGAAGTCGTGCCCGCGCCTGAAGAGCCGGTGACCGAGATGATGGGATGCTTGACCGACATCGGCTTGCCCTAGACCCGAAACAGACCGCGCGCGCCGAACAGCGGCGCGCTGTCGGCGCGAGATGTCCGGCGCCGCGTGAAGACGTTCGATCAGCGCGACTTTCTCGGCCGATCCGAAGATGAAGCGGCGTGCGCTGATGCAGGCTGAAGACGCGTTGGTCGAGGATGCGCGCGCGGCCCGTCGAGGCGCGCGCCGCCGGCCTGCTCGATCGAGAAAGGCGATCGGATGCGCCTCGTAGAGCAGGCGCAGCCGTCCGTCGCGATGGGTCTTGCGGCTGTCGGCGGGATAGAGATAGACGCCGCCGCGCGACAGGATGCGGAACGCCTCGCCGACCAGCGCGCCGAGCCAGCGCATGTTGAAGTCGCGCCCGCGCGGCCCGTCCGATGCCGCTGATGCAATCGTCGACATAGGTGCGCACCGCAGGGTCCCAATGCCGATAGTTGGAGACGTTGATGGCGAATTCCGGCGTCCCCGAGGGGATATCGGATCTGCGCCTCCGGCGAGCCGCCAGGTCTGGTAGGCGCGATCGAGCGTGAAGACGTCGACCCCGGCGCCGAAGGTCACAATGAGGTTCGTCTGCGCGCCATAGAGGAAGAAGCCCGCGGCGAGCTGGCGAACTGCGCGGGCCGACGAACGGATTGTCGTTCGCCCTGGCCGGCAGGATCGAAAAGATCGTGCCCATCGCGCCGTTGACGCCGACATTGCCCGGAGCCATCGAGGGGATCGAAGGCGACGGCGAGGGGAGCGTCGGGATCGACAAGCGACCAATCGTCGAGTTCCTCAGACGCCAACGCGGCGACCGGCGCTGACCGCAGGGCGCGCATCAGGATATCCTGCGTGCGCAGGTCGATTTCCTTTTGCGCATCGCCATCGGCGTTGACGCCGACCGTCGCATCGAAGCGAGCCGAGCGCGCCGAGCGACACGAGGGCGGCAATCTCTGCGCCCGCCTCGGCCAGCGCGCCGACGACCTGCGCAGGCCGAGGCGGATGCAGGCTCATTCTTTGAGATTTCCGAGAGGCGCCCTTCGAGCGCTATCGCCGATGTTGTCATACCGCCTCCCCCCGACGCACCCGCAAATTCTCGTCGGCGAGATGTCGCCGGCAATATTGACTTGATCTTCGCATTAATGGAAATATGAAATTCTGACCTTCAACCAAAGTTATTCTTATATGATCGATCCACTGCGAAATGCGACCTTGCGCCAGTTGCGAGCGTTGTCGGCCACGGTTGCCGAAGGCAGTTTTACCGGCGCGGCGCAAAAGCTCGGCGTCACGCAGCCGGCCGTCTCGCTGCAAGTCTCAGAATCTCGAACAGCTCGCGGGGTTGCCGCTGCTGCAACGCTCGGCGCAGGGGCATGGTCACGACGGAAGCGGGCAAGGCGTTGCTCGAACTCGAGCAGCGGATCGCGCTGGCGGTCAGCGAGTGCGGCCGATTGTTGGAGGCGATCAAGGGCGGCGAGCGGCGGCGCGGTGGCGATCGGCGCGGTCTCGACGGCGAAATATTTCGTACCCGCCGCGATGGGCGCCTTCTTGCGGCGCTGGCCCGGAATCGAACTGAAACTGAGCATCGGCAATCGCGCCGAGATCATGCAGGGCCTGCGCGATTTCTCGCTCGACGGGGCGATCACCGGGCGGCCGCCCGAGGACATGGATCTGGAAAGGCGACTGATCGGCGAGCATCCGCACGTCATCGTCGCGCCCGCCGATCATCCGCTGGCGCGTGGCAGGAGGCTGACCCTGAACAGCCTGGCGCGCGAACCCTTCATCGTCCGCGAGCCAGGATCGGGCACCCGCTTGCTGATGGAGCGATTGTTCGAGGATGGCGGCCTCGCGCCAAAAGTCGCGATGCAGATCGATTCCAACGAGACCATCAAACAGGCGGTCATGGCGGGCCTCGGCGTGGCTTTCATTTCCGGGCATACGGTCGCCAACGAAATCGCGCAGGGACGGCTCGTCGCGCTCGACGTCGTCGGGTTGCCGGTGGTGCGCCAATGGTTCGTGGTGTTCCGACGCGACCGGATTCTGCTGCCTCCGGCGCTGGCGTTGCTCGATTTTCTCGCCAATGAGTCCGCCCAATTCCTACCGGCATCGAAGATTTCCCCTGCGCGTAGAGGTCGGAAATAATTGCCCCGAGAGGGACAAGTCCTCGCGACAAAAAATACACTGTTTTTTTGTTGTGTAAATAAATAGTGACACTTTTGTCGTAAAGGCTAAACTCCCTGCACAACGCCTCTCAGGTTCGGAGCATGCCGGCCGCGCTCCGAGCCCTGCGAATTTCGGTGCATGGTGAACATGGCAACGCCCTTTCCCTTTTCTGCGATCGTCGGTCAGGACGACATGAAACTCGCGTTCCTGCTGTGCGCAGTCGACCCGAGCATCGGCGGCGTGCTCGCGTTCGGCGACCGAGGAACCGGCAAGTCGACGGCAGTGCGGGCGCTTGCAGCGCTGCTGCCGAAGATCCGGGTGGTCGTCGGTTGCGCCTACAATTGCGATCCCGACCGACCGGCCGAACTCTGCGCCGTCTGTAGGGAGCGCGCGGGCATGGGCGTGCTTCCCGCCGCCCTGGCGTCCGTGCCGGTGGTCGACATGCCGCTCGGCGCTACCGAGGATCGCGTCGTCGGCGCGCTCGATTTGGAGCGCGCGCTGTCGTCGGGACAGAAGGCCTTCGAGCCTGGCTTGCTGGCGCGGGCCAACCGGGGATTTCTCTACATCGACGAAGCCAATCTGCTCGAGGATCATCTCGTCGATCTGCTGCTGGACGTCGCCGCTTCGGGCGAGAACGTGGTCGAACGCGAGGGGCTGAGCGTGCGCCATCCCGCCCGTTTCGTGCTGATCGGCAGCGGCAATCCCGAAGAGGGCGAGTTGCGCCCCCAGCTTCTCGATCGTTTCGGATTGGCGGTGGAAGTCAAAACGCCCGCCGAGATCCCCATCCGGATCGAAGTGGTGAAGCGTCGCGACGCCTTCGAACGCGACCCCGCCGCCTTCGCCCAAACGTGGGGGATCGAGGAAGAAGCGCAGCGGGAGGCGATCGTCGCCGCCAGGAGGCGGCTTCCCCGCGTAGTTGTTCCCGACGCAACGCTGGAAAGCGCCGCGAGGCTTTGCGTTGCGCTCGGGACGGATGGGCTGCGCGGCGAATTGACCCTGGTCCGCGCCGCGCGCGCCTTCGCGAGCCTCCAGGGCGAGGAAAGCGCCGGCGAAAAGCACCTGCGCCGCGTCGCGCCCTCCGCGCTGAGGCACCGGCTGCGTCGCAATCCGCTCGACGAAGCGGGCTCGACAGTTCGCGTCGAGCGCGCGATCGCCGAGCAGCTCGGCCCATGAAGCCCGCGCCCGGGTCGCCAACCCTGTGGTCGCACGCGCAGCTCGCGGCGGCCCTGCTGGCGGTCGACCCCGGCCTGCGCGGAATCGTCGTTCGCGCCGGCGCGGGGCCCGTACGCGACGCCTGGCTCGAGGCGTTTAGGGCTCTGCTTCCGCGCGATCCGCCTTTGCTCCGGCTTCCCATCGGGATCGCCGACGACCGGCTGATGGGCGGTCTCGACCTTGCCGCGACCCTGCATGCCGGCCGGCCGATCGCCCAGCCAGGCCTGCTGGCGCAGGCCCATGGCGGCTTTCTCGTCATTCCCATGGCGGAGCGCCTCGGCGTCAGAACTGCGGCCCGCATAGCTGCTGTCCTCGACAGCGGCTACGTCGCGGCAGCGCGGGAGGGCGTCGCTTTTAGCGCCGCTGCTCGGTTTGGCGTCGTAGCTTTCGATGAGGGCGAAGACGGCGATGAGCCTCTTCCGTCTTCACTGCTGGATCGGCTGGCGTTTCGCCTCGATCTCGATGGATTGAGCCATCGCGAGACCGGCGAACGGGCATGGACCCGGGAACAGGTCGCCGCAGCCAGCGCTCGCCTCCCCTCGATCCGCTCGGTCTGAGGCCGCTCTGGAGGCGCTGGTGACGGCGGCGGCGGGGCTCGGCATCGAATCCCTGCGCGCGCCCTTTTGGCGCTGCGGCTCGCCTCCGCAGCCTGCGCGCTGCGCGGCGGCGTCGATGTCGGAGACGAAGATGTGATTGTCGCGGCGCGCTACGTGCTGGCGCCGCGCGCCCGCAAATTGCCGGCAGGACAACCGGAGGCCGCCGATCCATCGCCGGAAGACCGAGACGACGGTCAAGGCCCCGATCCCGCTGACGAAACCGAGCCCGCGTCGGAAGACACCGCGCCCATCGATCTCGACGAAGTCGTTTTGGCGGCCGCAGCGGCGGCGATTCCGCCGGGGCTGCTGGCGCAGATCGCCGCGGGGCTCGCAGGACGTGCGCGCTCCGAGCGCGCCGGCAAGGCAGGAGAGGGCGCGGTCTCGCTGTTGCGCGGCCGTCCGACCGCCGCGCGGCGCGGCGCCCTGCGCGAGGGCCGCCTCGGGCTTGCCGATACGCTGCGCGCCGCCGCCCCTTGGCAGCCGCTGCGCCAGCATTCCGTCGCGCCCGATCAGCCCAGGCGTTTCCGGGTCCGGCCCGACGATTTCCGCATCGTGCGCTTTCGCGCCAAGCCTCAGACCACGGCGATTTTTGTGGTCGACGCCTCCGGCTCGTCCGCCGTGCAGCGTCTCGCAGAGGTGAAGGGCGCCATCGAACTGCTTCTGGCCGATTGCTACGTCCGGCGCGATTCGGCGGCGCTCATCGCGTTGCGCGGCGACGCGGCCGAGGTGATCCTGCCGCCGACCCGCTCGCTGGCGCGCGCCAAGCGCGTGCTATCGGGCCTGCCCGGCGGCGGCGGCACGCCGTTGGCGACGGGGATCGAGGCGGCGCTGACGCTGGCGGACAGCTTGCGGCGCCGGGGGCAGCGGCCCCTCGTGGTGTTGCTGACCGACGGACGCGCCAACGTTTCGCGCGCCGGCAAGCCGGGACGCCCGCAGGCTTTCGAGGACGCGCTTGCCGCGGGCCGGCGGCTCGGCGCGGCGGGGTTTCAAACCCTGGCCATCGACACCGCCGCGACGGTCTCGACCGCTGCAGAGACCCCGACCTACCGGCTGAGCCAGGCGATGAACGCCAGATACCTCCGGCTTCCCGACGCCCATCCGGCGCAGCTCAGCCAGATCGTGCGCGCGGCGGCAGCCGCGGGCGTTTGAGGAGCCGTAGCATGGCGCCGCGCGCCGCCGACGACCGGCTGATCTGGGGAACGGACGGTCGCGACTGGCCGCATCGGGATCGCAGCCGGTTCGTCGAGGCGGGCGGCCTGCGCTGGCACATCCAACGCATGGGCGACGGGCCCGCGCTGCTGCTCGTGCACGGCACGGCCGCTGCGACGCATTCCTGGCGCGATCTCGCGCCGCTGCTCGCGCGCGGACTTCAGCGTCCTCGCAGCTCGATCTTCCCGGTCACGGCTTCACGGATCCGATGAAGCCGGCCGCGCTCTCGCTTCCAGGCATGGCCAGGGCGCTCGCAGCGCTGCTGAACGAGTTGAAGATTCGAGCCCGCGATCGTCGTCGGCCATTCCGCGGGAGCGGCTTTGCTCGCGAGGCTCTGCCTCGACCGCAGGGTCGCGCCGAGGCTGCTGGTGAGCCTCAACGGAGCGCTGCTGCCCTTCAATGGCATGGCGGGATTGCTGTTTCCATCTCTGGCGAAGCTGGCGCTGCTCTATCCGATTGCGCCGCGGCTGTTTGCGTGGTCGGCCGATCAAGCAGCCGTCGCCCGGATGCTGCGGGGCGCCGGCTCGCGCATCGACAAGCGGGGCGTCGAACTCTACGCGCGCCTGCTGAGCAATCCGGGCCATGTCAAAGGCGCCCTGGCCATGATGGCCAACTGGGACCTTGCCGCGACTCGCGCGCGATCTCGGCCGGCTTGCTGCGCCCGTGGCGCTGGTGGTCGGCCAAAACGACAAAACGGTCCTGCCCGCCGATGCGGAAAAAGCGCGCGCACTGCTGGCGAACGCGCACATCCGATATCTCGGAGGCCTCGGCCATCTCGCCCATGAGGAGCGGCCCGAAATCGTCGCCGACCTCATCATGGAGGAAGCGGCGACAGCGGGCGTCGTGGCGTCCCGCGAGGGCTTGCGCGCCGCTGCTTTACACCTATAGTGTCATTTTATGTTGACACTTGATCGACCGAAACCGATCGCCCGCGCCGCTCGCGCCAAGCCGCACGCCGTCGTCATCGGCAGCGGTTTTGGCGGGTTGGCGGCGGCGATCAGGCTCGGCGCGCGCGGCTATCGCGTCACGATCTTCGAGAAACTCGATCAGCCCGGCGGTCGCGCCATCGTTCATCGGCAGGACGGCTACACATTCGACGCAGGGCCGACGATCATCACCGCGCCGTTCCTGTTTGAGGAACTGTGGACGCTGTGCGGACGCAAGATGCAGGACGACATCGACTTGCGGCCGACCGACCCGTTCTATCGCATCCGCTTTCATGATGGCGAGACCTTTGACTACAGCGGCGACGTCGTCGCCATGCGCGCGCAAATCGGGCGCATCAACTCCGGGGATGTCGAGGGCTACGATCGATTCATGCGCGAGAGCGAAGCGATCTACCGCGTCGGTTTCGAACAACTCGGCGACGCGCCGTTCGATTCTCCGCTCGACATGGCCCGCATCGCCGGCGACCTCGTGAAGCTGCGAGGATACAAGTCGGTCTACAATCTTGTTTCGCAATATTTCAGCGACGAACGGCTGCGGACCATTTTCAGCTTTCACCCGCTGCTGATCGGCGGCAGCCCGTTCCGCGCCACCGCGATCTATTGTCTGATCGCCTATCTCGAAAAGCGCTGGGGCGTGCATTCGGTGATGGGCGGCACAGGGCGGCTCGTCGAGGGGCTCGTCGATCTGATCAAGGAGCAGGGCGGCGAAATTCACTATGGCGAAGCGGTCGAGTCGATCATCGTCGAACGCGGTTCCGCGAAGGGCGTCAGGCTGGCGTCGGGGCGCGTCGTCGCCAGCGATATCGTCGTCTCCAATGCGGATTCGGCGTGGACCTATCGTTATCTGCTGCCAGCTTCGGTGCGGCGGCGCTGGACCGATCGCAAGATCGAGCGGTCCCATTACTCGATGGGATTGTTTGTCTGGTATTTCGGCACGCGCAGGAAATATGACGACGTCGCGCATCACACGATCCTGATGGGGCCGCGCTATCGCGAATTGCTGGCCGATATTTTCCAGCGCAAGATTCTTGCGCCGGACTTCAGCCTCTATCTGCATCGGCCGACCGCGACCGATCCGTCGCTTGCGCCGAACGGATGCGATGCATTTTACGTGCTATCGCCGGCGCCAAATCTAGCCGGAGGCCAGGACTGGCGCGTCGAGGCGGAGCCCTATCGGCAGAAGATTGAGCGCGCTCTGGAAGCCTCGATCCTTCCGGGCCTCAGCGCGGAGATCGCGACATCGCGGACCACGACGCCGCAGGATTTCGAGGACAATCTGTGCTCGTTCCGAGGCGCGGCGTTCGGGCTCGAACCCGTGCTGACGCAGAGCGCGTGGTTCCGGCCGCACAACCGCAGCGAAGATGTCCGCAATCTCTTCCTTGTCGGCGCTGGCACCCATCCGGGTGCGGGGCTTCCCGGGGTTCTCAGTTCCGCGCGCATTCTGGACAAGGTGGCGCCCCATGCTTCCGTCTTCGCCTGAAAACGGCTTCGCGACCGCGCAGGATCACGCCGAATGCCGCGCGGCGATCCGGCAGGGATCGCGCACCTTCTTTGCAGCGTCGATGCTGCTTCCCGCCGCGGTCCGCCAGCCGGCTTACGGCCTCTACGCCTTCTGCCGGCTGTCTGACGACGCGATAGACCTTGGGGGCGGTTCGCTCGCGGCGCTGGCGCGCCTGCAGGAGCGTCTGGCGCGCATCTACGAAAGACGGCCGCTGCCGATCGCCGCCGACCGCGCGATGACGGATCTGGTGAGGACCTTCTCCATCCCGCGAGATCTGCCCGAAGCGCTCCTCGAGGGTCTCGCCTGGGACGCCGAGGGGCGGCGGTTCGAGACCTTGGCGGACTTGCAAGCTTATGCCGCCCGCGTCGCAGGGACGGTCGGGGCGATGATGACCCTGATGATGGGAACCCGTTCGCCAGAGGCTCTGGCCCGCGCGTGCGATCTCGGGGTTGCGATGCAACTGACGAATATCGCGCGCGATGTCGGCGAAGACGCCCGCGCCGGTCGGCTCTATCTGCCACTCGACTGGCTGCGGGAGGCGGGTATCGACGCCCAGGAATTCCTTGCCAATCCGCGCCTGACTCCATCCCTGCAAAGCGTCATCGCGCGCCTGCTTTCCGAGGCCGAAACCCTCTATGCGCGGGCGCGCGGAGGCATCGCGATGTTGCCGCCCTCCTGCCGGCCCGCCATCCTCACGGCGTCGCTGCTCTACGCAGAGATCGGCCGCGAACTCGAGCGGCTGTCGTTCAATTCGATCGCCCATCGCGCCCGCGTACCCGGCCCGCGCAAAGCCAAGTTGCTGGCTCAGGCGACGCTCGCCGCGCCATGGTTGAAGGCCCCGTCACCCGAGCCCGCGCTCGACGCAGTCGCCTTCCTCATCGAAGCCATAAGGGACGCGCCTGCTCCGCCCCGACGCAAACAAACTTCGTCCTTCGCGCTACGACCCCAGCTTCTCCGCGTAATGGAAATGTACGAGCGCCTGGAGCGCGCCGAACAATTCGGAGAATAGGCGATGAACCCGGACAATTACGGCCTGATTGAAATGGTTTTTTCTTTCGGCGTCGTGATCCTGTTCGGCGTCTGGCAATTGTGGTCGCTGGAAAAGTCGAAGAAGAAAACTCGCGAGAAGGCTGCGGCGGCCGAGAGGAAGCGGGACGGCTAGAGGCCGAGATCCGTCGACTTGCGCCCGGTTGGAACGGTCGGAGGGGGTGCGGGGCGAACCTGGATGGCTGCTGACACTGAGGCCGTTTTGCGCCCGCTACGGTCGTTCACCCGAACATCGCCGCTCCTTCGAAACGGACGATCGATTTGAAGCCCGTCTCGTCGGCGGGGAAACCGGCCCGTCGCGGTTTGCTCTCGGTGAGCCGGAAACCGCGGGCCGATGCCTACCCGCGCCCTACGATCGTTCTGGTAACTGGCCAGGGAGCATCTGGCATTGTGTCGGGGGCATCGCCGGTCTAGGCTACATTATACCGAACGGATAAGTCGGATTGCGGATGCTCCGGCGCTCGCAAAGAATTGGAAACGTCTCATCAAGGGGAACGATCATGTCCAGGTTCATTGCTGTCCACACTGTCGCCGATGTCGCCCGTTGGAAGTCTTTCGACGCTGAGCGGATTACAACCTTCGCGCCATTCGCCACCGACGTCACGAGCTATTCAGACCCAGCGGGCGGTAATACGGTTGCGCTCACGGTGAATGTGCACGACGTCGCCGGGATGCAGGCGTATATGCAGACGCCAGCCGCCGTTGCCATCATGGAAAAGCACGGCGTTATTCAGCCGGTGACGTTTCTGACGGCATAGGCGTTTGTGAGATCCTTGAGGTTGCAGATTTGCACTGGACAATGATGCACGCCTAACTTGAAGTGCGAGGCCCTGTTTGCCTTTCAGTTGAAGGTCTGCCTTGCGCCCAATCCGGTCATTCGATCGCGACCGTCTGCGTGCCGAAGTCAGACATTCCGTCCGTGAGTTCTTCCGGCCGCGAAGCAGCTCTCATAATTGGCGCGCGACGTTTGAAAATCGAAGAGACCAGAACGGGAAGTCTGCCTGCCGACTTGATGATGCGTCCACCTTCGAGCCACGACTGTCCATTTCTGTCCAGACCCGTCCTTCTTGGCGGCGATGATCAGCGCGACGCACGCACACCAGCTCTTACCGAAATTGTCGTTGAAGAAGGGCTGACGAGGAATGCCGCAGCCGTGGGTAACGCCGAGGCAAAGAACTCGCAGCGGTAACAGCCGCGAGTTAGAATGAGTTTGCGTCGAGGCGTCTGTTCAAGAATCTCGCCCGTCCGCCATCGTTTTTGCGCGGACTTCGTCAGTAGCCTTTGACAATGCCCATGCGCGGCGGCTTTACAGGGGCGGCGACGCCATAGATCACTGTCAGGCCCGAACCACCACCCCAGGTCGAGAAGCGGGGATCGGGCGCTCTCGCCATCGCCGACTTTGGGTTATTCCAGTTGTTGGCCGCCCATACGTCGCCGGCCGGATCGATCGCCACGTCGGTGAGAAGTTGGATACTCCCGCTCCGGAATACGTGAACGACATCGCCGGCTTTCGTGTCCGCCGGGTGGCCCTTCGTGTCGACCCCGGCCATCAGCACCACGCCGTTGTTCACTGGCCCGATGTTGCCGATCCAAACATCGTCGTTGCCGTCGATGTTGAGGCCCCACGGTATATCGACCGCCCCGCCGCCCGTGAACCCGTCGGGCGAGGGTTGCGAGCCGTCGGGTCGGATCAGGCCGACGACCCCGGTGCTCTTGGGATAAGTCATGCCCGCGGCTCCGAGGATTTCAAACTGAAGCATGATCGAGGCGCCTTTCGGCACTTTCGGAACCGGAAAGTCCCGCGACACATTGCTCGCCACCCAGACATTCGCCTTCGAGTCCAGCGCGAGCGCGCGGACAATGAGGCCCTCGTGGAAGGTTTCCACTTTGGAGGGATCTTCAGCAGGAAACCTGACGACCGTGTCGGATTGCGAGTTGCTGACCCAGACGCGGTTTTGCGGATCGATGACGACATCGAACGGTGATGCGAGCCCCGCGACCTTGACGATCTTGCCTTCTTTGATGCGCCCGCCCGGAAAGAACAGCAATTGATCGTCCGAGCCGTCGGCGATCCAGACGTCGCCATTCTCCGCGACGCCGATGCCCATCAGGCCGTGAAGCGGCTCCTTGAAGGGGAAGTCCGCCTCGGTGGCGACCGGCTTGCCGTCGAAATCCATGACAAGGATCTTGCCATTGAAGCTGGTGGCCCAGACCCTGTCTCGAGTCACGGCGGTGCCCCAGCCGACGCCGTCAATTCCCATTCCTGTGAAGCCGGTGATCGGCGGCGAAAGCGGCGTTCCGTTCGGGGTCATCTTGAGTACGCCGCCGCCCAGGCTTACGCCGACGCCGGACTGCGAACCGGGCATCCAGTTCTGCCCGCTCCATAACGCGCCGTCTGCGTCGAACATGAACCGGCCGTTGGCGTACATGCCGCCGCCGGAGAAGGCCAACATCAGGGCGAAGTCGTCGGGCGCCCAGAACAGATAGGGCGCGAACGGCGCGGCGCGGCGCGAGCCGTCCTTGGGCTGCGGGTAGGCCTCGTCAAACAGCGCAAAAAGGCCCTTGGGGTCCGCCCAGGATTCTCTGGCAATATCCGCCATCGCGTCCAGTGTGTTCTTGGGCGCGTCGCCGCCTGATGGGGCCGCGGCCTTGAGAAAGCGCGCCCGCCAGTCGTCGTTACTCCCGGTTGCAAAGGCCGTAATGAGCGAACCGAGCGTATCGAGGGTCGCGAGCGTCGTGTTCTGCGTACTGTTGAGCGGATCGAGCAGCACTTTGCCCCAGCCGCCGGTTGTCGGATCGACGAGGTTGGGCGCGTTCCCCGCGGCGATCTTCAATCCCAGCGGATTGCCGGCGATCGACCCGCCCTTGAGGAAGCGCGCGTTGGTGAATGTGGAAGCGACGGTGGTCAGTTCATTGACGACGACCTTCGACGGCGGATCGCTGCTGAGCACCGTCAGCAATTCGAGCTGGGAGTTAGACCCTGCCGTCTTGTTGATCGCGGGAACGCCGCCCTCCGAGACGAGATAATAGCTCAGGGCCCCACTCGGCGGTAGATCTATGCCAATGGCGAATCGGCCGTCGGCGTCCGTCGTGGCGTTGGTCAGCGGAACTGGTGCGCCTGTCGTGGTCGCCCAGAGGCGGACCGTCGATCCCGCGACGCCGCCGCCGCCAATCTGGACCTGTCCCTCGATATGAACGCCCGCTGCGATGGCGGTTGACGTCCATCCCAGCGCCAACAAAAGAGCGGGCAGTCGAGCCTTCCAATTCCTAGACATGACGGGTCTCCGTAGAAGCGAGGTTCAGGTCTGTTCGTCACGGGCGGCGTCAACCTTCGCGAACGCCACGCGAGGCATGCGGAGCATAAGGTCGGAGCGGCGCGAGCTCAAAACGGCGGGCCATTAACATGCGCTTTGTATTCGCTGCGCCCAAAATTGGGTAATTGAAGATTTCGCGGTGAAAATACTTTCGCCGAGGGAGCCTCGAAGTGGAACGCGAAAAAGGGTTGGAACTCCTCGGCGGGGACGGATGGCTCGCCGCTGCGCCTTCGGATTTCCGGAGCGCGATCCTTTTGCGCTGCGCGTGGCAAAGCTTCGAACCTGGCGCACCGATCCAGATGGGCGGGGAAAAGAGCGGCGAACTGATCGGACTAGCGCACGGCATCGTCGAACTAAGGACAATTCTCGGCCGCGCGGATACGCCACTCATGCATTTGGCCCATCCTGTCTTCTGGTTCGGCTACGCCCCACTCTTTGTTGACCGCCCTCGGAGAGTGGCGGCCGTCGCGAAGACGCCCGTGGGCATCGCGCGAGTGCCGCGTGGCGTTTTGTCAGAGTTGCTTGCATCGCAGCCGCAATGGTGGCGATGCGTAGCTCAACTCGGGTTCGTCTATGGCGATATCTCGCAGAACATCGCCGCCGATCTGCTCATCCGTGACAGCGAGCGGCGCTGCGCAGCCGTGTTGCTGAGGCTTTGCGGACGCCGTTTCGCGGGCCCCGACGACAATAAGCCCATCGAGGTTTCTGTGACGCAAGACGACCTGGCCGGAGCGGCCAATCTCTCGCGCAATTCCGTGGGCACAATGATGCAGCGGTTGGCGGCGCGCGGGCTGATCGAGCGTGGCTACCGCGGGGTCAAGTTACGTGCGCCCGCCGGGCTGCGCGATTTCGTGGATCAGGAGTGAGGTGCGGCGGCCAGGACCCGTCGGGGTGTTGGGCGCAGGAACGAGGACTGACGAGGCAACAACGACGTTGGGTAGCAAATTAGGCGCCGAACGTCTCTCTCGACGACGAATATCTGCTTTCAGCCCCGCTAGTCCCCAGGCCGCCCATCCGTCCTCGGCCAATCTCTGCCAGTCAGCCTGGGCCCACGAATGGCCGTCTCGACTCCGGCTATTTCCTCTCGGCGCCAACCGCCGGATTTCAACGACTAGAACCCCCGGCGCGGCATCCGAAAGGGCAGCATCATACGTACAACCGGATTGCGAAACCGGTCGAGCGAAAGGCTCTCATGCACGCCAAGCGCCGGCTCGCCAAACAATCGGCTCGCGATCGTTGATCGCGAATAGAACGGCGCGTCCTCGAGTTCCTTGACAATCACCGCGGCGCCGTCCTCGGATCGGGTCTCTCGCGGCAGACGCCAGAACGTGCGCGGCAGCTTCGCCTGCGGCGGCGGGTCGGCCCTTTCGAATCGGCCGGACCGGTCAAACCGCAACGCCATCGACAGCGGCGCCCCCTGGCGCCGAGTGGCGTCATAAACAACCGCGGCGCCGTTGCTCAACGAGGCCCGCGACCAGGTCCAATCCTGGAACCCTTCTTCGAGCGGTTCGCTTCCCGCGTTCATGTCGAGATAGCCGTCGCCTTTCCATCGCAGGGCAGGCGCGTCGAGATCGACACTGACGCACGCGCTGGGCGCGATCGGGCCGCCAAATATGCCGGTCCTGCAAATCGAGCGCGAAGAGCTCTGAGTTTACGCCGACGGGATCGACGCGCACCTCGCCGCGGATGCGCCTTGGAAACGGCGCGGCGACTTCGTCGAGCCGGATGCGCAGAGCCGCGCCGTCCCACGAAATCGAACTGGCGCCAATGGCGAGAGACTGCCGTTCGCGAACGATCGAGCCCCGCCCGCGTTCGGTCATCGCCCACAGATGGCTGCGCGGGCCGTAGAGCGCGACATTGACGGCGCAATGGTTGAGCGGATCGCGGCGACCCGACCACGCGTAATAGGGCGAGAACACGCTGCCGAGGAAGACGATGATCGCCAGGCCATGCTGCCCGTCGTCGCTCAGCGCGTCGAGATACCACCAGGCATAGCCGCCGGGAACCACCGGTTCGTCGAAGCGAGGTCCGCCATCATGGTCGACGCCGCCAGACGCCCCGAAAGCGCCGCCATCGGCGCTCCCGGACCCGGATGCACGCTGCCCCCCGCCAGATAGAGTCCCGGCAATTTCGTCCGCGCTCCCGGGCGCGCGAACGAGGCCATCCATCCGTGCGAAGCGCGACCGTAAAGCGCCCCGCCCGTCCCCGGAAACAGGCGTTCGAAATCCGCCGGAAGGGTCCGAACCGTGGCTTCTGGAATTGTCTTGATGTTCAGGCCGCAGCGGGCCAACAGCGCGAAGGTCGCCCGCTCGCATGATTGCAACTCCCGGTCGTCGAAGGGTTTGAGGTCGCCGTTGGCCGGCGCATTGACGAGGCACAGCAGCCGCTCGGCGCCAACGGAATCGGCCGCTTGGTCAGCGCCGCCGTCGCGGTCCTGAGCGCAGACGTAGACAGTCGGCGCGCCCGGCAGGCGGCCGCGTGCAAAGATCTCGTCGAACTCGGCGCGATAATCGCGGGAGAAAAACACGTTGTGCCGGGTCAGTCCAAAACCCTCGGTCCTGGCGGCCATCGCCCAGGTGATCGCCGACAGCGATCTCGACGCCCTTGGCGTTGGCGGCGCCGAGGCGACGACGTCGGCGCCGAGCAACCCCGTCGCCAACGCAGCGACGTCGCCGTTCATCAGCACAGCGTCGGCCGCGATGCGCTCACCGTTGGAGAGTTGGACGCCGCTCGCGCGTCCCGACTCGGTGAGAACGCGCGTGACACGTTCGCCGTAGTGGAAGGCGACGCCTTTGGCGCGGGCAAGATGCGCCAGCGCGTTCGCCAGACGGACCATTCCGCCCTCGACGATCCAGACGCCTTCCTGCTCAACATGGGCAACCAGCATCAACGTTGCCGGCGCGCGGTACGGCGACGAGCCGCAATAGGTTGCGTAGCGTCCAAACAACTGTCGAAGCCGCGGATCGGCGAAATGGTCGCCGAGCGCGGTTGCGAGCGTCGTGAAAGGCGAGATGCCGATCAGCGCGCCGACGCCGCCTGGTCCGACGCGGCTGACGAGGCTGAACGGATTGGGCTTCGAGGCGCGGATGAAGGGCGTCAGCAGCGTCTCGTAAGTCGCGCGGGCGCGCTTGCAGAAACTCAGGTAGCCGTCCGCTTCCGCTTTGCCAGCAAATACGCCAATCGCGTCGGCGCTGCGTCCGACGTCGGCGAAAAGATCCAGCCGTTCCGTTTCGCTCCAGGCGTGGCGCGCCAACGTTTCTACGGATCGCAGGACGACGAGGTCGCTGAGCGACGCGCCGACCGCCTCCAGAATCTCATCGAAGACCCAGCGCATCGTGAACACGGTGGGACCGGCGTCGATGGCCGCGCCGCCGGCCAAGACCTGCCGCATCTTGCCGCCCGGCGTCGGCGCGCTCTCGACCAGAATCGTGTCGACGCCGTTGGCCGCCAGCTGCAGCGCAGCGACCAGGCCGCCGATGCCGGCGCCGACGATCACGACTTTCTGGGCGCGCTTCACCGCGTCTCCTCAAAAGGGCATTGACACGTAGACCGCAATGTGTCAACATTACTTTACATATTCTAATGTCAATGAATAGGTACAATGGAGAGAGATCATGGCGATCGGATCCCGTATCGAACGACGACTTGATCAGGCGGTATCGGACGCCCAGGGCGCCGGCGCGCCGCCCCTGCTCGCCGCCGCGCTGCGCTACGCCGTGTTCCCCGGCGGCCATCGCATCCGCCCGCGCCTCTGCCTGTCGGTCGCGGAAGCCTGCGGCGCCGCCGATCCCGCCGCCGCGGACGCCGCCGCCGCCGCGATCGAGCTTCTGCACTGCGCTTCGCTGGTCCATGACGACCTGCCCTGCTTCGACGACGCGGACCTTCGGCGCGGCAAGGCTTCCGTCCATTGCGAATTCGGCGTGCCGATCGCCGTGCTGACCGGGGACGCGCTGATCGTGCTCGCCTTCGAAACGCTGACCAAGGGGAGCGCCGAATCGCCGGCCTGTCTGGCGAGCCTGGCGACCATCATCGCCGGGGCCGTCGGGTCTCCGCGCGGGATCGTGGCCGGGCAGGCCTGGGAATGCGAGGCGGCCGTATCGCTGTCCGACTATCAGCGCGCCAAGACGGGCGCCCTGTTCCTCGCCGCCACGATGGCGGGCGCGGCGGCGGCTGGGGTGGATTCGAAGCCCTGGGGCGTTCTCGGCCTGACGCTCGGCGAAGCCTACCAGGTCGCCGACGACCTGCGCGACGTGCTCTGCGACGCGGAAGAATTGGGCAAGCCGATCGACCAGGACGCGGCGCGATTCCGCCCGAACGCCGCGGCCCTGCTGGGCGTGGAAGGCGCCAAGGCGCGGCTGAAGACGCTCATCCGCGAGGCGATGGACTCCATTCCCGCCTGCCCCGGCGCCGAGGAATTGCGCGCGATCATCAAGCGCGCAGACGCTGCAGTTCCTGCCCGAGCGGCTGGCGCGCGCGGCCGCCTGAGGCGGCGGCGATGTCCGCCGCGGAGGTCGAGCGTCGGCACGGCCTGGCGATGGGGCGACGTCTGGATCGGGCTTCGCAATCGGCTGATCGCCGATCCCGGCTTTCAACGCTGGGCCGCTGCCTTTCCGTTGACAAAGCTCATCGCGCGGCGCCGTGCGCGGGCGCTTTTCGATCTTTGCGCCGGCTTCGTCTATTCGCAGATCCTGCTCGCCTGCGTGCGTCTGGGCGTTTTCGACCTGCTGGCGGAAGGCCCGCAGACGGTCGAGGCGCTCGCGTCCGCCATGGACCTGTCCCCGGAAGCCGCCCTTCGTCTGTTGCGCGCCGCGACCTCGCTGCGGCTGTTGCGCGCCCTGCCGGGGAACCGCTTCGCGCTCGCCGATCTCGGCGCTTCGTTGCGCGGCAATCCCTCGATCGCCGCCTTCATCGAACATCACAGCCTGCTCTACGACGACCTGCGCGATCCTGTCGCCCTGCTGCGCGGGCAGGCCGGCACGAAGCTGTCGCGTTTCTGGCCCTATTCCGAGGCGCGGCCAAAAGCCGGCGACCCGAAGGCGGCGGAAGCTGCGGATATCGGCGAGACGCCGTCGCCGCTCCACGGCGCCTATAGCGAGTTGATGTCGGCATCGCAGGCGCTGGTCGGCGAAGACATCCTGGACGCTTACCCGCTCGACCGGCATCGCGCGCTGCTCGACGTCGGCGGCGGAGAGGGCGCCTTCCTCGCGATCGCCGCCAAGCGGTCCCCGCGGCTGCGTCTCGCACTCTTTCGACCTGCCGCCCGTCGCCGAGCGGGCGCGCAAGGCCCTGGAAACCCGGGGACTCGGCGTCCCGCGCGCAGATCTTCGCCGGCAGCTTTCTCGACGACCCGCTGCCGGAAGGCTGCGATGTGGCGTCGCTGGTGCGGGTCATCCACGATCACGACGACCAATCGCGCCATGGTGATTTTGCGTCGGTGTTTCCAGGCTTTGCCCGCCGGCGGCGTGTTGCTGCTGGCCGAGCCGATGGCGGGGACGCCGGGCGCGGAGCCATGGGCGACGCTTATTTCGGCTTCTACCTGCTGGCGATGGGCCGGGGCCGTCCGCGGACGGCCGCCAGCTTGAAAGAGATGCTGCAGCAGGCCGGCTTCTGGCGACGTTCGCTCGGCGCCGACGCCGCGCCCGATGCTCGTCGGCCTCACAATTGCGCAAGCGTTTGTAAATTTAGTTGACGTTCTAAACAGTCAACATAGAATGACACATCTGCGGTCGATACGTTCAGTCTCCAACAGCAAAAAGCCGCCATGACAAACGCCCTTGCAGTCGTCGTAGAGAGGCCGGAGCAAATCAGCTCCGTCGCCTCGACCTGACGCCGCGCGGGCACGCCTGGATGTCGCCGTTCGCACCTGCTGGAGCGGCATCAGCACCGGCACCGAGCGGCTGCTGTTCTCCGGGCGGATGCCGAGCATTCCCCGGCATGGGTTATCCGCTGGTGCCCGGCTACGAGACGGTCGGCGTAGTCGACGAGGCGCCCAAGCGGCGTCCGGCCTGAGCGTCGGGCAAACCGTATTCGTGCCGGGCGCGCAATGTTTCGGCGCCGTTCGCGGGCTGTTCGGCGGCGCCGCCTCGCGACATCGTCGCGCCCGCCTCGCGCGCTCGTGCCGGTCGCCGAAAGCCTCGGCGAAAAGGCCATCCTGCTCGCGCTCGCTGCGACGGCGTTTCACGCGCGCGTGCGGAGCCGAGCGCCGAGGGCGGCCGATCTGATCGTCGGTCACGGCGTGCTCGGCCGGCTGCTGGCGAGGCTGAGCGTGTCGGAGGGCGGCGAGCCGCCGGTCGTCTGGGAGACGAAATCCCGCGCGGATCGACGGCGCCGAAGGCTACCAGTGCTCGACCCCGATGCAGGATCCGCGTCGCGACTATCGCACGATCTTCGACGTCAGCGGCGACGCCACGATCCTCGACACGGTTGATCGCGCGGCTGGCGCCGGGCGGCGAGATCGTGCTCGCCGGCTTCTACGACGCGCCGCTCGCGTTCGCCTTTCCGCCGGCCTTCATGCGCGAGGCGCGCATCCGCGTCGCGGCCGAATGGCGTGCGCCCGATCTCGCCGCGGTCAACGCGTCTGGTCGAGGACGGCCGGCTGTCGCTCGACGGATTGATCACCCACGTCCGGTCGGCGCAAGACGCCTCGACCGCCTATCCCACGCGTTCAACGACCCTTCATGTCTGAAGATGGTCCTCGACTGGAGAGCCTGCTCATGAGCGTCAACCAGGGGTTTCTGACGGCGGTCGAACTCGCCAACCCTCCCGCCCATCTCCTGCGCGCCGAGGCCGCGATCGAGCCCGATCCCGTGCCGACAAGGCGACCAAGGAAACCCAGATCATCGCGATCTACGGCAAGGGCGGCATCGGCAAGAGCTTCACGCTCGCCAACCTCTCCTACATGATGGCCCAGCAAGGCAAGAAGGTCTTGCTGATCGGCTGCGATCCGAAGAGCGACACGACCTCGCTGCTGTTCGGCGGCCGCGCTTGCCCGACCATCATCGAGACCTCGACCAAGAAGAAACTCGCGGGCGAGCAGGTCGCGATCGGCGACGTCTGCTTCAAGCGCGACGGCGTGTTCGCGATGGAGCTCGGCGGCCCGGAAGTCGGTCGCGGCTGCGGCGGCCGCGGCATCATTCACGGCTTCGAGCTGCTGGAGAAGCTCGGCTTCCACGAATGGGGCTTCGACTACGTCCTGCTGGATTTCCTCGGCGACGTCGTATGCGGCGGCTTCGGTCTGCCGATCGCGCGCGACATGTGCCAGAAGGTCATCGTCGTCGGCTCGAACGACCTGCAATCGCTCTATGTCGCCAACAATGTCTGCTCGGCGGTCGAATATTTCCGCAAACTCGGCGGCAATGTCGGCGTCGGCGGCCTCGTCATCAACAAGGACGACGGGACCGGCGAGGCTCAGGCCTTCGCAGATGCGGTGGGGATTCCGATCCTCGCCTCGATTCCCGCCGACGAGGACATTCGCCGCAAGAGCGCCAACTACGAGATCATCGGGCGCCCGGAAAGCCGCTGGGGCTCTCTGTTTGGAACGCTCGCGGCCAACGTCCATGCGGCGAAACCGCACCAACCCAGGACGCTGACGCAGGACCAGTTGCTCGGACTGTTCAAGGGCGATGCGGTCGGTCGGCATATCGTGCTGGATCCCGCCAGTTTCGAGGACATGTGCGGAACGGCGGCGATCCACAAGCCGTCGCTCGAAGTTGTCTACGACGCCGTCTGATGCCGACATCCGAGGCGAGCCGATGAGCAAGATCGAAACAACAGCCGCGATCGAAAATCGACCGCTGACGACGGCCGACGTAGATCTCGGGATCGCTTCGGCGGAAGTCGATCTGGCGGCGACCCAGTCGGACGGACTGGGCTGTCATTCCGGGAAGGCCCGGATGCTCGAGAGCGCCAAGGCCGCGGGCATGAGCGAGACCCTGGCGCGCTACGCGAAAGATTATCCCGCGGGGCCGCACGATCAGCCTCAAAGCATGTGCCCGGCCTTCGGCTCGCTGCGGGTGGGCCTCAGGATGCGGCGCACGGCCACCGTGCTTTCGGGTTCGGCCTGCTGCGTCTACGGGCTCACCTTCACCTCGCATTTTTACGGCGCGCGGCGGACGGTTGGTATGTACCGTTCAATTCCGAAACGCTGGTCACCGGCAAGTTGTTCGAGGACATACGCGAAGCCGCATTCAAGCTCGCGGACCCCGACAAATATGATGCCGTCGTCATCATCAATCTCTGTGTGCCGACGGCTTCCGGCGTTCCCCTGCGCCTGCTGCCGAAGGAGATCAACGGCGTCCGCATCATCGGCATCGACGTGCCGGGGTTTGGCGTGCCGACCCACGCCGAGGCGAAGGATGTGCTTGCCGGCGCGATGCTGAATTTCGCGCGCCTCGAAGCCGAGCGCGGGCCGGTGCAGGCGCCCAGGACCGCGCGCGGCGAAAAGCCGACTGTCTCTCTGCTGGGAGAGATGTTCCCGGTCGATCCGGTGCAGATCGGCGGGATGCTGGATCTGCTCGGCCTCGCGGCGGGGCCGGCGGTTCCGACCCGCGAATGGCGCGAACTCTACGGCGCGCTCGATTGCGCGGCGGTGGCGGCCATCCATCCCTTCTACACCGCCTGCGTTCGCGAATTCGAAGCGGCGGGCCGGAAGGTGATCGGCTCGGCCCCGGTCGGTCACGATGGCGCGGCGGCCTGGCTCGAAGCGATCGGCGAGGCCTGCAACGTCCCACGCGCGCACGTCGACGCGGCGCAGAACCGGCTGCTTCCCGCGATCAAGGCCGCGCTCGTCGCAGGCGCCGATCAAGGGACGCATCACCCTCTCGGGCTACGAAGGTTCCGAGCTTCTGGTTGGACGTCTGCTCGTCGAGAGCGGCGCCGATCTTCGCTATGTCGGCACCGCGTGCCCGCGCACCCGGTTCTCCGAACAGGATCGCGATTGGCTGGAAGCCAAGGGCGTTCACGTCCAGTTTCGCGCCTCGCTCGAAAACGATTTCGCCGCGATGCAGGAATTCAAGCCCGATGTCGCGATCGGCACCACGCCCGTCGTTCAGAAAGCCAAGCAACTGGCGATTCCGGCGCTCTATTTCACCAACCTGATTTCGGCGCGTCCGCTGATGGGCGTCGCCGGGGCCGGGTCGCTGGCGCAAGTCATCAACGCCGCGATCGGCAACCAGGGCGCGGTTCGACGAGATGAAGGCGTTTTTCGCCGGAGTCGGCGAGGGACATGCGGCGGGCATATGGGAAGACGTTCCGCGCGACCGCCCCGAGTTCAGGAAGAAGACGCGAGCCAAGATCACGCAGAAGCCGGCCGAGGAGATGGGCGCATGCTAGTGCTCGATCACGATCGCGCCGGCGGCTATTGGGGCGCCGTCTACGTGTTCACGGCGATCAAGGGCCTGCAGGTCGTCATCGACGGTCCGGTCGGCTGCGAGAACCTGCCGGTTACGTCGGTTCTGCATTACACCGACGGCCTGCCGCCGCACGAATTGCCAATCGTCGTCACCGGTCTTGTCGGAAGAGGAACTGGGGCGTCACGGCACCGAGGGCGCGATGAAGCGCGCCCATGCGACGCTCGATCCGGATCTGCCGAGCGTCGTCGTCACAGGCTCGATCGCCGAAATGATCGGCGGCGGCGTGACGCCGGAAGGGACGGGCCTGCAGCGATTTCTGCCTCGCACCATCGACGAGGATCAGTGGCAATGCGCCAATCGCGCCATGCGCTGGCTGTGGTCGGAATTCGGCGCGAAGAAAGGCCACGCGCCCAAGCGGAAACCCCCATCGCCAGGCGCCAAGCCGCGCGTAAATATCATCGGACCCTGCTACGGCGTGTTCAACATGCCGTCCGACCTCGCGGAGATCCGCCGGCTCGTCGAGGGCATAGGCGCCGAAGTCAACATGGCGTTCCCACTCGGCAGCCATCTCGCCGACGTGGCGCGGCTGGTCGACGCCGACGTCAATATTTGTCTCTATCGCGAGTTCGGACGCTTGCTCTGCGAGGCGCTGGACCGCCCTTATCTGCAGGCTCCGATCGGACTGCACAGCACGACAAAATTTCTGCGCCGGCTCGGCGAGTTGCTCGGGCTCGATCCCGAACCTTTCATCGAGCGGGAGAAGCACACCACGATCAAGCCGATCTGGGATTTGTGGCGGTCGGTGACCCAGGATTTCTTCGGCACCGCGAGCTTCGCCATCGTCGCCAACGAGACTTACACGCGAGGCGTGCGCAATTTTCTCGAGCAGGAAATGGGCCTTCCCTGCACCTTCGCGATCCCCCGCAAACCCGGTGAAAAGACGGACAACGAAGCCGTGCGCGCGGCGGTGAAGCAGAAGCCGCCGCTGGTCATGTTCGGCAGCTTCAACGAGCGAATGTACATGGCCGAGGCGGGCGCCAGAGGCGTCTACATTCCAGCCTCGTTTCCCGGCGCCATCATTCGCCGCCACACCGGCACGCCCTTCATGGGCTATGCGGGCGCAACCTATCTCATTCAGGAAGTCTGCAACGCTCTGTTCGACGCGTTGTTTCACATTCTGCCGCTCGCCACGGAGATGGACAAAGTCGAGGCGACGCCGGCGCGGATGCATCGCGAGCTCGAATGGGATGGCGCGGCGACGGATCTGCTCGATGAGTTTGTCGCCGATCATCCCATTCTCGTGCGCATCTCGGCAGCCAAACGGTTGCGTGAATCTGCCGAAAGCGCCACCCGCCGGGCGGGTCGAACGATCAGTTGGAGCTGCGGAAGTCGATCGGGCTCGCGACCTGATGTTGTCCGGGGCGAACGCATGACGAACTCAAGACAACGGCGCGAGAGACTGCGGGAGAGTGCGCTATGAAAACAGCGACGATTTCTGTCGGCGAATTGACTGGGCGTTTCAGGTTCCAGGCGGTCTTTTGCGCGACCTATCCGTTCTTCCTGATGGCCACCGTCCTGCGACGCCGCTTCGCGCACGAAACCGACGACGTCGGGCCTCGCGCGCGCGGACTTTCCGCCTTCGCGGAAGCCCAGGAAGGCGCCGAAATCGCCATATCCTACGCCCTGGAAGCCAGAACCATATTGCAAAGATTCGACCGGGCGCACCCGGCGAAACGCCTGTCGTGACGCCCCGTCCCGACAATCTCGCCGCGTAAGGCGTGCGCGGTAACGACAACGGAGGTCAAGGGTATGGCCACGGATAACGATAGGTCGTCTCTGTCAGGGTTGACAGAGGCGGAGGCGCAGGAATTTCACGGGTTGTTCGTCAAGAGCTTTATCGCATTCACGGTGATTGCGATCATTGCTCATATCCTGGTCTGGAGCTGGCGACCCTGGATTCCTGGTCCGAAAGGCTACGCGTTGCTGGATAGCGCGACCGGCGCTGTCCACGGCATGTTGTCGATCCTGAGCTGAGGAGGCTGCGGCATGTATAGAATATGGTTGTTGTTCGATCCGCGCAGGACATTGGTGGCTCTGTTCACCTTTCTCTTTGTGCTGGCGTTGCTGATCCACTTCATTCTGTTGAGCACCGACAGGTTCAACTGGCTGGAGGGGCCACGAGCGGTGAAGACCGGACAAATCGAACAGACGATCCCAGGCGATCTGCGCTCAACGTTCGCCTAATCGCGCCCCGTGCGCCCGCCAACCGCCGCGGACAGAAGCAGTCAGTCATCTGCCCGCGGTGACGCCAACAACGCCGGATCTGGTTGGGAGGTCAGCGATGGCCATGCTGAGTTTTGAACGAAAGTATCGGGTGCGAGGCGGCACGCTCATCGGCGGCGACCTGTTCGATTTCTGGGTCGGCCCGTTCTATGTCGGCTTTTTCGGAGTGACGACGCTCTTCTTCGCCACCCTCGGGACCGCGCTGATCGTCTGGGGCGCGGCGATGGGCCCGACCTGGAATATCTGGCAGATCAGCATTGCGCCGCCCGACCTCAAATATGGCCTCGCATTGGCGCCGCTCCGCGAAGGCGGCCTATGGCAGATCATCACGGTCTGCGCCGTCGGCTCGTTTGTTTCATGGGCGCTGAGGGAAGTCGAAATCTGCCGCAAGCTCGGCATCGGCTATCATGTGCCGTTCGCCTTCGGCGTGGCGATCTTCGCCTATGTCTCGCTGGTCGTCATCCGCCCGTTGCTGATGGGCGCCTGGGGCTACGGTTTTCCCTATGGCATTCTCAGCCATCTCGATTGGGTGTCGAACACCGGCTATCAATATCTGCACTTCCATTACAATCCCGCGCACATGCTCGCTGTGTCGTTTTTCTTCACCACGGTGCTTGCGCTGTCGTTGCACGGTTCGCTCGTGCTGTCGGCGACGAACCCCGGCAAGGGGCGGCGGGTGAAATTTCCCGAACATGAAGACACGTTCTTCCGCGACACCATCGGCTATTCGATAGGCACGCTGGGCATCCACCGACTTGGACTTTTCCTCGCGCTCTCCGCCGGCTTCTGGAGCGCAATCTGCATCATCATCAGCGGTCCCTTCTGGACCCGCGGGTGGCCCGAATGGTGGAACTGGTGGCTCAATCTTCCGGTCTGGCGCTAGGCGAGGGGGAGAGACGCAATGGCTTACTATCAAAACATCTTCACGCAGATTCAGGTCCGCACGGCGCCGGACATGGGCATTCCCGTGCCGCGGCTGGAGCGAACGAATCAGGTCTCGTTTGCGCATCTGCTTGGTCGCCTTGGCAACGCCCAGTTGGGGCCGATCTATCTGGGCTATCTCGGCGTGCTCTCGTTCGTCTGCGGCTTCATCGCGTTCGAGATCATCGGGCTCAATATGCTGGCCTCGGTCAACTGGAGCCCGATCGAACTGATCCGGCAATTGCCGTGGCTGGCGCTCGAGCCGCCGAAGCCGGAATACGGCATCCGCATTCTGCCGCCGATGGCCGAAGGCGGTTGGTGGCTGCTTGCCGGCATGTTCATGACGACGTCGGTTCTGCTCTGGCTGGCGCGCATGTATCGACGCGCGCGCGCGCTGGGTCTCGGCACCCACACCGCCTGGGCGTTCGGGTCGGCGATCTGGCTCATGCTGGTGCTCGGTTTCATCCGGCCGCTGCTGATGGGTCATTGGAGCGAGGCCGTGCCGTTCGGCATTTTCCCGCATCTTGATTGGACGGCGGCGTTTTCGATCCGCTACGGCAATCTGTTCTACAATCCGTTCCACATGCTCTCGATCGTGTTTCTGTACGGGTCGACGCTGCTGTTCGCGATGCACGGCGCCACGATACTCGCGGTAAGCCGATTCGGCGGCGAGCGTGAGATCGAGCAGATCCTGGATCGGGGCACCGCCGCGGAGCGAGCCGCGTTGTTCTGGCGCTGGACGATGGGTTTCAACGCCACGATGGAGTCGATTCATCGCTGGGCCTGGTGGTTCGCCGTCCTATGCCCTCTGAGCGGCGGAATCGGGATACTGCTCACCGGCACTGTCGTCGACAACTGGTATCTGTGGGGCGTTCATCACGGCATTGCGCCCTCGTATCCCCAAGTCTTCCCGCCGGTTGTCGATCCCGCCGCAACGCCCGGAGCTTCGTGATGAAATACGCCCTTGGCTTGATTGGCGTCGTCGCGGCCGCTCTGCTCACGGCGGCGATGTTGCTTACCGCGGGATGGACCCGTCCTCCCGTTCTCGCGACCCAGACCGGCTATCGCGGAACCGCGATGCTGCAATTGGCGAACCCGGCCGCCGAAGCATTGCTGAAATTGGCCAATACGCTGCCGGACCCTGTCGACAAGGCGTCGCCCGACGGCGAGCGCGCGACAGCGGCCTACAAGAACGTGCAGGTGCTGACGGACCTCAGCGCCGACCAGCTCAACCGCGTCATGATCGCGATCACCGAATGGGTCGCGCCCCAGCAAGGCTGCAGCTACTGCCACAATACCGAAAATCTCGCCGACGACGGCCTATACACGAAAGTGGTCGCGCGCCGCATGCTGCAGATGACCCGGCACATCAACATGGATGAGAAAGCCCATGTCGCCGATACTGGCGTCACCTGCTACACCTGCCATCGCGGCAATCCGGTTCCCACGAACATCTGGTTCAACAATCCCGGCGCTCCCCACGCGGGCGGCTTCGCATCGACCAACAATGGCATGGGTCACCCGAACGCCGTCAACGGCTCGACGGGGCTGCCGCAGGATCCGCTGACGCCCCTCCTGACCGCGCCGGCGGCAGGCCCCGATTCCATCCGCGTCGTGGCGACCCAGGCGCTTCCCGAGGGTGTCGGCGCGTCGATCCAGTCCGCCGAACTGACCTATGCTCTGATGATCCATATGTCGAAAAGTCTCGGCGTCAATTGCACGTTCTGCCACAACACGCGGGCCTTTTCGCAATGGCCCGAAAGCAGGCCGCAGCGCGTAACGGCCTGGCAAGGCATCCAGATGGTGCGCGATCTCAACAGCAACTTCCTCGAGCCGCTGCAATCGAAATTTCCAGCGACGCGTCTCGGCCCGATGGGCGACGGACCCAAGCTGGATTGCGCCACCTGCCATCAAGGCGTCAGCAAGCCGCTTTACGGCGCGAGCCTCGCCAAGGACTTTCCTGAACTCGGAGGAGCGAGCGCGCCGTGAGGCGCGCCCGTGAACAGCAATGAAATCATCTGGCCTTAGGTTCGCGGAGAGTCCTGTGAGCGTAGCATCGGTCAACTACCAGCGACATTTTGAATCCGCCATCGCGCGATTGACCGCGGAGAACCGCTATCGGGTCTTCGTGGATCTGGAACGCGACGCGGCGCGTTTTCCCAAAGCGTTGTGGCGCCCCACGGGAAACGACGACGCGAAGCATGACGTGACAATCTGGTGTTCGAACGACTATCTCGGCATGGGCGGGCACAGGAAGGTGGTCGAAGCCGCGATCGGCGCCGCCGAGCGTCATGGGGTCGGCGCCGGCGGCACCCGCAACATTTCCGGCACTCATCACCCGCTGGTCCAACTCGAAAATGATCTCGCCGATCTCCACGGCAAGCCGTCTGCGCTCGTCTTCACGTCTGGCTGGGTGTCAAACCTCGCAGGAATTTCGACGATAGCGAGTCTGCTGCCGAATTGCCTGATTCTCTCCGACGCGCTGAACCACAATTCGATGATCGAGGGCGTACGACGCTCGGGCTGCGAGAAACAAGTGTGGCGTCACAACGACGTCGCTCATCTTGAAGAGCTGTTGCAGGAGGCCGGGCCTCGGCGCGCCAAGCTGATCGTGTTCGAAAGCCTGTATTCCATGGATGGCGACGTCGCGCCGGTGCGGGAGATCGTCGCTCTCGCCGAGCGATACAGCGCGCTGACCTATGTCGACGAGGTTCACGCGGTCGGTCTCTACGGACCGCGCGGCGCCGGTATCTGCGAGCGCGAAGGCGTCATGGATCGGGTCGACATTGTCGAGGGCACGCTGGCGAAGGGTTTTGGAACGCTCGGCGGCTATATTGCCGCAAGCCGCGCCATCGTCGATGCGGTGCGCAGCTATGCGCCGTCGTTTATTTTCACCACCAGCCTGCCGCCCATGGTGGCCGCCGCGGCCAGTGCGGCGGTTCGGCATCTCAAGGCGTCGGGACGCGAACGCGCCCGCCATCAATATATGGCTTCGCTCACCAAACATGCGTTGCGCAGCGCCGGACTTCCTGTCCTGAGCAATGCCTCGCACATCGTGCCATTGATGGTGCGCGACGCGTCGCTTTGCAAGGCGGCGAGCGACCTGCTGTTGAACCGACATGCGATCTACATTCAGCCGATCAACTATCCGACCGTCGATATCGGGACCGAGCGCCTTCGCATTACGCCAACGCCCCGCCATACCGAAGCCGATGTCGTTGAATTGGTCGAGGCCCTGGTTGACGTCTGGCGCACGCTCGGACTGTCGTTCACGGAGCCCGATATCCTGCCGCTGGACCGGGAAGACTATCTGACCAGGCAATATTGCGCCTATCCGGAATTCAGGCGTGCGGCGGAATAGGCGGAGAACGCAAAGCGATCAGTGGCTAGGACGCGGCCAAAGGCTTCCAGCCGCCCAGGCTTCGGATTCGTCGGGCTGGAGCGCCTCTCCTGAGCCGCCGGTGAGAGCCGGATCGGTGTTGCGATAGCGGCGCAGTTCAAGCTTGCCAATCTGGTTGCGATGCACTTCGTCGGGGCCATCGGCGAGGCGCAACAGTCGCGTGGTCGCCAGGTCCGCAGCAAGAAAATGGTCGTTGCTGGTGCCGCCGCCGCCGAACACCTGGATCGCCCAGTCGACGATTTTCTGCGCCATGTTGGGCGCCACGACCTTGATCATTGCGATCTCCTGTTGGGCGGCCTTGTTGCCGACATTGTCCATCATGTAGGCCGCTTTCAGCGTCAACAGCCGCGCTTGTTCAATCATGATGCGCGCTTCCGCGATGCGCTCCAGCGTCACGGTCTGCTCGGAGATCGGCTTGCCGAACGCGACGCGCTTTTCGGCGCGGCGGCAGATGCGCTCGAGCACACGCTCGCTGAGGCCGATCAATCGCATGCAATGATGGATGCGGCCCGGACCGAGGCGTCCCTGCGCGATCTCGAAGCCACGCCCTTCGCCAAGCAGGATGTTCTCGACGGGCACGCGCACGTTGGTGAAGCTCACTTCCGATGCCCGGTCGGGCACGCCATAAAAGCCAAGAACCGGCAGCGAGCGGACGACGCGCACGCCCGGCGCGTCCTTTGGAACGAGGATCATCGATTGCCGCGCATGCCGATCCGGATTCTGCGGATCGGTCTGCCCCATGAAGATCACGATCTTGCAGCGCGGATCGGTCGCGCCGGTCGTGTACCATTTGCGACCGTTGATCACGTAGGAATTGCCGTCACGGGCAATCGTGCTTTCGACATTCGTCGCATCCGACGAGGCGACGTCGGGCTCGGTCATCGCGAACGCCGAGCGTATTTCGCCTGATAGCAGCGGCTTCAGCCATTGTTCCTTTTGCGCCTCCGTTCCGTAGCGCAGGATCGTCTCCATGTTGCCGGTGTCCGGCGCGTTGCAATTGAAAACCTCCGGCGCAAGGTGCGAGCGGCCCATGATCTCGCACAGCGGCGCGTATTCGAGATTGGTCAATCCGCCCGAGACATGGGACGGCAGGAACAGGTTCCATAGCCCCGCCGCACGCGCGCGCGGCTTCAGTTCTTCTACGACAGGGTGAACCGCCCATGGACCGAGTCGTTCGGCTTCCTGATAGAAGCGGCGCTCATTGGGATAGATGTGTTCCGACATGAAGTCGCCGATGCGCGCGGCAAGTTCCTGGCTGCGGGCGCTTTGCGTGATGTCCAAGTCGATCTCCTCCCAAGGGACTGTGACGGCCGAATTTCGACGAATTCAGATGCGTTTGCCGTTCTCGTCGTAACGGCGCCAGCCACGGCCGGCTTTGCGTCCATTGTCGCCCGCGGCCACCATCTTGCGCAACAGGGGACGGGGCGCAAACCTCTTTCCATAGGCCTTATGCAGGATTTCGTGCACGCTGAGCGAAAGCGAGTTGGCGGTACTGTTCATGAGTTCGAACGGCCCGGTCGGATGCCCGAGGCCGAGCTTGCAGGCGATGTCGATATCCGCCGGGGAGCAAACGCCTTCTTCGACCAACCGGATCGATTCGGTCACCAGGGCATGCAGCAGACGGTTGACGCGAGACGCCGCGCTAGAGGAGAGATCGCAGGCGCGCTCATCGCGCTGTCTGCGATTTCGCGCGAGGCGTCGCTCAAGATCGTCGGGTGTCCCGAGAGCGCAAACATCAGCGCGATCTCGGACCCGATTAGCGCGGCCGGGGCGTTACAGCCTTCCCGCAATTCGTAGTGCGTTTCCATGCCGATTATTTCGCGCCGGTCGAAGGCCCGGCAAAGTAGATCCAGCT
This sequence comes from uncultured Pseudomonadota bacterium, assembly GCA_963771455.1. Classification (GTDB taxonomy): domain Bacteria; phylum Pseudomonadota; class Alphaproteobacteria; order Rhizobiales; family Beijerinckiaceae; genus Roseiarcus. The sequence goes on from CAVYTP010000003.1 coordinate 76,579, forward strand.
TGGGCAAGGCCCCTAGGCCGATCGCCCAAACCACCATTTTCATTTCGATTCCATTGGCGTAGAAGTCAGCGCCCTTGCAATGCGCAGGGAACTGTGGTGCAGGTCCCTGCTTCATCGGTTCAGAGGTCGACATGGCTAAAGCGAATATCACACTGCTGTTGTGCTTAGTGTTTCTGGGAGCGCCTGCGCTGGCCCATGCCGAATGCTTCGGAACCGTGAGTGCAATGAAAGCCAATCACGTGAAAACCAGATGGCAGGAAACGACCGCGAACGATGGAAAGCCAATGGTCATTTCCATCAGCGACGGAGGAGGCTCTCTGGTGTACACCGGCAAAAAAGCTGGCGTGCAGTGGCTCAGCGGTAACGTCTCCGTTTGCCAGTCTGGCGGCTCAACGAATATTACGTTGAAAAATACCAAGGCCACCAGCCATGTCCCGATGCTTGCCAGGATGGCCATGCCGAAATCGCAGTCGGGCCAGATTACCGGCAACCAGATTACGTTGGGTGGGAAAGGTTGGAGCGGAACCTTCGTCGGCCTGTGAATGTAGCGGCAAATTAAAGTGCCCCCGGCGCCGCGCCTTTGTAGCCGAGGTCGCTGACCTCGGCCGGCGCAGGGGTCTGAATTCTACGCGTTTTTCCAAGCGGAACTGCCGCGGTCAGCGACCGCGGCTACAAATGGCAGCCCGCGTCAGGTTATCGAGCCCTGAACGCCCTCGATCAGATAGTTGGTGCCCCATAGGCTGCCTTCGTACAGATCCAGAGTCTTGGCGCTGATCACGTTGCCCTTGTTGTCTTTGACCCCGCCAACGAAGATCGGCTTGTCCGCTTTCAGCTCTTCGATCGTCGCTGCTACCGCCTTGCGCGCCTCGTCGCTCGCGCCCGCGCCAAATGGCGAGCTCTTGACGAGATCCTTGTCGTAGCCGCCTTCGTTCATGTTGGGCAGTTTTTGCGCCCGAAGATATCAGCTTGGCGTAGGCGTCGTAGACGGTACTCCATTTCATTTCCGCGCCGGTGATGAAACCCTTGGGCGCGAGCTTGCTCTGATCGGCGTTGTGGCCGAGCGTCTTGACGCCCTGGCCTTCGGCCGTTTCGATCACGACCTTCGGGCTGTCGACATGGCAGGCGATCACGTCGCAGCCGATATCAACCAGCGCGTGGGTGGCCTCGGCCTCTCGCACCGGCAGCGACCATTCGCCGGTGATGATGAGGTGGATCTCGACCTTCGGATTGACCTTGCGGGCGCCGACGGTGAACGAATTGACATTGCGCAGCACGAGCCCAATCGGCTTGGCTGCGATGTAGCCGATCTTGTTCGATTTGGTCGAAAGGCCCGCGGCGACGCCGTTCACGTAGTGGCCCTGGTCCATGTAGGAATAATAGCCGCCGGCGTTGGTCGGGTCCTTGTCCTTGTTCCACAGACCGGTCGGATGACGAAACTCGACGTTCGGGAATTTTCGCGCCGATGCCAGCATGAACGGGTTGAAATAGCCGAACGATGTCGGGAAGATCAGCGACGCGCCGTCGAGATTGATCATCGACTCCATCGACTTCGTGACGGCGTCGGTCTCGGGCACGTTTTCTTCTTCGACGACGGTGATGCCCGGGCTCGATTTCAGCGCAGCGGCCGCGACGGCGTGCGACTGGTTCCAGCCCCAGTCGTCCTTCGGACCCTACATAGATGAAGCCGATGGTCGTGTTTGCGGCGCGGGCGCCTGAAAAGCCTGTCAGCGAGAGGGCGCCGGCCGCCGCTCCCCCTAGAAATTGTCGTCGCGTCGAAATCATGGACCCTCTCCCTGCGCCGGGCTGAGCCGCCTCGCGGCCCGCCCTCTGCAGGGGTCTATTCAAATTTCGAGCCAGTCTACCGGCGCGGCGGATTGCGACGCGTCCGGCGTCCATTCCGCGTGCGGCATGGTGTTGAGATCGAACTGGTCCCGGATGCGGGAATAGCCGTGACCGCCGAGGCGGCCGATTGCGTCCATGCCGCGCTGGTCGACATATTTGGTCACGGGGTCGACCAGCCCCTCGCGAATGAAGCAGCCGAGCACGGTGCCCATCACGATCTCGCGGGATTTGCCGACTTCGAGCGTCAGGTAGCGCTTGCATTCGAGCGCGACGGGCGCTTCGGCGATGCGCGGGCAGCGCACGTGAACGCCGGGAATCGCGGTCAGGCCGGCTTCCTCGATCTCGTCGACTTCGGGCGGAAACGGCACCGCGCAAATGTTCATCTTCTCGACCAGCGCGTCGTCGACGATGTTGACCGTAAACTCCTCGGTCAGGCGGATGTTGAGGCCGGTGTCCTTGTGCCGCATGTCCTGGTGGTTCTCGACGCCGACCGCCAGTATCGGCGGATCGGCGGAAAGGACATTGAAGAAGCTGAACGGCGCGGCGTTGGCGCGGCCGGCGGGGCTGACCGTCGTAACGAAGGCGATCGGACGCGGGATGACGGTTCCGATCAGCAGTTTGTAGCACTCGCGAGCGGTCAGATCGGCGAAATCGAACCGCACATGGGCGGGCGCATCGGTCATTTCGAAATTTTCCTTGTCAGGGCTTTCCTTGCCGGAGACTTGGCGAGCGGGATCGCAGCGTTGCGCGCCTCGATTGCCGAGGCGTAGCGCGCAAGGATCGCGCCGAGATCGGGTTCGGCGCCGGCGTCCCCGGCCAGCATCGCGCGGTGTTCGACCGAACCGACATGCGCATCCATCAACTTGGAGGCCTTTGCGCCATCAGCCGCGCGCAGCGCCGCGATGATGTCTCGGTGTTCGCTGATTGCGCATTCCGAGGAGTGCGCGCGCCCATAGGCGGCGAGAATCAGGGAACAACGCGACACGACTTCCCCGACATAGCGCTCCAGGACGCGGTTTCCGGACAGGGCGGCGAGCCGGATATGAAATTCCCCGGCGAGCCGAATGGACAGCGGATCGTCGCTACGCGCTCGCGCCGCCTCCTCCTCGCGCACCAGCCCCTCGAGCTCGGCGCCAAACTCGGGACGCCACCGCGCCGCGACAATCTCGACGACCGCGCGCTCCAGCGACCGGCGCGCCTCGAAAATCTCGCGCGATTCCTCGAGGCTCGGCTTGGCGACAGTCACCGTCCGCTTGGGCCGCGCGTCGACCAGCCCCTCGCTGTGCAGGCGGGCCAGCGTGGCCCGCGCCAGAGTGCGGCTCATGCCAAACTGCGCGCCGATCTGGTCTTCGGGCAGGCGCGCGCCCGGCAGCAGCGCCTGCTCGATGATGGCGCGGCGCAGCGCCTGATAGGCGACATCCGCACGCGGCGAAGCTTTGGACACAGCGCGACCCCGATCCGTTCGCGTAGGACGTTCCGCTGTATGGTATACGCAATCGGTGCGAACAAGTATGCGAGATGAGGAAATCCTGGGCGCCAAAGCCAAAAGTTTGGGCTTCATTTCGCCTGTGTTGAAGGCATAGTCACCGCGACGAAAAAGGAGCGCGGGACATGACGGGCAGGGTGGTCACGCTGAAATTGAATCAGCAGCAGCTCGAATTGCTGGACCGGACAATCGCGCGCGGCGAGGCGGCCGATCGCATCGCGCTGGTGCGCCGCGCGCTCAACGAGGCCGCCGCCAAGGCGGACCGCAAGTCGGGAGCGGCGAGCAAATGACCGATCGCAAAATCATCTCCGAATGGACGATGCAGCCGGGCACGGGCAAGGCCATCGAACTGCTCGCCGGTCAGATCCTGCGCATCGAGCAGGTCGAGGGTTTGCAATGCGTCGACTTCAACGCGTTCAACCTTCACGACTACAAGGAGTTCATGCATTGCGGGCGCACACGCACCGTGCATGGCTTTCGCCCCACCAAGGGCTCGTTTCTTTGGTCGGCCCCGCCGCGCGAACGCGCGATGCTCTATATTCTCGACGACACCGTCGGCCGCAACGACGTGCTGTTTCCGCGCTGCAGCGCCTACGTCTACGAAAGCGGCTACGGCTTCGATGTCCACACAAATTGCCACGACATCCAGGCCGAAGCCCAGCGTGAGTACGGGCTGACCCCCGACGATGTCCACGACAGCTTCAACCTGTTCATGTGCACCGAAGTGACCATGGATGGGCGCGCCACGATCACTCGCCAGGAGACGAAAGCCGGCGACTATGTCGACCTGCTGGCGCTGGTTGACGTGCTCGCCATTCCCAACGTTTGCGGCGCCGACGTGATGCGCACAAGCAATTTTGGACTGAAGCCGATCAAGCTGACCGTGTTCGAGGCTACGGAAGCCGAGATCGCCGCGACGCCGAAAACGCCGATCCTCAAAAGCCAGCGCACGCCCCGGGATTTCAAGGTCGCTGACATCAAGGCGACTCGCGAATTGCGGCGCGATCCCCGCTACGTCGCTGAATTTCCCAACACGCCGATCGTTGTCGAAGACCTCGCTGTGGCGTTGAGCGCGGAGGAGGCGGCGATGCTCGACCAATTGCGGCTGCCGGTCTACGGCAAAGACGACGGCGCCGCGCTGCGTGACATCCTGTTCACCTGGTGGGAGCAGACGTTTTTGGGGGCGACCGAGGCGGGCGCGCCTGCGATCGGCGACTAGGGCGCGTTGACGGCGTTGACGACGATCATGTTGTGAGGTCCGGTCTGGCGACGCTCCGTCGAAACTTCACGCAAACATATGCGGCCGAGGGCTTATAAGCCAATATCTCGACAGTTTCCGCGCCAGCGGTTCTCCCGTCAACGAAGAAGCGTCGTCACGGAGATACGTCCGATGAACACGAGGCTCGGTGGTTCATACGGCGCTGCTGTTCTAGCATTCGTGTTTTTCATCGCGGTGTTTTCGGGCCAGCCGGCGCGCGCGGCGCCGCAGGGCGCCGCCGCCTGCGATTTCGTGGCGGAAAGCAGCGACGTCAGCGTGCGAGGCGTTGGTGTTCGCGCGGAGCCGAATGCGGCGGCGCAGGTGCTCGGATACATTCCCCCGCCTCAGGACAATCTGGAAGAGTTTGCTGGGGAGACCCAACGAGGCCCAGACGTCCATGTCCTCGGCGCCAAGGCCGGCTGGTTTGAGATCGAGGGCGCGAATGACGCCAAACGCGGGACGGCGCTCGTCGCCTGATGTGAAGGGGTGGGTAGAGGGTCGGATCCCTCGTGGTGCGACTCTACCGCGAGACGCTCAAGGCGGCGCCAAACGACGCGGCGCCGGACATTGTCTATCTCGTCGCCTATGACGCAGACGGGGTTCGCCTCTATTCCCCCGAAAGCATTACGGTCAGCCGTGTCTTCGGCTGTTCGGGACGCTGGCTCGAAGTCGAGATCCGGCTGCCAGAGGCAAAGACCTTGACCGGCGAAGCGGCGTCGGCGAACGGAACGGTCCGCGGATGGACCGACAAAACCTGTGCGGGTCCAGATTTCGACGGGCGGTGTGCGTCGCGTCAGTTCGACTATCCCTGGTCGCCGTTGCCCTCCGGGATAACGGAATGCAATTTCGTCGCCTTCAGCAAAGATCACGACCCGGCGGGATTGAACGTGCGCAGCGGGCCCGACGGGAACGCACGCATTCTCGGCCGTTTGCCACCATCGCCCGATCCGGAGCCCTATTCCACCTTCGGCGCCGACGTCATCGGCTACAAGAAGGGATGGCTTCTGATCGAGCATGGATTTGAAGCGGTCTGGACTCCGCAGCGGCCGAGAGAGGCGCTTTATTCGGGCCGCGGTTGGGTCGCCGCCAACCTGATGACGACCCAGCTGCTGCGCGGTAAGCTCAAACTGGCGCCGAACGGCGGCTCCCCGGATGTTCTCAACCTGCAGGATGTCAAAGGGGAGGGACCAGACGACAGTTTTTTCGTGACGCCGCGTCGTATTCTCGGCTGTTCCGGCGATTGGGTGCACGTCGAGATGGGGCTGAGGGCAGGCGAAAAGGCGCTCGGCAAGACCGACGCGCGCGCTGGCGCGGTCCAAGGGTGGGCGAACGGGACATGCGCTTCCCAAACGACGCCGTGCGTGTCGGGCCAGAACGCTCAGTCGCCGACGTCCCCTCCCGCTCCGTTGCCGCCGGAGTGATTATGTTGGACGCGACAGCATTGACAGGACCAACGCTCATTGCGAACACTTCGAGCCTGTAGCGTGAGATAATCCGGTAAGGATCTCAGGGGACGTCTTGCCGTGGCCGTCTGCGTTCGCTGGTTGAACCTCTCGCTGGGACTGATTGTCGCTCTCGTTCAGCCCGTGTCGGCGCAACCCGTCTCCCGCCTCACCGGCGACTATGTCTGCACATACGGTTGCCGCATCACCGACGCCAATCCGAGCATCGAAATCAAAGACGACGTAGCCAAGTGCGTGAACGAATATGGCGGACTTTTCCAGGGCCGGCCTCTTGGCGTTGACGCCGTCGCCTGCTTCCACAAGACTGGCCGACTGACGGCGGACGGGCTTACGATCATCTGGAGCGACGGCGTGATATGGAAGCGGCATGGCTCGGCGCCGAAGTAAAGGCCGCAAGCCTTTCGTTTTCGCGTCGTGCGGGCAGCGCGATGCGTTTCAATAAGTTCGAAGAGCCGCAACGCTCGCTTCAATAGGGAGATAAGGAATGTCCGGTATCCGCTCAGATGCGCTTGTCGTTTTCGGCGTCACCGGAGACCTTGCCCATAAGATGATCTTCCCCGCGCTCTTTGCGCTGGTGAAGATTGGCGCTCTCGATGTTCCCATCGTCGGCGTCGCGGCGCCGGCTTTGACCAGAGAGGAACTGGAGCAGCGCGTTGAAGACAGCATTGCGCATTCGGGAGGCGTCGATGATCCGGCGGCGTTCCGCCGTTTCCTCGATTTGATCACTTACGTCAGCGGCGACTACAAAGATGCCGCAACATTCCAGGCGATCAAGAAGACGCTCGGAGCCGCCTCTCGCCCTGCGCATTATCTGGCGATCCCCCCTTCGCTGTTTGGAACAGTGATCAAAGGCTCTTGGAGCGGCCGGTCTCGCCGAAAATGCGCGCGTCATCGTGGAAAAACCGTTCGGACGGGACCTTGCATCCGCGCTCGCGCTCAACCGCGTGGCGCGTGAAGTGTTTCCTGAGGACGCCATCTTTCGGATCGATCACTTCCTCGGCAAGGAGGCGATCATGAACATCCTCTATTTCCGCTTCGCCAATTCGCTTCTGGAGCCGATCTGGAACCGCAACTACGTCGCCAGCGTACAGGTGACATTGGCGGAGGACTTTGGAATCAAGGGGCGCGGCAGCTTTTACGAGACGCGCCGGCTGTCTTCGCGACGTGATCCAGAACCACCTGTTCCAGATCGTTGCGCTCCTTGCGATGGAGCCGCCCGCAGGCCGCGACTACGGCGCGCTGCAAAGCGAGAAGGCGAAGGTCTTTCAGGCCATGCGCCCGCTCAAGGCAGAGGACGTCGTGCGCGGCCAATACGTCGGCTATCGAGACGAACCCGACGTCGCCAAGGATTCCGACGTCGAAACCTATCTGCGCCCTTCGGCTGTTCATCGAACTCGTGGCGGTGGGAAGGCGTGCCGTTCTATTTGCGCTCCGGCAAATATCTCGCCCAAACAAACACGGAAGTGCTGGTCGAACTGAAGCCGCCGCCTCAACCGCTGTTCGCGGACTCCGCACCGGCGGACGGAAGAGGCAACTATTTTCGTTTTCAACTATCGCCGAAGTCGGTCATCGCTGTCGCAGCGCGTGTAAAACGCGTCGGCAAGGAATTCGTCGGCGAACAACGCGAGCTTTCTCTGATCGACGAACATGTTGGCGAGCCGACTGCGTACGCCCGCCTGCTAGGCGATGCGATGGCGGGGGACGGCGCGCTGTTCACGCGCGAAGATGCGGTGGAAGCGGCGTGGGCGGTCGTCGACCCGATCCTCGAGACGCACCCCAAGGCCATTCCGTACGAGCGCGGCGGATGGGGGCCGAAACAGGCTGACGCTCTGATCAACGTTGGCGGCGGGTGGGACAATCGAAAGATTGACTGACCTATTGGACGCACAATGTACACGACTGCGTGTTGACGGTTCGCGAGTCCGCTAGGGCTTGTGAGGCTCCATCGCCGCTATGGTTTCCAGCGCGGACCGCAGCGCCGCCGCCTGAGCTTTCCCGAATGTCCGCTCGAAGCGGTCCTGCGCCGCCTGCCAATCGAGGCGCGATTCGTGGAGAATTTCCCGGCCGCGGTCGGTCAGTTCGATCCGCCGTCCGCGCGCGTCGTTCTCGTCTACCGTGATGCGGAGATAGCCGTCGCGCTCGAGCGGTTTCAGATTGTGATTGAGCGCCGTGCGGTCGAGCACGAGCGCGGCGGCGAGTTCGCTCATCGTCGGCGCACCGGCCCTTGCGAGATGGGCCAGGATGGCCCTCTGCGTCGACCGCAGCCCATGCGCGGCTAGCGCGGAATCGTAAATCTGCGACAGCCGCCGCGACGCCTTGCGCAACGCGGTGACGTTGCACTGGCTCTTCGCTGCATTCTGTTCTGAGCCTTCCCGCTGCAAACCTGCCTCCCGACCGACTTGACAGGGCGTAGCATATCCACCTAATCAGAATAAAGTGCATATGCACATATTAGGTCGAAATCTATGACGAACGTTGAAGCGCGGCCTTTGACGCCGCCGGCGAGGTCGGTGTTTTCGCGCCCCGCGGGCGCAGCGACGCCCAATCAGGTGCTCGCCATCGTCTGCGTCGGCATCTGTCTCGCCAACCTCGATCTGTTCATCGTCAACGTCGCGCTACCCAACGTGTCTCGCGATTTCGGCGATGCGAACATGCAGGACCTGTCCTGGGTTCTGAACGGCTACGCGATCGTCTATGCGGCATTTCTGGTGTTCTTCGGCCGGCTCGTCGAACGTTACCGCCGCGACTTGAGCTTTCTGGCCGGAGTCGCGCTGTTCACGCTGGCCTCGGCCGCCTGCGCGGCGGCGCAGGGCGTATGGGGGCTGGTCGCATTCCGCGTCTTGCAAGCGGCCGGCGCGGCGTTGATGACTCCGACTTCGTTGGGGCTGCTGCTCGCCTCCTTTCCGCCGGAAAAGCGCGGCGCGGCGGTCCGGGCCTGGACGGCGATCGGCGGCTTTGCCGCGGCGCTTGGGCCGCTCGCCGGCGGCTTGCTGCTCACGTTGAGCTGGCGCTGGATCTTCATCGTCAACGTGCCCGCGGGACTGCTGGCGATCTGGCTCGGCTGGCGCATGCTGCCGCACGTGCCGGGGCATGAGGTTAAGCGGCCCGATCCCTGGGCCGCGCTGATGGTGACGGGCGGCATTGCGGCGCTCGTGCTGGCGATCGTCAAGTTCAACGATTGGGGCTGGCGCTCGCCCGCGGAGTTGGCCGCGCTTGTCGCGGCCGTCGTTCTGCTCGGCGCGTTTTGCCGCCATTGTCTGACGTCTGCAAACCCGTTCGTCGATCCCGCTTTGTTTCGCGTCCGGCCCTATACGGGAGCGGTGCTCGTCATGGCCCCTTACTCGGCCGCGTTCGGCGCCATGTTGTTGTCGGTTGCGCTCTGGGAGCAGGCCGAATGGGGATGGACGGCGCTCCAAACAGGCCTCGTCATCATGCCCGGCCCGCTACTCGTGCCCACGACTTCGCTGCTGTTGTCGGCCCGGTTGATCGCGCGGTTCGGAAGTTCTGCCGTTGTCGCCGCGGGCGTCCTGTTTTTCGCCTTCGGCCTCGCGGTATGGGCGACCATGGTCCAGACGACGCCGAATGCGGTCGCGATTCTGTGCGGCATGATTCCCACCGGGATTGGCGTCGGGCTCACCTTCCCTACTCTGATGGGCGTTGCGGCGGCCTCCCTGCCGCCCTCATCATTCTCGACCGGCTCGGGCGTCATCAACATGATCCGTCAGGCCGCGCTCGCCATCGGCGTCGCTGTCTTCATCGCGATTGTCGGCGCCCCCGAGACGCCGCTTCAGCGACTGTACGCGTTCCGCGAGGGTTGGTGGGTCATGACGGCGGTCGTCCTGCTCGGCCTTATCCCCACGTTCTTCCTGATAAGGCAGAGGCGCGCCGCGTAAGCCGGAGTTCATGCCACGCGAAGCGGTTTCGTATTGTGGTTGGTTCGTTCAATCCGAGCCTTGCGCGCTCTGCGCCAGATATTGATGGACGAAAGCAATCGCCATGCTGCCTTCCCCGACAGCGGCGGCGACGCGCTTGATCGGGCTCAACCGCACATCGCCACAGGCAAAAACGCCCGGAATGCTTGTTTCGAGCAGATAGGGATCACGCCGCTGCTCCCAGCGGCCGGCCTTCACCACATCATCGCCGGTCAGGACGTAGCCCTGCGCGTCGCGTGCGATTGTGCTCGGCAACCACTGGGTTTCCGCATCGGCGCCTATGAACACGAACAGGCCGCCGCATTCGACCCGGCGAACGGTTTGACTGGACGTATCCAGGATATCGATCGCATCGAGATGCGAATCGCCATGCGCAGCCGTCACCTGCGACTGCAATTGGACCACGATATTGGATTTCGCGACCAGTTGTTTGATGAGGTAGCGGGACATGCTCTTTTCGAGCGAGCCCCCGCGCACCAGTAAGGTAACGCTGCGGGCATGGTTGGCGAAGTACAAAGCCGCCTGACCCGCCGAATTCCCAGCGCCGATCAGGTGCAGGTCCAATCCGTTTGTGGCGCCGGCTTCGCTACGGGCTGCGCCGTAATAGATTCCCTTGCCAATCAGCCGGTCGAATCCATCGATAGCGAGGCGGCGCCAGGAGACGCCAGTAGCCAGGATCACTGTGCGGGCCCGAACAACCTCATCTCCATCCAGCAGAACTTCACGAGCCACCGGGTCGATGTGGTTGACCGAGCGTGTCACGATAATCTCGGCTCCGAGGCGCAGCGCCTGCCGATGAGCCCGGCTCGCAAGCTCGTCGCCGGATACTCCATCGGGAAACCCGAGATAGTTCTCTATGCGCGACGACGTTCCCGCCTGGCCGCCCGGAGCTTCGCGCTCCACTACGATCGTTCGCAAGCCTTCTGACGCGCCGTACACGGCGGCGGCAAGGCCTGCGGGGCCGCCGCCGATAATCATCGTGTCATAGTCAGCGGCGCGCGGGCTTGTCTGCAGGCCAAGCAATCGTGCGGCTTCGCGAGCCGACGGGCGCGCCGCCACGACGCCATCCGCAAGTCGCAGCGCCGGATATTCGGCCTCGCTGGGGAGATCGCCCGCCCATTTTGCCGCCAGTTGCGGCGCGTCGGGCGTAAGCCATTCGAAGCTGATCTGGTTGCGGCCGAGGAAGCGGCGCAAATCCCCGCACGCTGCATCCCAGCGATGTCCAACAACTGTCGCGCGTGGCTTGGGGGCTTCGGCCGTTATGCCCTGCAATCCTCCGAGACGTTCGCGCGCAAGTGCGCCAATTTTCATCGAGAGTTCGGGCGAAGCGGCGGCGGTCGTGTAGTATTGCCGGGCTTCGATGCGCATCACCCGGGAAGGCTCGGCTGCACGATAACCGCCGGGGAACGGCGTTCCCAACGCCAGCGGAACCTCGCCGAAAATGCTGCCCGGCTGGCGCCAGCCGAGCCTGCGCTCAATCCCATCGAACGTCTTGAAGACCTCGATTTTTCCGGAGAGCACCGCATAGAGCGCCCGCTCGCCGCCTTCCGGAACTGCGATCTCTCCAGCGTCCAAATGAATGTCGGCCGAGGTCTCCGCAAGGCGCTGAAGTTCTGTCGCGGCGAGGGAGGAAAACAGGGGGACGGCGCGCACGTCGTCAACCGTCAGCATAGCGAGCCCCCAAACTGCATCGGTTGTCTTGTCGGCGAGGTCCGGCCATACGCCATATGAATCGCTCCGCGCATCTGTTCCGATTCGCGCAGCGCTAGGGCATCAGCTGACCGCCGTTGACCTCGAGGATTTGCCCGACCACATAGCTCGAGAGCATTTCGGAGGCGAGGAACAGATAGGCCCCCACGCACTCCTCCGACGTTCCCAGCCGGCCGGCGGGAATCGTTTTTCGGATCGCTTCCAATCCATCGGCTGTGGAGTACCGGTCATGAAACGGGGTCGTAATCACTCCCGGCGAAACGCCGTTGACGCGAATGTTCTCGCCGATCAACTCCTTTGCGTGACCTTTCGTGATCGTCGAAACGAAGCCTTTCGCCGCTGCATAGATCATCGCGCCATTGGCGCCGCCATTGCGGGCCGCGATGGAGGTCGTGTTGATGACGAAGCCGCCCTGTTTCGCCAGCCACGGCCGCGCGGCGCGCGTCATCGTAAGGACCGAACGCGAGTTCAGATCGATGACCGCGCTGATATGCTCGTCCGTCGCCTTGAGCGAATCGACGCGTCCCAGCATGAGGCCGGCGTTGTTGATGAGCCCATGTATCCCGCCGTAGGCCGACGCCATTTTGTCGACCATCGCGTCGCAGTCGCCCGTTACGGTCACGTCGCCCTTGAGCAACAGCGCGGCGCCCCCCTTGCTTTCAATCTCGCCGACCAGCGCCTTCGCCGCCTCCTCGCTGGCGTGGTAGTTGACGCCGACCTTGGCGCCCTGCGCCGCGAACGCGCGGGCGAGCGCAGCGCCAATGCCCGTTGACGCGCCCGTGATGAGCACGGACTTCCCGGCGAGATCGGGGATGACGAGTTTCATGAGAGGGGAACCTTCGGAATGCGGGAATTGACTTGGCCTGGCGCGATCAGCCTATCGAAGACGGGGTGCGCTTGTCGAGGGCGTCGAAAGTCGCTCTGTGGCTATTGTGACAGGCGGGCAGAACCGCAAACAAATCGACTCCGCGCCCTTCCGCCAGACGTCCCTCTAGCTACTGAACCAAAATCGCGCGGAAGTCGTTTACATTGGTCAAGGTGGGACCGGTGAACACGAGATCTCCGAGGCGTTCAAAGAAGCGGTAGGCGTCGTTATCTTCGAGAAAGTCGCGAGGTCGGCGTTCCCAATCAAACGCGCGACGCAAGGTGTCGGGAAAGAGCATGGCGCCGGCGTTGTCCTCGCTGCCGTCGATGCCATCCGTATCCGCCGCCAGCGCGGAGATCCCGGGCGCTCCATTGAGCGCCAACGCCAGCCCCAGCAGGAATTCTGTGTTGCGGCCGCCACGACCACTGCCCCGAACCGTAACTGTAGTTTCGCCGCCGGACAGTAAAAGGCACGGCGCGAGGGCCGGCAGGCCGTGGTGCTTTGCCGAAAGGGCAATCCCCGCCAAGACCCGCGCCACCTCGCGAGCCTCCCCTTCAATGGCGTCGCCCAGTATGACCGGCTCGATGCCGAACTGCCGCGCAACCGCCGCTGCGGCTTCGAGTGATGCCGTCGGTGTTGCAATCAAGTGATTGCTCACCCGAGCGAAAGCCGCGTCGCCGGGTTTCGGCGTCTCGGCTTCCGGGCGTGTCAAATATTGCGAGACCGCCGAGGGAACTTCGATCTTATAGCGACGAAGGATGGCCTGCGCCTCTTCGCGCGTGGTGGGATCTGGAACGGTCGGTCCCGAGGCAATCACAGAGAGATCGTCGCCGGGAACATCGGAGATAATGAGACTGACGACGCGCGCCGGCATCGCGGCCACGGCAAGACGGCCACCCTTGAAAGCGGAGAGATGCTTGCGAACGCAATTCATTTCGGAAATCGCGGCGCCACTCTTCAGCAGCGCCCGATTGATGGAAATCTTGTCGGCGAGTTCCAGTCCGGGGGATGGCAGGGGCGTAAGCGCCGAACCTCCTCCGGATATCAGACAGAGAACAAGGTCGTTCTCGCTCAGGCCCTGCACCTGTTTCAACATACGACGCGCCGCCGCTTCGCCCGCCGCATCGGGCACGGGATGGCCAGCCTCAACAACCTCTATTCGCCTGGTCGGCACGCGGTGCCCGTAGCGGGTCACAACCAGGCCTTCGAGCGGGCCGTCCCAGGCCGCCTCGACCGCGGCCGCCATCGCGGCGGCGGCCTTGCCGGCGCCGACAACGATCGTCTTTCCCGTTGGCCTTTCAGGCAGGAACGCTTTGACCCGATGTGAGGGCAAAGCCGCGTCAATCGCGGCCTGCAACGCGAGCCTGAGGAAAGCGCGTGGATCGTCCATAAACTTACCCCCTCGTCTGTGGGCCTCACGACTGCATGCTAAGCGTTGCCCAAGATCATTGCGCTCGCTTTTTCCCCGATCATGATGGACGCCGCGTTGGTGTTTGAGCTGACCACCCGCGGCATGACCGAGCTATCGCAAATCCTGAGGCCGCTCACGCCACGGACGCGAAGTTCCGGATCGACGACGGCCTCCGCATCGACGCCCATCCGGCATGTTCCCACAGGATGATTGGACGACCGGCCGAATTGACGCGCATAGGCCTCGAACTCGACTTGAGTTCGAACATCGTTGCCCGGAAGTCGCTCGAGCCTCACATGGCGGGCCATCGCGGGTTGGTTCAAGACATCGCGACTGATCTTGAGGCCCTCGACCGAGACCCGCAGATCGTAGGGATCTCCCAGAAAGTTTGGATCAATGATCGGCGCGGCCGATATATCGGCGCTGCGCAACTTCACGGAGCCGCGCGCTTTTGGCTGCAGCGTGTAGGAGTTCAAGGTGACTCCAGACCCTGAAGCCAACTTTTGGCGCTTGCCGGTTCACCTCCAGAGCCGACGAGGAAGTGGAATTGCAGATCCGGAATGGGCCCGGAACGATCAGCATACCAGAACGCGCCGCCCTCCACGACATTGGAGGCGACGGGTCCTTTGCCGAAGGCCAGATATTCAAGGGCGGCCCATGCCTTCCAGTGAGGCTTGCTGTATCTGTCGAGGCTGTGAGAACCTTTGAGCTCGCAGACGATATCTGTTCCGTAATGATCGTGCAGATTTCGGCCGACACCGGGGAGATCTGCGACCACGGGCAGATTCAACGCCCGCAACTCATCGGCCGGACCGAGACCGGAGAGCAGCATGAGTTTTGGCGAGCCGATTGCGCCAGACGCGACAAGGACTTCGCGTTCCGCCCGCAGAACCTTAGGGCGACCGTTCTCGATGATCTCGACGCCTACCGCCCGACCCTTCTCCATGACGATGCGACTGACCAGCACGCCGGTCTTTACGGTAAGGTTCGGACGTCCCAGCGCCGGCCGAAGAAAGCCCGTGGCGGTGGAACAGCGACGGGCGTTGCGGGTGGTTGTCTGATAGGCGGACGCCCCCTCCTGTCTGCGTCCGTTGAAATCCGGATTGTAAGGCATGCCGAATTCCTGGCAGGCCTGTACAAAGGCCCGGGTCATCGGGTGTGGCGTCAACGATGAGACGCCTTGCGGGCCGCCCACGCCATGCCATTCGCCCGCCAATGTATCGTTGTCTTCCGATCGCAGATAATAGGGCATAGTCTCCGCGAAGGACCAACCGTGACAACCAAACTCTGTTGCCCACAGGTCGTAATCTTCGGGTCGCCCCCGGGTATAGACCTCGGCGTTGATTGAACTCCCGCCACCAAGCACGCGCCCTTGAGAGTAAGCTATCTCACGGTTGTTGGCGTGCGTTTGCGGAGCGGTCTTGAGTCCCCAGGTTAGCGGCCCCGAACTCATTTTGTAAAAGCCAACCGGGATATGAATGTACGGATTGGTGTCCTTGGGCCCTGCCTCCAGCATCAGCACGCTGACGTCGGGCTTTTCCGTCAGCCGCGCCGCGATTGCGCAGCCGGCGGAGCCACCGCCGACAAGGATGTAATCAACCATGCTTTCTCCCGCCACGCCGGGCATAAGGCCCAACGGGCATGCTCATGCAGTTCAGAGTGAGTCGACTCGTTTTGTGTGCCCCAAAGACCGAGCCGCCAGTCCTGAAGCTCACTGTATCCATAAATCAGAGGCCCGCTTGTACGGGAAGTCCCTTGGCGGCCCCGCTGGGTTCGCCGACCCGGGTAAACATCGTGTCGATGAAGCGGTACGTTCGCGGGCGATTGCCCAAGCGTTTACTTCGACGTTCGAACCGAAACTGCGTTGCGAATTTACCGAATACGCCGACCCCAGCCCGTTTTACAAGTCTCTCAAGGGTCGACTTAAATAAAAGTCTAAGAAATTGCCGCGGCAACTCGTACGTCGATATTGTCTTTGAGCAAGATGTGTGCATTCAATATGAAACTTACTGCAAAAGGCGGCGCAAATGTCGCGCTTATGTGAGTTTTTGCGTGCTTACCGCGTTCCAAGTCGAAATGGCTTGCCGCGACTAGTTCATCGCTGGCGCGCTTGTTTTTTATCTCAGTTATTTCTTGGCTTCATGACTCCGGCTTATGCCGACGATGCACAAATTGCGCCGTCCAATCCTGTATTTGCATATGTAATTGTCGGCGGCGTTGCCGTCGCCATAGTAATTGCCCTTGCAACGGTGAGGTCGTCGCTTTCCGGCGCCAACTCAACATGGTCGCTATCCGACGCCCTTTCCGAAGAAGCGGACATCAGCCCGCTTGATAAGGACGGCAAGCCGCTTCTCGGCCCCGACGGGAAGCCACAAATCGTCTCGGAGCTGCGAGCAAGTTCAAGTCGTTTCATCGCTCTCATGGGCCTGATCGGTATCATGATGATCTATATTGGCTTCGGTCTCATTATCTTGCAGCGTTTTGCTGGTAATGGAACGCTTCCAACCGATCCGCAAATCAAGGACATCGTCTGGTTTCTTTTTGCAGGTGTGACAATGTTCGCGCCTTATATTGCTCAACAAATTCTCATCTATTTTCGATTGGCTAAAACCATCAAAGTAAAAAGGGGCGCACCTCGACCGAAAACGCGCCGTTCCAACAAATCGGTCGCCTCGACGGACAATCTCAGCAAGGGGATGGCATCGATGAATATCCTGGATTTGCAAAAGCAACTTACTGCGCTCGGATTTGATCCTGGCCCGGCGGACGGGGTCATGGGCCCGAAGACCGAAGCCGCCATCATCAACTTTCAAGCGAAAAGCGGCCTCGACGCAGATGGGATCGTCGGTCCGGAGACCGAGGCGGCGCTCGGCTACAAAGTTGATACGCCGACGGGAGACGCGTGGACGCAAATGCTCGATGTGTCGGCCTACCAGGGCGTCGTTGACTTCGCGAAGGTGAAGGCTAGCGGCTACCCCGCTGTCGCGATCAAGGCGACTGAAGGATTGCGTGGCGCCGATCCCGGTTTCCGTGACCGGTGGCAAAGCGCCAAAGCGGCGGGCATCGTCCGCTTCGCCTATCATTTTCTCCATCCGAACCTCGATGGCGGCGCGCAAGCGGACCTGTTCTTGAGAACCCTGGGCGGGGATCTCGGCGAGATCGTCCCCGCGCTCGACTGGGAAACGGACGGCGGCGTTTCCGTCGCACAGCAAACCGCTCAGGCGGATGCCTGGTACGCCAAGGTCGACAAGGTCTATGCGGACGCCGGCTACAAGATGAAGCCGTTCGCCTATTCCTACTCCTCGTTCTTCGCCCTTTTGAAGCTGCCGGCGAGTTATGCGACGCGCCCGCTGTGGCTTGCCGGCTACGTCGCCGAGAACCGCCTCACTGTGCCGGCGCCCTGGAAGAAATACGACATCTGGCAGTGGGCTGGAGACGCGCTATCGCCGCCCGTCGACGGCATCGATCCGCGACTCAAGAAGGACTACAACAAATTTCACGGCACGGTCGACGCACTGCGCGCTACATATGGCAACGGAAAATAGTCCGATCGTGCTATCGTATCGATCATGGCCACCATCTTTTTGGGCAAGCTCCTCGGGCTATATTTGATCGCGATCTCCGCCGGAATGATCGCGAACAGGCGCCGATCGCTCGCGACATTTGACGAGATGGCGCAGAGCGAGCCGTGGATGCTGTTTTCCGGAATGGTCGCCACGGCGGTCGGACTCGCTCTGGTGCTTGCCCACAATGTATGGGCGGGCGGAGCGTTGGCGATCGCGGTCACGCTCGTCGGATGGGTCGCGCTGCTCAAGGGGATTGCGCTGCTGCTCATTCCGCCGACAATCATGACGAGAACCTACAGAAGCGCGGGGATTGCCCGCTATTTTCATGTGTGGATCGGCGCAGTGCTGTTGGTCGGCCTTTGGATGACGGCTATGGCGTTCACGGCTTAAACTACGCGTCCGTGGCGACGGAATGCGCCACGTAATTCAACCGAGCTAATGAGGATGGCGGTCGACAAGGACAAAATTGACCAATATTTTGATTGGAACGAAATGAAACGGCTGTAACTCTTTCGTGAAACGTTCGGCAGCGACGACTGAGCTATGCCACCATATCCAGGCGCGCGTTGCGCCTGATGGTCTGAGGCGGCTGGCCGACAGTGCGCAGGAAAGCGCGCCGTAAACGGTTGCGATCCAGCAGGCCTGTCTCGATCGCGATTTCGTCAATCGACAGGCGCGTGTCCGCAAGCATCATGCGCGCCATCTCGACACGCAACCGCTCGACGGCCTTTGCAGGCGATTCCCGCGTTTCGGAGCGGAAGGCTCGACTGAACTGGCGCGGGCTCAAGCGCGCCGCGTCCGCCAGATCCTCGACCGACAGTCGGCTTTTCAAATTGCGTTTGGCGTAGTCGAGCGCGGTCTGAATCCGGTCGGATTTCGCGTCGAGATCAAGCAGCGTCGAGAATTGCGCCTGACCGCCAGCCCGCCGGTGATAGACGATCAGATGGCGCGCAATGGTTCTGGCGATCTCGGCGCCCAGGTCAGCCTCAACCATGGCCAAGGCCATGTCGATTGCGGCCGTCATGCCCGCCGAAGTCCAGATCGGGCCATCAACGATGTAGATGCAGTCCTCCTCGACCTGCGCCTTCGGATATTTCGCCTGAAGATTTCTCGCCTGAGCCCAGTGCGTCGTCGCGCGCCGCCCGTCGAGCAGACCTGCAGCGCCCAGCGCCAGCGCGCCCGTGCAAGGCCCAGCCACGCGCCGAGAACGGGAGTACGCCCGCTTCAGGAAGTTGATTTCGCCAGCCGTGATCCTTTCGATCGTGGGGCTGCCGCCGATGATGACGGTGTCGAATTCGCTATCGTCGAATGCAGCCGTCTCGATCGAGGTCCCAACGGAACTGCGGATCGGACCGCCGTGCTCCGATATCAGCCGCATCTCGTAATACGCATCCCCCAGCGCGTAGTTCGCGAACTCGAACACCGAAAGCACCGCGAAGATCATGACCTGGTGGCCGGGCGTGATGACAAAGCCGATGCGTTTCATGTCGACCTCATGGCTCGAATTGCACCATATATGACATTTACGCCATCGAGACGCAATCCTACAACCGGCTTCGACAGTCAAACGAAGGAGTTCGGATCCATGGCGACAGTTTCTTCAAAGGGCGCCGCCCTCATCACAGGCGCATCGAGCGGCATCGGCGCAACTTACGCCGACCGTTTCGCCAAGCGCGGCTACGACCTCGTGATGGTGGCGCGCGACAAGGCGCGGATGGAAGCTCTGGCCGAGCGCTTGCGCCGTGAGACGGGCGTATCGATCGAAATTCTGGTCGCGGACCTCACCGACGCGCGCGATCTGGAAGGGGTGGAGGCGCGGCTGCGCCGCGACGCCAACATAAAGGTCTTGATCAACAATGCGGGCGCTGCCGCGGCAGGAGCTTTCCTCGATCAGCCGGCAGGCGAAATCGATCGGATCGTCAACCTCAATATCCTTGCGGTAACGCGGCTGGCGAGCGCGGTTGCCGCACGGTTCGCCGCCGCGGGCGAGGGCGCGATCATCAATATCGGCTCGGTCGTCGGCGTCGCGCCGGAATTGGGAATGACCGTCTATGGTGCGACCAAGGCGTTTGTGCTTTTCCTCACCCAGGGCTTGCAGATGGAGCTGGGTTCCAAGGGCGTCTATCTGCAAGCCGTGCTTCCGGCGGCGACCCGCACGGAAATCTGGGAGCGATCCGGTCGGGACGTCAACAGCCTAGGAAGCGTGATGGACGTCGAGGAACTCGTCGACGCGGCGTTGGTTGGCTTCGACCGACGCGAGCCCGTTACGATCCCGCCGCTGCCGGACGCCGAACAGTGGAACGCCTTTGACGCGGCCCGGAAGGCGATGCTGCCGAATTTCAGGCAGGAGCATGCGGCGAAGCGGTACAGCGAGGCGGCGTGACCGGAAGAGCGGCGCTCGCTAGGGTTTGATGGCCACCTTGGCGAAATACTGCTCGAGCGCGTCCACGGATTGGATGGGTTCGGCAAGCGCCACATAGGTGTCGGGCCGGATCAGGTACAGAGCGTTTTCGCGCAGTCCTGCCCGATGCATCTCTTCGCTCCACGGATAGACCTCCAGCGCGACTTGTCGGTCTTCGATCCATTGCAGCAACGCGGCCGCCGGGCGTCCCGTAGACGTGGACCTGCCAGACCATGCGCTTCAGCGCCGCGTAATTGTCGCTATCCCCGACTTTGACCCACGGCAGCCGATCGCCGCCGTGGACCGGGCCGGCGTGGCCCTGGTCGAGGCCTTTTCCGCGATAGGTTATCGCGATCTGCGAGACGGTCCGGAAAATCCATTCCCGCACCGCTTCGAATTTCACCAGCTGGGGCAGGATGACCGGCGCAACCCGCGTGCGGACGATCTCGGCCAAAGGGCCGTCGGCAGCGACAAAATTGAATGCGCGGTCAGTGGTTTGCACGAGCCGAAGCGCGAAAGCGCGGCGTTCGGCCTCGAATGTGTCGAGCAGCGCATCCGGCGCCCGTCCGGCGAGCACCGCCTGCAGCTTCCAGGCGAGGTTGATCGCGTCGCCGATGCCGGTGTTCATGCCCTGGCCGCCGACCGGCGTGTGGATGTGCGCGGCGTCGCCCAGCAGGAAGGCGCGCCCCTGCCGGAAGCGCTCCGTCACCCGATGATGGACGTGGTAGACCGAGAACCAGTTCACCTTGTCGACCTTGAGCTTCAGGTTTTGCGAAGCGCGGTCGCTGACGTCGTCGAAGGTGAGTTCGTCGAGGTCCTTGCCGTGACCCGGCTTGATCGTCCCGATCAGCCGGACGCGGCCGGAGTGCGCCAGCGGGAAAAGGGCGAGGAAATCGGATTCGTCGAGGTCGACATTGAGATCGCCGTTGAACGGCGGCCCCTCGCCGGCCACGTCGGCGACGTAGAAGATCTGCGAATAGGTTCCGCCCGGGAATCCCGTGCCCATGACCTCTCGGACCTTGGACCTCGCGCCGTCGCAGCCGGCGATGAAGGCGGCGTGCACGGTGGTTTCCGCGCCGTCGGGGCCACGCAACTGGGCGGTAATCTGATCGCCCGTCGTCGGAATAGCCGAGGAGTTCGGTTGATCGCTCGACCTGCACGCCGAGAGCTTGCAGACGTTCAACCAGCAGCTTTTCGTGCTCGTCCTGCGGGAAGATGTGCAGGAAGCCGAAGGGCGTAAGGTCCGAGACGATTTGCTCGAACGGCACCCGCGCCGCTTCCTGCCCGCTAACCCACAGCCGAACGCCGGGAACAGTATATCCCTTCGCCACGATTGCGTCGGCAAGATCGAGCTGCTCGTAGAGCTCGAGCGTGCGCGCGTGGACGGCGAGCGCGCGCGAAGTGGTTCCCGATGTCGGAGGTTTTGTCGATGATCCGGACTGCGACGCCTTGTTTCGTCAGCCAGAGGGCAAGGACCAATCCGGTTGGCCCTGCGCCGACGATCAGCACGCTGGGGTTGGACATGGTGCGCGCTCCGTAGGGGGAAGCGACGTGATGCGTCAGCTTAACGCTCGATGTTGTCCAGGTGTTCAATCCATTGTGTATCAGTGATTGGCTTTCGAAATTCGGAACATCATCGAGTTCCCTTTACCCAACGACAACGCGCTGTAGGTCAGATGCCGACGTCCCGCTCCGGGGTCAAACGCGATTCGGGCGAATATTCGCTTGGCGGTACTCCGACCTTCGGCGACCGCTGCGGCCGCACGTGCGCCCTCTCGTCAAGCCTTTTGAACGGTGACGCGTTGCCGATACGCCGACGCAGCTTATCGCTTCGCTAGGCAGCCACCGGAGGCAGTCCAGCACGCCCTGCAATCGCGCCTAGTCTCAGGGTTGCACGGATTTGCAGCGCCACCCATGCCCGGCTCAACAAGTAACACGCAAGCAAATTCAAAAAAGGTCGCCGAAATGGCGACCTTTCAAGTTAGCACATATTTCAAACTATCAACTCAGGCACCGACGGCTAGCGAAGTCACCTTAGCTTTGCGCCTGTAACCAGCAAAACCCAAGAAAGCGAAGCCGGAAAGCAACATCGCCCATGTGCTCGCTTCGGGCACACCACCCGATACCGAAGCCACTTCGAAAGCGTTCTGGCTGGAAGAGAATTTTATGCTGTCGACTGCGCTTGCAAAGTTGAATGTGAACATACCATTTGAATCGCTGCTTTGTTGGCTGCCGCCAACCATCGCAGTCGTCATGTTCGCCAAGTCTTGACCGGTGAACGACGAGTACGGCACGCTCAGGCCAGTGAAAAAAGAGATGGTATTATAGTCGTCCAGTGAACCTATATACACACTCACATGATGGTAACCTTTACCCAAGGCGAGTTCGGCGTCCTCGCGATCCCTCAACTGAGAGATATTGACCCGTATCGTAGGTTTCAACGGGTGTAGAATTGGTCGCGGGCGCTGCATGGATCCCGCTTGTCCCCATTACAAGGAGATCACTCACAGGCGTCACTGTCAGACTGGTCAGCCCAGCGGCGGAGCCAAAGTCCGTAATGAGCGATTCGCCCAAAGGTATCAGCCCAAAACCATCAAATGTCACAGTATCCGCATGCGCCGCGCCCGTCACCATAACGACAACTGTGGCCGCTGCGGCTGCGACAGCGCCCTTCCTTAAATATCCCTCTTTCATCGCCCTACTCTCCCAACTAAACACAAACGCCGCGGGGAAATAAAGATCAACAAATTGTTAACTTGTCAACCCTTCCGGGTATAGTGGACTGACTACCACCCGCCAGCCTTAATTTCCCAAGGTAAGCAGCGTCGGAGTTCCGGTACACAACCGATTGTAACGTTCGGCATTGTGGTATTGATGGCCAGCCGCACTTAGGCCGCCCGCCAGTAATGTAGCATCGGACCGCAGATCGGTTTACGCGGCCCTCTGCGCTCCTTGACCTTCGCCTCCGCATAGGAAATCAACCGCCCCAAGCTATGCTCAGGGGGAAACATGACGGCCGCGGCGCCCACGCTCACGCGACAAGGCAACGGGCTCGCGCGGATCGTGCTGGCGAGCCTCGTCGGCACGACGATCGAGTTCTACGACTTCTACATCTACGGCCTCGCCGCGGCGCTCGTGCTCGGGCCGATGTTCTTTCCCAAGGCGGCGCCGGAGACGCAGTCGCTCAACGCGTTCCTGACTTTCGGCGTCGCGTTTGTCGCCCGGCCTGTCGGGTTCGCTGCTGTTCGGCCATTTCGGCGACCGGATCGGGCGCAAGGCGACGCTCGTCGCCTCCATGCTGGTGATGGGGCTTTCGACCACCCTGATCGGCTTTCTGCCGGGCTACGACACGCTCGGCGTCCGCCGCCGCATGGCTGCTGGTGCTGCTGCGCTTCGGGCAGGGCGTCGGGCTCGGCGGCGAATGGGGCGGCGCGGCGCTGATCGCGACCGAGAATGCGCCCGCCGGGCGAGCGCGCCTGGTTCGGCATGTTCCCGCAACTCGGGCCGCCGATCGGCTTCTTCATCGCCAACGGCCTGTTCCTGGCGCTGATCCTGACGCTCGGCGAGCCGGCCTTCATCGCCTGGACCTGGCGGATTCCGTTCCTGTTCAGCGCCGTGCTGGTGCTGATCGGCCTCTATCTTCGCGTCTCGATCTCGGAGACGCCCGCTTTCGAGGCGGTCCTGCGCGAAAAGCGCCGCGCCGCCGTGCCGTTCGCCGAAGTCGTCACCCGGTTCCTGCCGCAGCTGCTGCAGGGCACGTTCGTGATCGTCGTCTGCTACGCGCTGTTCTACATCACGACGGTGTTCGCGCTCAGCTACGGCGTTGGCCAGCAACATATTCCGCGCCCGACCTTCCTGGCGATGCTGTGCGCGGCGGCGGTGTGCATGGCGATCACGTCGCCGATCTCGGCTTCGCTCGCCGACCGTTTTGGCCGCAAGCCGGTTCTGCTGGTCGCGAGCGCGCTCGCGGCGGTCGTCGGCCTGCTGTTGCCCTCGCTGCTGTCGGGCGGCGAGCTGACGACGCTGGTGTTCGTCTGTCTGTCGCTCGGCGTGATGGGCCTGACGTTCGCGCCGCTTCGGCGCGCTGCTGCCGGAACTGTTTCCGGCCAATGTCGCCTATACCGGCGCCTCGGTCGCCTATTCGCTCGGCGGCATCCTCGGCGCCTCGCTGGCCCCGACGATCGCGCAGCAGCTTCTGCTGTGGGGCGGCCTCGCCTACGTCGGCTATTACATCGTCGCGGCCGCGGCGCTCAGTTTCCTCAGCCTGCTGACAATTCGGGGACGGTGAGCGGCTCGTCGTCGCCGGTCATCACCTCGAGCACCTGGCCGAGATGCGCCTGCATCGCGTCCTTGGCTTCCCTGCGCTTGCGGGCCCGGATAGCGGCGAGGATCGCCCGATGGCCGGCCAGCGTCGCCGGCCAGTTGTCGCTCAGGCGCACGCGCTGCGAGAGCAGCGAAAACACGGCGCCGTGCTGCTCTTGCCAAAGCCGCTCGACGACATCGGCAAATGCGGCGTTGCCGGTCGCGTTGGCGATCGCCCGGTGGAAGGCAAGGTCGGCGTTGTGCCAGGGCCGGCCGGCGTCGTGCTCGCTCTCCATCTCGACCACTTTGGCGGCAATGATGTCGATCTCGATCGCCGAGGCTTTTTGCGCGGCAAGGGCGGCGATCTCGCCCTCGATCAGCCTGCGCGCATTGAGGATGTCGCTGGGGCTGTTGCCCGCATTGACCGCGACCGCCGGCTCGGGCGCCTGATCGCGCACATAGGCTCCGGAGCCGGTGCGCACTTCCACCAGCCCCTGCACTTCGAGCGCGATCATGGCTTCGCGCACCACAGGGCGGCTGACGCCTAGCGTCTTGGCGAGGTCGCGCTCGGCGGGCAGGCGGTGGCCGGGCCCGAATTCGCCGGTGCGTATCAAGCCGCCGATCTGATGGGCGACCTGCTCGTAAAGCCGCTGGTTTTCGACGGGCTGGAAGGGCATGGATAAGGACTCAGGCGGGCGGGGCGCGCGCGACACAATCATTGCGTGCGGCGCAGGTCAAAGCAGACGACTCGCCAGCGCGGCGCGCACGCCGAGCCTTTCGATGTCGGCTATCGCGGCGAGCGCCGCTTTTTCGAAGGTGGGAATGGCGGTCAGATCTTCGCCCCACAGTTTTGGCTCGCGCATCAGCGCGGCGGCGACATCAACCGCGCGGCCGGGCGCTTCCGTCTCCCACGCCGCCGCCATCAGGGCGAGCGCGCCCGCGTCGTCGCGCAGGCGCATAGGAGCGCCGCTCGGCCTTGCCGCGGTAGAACCACAGCAGGGCGGCAAACGAGAACGCGACGAGTTCGGGAGCGCGGCCGGTAGCGGCGACAGAGTCCTTCAGCGTCGGCAAAAGCCGCGTCTTCCATTTCGAGATCGAATTCAGCGCGATCGCGCTGAGTTCGTGCCGCAGGAACGGGTTGGAGAACCGCTCCAGTACGCTGCGGCCATAGGCCAGGCGCTCGGCCTCGGGCAGATCGACGTAGGGCGCAACCTCCTCAAACATCAGCTTCTCGACATAGCGCGAAAAGTCGGGGTCGGCGATCGCCTCGCCGACGGTGTCGAGCCCGGCGAGATAGGCCGGCAGCGCCATCGCCGTATGGGCGCCATTCAGCATTCTGACCTTGCATTCGCGATACGGCCGCAGATCGCGGGTCCAGATGACATTCATCCCCGCTTTGGCGAGCGGCCATTCGTCGGCGACATCGCCTTCAATCACCCAGAGATGATAGGGCTCGACCATGACAGCGAGCGGATCGCGATAGCCCCATCTATCAAACAGAGCCTCAGCCTCCGTCGCCGGAAATCCGGGGACGATGCGGTCGACCAGCGTGTCGAGAAACAGGCAGCGGCTCTCGACCCAGGCCGCGAATTCCGCCCCGAACCCCCAACGCTCGGCGGCGCTGAGCGCGTAGCGGCGCAAGGTGCGGCCATTCGCCTCGATGAGTTCGCAGGGCAGGAATATCAGGCCCGGCGCCTGCGCGCCGCCGAGCGCGTCGAAACGCGCCTTCAGCAACCAAGCGACTTTGGCCGGAAAACTCTTCGGGCAGGCCGCGGCGTCATAGGGCTCCGGGACATCGACGATGCCCGCCTCTGTCGTGTTGGAAACGACGAAGCGCAGGTCGTGTGAGACAGCGAGCGCCCGCAGCGTCTGCGGGCTCGCGGTGCGGGTCGAAAGCCTGCTGAACAGCGCTGACGATCCGTCGCCGCTCGAAATTGGCGCCGTCGACGCGGCCGCGTTCCAGCACGGTGAACAACCCATCCTGGCTCGCAAGTTTCGGCGGCTCGCCATGTGATCGCGCCAGCGCGACGGCGACGCCGATTTCAGTGACGCCCTTCTCGTTGGCGACGTCAATCATCCAGTCGACGAAGCCGCGCAGGAACACGCCGTCGCCGATCTGCAGCACGCGAACGGGCAAGTTGGCGGGCGCGGAGCCGCCTGGATACGCGCGCGAGAGTGTGGACATGGCGGCCCTCAAATCCGGTACGCGGCTTTGGCGAGCCGGTAGGCGAGATCATGGGCGACCTCGAACGCCTCGTCGAGTTCGAGCCGATGCTCGGCGACCAGCTGGGCGAGATAGGCGCAATCGACGCGCCGCGCCACGTCGTGGCGCGCCGGGAATCGACAGGAAGGCGCGGGTGTCGTCGTTGAAGCCGACGGTGTTGTAGAAGCCGGCCGTCTCGGTGACGCATTCGCGATAGCGCAGCATGCCCTCGGGGCTGTCGAAGAACCACCAGGCCGGCCCGAGCTTCAGCGCCGGGATAATGGCCGGCGAGCGGCGCCAGTTCGCGCGAATAGCGCGGTCTCGTCGAGCGTGAACAGGATGAGCGTCAGGTCGCGTGCTGTTGCCGAACCGGTCGAGCAGCGGCTTCAGCGCGTGCACGTAGTCGGTCGGGCCGTGGGATGTCGCCGCCCTTGTCCCGGCCGAAGGTCTTGAACAGCCAGGGATTGTGGTCGCGCGAGCGAGCCCGGATGGATCTGCATCACGAGCCCGTCCTCGACGCTCATGCGCGCCATCTCGGTCAGCATCTGGGCGCGGAACAGCTCCTGCGTCCGCCGCCGAGCCGCCGCCGCGCCCTTACGCGAGCGTAGAGCGCGGCGGCGTCCTCGGCGCTCGAGATCGGCCGTGCGCGCGCTCGGGTGGCCGTGATCGGTCGAGGTGCAGCCGACCGACTTGAAGAACGCGCGCCGGCGGCGCAGCGCCTCCAGATAGCCGGAGTAGGTCGCGACATCGCACATCGGCGAGCCGGCCGAGCTCGAGCAGATTTTCCGCGAAGCCGGGAAAAGCGGGGTCGACGACGGGGTCGGGGCGGAACGCCGTGAGCACCCGGCCCTTCCAGCCGCTCGCCTTGATCTTGCGGTGCGACTTCAGCTCGTCGAGCGGGCTCTCGGTCGTCGTCAGCGTCTCGATGTTGAAGCGCTCGAACAGGGCGCGCGGCCGGAACTCCGGCCTTTCGAGACAGGCGGCGATGTGGTCGTAGGCCTTGTCGGCGTTGGCGGCGCTCAGCCGCTCGTCGAAAGCCGAGCACCTCGGTGAACGCGTGGTTGAGCCACAGCCACGACGGCGTGCCGCGGAACAGATGAAAATTCTCGGCGAACCGCCGCCAGATCTTGCGCGGATCGCTCTCGACCGGGCCGCCGTCGAGCCGCGGCACGCCCAGTTCTTCGGGCGGCACGCCCTGGCTGTAGAGCATGCGGTGCACGTAATGGTCGGGAACGATGAACAGCCGCGCCGGATCGGGGAAGGCGTCGTCGTCGGCGAACCACTGCGGGATCGGTGTGGCCGTGCGGGCTGACGATCGGCAGGTTCGGCGACCGTCGCGTAGAGGTCGCGCGCGATCGCCCGGGTCGTCGGATCGGCCGGAAACAGGCGGTCTGGGTGGAGCTCGAACGGCTGTGCTGCGGCGGACATAGGTCTTTGCCTCCCCAAAATAGCTGGCTGGACAATCTCGCAAATTGGTATAATGGTCAAGTGGTCAGGCCAATTTGCGGCAAAGTCCCATGCGCCTGACGCGATATGCGGAGGGGAAACGTCATGGCGGCAGTGGGTCGCGTGCGGTGGAAAATGCTGGCGCTGATGCTCGCCGGCACGGTCGTCATTTACATCGATCGCAACACGCTGGGCGCGCTCGCGCCAATCCTGAAAAAAGAACTCGATTTCACCACCGAGCAATATTCCTACGTCGTCTCGGCGTTCCAGATCGTCTATTCGTTTTCGCAGCCGGTCGCCGGCTTCCTCACCGATCTGGTTGGACCCCGCCTCGGCTATGCGGTCGCCGCCGTCGTTTGGGGCGTCGCCGCGGCGCTGCATGGGCTCTCCACCGGCTGGATTTCGATGGCGGGATTTCGCGCTTTGCTCGGCGTGAGCGAAGCGGTCGCCATTCCTACCGGGACTAAAATGGCGACCGTCTGGTTCCCGAGCAAGGAGCGCTCGATCGCGACCGGCTGGTTCAATTCGGGTTCGTCGATCGGCGCAGCGATCACGCCGCCGCTGGCGATCTGGCTGGCGACGGCCTTCAGCTGGCGCTACGCGTTCGTCATCACCGGCGTGCTCGGCGTCGTTGTCGCCATTTTCTGGTACTGGCTCTATCGCGATCCCGCGCTTCATCCGCAATCTGACGCCGGAGGAGCGCAACTACATCCTCGAAGGACAGCCCGCTGAGCCCGTTGGCAAACCTTCCTGGTCGAAGGTGTTCGCCCAGCCCAGGTTCCTCGGCATCATCATCGCGCGCTTCCTCACCGAGCCGGCCTGGCAGACGTTCCAGTTCTGGATCCCGCTCTACATGGTGACCGTGCGCCACATGGACATCAAGCAATTCGCGCTGTTCGCGTGGCTGCCGTTTGTCGCTTCCGATCTTGGTTGCGTGCTTGGCGGTTATCTCGCGCCGTTCCTCGCCAATCGCTTCAGCATGAATGTCGTCAACGCGCGCCTGACCACGATCACGATCGGCGCCTTGTGCATGGTGGGCCCGGCGCTGATCAGCTTCGTCGCCGACCCGATCGTCGCCATCCTCTGCTTTTCGCTCGGCGGCTTCGCGCATCAGATGCTGTCCAGCATGATGTACGCGCTGATGGGCGACGTGTTCGAAAAGCCGGAGATCGCCACCGCTACCGGGGTCGCCGGCATGTTCGGCTATTTCGGCGGCGCCCTGTTCACGCTCGCGCTTGGCCAGCTCGCCAGCACGTTTGGCTACGAGCCGATGTTCGCGCTGTTGTTCGCGTTCGATCTTGTCGCGGCGGCCGCGCTATGGTTGTTCATCGGCGTTCGGGGTAGGCCGATACGCGTTGCGACCACCTAGAGCATAAACGTGGGTCGCCGCGCTACGCTCGCAATGACAAAGGCGCTGCTATTTGGTGATATGCAATTCGACGCTGTTTGAGCGGAAGGCGCCGGTCGAAATGAACCGTCTCGAGATACACTCGCTTGGCGCCGCGAGTGGCGAGAATGTCTTCTTCGACAGTCGCTGTAGCGCTGGAATTGCCGATGGCGGTATCCATTCGCCGACCCTCGACGAATACGTAAGTGGCGTCCTTTTCGGGCGCGCCGTCGAGTTTCATCCAGATGGCCGAGCGCCCGTCAGGCTGTCGATTGAGGACTCTGCCGGCCCGTCCCGTCTCGGGGCCGTACGCGATGATCCGTACCGGCATCTCGGTGAACGGAAACAACGCGTCGAGACGATCCAGCGCCCATGCTGCAAGGACGCAGAACACGAAACTCGCCGCGATCGCGCTGAAAGTGACACCGTCGCGGACCGTCTGGGGCCATGCATCCGAAGCGCGCAGACTTACGAAACCAAAGTTAGCCTTGGCGAGCGCCTGCCCAAGAGCGATTGCCGGCGCTTCGACATATCGCCAACTCGCCGCGGCGAAGGCGAGTGACAATATCAAGGACAAGACAGTCAGCACATAGGGGTTCACATTCAGCGACGTGAAATGCAAAGCGATCTGCGTTGCCGGCCAACCATATATGTATACGCCGTAACTCAAATCTTCTCGGCGACGAACGATCCGGCCAATCCATGCCGCCTGACCGAAATAAAGCAGCGCCCAGGCTACAGTGACGTAGACTGCCAACGTCTGAACGAAACCACGCGTAACCACGCAGATTGCTATCAGCAGCGCGCCCTGCAGCCGTGATACACACAAGCGATCCGCTACGCCGCAGGCGCAGACGCCAGCGAAAAACATCGTTGCGCGCATCCAGCCGTCCGCGTCATTGGGCATAAACCTGCTTAAGCTCCCGCTGCAATAAAGGAGGGCGATCAAGGCGATTGCAGCAAGACCGAAGCGGGTTGTTTGGCGACGCGAAGCGAGCAGGCCGGCGACTCCCGCAACGGCCAACCATACGTACATCCATGCCTCGGGCGCGAGGGTGTGAATGGAGCCGTTCAGGGACGTATAACGATGACCCGACCAGACGCCGTCGAGCGTCCATTCGAACTGCAAAATCGAATTTTGAACGATGTGCTGATAGAAGTCGCTAAACGCCAAATAGCGCCATGCAGCGGTTGGTTGCGAAAAGAGCGCCGAAAGCGCCTCCGTCACGGCGATGCACACGAACAGGCCGGGCCAGATCCGTAGAAAGCGCTTTATGACGAAATGGAAGACGTTGGGGTCC
This sequence comes from uncultured Pseudomonadota bacterium, assembly GCA_963771455.1. Taxonomy (GTDB): domain Bacteria; phylum Pseudomonadota; class Alphaproteobacteria; order Rhizobiales; family Beijerinckiaceae; genus Roseiarcus. Next base: position 107,152 of record CAVYTP010000003.1, read on the forward strand.
TTCTGGTAGCTCTGGGTAACAAACAGACCGCTGAGGAAGAAAAAACCATTGACGGCAATTCCGCCCAACGACGCCGCCGGCAACAACAATGCCGTGATCGCGTCCATCCGATGCAGCGGATCGTCGCTGATTGCAAAAGCGTGATAGTAAATTACCGAGCTCGCGAGGATTAGCCGAATCAGCGTGTAATTGTTGTCGCGACTTGAGATGCTCTCGAGAATGACGGGAGCTTCGGGCGGGAACAACCATCGCCGCAAGGTCGTCGTGAGAGAGTTGCCTAGCAGGCGAGTTCGAGCCAGTGAGAATGAAGGCGCACACAGGAATGTGTCGACTTCACTCATGTAGCAATCTCGTCGTCACTTCGACCACGTCCTGCGGACGCTCCGCCAATACATCTGCGCCCGCTTCGGAAAGTTCTTCCGCTCCGCCGTAGCCCCACAACGCGCCGATGGTGCGCAGGCCGCAGTTGCGGCCGCCGATCACGTCGAACTTGCGGTCGCCAACCATGGCAATGTCGGTCTCGCGCGGCGAAAGCGCGCGGCTCACCAGCAGATCGGCGATCAGTTCGGTCTTGTCGGCGAGGCCGCCGTCGTCGCGCGCGCCGTGGATCGCCGCGAAATAGCGTTCGAGGCCGAAATGGGCGAGGATGCGGACGGCGTCGCCGCCGATTCTTGGACGTCGCGACGTAAAGCGTCGCGCCGCGCGCCGCGAGCGCTGTCAGCATCGTCTCGACGCCGTCGTAAACCGCATTCTCGAACGCGCCGACGTCGCGATAGCGCTCGCGATAGAAGCCAATCAGCGCATCGACATGTTCCGCGCCGGCCAGCTTGGCAAAGCTGTCGCGCAGCGGCGGCCCGATCGATCCAGCCGAGTTGCGGCATCGTCCGGCAGATGCGAAACTGCGCGCCAGTCGTTTCGCTGAGCCGCTCGAACGCGTGGCGCGCGCTACGGAAAATGCCGGGCCGCGAATTGGTCAGCGTGCCGTCGAGGTCGAACAGGACGGCGCGCGGCGCGCGTCATTTCAGCAGCACGAAAATGTCGACCTGCAGGTTTGGGTCGTCGCTGACGTCTTCACGTCGTTCAGATATTCCTCGACGAACACTTCCTGCGCGTCGATGCCCTTCTCGTCGAGATAGGCGGTGATCGCCTCGTAGGTCGCGTCGATGTCGTCATAGGCGCCGCGATGCTCGAACCGCATCGCCTTGCCGACCGGCGTCAGGCCGAGTTTGACGGCTGGCGAAAGTTCGGTCTTGCCGGCGGGCGTGCTCTCGAGCGGGATTTCGGCGCGGTAGCGGAAGCCGTCGTCGTCGGCGTGCCAGGAACACCGCGATCGGCTTGCCCGCGGGCTTGAGCCCGGCCTTGTCGACTTCGCCGCGGATGATCGCCGAGCGAACCCATGATCGCCGCGTAGATCTCGTCGCGGCTCGCTTTGCCCTCGAAAAAGGCGCTGGGATGCGCGGTCAGTTCCGATCCTCGCCGGCCGGCGGACTGATCGACCGTGGGCATGTCCGGATTGGGCGCCGAGCGCCGGCGTATCGGCCGACGGCGACGGCGAAGGCGTGGGGGCCGCGAGGCGAAGGCGGTGGGTGTCGCCGCAGGGCTAGCTGACGGCGTTGCAATCGGGCTCGCGCCGGCGCTTGCGGACGGCGTGGGCGTCGGCGTCGAGTCCGCCAGAGCGGGAGCCGCCAAGGCCAGCAGCAGCGCCAGTGCAACGTTCCAGACGGCCGCCCCGGCACGAAAATTTCATGATCAGGCCCCCTCGCCGACGCAGCGCGCGATATAATGCGTTCCCGCCGCCCTCGGGCAAGGGTCGCCAACTCCGGCGACGCCGTCACGCAGGCGGCGTATAGACCAGAATCGGCTGGCGCGCCGCGCGCGTCTCGTCGAGGCGGCGGCGCGGGCCAGCGACCGGCGCGCCGACGAAGCGCTCCTTCTCGCCGCGCAGCGCGCTGAGCGCGAGATCGCGCAGCGTCATGATGAACAGGTCGAGGCTCGCCTTCGATTCCGATTCGGTCGGCTCGATCAGCATCGCGCCGTGCACGACGAGCGGGAAATAGACCGTCATCGGATGATAGCCCTCGTCGATCATCGCCTTGGCGAAATCGAGCGTGGTGAGCCCCGTGTCCTTCAGCCAGTGATCGTCGAACAGCGCCTCGTGCATGCAGGGCTGATCGCCGAACGGCGCGCTCATCAGGTCCTGCAGCGAGGCGCGGATGTAGTTGGCCGACAGCACCGCGTCCTCGGACGCCTGCCGCAGGCCGTCCGCGCCATGCGACAGGATGAAGGCCAGCGCGCGCACGAACATGCCCATCTGGCCGTGGAACGCGGTCATGCGGCCGAACGACTGCGTGCCCTTCGCATGCTCGACGAGATCGAGCGCGGCCGTCGCGCTCGATCACGAACGGCACGGGCGCGAAGGGCGCGAGCCGCGACGGACAGCACGACCGGCCCGGCGCCCGGCCCGCCGCCGCCGTGCGGCGTCGAGAACGTCTTGTGCAGGTTGATGTGCATCGCGTCGACGCCGAGGTCGCCGGGCCGCGCCTTGCCGACGATCGCGTTGAAATTGGCGCCGTCGCAATAGAAATAGGCGCCAGCCTCGTGCATCGCGGCGGCGATCTCGACGATCTCGCGCTCGAACAGGCCGCAGGTGTTCGGGATTGGTCAGCATGATCGCGGCGACGTCGGGCTTCAGCGCCTCGCGCACGGCGGCCGCGCTGACCGTTCCGTCGGCCTGCGCCGGCACGGCGCGCACCGAAAAGCCGATCAGCGCCGCGGTCGCGGGATTGGTGCCGTGCGCGGAGTCGGGCACCAGCACGACGTTGCGCGTTGTCCGCTTCGCCGCGCGCGGCGATCGCCGCCTTGATCGCCATCATGCCGCATTGCTCGCCATGCGCGCCGGCCTTCGGCGACATCGCGACCGCGCTCATGCCGGTCGCCGTCATCAGCGCGCCGCGCGAGCGATCTTGATGAGTTCGAGCGCGCCCTGCGCGGTCGAGACCGGCTGCAGCGGATGCACGTCGGCGAAGCCCGGCAGCCGCGCCATTTTCTCGTTGAGCCGCGGGATTGTGCTTCATCGTGCAGGAGCCGAGCGGATAGAGGCCGGCGTCGATCGCGTAATTGTTGCGCGACAGCCGCACGTAGTGGCGCATCGTCTCGGGCTCGGTGAGGCCCGGCAGCGCGACCGGCGTCCTGCGCGCGCCAGCGGCCCGAGCCGCGAGTCGAACGGCGCGGGCGTCCTCGATGTCGACGCCGGTCGCGTCGAGCCGGCCGGTCTCGAAGATCAGCGCCTCTTCCATGTCGAGCGCGCGATTGCCGGTAAAGGTCTGCGGCCTCGCGGAGAGCGGCCTCGCCGGGCCGGGTCGGACGTCCCTGTCGGTTCATGGCGGTCGCTCTCAGGCTTGCAGGCTGGCGCGCAGCGCCGCGGCGTAGGCCTCGCGATCTTCGGCCGTGTTGGTCTCGGTGGTGGCGACGACGATGAGGTCGTCGAGCCCGGCGTCGGGCAGCAGCCGCGAGACCGGCAGGCCGGCGATGACGCCGCTCGCGCGCCAGATCTTCGACCAGTTCGGCGGCCGGCCGCGGCGTGCGGATGGTGAATTCGTTGAAGAAATGTTTGTTGAGCACCTCGACGCCCGGCACGGCCGCGAGCCGCTCGGCGAGATCGACCGCGTTGGCGTGATTGACCTGCGCCAGACGCTGCAGCCCGGTCCCGCCGAGCAGCGTCATGTGGATCGAGAAGGCGAGCGCGCAGAGGCCGGAGTTGGTGCAGATGTTGCTCGTCGCCTTCTCGCGCCGGATGTGCTGTTCGCGCGTCGAGAGCGTCAGCACGAAGCCGCGCCGTCCTTCCGCGTCGACCGTCTCGCCGGCGAGCGCGGCCCGGCATCTGCCGCACATATTTGAGCCGCGTCGCGAACAGGCCGACATAGGGGCCGCCGAAGCTCAGCGCATTGCCGATCGACTGCCCTTCCCCGACGACGATGTCGGCGCCCATCGCGCCCGGCGACTGCAGCGCGCCGAGCGAGACGACCTCGGTGAAGACGGCGATCAGCAGCGCGCCCTTGGCGTGCGCGGCCTCGGCGATCGCGCGCGAGATCGCGCGGATTGCCGAAGAAATCCGGGCTCTGCACGATGACGCAGGAGGTCGTCGCTGTCGATCTGCGGCGGCGATGTCCTCGTCGCGCATGCGGGTCGGGCGGCAAGCGCACGACCTCGTCGCCGGCCATCGCGGCGAGCGTCTCGGCGACATCGGCATATTGCGGATGCAGGCCGCCCGAGAGCACCGCCTTGCCGCCGCCGCGTCAGGCGGTGCGCCATCAGCATCGCCTCGCCGCAGGCGGTCGAGCCGTCGTACATCGAGGCGTTGGCGACCTCCATGCCGGTCAGCGCCGCGACCTGGGTCTGGAATTCGAACAGCACCTGCAGCGTGCCCTGCGAGATCTCCGGCTGATAGGGCGTGTAGCTGGTCAGGAACTCCGAGCGCTGGATCAGATGATCGACGCTCGCCGGCACGTGGTGGCGATAGGCGCCGGCGCCGAGGAAGAACGGCCCGGCGCCGGCCGCGCGGTTCTTCGCCGCCAGCGCGCCAAGCCGGCGCTCGACCGCGAGTTCGCTCATCGCCAGCGGCAGGTCGAGCAGGCCGTTCAGGCGTTTGTCTGCGGGGATCGACGGCAAACAGAGCGTCGATGTCGGCGACGCCGATCTTCTGCAGCATGCCGCGCCGGTCGGACTCGTCGAGCGGCAGATAGCGCATGGCGGCTCCGTTAGCGCATGGTCAAATCAGATCGACTCGATGAAGCGAACGCTCGGGCGCGCGTACACCGCCACAATACTCGTCCTGAGCTTGTCGAAGGACGCTGCCGCCTTTGCGCTTCGCGTGCTCGCTGGAACGGCGGCCCACCGAACGTCCTTCGACAAGCTCAGGACGAGGGCAGTGGGCTGTGCAGAAATGGTGATGGAGCTGGAGTTGTTCGACACGATACATGGTCTAATCGACGGTCTTCAGGAACGCGGCATAGGCGTCGGCATCCATCAGCTCGTCGATCTCCTTGGGGTTGGTGAGCTTCAGTTGAAACAACCAGCCGCGGCCTTCCGCGTCCTCGTTGACGATCCCGGTCTGGTTCGCCGCTTCGTCGTTGACGGCGATCACCTCGCCGCTGACCGGCGCAAATACGTCGCTCGCCGCCTTGACGCTCTCGACCACGGCCGCCGCGGCGCCCTTGTCGAATTTCGCGCCGACTTCGGGCAATTCGACATAGACGACGTCGCCGAGTTGGGCTCTGCGCATGGTCGCTGATGCCGACGGTCGCGGCGTCGCCGTTGACGATGACATATTCGTGATCCTTGGTGAAGCGCATGGTTCAGGCCTCCGGGTGCGAAAGAAGCGGCTCAGCCGCGGTGATAGGCGTGCGGATGGAAGGGCAGCGTCACGACCGTCGCGGGCAGAGCCTTGCCGCGCACGACGAGGCCGACGGATGTCCCGGGCGTCGCGGCGCGACGGCGCGACATAACCCATGGCGATCGGGGCGCCGACGCTGGGGCCGAAGCCGCCCGAGGTGACGACGCCGATCTTTTCGCCTGTCGCATCGACGATCTCGGCGCCGTCGCGCGCCGGCGCGCGTCCCTCGAGCCGCAGCCCGACGCGCCGGCGCGTCAGCGCGCCGGCGAGCGCGGCCTGCACGCGCGCCGGCGCCTGGAAATCCGCCGTCCTCGCGCCGCCGCTTCGGGATCGACCAGGCGAGGCTCGCCTCGATCGGATCGGTCGTCTCGTCGAGTTCGTGGCCATAGAGGCAGAGGCCGGCCTCCAGCCGCAGCGTGTCGCGCGCGCCGAGCCCGATCGGCAGCACCTCGGGCTCGGCCAGCAGCCGCCGCGCAAAGGCGTCGGCGTCCGCGCGCGGGCAGCGAGATCTCGAAGCCGTCCTCGCCGGTATAGCCGGAGCGCGAGGCTTCCAGCGCGACGGCCGTCGATTTCGAGGCCCCCGACGCTCATGAACGGCCAGCGTCGCGACATCGGCGCCGGGCGCGAGCCGCGCAAGCACGGCGGCGGCGCGCGGCCCTTGCAGCGCGATCAGCGCCGCTTCGTCGCGCACCGTCAGCTTGACGTTCGCCGGCAGCCGCTCGCCGCAGCCAGCGCGTAATCGACCGCCTTGCGCGCGGCGTTGACGACGAGACTCGAGCCGCCCGTCGGCGCCGCGCGGCCGCGAGACCATGAGGTCGTCGATCGTCGCCGCCCTCGGCGTTGAGGAACTGGCTGTAGCGCTGGCGGCCCGGGCGCAAGGCCGACGAGATCGGCCGGGCAGAGCGCCTCGAGCGCCCGCGCCGTCGTTTCGTGATCCGGACCGTCGAGCCACGCCTGGCCCATATGGGAGACGTCGAACAGGCCGGCCGCGGCGCGGGTGTGCAGGTGCTCGGCCAGGATGCCGGTCGGATACTGGATCGGCATGTCATAGCCGGCGAACGGCGCCATGCGCGCGCCGAGTTCGACATGCAGCGCGTGGAGGGGAGTGCGCGAGCGCTTCCGACATGGACCCGCCTGACAAGAGGAACCTCGGCGATACGCTTTCGGACGACTGCGCGAGAGGCCGCGCAAATCCGCCAAAACGTCGCCCCCTCTGTCCGGGTGACCTGAGAGATTTCCCGCCTCGGCTGAGGCGGTTACCTCCGTCGGTGGGCGCCCGGCCGCGAGGCCGTCGCCGCTTTCCAGAGCGTCATCACCCAACGGTCCTTAAGGCCTGAGCGTTTCCGGGGCGGTTGCGCCTTCGGCGCCGGCTCCGACGCCTTGCGGGCCGGACCGGACTCTTCCGCTGGGTGTCTTTGACTGACCCGGCGCAGCAAGCCGCAGAGGCCCCTTTTTGTCAATGCGTGTTCTTCTGCGACTTCGGCCACCTTCACCGGTTTCGCGGAAACCGAATTGCCGAGCCCGATCGTCAACTCATATTGAGCGTCGAGGTCGGTGCGGGTGAGCGGCAGAACGATCGGGTCGAGCACCATTTCAAACGTGCCGTGCAGAGCGCCCGCGGTGTCGACCTCGACCTTGTAGCTCTTCTGATAGACAGGTCTTCTTGTCGCGCCGTAGTTGCAACGAGCACCTTCAGGTCGGTGGAAAACTTGCCGGGCGAGCCCGCCGGGCCCGACGAGCGCGAGGCCGCTTACGCCGACATGGATCGCCACCTGCGGCGCCGCGCGGTTCGCAATTGCGCGAAACGTTGCCGATGTCGATCTGGTAGCGGACCGCCTTGTTGTCAGGGCCGCCGACCCGCGACGGTCGACGCCGCCCTCGGCGATATCGACCGAGCGGACAGCTGAAATCGTTGGCATCGAGCGGCTCCACCTTGATTTGTCGGCCTCGCCGCTCGGGCCCTGATGGCTCTTCACGCCCTCGACTGCTCCGCTGGCTCAACTGATTTGGCATCAGCGTGTCCATGGCGGAACTGCAGCCAGCCAACGATGCGGCGAGGCAGACGAAGATCAACGGCTTAAGGCAAGGAAGTCATCGACGGCGTTTCCGAGCGGCGCATTGCCGCGGCTGACGGAGGATGAGACGAACGGGCTGATAAGGGGCGGGCAGGCTCAAGGCAACGCCTCAAATCCTTCCTTGAAGCCGGTCAGCGTCACCGGCACGCCGACGCCCTCCTCCAGCGTCTGGTAGATGACCAGCCGGGCGGCGGTTCCGCTCTCGAGCTTCTGCAGCAGCTTGTCGTCGATGAAGACCTCGGCGACGCAGCCGTTGGTCTGGCAGCGGATGAAATTCATTCGGCCGTAGTCGTCATTGTCGATCCGCAATCCGACGCCCGGCGGCAGCAGCACGCCCAGCGGCGCGACGATGCGCAGCAGCCGGCTTTTGCGGTCGGCCGTTTTCAGGGCGATGATGACCAGAGTCGAGATTGGGCCGTTCCGCGTCGACGACGGTCTGCACGATCGCGCATTGTTCGGTCTGCGCGCCCGGCGGCGTTTCGCAATGGGTTTCCCAGGACGCCGTATTTGGCCGGCCATCTTGGTCTGCGCCGAGGCCGGGTCGCAGCGGCCGACTGAGGCCAATGCGGCGGCGCCTGCCGCCGCGATCCGCCCGCGCGCCAGACCTTACTTCCATAAATCCAGCGCATTTCTACGGCTTATCTCCGAATGGCGATGGCGCGTCCGGCTAGCAAATTTGCCGCCGCTGTCAAGGCGTTACGCGACGGCAGGCCGCCAAAGGCATTGAGCCGCGTCAATGTCGCGGTGCGCAGGATTGCATCGCGCGGCCATTTATGGTCATTCAGCACGCGGGTAAGGGCGGCTTTGTGCGGCGCCCTCGAATCGTTCCCCGGCACTCGACGCGGCGGAGCGAAAACACAAGCCTGGAACGGCGAGGCGGACATGCAGGGTTTGGGAGCTGGGAACGGGGTCGTGGCGCATGGCGGCGCGCCCTCGGCTTGCAACGGTCGGCGGCGCGGGAGCGATGCTCTCCGCGACAGGCGCGCTGGCCGACTATGGCTATGCGACTCCCGGCCAAATCGGCTTCCAGTCGCCGGTGACCGATCTTGCGCGCTATCTGCAGTGGTTTCACAACGACATCCTGCTGCCGGTCATCATCGTCATCTCGCTGTTCGTGCTCGCGCTGCTCGGCCTATGTCGTCTGGCGCTTCAACGAGAAGGCGAATCCGGTCCCCTCGAAGACGACCCACAACACGATGATCGAGGTGCTGTGGACGATCGTCCCGGTCATCATCCTCGTGTTCATCGCCATTCCCTCGTTCCGCCTGCTGACGATGCAGCTCGACGTTTCCGCCAGCCGACTGACCGTGAAGGTGACCGCCTCCCAATGGCACTGGAATTACGGCTATCCGAAGGAAGCCGGCGGCTTCAATTTCAACTCCTATCATCAAGGACGACAAGGATCTGACAGCCCGACGACATCCGCCTGCTCTCGGTCGACAACGAAGCCGTGGTGCCGGTCAACAAGATCATCCACCTCGAGATCACCGCGACCGACGTGATCCATTCCTTCATCGTTCAGTCGTTCGGCGTCCGCATCGACGCGGTGCCCGGCCGGCTCAACGCGACCTGGTTCAAGGCGGATCGCGAGGGCATCTACTACGGGCAGTGCTCGAAGATCTGCGGCAAGGATCACGCCTTCATGCCGATCGCGTTCCGCGTCGTCAGCCAGGAAAAGTACGAAGCTTGGCTCGTCGACGCGAAGAAGAAATACGCGTCGGCGGACAGCGCCGTCGAACTCGCAGCGCACGATGTGCGGCATTAAGCCGCAGTCGAGCCGCTAATTCGATCAGATTTAAAGTTTGTTGGAGCTTCAAGACATGGCAACCGAAGCGGCCGAACACGATCACGCTGACCACTACGGCGAGGACGCACACGGTCACCCGACGGGTTGGCGTCGTTACCTCTTTTCGACCAATCACAAAGACATCGGGACGCTCTATCTGATCTTCGCGATCGATCGCGGGCCTGATCGGCTCGGCGCTTTCCGGCGCGATCCGGCTCGAACTGATGAGCCCCGGCATCCAGATCTTCCCGCTCATCTCGGGCCTGCTTGCCGGCGACACTTCGATCGACGCCGCCAAGAACATGTACAACGTGTTCATCACCGCGCATGGCGTCATCATGATCTTCTTCATGGTCATGCCCGCGTTGATCGGCGGCTTCGGCAACTGGTTCGTGCCGATCATGATCGGCGCGCCAGACATGGCCTTCCCGCGCATGAACAACATCTCGTTCTGGCTGCTGCCGGCGTCGTTCCTGCTGCTGCTGCTCTCGATGTTCGTCGAAGGCTCGCCCGGCGAGCACGGATTCGGCGGCGGCTGGGTGCTTTATCCGCCGTTCTCGTCGAGCGCCGGGACGCCCGGACCGGCGATGGATTTCGTCATCCTCTCGCTGCACATCGCCGGCGCTTCGTCGATCCTCGGCGCGATCAACTTCATCACCACGATCTTCAACATGCGCGCGCCGGGCATGACCATGCACCGCATGCCGCTGTTCGTCGTGGTCGGTGCTGGTGACGGCGTTCCTGCTGGTGCTGGCGCTGCCGGTGCTCGCCGGCGCGCTGACGATGCTGCTGACGGATCGCAACTTCCACACCACCTTCTTCGATCCCGCCGGCGGCGGCGACCCGATCCTGTTCCAGCATCTGTTCTGGTTCTTCGGCCACCCCGAAGTGTACATCCTGATCCTGCCCGGCTTCGGCATCATCAGCCAGATCGTCTCGACCTTCTCGCGCAAGCCCGTGTTCGGCTATCTCGGCATGGTCTACGCGATGGTGGCGATCGGCGCGGTCGGCTTCATCGTGTGGGCGCACCACATGTACACGGTCGGCCTGTCGCTCAACACGCAGCGCTATTTCGTGTTCGCGACGATGGTGATCGCGGTGCCAACGGGCGTGAAGATCTTCTCGTGGATCGCGACGATGTGGGGCGGGTCGATCTCGCTGCGCACGCCGATGATCTGGGCGATCGGCTTCATCTTCCTGTTCACGGTCGGCGGCGTCACCGGCGTCGTGCTCGCCAACGCCGGCGTCGACCGCGCGCTGCACGAAACCTACTACGTCGTCGCGCACTTCCACTATACGATGTCGCTCGGCGCGGTGTTCGCGATCTTCGCGGGCTGGTACTACTGGTTCCCGAAGATGACCGGCTACCTCTACAACGAGAAGCTCGGCAATCTGCACTTCTGGACGCTGTTCGTCGGCGTCAATCTGGTGTTCTTCCCGCAGCACTTCCTTGGTCTCGCGGGCATGCCGCGCCGCTACATCGACTATCCCGACGCCTACCACCTGTGGAACTTCATTTCGTCGGTCGGCGCGCTGGTGTCGCTCGTCGGCGACCGTCATCTTCCTCTACACGGTCTACGAGGCCTTCCAGAAGAAGCGCGTCGCCGGCGACAATCCCTGGGGCGAAGGCGCGACCACGCTCGAATGGACGCTGAGCTCGCCTCCGCCGTTCCACCAGTTCGAGACTCTGCCGCGCATCACCGGCGCGGACCACTAATAGATCAAGCCGCGGCCTCGCCAGAAGGCGAAGCTCGCGGCTTCCTGGGCAGAGAGAGTTTCCGAGTTCATGAGTTTGGCGGAAATGCAGACTTCGCAGGTCGCCCCGGCCGCGGTCGCAGAATATGCGGCGGGGCCGAGCGAATATTTTCAGTTGCTGAAGCCGCGCGTGATGTCGCTGGTGGTGGTGACGGCGCTCGCCGGCATGCTGATGGCGCCGGGCTCCCTCAATCCGATCGTCGGCTTTGCCTCCCTGCTCGCCATCGCGGTCGGCGCGGGCGCCTCGGGCGCGCTCAACATGTGGTGGGACGCCGACATTGATCGCCTGATGGCGCGCACGGCGCTTCGCCCTGTGCCGGCCGGCCTGATCGCGCCAAGCGAAGCGTTCACGTTTGGCCTGACCCTCGCGCTGCTATCCGTCATGACGCTCGCTGTCGTCGCCAATCTGCTGGCGGCCGCGCTGCTGGCGTTCACGATCTTCTTTTATGTCGTCATCTACACGATGTGGCTGAAGCGCTCGACGCCGCAGAACATCGTGATCGGCGGGGCCGCAGGGGCGCTGCCGCCGATCGTCGGCTGCGCCGCCGCCTCCGGACAGGTTACGCTCGACAGCCTGCTGCTGTTCCTGCTGATCTTCATGTGGACGCCGCCGCATTTCTGGGCGCTCGCGCTCGTCAAGGCGCGCGACTATGAGCGCGCCGGCGTGCCGATGATGCCGAACGCCAAGGGCCCCGACCGAACGCGGCTCGAAATCCTCGTTTACTCTTTGCTGCTCGCCCCGATCGGCGTTCTGCCGTGGATCGCCGGCTCGGCCGGCCGTCTCTACGGCGCCGCGGCGATCGCGCTCAGTGCGCCCCTGCTCGGCTTCGCCTGGCGCGTTTTCCGCGTGCGCGAAGGCGCGCAGGCCAACAAGGTGGCGATGCGACTGTTCGCCTTCACGATCCTCTATCTGTTCGTACTGTTCGGCTTCATCGTGATCGAGCAGACCTTCGGCCTGACCTCGCGCTGGGGGCTGTAAGGGGGATGGCTACCGTCAGCAATCGTCCCGAACCCGCCGGGGTGAAGCTCACCCAGCAGCAGCTCCGCAATCGCAACCTGCGCAACATCGCCATCGGCCTGTGCGTCGCGTTGCTCGTCGTGCTGTTCTACGCCATCACGATCGTGAAGGTCGGGTCCGGGCATCCTTCGGCCGGAAGGTTAGCGGCGATGGCGTCGGTCTCATCCGCTCGCAATAATATCAGGGTTGGCCTCATTGCCGGCGCCGCTCGCGCTCGCCATGATCGGCGCCGCCTATGCAGCGGTCCCGCTCTATTATCGCGTTCTGCAAGGCGACCGGTTTCGCTGGCACGACGCAGGTCGCCAAAGGCGAGACGGCGATCTGAGGGCGAGCGCACGCTGACGGTCCGCTTCGACGCCAATGTCGCGCCGGGCCTCGACTGGACGTTCGAGCCCGAGACCGAGTCCGTCAAACTCCGCACCGGCGCGACGGCGACAGTGTTCTTCAAGGTCCACAACCGCAGCCGACCACGAGACGGCGTCGACCGCGGTGTTCAACGTGTCGCCGGAAGTGTCGGGCGCCTGGTTCGACAAGATTTCCTGCTTCTGCTTCAGCGAGCAGCATCTCGGTCCGCACGAAACCGCGGAACTGCCGGTCGTGTTCTTCCTCGATCCCAGGCTGGAGCAAGACGCCAGCATGAACGGACGTGGATTCGATCACGCTGTCCTACACGCTGTTCGCCGCGCGCGATCAGGCCGTCAAACCCGTCGCGTTGCGCCCGACCGGCGCGTCGAATTTGTAAACCTAGGGCGTTCCCGCTGCGGGGACTGAAATTTGGATTGCCGTGGGGCGGAAACGCCCGACGGAGAGGGGAGAGGATCAGGAATATGGCCGAAGCACACGCCAAGCCGCACCACGACTACCATCTCGTCAACCCGAGCCCGTGGCCGCTCGTCGGCGCGATCTTCGCGTTCCTCACCGCGGTCGGCCTCATCATGTGGATGAAGGGCCTGACGATCCTCGGCCTCAAGCTCGGCGGGCTCGTTCTCGGCGTCGGCATCGCGGGCATTCTCTACGTGATGGCCGCCTGGTGGTACGACGTCATCCACGAGGCGGAGACCGGCGACCATACCCGGGTCGTGCAGATCAGCCACCGCTACGGCATGATCCTGTTCATCGCCTCGGAGGTGATGTTCTTCGTCGCCTGGTTCTGGGCCTATTTCGACGCTTCGTTGTTCACCAACGAAACGATCCAGGCGACCCGCGTCGCCTTTACCGGCGGCATCTGGCCGCCCAAGGGCACCGAGGTTCTCGATCCGCTGAACCTGCCGCTGCTCAATACGCTGATCCTGCTGACCTCGGGCACGACGGTGACCTGGGCGCATCACGCGCTGCTGCACAATGATCGGCAGGGCCTGAAGACGGGCCTCGCGCTCACCATCGTGCTCGGCATCATTTTCACCTGCGTGCAGGCGTGGGAATATGCGCATGCGCCGTTCAGCTTCTCCAACTCGATCTATGGCGCGACCTTCTTCATGGCGACCGGCTTCCACGGCGCGCATGTCATCATCGGCACGATCTTCCTGATCGTCTGCCTGGTGCGCGCCCAGGCCGGCCAGTTCACGCCGCAACAGCATCTCGGCTTCGAATTCGCCGCCTGGTACTGGCATTTCGTCGACGTGGTCTGGCTGTTCCTGTTCTCCTGCATCTATGTCTGGGGATCGTGGGGCGCGCATATCGAGGGCGTCGCCGGCTAATCAGCTTTGGGTAACATCGAGGCCCGCGCCACGGCGCGGGCCTCTTCATTTTTGAAAACCGAAATTGGCGGCGGTGAGCCTATGTCTCAGCCAGAGCGGCGATACCCTCCGATCTCCGCTTTTACGACCGGACTTGCGGGCCGCTGCCCGCGCTGCGGCGACGGCAAGCTGTTCAGCGGTTTCCTCACGGTCGCGCCGCGCTGCGACGTCTGCGGGCTCGACTACAGCTTCGCCGATTCCGGGGACGGGCCGGCGGTGTTCGTCACGCTGATCGGCGGCTTTCTCGTGCTCGGCATCGCGCTTGCGATCGACATGACCTATGAACCGCCGCTGTGGGTCTATCTGGTGTTCTTTTTGCCGCTCGCCGTGCTCGTCTGCCTAGGCATCTTGCGGCCCGCGAAGTCGCTGCTGATCGCCCTGCAATATCAGAACAAGGCGGCCCCGGGACGGCTCGAAGACAAGTGAGCGCCAAGGGCCTCACCGGCGCAGCCATCGCGACTACAATCGGCGCCGTGCTGCTCGTCGGATTGGGCGTCTGGCAATTGAAGCGGCTGACCTGGAAAGAGGCGCTGCTCGCCGAAATCGACTCCCGGGTTCATGCGCCGCCTACAGACATACCCGCCCGCGCAGACTGGCCTTCGCTGAAACCCGCCGACTACGAATATCGCCACGTGCGCGCGAGCGGCGTGTTCGACTACGCGCATCAGGCGCTGGTGTTTCGCGCGCTCGAGTCGCCGCGTGGCCGCTACGGCGGCCCCGGTTATCTCGTCATGACCCCGCTGAAACTCGACAGCGGCGACTATCTCCTGGTCAATCGCGGCTTCGTCCCTCTCGATCGCAAAGAGGACGCCGACAAGGGCCCGCGGGGCGCAGTGCAAGTCGACGGTCTGATGCGCGCGACGCGAAGACCGCACCTGGTTCACGCCCGCCGACAATCCCGTCAAAGGCGAATGGTACACCCGCGACATCAACGAGATCGCAACGGCGATGGCGCTGCCCGCGGTGGCGCCGTTCTCGATCGACGCTGACGCCGGATCGGATCCCGATGGCGCTGCCGGAAGCCGGCGAGACGGTTCTACGCTTCCCCAACAACCACCTGTCCTACGCATTCACCTGGTTCGGCATGGCGGCGGCGTTGGTTGCCGTGTTTGTTGTTTGGGCATATTCGCAGCGGAAGCGGCGCGAGACTTGAAGCACCTCGCTGTCGTTTCCCGCCTCGTCCTGAGCCTGTCGAAGGACGCTTCAACCAGAAGTCACGTTGCAGGAAAAATGGCGGCGGCGGCGCATCCTTCGACAGGCTCATGATGAGGGCCTGTCTCAAAACCCCGGCGCCTTTCCTCCCGGCGCGTAATAGCCCGCAAACGTCTCCAGCACCTGCGCGCGCACCATCTCGCGGAACGGCGCGTGGGCGACCATGCCGTACATCGCCGCCGCGCCTTGCTGCGCATATTCGGGATGGGCGCGCGCGACTCCGACCGAAGCCGCGAGGTCGGCAAGATAACTTTCAACCACAGGCAAATGGCGCGCCGTCACCATCGCATGCAACCCGTCAGGAAATTGCAGCCGGTTGATGTTCCACCCGCGCGCCTCCATCTGGTCGCCAACCACGAAGATGTTGAGCTCTGGCTCAGCCGATCCGTAGGCGACCAGCGGCCCCTGAGGCTTCGCGAGCAGCCGCAGGCCGGGGATCGCCTCAACTCCTGCGGCAATCAGATCGACCGCTTCGGCCGTGCGGCGTGCGAGTTCGCGATAGCCCTCGACGCCGAAATATTTGAGCGCCGCCCAGGCCGCCGCATAGGCGCCGCCGGGCCGCGTGCCAAGCAGCGCGGGCGATGCGAACACGCCGCCCGGCCAGTCCTGCGACACGAACACCTGATGCTTGAAATAGGAGACGTCGCGATAGGTGATCGTCGAGGCGCCCTTGGCCGCGAAGCCGTATTTGTGCAGGTCCGCCGACATCGAGGTGACGCCCGGCGCGCGATAGTCAAACACCGGAACCTCGCGTCCGTTCATCTCCATGAACGGCAGGATGAACCCGCCGACGCAGGCGTCGACATGCATCGGAACGCCAGCCTTCAGAGCGATCTCGCTCATCTCGACAATCGGGTCGATCGCGCCATGCGGATAGTCAGGCGCCGAGGCGAGGATCATCGCGGTATTCGGCGTAATCAACGCCTCGAGTTGCGAGACGTCGGCGCGCAGATCGGCGCCGAGCGGCAGCGTCTTGATCTTGACGTCGAAATATTCGCCGCCCTTGGCCCATGCGACATGGGCGGACGCCGGCAGGATCATCTCAGGCGAAGTGACGCCCTTGGCGCGGGCGCGATCGCGGTAGGTCTTCACCGCCAGCAGGCAGCTTTCGGTGCCACCCGACGTGACAACTCCGCACGCCGTCTCCGGCGCATGAAGCAGGCTCGTCGTGAACGCGATGATTTCGTTCTCGAGGTGCTTGAGGCTCTTGAAGGCAAGCGGATTGAGCCCATTTGCGGAGGCGTATGTCTGATACGCTTGGCCCAGGAAGCGCTCGAATTCCTCGTCGAGATAGTAGACCAGGCTCCAGACCCGACCGCCGCGATAGTCGGGATCCTCGCCGCCAAAACTCTTCAGTTGGTCGAGAATGGCTTTGGGGTCGCCGCGTTGGGTGTCGAGTGATTTGCGCATGGATAAGACCCTGTCGTTCAGATGAATTCGCCGCGCCGTACGGCGAGCCACGCAGCGAGAACGCCGCCGAGGGCGGCGCCTCCGGCGATGACATAGAGCGCCGCGTCGAAACTGTCCGTAGCCGCGATCACCGCGCCGGGCACCACGCTGCCAACCACGCCGCCGAAAAGCACGCTGATCCCATTGTAGACGCCAGTCGCGGCGCCGACCTCGCGATCGCCGGCCAACGCTTGCACGGTCGCATGTTCCTGCGCGACGAACGCGCTTTGGCAGAAAACCGCGGCCGCGAACAGGCCAACCAATGGGCCGAGAGCCTGCGCCGAGATCGCAACGACAAGAAGTCCGCCCGCCAACACCAGACCGATGGCGACGAACGCGACCTTTCGCCCCGTCCGGTCTCCTGCCCATGCGAATGAGAGCGCACCCACGACGCCGGCCGTGAACACCAGGGTCAGCGGCCAACCAAGCGCCGCGAAATCGATGCCTTTGGCGCGCACGAAGTAGGTCGGCAGCCAGCCGAGAATGCCGAAGCCCGCGAACGCATTCAGAATGCCGATGACGACATAGAGCCAATAATCGAAGTTGCGTCGGAATGCGCCGCCGGCCGGACCTGCCGCGGGGACACTGTCCCGTTGGCGGTCTTCCACGAACAGGGCGACGAGCGGGGCGCCTATCAACAATCCCGCGGCGCCGATCACGACGAACGCGTTGCGCCACCCGACGGCGCTCATCAGAGGCACCAGAATCGCAGAACCGAGCGCCGTCGCGATAATGATGCCGACGCTCCAGATCGCGTTGGCGAGCGCTCGCGCCTGCACAGGAAAGTTCCGCGCCGTGATCGCCCCCATCATCGGCACATGCGGAGATTCGGCGAGGCCGAGCAGCAGCCGCAGCCCGATCAGTGAAGCGATCGATCCGCCGAGCGGACCCATCGCCATCGAGACCAGCGAGAAGCCAATGATGGCGCCGAGCAGGCTGCGCTTGGCGCCGAAGCGCTCAGCGAGGCCGGAAATAGAAATCTGCGCGAGGCCGAAGGTGATGAAGAAGGCGCCAAGCAGCGCCTGTCCCCATTGGCCCACCTCAGCGTTGCTCCAGCCTTTTTCTGCCGCGATTTGCGGCAGCGCATAGGCCATCGCGTTGCGATCGAGATGATGGATGATGAAGGTGAGCGCGAATACGAAAGGTATGCGCCAGGGAAGTCGCTGCGCCATGGTCTAAAGGCCGACGATTGTCGCCTTCTCCCCTTGCGGGAGAAGGTGGCCAAAGGCCGGATGAGGGGTCCGCCCCGCGGCCGCAGCGCGCGCATCGAGTGTCGTTCCGACGCCAACCAACCCCTCATCCCCCCTGTCGGGGACCTTCTCCCGCAAGGGGAGAAGGGGCTCATCCCCACCATTCGCGCGGACACATAGCGGCGTTCGGGCAAACGAAGCAAATGCGGAAATCCGGCGTTAGTCGGGGAGCCCCAGCGCGAGCCGCAACTCCCCGCATTTCGTTTCCCGCTCGGCCACTCCATAGGCCCGCGCCGCGCCCGCTCCCCAAACCGGCCCCGGCCAAGCGTGATCGCCGACTTGCCGCGCAACAACATGCACGTGAAGCTGGCGCACGATATTGCCGAGCGCGCCGACATTGATCTTTTCGACCCCAGGCGCCCGCTTCAGCACGTCGCTGACTTGCGCAATCTCCTCGATCAGCGTCGCCCGAGCGGCGCGTGTCGAGATCCGTCAACTCCACGAGGCCGGCGCGGCGCGGAACGAGGATCAACCAAGTATAGCGCGCGTCGTTCATCAGCAGCACGCGCGACAGCGCAAAATCTCCGACAACGAGCGTATCGGCCGCCAGCTTCGGATCGAGCGAGAAGCTCACAGCCAGCTGCTGCCCTTGGGCGCCGCCGGCAGGCGCAGATGCTCCGCGATCGTCTCGGCGATGTCGGCAAAGCTCTTGCGCGCGCCGATCGGCCGCGGCGAAATGTTGGGGCCGAACGCGAGGATCGGCGCGTGCTCGCGGGTGTGATCGTAGCCGCGCCAGGTCGGATCGTTGCCGTGATCGGCCGTCAGTATGATGAGATCGTCGGCGCGCGCCGCGGCGCGGATTTCCGGCAGGCGGCGGTCGAACGCCTCGAGGCAGGCGGCGTAGCCGGGCACGTCGCGGCGATGGCCCCACTCGGTGTCGAAATCGACGAGGTTGACGAAAATGAAGCCGCCCTCGCCGGTCTCCCGCATCGCGTTGACGGTGAGATCGATATGATCGGCGTTCGATTTGCCTTTCAGCTCGAGCCCGGTGTCTCGATGCGCGAAAATGTCGCCGATCTTGCCGATCGAAACAACCTCGCGCCCCGCCTTGGCGGCGCGCTCGAGCAGGTTGCCGGGCAGCGGCGGAATCGAGAAATCCTTGCGGTTCGAGGTGCGCTGGAAATTCTTCGCGTTCGCGCCGACGAAACGGCCTCGCGATCACGCGGCCGATGTTGAGCGGATCGCAGAGTTTGCGCGCGATGCGGCAGGTTTCGTAGAGGCGCTCGAGGCCGAACGCTTCCTCGTGCGCGGCGATCTGCAACACGGAATCTGCAGACGTGTAGCAGATCGGCTTGCCGGTCCTGACATGCTCTGCGCCGAAATCCTCGATCACCTGCGTGCCTGAGGCATGGCGGTCGGCGAGAATGCCGGGCAGCTTCGCCTCCGCGATCAGCGCGCGCGTAAACTCGGCCGGAAGCGCGGGAATCTTGTGCGGAAAATAGCCCCAGTCGAAGGCGACCGGCGTGCCGGCGATCTCCCAATGGCCCGAGGGCGTATCCTTGCCGCGCGAGGTCTCGACGCCGAAGCCCCATTGTCCGCGCGGCTCGGGAAACGCAAAGCCGGGCGGCCTGCGCCCGGTTGATGCGTGCATGGCGAGCCCAAGGCCGAGCGCATCGAGATTGGGCAGCTTGAGCGGCCCCTCCCGCAAACCCGCGCGGTCGCCGCCGCCTGCCGCGCAACGCTCGGCGATGTGGCCGAGCGTGTCGGCGCCGACGTCGCCATAGGCTTCCGCGTCGGGCGCGCCGCCGCAGCCGACCGAATCGAGAACGATGATCACGCCGCGCGCCATTCACGTCTCCTTCATTGCGAAACGACGCCGCTGTGATCGGCGTCGAGCGAGAACGCCGCCTTGAACAGGGCCTTGGTGTACTCCTCGCGCGGCGCGCTGAAAATGGCGCGCGCCGAGCCGCTCTCGACGATACGGCCGCCGCGCATGACGATGACTTCGCTCGCCAGCGCGCGCACCACCTTCAGGTCGTGCGAGATGAACAGATAGGCGAGGCCGCGCCGCTTCTGCAGTTCGCGCAGCAGATCGACGATCTGCGCCTGCACCGACATGTCGAGCGCCGAAGTCGGCTCGTCGAGCACGACGAATTTCGGATCGAGCGCCATGGCGCGCGCGATCGCGATGCGCTGCCGCTGGCCGCCCGAGAATTCATGGGGATAGCGGTCCATCGTCGCGGGATCGAGGCCGGTGTCGGCGAGCGCGCGCGCGACCGCTTCGCGCCGCTCGGCTGCGTTGAGCCGCGTGTTCTGCGCCAACAGCCCCTCCTCGACGATCTCCGCGACGGACATGCGCGGCGACAGCGAGCCGTAAGGGTCCTGAAACACGATCTGCATCTCGCGCCGCAGCGGCCGCATCTGCTTGCGTCGGTGAGCCCATCGATCGGCTTGCCGCAATAGACGATCGGCCCCTGCGAGCGGATCAGGCGCAGGATCGCGAGGCCGAGCGTCGTCTTGCCTGAACCGGATTCGCCGACGACTGCCGACCGTCTCGCCTGCGCGCACCGTCACCGAAACGCCGTCGACCGCCTTCACGTGATCGACGACGCTGCGCAAAAAACCCTTGCGGATCGGGAACCAGACTTTTACGTCGCGCGCCTCGACGATCGTCGGCGGCCGCGCGTCGACTCCGCGGCGGCGCGCCTTTCGGCTCGGCCGCGAGCAGCATGCGCGTGTAGGGATGCTGCGGCGCGGCGAACACCTCGGCTCGACCGAGCCCGGCCTCGACGATCCGGCCCTTCTGCATGACCACGACGTCGTCGGCGAGCCGGCGCACGATGCCGAGATCATGGGTGATGAACAGGATCGCCATGCCGAGCTTGGCCTGCAGATCCTTCAGCAAGCGTCAGGATCTGCGCCTGCACGGTCACGTCGAGCGCGGTCGTCGGCTCGTCGGCGATGAACAGATCCGGCCGGTTGGCGAGCGCCATGGCGATCATCACGCGCTGGCGCTGGCCGCCCGAAAGTTGATGCGGATAGGCGCCGAGCCGCTGCGGCGGCGTTGGCGATGCCGACTTCTTCGAGCAGCGACGATCGACGCGCGCGCGCGTCGCCTCGGCGCGGCCCTCGTGCAATTCGATGATCTCGCCGCATCTGCTTCTCGATGGTGTGCAGCGGATTGAGCGAGGTCATCGGCTCCTGAAACACCATCGTCACGCGCGCGCCGCGCATCGCGCGCAACTCGCGCTCCGACATTTTCAGGACGTCGCGGCCGTCAAACAGGATCTCGCCGCTGGGGTGGCGCGCGGCCGGATAGGGCAGCAGCCGCACGATCGATTGCGCGGTCACCGATTTGCCCGAGCCGGATTCGCCGACCAGCGCGAGCGTGCGGCCCTTCTCAAGCGTGAACGAGACGCGGTCGACGACCGTCGACTGCGCCGAACGCGACGCTGAGATCGCGCACGTCGAGCAGCGGCGCGGTCACGAGGAATGTCTTTCGCGGATCGAACGCGTCGCGCACCGCTTCGCCGATGAAGATCAGCAGCGACAGCAGCAGCGCGACGATCGCGAACGCGGAAAGGCCGAGCCACGGCGCCGACAGGTTGGACTTGCCCTGCGAGCAGCAACTCGCCGAGCGAGGGCGAACCCGGCGGCATGCCGAGCCCCAGGAAATCGAGCGAGGTCAGCGTGCTGATCGAGGAATTGACGATGAACGGCAGGAAGGTCAGCGTCGCCACCGTCGCGTTGGGCAGCATGTGCTTGACGATGATCTTGAAGTTGGTGAGGCCGAGCGCGCGCGCCGCGTTGACGTATTCGAGGTTGCGCGCCCGCAGGAATTCGGCGCGCACGACATGGACGAGGCTCACCCAGGAAAACAGCAGCAGGATGAACAGCAGTACGAAGAAGCCGGGGGTCAGGATCGCGGCGAGGATGATCAGAATATAAAGAGAGGGCAGCGACGACCAGATCTCGATGAAGCGCTGCATCAGCAGGTCGAGCCAGCCGCCGAAATAGCCCTGCATGGCGCCCGCGGCGACGCCGACCACAGAGGAAACGCCCGCCAGGATCAGCCCGAACAGCACCGAAATGCGGAACCCGTAGATCAGCCGCGCGACGACGTCGTGGCCGTCGGCGTCAGTGCCGAGCCATTCCCACTCGAGATCGCGGCACGAGCCGCCATCGGCCGGCGCCTTGAGGGCGCCGCGCGAGACCTGCGTCTCAACCGCCTTCTTGCATTGGGCCTCGCTCAGCAGCCAGGTCGGCGGCGACGGGAACGGCGTCGGCGGGTCGAGTTTGGTGGTGTTGTTGGCAAAACGGATCGGCGGCCAGAGCATCCAGCCATGGGCGTTGATCTCGTCGGCGATGGTGGGATCGCGATAGTCGGTCGTCGCCTCGAAGCCGCCAAATCGATCCTCGGGATAGTTGAACAGAACGGGAAATATCAGCTCGCCCTTGTAGGACGCGACCAGCGGCCGGTCGTTGGCGACGAATTCGCGCAAACAGCGAGACGATAAAGAGAACGCAGAAAGATCCACAGCGACCAGTAGCCGCGCCGGTTGCGCTTGAAGTTGGCGAGCCGGCGTCGGTTGAGCGGGGTGAGGCGGGGCCAGGCGCTCATCAAAGCTCCCGGCTCTCGAAATCGATGCGCGGATCGATCCAGGTGTAGGTGAGGTCGGAGATCAGATTGACCACCAGCCCGATCAGCGCAAACACATAGAGATTGCCGAGCACGACCGGATAATCGCGCTGGATCAGCGAATTGTAGGAGAGGTAGCCGAGCCCGTCGAGCGAGAACACCTGCTCGATCAGCAGCGATCCCGTGAAGAATGCCGCTGACGAAGGCGCCGGGAAAACCGGCGATCACGATCAGCATCGCGTTGCGGAACACGTGGCCGTACAGCACGCGCCGTTCGCTGAGGCCCTTCATGCGCGCGGTCTGCACGTAGGCCTTGCGGATTTCGTCGAGGAACGAATTCTTGGTCAGCAGCGTCGAGGTCGCGAACGAGCCGAGCACCAGCGCGGTCGACCGGCAGCGTGATGTGCCAGAGATAGTCGAGGATCTTGTGCGGCCAGGTGAGGTCGGCGAAATTGTCCGAGGTCAGGCCGCGCAGCGGAAAAATCTGCCAGAACGAGCCGCCGCAGAACAGCACGACCAGCAGGATCGCGAACAGGAAGCTCGGCACCGCATAGCCGAAGATGACCGCCGCCGAAGTCCAGACATCGAAGCGCGAGCCATCGCGGACCGCCTTGGCGATGCCGAGCGGAATCGAGATCGCATAGGAGATCAGCGTCATCCACAGGCCGAGCGAGATCGAGACCGGCAGCTTCTCCTTGATAAGTTGGATGACCGGCGCGTCGCGATAGTAGCTCTTGCCGAGGTTGAAGGTGGAATAGTCGCGCACCAGGATCCAGAAGCGCTCGATCGCCGGCTTGTCGAACCCGTATTGCTTCTCGAGCTCCTTGATGAATTTCGGATCGAGCCCCTGCGCGCCGCGATAGCGCGAGGCGACGTCGGAAGCGTGGCCGCCATGCCGGCGCCGATCGCGCCGCCGCCCCCGCCGATGCCCGAAGTCGAACCCTCCTGAAAGCCCTGCAATTGCGCGATCGCCCGCTCCACCGGACCGCCCGGCACGAACTGCACGATCGCGAACGACACCAGCATGATGCCGAACAGCGTCGGGATCATCAGCAGGACGCGGCGGAGGATGTAGGCGAGCATCAGGCGTACGGCAGTCGGCAGTCGGCAATCGGCAGTCGGGTTCTCACAACCCGCTCACGCGATCGGCTACCTGGGCCCGATTGCCGATTGCCGAATGCCGACTGCCGATCCCCCATCTCACAAACCAATCTTCTTCGCCTTCTCCTCGTCCCACCACCAGGTGTCCGGCGCGCCGACGCCGAGCGCGGGTTGGCGGTCGGGGCGGGAAAAGACGTTCCACGAGGCGACCCAGAACGAGTCGTTGTACCAGGCCGGAACCCAATAGCGGCCGGCGCGCAGCACGCGATCGAGCGCGCGGCAGGCGGTGTTGAGCTCTTCGCGCGTCGTGGCATTGGCCGCCTGATTCGACCAGCGCGTCGATCGCGGGATCGGCGATGCCGGCGAGATTGGGCGAGGCGGGCATGTTGGCGGAGGCCGAGCCGTAGATCTGTCGCAACTCGGCGCCGGGCGTCAGCGAGCCGCCGCTGGCGCGCATCATGATGTCGAAATCGAAACTGTCGGTGCGGCTCTTCAACTGGGTCGCATCGACGATGCGCGAATGGGCGTCGATGCCGAGCTTCTTCAGGTTCTGCTGGAACGGCGTCACAATGCGGCTGGAAGATCTCGGAGGAATTCGAGGAATTCGATCGTCAGCGGCGCGCCGCTCGGCAGCTTCAGGACGCCGCCGTCGCGCTTGCAGCCGGCCGCGAGCAGCAAGTCGTTGGCGCGCTTCAACAGCGCGCGATCACTGCCGGAACCATCGGAGACCGGCGGCATGATCGCCTCGCCAAACACGTCGTCAGGCAGCTTGCCGCGCCAGGGCTCGAGCAGCTTCAGCTCTTCCGGGCTCGGCGCGCCTTGCGCGGCCATCATGGTGTTCTGAAAGTAGGAGATGACGCGCTTGTAGGACGAGAACATCACGTTCTTGTTCGTCCACTCGAAATCGAAGCAGAGGCCGATCGCCTCGCGCACCCGCGGGTCCTTGAAGGCTTCGCGGCGGGTGTTGAAATACCAGGCCTGCACGGGGGTCGGCGCGCCGTCATGCAATGTCTCCTTGACGATGCGGCCGTCCTTGACGGCCGGGAAATCGTAACCGGTCGCCCAGATGCGCGAGGTATATTCGCGGTGGAAGTTGATCGCGCCGGCCTTGAAAGCCTCGAAGGCGACCTGCCGCTCGCGATAATATTCGTAAGCGCAGCCGCTTGAAATTGTTGTGCCCGACATTGAGCGGCAGGTCCCGGCCCCAATAGTCGTCGCGCAGTTCGAATTCGATGAAGCGGCCCTGTTCGAAGGTCTTGACCTTATAAGGTCCGGAGCCCAGAGGCGCGTCGAGCGTCGCCGCCTCGAAATCGCGGCCCTTCCACCAGGCCGCAGAAAACACCGGCATCCCGACGACGATCAGATGCGCGTCGCGGCTGCGGGTCTTGACGAACTTGATCGGCGACGACGTCATCGCCTTCCGGCTCCGACGCTCTCCATCTCCGCCAGCAGCTGCGGCGTAGATCGGGTGGCCCTTGGTCTTCAGGATGTCGAGCGAGAAGGCGACGTCGGCGGCGGTCAGCTTGGAGCCGTCGGCGAAACGCGCCTCGGGGCGCAGCTTGAAACTGTAGACGAGCTTGTCGGCGCTGTAGCTGCACGGAAGAGGCGAGCAGGCCATAGGCCGAATCCGGCTCGTCGCCGTTGCCCGCCATCAGCGTGTCGAAACAGGCCGACATGCCGGCCGCGCCGTCGCCTTTGGTCGCAATAGATGTTGAGCGTGTCGAACGTGTCGAAATTCTGGTTGCCGCCGGTGTTGGTGATCTGCACCGACAGCAGGCCGCCCTTGGGCGCCTCCGGATTGACATAGGCAAGGTGCTTGAAGTCGGCGGGCAGAGCGAGATCGCCGAACGAGGACAGGCCATAGGTCTCGATCTCGCCGTCGGCGCGGGCGAGCCGAAGACATGGCGAGAGGGCGACGCCGAGCGCGGCGGCGCCGCCTTTGAGCGCCGTGCGCCTTGATAAGATCGGGGCCATCGGGCTTGCTCCGTATAAGGTGCGCGCGGCTGATTCGCGGGCGATTTAATCGCGCTTCGGTGGGATTGACCAGCGCCCGGCGGCGCTCGCGACGTCGAGGGCAAAAATCAATGGACAGCGGCTTTTTCGGGGCGCCCGAGCGTACATTTCGGTTTCGCCTTCCACGGCTTTCCGCTCGACCGCGTCGCCGAGCGCCGCGACGACGAGGCCTTTCTGGCCGGC
Source organism: uncultured Pseudomonadota bacterium (assembly GCA_963771455.1). Taxonomy (GTDB): domain Bacteria; phylum Pseudomonadota; class Alphaproteobacteria; order Rhizobiales; family Beijerinckiaceae; genus Roseiarcus. The sequence continues at coordinate 132,701 of CAVYTP010000003.1, forward strand.
CTGCAAGGCGCGCGGCGACGCCGAGGTTATCCTTGTCGGCCGCGAGATGCCGGTGCTGTCGCGCGCGACCCGAGCGACGTTTCCGCTTTGCCTATGCCGAGCTCGACCGCGCTCGGCGGCGCGGGTCACGAAGCGCTGCTGGGATTGGCGTCTGACGGGCGGCCGTCTACGCCGCGCGGCTGCACGGACAGCGCCGTCGAACAGCGCGCCGACGCGAGCGACGGTTTCCTCGATCGCCGCGAACTCGTCATTCCCGGTCGCGAAGATCTCGAACTCGTCGATCTGCGATCGATCGCGATGCAAGGGCGTCGTCGCGCCGGAGGCGATTGCTTTGCTCGGCGCGGCCAAGGCGGTGCTCGACTGGCACGCGCGACATGGGTTCTGCGCGAACTGCGGTCAACCGACACGGTCCACGGCCGGCGGTTGGCGGCGCGAATGCGACGCCTGCAAGACGCATCATTTTCCGCGCACCGACCCCGTCGTGATCATGCTGGCGATCGACGGCGATCGCTGCCTGCTTGGCCGGCAGCGGCGCTTTCCCAAGGGCATGTATTCGGCGCTGGCCGGTTTCGTAGAGCCCGGCGAGACGATCGAGGAGGCGGTCAGGCGCGAAATCCACGAGGAATCGGGAGTGGAGACCGGCCGCGTGCGCTACGTCGCCTCGCAACCCTGGCCATTTCCATCTTCGCTGATGATCGGTTGTTTTGCGCTCGCGCGTACGTCAGCGGTGCGCATCGACGAGCAGGAGCTCGAGGACGCGCGCTGGTTCACGCGCGAGGAAGTGCGTGAGATGTATCGAAAAGCGGCACCCGCAGGGGCTTGCAGCGCCCAACCGCATGGCGATCGCTCATCATCTGATACGGTACTGGCTGGACGACGCCGTCTAAGGACGGCGGCCGGCTTCAGGCCTTGGCGCGCTTCTTGGCGGGCGCCTTCTTGGTGGCGGCCTTCTTGGGAGCAGCAACCTTCTTCGCGGGAGCGCGCTTGCGGGCGGTGTTCAGCGAAATGCCGAGCGCGGTCGCCTTCTGACGGGTGGCGCCTTCGGTGCGCTTCAGCGACTTGGCGATCTTGGACGCCGGCTCCTTGCGGGCCATGCCCTTCAGGGTGCGAACGTCATCCTTCGTCCAGGGGCGGCGCGCCGGCGCCTTCTTGCTTGCGGGGGCTTTGGCCAACGATATCTCCAACTGTCTAAATTTAACTTGACAAGCTGGCTTGAGCATAATTTCGGCGGCTTGGCAAGAGATACTGCAGATAAAATATGTTTGTGACACAATCAGGGCGGGTTGAACGCCCGCTTTCCTCACATATTTCGGGTCTTTTAGACGATCTGATAGGACGCTGCGCCAATATGAAACAGCTGAGTTGAGCCCGATCAGGAACCGCCCAACCTTATTCTAACCGCAACAATTCCAACGAATCGATCAAACGTTCTCTGTTTGTTCGCATCATTCAAAGACATTCTGTCAGGACATGCCTGCAGACCAACCTCATAACAATCTGAACGGCGCCTGGTTCCCCACGGCTCAAGTCTCAACCTCCGCGGTCTTTGTTTGACCCGAAAACGCCGGCTCTGACGATCTGAAGCCCCCGCGCCTGGACCTTGCGCAGGGCGGGCAAGCCTTCTGACTGCCGCTTGTCTCGTCCAACCCTTGCCTGTTTACGACGACAGCGGGTTGGGCGGGACGATAAGAGATCCAATGCCCGGGATTGTCGACATGACGTCCGTTCGGGCAAGGCTTTCTTAGCGATTTCGGCTCACGGTGGATGCTGCGGTGGCGCTTGGATGAACGAGCGCAGGCATGAGGCCAGTTACCGTCCGCCGCCCCTGCGGCATGTCCACTCCTCCCAGAACTTCCTGAAGCCGAGGCCGAAGATTGCGCACAATCTACGGCGTGGGCGCATAGCACGTGAATGACGCCTGTTGATCGACGCCCTGTGAAGCCAGACAGCGCCACGCCCAAACCGTCCCACAAGCGGTTCTCGGGCCGCGGGTTGATGCTTACAGCGATTGCCTACTATCTGACAGGCAAGCTGGGTCTCGCGCTGGCGATCCCTCCCGGCTACGCCACAGCTATCTGGCCGCCCGCAGGCATCGCGCTCGCCGCAGTCCTGATCGGCGGCCGCAAGGCGGCGATCGGCGTGTTTCTGGGCTCGTTCCTCGTCAACTGGCTCGACCACGTCGAGGGCGGCACCCTCTCCGCGCTCGTTCACTCGGCGCTCGTCGCGAGTTCCGCCGCGATCGTCATTGGGGCCGGCGCAACGTTACAGGCCGTCGTCAGCGCAGGGCTGGCGAATCTGTGGCGGGCCTATCCCGCGACGCCGCCAACATCCTCGTCGATCGCGCGTCTTTACATTGCCGGAGGTCTCGTCGGCTGCCTGATCAATTCGAGTATCGCGGTCGGGTATTTGACCGCGATCGGGGGCGTTGCTCCGTCCAACGCCCTGCATTCCTGGCTCATATGGTGGGCCGGCGACGCCGCCGGCGTCGTGACCATCACGCCGATCGTACTCAGCTTTGCCTCCGCACCGGTCGGTCAGAAATGGCGGCGCGCGCTCTCTCCGGCAGCCGCCAGCCTCATCGTCTTTGCGCTCACTGCAACGCTGGTGCTCACCGATCTGCGCGCCATCGACCGCACACAGCGAAACGAATTCGCCTCCTTGTCGCGAGAATTGGCGGGTCGCGTGACCGCAACCGTCGACCTCGGACAGCACGCGGTCGAGGGGCTCGCCGGGGCCTTCTCAACCGATCGACGACCAGATCTGGTCGAGTTCCGCGCCCTGGCGGATCGGCTCGCTGCGTTCGGCCTAGGCATTCAGGCGTTGGAGTGGATTCCGAGGATCAGCGAAGCGGATCGGTTGTCCACCGAACAGGATCTGTCCCGGCAGTGGGGTCGGCCGTTCGAGATATCTGAGCGCGTCGACGGCGTGACCCTGCGCGCCGGACCCCGATCCCAATATTTCCCTGTCGCCTTTGCAACGCCGATAGACGGCAACGGCGCAGCGCTTGGTTACGATTTGGCTTCGGACGCGGCGCGCAGGGCCGCGCTGGACAAGGCGCGTGCGACGGGCGCGCCGGTCGCGACGAGCGGCGTTAAGCTGGTGCAGAATTCAGCGACCGGCATCCTGCTGATTGTACCCGTGTACGAGAACGCAAAGCCAACGTCGGGGGCCGGCTTTGATATCAAGGGCTTTGCGCTCGGCGTATTTTCCGTGCCCGATGTCTTCGGCATTGCGTTGGGCTCGGAGTTCTCTGCGGAACTGAGATACTGGCTCGTCGATGAAACCGACATCAAAACGAGAGCCCCGCTGGTCTCGAACGGCGTTGACGCCATGCCGCCGAAGAGCTTCGCCGGCGGCGGCCTGTTTGGCGCGCGGCCGCTCCTCGAGTCCACTGAGCGAATAAAGGTCGCCGACCGGGTCTGGGCGCTTCATCTGGCGCCGAGCAAAGCTTATCTCGATCGCCGATCGGACAGTTCGCCCTATCTGCTGCTATGCGGCGGGTTGCTGATGATCGCGCTGGCGAACGGCTTCGTCCTTGTTGTCAGCGAACAGCAGCACGAGCTGGCCGACAGCCGTGAACTGGACCTCCGAAATCAGAAGTTCGCGCTGGACCAGCACGCCATCGTCAGCATCACCGACACCCGAGGCTGCATCACCTACGCCAACGACCTGTTTTGCGCCGTTTCCGGATTTCCGCGAGAGCTTCTGCTCGGGGCCAGCCACAGCATCGTCAACTCTGGCGAACACCCTAGCGAATACTACGAAGACCTCTGGTCGACACTTCGCAGCGGAAAAGTCTGGCGGGGCGAAATCTGCAATCGAAGCGCGGCGGGGGAACTTTATTGGCTGGCCTCAACCCTGGTGCCACTGAAGGATCGGGACGGATCTCTGAAGGAATTCATCGCGATCTGCACCAATGTAACGGCGCGTAAGCGTCTCGAACAAGACCTAGAACAAAGCCACGCGTTCCTTCACAGCATCACTGAGTCGATGGGCGAGGGCGTCTATACAATCGACAACCAAGGCTGTTGCACTTTCCTGAACGCAGAGGGAGAGCGGTTGCTGGGTTGGACCTTTGCCGAGATCAGGGGTCGCTCCGTTCACGACCTTGTTCACTATCAAAATCTGGAGGGCGACCATCTCTCGCAGGACGATTGTTCGATCATGCACGGCCTGAGAAAGGGTCGCCGCTATCAGTCCGAGGACCAGTACTTCACCGACCGCCACGGCAGGCTTTTCCCGGTCTCGATCGTTGGCGAGCGGATTGTCGGTCACGATGGAAGCGTCGGCGGCGTCATCGTCTTCCAGGACATCACGGCGCGGCGACGAGTCCAGGACCTGTTGAGAAATAGCGAAGAACGCCTGAGCGTGGCGCTGAGCGTTTCGCGGACCGGTCTCTGGGACTTCAATCCGATCACCAATGAAGCCTATTATTCGGACACCTGGTTCCGGATGCTCGGGCACGAGCCGCGGCCAAATCCGATCAAGGACGACACTTTCTTCGCCCTGATGCATCCCGACGATCGCGCCGATATATGACGACGCCCTCGCACGGCATCTCCATGAGGGAGCCAGCGCGCTCGATTGCGAGTTCCGGATGCGGCGCGGCGATGGCAGCTGGGCGTGGATACGGAGCATCGGCAAGCTGATCGGACTTGACGACGACGGCCGGCCGTTGCGCCTCCTCGGCGTCCATATCGACACCACCGACTCGCATGAGGCGAGCGCCGAGCTCGCAAATGCAAAGGACGCAGCGATCCGCGCCAATCAGGCCAAGAGTGACTTCCTGGCGACCATGAGCCATGAAATCCGCACGCCGATGAACGCGATCATCGGGCTCGCGCACCTCATGACGCGCACCGCGCTTTCGGCCAAACAGCAAGACTTCCTGAGGAAAATCCAGGGCGCATCGCAATCGCTGCTCGCCATCATCAACGACATACTCGACTTCAGCAAGATCGAGGCGGGCAAGCTCGGGATCGAGAACATTGAATTCAATCTCGACGAAGTCGTCAGATCGACCGTGTCGCTGATCGCGCCCAAGCTGAACGAAAAAGGCCTGGAACTGCTCGTTGAACGCGCCCCGGAGGTTCCTGCCGACGTCGTCGGCGATCCGTTGCGAATCTCGCAGGTGCTGATGAACCTGCTCTCGAATGCAGCCAAGTTCACCGCCGAGGGCGCCGTGACGCTCATTGTTGATGGACGCCCTCTTGCAGACAACGGGTTTTCGCTTTCGGTGTCCGTTTCGGACACCGGCATAGGGATGACGGACGAACAGATCGGGAAGCTGTTTCGTCCGTTCACGCAGGCCGACGCTTCCACTTCGCGCCACTTCGGCGGCACAGGGCTGGGCCTGGCGATCTGCCGGCAACTCCTTCATCTCATGGGCGGCGACATTACCGTCACGAGCCGCGCCGGCGTCGGCACGACTTTCGCGTTCGAAATCCCCTTGGGCGCAGCTGCGCAGCCGCGTTTGGCGGCCGAAGACGCAGAGGCGCTGGCTGGCAAACGGGCGTTGGTCGTCGACGACAGCCGCGTCGTGCGCCGCATGCTCGGCGCCTCCCTTACGAGCTTTGGCCTGATTGTCACGGAGGCCGAGAGCGGCGAGGACGCTGAGCGCCAGCTCGCCGCACCCAACGCGTTCGACCTCCTGACGCTGGATTGGAAACTGCCTGACCGCACTGGCGTCGAGATGCTCGCCGCCTTGCGAGAGCGCGGAGTCAACGCGCCGGCGCTGCTCGTCACCGCGTACGGGCGCGCCGCCGTCGAAGAAGATATCGCCGCGCATTACGTCTGCGCGGCGCCGCTCAATGCGCATGTCATCGAAAAGCCGGTATCGGGCAGGGTGTTGCGCGAATGCGTGCTGGCTGCCTTCGGGCGCGGCCATCAGGATCTGACGCGGGTCGGACGCGAGCAGCGCAGCGCCTCGGACATATTGCTGCGCGACGTGCGGGTGTTGCTCGTCGAAGACAATGCGATCAACCAGCAGGTGGCGACCGGGCTGCTCGAGACCCTCGGCGTCGAGACGACTGTCGCCAGTTCCGGTGAGGAAGCGCTTGAAATCCTCGCAGTCAGGCAGTTCGACGCGATCCTGATGGACGTGCAAATGCCGGGCAAGGATGGACTGCAAACTACAGTCGCCATCCGCACTGAGCTCGGAATCACAGAAACGCCGATCATCGCGATGACCGCCAATGCGATGGCCGGCGACCGAGAACGGTGTCTCGAGTCCGGGATGAACGACCATATTCCCAAGCCGATCGATCCGGACCGACTCGCCCTGACGCTCGCACAATGGCTGGAGACGACGGGCGTGACCGTCTCGCGCCGCGTCGAGTCGCTTCCGCGATCCTCAAAGCGCGACGAAGGCGCCGACGAGAACCGAGACATATTCGATCGCACCGCCGCCCTGAGCCACCTCGGCGGCAACGAAGAGTTGCTGATGCAATTGCTCGAGATGTTCGCCGCCGAACACGCCGAAGGCGCCCACGCAATCGAAGCCGCGTTCGAGGCCGGGGACCGTCGCCGGGTCTGCGCCTTGAGCCACGCGATGAAGGGCGCTGCAGCGACCCTTGGCGCGACGCGGGTGGCGGAGCTCACTTTGGCGCTCGAGACGGCGACCCGCGAAGACGCGGAGGAGACGCCGCTTGCCGATCTGAGACCGAAGGTCGCGGCGTTGCAGCCAGCGCTTACCGCGGCGATCGAACATATGGACGCGACGCGCCGGCGCGCCGCGGGCCGTGGGAGAGAGGACGACCATGTCCCCCTTCCCGATCGCGATGCTGCGCTGACGGCGATCGACGCCCTCGCCCAATTGCTTGTTTCGGGAGACTCGGAAGCCGAACCGCAGTCGCGTCGGCTCGCGGATTTGTTCGTCGGCGCTGAACAAGGCGTCAGCGCTCAGGCCTCCGCAGTCCAATCCGCCGCCGAGCGCTACGACTTCGACGAAGCCAACAAGCGGCTGGCGCGCCTGCGTGAGGACGTTGGCGCATGGAGTTGAGATGAGCGACTCCATGCTTCCCAGAGTGCTCGTCGTCGACGACGAGCCCATCAACGTCAAAGTGCTCGTCGATCTTCTACGCCCAGATTATCAGGTCATCGTCGCGCGCGATGCTTTCCAGGCGTTGGAACGCCTGAAAGCGGGGCCATTGCCCGATCTTGCACTGATCGACGTGATGATGCCTGGTAAGACTGGCCTGGAACTCTGCCGGCAGATGCGGGTCGATCAGCGGCTCGCCCACGTACCTGTCATCTTTGTTTCGGCGCTCGGCGCAGAACGCGACGAAGCCGAGGGCTTCGCCTGCGGGGCCGTCGACTACATCGCCAAGCCGGTCTCGCCGCCGATCGTCCTCGCCCGCGTTCGCACTCACATCGCCTTGCGCCGCGCGACAAGAGAGTTGGCCAGACGAAACCGCTCGCTCGAAGAGACGGTAGCCTTGCGCACCGAGGAACTCGCCAGAACGCAGGATCTCACCATCCAGGCGCTGGCCTCGCTCGTTGAACGCCGCGACAACGAGACCAGTGGTCACGTCGTCCGTACCCAGCGCTATGTCGAATTGCTGGGCCACGAGATGCTCAACGATCCCAGGTTCGAGAGTTCGCTTTCGGAGCGCTCGATCGCCTTGATGGTCAAGGCCGCGCCGTTGCATGATATCGGCAAAGTCGGGATTCCCGATGGCGTTCTCCTGAAACCGTCGCGGCTGACAGAAGATGAATATGAGATCATGAAACAGCACACCACGATCGGTTGTGAGGCGCTTTCCATCGTTGCTGGCGAAGCCCCGCACGAAAACGAATTCCTGCGCTACGCGATCGAGATCACCAGCAGCCATCACGAAAAATGGGACGGCTCCGGCTATCCGGAAAGAATTTCGGGCGAGACGATCCCGCTTGCCGCGCGGTTGATGGCGCTGGCCGATGTCTATGACGCGCTGACATGCAAGCGGGTCTACAAAGAGGCGTTTTCGCACGCGACGGCGAAGCGGATGATCGTCGAAGCGCGCGGCCGGCATTTCGATCCCGGCGTCGTCGACGCCTTCCTGCGGCGGGACCGGGAGTTCGACGCCGTCGCCACGGAATTTCGCGACATCGAAGCGCGGGCGTCCCGGTAATCGAAAATCGGGTCGACGAAAGGCGTCGCGGGCCTATTCTGCCGTGGTTGCAAGGTGATATGGTCAAGCATGACACCCAACGTGAAAACCGTACTGTCGCAGCAGATCATCGAAGCGCTCCGCGATCGGATCGTCGGCGGAGGGTTCGACGCCGGGCAGCCGATCCGCCAGGACGCACTCGCGGCGGAACTCGGCATCAGCAAAATCCCGCTGCGGGAGGCGTTCGCCAAACTCGAGCAGGAAGGCCTGATTGTCTCACGAGCCAACCGTGGCTTCTTCGTCAGCCCGCTTTCGGTCGTGGAGGCGCTCGACGTGTTCGATCTCCGGCTGCAACTTGAGCCGGCGGCGACTTCGCAGGCCTGCACGCGGCTCGGCGAGGCAGACCTCCGCGCGGCGCGCCACGCCCTCAGCGAACTCGATGTCGCCATGGCGGCGGGGCAACCCTCGGTCGGGGCCCTCAACCGCGCGTTTCATCTCGCGCTGGTCAGCCCGTGCGGCCGGCCGGTGACGGTGCAGTTGCTGTCGCGCCTGCTGCTGCTGTCCGAACGCTATACGATCAAGCATCTTGAGCCGAGCGGCCAATTGGCGCGGGCGCGCGCCGAGCACCAAAGCCTATTCGAGGCCTGGGCCGCGGGCGATGTCGCGACCGTCGGGACGGCTGATCGTCACCCACATCAGCGGCACGCGCGACGATCTCGTCGCCGAACTGAAGTCGCTCGAGACTCAGGGCTCGGCGTAACTTTGTAGCCGCGGTCGTAAGAATGCGGCGCTTCTGTAGCCGCGGTCGCTGACCGCGCTCTGGGCGCCGGCCTCCTATTATGTGGGTCTCTTATTTTTCGCAGGCCTCTTCCAAGCGGAACCCTCGCGGTCAGCGACCGCGGCTACAGAACGCGCCTCGTCGTCTCGGCCCCTTCCCCGGCGCTGTCGCGATGCGCTAAGGCGGCAGGGGGCGGATTCGCGCCAACTTATGGGAATCAGCATTGGAGCCGGCCTCGCGCTTTTTGACCGCCAGTTGGGAGGCGGCCCAACGATGGCTGCGGTCGAATGCGTTCGCTCATGTCGTCATTGCGGTCATCGCCGGCGCGCTGGCGGGGGCGGCGGTCACCGGCATGAGCTATCTCGCCGAGGCGATGCATGTCGCGATCTTCGGCATCGCATTCGACGAGCGTCTCAGCGCCAAGGCGGTTGTCAGTCCGATTGCGGCTTTCGCGTCGCTTGGGCTCGGCGGCCTCGTTATGGGCCTGTTCGAGTTCTGGCGCCGTCGCCGAGGTTTCGCCGCGATCGTCGATCCGATCGAAGCCAACGCGCTGCGCGGCGGCCGGCTGTCGCTGCGCGACGGCGTCGTCGTCGTGGCGCAGACGGTGATCTCCAACGGCTGCGGCGCCTCGGTCGGCCTGGAGGCCGGCTATGCGCAGATCGGCTCGGCGATCGCCTCGCGCCTCGGCCTTGCCGCCAACCTCCGCCGGCAGGATCTGCGCATGATGGTCGGGTGCGGCGCCGCGGGCGCGATCGCCGCCGCCTTCGCCGCGCCGCTGACGGGCGCGTTCTACGCCTTTGAACTGATCATCGGCGGCTACACGCTGGCGACGCCGCGACCGGTCATCGCGGCGGCCGTGGCGGGCGCGCTCGTCGTGCGGACGCTCGGCGGCGCGCCTTATCTGCTCCACGCGCCTGAGGTTGCGGCGCTTGGCGTCGCCGATCATTTCGCTCTGATCGGGCTCGGCCTCATTTCCGCAGCGCTCGGGGTTGGCGCGATGCGGGCGGCGGCGCTGGTCGAGCGCGGCTTTCAGGCGAGCCCGCTGCCGCAATGGGCGCGGCCGGTCGCCGGCGGCCTGATCGTCGCCGTCTTCGCGATCTTCACGCCGCAGGCGCTGGGCGCCGGGCACGGCGCGCTCGACCTCGACATGCCGCGCACGCTGACAGCGGCGACGCTCGCGATGCTCATCCTCCTCAAGCTTACGGCCTGCCTGGTCTCGCTGGCGAGCGGCTTCCGCGGCGGCCTGTTCTTCGCTTCGCTGTTCGTCGGCGCGCTGCTCGGCAAGCTCTACGCGCATCGCGCTCGCGGCGGTGTTGCCGGGCCTCGGGGTCGATCCAACCGCCTGCATCTTCGCCGGCATGGCGACGCTCGGCGTGGCGATCGTCGGCGGCCCGCTGACCATGGCGTTTCTGGTGCTGGAAAGCTCCGGCGATCTGCCGGTCGCCGGCGGCGTGCTCGCCGCGTGCATCGCGACCAGCCTCGCGGTGCGCATGACATTCGGCTATTCGTTCTCGACCTGGCGCCTGCATCTGCGCGGCGAGACGATCCGCGGCGCGCAGGACATCGGCTGGCAGCGCGAACTCACGGTCGCGCGCGCTGATGGACCGCGACCCCGCGACCGGTCGCGCGGAAGAGACGCTCGCCGAGTTCCGCGCCGCGCACCCGCTCGGCAGCGCCGCACTACGTGGCGCTGGAGGACGCCGCCGGGCGTTACGCCGGGCTTGTCGCCGTGCCGGAAGCCTATGCCGACGAACGTCGCCTGACGCGGCGCGATCGTCGAACTTCGCGCGGCTTGCCGACGTCACGCTTTCGCCCGAGATGGGGGTGAAGGAGGCGCTGGCTCTGTTCGAGACGACGCAGTCCGAAATTCTGGCGGTCGCGGATCCCGATGGCGGCGCCTTGCTTGGCACGCTCGGCGAAGCGTTCGCCGCGCGGCGTTTCGCCGACGCGATCGCGATGGCGGCGCGCGGCGTGCTCGATCAGGGATAGGTCTGCAAGGTTCTGTTCGATGCCCATTCGCCTCATCTGCCTCGACGCCGACGACACCCTCTGGGGCCACGAGGGCTATTTCCAGGTCGCCGCGCAGCGCTATGAGGAGCTGCTCGCCTCCGAAGTCGACGCGAACGCGACCGCCAAAAAGCTCACCGAGATCGAGGATCGCAACATCCACATCTACGGATATGGCGTGAAGGGATTTACGCTTTCGATGATCGAGACCGCCGTGGAGATGCTCGGCGACCGGCTCACCGGCGCCATGACGCGCGAAATCCTCGCCATCGGTCACGATTTGATTCGCCACCCGATCGATCTGTTGCCGCACGTGGCCGAGGCGCTCGGCCCGCTCGCCGAACGCGCGCCGCTGGCGCTCGTCACCAAGGGCGACCTGTTTCATCAGGAAATGAAGCTCGCCGCGTCCGGGCTTGGCGATCGGTTCTCCAGCGTCGATATCGTCAGCGACAAGACGCCGGAACACTATCTGCGGGTTTTCCGCCGGCACGACGTCGCGCCGCAAGACGCCCTGATGGCTGGCAATTCGTTGCGCTCAGACATCTGGCCGCCGCTGAAGACCGGCGCCTGGGCCGCCCACATCCCTCACGCACACGAGTGGGCGCACGAGCGCGCGGACGACCCCGGCGAGCATGTCCGGTTCGCGCGCCTGGGTTCGCTAGGCCGAGCTGCCCGCCTGGGTCGATCACATCAATTCCGGCGCTTGACTTGCGACGGCTACGTCCCGCTAATGACGGAACGTGATCGGGAATGTGCCCAGCGTCAAGTTGCGCCAGGGCCAGGGCGGAAAAATGAGCGCTGAGGCTGCCGCAAAAGGGCGAAGTCTACGTTATCTCCCTCGACAACCGGAAGGCGCGTGGCTTTGGTCATGAGCGTCCCGCCGAGATTCTCGCCGCTGCGCGCGACCTGTTTCTGGAACGCGGCGTCGAGCAGGTGACGACGAGGCAGATCGCCGCGCGCGTCGGCATCTCGCAGACCGCGCTTTATGTGTATTTCGAAACCCGCGAACAGATGCTGGAGAAGCTCGCCGAGGGCGCCTGGTCAGGCCTCGGCGCCGCGCTCGACGCCGTCGATCCCGGCTGCGCGGATGCGCGGCGCGTGCCCCGTCGGCAGATCTGCGTTCGGTGCTGGTGACCTTCATGCGGTTCTGGCTCGAGCATCCCGACGACTACCGGATCGTCTTCCTGCGCCGCGCGCTAAAACCCTGCGCGGAGGCGGCGCATGTGCTGGCGCCTGGCGAGACGCTGCTGGCGCGCCTGACCGGCCGCATCGCGGAAGCCGCCGAAGCGGGCGCGCTGCGCTGCCTGGGCTCGCCGCAGGCGACCGCGCTCTCGGTCTGGGCCGCGATGTCCGGCATGATCGGGCTCAGGCTTCGCTATCCCGATTTTCCGTGGCCGCCGGTCGACGAGCACATCGAGGCGATGGCGGAGCTAATCCTGCACGGATGCGAGAAGGGCGGGGCGGAGGCGAGCCCGGAGCATGCATTCCTGCCGCCGCAACGGCGAAGGTATGAGCCTTCTCCCCGCCCGCGGGGAGAAGGCTCAAATCAGATGCGCAGGTGTAACGGCTTCGTCTCAACGAGGAACTGATGCGCTTTGCAGTCGCGATGATTTTGGCGGCCGTCTCCGGGCCCGCATTGGCCTCGCCCGACTGCTCGCAAACCGGCGCCAAGTCGACTGCCGAATGCGCGGCCAAGAGAGAGTATTGCGCGCACACGGCGATCACCCTCGTACTGGCCGTCCGGGCGCGCGAGGACGGGCGGTCGGAGGACGCCAGCTTCGCCAAGCTCGCCGGCAAAGAGAATAACGAAGCCTGGTACGCGAAGCACTCCGAGACCGTCAAAGACATCGTTCACCAGGTCTATGCCAACGACGCGACCTATCAGAAGTTGAGAGCGCGCATCGCGCCCAGCGCCGCGCTTGCGATCGCGGCGATCGGCAATGGCTGCATCGCGGACACCAAGGTCACCGTCGACCCACCGTGAGCTCGTGATTGCGACGCCAGCGAAACAACGACGATCACGCCGCCCAGCTGAGTCCGGACTTCCGCTCGCGTTCGATCAGCTCGGCGGTGTAGGCGGCGGGCATCGCGCGCGCCGAACAGATAGCCTTGCGCCTCGTCGCACCCCTTGCCTTTCAGAATTCCGAATTGTTCCGCGGTCTCAACTCCCTCGGAGACCGTCGCCATGTTCAACGCGCCGCAGAGCTCGATGATCGCCCGCACGATCGCCCGGGTCTTGCCCGAACTGGCTAGCGCTTCGGTGAACACGCGGTCGATCTTCACCTTGTCGAACGGGAAGCGCTGGAGATAATTCAAAGAGGAATAACCGGAGCCGAAATCATCCATCGCGATGCTCGCGCCGAGGCTCTTCAACTTGTGCAGGGTGGCGAGCGTCGTCGCGGAATCACTCAACAGCACACTCTCGGTAATCTCGAGTTCGAGACGTTCAGCCGACAATCCGCTTTCGGCAAGCGCCGCCGCGACGTCGGCTTCCAGATGGCCCGTCGTGAACTGCATCGGCGACAGGTTTACCGCGACGTGCAGCGACTTCGGCCAGTGGGCGGCGTCCGCGCAGGCCTGTTTGAGAGCCCAGGCGCCAAAGGGCGCGATCAGGCCGATTTCCTCGCAGATCGGGATGAAGTCGGCCGGAGAGACTAGCCCGCGCTCTGGATGACGCCAGCGCGCCAGCGCCTCGAAGCCTTGAATGCGACGTGAGGCGACGTTGACGATCGGTTGATAGTGAAGTTCGAACTCTCCCGCCGCCATGGCGCGACGCAGATCGACCTCGAGCGCGCGGCGCTTCTGAGCGCGCTTGTTCAATTCCGGCTCGAAGAATCGGCAGCGGCCGCGACCCTCGCCCTTGGCCTGATAGAGCGCGAGGTCGGCGCATTTCAGCAGCGCCTCATATTGAGCTCCATCTTTCGGCGCCATGGCGACGCCGATACTGACGCCCACCGAGATTTTGTCCCCACCAATCTCGAACGGCTCCGAGATACAATCGTTCAACCGCCGCGCCAGCGGAATGACGGCCTCAGCGCACGTCGCGCCATGCTGAAGAATCGCGAATTCGTCCCCTCCGAGCCGCGCGAGCAGGTCGACGTCGCGCAGTTCCGCCTTGATGCGCTCGCTCGCGGCGATGAGGAGCGCGTCTCCAACCGCGTGTCCGAGCGTGTCGTTGACGTCCTTAAAACGGTCGAGATCAAGGCAGAGAACGGCAAAGCCATCGCCGCGGCGACTGCGGACCAGCGCTTGGTTGGTTCTCTCCTGAAACAAAGCTCGGTTGGCCAAGCCGGTGAGCGCATCGTGCCTCGCCGCATACGCGAGCCGGTCTTCCACCGCCTTGCGGTTGGTGACGTCGATGACGACGCCGATGGCCTCTTTCGGCTCTCCTTCCGGAGTGTAATAAAGTCGCGCGCGCATTTCGAGCGATCGGACGCCTTCCATCGGGCCGCCGGGCACACGCCACTCACATGCGACTTCCGGCGCCCGTCGGGCCACCGAACCCCTGACTTCGCGTAACGCGCGATCGCGATCCTCCGGCAGTACTTTTTCGAGCCAGGCGTCGGCGTAAAGCGGCCCGTCTCCCGGCGGGATGCCGAAGATCTGGCGCGCTTCCTTGCTGTAGACCGTCAGGCCGGTCACCAGATCGCGGCGAAAGCTGCCGATTTTGCCGATCTCCTGACTGAGCCGCATCAGTTCAGAACTGTGCCGTAGTTGCTCGGCGGCAAGCACACTATCGGTGACGTCCTGCAGCACGGCGACGGAGCAAGTGGGTACACCGGCCGCGTCGCGCTTCCATGCGGAGACGCCGATGCGCACCCAAAAAACCTCGCCGTCCGGTCCGACATGGCGAACCTCCGCTTCCCACTGGCCGGGCCCTTTCATCGCTTCCTTCCAGGAGCGCTCGACGGTTTCGCGATCATCGGGATGAATGACGTTGGCGGGGCCTAGCGTCAGCAGGGTGGCCGCGTCGCGCCTCATGATCTCGCAGAACCGCTGATTTACGCGCGTAAATCTTCCCGTGCGGAGGTCGACCTCGGCGATGCCGGCCGTGCCCAGCTCGAACAGGGCGTTGAGCGCGGAATCCCGGTCGGCGAGCGCGCTCGCCTTTTCCTTGCGCTCCGCGGACAGAGTTCTTGTCCAGGCACGTCTTGCAATCGAGAACCGAGTGATACGAAGTCATGACGCAGGCTATCCCCAGAAGCCTTCCCGCTCGCGAGAGTGGAAAATGAAGCTCGGCTTCGGGCATGAAGCGCTGTCAGGGCGCCAGCATCGGCGCTCACGCAAAACGCGTGGCGCACCTATGCAGATGCAGTCGTAGCGAACGCCTTAAGGCGTATGGTAAAAATGGAAATTATCGCGGCGGCGCGGGTCGCCAGGTTTGACTTCCCGGCCTGTTCTCGTCTAACCACCGCGGCCCATTCTTCGTCAGGCTCAGGTCTCGTCGATCAAGCCGTCTGTCCCTGGAGGCCAGCGGTCAACGTCCGGCAGCGCTTAGCGCCCCCGGGCGCGATCGTCGTTGTCTGGCAGTTCTGCCGAAAGCAAGGAGCAACCCATGTTCGAGAGCCTCTCCGAGAAGCTCTCCGGCATATTGGACAAGCTGACCGGCCGCGGCGCCCTCTCCGAGGAAGACGTCAACGCCGCGATGCGCGAAGTGCGCCGCGCGCTGCTCGAAGCGGACGTCGCGCTCGACGTCGTGCGCTCGTTCATCGACCGCACCCGCACCAAGGCGGTCGGCGCCGCCGTGGTCAAGTCGGTCAAGCCCGGCCAGATGGTCGTCAAGATCGTCCACGACTCGCTGGTCGAGACGCTCGGCGGCGAGGGCCAGCCGATCGACCTCAACGCGCCCGCGCCGGTCGCGATCATGCTGGTCGGCCTGCAGGGCGCGGGCAAGACGACGACCGCCGCCAAGATCGCCAAGCGCCTCACCGAGCGCAACAAGGTCAAGGTCCTGATGGCGTCGCTCGACGTCAAGCGCCCCGCCGCGCAGGAGCAGTTGCGGGTGCTCGGCGAGCAGGTCGGCGTCGACACGCTGCCGATCGTCCCGGGCCAGAACCCGGTCGAGATCGCCAAGCGCGCCGAGAGCGTCGCGCGCCTGCAGGGCTACGACGTCGTGCATGCTCGACACCGCCGGCCGCACCCATATCGACGAACCGCTGATGGCGGAAATGGCGGAGATCCGCGACGCCGCCAAGCCGCACGAAATCCTGCTGGTCGCCGATGCGCTGACCGGCCAGGACGCGGTCAATCTCGCCAAGAATTTCAACGAGCGCGTCGGCGTCACCGGCATCGTGCTGACCCGGCATCGACGGCGACGGCCGCGGCGGCGCGGCGCTCTCGATGCGCGCCGTCACCGGCAAGCCGATCAAGCTGATCGGCGTCGGCGAAAAGATGGACGCGCTCGAGGAGTTCCATCCGCGCCGGCTCGCCGACCGCATCCTCGGCATGGGCGACATCGTCAGCCTGGTCGAGAAGGCCGCCGAAAACATCGACATGGAAAAAGCGGCCAAGATGGCCGAGAAGATGCGCAAGGGCGTCTTCGACTTCAACGACCTCTCCGACCAGCTCGCGCAGATCGAAAAGCTCGGCGGCATGGGCGGCATCATGGGCATGCTGCCCGGCATGGCGAAGATGAAGGACCAGATCGCCGCCGCCGGCATCGACGAGAAGATGATCAAGCGCCAGCGCGCCATCATCTCCTCGATGACCGCCAAGGAGCGCCGCAACCCGCACATCCTGGTCGACGACCCGCGCAAGGCGTCGCGCAAGAAGCGCATCGCTGCGGGCGCCGGCGTGCAGGTCGAGACCGTCAACCGGCTCATCAAGCAGCATCGCCAGATGGCCGACATGATGAAGGCGATGAACGCCGCTGGCGGCAAGCGCGGCATGATGGGCAAGCTCGGCCGATGATGGGCATGGGCGGCGGCATGCCGAGCGCGGCCGAGATGGAAGCGATGCAGCAGCAACTCGGCGGGGGCGGTTCTTCTCCGCCGTCAGGCGCGCCCGGCATTCCCGCGGCGCCGCCGCCCGGCGCCTTCAACATCCCCAAGAATTTCCCGGGCTTCGGCCCGGGCGGAAATCTTCCCGGCTTAGGAAGCGGGTTCAACCCGTTCGGCGGCAAGAAGAAATAAGCAGCAACCAACCTTCAATAAAAGGAAAAGCAAATGTCTCTGAAGATTCGTCTCGCCCGTGGCGGCGCCAAGAAGCGCCCGTTCTACCGCATCGTGATCGCCGACGCCCGCTCGCCGCGCGACGGCCGTTTCGTCGAGAGGATCGGCACGTTCGATCCGTTGAAGGCCAAGGACGACGCGCTGCGCCTCGTGCTCGACGTCGAGAAGGCCAAGGACTGGCTCGCCAAGGGCGCCCAGCCGACCGACCGCGTGCTTCGCCTGCTTGACAGCGTCGGCGTCGCCAAGCGCGAGCCGCAGAACAACCCGAAGAAGGCCCTGCCGAAGAAGAAGGCGCAAGAGCGCACCGCCGCCACTGAAGCCGCCGCCGCCAAAGCCGCCGCAGCAGCAGCAAGTAAGGTTGTCCCCTTCTCCCGCTGCGCGGGAGAAGGGGATACTTTCAATCATGCGCGACCCTCACCGTCTCATTCGTCTCGGCGTGTTCGGCGCCGCGCAGGGCGTGCGCGGCGAGGCGCGCGATCAACAGCTATACGTCAAATCCGGCCGACGTCGCCGCCTACGGTCCGCTCACCGACTCGACCGGCAAGCGGCGGTTTGTCGTGAAAGTCGTGCGTCCCTTGAAGGACGCGCTCGTCGTCGCGCGCGTCGACGGCGTGGCGACGCGCGAGGCGGCGCAGGCGCTGACCGGCGTCGAGCTCTATGCGAGGCGCGACCAACTCCCGCCGCCGGCGCCCGGTGAATATTACCATCACGACCTGATCGGGCTTTCGGCCGTGACGCGCGCGGGCGAGGCGATCGGCGCCGTCGCCGCGGTGCTGAATTTCGGCGCCGGCGACATTCTCGAGATTGCTCCGGAAGGCGGCGGCGAAACGTTGCTGCTTCCGTTCAACGACGACGTCGCGCCAGAGATTGATTTCGACGCGGGGCATATTGTGATCGAGCGCCCGCGCGAGATCGACGGAGAAGACAAGGCGAACTAACGGGCCGCAATTCGCTCCCGAGCTTCATCCCTTCGCGCCGCTCACCGCGCCGCCCGCCTGACGCCACGCGGCTATTCCGCCGTGGATATGTTTGGTCGACGCAAGGCCCTTGTCTTGAGCCGCGCGCACCGCCATCGCGGAGCGTTCGCCGAACGCGCAGTAGAACACCAGCGCCTTGCCGGCGCTGGCGCCGAGTTCGTGCAACAGACCGCCTTCTTCTAGATTCTCGGCGAGATCTGGATAGGGCGCGTGCAGCGCATGCGGGATCGAGCCGACGCGATCGCGCTCGGACTTCTCGCGCAAGTCGACAAGCGCGATGTCGGAGCGGCCGATCAGCGCCTTCGCCTCCTCGGGCGTCAGCGCCCAGCCGAGCCGCAACACCTCTTCCTGATGCAGGCCCTGCCGCATGTTGGCGGGCACCGCGACGTCCATCATCTTCGGATTGGGCAGGTTGAGCGACGCCATCAGCGCCACATATTCGTCCACGCTGCCCACCTGCAGGCGCGGATTGTAGCGTTTCTCCTCGCCGATGGTGCTGACCGTATCGCCCTTGTAGTCGTGGGCGGGAAACACCAGCGTATCCTCAGGCAGCCGCAGCAGGCGCTGCAAGCTTTCGTATTGCGAGCGCGAATCTCCGTTCTGAAAGTCGGTGCGGCCAGTGCCACGGATCAGCAGCGTATCGCCGGTAAACACGCGGTCGCCGAGCACGAACGAGTAGGAATTGTCGGTGTGGCCGGGCGTGTACAGCGCATCAAGGCTCAGTCCCTCGATCCTGAGCTTGTCGCCGTCGCTGAGCCGAATGGAAACCACGTCCACTTTGCTCTGTTCGCCCATTACGGTGATGCAGTTGGTGCGATCGCGCAGGGCGCCCAGGCCCGTAATGTGATCGGCGTGCAGGTGGGTGTCGACCGCCTTGACGAGGTGCAGGTCGAGCTCTTCCATCAGCTTCAGATAGCGGTCGACCTTTTCGAGCACAGGATCGATGATCAGCGCCTCACCGCCTCGCCGGCTGGCGAGCACGTAGCTGTACGTGCCGGAAACGCTATCGAAAAGCTGACGGAAAATCATCGACCCGCCCCCTCGAAGCAAAAACCCCGCGTCGGACGACGCGGGGCGAGCTTAACAGTCGAGATTGGTGTTTGGAAAGGGTCAGCCTTTGGGCTGCGGCACGATGCGGATATAGGGCTTCGGCTCTTTCCAGCCATCCGGGTAGATCTTCTTGGCTTCGTCGTTGCTGACCGAGCCGGCGATGATGACGTCCTCGCCATGCTTCCAGTTGACGGGCGTCGCGACGCGGTGCTTGGCGGTGAGCTGCATGCGAGTCGAGCACGCGCAGAATCTCGTCGAAGTTGCGTCCCGTGGTCATCGGATAGCTGATGATCAGCTTGATCTTCTTGTCCGGGCCAATGACATAGACGTTGCGCACGGTCTGGTTGTCGGCGGCGGTGCGGCCTTCGCTGCGTCACGCCCGCCTCGGCCGGCAGCATGTCGTAGAGTTTGGAAATCTCGAGCGAGGGGTCGCCGATCATCGGATAATTGACGGCGGCGCCCTGCGTCTCCTCGATGTCCTTCGCCCAGGCGGCGTGCTTGTCGGCGGGATCGACGCTCAGGCCGATGATCTTGGTGTTGCGCTTGTCGAATTCGGGCTTCATGCGCGCCATGTAGCCGAGTTCCGTCGTGCAGACGGGCGTGAAATTCTTGGGGTGCGAAAACAGCACGCCCCAGGAATCGCCAAGCCAGTCATAGAACTTGATATGTCCCTGGGTGGTGTCCGCCTCGAAATTGGGAGCGGTTTCGCCGATGCGCATGGTAAATCCTCCGAGCGAATGCGTGGCGCCGCCATGCCATGGCGCGGGCCCTCGCCTGACGCGGACAAAAACCATTTTTCCGATCGATTGACAAGATAACGTGCGCGGCGCGCCCCCTTTCCGTTCTGTGTGCGGCGCCGTAAGGAAATGTACTCAGCCGGAAAACTCATATCCGACAAAAGGGGTCCTCTCATGCCGTCATCCCTGCATGCCCGTGTGGGCGAAGTCACCGACCGTATCGTCAAGCGTAGCCACGACGCGCGCCGCCGCTATCTGGACCGCATCGACAAGGCCGTCCCATTCCGGTCCGACCCGCAAGAAGCTCGGCTGCGCCAATTTCGCGCACGGCTTTGCGGCCTGCGGCGCCGACGACAAGGACGCGCTGCGAGTCGGCGATGGCCCCAATCTCGCGATCGTCACCGCCTACAACGACATGCTGTCGGCGCATCAGCCGTTCGAGCGTTTCCCCGAAATCATCAGGCGCGCGGCGCGCGCGGTCGGCGGCACGGCGCAGGTCGCGGGCGGCGTGCCCGCAATGTGCGATGGCGTCACGCAGGGCGAGGCGGGCATGGAGCTTTCGCTGTTCTCGCGCGACGTGATCGCGCTTTCGACCGCGGTCGCGCTCTCGCACCAGATGTTCGACGCCGTCGTCTATCTCGGCGTCTGCGACAAGATCGTGCCGGGCCTGCTGATCGGGGCGCTGTCGTTCGGCCATCTGCCGTCGGTGTTCCTGCCGGCCGGCCCGATGACCTCGGGCCTTTCCAACGACGACAAGTCAAAGATCCGCCAGCTCTACGCCGAGGGCAAGGCGACGCGGGCCGAACTGCTGGAGGCGGAGTCGAAGGCCTATCACGGCCCCGGCACCTGCACGTTCTACGGCACCGCCAACACCAATCAGATGCTGATGGAGATCATGGGCCTGCATCTGCCGGGCGCCTCGTTCGTCAACCCGAACACGCCGCTGCGCGACGCGCTGACGGAAGTCGGCGCGAAGCGGGCGCTCGAGCTCACCGCCGCCGGCAATGCGTTTACGCCGATCGGCCACGTGATCGACGAGCGCGCCATCGTCAACGGCGTCGTCGGCCTGCATGCGACGGGCGGGTCGACCAACCTCACGATCCATCTGATCGCGATGGCGGCGGCGGCCGGCATCGCGCTGACCTGGGACGATTTCGCCGATCTCGCCGAAGTGACGCCGCTGCTGGCGCGCGTCTATCCCAACGGCAAGGCCGACGTGAACCATTTCCAGGCGGCGGGCGGCATGCCGGTCATGATCCGCTCGCTGCTGCAGGACGGCTTGCTGCACGGCGACGCGCGCAGCGTCTGGGGCGACTCGTTCGAGCGAATATGTCGTCGAGCCCGCGCTCGACGCCGATGGCGCACTGATCTGGCGCGAGGCGGCGACCTCGAGCCTCGACGAGAGCGTGCTGCGCTCGGCGCAAAAGCCGTTCCAGGCGACGGGGGGCTTGCGCGTGCTGGAAGGCCCGCTCGGCCGCTCCGTCATCAAGACTTCCGCGGTCGCGCACGAACGCCACTTCATCGAGGCGCCGGCGCGCGTGTTCCACAGCCAGGAGGAACTGCAGACGGCGTTCAAGAAGGGCGAACTCAGTTGCGACTTCGTCGCCGTGGTGCGCTTCCAGGGCCCGAGCGCCAACGGCATGCCGGAGTTGCACAAGCTGATGCCGCCGCTCGGCGTGTTGCAGGATCGCGGCCACAAGGTCGCGCTGGTGACCGACGGCCGACTGTCGGGCGCCTCCGGCAAGGTGCCGGCGGCGATCCATGTGACGCCCGAAGCGGCCAATGGCGGCGCGATCGCAAAAATCCGCGACGGCGACATCGTGCGGCTCGACGCGCAAGAACGGCCGGCTCGACGTGTTGGTTGACGCGAAGGAATGGGCGAGCCGTTCGCTCGCCCGCGCGGACCTCACGCGGCAACCATTTCGGCGTCGGCCGCGACCTGTTCGGCGCCTTCCGCGCCAACGTCGGCCGCGCCGACGCGGGCGCGTCGATTTTTGCGGTGTAAGGTTATCGGTCCCTTCTCCCGCTTGCGGGAGAAGGGCAGCATGAGACCTCCACAAAACAAGAAAGCCCGCCGTGAGGCGGGCTTTCTGTTCTTCAGACGGCCTGAGCCGGTTGAAGCTTACATCTGCACGTAGGTGATCTTGCCGTCGGCGCCCTTCTTCCAGACGTACCAGACGTAGTCGACCGTCGTGCGGTCGCCCTTCTTGTCGTAGGAGATGTCGCCGATGACGGTCTTGAAGGTCACGCCCGAGTGCATGTACTCGGCCATCTTCTTGGGGTCGAGCGACTTGGTCGCCTCGGCCGCCGCCTTCAGGATCTGCATCGCGGCGTAGGAGTAGAGCGTGTAGCCCTGGGGGTCGAAGCCCTTGGCCTTGAACTCTTCGACGACCGCCTTCGCCGCCGGGTTGTTGCGCGGCTCGGGGCCGAACGACATCAGCGTGCCTTCGACGCCGGGGCCGCCGATCTGGGCGAACTCGTCGTCGGTGATGCCGTCGCCGGAGATCATGACCGTCTTCATGCCCTGGTCGCGCATCTGACGAACGATCAGGCCGCCTTCGGTGTGCAGGCCGCCCCACATCAGATAGTCGGCGCCCGAGGCCTTGATCTTCGAGACGATCGCCGAATAGTCCTTCTCGCCGACGTTGACGCCTTCGTAGAGCACTTCCTTCTTGCCGCCGGCGTTCATGGTCGCCTTGGCGAAGTCGGCGAGGCCCTGGCCGTACGGGGTCTTGTCGTGGACGATCGCGATCTTGGCGTCCTTCAGCTTGGTGAGCGCGAGTTCCGCCCACAGCTTGCCCTGCTGGTCGTCACGGCCGCAGGTGCGGAACGCGTCCCACAGGCCGCGCTCGGTGACCTTCGGGTTGGTCGCCGAGGGGGTGATGAACAGCACGCCGTTGTCCGCGTAGACTTCGGAGGCCGGGATCGTCACGCCGGAGTTGAAGTGGCCGACCAGCATCTTGACGCCGTCGCCGACGAACTTGTTGGCGACCGAAACGCCCTGCTTGGGATCGGAAACGTCGTCGCCCTGCTCGACTTCGATCTTCTGGCCGATGATGCCGCCGGACTTGTTGAAGTCTTCCGCCGCCTTGCTGACGCCCTGGACGAGCTGTGCGCCGAACGAGGCGTTCGGACCTGTGATCGGACCGGCGACGCCGATCTTGAGCTGCGCGCTGGCGGCGGTGGCGAACGCCAAACCGGCCGCGAGCGCGAGACCCGACAACCAAACTTTCTTCATTCTGTTCTCCCTAGTTTACGGGACGAAAAACCTTCGCCCGGACGGACGCGTGCATCCGCCTTGGGCGCGGATACAAGCCTGTTTTTCAACGAGTGTCACGCCCCAAAGCGCGCCAAGACGAGATTTCTTTCTGACCAAACGGTGTTTTTTGCCGCGCCCGCGGCTAGCGTGCGCGCCATGTCAGACCCGCGCTCTGAAAGGCCCAGGAATATTGCGTCGCCATCTGCTTGGCGCGCATGAACTGATAGCCGAGTTGCGCCGCGACAAGCATGATGACGAACGTCACCAGATAGTAGTAGAGCGACGCAAGGTCTTCCTGGAACAGGGCGAAGTGCAGGAAATGCACCGCCGCCGCGAGCGCGAGCATCGCGGGAATGATATAGAGCCGCGCGCTCCACGACTTCGCGAAAGCGCGACCGGTCGAAACGGCCGCCGCGGCGCCAAGGCCGTCGAGCACGATGAACGCGAGCCAGGCGTAATCGCTGTCGGCCCAGATCAGACCGTTCATCAATGGCCTCCTTCGAGATAGGCGGCGCGCACTTCCGGCCGCGCCAGCAGTTCCTGGCCGGTGCCGCTCATCGTGATCTGACCGTTGACCATTACGTAGCCGCGATGCGCGAGTTTCAGCGCATGGAAGGCGTTTTGCTCGACCAGGAACACCGACAGGCCCCCGGTCTTGTTGAGATCGGCGATCGCGTTGAAGATCAGCTTGACGATCAGCGGCGCCAATCCCAGCGACGGCTCGTCGAGCAAAAGCAGGCGCGGCCGGCTCATCAGCGCGCGCGCGATCGCCAGCATCTGCTGCTCGCCGCCCGAGAGCGTGCCGCCGCGCTGCTGCGCGCGCTCCTTCAGACGCGGAAACATCGCGAACATGCGCTCGAGGTCTTCGTTGAAATGGGCGAACTTGTCGATCGAGGCGCCCATCTGGAGGTTTTCGTATACGGTCATTCGCGGGAAGATGCGGCGCCCTTCGGGCGACTGCGCGATCGACATGCGCGCGATGATATAGGGCGGCAGGCTGGTGATGTCCTGGCCATCGAAAGTGATGACGCCCTTGCGCGGTCGGGGCGAGCCGAAGATCGTCATCATGGTCGTCGACTTGCCGGCGCCGTTGGCGCCGATCAGGGTGACGATCTCGCCTTCGTTGACGTCGATGTCGACGCCCTTGAGCGCCTGAATCTTGCCGTAGAAAGTCTCGACGCCGCGCAATTGCAGCAGCGGTTTCGGCTTGATGCGCTGATGTGGGCGCGGCGGCGGTGGCGGCGATGGCGTTCATACTCCGATCTCCGCTTCGACTTCGGCGAGTTCTTCCTCGTCGGCGACGCCGAGATAGGCCGCGATGACCTTGGGATCGTTGCGGACTTCCGACGGGCGTGCCGTCGGAGATCTTGGTGCCGTAGTCGAGCACGACGACATGATCGGAGATCTGCATGACGACGGACATGTCGTGCTCGATCAGCAGGATCGACGTCTTGTGCTCGTCGCGGATCATGTTGAGCAGCGTGTTGAGCTCGAGCGACTCGCGGGGGTTGAGGCCGGCGGCGGGTTCGTCGAGGCAGAGCATCACCGGGTCGGTGCACATCGCGCGGGCGATCTCGAGACGGCGCTGCGCGCCATAGGGCAATTCGCCGGCGGGATCGTCGGCGCGCTCGGTGAGGCCGATCTTCTCCAGCCAGTATTTGGCGCGCTCGACCGCCTCGCGCTCGGCGGCGCGATAGCTGGGAAAGCCGAGCACGCCGAGGAACGTCATGCCGCTGGCGATCATCAAGCTGTTGTGGTGCGCGACCATCAGGTTTTCGAGCACGGTCATGCCCTGAAACAGCCGGATGTTCTGGAAGGTGCGCGCGACTTTGGCCCGCCAGGCGATGTCGTTGCCGGGCATGCGCTCGAGCAGATAGACATCGCCCTTGTCCGACTTGGCGCTGCGCTTGCCCGTCAGGCGTCAGCGCCTCGACTTCGGCCGGATCGGCGATGCCCTCGCGGGCAAGCGCGAGGCGGCCTTCGGTCGGCTTGTAGAAGCCGGTGACGCAGTTGAACACCGTCGTCTTGCCGGCGCCGTTGGGGCCGATCAGCGCGGTGATGTCGCCGCGGCCCG
Source organism: uncultured Pseudomonadota bacterium (assembly GCA_963771455.1). Lineage (GTDB taxonomy): Bacteria > Pseudomonadota > Alphaproteobacteria > Rhizobiales > Beijerinckiaceae > Roseiarcus. The sequence goes on from CAVYTP010000003.1 coordinate 157,843, forward strand.
CCTGGAACGACAGTTTGTTGACGGCGGTAAGGCCGCCGAAGCGCATCGTCAGATTTTCGACGACGAGCAGGGGGTCGGTCTTCCAGCGCATCAGCCGTGTCCCTCTTTGACGATATCCGCAGAAACCGCCTTGCGCTCCTTGAGGAAGATCGAGGGCGAGCGCGTCGACACAAAGCCGCGCGGCCTGACCACCATCATGATCACCATGGCGAGGCCGAACAGCAGGCCGCGATATTGCGACGGATCGAAATCGGGCATGCCCGCATAGGTCGCCATCAGCGACTTCAGCCAGCCGAGTTCGCGCAGCATTTCGAAGCCGCCGATCAGCGCGACCGCGGCGAGCGCGACGCCGATCTGCGAGCCCATGCCGCCGAGCACGACGATGGCGAGAATGGTCGCCGAATTCGTTGAAGGTGAAGCTTTCCGGGCTGACAAAGCCCTGGCGCACGGCGAAGAACGAGCCCGCGAGGCCGCCGAAGAACGCGCCGAGCGCGAAGGCCGTGAGCTTGGTGTTGGTGGTGTTGATGCCGAGCGATCGGCACGCGATCTCGTCCTCGCGCAACGCTTCCCACGCGCGCCCGATCGGCAGGCGGCGAAGCCTCAGCGTCACGAAATTGGTGATCAGCGCGAGCGCCAGGATCACATAATAGAGGAACAGCTTGCCGTGGATCGGCGAGTATTCCATCCCGAAATAATCGTCGAAGCCGCCGGGGCGGTCAGCAAACACGAGCCCGAAGAACGTGATCTTCGGGATCGAGCTGATGCCGGCGCTGCCGCCGGAGAACGCGCTCCAGTTGATGAGGATGGTGCGGATGATCTCGCCGAAGGCGAGCGTCACGATCGCGAGATAGTCGCCGCGCAGTCGCAGCACCGGGAAGCCGAGGATCATGCCCCACAGCGCCGCCAGAATGCCGGCGATCGGCAGGCAGATCCAGAACGACAGATGATAGGTCGTCGCCAGCAGCGTGTAGGCATAGGCGCCGACTGCGTAGAAGGCGACGTAGCCGAGATCCAGCAGGCCGGCGAGGCCGACGACGATGTTGAGGCCCCAGCCCAGCATCACATAGATCAGGATCTGGATGCCGTAGCTGTCGACCCATTTGAGCGCGCCGCCGGAGCCGAGCGTCAGGACGGCGACAGGCGGGAAAAGCAGCAGGAACAGCAGGCCGACGATCGTGACGGTCATCGTGGTCGCCGCGCTCGTCGGCTTGGCGACCGCCGCCGCGCGCTCGCGCTTCGGCGCGGCCGCATAGCGTCAGCGCGACGTAGCGTCCAACGAAGGCGAGCACGACGAATACCGCGACCGCGACCGGACGCCAGATCAGGATCAGCGTGCCGTCGTTGGGGTCGGCGTCGGCCTTGAACAGGATGATCGGAACGCACAGCACCAGCGTCAGCAGCGCGGCCTTGAGCAGATTCCTGGAGGCGTCCGGCGACGCCGGTTGCGTCGTCCGGCGTGGACGGGGGTAGCGACTGATACCGTCATCAGACTTTCTCGATTTCAGGACGACCGAGGATGCCCGAAGGCATGAAGATAAGGGTGATCGCGAGGATCGAGAACGCCGCGACATCCTTATAGTCGGACGAGAAATAGGCCGCCCACATCACCTCGATGAGGCCGATCATCAGCCCGCCGAGCACCGCGCCGGGCAGCGAACCGATGCCGCCGAGCACCGCGGCCGTAAAAGCCTTGACGCCGGGCAGGAAGCCGTCGGAGAAATTCACGACGCCATAGTAGAGCATGTAGAGCGCGCCGGCGACGGCGGCGAGCGCGGCGCCGATGATGAAGGTGATCGAGATCGTGCGGTCGACGTCGACGCCGATCAGCGCCGCCATCTTGCGGTCCTGCTCGCAGGCGCGCTGCGCGCGGCCGAGATTGGTCTTCTGCACCAGCCACCAGAAGCCGCCGAGCAGCAGTGCGGTGACGACGACGATGACGATCTGCTTGTATTGCAGCGTCACCTCGTGTCCGGGGGATCCGAACTGGAAGTTCTCGCGTGAACATCGGCGGCACGGGCTTGTTGCGCGGCCCCTGGGCGACCTGAACGAAATTCGAAAGGAAGGTCGACATGCCGATCGCGGAGATCAGCGGCGCGAGGCGGAACGAGCCGCGCAGCGGCCGATAGGCGAGACGCTCGATCGTCCAGTTCCAAACCGAGGTCAGCGTCATGCCCAGGATCAGCACGATGATGAACGCGACGCGGCAGAAAGCCGAGGCCGATGACTTTGGTGAGGAAGAGGAACGCCAGCAGCGCGATGAATGCCGAAAGCATGAACACGTCGCCGTGGGCGAAGTTGACCATGCCGATGATGCCGAACACCATCGTATACCCGATCGCGATGAGCCCGTAGATCGAGCCCAGCGTGATCCCGTTGATCAGTTGCTGGAGGAAATTTGCCATGAACCGTTTGCCCCCTTCGACCGCTGCCGTCATGCAGGAAACGCGCCAATCCAACGTTGGCCAGCGGTTCCTCCCGAATGCCCGGCCATGCGAAAAATGCGGCCGCCCATAACCGCGCCGTTGACCGGCGCCGATCTATCCTCTGGCGAGTTCAGCGGAATTGATAAGATTGTCAAGTTGCTCACGTTCTCCGGCGGATGCGATTTGCCGCAGGGCCTTTTTTGGATCCGCCGAATAGTCGCCGGCGCAAGCTCGATTCCTGGAATCCCGTCTCTGTAGATGTTGCAGCGTCCGAGGCAGTTTACCGGCTGCCGAACCGCGCTATATACAATTGAATACTTCGAAAAATAGTACTTTTGCGCCGCAGACGGCTATAGAAATTTAGATTAAGGTCGCACGAAGCGGCACGTCCAGGCGCAAAGCCTGGCCGAGGAAATGTTCAAACGGGGCCCGGTTCGGAAAGCCGGAGCTCACCGTTCAAACGGAGGAAAGGCATGGTACCTGTTTCTTTGACGGTCAACGGCAAGAAGGCGTCGGCGAGCGTAGATCCGCGGATGCTTCTTGTGCAGTTCCTGCGAGAGCAACTCAGGCTCACAGGCACGCACGTCGGCTGCGATACGTCCCAGTGCGGCGCCTGCGTCGTGCATGTCGATGGCCAGGCGGTAAAATCCTGCACGATGCTCGCCGTGTCGGCGAACGGATCGCATGTCACCACGATCGAAGGTCTCGCGCAGGGCGGCAAGCTGCATCCCATGCAGCAGGCGTTTCAGGACAATCATGGCCTGCAGTGCGGCTTCTGCACGCCCGGCATGATCATGACCTCCATCGATATGGTCAACCGGCTCGGCAACAACCTCGACGAGGGGACGATCCGAAGCAATCTCGACGGCAACATTTGCCGCTGCACCGGCTATCACAATATCGTCAAGTCGGTGATGCAGGGCGCGCAGGAGATGGGCAAGAGCCTGCCGAAAGCCGCGGAATAAGTCGAAAGAAGCAGGCGCGCCGACCGGGGCGGATGGCCCCGGCGCGAGACGCGCATATTCGTCCCCTTTTCACGACAAGAACACGCCAGGGAGAGTTGCATGAACGCGACCGGCATCGGCGCATCGGTAAAGCGCAAGGAAGATATCCGTTTCATCACCGGCAAAGGCCGCTACACCGACGACATCAACCGTGCAGGCCAGGCCTACGCCTATTTCGTGCGCTCGCCGCACGCTCATGCGGCGATCAAGAGCATCGATGCGACCGAAACGCTGGCGTCGCCCGGCGTGGTCGCCGTTTTCACTGGCGACGACATCGCCGCCGACAAGGTTGGCGGGCTGATCTGCGGCTGGGCAATTCAATCCAAGGATGGCTCGCCGATGAAAGCGGGCGCGCATCCCGCGCTCGCTCAGGGCAAGGTGCGCTACGTTGGCGACCACGTCGCCGTGGTCATTGCCGACACCTATGCGCAGGCGAGGGATGCCGGCGAAAAGCTCGTCGTCGACTATGAAGTGCTGGCCGCCGTCACCGACCTCAAGTCCGCCGTCGGAAATGCGTCCGTCGTCCACGACGCTGCGCCCGACAATACCGTCTACAATTGGCATCTGGGCGACAAGGCGGCCTCGGATGCGGCGTTTGCCGCCGCCGCGCACGTAACGAAGATCGACCTCGTCAACAATCGCCTGATCCCGAACGCCATGGAGCCGCGCGCCGCCGTCGGCGACTATGATTCGGGAACGGACGTGATGACGCTTTATACGACCAGCCAGAACCCGCATGTCGCGCGGCTGGTGCTTTCCGCGTTCATAGGCCTCGCGCCAGAAAATAAACTGCGCGTCATTGCGCCCGACGTTGGCGGAGGGTTCGGCTCCAAGATCTTCATTTACGCCGAAGAGACGGTTTGCGTCTGGGCGGCCAAGAAGATCGACCGGGCGGTCAAGTGGACCTCCGATCGCACCGAGGCTTTCCTCTCCGATGCGCACGGCCGCGACCACGTCAGCCACGCGGAATTAGCGACCGACGCAAACGGCAAGATCACGGGATTGCGGGTTCACACGCTCGCCAATCTCGGCGCCTATCTCTCGACCTTCTCCTCGGCGGTGCCGACCTATCTGTATGGGCCTCTTCTCTCGGGTCAGTACAACATTCCCGCGATCTACGTGGAAGTTGACGGCATCTACACCACGACCGCCCCCGTCGACGCCTATCGCGGCGCGGGACGGCCGGAGGCCACCTTCGTCGTCGAGCGTCTGGTCGAGGTCGCCGCACGCGAACTCGGCCGCGATCCCGCCGACTTCCGTCGCCAGAACTTCGTCACGCAGTTCCCGCACCAGACGCCGGTCATCATGGCCTACGATGTCGGCGACTATGGCGCTGCGCTCGACAAGGCGCTCGAACTCGCCGACTACAAAGGCCTGCCCGCCCGCAAGGCGGCTTCTGCCGCCAAGGGCAAGCTGCGCGGGCTCGGCTTCTCGGCTTATATCGAAGCCTGCGGCCTCGCGCCGTCGGCGGCGGTAGGTTCGCTCGGCGCCGGCGTCGGCTTGTGGGAATCGGCGGAGGTGCGAGTAAATCCGATCGGCACGGTCGAGGTCCTTACCGGGTCGCATAGCCACGGCCAGGGGCACGAGACGACGTTCGCGCAGCTCGTTTCCGACCGGTTGGGCGTTCCGATCGAAAACGTGTCGATCATCCACGGCGACACCGACAAGGTGCAGATGGGCATGGGCACCTACGGCTCGCGCTCCGGCGCGGTCGGCATGTCGGCGATCGCCAAGGCGCTCGACAAGATCGAAGCCAAGGCCAAGAAAGTCGCAGGTCATGTGCTCGAAGCGTCGCCTGACGACATCGAGTTCAAGGACGGCAAGTTCACCGTCAAGGGCACTGACAAGTCCATCGACTTCGGCGGCGTCGCGCTGAACGCCTACGTCGCGCACAAATTCAATGGCCAGGAGCTCGAGCCCGGCTTGAAGGAAGGCGCGTTCTGGGATCCGACCAACTTCACGTTTCCGGCGGGCGTGCACATCTGCGAACTCGAGATCGACCCCGATACCGGAGTGGTCACGATCGACAAATGGACGGCGGTCGACGATTTCGGCAATCTCATCAATCCGATGATCGTGCACGGTCAGGTTCACGGAGGCATCGCGCAGGGCGTCGGTCAGGCGCTGCACGAGGGCGCCGTCTACAATCACGACGGTCAGCTCGTGACGGCGAGCTTCATGGACTATTCCATGCCGCGCGCCGAAGACTTGCCCTCGTTCACTGTCGACACTGTGGTGACCGCGTGCCCGTCGAACCCGCTCGGCATCAAGGGTTGCGGGGAGGCCGGCGCAATCGCGTCGCCGCCAGCGGTCGTGAATGCGCTCACCGATGCGCTCGGTCACGAAGACATCGCAATGCCCGCGACGCCCCAGGCGGTGTGGCGGGCGGCCAAGAAGTCGGTGCTGAAGGCCGCAGCGGAATAGGACGTCGAGTCGAGCCGCGGCGCTAAGGCCGCGGCTCCTTTGCCTTTTGTTTTGGAGACATTCGGAAATGTACGCTTTCACTTACTCTCATCCCGAAAACCTCAACGCCGCCGTGGCCGAACTCGCCAACGACGAAGCCAAGGCGCTGGCCGGCGGCATGACGCTGCTGCCGACGATGAAGCAGCGTCTCGCGTCGCCCGGCGCCATTGTCGACCTCGGCGGCCTCAAGGAACTCTCAGGCGTTTCGCGCGACGGCGATGCGATCGTCATCGGCGCGATGACCCGCCACATCGACGTCGCCAACAGCAAGGACGTGAAGTCGGCGATCCCCGCGCTCGCCTACCTCGCCGGCGAAATCGGCGATCCGGCGGTGCGCAACCGCGGCACGATCGGCGGCTCGCTCGCCAACAACGACCCCGCCGCCGATTATCCCGCCGCCGCGCTCGCGCTCGGCGCGACGATCGTCACCAACAAGCGCAGCCTCACGGCCGACGCGTTTCTTCAAGGGCCTGTTCGAGACCGCGCTCGAGCCGGGCGAGCTCATCACCAAGGTCCGCTTCCCGGTAGCCGCGAAGGCGGGCTACGCGAAGTTCCGCAACCCGGCCTCGCGCTATGCGCTGGTCGGCGTGTTCGTCGCGAAGTCGGCGGCGGGCGTGCGCGTCGCCGTGACGGGCGCAGGCTCGGAACGGCGTGTTCCGCGTGCCGGCCTTCGAGCAGGCGCTGGCCGCGAATTTCTCGGCCTCCGCGCTCGAATGGGCTGAAGGTCGATGCGAGCGACCTCGCCAGCGACCTGCACGCCGACAGCGACTATCGCGCCCATCTGATCGGCGTGATGGCGAAGCGCGCCGTGACGGCGGCGGGCTGAGCCGCCGGGCTTGGACGCTATTTGGATTTCTGCTTAGGGTGTATACAACCGTCATGGCCGGGCTTGTCCCGGCCATCCACGCCGCGGTCTCAGACGACCCGTGAGACGCAGTCGCCCTCTGCGACTGCCCGGGAGATCCGGCCCAAGCGGACAAACGTGGATGGCCGGGACGAGCCCGGCCATGACGCGTGTCTGCCGCCGCGCCATCGAAACACCGAGCCTCCGCCTTATGCCTTCAGCGACGCCCAAATCGATCGACGAAACGCTCGCGCTGCTCGGTCGCGGCGCCTACGTCGCCGACCGCGCGCTGGCGACCGTGATCTTCCTGAGCCTTCGAGCTCGGACGCCCGCTGCTGCTCGAAGGCGAGGCGGGCGTCGGCAAGACGGAGATCGCCAAAGTGCTCGCCGCCGCGCTCGGCCGCAAGCTGATCCGCCTGCAATGCTACGAGGGGCTCGACGTCGCCTCGGCCGTCTACGAGTGGAACTACGCCGCGCAGATGATGGCGATCCGGCTCGCCGAGGCCGCCGGCGAGCACGACAAGGACCGCATCGAGCACGACATCTTCTCCGAGCGCTATCTGATCCGCCGTCCGCTGCTGCAGGCGCTCGAGCCCAACGAGGGCGGCGCGCCGGTGCTGCTGATCGACGAGGTCGATCGCGCCGACGAGGCGTTCGAGGCCTATCTGCTCGAGGTGCTGTCCGACTTCCAGATCACCATCCCCGAGATCGGCGTCGTCACGGCGCCGGAGCGGCCGATCGTGATCATCACCTCCAACCGCACGCGCGAGATCCACGACGCGCTGAAGCGTCGCTGCCTCTACCATTGGGTCGCCTATCCCGACGCGGCGCGCGAGCGCGAAATTCTGCGCGTCAAGGCGCCGCACGCGCCGGAGCGCCTGACAAGCGAACTCGTCGCGTTCGTGCAGCGTCTGCGCAAGATGGATCTGTTCAAGTCGCCTGGCGTCGCCGAGACGCTGGACTGGGCGAGCGCGCTGGTCGAACTCGACGCGGTCGCGCTCGACCCAGCCGAGGTTTCCGATACCCTCGGCGTGTTGCTCAAATATCAGGATGACATTGCGCGATTGCAGGGCAACAAGACGAAAGAACTCGTCGACGAAGCTCGCGCCGATGCGCGGGCGTCACAACCCGCCTAGGCGCCACGAACCACGGGGATCGTACAATGAGAAACTGGCGTACCCTATTGGCCGTCGTCGCGCTGATCGCGGCGACTCCCGCGCTGGCGGATTGCTACGACGTGTTCGGTTGCACCAACCGCGACGCGTTCCGGGTCAACGATCTGCTGTCGGGACCGAACTGCGAGTTTCTCTACACGATGCGCAATGCGATTTACGCGGAGCATCATTATTGCTTCAAGACGGCGCGCGCGATCGCCGCTTTTGGCAACGCGGGCTGTATCAGCTCCAATGTCGCCGCGCTCGGCATGAGCTCGATCGAACTTTCCAACGCCGGCGTGATCTTGCAGGCAGAAAAGATCAAGGGCTGTCCGCTCTAGCCTACGGAAGGCTCACGACATGAGCTACGATTTTCAATTGGTCTGTGAACTTCCGGCATCGCCGGAGGCGATCTACGACGCGTGGTTGTCGAGCGAAGGACACAGCGCCATGACGGGGAGCCGGGCTGCGATCAGCTCAACTGTCGAGGCCCCCTATCAGGCGTGGGGCGACTACATCGAGGGGCGCAATATCGAGCTGGTTCCTGGTCAGAGAATCGTCCAGACATGGCGCACCTCGGACTTCCCGACTGACCATCCGGACTCGTGGTTGACCGTCGAGCTTGCGCCCATCGCAGGCGGGACACGACTGACGCTCAGACACCGCGGCGTTCCCGATGGGCAGACGACCTACGAGAAGAGCGGCTGGCGAGAATTCGATTTCGAGCCGATGCTCGCCTATTTCAGCAAGCGCTGAGGCCGCTTCGGTGAGCGAACACGGCGCGGCGACAGGCGCGCTTCCCCTCAACATGCTATATTTCGCGCGCGCCTTGCGCGACGTCGGGATGCCGGTCGGCCCAGGCGCGACGCTCGACGGGATGCAGGCCATCGAGGCCGCAGGCTTCACCAGCCGTGGAGATTTTCGTGCGGCCCTGCACGCGGTGTTCGTCAAGAAACGCGAGCACACGGTGTTGTTCGACCAGGTGTTCGACACATTCTGGAAGCGCCGTGGACTGCTCGACAAGATGATCGCGTTGATGTCGCCCAGCGCAACTACGGAGGCCCAACAAAAAAGCCGCCTGCCGGCGCCAGCCGCGTCGCGGATGCGCTCAATAAGGGCAAGGAGAAGGCCGCGCCCCGCGAAGAAGAACTGCATTTCGACGCGCGGCTCACGATGTCGGCGACCGAAATACTGCAGCGTAAGGATTTCGCTCAGATGACGGCGGACGAAATCGCGCGAGCCCGTCGATTGATCGATGCGCTGGAATTGCCGTTCGACCATCGAAGCACCCGCCGTTTCGTCCCTGACGCGCATGGCGCGCGCGGTCGACCCGCGACGCAGCTTTCGGCGGTCGCTTCGCGCCGGCGGCGCGGCGATCGATCTTGCCTACCGCGCGCCCCAGGAAAAGCCGCCGCCGGTGACGGCGCTGCTCGATATCTCCGGTTCGATGTCGGAATACACGCGCCTGATCCTGCATTTCCTGCATGCGCTCGGCGAGAAGCGGCCGGTGACGACCTTCCTGTTCGGCACCAGGCTCACTAACGTCACGCGCGCGCTGCAGCGTCGCGATCCCGACGAGGCATTGCAGCGCTGTACGGCCGAGGCGCCCGATTGGGCCGGCGGCACCCGCATCGGGGCGTCGCTGCGGCGCTTCAATCGCGAATGGTCGCGCCGCGTGCTCGGCCAGGGCGCCATCGCGCTGCTGTTCACCGATGGGCTGGAGCGCGAGGGCGTCGATGAATTGTCGCTGGAGATCGAGCGGCTGCACAAGTCGTGTCGGCGGCTGATCTGGCTCAATCCCCTGCTGCGCTTCGACGCCTTCGAGCCGCGCGCGATCGGCATGCGCGCCATGCTGCCGCACGTCGACGAGTTCCGCCCGATCCACAATCTCGCCAGCATGGGGGAGTTGTGCGCTGCGCTGTCAGGCAAGAGCTCGCCGGTCAGAACGCCGGGGAGTTGGCTGAAGGGGGAGTAGACGAGAATTCGTCCCGCCCAAGAGCCGGATCCGGAGCCGTCCGCTACGAAAAGATCCCAGCTCCGACCCGGGCCCTCAGCCTGCCTTACGCGTTAGGGTGAGCGGCAACTCGAGCTCCACGCGATCATGCATGACTTTCGGCCTGATGCGGCCGCGTTCGCCCCGTTCGAGACGAACGAGGCCGTAGGCCTCCATGGTCCTCAGCGTGCGAGAAAGGTTCGATTTCGCCTTGCCGGTGATCCTCGCCAGTTCGTCCAATGAACCAGGGGCCAATTCGGCTATGGCCCGGAGCAAATCACGATTGCCCGCAGACAGAACCTTGGCGAAGGACTCGGTTGAGGGAAACCAAACCTTCGGCTCTTCGGCGGCGACGCGGCGCTCGCCTCGCGCAACGGCCAGGGTGCGCGCCTTCATCTCCTCGTAGTTTGCGATGCCCACTTTCAAGGTTGTCACAAGATCACTCCTCTTTCCCTTAACACCCCGTCAACTGTCTCCCAGAAATCAGAAAGTAGTGTCGCTGCGTCCTGATAGTCATAGTGGCTGATGGTTCGCAGCCTGTGCCGATGGTCTTGCGGCTGAATGCGCTTGCGCCGCCCGACCGGATGGGCGTTGTCAAAACCTACGAGGCGTTCGCCATCCGGACCGTGAAGGGTCAGCGAATAATCGACGCCCTGCGGCTTCCCAAGGGACTCCGGTACGCGGGTAACGACAAACCGAACCCAATGCCCGCCGTCCGGGTCCACTACGAAAACCTGCCCGTCGAGATCGAGCAGCACATCGAGGGTGGGATCGCGCCGCTCCGTCACACCCAACGGTTATCAGAATGAAGCAACCAAATCAAGAAATCCTTTGCGGCTCAGTGGTCGTGGTGCGCGCACTGAACGAACGAGTCGCCATAGCTTGGCGAATGCGCCTCCCGGTGTGCAAACCGCATTCCTGCGCTATATTTCCCTAAATCGAGCGATGCGAGGAGAGCGCCCATGCTGGCGAGAGACGAGGAAGTGCTTGCAGCCGCGGAGCAATGGCGGCGCGACGGACGCGGCGTTGCGGTCGCGACCGTGGTCGAAACCTGGGGCTCTGCGCCGCGCCCGGTCGGTTCGCACCTCGCAATCGACGGCGAGGGGCATTTTCTGGGGTCGGTCTCCGGCGGCTGCGTCGAGGGCGCCGTCGTCGAGGAGGCGCTCGACGTGATCGGCACCGGCGGCCGCCGAATGCTGGAATTCGGCGTCGCCGACGAGACCGCCTGGCGCGTCGGCCTCTCCTGCGGCGGCCGCATCAAAGTCTATGTGGAGCGGGTCGAGGCATGAAGCTCGAACATCTGCAGGCGCTCAACGCTGCGCGGCGCGAGCGCCGCGCCGCCGTGCTGGCGACCAAGCTCTCGCCGACGGCGCGCAGCGCTTCGTCGCGGCGGCCGAGATCGCGCCGATCCGATGTGCCGAGGCGCTGGAGGCGGCGCTGCGTTCGGGCAAGAGCGCAGACCATCGAGCACGAAGGCGAAGCCTGGTTCCTGACCGTCGAAGTTCCCGCGGTCCGGCTCGTGATGATCGGCGCCGTGCATATTTCGCAGGCGCTGGCGCCGATCGCGCGCATCGCCGGGCTCGACCCCGTGGTCATCGACCCGCGCACCGCTTTCGCGAGCCCGGAGCGCTTTCCCGACATTCCGGTACTCGCGCAATGGCCGGACGAGGCGCTCGAAGCTCAGCCGCTCGACGCCTTCACGGCAATAGCGCTCCTGACCCACGACCCGAAGATCGACGACCGCGCGCTGACACGCGCGCTCAAAGCGGAATGTTTCTACATCGGCGCGCTCGGCTCGCGGAAGACGCATGCGCGCCGGCTCGAGCGGATGCGCGCGGAGGGTTTCGATGAGGCGGCGCTGGCGCGCATCCACGCCCCGATCGGCCTCGACATCGGCGCCGTCAGCCCCGCCGAAATCGCCGTCGCGATCTGCGGCGAAATCATCGCGGCGCAACGCAAGAAGCCGTTGCGAGCGGAAAAGGCGGCCTGAAGTGAAATTCGGCGACATTCCCGTCGAGGAAGCGCGCGGCGCCATCACCGCCCACGCGGTCAAGACCGAGGGGATCGCGCTTCGCAAGGGCCACGAAATATCCGCACGCGATCAGACTGAGCTGAAAGCGGCGGGCGTGGAGTGGATCGTCGCAGCGCAGCTCGAACCCGGCGACGTCGGCGAGGATGCCGCGGCGACGCGGCTCGCACTCGCCATGGCCGGCCCCGGTCTTCGGCTCGACAAGGCCTTCACCGGGCGCGTCAACCTGTTCGCGGAGGTCGCGGGCCTCGTCGAGGTCGACGCGCAGGCGATCGACGAGATCAACCAGATCGACGAGGCGATCACCATCGCCACGCTGCCGGCCTGGAAAGCCGTAGCCGCGCGCGACATGGTCGCCGACCGTCAAGATCATCCCGTTCGCCGCCGCAGGGCCGGCGCTGGCGACCGCCGAGGCGGTCTGCCGACCCGGCGGCGTGGTTCGTATTAGGCCGTTCCAGCCGCTGAGAGTCGCGATGATCTCGACGCTGCTGCCCGGCCTGAAGGCGAGCGTCGTCGAAAAGACGGTGAGGGTGTTCGAGGACCGGCTGAGGCCGCTCGGCGCCGCACTCGCCTACGAAGCGCGCTCGCATCACGACATCGCCTCGCTGACGGCGGAAATCCGGCTCGCGGCCCAGCGCGCCGATCTGATCGTCGTCTTCGGCGCCTCCGCGATCACCGATCGGCGCGATGTCATTCCCGCCGCGCTCGAGGCCGCGGGCGGACGGATCGAGCATTTCGGCATGCCGGTCGATCCCGGCAATCTGCTGCTGATCGGCGAACTCGACGGCAAGCCCGTCATGGGCGCGCCGGGCTGCGCGCGCTCGCCGAAGGAGAACGGCTTTGATTGGGTGCTGCAGCGGCTGATCGCCGGCGCGCCGATCGGACGGCGCGAAATTCAGCGCATGGGCGTCGGCGGCCTGCTGATGGAGATTTCGACGCGCCCGCAGCCGCGCGCGGCGATGAGTAACGTCGAGGCGATCCTGCTCGCGGCGGGTTCAGCTTCGCGCTACCGCGCCGCCGGCGGCGCCGAGGCGACGAAGTTGATCGCCAACTATCGGGACGAGCCGCTCGTTCGCGCCGCCGCCAGAGCCGCGCTCGACGCAGGCCTGCGCGTCACTGTCGTTACGGGGCATGCGAGCGCAGAAGTCGAGCGCGGCGTTGCACGGACTGCCGCTCGTGTTTGCTCACAATCCCGACTATGCGACGGGCATCGCCTCGTCGCTCAGGGTGGGCGTCGCCGCGCTTGGCGACGATGCGGACGCCGCGCTGGTGCTGCTCGGCGACATGCCCGCGGTATCGTCCAAGATGCTCGAGCAGTTGCTCACCGCGTTTAACGAGCGCCCCGCGGCGCTCGCGGTCATCCCGCTCTACGCCGGTCAGCGCGGCAATCCCGTCCTTGTCACGCGTGCGCTATTCCCAGAGATCGCGATGCTGACAGGCGACGAGGGCGCGCGGCGCTTGCTGAAGCGCGCCGATCCCGCGCGTATCGTCGAGGTGGAGTTCAGCAATCGTGCGGTGACGCTCGACATTGACACCCCCGATGACCTCACGGCGGCGACGGCCTCGTAGTTGATCCGTCATTGCGAGCGCAGCGAAGCAATCCACGCTTTGTCTGCCGCTACGTTATGTCTTCACGTGCAGCTGCTTGCGGCAGACGAAGCATGGATTGCCTCGTCGCTTCGCTCCTCGCAATGACGATTTAAGTGAAACGTAAAACGCTCTAGCTACGCTCGCAAGGACGGATCAATCTGACTGCAAAATGCCCTTAGGCGAGGCCGCAGTGGCGAACCCCGCTCAAGCCCCGCGCCGCGCCACGAATGCCCAGCTTTCAAACGAAATCGCGACCTCGTCGCGCTGGTTGACGCCCGTCGTGCGCAGATGCACGAGGCCCCATTGCGGCTTCTTGGTCTCACGCTTGTCGAGAACTTCCGAATAATAGGTGATCTCGTCGCCGGGCCGGGTCGGCGTCGGCCAGCGCATGTTGCGCATGCCCGGCGACACGCCAAGCAGTGGCGTCTCCTCGCCGCGTGCGCGCCGCTCCTCCTCGAAGCGCTTGCGCGAGTCGACGATGTTTCGCATCGCGACGCAGCCGGTATGCCAGCCGGACGCGCATAGCGAACCAAACAACGAGCTCTTCGCAGCCTCCTCGTCGACATGAAACGGTTGCGGGTCCCACTCGCGAGCAAACGCGATGATCTCTTCGCGGGTGAACAGATGTGAGCCCAGTCGCGCGCGGGTTCCGGGCGTGACGTCCTCGAAATAAGCGATCATGACGCGCCACCCTCGGCCGCCCGGCGGCGGATGAAGTTGGAATGGCGCTGCGTCATCACGATCTCGTCGCGCTGGTTGAGGACCTCGCACAGCATTTCGACGATGCCGATCTCCGGCCGCGATTGCGAAAGCCGCGCGGACAGGATCGTGCGGCGAACCTTCAACCGGTCGCCGGGCCGCACCGGCTTTACCCAGCTGACCTCGTCGCAGCCCGGCGCGCCCTCGGCCGCCGTGTCGCAGCAGGAATTCGTCGCAGTTCATCCGCATCAGGATGACGCCGGTGTGCCAGCCCGAAGCGATCAGGTCGCCGACCTGCGAGTGGGCGGCCGCCTCGGCGTCGACGTGGAACGGCTGCGGATCGTACTGGCGCGCGAAGGCGATGATCTCGTCGGCCGTCACCAGCCGGTCGCCGTAAACACGCACCTCGCCAGGCGGGAAATCTTCGAAATAGAGCAGGCCCATCGGCATCGCGCCTTCAGTTGGCGAAGCGGAAATGCAGCACGTCGCCGTCGGCGACGACGTAATCCTTGCCCTCGAGCCGGAATTTGCCGAGCTCGCGCGCGCCCGCCTCGCCCTTGCCGGCGACGTAGTCGTCGTAGCCGATCGTCTCGGAGCGGATGAAGCCTTTTTCGAAATCGGTGTGGATGACGCCGGCCGCCTGCGGCGCGCGCGAGCCCGCCTCGACCGTCCACGCGCGCGCTTCTTTGGGCCCGACGGTGAAGAAGGTGACGAGATGCAGCAGGCCGTAGCCCGCGCGGATCACGCGGTTGAGGCCGGGCTCGGCGAGGCCGACCGCTTCCAGATAGTCCTTCTGGTCGGCCGCCGGCAGCACCGCGATTTCGCTCTCGATCTTCGCCGAGACGACCACGCAGGCCGCGCCTTCCTTTTCGGCGAACGCCTTCACCTTGTCGGAGAACGCGTTGCCCTTGTCGGCCGCCGCCTCCTCGACGTTGCAGACATAGAGCACCGGCTTCGACGACAGCAGGCCGAGCGCTGCGAAAGCCTTGCGCTCTTCGCGCGATCCGCCCGCCGCGGCGCGCGCCGGACGGCCCTCGCGCAATTCGGCGAGGCAGCGCTGCACGAGCTCGTAGGCCTCCTTCGCGTCCTTGTCGCCGCCCTTCGCCTTCTTCTCCATCGTCGGGGCGCGGCGCTCCAGGCTGTCGAGATCGGCGAGCATCAGCTCGGTCTCGATCGTCTCGATGTCGGAGATCGGATCGACGCGGCCCTCGACATGGGTGATGTCGCCATCCTCGAAACAGCGCACGACATGGGCGATCGCGTCGCACTCGCGGATGTTGGCGAGGAACTGGTTGCCGAGGCCCTCGCCCTTCGAGGCGCCGCGCACCAGCCCGGCGATGTCGACGAAGGTGAGCCGGGTCGGGATGATCTCCTTCGAGCCGGCGATGCCCGCCAGCACTTCGAGCCGCGTCGTCCGGCACCGCGACGTCGCCGACGTTCGGCTCGATCGTGCAGAACGGATAGTTCGCCGCCTGCGCCGCCGCGGTCTGCGTCAGCGCATTGAAGAGGGTCGATTTGCCGACGTTCGGCAGGCCGACGATGCCGCATTTGAAACCCATGACGCGCCCGAAATCGAAGAAAAGATGCGGGCGGCGTCATGCGCGGGCGGGAACGAAAAGGCAAGGCCCGGGTCTGCTATAGGGCTCCGCGGCGCCAAGGGCGCGTGGAGTTCTTACTCGGGTCGTAAAGTTCGGCGACCGTGAGCGGCAGAGACTTGAGGTCGCGGAATGCGGACAGGATGGGCGGTCGTGGCCGTCGCGATGATGATGGCCGCCGCAGCCTCCGCAGCGGCTGAGGACAACGCCGCGCCTTCGAGCCCAGCCGCCACTGCTACTCCAGCCGGCTCCGCGACCCCCGCCGCGGGAGCGCCCGTTACTTCGGCGCCGGCCGCCGAGCCGATTTGTCCGCTCGTCGAGATCGTCCGCCAAGTTGCAGGGCCTTCCGGTCTCGTTTCTGACCCGGCTGATCTGGCAGGAGAGCCGCTTTCAACCCCACGTCGTCAGCCCCGCCGGCGCCCGCGGCATCGCCCAGTTCATGCCCGATACCGCCGCCGCACAGGGCCTCGCCGACCCTTTCGACCCCGAGCAGGCGATCCCCAAGGCCGCGCAATTTCTCGCCCAGCTCAGGGACCAGTTCGGCAACCTGGGTCTCGCCGCAGCGGCCTACAATGGCGGCCCGACGCGGATCGCCCATTGGGTCGCCAATGGAGGCGGACTGCCCGACGAAACGCGCAGCTTCGTGCTCGAAATAACCGGGCATCCGATTGAGGAATGGTCGGCGGACGGCGCCGCCGCAAAGGCCGGCGACGCGGCGCTGCCCAAGACCTCGTGCCCGGAAGAAATCCTGTTCGTACGCAGCGCCTCGCCCGCCGAAGCGGCGACCTCCGTGCTGACCGCGCCATGGGGCGTACAGATCTCCGGGGCCTACTCCAAAGCTGCCGCGCTCGCGGCCTACCAGCGAGCGCGTTTGCGCTACGCGAGCTTCCTCGGCGGGCTCGAACCGATGGTCATCGCGGGAAGAATGCGCGGGCGCGGCTACGCCGCGTTTTACCGCGTGCGCGCGCCCGCGGCGTCGCGCGCGGAGGGAAGCGCGTTATGCTCGAAAATTCTGCAAGCGGGGGGCGCCTGCGAGGTGCTGAGGAACTGACTTCGGGCCGGCCGCGAGAATCCGCTTGCCAAGATCGTTTTGTTCTGCAAATGTTCTGTTTTCAGCCTTGGGGGCAAGGCGCAAATGGTTGCTCGTGTAAACACTTTGGCGTTCGAAGGGGTCGAAGCCCGGCCCGTCGACGTGCAGGTCCAGATTTCCGGCGGCACGGTCGCCTTCACCATCGTCGGCCTCGGCGACAAGGCGGTGGGGGAATCGCGGGAGCGGGTGCGCTCCGCGCTGATCGCGTCGGGCCTGTCGATGCCGGCCAAACGGATCACGGTCAATCTGGCGCCGGCCGACATGCCGAAGGAGGGCAGCCATTACGACCTGCCGATCGCGCTCGCCGTACTCGCCGCGATCGGCGCCATCCCCTCCGACGCGCTGGAGGGCTACGCGGTGCTCGGCGAACTCGCGCTCGACGGGTCGATCAGTGCGGTCGCCGGCGTGCTGCCGGCGGCGATCGCCGCCAACGCGCGCGGCCTCGGGCTGATCTGTCCGTCCGCCTGCGGCGGCGAGGCGGCCTGGGCTTCGTCTGAGCTCGACATTCTGGCGCCGCGCTCGCTGATCCAGCTCGCCAATCATTTTCGCGGGACCCAGGTGCTGGCGCGGCCGGCGCCGGCGCTCAGGGCGGCCGGCGGTCCTCAGCCTGACCTCCGCGACATCAAGGGTCAGGAGAACGCCAAGCGCGCGCTCGAAGTCGCGGCGGCTGGCGGTCACAATCTGCTTATGAGCGGATCGCCGGGGGCCGGCAAATCGATGCTTGCCCAGCGCCTGCCCTCAATCCTTCCGCCGCTCGCGCCGCGCGAATTGCTGGAAGTCTCGATGATCCATTCGATCGCAGGCAAGCTCGCCAACGGCGAACTCACCGACCGACGGCCCTTCCGCTCGCCCCACCATTCCGCGTCGATGGCGGCGCTGGTCGGCGGCGGCATCGCACGCCAAACCCGGCGAGATTTCGCTGGCCCACAATGGCGTGCTGTTTCTCGACGAACTCGCCGAGTTCCACCCGCAGGCGCTCGACGGATTGCGGCAGCCGATGGAGACCGGCGAGGTTGCGATTTCTCGCGCCAACCATCGCATCGTCTATCCCGCCCGCTTCCAACTGATCGCGGCGATGAACCCGTGCCGTTGCGGCAAGGCGGACGAGCCCGGCTACGCCTGCGCGCGCGGCCCCAGCGCCCGCTGCGCCGCGCAATATCAGAACAAGCTCTCCGGTCCGCTGCTCGATCGTTTCGACCTGACGATCGACGTGCCCGCGGTTTCGGCGGCCGACCTTCTGCGCCCGGCGCCGAGCGAGGGCTCGGCGGAAGTCGCCACGCGCGTCGCCACCGCCCGCGCCGTGCAAGCCGAACGGTTTCGCGCGCTCGGGACTGCCGAACGTGCTCTGCAACGCCGGCGCGCCGTCGAGCGTCGTCGAGGCGATGGCGGCGCCCGACGCTGGGGCGATCCGCCCTGCTGCGCGACGCGGCCGAGCGAATGCGCATTTCCGCGCGAGGGTTCCACCGCGTGCTGAAACTGGCGCGAACCCTCGCCGACCTCGAAGGCGCCGACGCGGTCAGGCGCGCCCATATTGCCGAGGCGCTGAGCTATCGTTCGTCGCGCCGACCGCATCTCCGCCGCCGCCTGAAGACGAATCGCGCAAATTTTATGAACTAGCGAAAGCGTTTCTCAACTGCAGCGGCTGAATATGGCGAACCGGCTCTCCCGCCGGCTTTGGGTTGTCGTCGATGTTCGAGTTTCCTCTTGTCCGGGTTGCCTCTCGAAACGCGCACGCTGGCTGTTGCAGGCGGGCCCCTTTCTCGCGCTCGCGCTCGCGATGGTCGTCGAGCTGATTCGCCGCCGGCGGAGCTGGGAGGAGCGCGCCCATCGCGCCGAGGACGAGCAACGAAGCGCTGCGCGACGAAGTGTGGCGGCTGAAGGAAGCCGGCGCCGAGCGCGACCGCGCCGAGGCGGCGAGCGAGGCCAAGTCCCGCTTCCTGGCGACGATGAGCCACGAAATCCGCACGCCGCTGCATGGCATTGTCGGCATGGCCGATCTGCTGCGGCGACGCCGGGCTCGAGCCTGAGCCGGCCAGCTACGTCGAGGCGATCCGCGCTTCCGGCGCCGCGCTCTCCCACCTCGTCGACCAGATCCTCGATTTCTCGAAGATCGAGGCCGGCCGGCTCGAACTGATCGAGGAGCCGTTCGATCCCCGGCCGCCTCGTCGAAGAGATCGTCGAACTGCTGGCCCCGAACGCGCAGCGCAAGGGCCTCGAGATCGCCGCCTCGATCGCCGCCGACGCGCCCGACCTGGCGGTCGGCGACAGTCTGCGGCTGCGCCAGGCGCTGACCAATCTCGCCGGCAACGCCGTCAAGTTCACGTCGAGCGGCGGCGTCGGCGTCAGTCTGCGCGTGCTCGAGGACGGCCGCCTGGCTTTCGCGGTCAGCGACACCGGCCCCGGCGTGCCGCAAGACCGCCGCGCCAAGATCTTCGAGGATTTCGAACAGGGCGACGGCTCGAACGCGCGCCATTTCGAGGGCGCCGGCCTCGGGCTCGCCATTTCGAAGCGGCTCGTCGAATTGATGGGCGGCGAACTCGCGCTGGCCGACAATCCCGGGCGGCGGCTCGATCTTCTCGTTCGCGATCCGCCTCGCCGACGTCGCGCCCGCGACAGCGCACGCGCGGCGCCGATGTCGTCGATCTCGGCGGCCGCCGCGCGCTGATCGTCGCGGATTCGCCCTTCGAGGCGCCGTCGCTCGCGACCTTGCTGCAGCGACGCCGGCGCCGAAATCCAGCGCGCCGAGGGCCTCGAGGCGGGCCTGGCCGCCCTGCAGTCCGGGCCGGCGCCGGATCTCGTCATCGTCGATTGCGCGCTCGGCGCCGACGCGACCAATCGGCTCGCGGAGGCCGCGCGCGCGGCCGGCGCGGCCGAAGAGCCTCGTGCTGTTTTCGCCGTTCGAGCGGCGCGCCTTCGGGCAGAGCGCGCTGCAGCGGCTTCGACGGCTGGCTCGTCAAGCCGGTGCGCGCCCGCTCGCTGTTCGAGCGGCTCGCCGCGGAGTTCCAGAGCGAACCGCCGCCGCGCACGCCGCGCAAAGCCGCGGATGGTTGCGCGGTCTTCGCGCGCCCTGCTCGCCGAAGACAACGACATCAACGCGATCATCGCCCAGAAGGCGCTGCGGCGGCTGGGTTTCGAAGTGGTGCGCGCCCGCGACGGGCTGGAGGCGACGCGGCTCGCCGGCGCTTCGATCCGCGGCGAGGATACGCGCTTCGACCTCGTGCTGATGGACGTCAAGATGCCCGGCCTCGACGGCTATCAGGCGACGCGGGCGATTCGCGCGCTGGAGCGCGAATTCAACGCGCCGCGGGTCGGCGTGATCGCGCTGTCCGCCAACGCGATGGCGGAGGACCGCGAAGCCGCCGCACGCCGCCGGCATGGACGCGTTTCTGCCAAAACCCTTCGAACTCGCGCGCCTCGCCGAGACGATCGAACTCGCGCTGGGCGCTCCTTCGACCCGCGGCCGGAGCCGTCGCGCGCCGCCGGTTGAAGAGCGTCATCAATGCCGTGCGATACGCATGTGTCACTCGGTCCGCAGGAACGGGGCCGAGGGGGCGCGAGATGTTGCGGAACAAGGATTTAAGGGGCGATTCGGCGCGCCGAGTTCGTGCGCCGCGTGCGCGATCTCGACGGATTGCCCAAAGTGTTGGCGACGGCCGGCGACCTCGACGTCCGGCTGGCGACGACCAAGCGTGAAATCCGCCGAGCCCAGAAGCTGCGCTACGAAGTTTTCTTCGAGGAAGGCGGCGCAAAGCCGGACCCGACCGCTGCGCTGATCCGGCGCGACGTCTGCCGGTTCGACGCGGTCTGCGATCACCTGATCGTCGTCGACAACGCTCTGCCGCGGCTGGACGGCTCGCCCACCGTGGTCGGCGCCTACCGTCTGCTGCGGCAGGCCGTCGCGCGAAGCCAATTTCGGCTTCTACAGCGCTGCGGAATATTGCGGTCGCCGACCTCGTCGCGCGCCACCCGGACAAGCGCTTTCTCGAACTCGGCCGCTCCTGCGTCGCGGAGGGCTATCGCGGCAAGCGCACGCTCGAATTGCTGTGGCGCGGCATCTGGGCCTACGCGCTGCACCACCGCATCGACGTGATGTTCGGCTGCGCCAGCTTTCCGGGCACGGACCCGCAAGCTCACGCGGGAGCCTTGCAATTCCTGCGCGGACCGACCGGCCTCAACGCCGCCTGGGCAGTCCTTGCGAGACCGGGCCGGACGGCGGACGAGACGCCTCGCCCCTGTCGAGCCCAACGCTCGCGCGATCATCCGGACCTTGCCCCCGTTGGTCCGCGGCTACTGGCGCCTCGGCGCCGCCTTTCAGTCCGCAAGCGGTCGTCGACAGTGCGTTCGGCACGACCGATATATTCGTCGTCCTCCCGGTCGAAGACATCCGGCCACGCTACCTCGCCCATTTCGCCCCGGACGACGAGCGCAACGAGCAGGCGGCGTGAACAGGTTTCCAATCCCCCCGAAATCGTCTATGGCAATTTCCGCAAGCGCCCGTAGCTCAGCTGGATAGAGCGTTGCCCTCCGAAGGCAAAGGCCAGGGGTTCGAATCCCTTCGGGCGCGCCAAACGAAAGAGAGAACTTTCGTCCAGCCGTCCGCGTAAATTTAATTCGCAATCCGCTGCACGACCAAATCGAGCAATTCGCGTAGTCGGCGCAGCCGACGCAGATCGCGATGGTAGCCGACGTAGGTGTTTCGTGTTGGCGGCTCCTCGGCAAAGGCGAGCGGCGCTATTCCCGGCGTGGCGTCGCCGAGCGGGCGCGGCAATACCGCAAAGCCAGCCCCTTTCGCGCAAAGCTGCGCCTGCACCTCGCGGTTGTTGCTGCGGAACGCCACCGTGGCGTTGGGAAATACCCGTCGCAGCCAGACGGCGTCGGGCATATCGGAGAAGGCGGCGTCCATCGTGATAAGTCGCGCGCCCTCGCCATCTCCAAAGCTCGGGGGCGCTACGCCAGAGGCGATGTAGACGGCATAGCGTATAGTCGCCAAGCGGCGTGCGATGACCTCAGGTTCGTCAAACGGTCGGATGCGGAAGACCATGTCTGCCTCGCGGCGCGGCAGGCTGTATAGGCGAGCGTCCGTAAGAAGTTCGATGCTAACTCTGGGGTGACGCTGACCGAATTCGGCAAGAACCGGCGCGAGGATGAAGGCGCCGAACCATTCCGAGGAGGACAGCCGCAGCTTGCCCTCAATCTCCGCCTCGGCCCCGGTTAGCTCCCGCTGAACCGCCAGCGCCTCCTCCTCCATCCGCTCCGCATGGGCAAGCACAGACCTTCCCTCGTCCGTCAGCACAAATCCTTCCGAGGTGCGCTGAAACAAGGCATGTCCGACCGCTACCTCGAGCGCGCGTAGCCGCCGCCCCATCGTGGGCTGCGTCTGGCCGAGATTTCGCGCCGCTGCGCCCAGCGTCCCTGCGCGCGCCACGGCGAGGAACACGCGCAGATCGCTCCACTCCATCTCCGCTTCCCGTCAAACAAAATCGCATGGGCTGCAAACACAATCGATGATCGCCGTCTCGAAGGAAAGGGTCGATTGTAGTTGCTCCAGAAGGAGATACGACCATGAGGCCCGAACCCGCCATGCGCGCCGCGCTGCTTGAAACCACAGGCGCCCCATTCCGCCTCGCCACGATCGCTCGCCCCGTGCCTGGCCCCGGCGAGGCGCTGGTCCGCGTCGTCGCCAGCGGCGTCAATCCACTTGACCTAAAAATACACGCCGGCGAGGCCGGACATGCCCGTGTGCGATTGCCGGCTATCCTAGGTCTGGACCTCGCTGGCGTCGTGGCGGCAGTGGGATCCGGCGTGACGCGCTTCAGGCCGGGCGACGAAGTGTACGGCATGGTGGGTGGGATCGGCGGGCTTCAGGGGACGCTGGCGGAATACATCGCAGTCGGACGCCGACTTGTTGGCGCCGAAACCGGCTCATCTCACCATGCGCGAGGCGGCCGCCGTGCCGCTGGTGTTCATCACCGCCTGGGAGGGGTTGGTGGACCGGGCTCACGTGCAATCTGGGCAAACAGTTTTCGTTATCGGCGGCGCTGGCGGCGTCGGACAGATGGCGATTCAGATCGCGCTTGCGTTCGGCTCCAGCGTCTTCGCCAGTGGCTCGGCGTCGAGCCGGGAGGCGATAGAGCGCCTGGGCGCTCGATTCGTAGATAGAACGACGCCGATCGCCGAGATCGTAGAGGAGACGACTGCGGGGCGCGGATTCGACGTCGTATACGACACGGCGGGGGCGCTGGACGACGCGTTCCTCGCCGTGCGCCGCTTCGCTCACGTGGTGAGCAGCCTGGGCTGGGGCGCTCACTCGCTGGCGCCGCTCTCGTTCCGGGCGGCAACCTACTCAGGCGTATTCACGCTGCTGCCCCTGCTCACCGGCGAAGGCCGCGCCCATCACGGCGAAATTCTCAGGGAGGCCACACGGCTAGCTGAGGCGGGGCAATTGCTGCCGAAGCTTGACCCCCGCCGGTTCACGCTGGAGACGGCGTGCGACGCCTATCGCGCGACGAGGAGCGGCTGCAAGACGGTTGTCGATGTGGCCTCGACCGGGAATGCATAATTGCCTGCGCACTCCCTTCCCACCGAGTGATGATTTCCACGGCAGAGGAATTGCAATCATGAGCGACGCCGTCGAAGCTGAAATTGTCGAGTGTGAGTTCGAAACTTGATTTCAAGCGCACGCTCGAAAGACTTGAGTCGTTGATTGGCGACTCGGGGCTGACAGTTTTCACCAAGATCGACCACGCCGCAAACGCACGCGAAGCCGGGTTGACGATGCCGCCTTCCACGGTATTGGTCTACGGTCACGCCAAAGGGGGCAGCGAGCGGTCGAATCGGATGGACCATCGCCGCGAGTTCTCATTTTCAACTTCTCCGGTGCGCCAATCTGACAAGATGGGATGAGATGGCTTTGGCGTGAACGCCGCATACGCGGGCGGCGCCGAGAAGATCAACATTCATTGAGACATTTTTCCGAATGGGGCAGGATTAGACAGTGAAGGCCGTGCGGAATGCGTCGAGTGCGGCTTCAGCATCGCCGGAAGCGAACGCTTCCATGCAGACCGGGCCGCTGTAGCCCATGCGCTTCAGGGCGCTGGCGACGCCGGCATAGTTGATCTCTCCGGTTCCCGGCTCCATGCGGCCGGGCACGTCGGCGACCTGAATCTCACCGATCCACGGCAGGCACTTCTCGCACCAGGAGATCAGATTCCCCTCTCCAATCTGCACATGATAGAGGTCGAGATTGAGCCGGAGCTGGGGTCGGTTGATCGACGAAACAAGCGCGAGCGTGTCTTCGATTCGCGCGAAGGGCACTCCGGGATGATCTACCGGCAGGTTCAGATTCTCGATCATGAAGGTGACGCCGTGCTCGGCGCCGAGGTCGGCGATGCGATTGAGCGTGTCGCGCGCCTTCAGCCACATGGCGCCCGTCACGATCTCACACGGCGTCACCGGCAGGCCGCCGTCGCCAAGGCCCGTGCCGTGGAGGTTGAGACGCGCGACATTGAGACGTTTGCCGACGTCGATCGACTGGCGCGCCGTGGCGAGCAAATGCCTGGAGCCCTCGTCATCGGCCAGTCGGCCGTGAATATACCCCGTCATCGATGAGAAGCGGGCGCCCGACTTCTCCAGCATCGACAGATCATGCGCCTGCCAGTTCCAGATGCCAGCTTCGAAGCCGAGCTCCGTGAGGCGTCGCAGTCGCCAGTCCATGGGTTTGTCGCGCCACAGCATCTCGGCGCAGGCGGAGAGAGTGAACATCATCGCCATGATTGTCCTTTCTATTTTCGGACGGGGACAAATGCGCACGAGTTCCGCGTCTCTCGATGCGGTTCAGGTGCCATTTGCTGCGACGCCGCCAAATTTCTACCTGCCTCGGTCGTCTACCGTCGGCTTGACGACGCGGTCGTCTTGAGCGCGAGGCATTTCCAGAATTTGGCGTCGCTGAATATCAGTCATCCGTCAAACGATCGGTGCGGAAGCGGTGGAGTTGGTTGAGCTGTAGCGGGGAGCTTGCGCTCGGCAAAGTAGTCCGGTTCTCTCAACTGCCGGAACAGCGTTGGGATGATTTCGCGATAACAGGCCCAGAAACCTCGATAGGGCGGAGGGCAGTCGGAAAGGATGCGCTTATGCAAATCTGGAAGCCGATAGTAGGGCGCCATTGGAAACATGTGATGTTCGATATGATAATTCATATTCCAATAGATGAACTGGCTAATCGGATTAACGTACATGGTTCGGCAGTTCAGCCGATGATCCAGCACATCTTCGGCGAGGCCGACGTGTTGCGTCAAGCCTGTCAGAACCATATGCCAGGCTCCGTACATGCTCGGCAGACCGACAAGCATGAGCGGGAGAAACGAGCGTGAATAGGCGGCGATCCCGACAACGCACAAATAGATCAAAGACCAGACTCTTGCGACCAGGAATACGCTCGACCATTCGTTCTCAGGAATGAAGTCTTTCTCTTCGTTCGTAAGCCGGCCGCTCATATAGCGGATCATGGCCCACCATGCCGCCGGAACCATCACGATGCCGAAAGTATTGAGCAGCATTTTCGCCACTTCAGGCGGTCGCGGAGTGGCGATTTCCGGATCGCGGCCCACCACGATCGTATCCGTGTGATGCCGTGCGTGGCTCCAGCGCCAAACAGTGGGATTTCGTACGATCATGAAACTAGCGATTTGGTAGACAGCCTTGTTTTTCCATGCGGTTTTGAAGGCCGTTCCATGTCCGCACTCATGCCAGCGCGAATTGCCCGCGGAGCCGTAGAGAACGCCATAGGCAACGAAAAATGGCGCACAGGCCCAACTTCCCCAGAAGTAGACGCCAAGTGCGCCTGTCACAATCAATGCAGAAAACCAAATGATCGTATCCCTCGTCGCCGGCCCGTCTGAACGTCGCATCAGCTCCTTCATGTCAGCGCGCGGGATAGCCGTTTGATACCATTGCGCGTTGGCGAGCCCGACCTGCTTTGCCCGCTGATTGAGAGGGCCTTCGAGGCTGTAGTTTCGAGGATGCGGCGCGCTAAGAGTTGCTATGGTCATTGGGCCCTCTTGAGAATCAAGCAGATTTTGGATCTCGCAATCGCGGCGGCATGTAGACGGCGGCGGCGCTTTTGATGAGAATCCCCTTCCTGAGATTCGTCAGTGTCGAGATGGCGTTACGGCTGTTCAAGGAATTGGCGCGGCGAGTTCGGACTCCATCCGCCTGTGCCGTTCCTGAACCCATTCCCGCATCATCAGCGCTTCGGACCAGCGATCGGTCGTGTCGTTCCCGTCCCGTCCCGTTATGGCGTAGGGCTGCGGGCCCAATTCGCAGGTGAACGAGATATCGCTACTGGCGCCCTCGCGCCGTCGAAAGCTGCGAAAGCCATATTCCCACCAATCGAGGAACAGATCGACCCAGGGCCTATGGTGGGGAAACGATACCTCGATCTGCACTTGCTCGCGCGTGGCGACGCGACCATGGAACGCCATTGCATTGTCGAGGATGCGATGCACAAGCGTGTGGTTCTCGTCGGAGACCGGCCACGCAAATTCGCGCCCCACAAGGATGTGCGAAAGGTCGGCGATCAGCGGCAGGTCGGGGTAGCGATCGAGCAGGTCGAGCGTGAAGTACAGGTCCGTGGTCATCCGGTCTCGGTGCGTCTCGTAATAGACGGGGACGTCGTAGGATTCACTCAGCTTCAACCAGCCATCGATCAGCGGGAAACATTCTTCTAGGCGGCGTGGCCGGACGTCGGGCTGCACATTGATGTGACGGACGCCGAATTCGGCGGCGATATCGAGCACGGGCTTCATGTCCTCGACGCTCCTGGGGAAACACTGTCCCTCCATGACGAGGCCTGTGCCCGCAAGCAGCCCCGCAAGGCGCGCGACAGCGTCTCGGTTGGTGCAATGGGCGCTGAGGCCCCCATATCCAGCGTCGACGATCATCTCGACGTTCTCTTCGAGAGAGCGCTCGAAGCCATCGGTGTGCCGACGCTCCATCGCCCACATGGATTGGAGCACGATCAGCTTCCCCATATATCGCTCTCCAACTCTTCGACCATCCGAACGCGTCACGCCGAAAGAAGCGCCTTCAACTTGGAGTTTGAATTCGCCAGCAGCGCCGGACTGGGCTTTGCGCGCGATGCGATCAGCTTTTCTGCGATGCGCGCGTCGCGGCCTATTCTGTCAATCGCGCCGAGCGCGCTTGCGGCGACCAGTCGGCCATCGCTCGCCAGGTGAAAGTGCATCGTCGATCCCTGACCCAGATCACGGCTGATGATCGCGTCGCTGGCGGACGGCAAACCCGCGATCTGCAAATGGAGGTCGTATTGATCGGACCAGAACCACGGAACGGCCTGATATTCGCCCGCGTCGCCAAGAAGGCTGCGAGCAACGAACGCGCCTTGATCCTGAGCGTTGCGCCAGGCTTCCAACCGTATCCGTCTTCCACCATAGAGCGGGTGCGGAAACGAGCAACAGTCACCAATTGCGAAAATGTCGGAGTCGCTGGTTTGCAAGGCGCCGTTGACGGCGACCCCGTTGTCGATCTCCAATCCGGCGGCGGCCGCCAGTTCCGTTCTCGGCGCTGAGCCGACGCCCGCGACAATCAGGTCGGCGCTCAGTTGCCCGCCGTCCGCGAGTTCGACGACGAAGCGATGCCCGGAGCGATCTAGGCGCGTCAGGCTGCGCCCGACAAGCAACTCGACGCCTTCCGCCGCGTGGCGCGCTGCAAGCCTTCGCGCCAGGTTTTCCGGGACGGCCCGGCTCAAAATGCGACTGGCCGCTTCGACGACTGTGACGGAGGCTCCAAGTTTTCGGGCCGATGCCGCGACTTCGAGGCCGATGAAGCCGCCGCCAATCACGATCAGCGCCATCCCGGCGCGCAGTCGCCGTCGCAAGGCGAGCGCGTCATCGAAGGTGCGCAAACCCGTTGCGTGTTCCGCGCCTTCGACCGGCAAGCGTCGCGCGTCCGGCGCCTGTCGCAAGCACAAGGCGCTCATAAGGGACATCGCCGTGCTGCCGAGTGGCCACGACATGCCGAGGACAATCAATCGCGACGGCTTGAGCGCCAAAAACCGTCGTGATCTTCAACTCCTCCAGTTGGCGCGGAGTGAGGATCGAAACCGCCGCGGCCCGTCTTCGTCGGTGAGCGCCGTTTTCGAAAGCGGCGGCCGCTCGTAGGGCGGCAATTTCTCCTCGCAGAGCATTGTCACGCCGCCGTTCCAGCCGTTGTCGCGCAGCGAACGCGCGACGCTGGCGCCGCTCTCGCCGCCTCCAACAATAACCATCCCCGGCGCAGCCATGACGCGCTCCCAGATTTCAGGGCAATTCGATCAAGACACGGCCGCTTTCAACCCTGACCGGATAGGTCTTCAGGTTGATGCAAACCGGAGCGCCAGCGGCCTTGCCCGTCGTGAAGTCGAACCTCCCGTTGTGCTTCGGGCATTCGATGATTTTCCCTTCGACGTAGCCGCCCGAGAGATGCACGGATTCGTGTGTGCAAAGCCCGTCGGTGGCATGATACGCGTCGGACAGGGTGCGATAAATCGCATATGTCGACCCCGCGTGATCGAAGCGGATTACGTCTTCCGGGTCGATGTCGCCGGCTGCGCAGGCGTCAATCCATTGCGCCATTTCGATATTCCTCATGTGTGAGTTCGTTTTCGTGCTGGCTGCAGTAGTCCGCGCTGGCTCTCGGCAATTGTTGGACTCTGCGATTGGCGCGGCGCGGTCTAAGCTCCCGCCCGATGGTGGCGGGCGTTCATGCGCTCTCGCAGCTTGTCGAAGCGAGCCTCCATCAATGCGTGACCTTCTTTCGAACCGTCGTGCCACGTGCCGAACCATTGATCGAGCGGGATCACTCCGTCGCCGCCGTAGTTCACCTCGAAATACTTGTGATGCAGGTAGTGAGCCCAGGCATGGCTATCGAGCGTGGCGCCATCGCTCAGTTCAAGCTTTTCGAAGCCGATATGTCCGTTGATCGCGCCAAAGCCAGCGATATGGAGTTGGAACAGCCCGACGATCGGATTTGAGGGGATCACGAGGTGCCAGAGTGCGACGGCGTGATACAGGAATCCTTCGACGGGATGCATTGATAGTGAAGACCAGGGTGACGGATTGATCGAGTTGTGATGAACCGAATGGACCCAACGATAGAGGGGTCCCCAATGGATCAAACGGTGGATGCAGAAGAAGTGCGCTTCATGGATCACCGGCGCGAGCAAGACAAGAAATGCGAGATAGACCGGATGTTGGCCCCAGCTCAACCAGGGCGCATGCCCCGTCGCGAAGCACCACAACATGAACACCTCGACAAGCGTCCACAGCGGAACGGAGATAAAGAGGGTGCGCAGGAAGTTGTCGATGTTCTGGCTCTTGAACCAGAAGACATCGGATGGATGGTCGGAGGGAAATTTCGAATTGTATTTGAAGCGCGAGCCCTGCCTGCGTTTGACGTAGTAGAATAGCTCGACGGAGCCATACATGACGAAGATCGCCGTGGCGTTGACGGCATAGAGCCACAGCGGCCAGCCCCAGGTCAGCGATTTCATCGTCTCGACATCGGGTATGACGAAGCGCCAGTAAAGCAGCGCCGTCGCCATGTGGAACGCGTTCCAGGGCCACAAATAGCCGGGCAGCCAGCCGAGGATCTTGCCGGGGTCAGGCGGCCAGTTCCACAGCGGCGCGGTCTGAGCGGTCGCCGTCGGCGTCCAGTCCCCGCGCTTGTTCCTGACGCCGAATTCTAGATCGTCCATCTCTCGGCTCCTGACCTGCGCGCCTGCGGTATGTCTTGGAATAGGTTCTTGCTGCTCGCTTTGAGCCAAAAAGGTTCATTTTAGTCGCAATTCGTGCGCCCTCCCTTGTCTTCGCTTCCTAGCCGCGGTACCGATAGTCAGGTTCATCCCCCAGCTTTCGCACATAAAATAGAACATTTTGTTCAAACAACTGCAACCACGGAATGTTTGTCTCGGGCAAAACGTCTCATTCGGACCATTTGGAAGGTCGCAATGAGCCAAAATGATACGAGAACGGCAAATGGGACGTCCGACAATCATCGATCTCGCCGCTGAGGCGCAGGTGTCCGTGACCACCGTCAAACGCGTGATCGGCGGGGACGGTAAAGTGCGTCCGGCAACGGTGCAGCGCATTCGCGACGCCGCCCAATCGATCGGCTTCTACGGGCTGGGCGCCATCAACAACCGCCTCAGCATCACTCGCAAGAAATATCGATTTGGCGCACTGCTTCAGCAATCGGGCCGTATCTATTATCAGATGTTGGACCGCGAGCTAAAGGCCGCAAGTCGCCGGGTCGTCGACGCGGACGTCGACTTCCAGGTCGAGTTTCTGGAGGAATTGACGCCGCAGAACGTCGCTGCCCGTATGTTGACGCTCGGCGAAAGTTGTGACGCCATTGCGGTCGTGGCGGCTGTACATCCCCTGGTGTCGCACGCGATTGAAACGCTTCAGCAGCGAGGCGTCCCCGTGTTTGCGCTCATCACGCAGCTCGCTACCAAAGGCGACGCCAACTATGTCGGCTCCGACAATTGGAAGGTCGGACGGACAGTCGCCTGGATGATCCACAAGCTCTGCAAATCGCCAGGTAAGCTCGCCATCCTTGTCGGCAATCATCGCTATCGTAGCCACGATATGAGCGAAAGCGGCTTTCGTTCCTACTTTCGAGAACACGCGCCGGAGTTCACATTGCTGGAGCCGCTATCGACTTTCGAATCGAGCGCGGTCGCTCAGGAAGTTACAGAACGGCAATTGCGCGAGCACCCGGACCTATTGGCGCTCTACGTCGCCGGAGGCGGCATCAGCGGCGCCATCGCGGCGCTTCGCGCAACTGGCCGCGCAGGACAGATCGTCGCTGTCGGGCATCAACTGATGGAAAACACACGCGCCGCGCTGCTCGACGAAACCCTGACGTTTGTCATTGAGTTTCCCATGGAGCCAATGTGTGACGACGTCATTTCAGGCATGATCAAGGCCGTAAAATCGCGAGACGACAATCGCACCTTCACGTCGATGGCGCCGTTCATGATCTGCACGCGCGAGAATATATAGCGCGACCGGGTCCTTCGCTGAATGCGAAGGTATTTCTTCTGAACGTCAATTCCTGCTGTCACAGCTTTCCGCGGGCCTGCGCAACCCCGGCGCAGAGATTTTGGGCCCTGGACCGGGGCTTGGCGTGATTGTTGTCGCATCGAAGCCGCCAACTGTCGGCCAGGTGAACGGCGTCACGCGCGCACGCGGGTCACGTAACGGAAGGCGATGCCCACAGACCCCCAAGCTTCGCAACGCGCCGGGTGGATGCCCGGTGACGATCGGCGCTGCGGCCGGCGAACTGATGTTCGCCTGAGCGGCGCGAGAGGCGTCTTCAAAGCGGCGGGCGGCGTCCTGCTCATCGCTACCTTGGTCGTGCTGACCGGGGTGCGCACGCAGGCAAAGCCACCTCGATTGCAAATGGTCGCCAGCGAAATGTCGGCCATAAAGCGCCGGTCCATGTTCGACGGCCGTCGTTCCTCCTCACCGTGTCTGCGCAAAGGAACTGACGCGCTCGAGCGGGTTGCTCCGCAAGCGGCGCTCAACGAAGCTGCCGCTTAACGGCCTAAAAGCAAGTCTTACGTGCTCATTATCAATTATTCTACTATAGATTGCATAATCTCACCACCTCCGATTCTTTTTGCTCATACTCTCCCCTTGCCGGTTTCCGGACGCCACACCTGAACATCATGGGGCGGTTATGCAGAATTCAGCATTGCAGACGAACGTAGCGGGCTTCGCGGATCATTCGGGATTGCAGATTGCCGATGCGCTCGAGCCCACAAAAGCAGAGACGCAGCTATGCGTGCTTCTGGTCGAGGACGACGAAGCGGATGTGTACCTCATCAAATCCGCACTGGCCAAAAATCCCAGGGTCGGCGAGATCGTCATCGCGCGTGACGGCGCCGAGGCGCTCGATCTGCTCGATCTCTGGGCAACTCAGCCCGATCTGGCGATCGTCGACCTTCATATGCCGCGCAAAGACGGCTTCGCCCTGCTGCGCGACTTTGCGGCAAGAGGCGACAGCGCCTTTCCTTCGGTGGTGCTGACGTCTTCCAGAGCCGGCGCCGACGCCTTGCGCGCCCGGAAACGCGGCGCCGCTGCGTTTCTGACGAAACCAAATACGAACTCGAAATTGACGACGGCGTTGAACGCCGTCATCGCCTGCATCTAGAGCGCCGGCTCATCAGGCTCGCGACTTTCGCCTTTCGGACGCCGCGCCGGGCCTCGATGGCCCACGCGCGTCGATCGGCGGGAACGTAATCATCAGGGAGACATTACAGACGGGGGGCCTCTTTCGCCGCGCCACGAGAACGAATAGAGTACGCCGGTCATGGACCTCATCGTCGTCGCCGAGAGCGGCCTCTATTGTCCGCCCGGCGATTTTTACATCGATCCCTGGCGACCGGTTGCGCACGCGCTGATCACGCACGGCCACAGCGATCACGCGCGCTCCGGCTCGGCTCACTACGTCTGCCAGCGCGACTGCGCCGCCGATCCTGAAGAAACGGCTCGGCGCGGACATCGCGGTCGAAACGGTCGAATATGGCGAGGCGCTGAATCGCAATGGCGTCAGCGTTTCCTTTCATCCCGCCGGCCACGTCCTGGGTTCGGCGCAGATCCGGGTGGAGCATCGCGGCGAGGTCTGGGTCGCGTCCGGCGACTACAAGCTGCAGGCGGACGGCGTTTCCGCGCCGTTCGAGCCGGTGCGCTGCGACGCGTTCATCACCGAATCGACATTCGCGCTGCCGATCTACCGCTGGCGCCCGCAAGGCGAAGTCATGGCCGACGTCGACCTGTGGCGGCGCGACAACGCCGCCGCCGGCCTGGCGAGCGTCATCTACGCCTATGCGCTCGGCAAGGCGCAGCGGGTGCTCGCCAATGTCGATCCCGATCTCGGCCCGATCTTCTGTCACGGCGCCGTCGAGGCGATCAACGACCTGCACCGCGCGGCGGGCGTGCGCCTGCCGGAGACGCGGCTCGTCGTCCGACGCCAAGACCAATTACGCCGGCGCCCTGATTGTCGCGCCGCCGTCGGCCGCGGGCAGCCCTTGGCTCAAGCGCTTCGGCGAATATTCCGATGCGCTGGCCAGCGGCTGGATGCAGGTGCGCGGCAACCGCCGCCGGCGCGGGCTGGACCGCGGCTTCGTGATCTCCGACCACGCCGACTGGCCGGGGCTGCTGGCAGCTATCGAGGCGACCGGCGCGAGCCGCGTGCTCACGACCCACGGCTTCGCGGCGGCGCTGTCGCGCTATCTGCACGAGCGGGGCCTCGACGCCCGGCCGCTCGCAGACAGCCTATGGCGAAGAAGAGGCGACAGAGGCGTGAAGGCTTTCGCCGAACTCTACCGCCGCCTCGACCAGGCGACTTCGACGCGCGTCAAGCAGGCGGCGCTGATCGAGGCCTTTGCGGCCGCCAAAGCCGATCCCGCGCGCTCGGCGAGCACGGCCTGGCTCGTCTATTTTCTCGCCGGCGGCAAGCCGCGCCAGAGCGCGCCGACGCGGCTGCTGTGGCGGCTGGCGGTCGAGCAGTCGGGCCTGCCGGAATGGCTCGTCTCGGAAAGCTACAACAATGTCGGCGATCTCGCCGAGACGCTGTCGCTGCTGCTGCCGCCCGGCGACGCGTCGGAGGACCTGTCGCTCGACGTCTGGATGCGCGAGCGGCTGCTGACGCTTCGCCCGCTCGAGGAAGAGCAGAAATACGCGCGCCTCGTCGCTTATACGCAGGCGCTGCCGACCGACCAGCGGCTGGTGTTCTTCAAGCTCATCACCGGCGAAATGCGGGTCGGCGTCTCGCGGCTGCAGGTCATCAAGGCGCTCTCCGAGGTCGCGCAGGTCGACGAGAAGCCACATGGCGCAGCGCATGATGGGCTATGCGCAGGCCGGCCGCATTCCGGCCGCCAAGGATTTCGAGGCGCTGATCGCCGGCGTCGACGACGGCGAGGGCGCGACGCTCGCCGCCGGGCAGCCCTATCCCTTCTATCTCGCGCAATCCTGGGCGCGGCCGGTCGAGGAGATGGAGGCGACGCTCGGGCCGCCGCAGAACTGGATCGCCGAGTGGAAATTCGATGGCATCCGCGCCCAGCTCGTCAAGCGCGGCGCCATCTGGCGGCTCTGGTCGCGCGGCGAGGAGCTGATTTCGGATTCCTATCCCGATCTGGCGCCGCTGGCCGACGCGCTTGCCGGAAGGCGTCGCGCTCGACGGCGAACTCGTCGTGCTGGACGCGCAAGGAAGAGGCCGCGCCGGACTCGCTCGAAGGCCTCGCGCCGTTCGCCAGCCTGCAACAGCGGCTCGGCCGAAAGATCATCAGCGCCAAGACGCTGGCCGAACTGCCGGTCGCCTTCATCGCCTACGATCTGCTGGAATTCGGCGGCCGCGACATTCGCGCCGAGCCGCAGCACGTGCGGCGCGCCGAACTCGCAGGGCTCGTGACTGCGCTTGCGGATCGACATGCTCACCTGCCGATCCGGTTGAGCCCGGAGGTCGTCGCCGGGACCTGGGAAGGCCTCGCCGAGCAGCGCGAGGCCGCCCGCGCGCTCGGCCGCGAGGGCCTGATGCTGAAGGCGCGCGAGGGCGCCTACGGCGTCGGCCGCCGCAAGGGCGACGACCGCACCGACGTCTGGTGGAAATGGAAGCTCGACCCGATGAGCGTCGACGCCGTGCTGATCTACGCGCAGCGCGGCCACGGCCGGCGCTCCGGCGTCTACAGCGACTACACGTTCGCGCTCTGGGACGGCGAAGGCGCGCGCGCGAACGCTCGTGCCGTTCGCCAAGGCCTATTCCGGCCTTTCGGACGCGGAAATGCGCGAGGTCGACGCGATCATCCGCCGCACCACCAAGGAGACCTTCGGCCCGGTGCGCAGCGTCGAGCCGACGCAGGTGTTCGAACTCGGCTTCGAGGGGCTGTCGTTCAGCAAGCGCCACAAGAGCGGCGTCGCGGTGCGCTTTCCGCGCATGTTGCGCTGGCGGCGCGACAAGCCCGTCGAGGAAGCCGACACGCTCGACAATCTCCGCGCGCTTGCTGCCCGAACCATGGCTGACGGGCGCGCCGCCGCCATCGAGGCATGGCTCAAGGCGAAGGGCTGGAGCGCCTTTCCCTTCCAGCGCGAAACCTGGAAGCTGTTTCGCGCCCGGAAATCCGGGCTGCTGCACGCGACGACCGGCGCCGGCAAGACGCTGGCGGTCGGCTTCGGCGCCTGGCAGGCCTTTCCGGAAGCCGACGGCGGCGGACTGAGAGTGCTCTGGATCACGCCGATGCGCGCGCTCGCCGCCGACAGCGAGCGCTCGCTGCGCGACGCGCTCGAAGGCGTCGCGGCGGCCGGCGGTTTTGCGCCGTGGCGCGTCGGCGCGCGCACCGGCGACACCTCGACCTCGGAACGCGGCCGCCAGAACCGCGAGCCGCCGCCGCTGCTCGTCACGACGCCCGAGAGCCTGTCGCTGATGCTGTCGCGCGAGGACGCGCGCGAGACGTTTCGCCGATTTGCAGGCCGTCGTCGTCGACGAATGGCACGAGTTGATGGGCAACAAGCGCGGCGTGCAGACGCAGCTCGCGCTGGCGCGGCTGCAGGACCTGGCGCCCGGAACTCGTGACCTGGGGCATGTCGGCGACACTCGGCAATCTCGACGAAGCCAAGCGCATCCTGCTCGGGCCGAGCCGCGCCGCCGCGGGCGCGCTGGTCGAAGGCCGCCTCGACAAGGAGCTCGTCATCGACACGCTGTTGCCGGAGATTCCCGAGCGCTTTCCCTGGGGCGGCCATCTCGGCGTGAAGATGGCGCAAGCGGTGGCCAACGAGATCGAAGCCTATCAAACAACGCTGATCTTCACCAACGTGCGCTCGCAAGCCGAGATCTGGTATCAGAATTTGCTGAAGCTGCGGCCGGATTGGGCGGGCGTGCTCGCGATCCATCACGGCTCGCTGGCGCGCGAGACGCGCGACTTCGTCGAGCGCGGCCTCAAGGCCGGAACGCTGAAGGCGGTCGTCTGCACTTCGAGCCTCGATCTCGGCGTCGATTTCCTGCCCGTCGAGCGGGTGCTGCAGGTGGGATCGCCGAAGGGCGTCGCGCGGCTGTTGCAGCGCGCCGGCCGCAGCGGCCACGCGCCTGGGCGCGTGTCGCGCATCACGATCGTGCCGAGCCAGAGCCTGGAGATCGTCGAAGCCGCCGCCGTCAAGCGGGCGATCGCGGAGCGGAAGATCGAGAGCCGCCGCAGCCCCTCCGCGCCGCTCGACGTGCTCGCGCAGCATTGCGTGACGGTCGCGCTCGGCGGCGGCTTTCGCGCCGAGGAGCTGCTCGCCGAAGTGCGCGAAACGGTGGCCTACGAACACCTCAGCGACGAAGCCTGGGCCTGGTGCCTCGATTTCGTCCGCCAGGGCGGCCCGAGCCTTACCGCCTATCCCGATTTCCGCCGCGCCGCGCCGGACGCCGAGGGCGTGTGGCGGCCGGCCAGCGAATACGTCGGCAAGCGCCACCGGCTCAACATCGGCGCGATCGTCGCCGACACCTCAATCATGGTTCAATACGGGCCGGCGCCGCGCGGGCCGAAACTCGGCACGGTCGAGGAAAGTTTCATCGCGCGCATGCAGCGCGGGCGACAAATTCTGGTTCGCCGGCCGCGCGCTCGAGTTCGTCCGCATCCGCGACGGTATCGCGTTCGTGAAAGCCTCCAAGGGCGGCGGCATGACGCCGCGCTGGGGCGGCGGCCGCATGCCGCTTTCGACGACGCTCGCCGACGCCATGGTCGAGGCTTTCGCGCGGGCCGCGGACGGGAGAATTCGAAGGGCCGGAGATGCAGGCGGCGCGGCCGATGCTCGAATTGCAGGCGCGCTGGTCGGCGCTGCCGACGCCGGACACTGTGCTCGCCGAGACGCTGAAGACGCGCGAGGGCTGGCATCTGTTCGTCTATCCGTTCGCGGGCCGCGACATTCATCTGGGTCTCGCGAGCCTCGTCGCTTGGCGGGCCGGGCGCGAATGCGCCGGGCACGTTCTCGCTCAGCGTCAACGACTACGGCTTCGAAGTGCTGAGCGCGACGGAGCGCGATTGGGGCGCCGACCTCGCGCGGCTGCTCGCGCCGGCGCCTGATCTCGCAGGCTGACGGCGGAGGTCGTCGGCTCGCTCAACGCCGGCGAGCTGGCGCGACGCCGCTTCCGCGACATCGCCCATATTGCGGGCCTTGTCGTCGCCGGCTATCCCGGCCAGCGCCGTACGGCGAAGATGATGCAGGTCTCCTCGAGTTTGTTCTACGACGTGTTCCGCAAGTTCGATCCGACCAACGGCCTGCTGGGGCAGGCGGAGCGCGAAGTGCTGGAGGACGAACTCGACGTCGGCCGCCTGCAGGCGACGTTGAAGCGCATGGCCGGCACGCCGCCTCGACTACCGCCTGCTGCAACGCTGTTCGCCGCTCGCCTTCCCGCTGATGGTCGAAATGTTCCGCGAGAAACTGACCAACGAGACGCTGAACGCGCGCATCGAGCGAATGCTCGCCCAGCTCGAAAAGGCGGCCGGCGCATGAGGGCGACGATTGATCTCGGCGGCGTGCCGCTCGAGCTTCTGCCCGAGCGCGCGCTCTGGCGCGCCGATGCGAAAGCTCTGTTCGTCGCCGACCTGCATCTCGGCAAGGCCTCGGCGTTTCGGGCTTTTGGCGCGCCCGCGCCGACCGGCGCCAGCGAGGAGACGTTGCGCCGGCTCGGCGCGCTCGTCGACGCGGTGAAGCCCGAGCGGCTCGTCGTGCTCGGCGATTTCGTCCACGCCGCGCCGTCGATGACGCCGGGGTTGACGGCGTCGCTCGGCGCCTGGCGCGCGGAACGCGCCGAACTTGCCTGCGCGGTCGTGCTCGGCAATCACGACGTGCGGGCGGGCCGCTGGATCGCGGACCTCGGCTTCGAGGTCGCCGAGGCGCCGGCGCGCTTACGCCGGCTGCGAATGCCGGCATTTTCCGCTCGACGACGAGGATGCGCTCGTCGAGGGCCCCGCCGTGCTCGCCGGTCATGTGCACCCGATGACGCGGCTCTACGGCCCGGGCCGCGACTCGCTGCGCCTGCCCTGTTTCGTCGTCTGCCGGCCGCCAGATCGTGCTGCCGGCGTTCGGCGAGTTCACCGGCGGCAGCTTTGTTTCGCGCCGGCCGCAGACGCGGCTGATGGCCGCGACAGACGTCGGCGTTTTCGAGGTCAGAGCGACGGCGCTGGGCTGACTGCGCTGTGCTCTCGGCCCGACGGGCATGTCATCGCGCACTGGAACCCGGCAGGACTCGACTTCGTTGAGTACTTTTGCTAGGAACATATCATGAACATTGCCAGCGCAATCGGCGCGAGCCTGCAGCACAAACTGGAGGTGCTGAGCGACGCCGCAAAGTACGACGCGTCCTGTGCTTCGAGTGGCGGCGCCAAGCGAAACTCTCGCGATGGCAAGGGGCTTGGCTCGATCACCGGCTCGGGCATCTGCCATGCCTACACGCCCGACGGCCGCTGCATTTCGCTGCTGAAAATTCTGCTGACGAATTTTTGCATTTACGACTGCGCCTATTGCGTCAATCGCGTCTCGAGCAATGTCGAACGCGCCCGTTTTTCGATTGCGGAGGTCGCGAAGCTGACCATCGGCTTCTATCGCCGCAACATGATCGAAGGCCTGTTTCTCTCTTCCGGAATTATTCGGAACGAGGATTACACGATGGAGCAGCTGATCGGCGTCGCGCGCGAACTGCGCGAACAGCACGCCTTCCGCGGCTATATCCACCTCAAGACCATCGCCGGCGCGGACGGCAGGCTGATCGAGGAAGCGGGCCGCTGGGCGGATCGCCTGTCGGTGAACGTCGAACTGCCATCCGACGAAAGCCTGAAGCGGCTCGCGCCAGAGAAGCAGCCGGCGACGATCCGCAAGGCGATGGCCGGCCTGCGGTTGAAGCTTGAGGAGGCCGGCGACCGAAGCGCGAAGAGCAGGCCGCGGGCCTTTGCGCCCGCGGGCCAGAGCACGCAGATGATCGTCGGCGCGGACGCGGCGCGCGATCAGGAGATCATGACCCGGAGCGCAACGCTCTATTCGAGCTACGCGCTGAAGCGCGTCTATTACTCGGCCTTCAGCCCCATTCCCTCCCCGGCCGCCAGCCTACCGATCAAGCCGGCGCCGCTCATTCGGGAACATCGACTGTATCAGGCGGATTGGTTGCTCAGGTTCTATGATTTCCGCATGGAGGAGATCTTCGATGGCGGCGATGGCATGCTGGATTTGAAGATCGATCCGAAGCGCGCCTGGGCTCTGCGC
This sequence comes from uncultured Pseudomonadota bacterium, assembly GCA_963771455.1. Taxonomy (GTDB): domain Bacteria; phylum Pseudomonadota; class Alphaproteobacteria; order Rhizobiales; family Beijerinckiaceae; genus Roseiarcus. The sequence goes on from CAVYTP010000003.1 coordinate 197,019, forward strand.
AACCTGCACTTTTTTCCGCTCGACGTGAACACCGCGCCGCGCGAACTGCTGCTGCGCACGCCGGGGCTTGGAGTGCGCGTGGTCGACAAGATACTGGCCGCCCGCCGGCATGGGCAATTGCGGCTCGCCGATGTGCGCGCGTCTTACCCGGCGGATCAGCGGCGTCAGACCCTTCATCACGACGCCCGACTGGCGACCGCGTCGAGAACTGGAGAGCGCGAGGCTGTTGCTCCCCGCAGCGGAGCCGCAGCAACTGGACTTGTTCGCGGCATGATCGGCGCCCTGCTCGCATCGGAAGTTGATTTCGACGGCTGGCGAGCGTCGGCCCGGGCGTTTTGCGCTCGCGAAACCGCTCCCGACGAAATCGTCTGGACGGTCGGCGGAAGCGACCTGTTCGCGGGCTTCGCCGAACCGCCGGAGTTGGCTACAGCCGGCGCCGAAATGCGCGTTCCGCGGCGCTTCATCGAGATCGCGAAGCTGGCGATCTGCCATCGCGATCCCGAGCGGTTCGCCTTGCTCTATCGGCTCCTGTTTCGCATGCAGAGCGAGCGGGGCCTGCTCGACAACCCCGCCGATCCCGATGTGATGCGCGCTCGAGCGCATGGTGAAATCGGTCAGCCGCGATCGTCACAAGATGACCGCGTTCGTTCGGTTTCGCGAAATCGCCGGCGACGCGGGCAAGCCGCTTTACGTCGCCTGGTTCGAGCCGGAACATCACATCGAAGAGCTGACGGCGCCTTTTTTCGTCGACCGCTTCGCGCAAAACGATTTCGTCATTCTCACGCCGAAGCGCAGCATCCTTTTCCGTGATGGCGCCCTCAGTTTTGGTCCGGGAGCCGACAAATCGCAGGCGCCCGACAGCGACGGCTTCTCGCCCGCGTGGGACGCGTATTATCGTTCGATCTTCAACCCTGCTCGTCTGATGCCCGACGCGATGCGCAAGGAAATGCCGATGAAATATTGGGCCAACCTTCCCGAGACTCGACAGATCCCCGCGATGATGGCGGCGGCGGCGCCTCGGGTCGAACAATTGCTCGCCGCGCCCGCGGCGCCGGCGACGCGACGGCGCGCGAAGCCTCCTGAGCCCGTCTCTGAATCCAATGTGGACGACCTTTCAACTCTTCGCCGCGACGCCGAAGGATGTCGTCGCTGCGATCTCGGCGCGCATGCGACGCAGACCGTGTTCGGAGAAGGTTCGGCCGACGCCAAGATCCTGTTCGTGGGCGAGCAGCCCGGCGATCAGGAAGACCTCGCGGGCAGGCCCTTTGTTGGCCCCGCAGGCGCCCTGTTTGACGAAGCGATGGCGCACGCGGGCCTGCCCCGCTCGGACGCGTACGTCACCAATGCGGTCAAGCATTTCAAATTCGTCCCGCGCGGCAAGAAGCGCATCCACAAGACGCCTGATAACCCCGAGATCGTCGCGTGCCGCTGGTGGCTCGAAAAGGAACTCGCCGCGGTGCAGGCGCCGCTGGTCGTCGCGATGGGCGCGACGGCCCTGTTCGCGCTGACCGGCGAACGCGGCGGTCTCCTCAAGGCGCGCGGCTCGGTGCGCGAATTTCGTGGCCGGCGCCTATTTGTAACCGTCCATCCGGCCTATGTTCTGCGCATGCCGGATCCCACGCTGCAGGCTCAGGAGCGCGAACATTTGTTCAAGGATTTTTCTGCGCTCGCCAAACTGGTGCGGGCATAGAGATGGCAGGCGCACGACGCAGCGGCGGAGCATCCAACTCGGGTACTATCCGGGTGGGAGTTGGCGGATGGACCTACGAGCCGTGGCGAGGGAGGTTCTATCCGGACAAACTGCCCCAGAAGCGCGAGCTCGAATACGCCAGCAACCGGCTAAGCTCGATTGAAATCAACGGCACATTCTATGGCTCCCAGAAGCCGGAGAGTTTCGCCAAATGGTTCGACGAAACGCCCGACGATTTCGTCTTCGCGGTCAAGGCGCCGCGTTTCGCGACGAACCGCAAGCTGCTCGCCAGCGCCGGCAAATCGATCCAGCGGTTCTGTAATGGCGGTCTGTTGGAGCTCAAACATAAGCTCGGCCCCATCAACTGGCAGTTCATGCCGACCAAAGTGATTGACGGCGGCGACTTCGAGGCGTTTCTCAAACTCTTGCCAACGGCTGTCGGCGGAACGAAGCTTCGGCACGCGGTCGAAGTCCGCCACGAGAGTTTCGCAACGCCGGAGTTCGTCGCCCTCGCCAAGCAATACGGCGTCGCCATCGTGCTGGCTGGAGACTTGGAATATCCGCTGATACCGGATGTCACGGCGTCATTCGTCTACGTCAGATTGATGGGAACAAAGGAGACTGCAAAGCTTGGCTATCTGCCAAAGACGCTGGACCAATGGGCGGATCGGGCGCGAATATGGGCCTCAGGGGATACGCCGGAAGATCTGGCTCCCGTGGACAAGAATCCGCCTGAGAGGGTGAAGCGGGACGTCTATATCTACGTGATTTCGGGATACAAGGCTGCCAACCCCGACGCCGCGATGGCGCTCAGGAAACGCGTCGGTTGATCCTGGCGCGTCTTTCGACCCATCTGGGTGAAGCGCGGTTTGCTTCGTCGCTGCGCTCCCTCGCAATGACGACGAAGCGCCGACGCCGCCTCACATGAACAGCGGCTCTTTCTCAAGCCCCTTGTAGAGCGCCGCCACCTGGTCGCCGTAGCCGTTGTAGATCATCGTCGGCCGGCAGGTTGCCGGTGGTGAGCTCGGTCTCCTTGGCCTGACTCCAGCGCGGATGCGGGACGTCGGGGTTCACGTTGGCCCAGAAGCCGTATTCGTCCGGCCCGAGGTTTTGCCAGAAGGTCTCCGGGCGGTCGGCGACAAAGCTGATGCGCACGATCGACTTGGCGGATTTGAAGCCATATTTCCACGGCGTCGCGAGCCGGATCGGCGCGCCCTGCACCTTGGCGACCGGCTTGCCATAGGCGCCCGTCACCAGGAAGGCGAGGTCGTTGGTCGCCTCCGCCATCGTCAGGCCCTCGATATAGGGCCAGGGCATGAACGAGCGTTGGCCGGGCGCGATCTTCTTGTCCATGAAGCTCTCGAACCGCACGTATTTGGCGCCCGACAGCGGCTTCGCCTTGTCGACCAGGCTCTTCAGCGGGAAGCCGGTCCACGGGATCGCCATCGACCACGCTTCGACGCAGCGGTGCCGGTAAAGCCGTTCCTCGAGCGGGATCGACTTGATCAGCGCGTCGATATCGAACGTCTGTTCCTTCTCGACCAGGCCGTCGATCTTCACCGTCCACGGCCGGATCTTCAGCGCGTCGGCGTCGACGTGCTTGCTGGTCGAGAACTCGTAGAAATTGTTGTAGTTGAGGTTGAGCTTTTCCGGCGTCACGTCGCGGTCGAGCTTGTAGGCGTCGTTGCGCTTGGCTGGATAGAGCGCGGCGACGTCGGCCGCGTCGTCAGCGAAAGCCCGCCCGCCGAGAGCGGCCGCGCCTGCAATGGCGCCGGCGCCGGCGAGGAACTGGCGGCGGCCGAAGAATATGGCTTCCGGCGTCGTTGCGCTTTCGGGCAATTCCCAGCCGCGCTTGCGGTGATAGAACATTTCGAGCCTCGCTTCGGGCTATGACTTCACCGTCATATACGGCGCCGCCTGCCTTGGAGTTTCGAACACAGACCCCCGCGCGTTACGCGTCAAGCGAGACTTTTCTGATCAAACCTTCTCGACCTGCCCATATTCCAGATCGACCGGCGTGGCGCGGCCGAAGATCGACACCGCGACCTTCACGCGCGAGCGCGCCTCGTCGACTTCCTCGACGGTGCCGTTGAACGAGGCGAACGGGCCGTCGGCGACGCGCACCGTCTCGCCGATCTCGAACCGGATCGACGCCTTCGGCCGCTCGACGCCATCGGCGACCTGGCCCTTGATGCGGTCGGCTTCGGCGTCGGAAATCGGCATCGGCTTGTTGTCGGCGCCGAGGAAGCCGGTCACCTTCGGCGTGTTCTTGATCAGGTGGTAGACGTCGTCGCTGAGGTCGCATTTGACCAGCACGTAGCCGGGAAAGAATTTCCGCTCGGAATTGATTTTTCGGCCGCGGCGGACTTCGACGACGTTCTCGGTCGGCACCAGGATCTCGTCGAACTTGGCCATCAGGCCGCGCTGCGCCGCGCCTTCGCGGATCGAATTCGGCGACCTTCTTCTCGAAGTTCGAATAGGCGTGGACGATGTACCAGCGGGTAGTCATGTGTTCATTCCAACGTGTTCCCGAACCGCCTTAGTGCGAACGCCCGAAACCCAGTACGAAGCCGACGATGCTCTGCAGCGATACGTCGACCGCAAGCAGGAACAGCGACGCGAAGACCGCCATCGCCATGACGATCGCCGTCGTGATCAGCGTCTCGCGGCGGGTCGGCCAATGAACCTTGGTCGCCTCGGTGCGGACCTGCTGAATGAACTCGAACGGATTGGCCATGGTACGATCCGGGGGTTTCTGGCCTCGCGCCGAAGCCGGCGCGCGGGTCTCAAAAAAATCAGCGGCGCGGAACCTTTCGGTTACGCGCCAAGCCAAGGCTCATATAGGAAAGCGCGCGGGAAAGCCAAGCGAATTTTACGCCAGGCGCATTTGGGTCGCGGCTCGGCGCTGGGTCAATTTGAGACCTGTGGCCCGAAACTAGCCAAGCCGAATGTGCCAAGGCCGATATTAGCCGGTCATCGCGTCCAGCAGACGCCCCAGATCGCGCCAGTTGCCATAGCCGGAGGCCGCATTGATATGACCGGCGGCGCCGAGATCGACGAAATTGGCGCCCCACGACTTGGCGAAGCTTCGCACGCTGGCCGCCGAACATAGGGGGTTGTTGGCGCTGCCGACGACAGTCGCCGGAAACGGCAGCTTGCGCATCGGGGTAGGCGCCCAGCCCGAGACCCATAGCAGCCAGCGAGGCGGCAGGCTCACCTGAGCCGACTCGAGATCCGGAGGCGCGACCAGCAGCGCGCCCGCCACGCGCGAAGCCTGCCGTGTGCGCGCCGCCCATTGCACGACAGCCAGCGCGCCAAGACTGTGCGCGACGAACACGACCTGGCCCTCGACCGCCGCTACAGTGTCTTCCAGGCCCTTGACCCAGGCTCGGCGCGTCGGGCGCTCCCAATCCCTCTGCCGCACACGGACCGCATCGGTGCGTTCAGCCTCGAACAGCGTCTGCCAATGGTCAGGCCCGGCGTCGCCGAGCCCCGGCACCACGACAAAAGTAACCGGCGAAGACGCCAACGCTGAACCCCCTGCTACGCACGCTCAGACCTTACGCGGGTAACTCTTAAGCCGTGGGCTGATAAACCACATTTCTTTGAGCGGTTTTTCCGAAGGATTGTTAGGGGGCCAAATTGCGCGTCCGAAAGACGCCGACGAAAGCGCGCAGGCGAGAGGGTTTCCAACGCTCTTCCCGAATCGGGTTCGAGCCCCTAAATCTCCGACATGAGCGGAGCCACCGAGCCCAGGAGCTCCTCCGATTTCGATCCGGAAATTGTGCTGGACGAAGCTGAGGAGAGTTCCTCAACCCAGGAATTGAATCTCGACGAGGCGCCCGCCGAGCCGGGGCCGTTGGCGCGAGGCGCCGACATCGTGAAATCGTTCTGGCGGCACGCGCCGCATGGGCCCGGCGTCTACCGCATGATCGGCGCCGACGGCGAGGTGCTCTACGTCGGCAAGGCGCGCTCGATCAAGAAGCGCATTCTCTCGTACACGACGCCGGAACGGCAATCGATGCGCATCGCGCGCATGGTTTCGCAGACCGTCTCGATGGTGTTCGTCACCACAGAGAGCGAGACCGAGGCGCTGCTGCTCGAAGCCAATCTCATCAAGCAGCTCAGGCCGCGCTACAATGTGCTGCTGCGCGATGACAAGAGCTTTCCCTACATTCTGATCGCGACCGCGCACGAGGCGCCGCAACTCATCAAACATCGGGGATCGCGCTCCATCAAAGGCGATTATTTCGGGCCGTTCGCGAGCGCGACGGCGGTGTTTCGCACCATCAACGCTCTGCAGCGCGCGTTCCTGCTGCGCACCTGCTCCGACAGTTTTTACGAGAACCGAACCCGGCCGTGCCTGCAATTTCAAATCAAGCGCTGCTCGGCGCCCTGCACCGGCGAGATCGCAATTCCCGACTACAACCGACTTGTCGACGAGGCCCGCGACTTCCTGGCCGGCCGCAGCCGCGCCATCCGCCATCGGCTCGCTGACGAGATGACGGAAGCCGCCGAGGCGTTGGAATTCGAGAAAGCGGCGCGGCTGCGCGACCGCATCGCCGCGCTTTCCGCCGTGCAGGGGGAGCAGAGCGTCAACCCGCGCAGCGTGCCGGAAGCCGACGTGTTTGCGATCTGTGAGGAAGCCGGCCAGTTCTGCGTCGAGGCGTTCTTTTTCCGCACCTATCAGAACTGGGGCAACCGCGCCTATTTTCCGCGCGCCGATCGCAACCTCAGCGCGTCGGAAGTGCTCGATTCGTTTCTCGCCCAATTCTATGTCGACAGGCCGGCGCCGCGTCTCATCCTGCTGAGCCACGAGGTCGCCTCCGCAGACATGCTGCGCGACATCCTCAGCGCGCGGATGGGGAAGCGCGTCGCGATCGGCGCGCCGAAGCGCGGCGAGAAGAAGGAGCTGGTTGACAACGCGATCCGCAACGCGCGCGAGGCGCTGTCGCGCAGGCTCGCCGAGGCGTCCAGCCAGGGGCGGCTGTTGGCTTCGCTGGGGCAGGTGTTCGGCATGGAGACGCCGCCGCGCCGCGTCGAGGTCTACGACAATTCCCACATCATGGGGACCAACGCGATCGGCGCGATGATCGTCGCCGGTCCCGAAGGTTTCGTCAAAGGCCAGTACCGAACCTTCAACATCAAGAACACGGCGCTGACGCCGGGCGACGACTACGGCGATGATGCGCGAGGTGCTGACTCGCCGCTTTGCAAAGCTGAAGCGCGAAGAGGCGGAGCCGAAGCGCGAGGAGGAATTTCCCGACAAGTCCCGATCTCGTCATCGTCGACGGCGGCAAGGGCCAGTTCGAGGCGGCGCGGGAAATCATGGTCGAGCCTCGGCGTCGAGGGCGTGACGCTGGCGGGCATCGCCAAGGGCGAGGACCGCAACGCCGGCCGCGAAACCTTCTTCGTCGTCGGCAAGCCGTCTTTCAAACTGCCGCCGCGCGATCCCGCGCTGTTCTTCGTCCAGCGGCTGCGCGACGAAGCGCATCGGTTCGCGATCGGCACGCATCGCGCCAAGCGCAAGCGCGAGTTCGTCAAAAGCCCGCTCGACGAAATCCCCGGCATCGGCCCGGCGCGCAAGCGCGCGCTGCTGCATGCGTTCGGCACGGCGAAGGAGGTCGGCAAGGCGGGGCTTGCGGATCTCGAAAAAACGCCGGGGTTGAATGCCGCGACGGCGCGGCTGGTGTACAATTACTTCCACGAGGGGCGCTAAGCCCGTCATTGCGAGGAGCATAGCGACGCGGCGGCTGCCGCTAGCCATCGTGGTTGAACAGCAACCGAGGCGGCGACGGAGCCATGGATTGCTTCGCTGCGCTCGCGATGACGATTCAGTCTAACAACTAAGGACGACACCATGCCAGGCCAGCTGATCGACGGCAAATGGGAGACGCGGCCCATTCCCGCTCACGATTCCCGCGGGCATTTTGTCCGCAATGTCACGACATTCCGCTCCTGGATCACGCCTGATGGCGCGCCGGGTCCTACCGGTGAAGGCGGCTTTCGGCCGGAGGCCGGCCGCTATCAGCTCTATGTCTCCTACGCCTGTCCCTGGGCGCATCGCACGCTGATCTTCCGCAAGCTGAAGGGCCTCGAGCGGTTCGTCGATGTCGCTGTCGTCAACTGGCTGATGGCCGACGACGGCTGGACGTTTGCGCCCGGACGCGATGTCATTCCTGACGCGGTCAACGACGCGAAGGCGCTCTACGAGATCTATCTGAAGGCGAAGCCCGACTATACCGGCCGCGTCACGGTGCCGGTGCTGTGGGACAAGCAGACAAAGACAATCGTCAACAACGAGAGCGCAGACATCATCCGCATGTTCAACTCGGCGTTCGACGCCGTCGGCGCACGCGAGGGCGACTACTATCCCGAGGCGTTGCGGGCCGAAATCGACGAGGTCAACGCGAGGGTCTACGCAACCGTCAACAACGGCGTCTACCGCTGCGGCTTCGCATCGACCCAGGTCGCCTACGATGAAGCAGTTTCAGCGTTGTTCGAGACGCTCGACGATCTCGAGGCGCGGCTCGCGACGCGGCGCTTCCTGTTTGGCGACAAGTTGACGGAAGCCGACTGGCGCCTGTTCGTCACGCTGCTGCGCTTCGATCCGGTCTACGTCGGCCTGTTCAAATGCAACATCCGCCGCATCGAGGACTACCCTAACCTGAGGCGCTATCGCAACGAGCTGCGCGCGTGGCCGGGCGTGGAGGAGACCGTCAATCTCTTCCACATCAAACATCACTATTATGAGAGCCTGCGGTTCATCAATCCGACAGGCGTCGTGCCAGCCGGACCGGCGTGATTAGCCCCTTCTCCCGCTTGCGGGAGAAGGTCCCCGAAGGGGGGATGAGGGCGTTGCCGATTGTCTCAGGGATTCGCGTCGCGGCAGTCGCGGAGCGCCCTCATCCGGCCTTTGGCCACCTTCTCCCGCTTGCGGGAGAAGGGCTCAATTCTGCTAGGCCGCGACCTTGAACATCACGGCTTCGCCCTTCGCTACGATGCGTCGCAGCGGCGCGCCGTGCTGATCCGGTCCGTCGACGGTCTCGAAGGTGAACTCGACGCCGACGATGCCCTGTGCGCCGCATTCCTCGGCTTCACGGGTGAGCGCGCGCAGCGCGATGTCACGTTCGAGTTCGGTGATGGGGCCTTCGGCGCAGCGCCAGCTTGTGGCGGCTTTTATCTGGCCGAGAGAGACGTGGGCGCGGTCGGCGGAGAGCGCGCGAGAGAAACTGAGTTGCATGATACAGACCAACTTTACGCGAGACATTCCCGATCCGAACAGTATCGGGAGTTGTGCCTTCAGATTCGTAAACTCGCGGTGGTTACAACCTGTTAAGGTTTATGCGAGCGACAGCGGGGGATTCCGCTGCGCAATGCAGATAGGTAGCCGGGGCGGCGCACGCGTGGCGCCACCCTGGCTTTTTTGAGACTGTCGGGGAAGTGAATTACTCGCTGGCGGCGGGCGCCGCAGCGGCTTCCTTCTTCTCGAGGTCTTCGCCGGTCTGCTGGTCGACGACGCGCATCGACAGCTTCACTTTGCCGCGATCGTCGAAGCCCATCAGCTTGACCTTGACCTTGTCGCCTTCCTTGACGACGTCGGTCGTCTTGGCGACGCGGGCCTTGCGAGAGCTGCGAGATATGGACGAGGCCGTCCTTCGAGCCGAAGAAGTTGACGAACGCGCCGAACTCCATCGTCTTGACGACGGTGCCGTCGTAGATCTGGCCGATTTCCGGCTCCGAGGCGATCGACTTGATCCAGTTGACGGCGGCCTTGATCTTGGCCGAGTCGCTGGAGGCGATCTTCACGGTGCCGTCGTCCTCGATGTTGATCTTGGCGCCGGTCTTCTCGACGATCTCGCGGATCACCTTGCCGCCGGTGCCGATCACTTCGCGGATCTTGTCGGTCGGGATCTTCATCTGCTCGATGCGCGGCGCAAACTCGCCGAGTTCGGAGCGGGCGCCGGAGATCGCCTTGGCCATCTCGCCGAGAATGTGCAGGCGGCCGTCCTTGGCCTGGGCGAGCGCGACCTTCATGATCTCTTCGGTGATGCCGGTGATCTTGATGTCCATCTGCAGCGAGGTGATGCCCTCGGTGGTGCCGGCGACCTTGAAGTCCATGTCGCCGAGATGATCCTCGTCGCCGAGGATGTCGGAGAGCACCGCAAAGCGCTCGCCTTCGAGGATCAGGCCCATCGCGATGCCCGCGGTCGGCCGCTTCAGCGGCACGCCGGCGTCCATCAGCGCCAGCGACGAGCCGCAGACCGTCGCCATCGACGACGAGCCGTTGGACTCGGTGATCTCCGAGACGACGCGCAGCGTGTAGGGGAACTCGGCCGGCGGTCGGCAGCATCGGGCGCAGCGCGCGCCAGGCGAGCTTGCCATGGCCGATTTCGCGTCGGCCGGGAGCGCCCATGCGGCCGGTCTCGCCGACCGAATAGGGAGGGAAGTTGTAATGGAGCAGGAAGCGCTCCTTGTACGTCCCGTCGAGGCTGTCGACGTATTGCTCGTCCTCGCCGGTGCCGAGCGTGGCGACGACCAGCGCCTGCGTCTCGCCGCGGGTGAACAGCGACGAGCCGTGGGTGCGCGGCAGCACGCCGACCTGCGCGAGGATCGGGCGAACGGTCTTCACGTCGCGGCCGTCGATGCGGCGGCCGTGGTCGAGGATGTTCCAGCGCACGACCTTGGCCTGCAGGCTGTGGAACGCCTCGCCGACTTCTTCGGCCGGATATTGCCTCGCCCTCGGAGGGCGCGAGCGTCGACATCACCTTGGCCTTGACGGCGTCGACGGCGGCGTAGCGGTCCTGCTTCTGGGTGATCGAATAGGCGGCGCGCAGATCCGCCTCCGCGACTTCGAGCACGGCCTTCTCGACCTCGGAATGGTCGGGGGTGACGAGTTCGCGCGGCTCCTTGGCCGCCTTCTCGGCGAGCCGGATGATCGCGTCGATGACGGGCTGGAACCCGGCGTGGCCGGCCATGACGGCCTTCAGCATCGTCTCTTCGGAGAGCTCTTTCGCTTCCGATTCGACCATCAGCACCGCGTCGCCGGTGCCGGCGACGACGAGGTCGAGCGCGGAGTCCTTCATCTCCTCGACCGTCGGGTTCACCTTCAGTTCGCCCTTGATGTAGCCGACGCGGGCGGCGCCGATCGGGCCCATGAACGGCACGCCCGACAGGGTCAGCGCGGCGGAAGCCGCGACCAGCGCCAGCATGTCGGAATCGTTCTCGAGGTCATAGCTCAGCACGGTGCAGATCACCTGCGTGTCGCAGCGGAACCCGTCGGGGAACAGCGGGCGGATCGGGCGGTCGATGAGGCGCGAGGTCAGCGTCTCGCGATCGGACATGCGGCCTTCGCGCTTGAGGTAGCCGCCGGGAATGCGGCCGGAAGCGAAAGCCTTCTCCTGGTAGTGGACGGTGAGCGGGAAGAAATCCACGCCGGGCTTGGGCTTCTTGGCGGCGACGACGGTGGCGAGCACGGTCGTCTCGCCCCAGGTGGCGAACACGGCGCCGTCGGCCTGCCGGGCGATGCGGCCCGGTTTCGAGCGTCAGCTCGCGGCCGCACCAATCGATAGTTTCACGTTGAATATCAAACATCTTTCTTCATCCTCGGTCAGGATGCGAAAGCGCAGGGCCACTCCGCCCTATTCGTCTTCGTGGCCGTCATCGGCAAGACGGCGAGGGACTGGTCCCGCCAGTCCCTGGCTATCCTGCCATGACGCCGCTTTCGCAAGCCTCGTTTCGTATGTGTCTCTACGCGGCGGCGCTCGGCCGCCGCGCGAAAGTTTTCGACGTCAGCGGCGGATGCCGAGACGCTCGATCAGGGTCTTGTAGCGGGCCTCGTCGTCGCGCTTGACGTAGTCAAGCAGAGTGCGGCGCTGCGAGACCATCTTCAGGAGGCCGCGGCGGGAATGGTTGTCCTTGACGTGGCTCTTGAAGTGCTCGGTGAGGTTCGTGATGCGCTCGGTCAGAATGGCCACCTGGACCTCGGGCGAACCCGTGTCGCCGGTCTTGAGGGCGTAATCGCGAATGAGCTGAGCTTTGCGCTCGGCAGTGATCGACATCGTCTTTCCTTTTGATTTGGAGTTGAAAAACGGCCGAACCGGGATGTCGTCCAGGTCGGTCGATGACACCGGCCCCTAATGGGGCGCGGGCCGGCGGCTTATACAGCAATTTTTGCGTAAAGCTAGGGTGAGTTTGGGGGAATGGCCGCACTCAATGCGCGAGCCGGATCACCCGCTTGCCCCGGTTCTCGCTGCGATAGAGCCCGGCGAGCGCGTCGGGGCAGGCCTCGAGGCCTTCGAGAACATCTTCCTCGTAGCGCAGCTTGCCGGCGCGAACCCAGTCGGCGAGCGTCGCCACCGAGGCTTCCCAGCGGTCGAAATAGTCAAAAATCACAAAGCCTTGGGCGCGGGCGCGCTTGACCAGCAGGTGGCGTTCGATGCGCGGGCCCGTCGGCCAGGGGTCCCACGACGAAAACGAGGCCGTGCCGCAGATGACGACCCGAGCCTTCAAGCGCGAGTCGCGGATAGACGGCGTCGCTGATCCGCCCCGCCGTGTTGTCGAAATAGACGTCGACACCGTTCGGGCAGGCGGCCGCGATGGCCTCCGCAAGTCCTTCGGCCCGGTAGTCGATCGCCGCGTCATAGCCGAACAGTTCGCGGCAGGCGGCGACCTTTTCGGGGCCGCCGGCGATCGCCGACGGTGCGGCAGCCGCGCAGCTTTGCGATCTGGCCGACCGCCGAGCCGACAGAGCCGGCGGCCGTCGAAACCAGCACGGTCTCGCCCGACTTCGGCTCGCCGATGAGGTCGAGCCCGATCAGCGCGGTTACGCCATTGATGCCGAGCACGCCTAGCGCGAGCGAGCGCGGCAGATCGGTTTCGCGCACCCGGCGGGTCACGGCGGCCGCGCCGACGGCCGCGTAGGTCTGCCAGCCGAACATGCCGTTGACCACCTCGCCGACGGCGAAGTCGGGATGGCGGGATTCGACGATTTCGCCGACCGCGCCGGAGCGCATCGTGGCGCCGATCGCCACGGGCTCGGAATAGCCGGCGGCATCGGCGATCCAGCCGCGCATGGCCGGATCGACCGAGAGGAAGTCGTTGCGGACCCGGAACTCGCCCTCCTGCAGCGGCGCGATGTCTTCCTCGACGATGGCGAAATTCTCGGCTTGGGCGACGCCCTTGGGGCGCGAAGTCAGAATGACGCGGCGGTTTTTCATCTCGGCCCCTTCAGCATCCGGGCGACGGTAGGTTGCGCGGCCTGCGACCGTCAACTGCGCAATGCTGAGGAAAGGGGCTGGCAAAGCGTTGAAAATGCCCATATAAGGGCCGCGTGGTGATTTGGCCGGCCGGCTTGCAGCCACGTTAAATAAATTGCTAAAGGGCCGCATGCGGACCCTGAAGCGATTTGTCGAAAATCGTTGTGGTGACCGCGATGCCTATCAAGATTCCTGACGGACTTCCCGCTTTCGGCGCTCTCGTCGAAGAGGGCGTGCGCGTGATGACCGAGGCCGTCGCCGTCCGCCAGGACATCCGCCCGATGCAGATCGGGCTGCTCAATCTGATGCCCAACAAGATCAAGACCGAGCTGCAGATGGCGCGCCTGCTCGGCGCCTCGCCGCTGCAGGTGGAGCTGACGCTGATCCGGCTCGGCGGCCACAAGAGCAAGCACACTTCCGAAGATCACATGATGACCTTCTACCGCGCGTGGGAGGAGGCGAAGGACCGCAAGTTCGACGGCTTTCTCGTCACCGGCACGCCGCTCGAAACCATTCCCTACGAGGACGTCACCTATTGGGACGAGATGCAGCGCATCTTCGACTGGACCCGCACCAACGTCCATTCGACGATGAACGTCTGCTGGGGCGCCATGGCCGCGCTCTATCACTTCCACGGCGTGCCGAAACACGTGCTGCCGGAGAAGGCGTTCGGCGTCTACCGCCAGACTGTCCTGAAGCCGCATTCGCCCTATCTCGCCGGGTTCTCCGACGATTTCGGCATCCCGATCTCGCGCTGGGCGGAGATCAAGGTCGAGGATCTGAAGCCGCATCCGGAGCTTTCGCTGCTGAGCTTCTCCGAGACGGGCGCATCCATCCTCGAGGAAGGCGGCGGCAAGCGCATCTATGTGATGGACCACCTCGAATACGACGCGGAATCGCTCGCCGACGAATATTTCCGCGACGTGAAGGCGAACGTGCCGATCAAGCTGCCGCGCGACTATTTCCCGGACGACGACCCCAACGTGCGGCCGCCGAACCGCTGGCGCGCGCATGGCCATTTGCTGATGTCGAACTGGATCAACGAGATCTACCAGACGACGCCCTATGACATCGATGCGATCGGCGAGCGTCAGCCCGCGGTGAACGCCGCGCGGCTCTGAAACGGCGACCGCGCAATGCGGCGGCCACGCGCTTTCAGGTCGCGCAGCCGCAGATATATCATCGCTGTCATCAGCGCATCCGCGTAGGCGTCGTGCTGGTCGAGGCGGGGCAGATCGAGGTCGGTCAGGATCGAGGCAAACGTCAGATCGACATGCGATCCCGGCGGCGCGTCGCCGTATTTGCGATCGTAGTAGAGGCCCGAAATTTCTATGCGCGGGTTGGGTAGCTCGATGCCGAGCCAGCGGCGCAGATAGCGGTCAACCATCGCGCAATCGAACTCGAGATAGTAGCCGACCAGCGGCCGCGAGCCGATGAAGCGGAGGAATTGCGGCAGCACCTCGGCGAGCGCGCGGCCCATCGCGACGTCGCGCTCGCGCAGCCGATGCACCTTGATAGCCTCCGGGTTCATCCGCGCCGTTGGCCGGACGACCGCTTCGAACCGCTGGCTGGTCAGGATGCGGTTGCCCTTTATGCGCACGGCGGCGATCGAGACGATGTCGTCCCGGGAACGGTCGAGACCGGTTGTCTCACAATCAAACGAAACAGATTCATCCGGAGGTGGCGGCTCGAACAGGAAGCCGTAAGCCGGGTCCTTCAGCCGCCGAAGATGCCAGCTGCGCTTGAGCCAGAGCGGGAGCATCAACCCCTTCTCCCGCGCGCGGGAGAAGGTGGCGCGAAGCGCCGGTTGAGGGGCCGCTGGGGAAGGGTCGCGCGGGCGCCGCCCCTCATCCGCGCTTCGCGCACCTTTTCCCCGCAGGCGGAGAGAAGGGCCAAGCCGTCCTCAGCCTGAGCTTGTCGAAGGAAACCAACCAGCTTTCGTGATGAGCCCCTTCTCCCCGCCTGCGGGGAGAAGGTGGCCGAAGGCCGGTTGAGGGGCCGCTGGGGCAGGGTCGCGCGGGCGGCAAGATCGGCACGACGTTCGGCCTCGCGGGCGCCGCCCCTCATCCGCGCT
Source organism: uncultured Pseudomonadota bacterium (assembly GCA_963771455.1). GTDB lineage: Bacteria > Pseudomonadota > Alphaproteobacteria > Rhizobiales > Beijerinckiaceae > Roseiarcus. The sequence continues at coordinate 212,041 of CAVYTP010000003.1, forward strand.
TCGCGCACCTTCTCCCCGCAGGCGGGGAGAAGGGCCAAGTCGCCCTCAGCCTGAGCTTGTCGAAGGCTTCTCATCTTCCCCTCAAAACATCTGCAGGTTGAAGTGCCGTCGCAGAAACTCGCGGAACCGCTTCACGATCTGCAGCGCGTCGCGCAGCAGGTCGCGCTCCATCGTCGAGAGCTGTCCGGGTCGCACGAGGCTCGCGCCTTCAGCCTCGTGCAGCTCGGCGTCGAGCTTCAGCGTCATCAGATAGCGCAGCGCTTCCACCAACTCGCGCGCCGTCTCGAGCGACAGCGCGCCGATGTCCGCGAGCCGGTCTATGCGCGCCGCCGTTCCCGTCTCGAATATTTTGTGCTGAAGCGCGAGCGCGCGCACGCCGTGGACGATGGGAAAAATTCCGCCCTTTTTCAGATCGAGCGAGTCGCCATGACTCTTGTCGACGACGAGATTGTTGAACAGGCCGATCGGCGAGGGAAACTGATCGGCGGCGCGGGCGAAATGGGCGAGCATGACAGGCTCCGCGGCCATCAGGTTGGCGAGCTCCGACTTGGCCTCGGCCAGCAGATCGGGATCGCCGGCGACCGCCTCGGCGTCATAGAAGATCGCGACATTCATGAACGCGTTCTCGTCCCTGAGCGCGAGCCAGGTCCGGAAATCGGCGCGGAACGCCTCGGCCGTCTTCGACCAGATCGGATTGCGCACCATCACGTTGCCGGGACACGGCGGAAAGCCGATATCGCTCGAGCGCCGCCGTGAAGTCGATGCGGAACTTGTCGAGATCGGCCTCGGGGACGGGCTCGCTGAGGATGAGGCCGTTGTCCTGGTCGGTGCGGATTGTCTGCTCGCCGCGCCCTTCGCTCCCCATGACGATCAGACAGCCGCGACGCGCGATGGACTCGGGCGCGAGCAGGCGAAAAGTCCGCGCCAGCAACTGGCGATTGAGATCGGAGATGATCTCGCTGACGACCTCGATCTTGACGCCCTGCCTGCGCAGCAGGCGCGTCTGCCCCTGGATGTCGCTGGCGGCGGCGGCGAGCTCCGACACGGAAGCCGCGCGATCGATGCGGGCGGCGACGAGCCGCGCGTTGCCGGCCAGAAAGCTCAGCAGGTCGATGTCTTCGAGGATGCCGACATATTCGCCGTCGCGACGGACCGCGACGCGGCGCTTGTTGTGTTTCGTCATCTGCATCAGCGCGCGCGCGACGAAATCGTCGGCGTCGACGGAGATCACCTTGTATTGCGCGATCGGGCCGATCGGCGGCGTCGAGCGGCAGGCGCCGCAAGATCGCCGCGTCGGCGAGATCGGTCTTGGTGATCAGGCCGAGCCGCTCGCCGTCCCGCACCAGCAGCGCCTTGACGCCGAGTTCGTTCATCCGCCGCGCCGCCGTCTCCAGCGAGGCGTCGCCGGGCAATGTTTCCGCCGCCTGCCAGCGCAAATCGCTGACCCGCGCGCGCACCATCGGGCTGGCCCGCATCTCATCGCGCGCGCCGGCCGCGGCTTCGAGCTTGCGCGCAATGTCGAGATAGAAAAACGCGGCGAAGCGGGGATTGCGGTTGATGAGTTTCAAGGCGAAATCGCGCGGCAGCAGATGGCAGAGCGTTTCTTCGCGCGCGACAAAGGCGTTGGAGCCGCCGCCCTGCACCAGCGCCCGGCTATCGAAGCAGTCGCCGGGGCCGCGCAGCGAAACGAGTTCGGCGCCGTCGCGCTCCTCGACCTGGCCCTTGATGACGATGAACAGGCTGTCGGGCGCGCCGTCGCGCGCGATGATCGTCTCGCCGGGCGGAAAATAGCCGATGTCGAGCACCGCGCGAACGGCCTCGATCTCGCTGGGGTCGAGCCGATCGAAGGGCGCCTGGGAAATATCGAACGCCTGCGCCAACCCCTGGTCTCCCTGCCGGAGGGTACACCAACGCCCTCGAAAAAGGTTTTGCAATTGGCGATTGGTAAGGGGTCGCCTGAGTTGGATCACTGGCAAACGCCTGCTACAACTCGACGTCTAGCGGGCGGTCCGGCCGCCCTCGCCGGAGCCCACATGGCCACGCTCGAAGATGTGCTGTCCACGATCGACGCCAACCAGAGCGGCGCGCTCGCCCGCCTTTTCGAGCTCGTTTCCATTCCGTCGATCTCGGCTATTCCGGCGCATTTTCCGGATTGCGAACGCGCTGCCGACTGGCTTGTCGCCCAACTCCAGTCGATCGGCTTCGAGGCGTCGAAATCGCCGACGCAAGGGCGCCCGATCGTGGTTGGCAACGCCCGGGCCAAGACGCGCGACGCCCCGCACGTGCTGTTCTACGGGCACTACGACGTGCAGCCCGCCGACCCGCTCGAGCTCTGGAAAAGTCCGCCGTTCGAGCCGCAACTGGAAGACAGTCCCACCGGCGAACGCATCGTCGGGCGCGGCGCCGCCGACGACAAGGGCCAGTTGATGACCTTCGTCGAAGCCTGCCGGGCGTTCCGCGCCAACGGCGGCCTGCCCTGTAACGTCAGCGTATTGTTCGAAGGCGAGGAGGAGACCGGCTCGCCGTCGCTGCCCGCGTTCCTCGCCGACAACGCGAAAAGGCTGAAATCGGACCTGCTGCTGGTCTGCGACACGTCGATGTGGGACGCCAGGACCCCCGCGATCACCACCATGCTGCGCGGCCTGGTGATGGAGGAAGTGATCATCAAGGCCGCCAACCGCGACCTGCACTCGGGCCTCTACGGCGGCCCGGCGATGAACCCGATCCGCGTGCTCGCGCGCGTGCTCGCCGACCTCCACGACGAAAGCGGCGCAGTGACGGTGCCCGGGTTTCTACGACGGCGTCGAGGAACTGCCCAGAAGACGTCGCGCAGCAATGGCGCGAACTCGATTTCGACGGCGAAGCTTTCCTGGGCGAGGTCGGCCTGTCCGCGCTCGCCGGCGAAAAGGGACGCTCGGCGCTCGAGATGATCTGGTCGCGACCGACTTGCGACGTCAACGGCATCATCGGCGGCTACACCGGGGAGGGCGCCAAGACCGTGCTGCCGGCGAAGGCGAGCGCCAAAGTCTCGTTCCGGCTGGTCGGCAAGCAGAATCCCGAGCGCATCGCGCAGGCGTTCCGCGCCTTCGTCAAGCAGCGCCTGCCTGTCGACGTCAAAGCCGAATTCCGCTCGCTGGGCGGAAGCCCCGCCTTCGTGCTGCCCATGCGCGGCGAAGTGCTGAAGCTCGCGCGCCGCGCGCTGGAAGCCGAATGGGGCCGGCCTGCCGTGGTCGTCGGTTCCGGCGGCTCGATCCCGATCGTCGGCGCGTTCAAGCGCGAACTCGGCATGGACGCGCTGATGGTCGGGTTCAGCCTCGCCGACGACGCGATCCATTCGCCGAACGAGAAATACGACCGCGCCTCGTTCCACAAGGGCGCGCGCTCCTGGGCGCGGATTCTCGCCGCCTTCGCGCAATGAAGACGCCGGGGGTCGGCTGCGGCGCGGCGATCGTTCGCGATGGCCGGCTTCTGCTGGTCAAGCGCCTGCGGGCGCCCGAAGCGGGCCATTGGAGCCTGCCCGGCGGCAAAGTCGATTTCGGCGAGCGCGTCGTCGATGCGATCCGACGCGAAATCCGTGAGGAGATCGGGCTCGAGATCGACCTCGTGCGGCCGCTCGGGATTGTGGAGATGATCGGCGTCGACGACCAGCACTGGGTGTCGCCGATCTATCTTGCGGAAGCTCCCAGCCGGCGAAGCCGTCAACAGCGAGCCCGAGAAGCACGCTGAGATTGGCTGGTTCCGGCTCGATGCCCCGCCGGCGCCGCTTGCGCGGGCCGCTGGCCGCGCATTGGCCGCGCTGGAGGACGGAAGATGACGGCCGTAGCGTTTGGTTCCGGCGCCATTGTCGGCGTCGGCGAAGCGATGGTCGAGTTCGCGCCGGTCGAGGGCGGCCTTTACGCGCAGGGTTTTGCCGGCGATACGCTCAATACCTGCTGGTATCTGGCGCGGCTTGCGCCAGAAGGGACGTTCGGTCCGCTATCTGACGCGCGTCGGCAAGGATGCGCTGTCTGACCGGCTCGTCGCCTTGCTCGCGGAAAGCAAAATCGACGCCAGCGCCGTAACGCGCGACGCCGAGCGCACGCTCGGCCTCTATCTGATCACGTTGATTGGCGCGGAACGGCACTTCACCTATTGGCGCGATCAATCGGCCGCGCGGCGGCTCGCCGACAATCCCGCCGAATTGGACGCCGGACTGAAGGACGCCGCGTTGATCCATGTTTCGGGCATCACGCTGGCGATCGTCGGGCCGGCGGGGCGGCGGCGATTGCTGGACGCGCTGCAGGCGGCGCGCTCGCGGGGAGCGATTGTCAGCTTCGATCCCAATCTGCGCCGCAAGTTGTGGCGCGACGAGGGGGAGCTCAAAGAAGCGACGATCGATTGCCTGAAGGTCGCCGACATTGCGCTGCCGAGCTACGACGACGAACAGCAGCTTTGGGGCGACGTCTCGCCGGAGGCGAGCGCGGCGCGCATCGCCGCGCTCGGCGTCGGCGAGATTGTGGTGAAGAACGGGCCGGGCCTGGCGTGGCTGCGTGTCGGCGGCGAAGGCAGCGGCGTCGCTGCGACGCCGGTCGGCGATGTCCGCGATACGACAGGCGCTGGCGATTCCTTCAACGCGGGCTATCTCGCCGCACGGCTGCATGGCTGGCGGCCTGCAGAGGCCTGCGCTTTTGGCCACAAGCTCGCCGGCGAAGTGGTGCGCTGGCCCGGCGCCCTCGCGCCGCCCGCCGCCGTCGCGCCGTTTCAGGACGCGCTGCTGAGCATCAAATAGTCGCTGAGCAGCGCTATTCGTCGTCCATATCAAACGGCGCTTTGTCGACCCCGTTGCCGACCAGGATTTCGCGCTTGCCGGAGTGGTTCGGCGCGCTGATGACGCCCTCCTTCTCCATCCGCTCGATCAGCGAAGCCGCCTTGTTGTAGCCGACCGACAGCCGGCGCTGGATGTAGCTGGTCGAGACGCGGCGATCGCGCAGCACGATGTTGACGGCGCGGTCGTAGTAGTCGCCGGCCTCTTCGGCATCCATCGAGCCGGGCGAAGTGGGCGCCGCGGCCTCCTCGTCCTCTTCGCCGCCTTCATCCTCTTCGGTGATCGAGCTCAGATATTCGGGCTGGCCCTGCAGCTTGAGGTGGGCGACGATCTTCTCGACTTCGGCGTCGGAGACGAACGGGCCGTGGACGCGCGAGATGCGGCCGCCGCCGGCCATGTAGAGCATGTCGCCCTGGCCGAGCAGCTGCTCGGCGCCCTGTTCGCCGAGGATGGTGCGGCTGTCGATCTTGCTCGTCACCTGGAACGAGATGCGGGTCGGGAAATTCGCCTTGATCGTGCCGGTGATGACGTCGACCGACGGGCGCTGCGTCGCCATGATGAGATGGATGCCGGCCGCGCGCGCCATCTGCGCCAGGCGCTGGATCGCGCCCTCGATGTCCTTGCCGGCGACCATCATCAGGTCGGCCATCTCGTCGACGACGACGACGATGTAGGGCAGCTCGGTGAGCTCCATCTCCTCCTGCTCGTAGATCGCCTCGCCGGTCTCGCGGTCGAAGCCGGTCTGCACGGTGCGCGTGATCGACCTCGTCCTTCGCGGCCGCCTCGGCGACGCGCGCGTTGAAGCCGTCGATGTTGCGCACGCCGACCTTCGACATCTTCTTGTAGCGGTCCTCCATCTCGCGCACCGCCCATTTGAGCGCGACGACCGCCTTCTTCGGGTCGGTGACGACGGGGGTCAGCAGATGCGGAATGCCGTCGTAGACCGAGAGTTCCAGCATCTTCGGATCGACCATGATCAGCCGGCATTTCTCCGGCTTCAGCCGATAGAGCAGGCTGACGATCATCGTGTTGATGGCGACCGACTTGCCCGAGCCGGTGGTGCCGGCGACCAGCAGATGCGGCATCTTGGCGAGATCGACGATGACCGGCTCGCCGCCGATCGTCTTGCCGAGCGCGATGGCGAGCTTGTGCTTCGAGCTCTCGAAATCCTGGGTGGCGAGCAGTTCGCGCAGGAACACCGTCTCGCGGCGCTGATTCGGCAGCTCGATGCCGATCGCGTTGCGGCCCTGCACGACGGCGACGCGGGCGGAAATCGCCGACATCGAGCGCGCGATGTCGTCGGCGAGCCCGATGACGCGCGACGATTTGATGCCCGGCGCCGGCTCGAGCTCATAGAGCGTGACGACCGGGCCGGGGCGCACGTTGATGATCTCGCCCTTGACGCCGAAATCCTCGAGCACGCCTTCGAGCAGACGGGCGTTCTGCTCCAGCGCGTCCTCGGAGATTTTGGTCGTCGCGTTCTTCTTCGGCTCGGCGAGCATGGCGAGCGGCGGGAACTCGAACTCTTCATTGCGGAACAGCGGGAGTTGGGTTTCGGTCAACGCGCGCTTGCCGGCCTTCAGCGGCCCCGCCGGCGGCGTCACGCGGGAAATCGCGACCTCGGCCTCCGGCGCGGCCGCGGCGACGCGAGCGGCAGGACCGCGCAACGCGGTGACGACCGACGGCAGGTCCGGCGCCCTGGCGGGGCGCGGCGCGGCCGCCGCGATGGCCTCAGGCGGCGTATCTTCGATCGGCGCCGTGAATTTCGGGCTGTCGCGGTTGAGCCAGGGCGCACGCAACGTCGCGCCCGTGGGTATTTTGGGCCTGCGGGCGAGCATCCGGCGCATCGCGCCCTTGATCATCAGCGCGGTGTGGATCAGGGCGCCGAGCGACACCAGGCCAAAACCCATTTCGCCGGCGTTGTCGTCCTCATCCGAATCGGTGATGTCGCGGGCGCGGCGCGGCGCCGGCTTGATTTTCTGCGGCTCTTCCCAGCCTTCGACGCGCTTGGCGCTGACGGCGGCGCTGAGCGACAGGATCGCCGTCGCGACCATCGCAGCGCCGACGATCATCATCTCGACGTTAGATCCGTGCGAGAAGTAGCGCGGCAACGCCAGCAGCGCGTCGCCTGCGACGCCGCCGAGACCGGTCGGCAACGGCCATCCCCCGGGAACGGGAGCCAGCGAGGCGGCAGCCAGGCCGCAGGCGAAACCGACAAGCGCGAGCGTCAGCCGCAGCCGCACCCGCTCCAGCCGGCGCAACGTGAGCAGCCGCCAGCCCCAGAACGCCGGAACCGCGAGCAGCAGCGTGCAGCCGAGGCCGAAAAACTGCATCATCAGATCGGCGGCGATGGCGCCGGGGCGGCCGAGCCAGTTGTGAGCAGGCGTCGCCGTCGCATGGTTGAGGCTCGGATCGCCCGCCGACCAGGAGAGCAGCGCAACCGTACTTGCCGCAACGCCGACCAGCAGCGTCATGCCGACGACTTCCGCGATACGGCGCTTCGGAAACTCGCGCAGCGAGTCCGGCAGATAGTCGATGAAGGTGAAGGTCGTGGTACGCATGGCGCTGGGCTCGGGCCGGCGCAGCTGGACGGGACCGCGCTCGCGCCAGAGCCTAGGCCGCGGCAGTTAATGGCGGCCTAACGTTAACAAATCATGTCGCAACGCCGTGAAGTGCCGCGCTAAGCCATTAATATGTTACGCCTAATAAGTAGCCTCCGCAGCTCCCAATGAGACAACGTACAGATCTCGCCCCGGCGGTCGATGACCTGCTGAGATTCGTCGCGGTGTGTCTCGTTCTACGTCTGCCTTAACTAGGCCTGACTCACTTCGGGTGCAGCCGCTGTGATTGCTGCGCTGTGGCCGTGTGCCGGCTCCCACGGATCTAAACGGTGATCGCTCGCGGCGTTCCCGATGAGGTTGCGGGGCGCGATTTTCGCTTGCGCACCGAAAACCTGGCATGTTAGCAGTATACGATCGACGGGAGACACCGTCGGATGAAACAAAGCATGAAATAGGGAGCGAACGATGTCATGGACCGCGCCTCTAAATCGTTGAAATTTGCCTCGGCATGGAAATGACGGCGCACGCGCTCGCAAAGACCTGACGCAGCGCGATGGCCTCTGTGAGGCTGACCGCGTCGGGTAGGCGTCGTCAAGATTAAAACCCTTCTTTGACAAGCGCGGCCGCAGAGGCGTCCGGGCGTGACACATCGGCAGCAAGCCGTAGTGAGTCCTGATTGTGGGCCTCGCCGGTGTGCATCGGGCGATCCTGGGATCTTCGCAGTCGTCAGTGCCGAAAGCGGCCAGACGATGCGTGTTTGGCGGAGGACGCCAGACTCTTGGTGTTTGTGTGTGCGTTGTGGTGGGCGGAATTTATTTGGCGGGGGCAAGTCGTTTTCGGACGTGCGCGCCAGCAGAGCTTAGAAACAACAACTGGGAGGAGTCACAATGAAAAGGTCGCTCGTTCTGGCGCTCCTTGGCGCCGCTGCGTTTAGCGTAACCGGACAACTAGCTTATGCGGACGATGCCAAGCCCGCAGTGACGGAGGTCAAGCCTGCGCCGGCTCCCGAGACCGTGCCGGCGACGATGTATGGCAATATGAATACCGTCTCTCAGGACCTGCTCAACCGCGCCGCGGGCGACGGCAACAACTTCCTTCAGACGAACGGCAATTACGCCCAGACGCGTTACTATCCGGCGCGGCAGATCGACGCTGGCAACGTCGGCAAGCTTCGGCCGGCCTGGGTCTTCCAGACCGACATCATCGACACGATGGAAACTTCGCCGATCGTGGTCAATGGCGTGATGTATGTCACGACCGCGTTCGATCATGTGTTCGCGCTGAACGCCAGGACCGGCGAGCAACTCTGGGCCTACACGCACAAGATGGGGCCGATCACGACCTATTGCTGCGGCCCGAACAATCGCGGCGTCGCCGCCTACGGCGACAACGTCTATCTCGCGACCCTCGACGCCAAGCTGGTCGCCCTCGACGCCAAGACCGGCGCCGTGAAATGGAGCAAGGAAGTCGCCGATCCTGAGAAAGGCTATTCGCGAGACCATGGCGCCGACGGCCGTCAACGGCCACATTCTGATCGGCACCAACGGCGGCGAATACGGCATTCGCGGCTTCGTCAAAGCCTACGACGCCAAGACCGGCAAGCTGAAATGGAGTTTCAACACCATTCCCGAGAATTCGTCAGGGGGTGTGGGCCGAGAAGGACGCGACCGGCCGCGACATGCATCGCGACATCGATGCGGAAAAGGCCGCCTATAAGGCCAATGGCGATCCCTACAAGACCCTGGGCGGCGGCGTCTGGCAGAACCCGGCGGTCGATCTCGAGACCAACCGCATCTATTTCGTGGTCGGCAATCCTTCGCCGGACCTCGACGGCGCCATCCGTCCGGGCGACAATCTTTACACCGACTCGCTGGTCTCGCTCGATCTCGACACCGGCAAGTATATCTGCCACTTCCAGTATATCGCGCATGACGTCTGGGATCTCGACGCGGTTTCGCCGCCTGTGATCACCCAGGTCGCCGACAAGGACGGCAAGATGATCAAGGGCGTGATGCACGCCGGCAAGACCGGCCACGTCTATGTCCACGACGCCAAGGACTGCAGCCTCATCCGCTTCTCCGAAGCCATGGTGCCGCAGGAGAACATGTGGGTTCTGCCGACCAAGGAAGGCGCGCGCATGCTGCCGGGCGCCAATGGCGGCGTCGAATGGTCGCCGATGGCGATCAATCCGCAATTGGGCCTCACCTACGCGATCAACCTGCATCAGCCGATGACCTACCACGTCGAGTCTCGGCAAATATCCTGACGGCAAGCTGTGGCTCGGCGGCGCCTTCAAGGTCATTCCGACCGAGGAGCAATGGGGCAACGTGACGGCGGTCGACTACAACACCGGCAAGATCCGCTGGCAGGTCAAGACCGAGCAGCCGATGATCGGCGGCATCCTGGCGACCGCCGGCGGCCTGGTCTTCACCGGCGAAGGCAACGGTCAGTTCAAGGCCTACGACGCCGAGAACGGCTCGACGCTGTGGTCCTTCCAGGCCGGCGCGGGCGTCAATGCGCCGCCGTCGTCCTATTCGGTCGAAGGCAAGCAGTACATCGTCGTCGCGCGCGGGCGGCAACACGCAGCTCGACTACAAGCGCGGCAACTCGATCATCGCCTTCACCTTGGGCGAATGAGTTGACAGCGGACGTCGAACGGGTGACAGTACGAATTGGCGGGATCGGCGAAATGCCGGTCCCGTTTTTTTGCCAACACAACGCGGGATTGCCTCGAACGTGAGCCGGAAATTATGTGTTGCTTTAGCCCCACTGCTTGCTTTCGCCTTGGTGGTCATCCCCAATGCCGGGCGAGCCGATTCGATTGAGGAAAAAGCGGCCGTCTGCTCGGCGTGTCACGGGGAAAACGGAATTCCCATCGACAAGAAGATCCCGACGATCTGGGGCCAGAACGAGGGCTACATCTACATCTCGCTGCGCGACATGAAAAAGGGCACGCGCAAGAACGATCAGATGGCGCCGATCGTCGAAACAATGGAACGCGAAGATATGCTGGCCCTCGCCGCGTATTTCGCCGCAAAGCCCTGGACGAACCTGCAGCAACCGCGCGCCAGCGAAGCGGACGCCGCCCATTTCGCGGTGATCGCCAATTCGGCGCAATGTCCGGCCTGCCATCAGGCGGGATATCTCGGCGCCGGCACCCAGCCGCACATCGCAGGACAGAGTTACGAATATCTGGCCAAAACGTTGCAGGACTTCCAGAGCGGCGCACGCGCAAATAGCGACTGGATGACTTCGCTGTTGCGAACCTTCAGCGGCGACGACCTCAAGTTGATGGCGCGCGTCCTCTCCGGCCAGTGACAGCGGCGGCCTTTAGCGAGATAGCGCCTCCTTTAGCGGTCGGGCAGCAGAGCTCGGATCCTGTCGTCACTCGCCAGGTCCTCCGCGGACTTTCCGGCATGGTCGCGCAATTGCCTGTCCGCTCCCGCCGTAAGCAGCGTACGCACGAGCGACTCGTGGCCGGTTGAGGCGGCGATCATCAACGCTGTGCGCCCACGATCGTCGGCAGCGTTTATCGACGCGCCGCGCGCGATCAGCATCTCGGCCGCCTTCGTCGCTTCGGCTTCGGAAGCGTTTTCCGCATGGCCCGCCGCCCACATCAGCGCCGTCAGATCCGCGTCGTAAGTGCGCTTCGGATCGACGCCGGCGTCGAGCAGAAGTTCGACCACGCGCGCCGCGCCGTTTCCGGCGGCGTACTCGATCGCCGATTTCCCTGTGGCGTCGATAGCGTTGACGGCCCCGCCGCGCGCGATGAGTTGCTCGACCAGCGGCGCAGACTTGACGAACGCCGCAGCGATCAGCGGCGTCTCGCCTTTGGCGTCGGCGCGATTGACGTCGGCGCCGGCGTCGATCAACCGGAGCGCGACCTGAACGTGATTGGCTTGCGTCGCCAGCAACAACGGCGTCGCGCCGGCCACATTCTGATGGTCGATGTCAGCGCCGCGCTTCAGCAATTCGGCAACGAAGCCGCCGCGGCCGGCTTTCGCCGCGGACGCAAGCGGCGTGTCGCCGAGCCGGTCCCGCGCGCTGAGTGACGCCCCGTGCGCCACGAGCAGATCGATCGATCCGACGCAGCCTTTTCGCGCCGCCTCGAAAAACAAAATGTTGATCTGCAGGGAGTTCGGGCTGGGACTTCGAGCTTGCGAGCGGCGTCCGTCTGGAACTCGAGGCAGACAGGCTCGCTGGCGGTCGGAGGCTTCCTGCGCGTAGCCGTGCGAGAGGGTCAACAGCAACGCGCTCGAGGTGGCGAACAGGAAGCGGCGCAAAGACGCGTCGCTCCTACTGAGAGCTGTGGCGCTTTGCAGATTGGTTGTTATAGCCCTGCCCTCATCCCCGCGACAAGCTAGCTTGTCGCCGCGCGCTTCGCGCCACCGTCTGCTTTGAACGGGAGAAGGCCTGTTGGCTCTCTCTCCCGCTTGCAGGAGAGGGTTGGGGTGAGGGCGGTTCCACAATTCTACAAGCATCTCCCGCCCCAACGATCGAGGAATACGGATGCGGGGTCGTAGGCGAAATTCGCGCCGGCGCCAATGTAGTCAGCTCGCTTAACGCCCATATGCCGAGCATCAATGTCAGCGTGGCGGTGACGCCCACCAAGCCAGTCGCCGAGGCGTCGCGCCAAATGCCGGTGCTGACGAAGAACCCACCCGATTACGATGTCTGGTCGCCGCTGACCCTGAGCGAAGGATCCCACACACAGACGCAGGCTCTGCGGCCATTCGGCGCTTTGCCGAACAAGGCAAGCGCGAAAGCCGGAGACCTGGTCGCGAGGCGGATTGGACTGCGCTTCGATTAGATGGGAAATCACGCCGCCAAATTGATAAGCATCTCAACCAAGTGGTTTGCTTCGTAAGGCTTCGCGATGAAAACGCTCCGGGCCGGTAACTCGTCGGCGCCCATGTAGCGGAAGCCAGAAGTTATGATGATTTCTATCGGCGGCCACCGTCCTCGCACTGCGACTGCAAGGGCGACGCCATCCATGGAACCGGGCATGTCAATGTCGGTGAAGACGATCCGTATGTCGGCGCGCGATTCCAGAAGAATAACCGCTTCGTCGGCGTTCCCAGCCTCCAAAACCGCGAAGCCGCCATCTTCCACTATGGCGACAGCCACCATACGGACGACTGGCTCGTCTTCCACGACCAGAACGATGACTTTGTCTGGAAAGAAACCGTTTGCCATTGCGCCCTCCGGAAGCGTCCGACGTAAGGCGCAATTGTCGGGTGTCCGACATTTCTCAAACTGCCTCAAGCCAAAACTGTTCCTTTCTTTTTCGCGCGGTTTCGTCTTGTCGACGCGCATACGTTGGGAGGTTGGGGGCGAATGCGGAGAGCGGCCGGTATCGCGCAGCCCGCACGCACAGGTCCGCCTCGGAACCACTGGTAATCACGGTGCTGACCGTGGCGGCGCAGGAAGGCGTGCAGCCGTCCGTCTGCGAAGGCTGAGTGAACCGCTTTATCGAATATCTTCGCCGGCGGCGCAAAATCAGCAAGAGCGGGCAAAAGGTCCCGTTTTCGGCAGGGGTGCGCTGCAACTTGCGAAGGGGGCAAGACGCAGGGAAGATGAGGTAACCGCCAGGCCAAATTAGGAGACGGGCATGGAAGCCGATCAGTCCGCGAGTTCCGGCGCTGCCGCCAGAGCAAGGCGGCGGGGCTGATGGGGAATTGGCCTATCGGCTTCGGCAGCAACAACTGACCGCAGAGTTCGGGTTGTTCGCCCTCAAAACACGTGTCACAGGCGTTCTTCTCCAGGAAGCGACCCGTCTATGCGCTCAGGGGCTTCAGAGCCGGTTTTGCAAAATCATGGAATACCTACCCGCCGAACATCAGTTTGTGGTGCAGGCCGGAGTTGGCTGGAAGCCTGGAGTAGTTGGGAACGCGAGGGTGGGGGCCGATATCGAAAGCCCAACCGGGTATGCGTTTCAGACCGGCGAGCCGGTGATTTCCAATCACCTCGGCGGCGAGAGCCGTTTTCGGACGCCCAAGCTACTTGAAGACCACGGCGTCAAGCGAGCCATCAACGTCGTAATTCGTGGCGAGGGCAAAGCCTTTGGCGCGCTCGAGGTTGATAGTCCTACGGATGGACGTTTCACGGAGGCGGACATTTCGTTCCTGCAGGGGTTCGCCAATCTGCTGGGCGGCGCTATCGATCGACAGCACGCGGAGGAAGCGCTATCGCGGAGTCAGGCCGCATTGCAGCGGGCATTGGCGCATCAGGAATTGCTCACGCGCGAGATCAGCCATCGGGTAAAGAACAGCCTCTCCATCGTGGCGAGCTTGCTGTATCTGCAAAGCAGCAAATCCGTCGACGCCGGACTGCGTGAGGCTCTCAACGATGCCCGGACGCGTCGTACTGACGATTGCGAAAGTCCATGACCGGTTGTGGCGGAAGGACGAGGTGCAAAACCTCAATCTCGCCGAGTTCCTGGAGGAATTGTGTGAGCAATTTTCGGCGTCCGTAGGCGAGAATCATACGATTGCGCGTCAGATTGCGCCGATCACAATCGCGACAGATAGGGCTATCCCGTTGGGACTTCTCATCAATGAAGTGGTGACCAATGCCTTCAAATATGCGTACCCCGGCGGCGGCGGCGGCGAGGTGCAGCTTTCGCTCGCGCGGGTCGGGCCCAAACATCTTCGGCTCGAGATAAGTGACAGAGGGGTAGGTCTGCCACCGCACTTCGATCCTGCAAAGTCCAGAAGCCTGGGCATGACCGTGATTGCGGAACTTGGTCGTCAGCTTGATGGACAATTTCAATGGCAGGATGCGCTGCCCGGCACCCGGTTTATATTGGAATTCCCGCACGCAAATGCGGACGAGCCGCCCTCGCTGTAAGGATTCTCGTTTGCCGTGCGCGCACGTCGGCGCCTCCCTGTTGTCAAGCGGAAAGCATTTGATCGCCCGCTTCGGATGAGGAACTTCAGAGCTCACAGCGGCGATGTCCAACTACACCCACTTGCGCAATCAGATGGTCCGTGCCCAGATCGTTGGACGCGGCCTGAATGATGTCGATGTCCTCGAAGCTATGCGCCATGTGCCACGCGAAGTCTTCGTCGAGCCGGGCTTCGAAGAGTTTGCATACGACGATCGTGCGTTACCCATCCGCGAAGGGCAGACGATTTCTCAGCCCTATATTGTCGCTCTCATGATTCAAGCTGCGGGGGTTAGGCCGGGCGATCGGGTTCTTGAGATTGGCGCGGGGTCCGGCTACGCGGCCGCCGTCATGGGGCGCATCGCCACGCGGGTCTACGCCGTAGAGCGCCACTTGTCGTTGGCCAACCAAGCGAAACTGCGTTTTCGAGAATTGGGCTACCACAACATTTCGGTTCGGCATGGCGACGGGGTGAAAGGCTGGCCCGAGGCCGCGCCTTTCCAGGCCATCCTGGTTGCTGCGGCGGCCTCAGCTGTTCCGGTGGCCCTGAAGCTGCAGCTGGCAGTCGGGGGCAGGTTGGTCATTCCCGTCGGGCCGCAGGAACGAGTTCAGACCCTCCTGAAGATCACCCGAACCGGCGTTGAAGATTTCGACGAGGAAAATCTTGGCGCTGTGCTCTTCGTTCCCCTCCTGGGTGAATAAAGTTCAGCGGTTGACCATCAGGACATCGCACGATCGACCCCGGCCCAATTTGATTGCCTTGCGGTAGAACGGTTGAACCCATCAACCCATATCTGGGTGATGTTCGCCGAACTTCGATCACGCGCGAAATCCGAGAGTTTGGGCATACCGTTCCGCACAGGGAGTTGCCGGGGTCCCGCTGTTGCCAACAAGTCCTCTGTATGGAAATTCGGGAAAGAAAATTTTCGCTCCCCCTCTTGAAGGCCGTTTTTCCTTGCCCCAAGTCAAATCCCGCCAAGGCCATACAGCTTGGCAAGCGGCCAGTAGCGCTGGCCGCCATACCCATGTTGCTTTGCGGAGGATGTGGCTATGCGAAACTTCGACTTTACACCCTACTACCGTTCCACGGTCGGCTTCGATCGGTTGTTCGATCTGCTCGACAAGACAGTCCGGTCCGATTGGCCCCCCTACAACATCGAGAAAAAAGGCGAAGACCAGTACCGCATCACCATGGCGGTCGCAGGGTTCGCTCAAGGCGAAATTGAATTGATCCAGCATGGCACTACGCTTCTGGTCACGGGGCAGAAAGGTGAGCAGCAGGGCGCCCAGATGTTGCATCAGGGCATCGCATCCAGCAGTTTCAAGCAGGGCTTTAATCTTGCGGACCACGTGAAGGTGGCCGGCGCGAACCTGGAAAATGGTCTGCTCGCAATAGATCTTGTGCGCGAAGTGCCCGAGCAACTGAAACCGAGACGCATCGAGATCGGCGGCGGGGAGGCGAAGCTCGGCGAGCAGGGCAAGGATCAGAAGCAGATCGATCAGACGACATCACAAAGTAAGGTCGCTTGAGCGCGGCAACGCGAGCTGCTGTCTCCCCTCCCGGTCCCGCCCGGGAGGCGAGACTGCAGGCGGTTCGTTCAACGCGACTTCCGTCCAACATTGTTACGATCGCAGCTCGTTAAAGGCCCCAATCAGCATTATTGAAACCCAACGTTCCAAAGGCGGCCGGCAATTGTTCTACGGCGCCAGGCGAAATTCTCCTAGATTTGCATCGGCTTGTACCGCGGGACTTTCCACATCATAGCCGGCGAAAATCGAGTACTCGCCTGCACCGATCCGCCAACTACGGCTTGTCTCGTCAAATGAAGCGAGGAGGCGCGGATCAACGTGAACCACAGCTTCGCTCTCCTCGCCTGGCTGCAACTCAAGACGCGCCCAACCAAGTAAGCGGACGGGCAACGTTCGCGACGGAGCCCGTTGTAGATAGATCTGAGGGACAGCCGCGCCCGCGCGTTCGCCGACGTTGCGCACCTTGAGCCGCGCGGTGAGGTTGGCGCCATCGGCGTCGAGCGCAAGGTTGCTGATCTCGAACCGAGTGTACGAGAGCCCGAAACCGAAGCGGGAAAAGAGGCTGGGCGTTCTTTAAACGAAACCATTTGTAACCGACGTAGGCGCCTTCTGAATAGTCCGCGGAAAAGGTCCGCCCGTAATGGCCGCCGCGTCCGACTGGCCCTTCAGGCGCCGCGTTAGGGTCGCCTTGCAAGCGCGGATGTGGCAACTGGGATTCCGACGTGGGAAACGTCATGGGGAGCCGGCCCGAAGGGTTCACATCCCCCGACAGAACGTCGACAATCGCCTGGCCGCCTTTCTGACCAGCGTACCACGCCTCCAGCACGGCTGCGGCGCCGGCCAACCAGGGCATGCCGTACTGCGCCGCCAGTCTCCAGGACCACGACTGTCCGTGGGTTGGCAGCCGTGATCGCCGCAATCAGTTGGTCCTGCTTACGTGGCAGCGAGATGTCCGTCGCGTCGGCGGTTTCGGTCATCCATTTGTCGGCGAACACGATCACTGCACCCGCTCCCGCCGCGAGTTCCGCAGCGCGTCTCACGTCTAACCCATCGTCATACGCGATGTCCCACCGCGGAAAGCGTTGGCGCAGGGACGTAACGGGAGAGGAGGGGTCAAAGGCCTCGGCGCGATTGGGCCCCGTCGGCGAGAGGAGCGCGTAGCCGCCGCGAGGCGTGACTTGCGAGGAACCGCCGCCCGCCGGTACGCCGAGATCAGCATGTGCTCCGATTACGACGACGCGCATCGGTCGTTCAGCGAGCGGCAGGATGTCCTGGTTCTTCAACAAGACGATACCCTCGCGCGCGATGCGCAAAGCGACGCGGTCGCTATCCGCGAGGTCGAGATGAGGATGGGGCGCCGCATCGCTATCGGTGAACCGAAACAAGGACGTGAGAATGCGCCGCGCCATTTCATCAACCCGGGCGACGGGAACCTCGCCAGCGTCCACCGCCGCAGCGAGCGCATCGCCGAAAAAGGTTTGGGTGTCGAGTTGCTCGCCCAACTCCTGGTCGAGGCCGGCCAACGCAGCACGCGCGGTCGAATGCACGGCGCCCCAATCGGACATCACGAATCCCTTGAAGCCCCAATCATGCCTGAGAACCTCCGTGAGCAACCAATCGTTTTCACAGGAATACTGGCCATTGACCATGTTGTAGGCGCACATCACCGAACCTGGATCGCCTGTCTCGATCGCGAGTTCGAATGCGAAAAGATCGGACTCGCGAGCGGCGGATCGATCGATGTTCGCATCGAGGACCACGCGATCAGTCTCCTGATCGTTCAGCGCGAAATGTTTAACGGTGGAGATTACATGCTGGCTCTGTATCCCCGCGATCTCCTTGCCCGCAAGGACACCGGTCAGCAAGGGATCTTCCGAGAAATACTCGAAATTGCGTCCACCGCGCGGGTCGCGGATGAGATTTGCGGCGCCGCCCAGCACTGCATTGAAACCCCTCGCGCGCGCTTCTGCGCCGACGATCTGACCCTGCCAAAAAGCAAGCTCCGTATCGAAACTGGACGCGAGCGCGAGATTTGACGGCATTGCCGTCGCGGTGTCGGAACGGCGGACGTCGCCGGGATTGGCGATCCCGAGTTCGCCATCGGTTTCCTGCAGGTCCGGAACGCCTAAACGCGCGACGCCTGGCACGAACCCGGCCGAGCCGATCGACCGCTCCGGCCTTGGCCGACCGCCCCAGGCGGCGCCCAGCGCTCCGCGAGTGAGGCCGATTTTCTCAGCCATCGACATCTGGGCCAACGCGGCTTGTGCTCGCCCTTCGGCGTCGCTGCCTGGATTCAGCCGCAAAATCCTCTGGCACGGCTTGAGCAGTGAGAATTAGGATCGCAACCGCCGACAGCGACGTCGACCGCCACCACTGGGCGCGCGGGAACGAACTGTGACAAACCGATCGCATGTAGCGTCAAGCCCAAAGGGAGCGTCGTAGTCGCTCAGATGAAACATTGGCTCGTCTCGCACGACTTTTCCAAAAAGGTCGGCATAGAAGCCCCCGATTAGGGGCCAGTAGGCACGTTAATTGCTCCTGCTACTTTTGATTGCATAGCGGGTTGCGTGGTCTGGCATTACCGGGATTAGCCGCCTAACGCTTACGGCCAAATTTTGCTCGCAACTTCACCTTTGCCGTTTCAAGGATCCGCCTTCTTCCTTGCGACAGATTGCGCCCTGCGCGATTGATGTAAAAGGTCAGCATCGACATGGCAGATTGAAACGGCGGGGCTTTCCGCGCTTTGCTGGCTTCCGCGGATCGTTTCAGTGAACTAGCAATCTTATCAGCACTAGTGTTCTCGAATACCTGCGGCTCAAGGTCGAGCGCGTCGGAATGTTCGGTGACTTGCTTCGACCATTTCCGCCCGGACCGCGCGGCCATCGAAAATCTCCCAAGGTTTCGTTTTGCGAAACGAGCGGCCGGCAAAGCCGGTTCCAACGGGAGTTCGTAAGCGTCAAAGTTTTATTGGCTCGCCCGTGACAAGGTAATTGAACCTGCCAACGAAGAACCGAAGGCTCTCGGCCAATTTCGGGCCTGACAATTTGCAGATGCTGACCCGCGAAATCTCGGTCCTCCTGCCCATCGCCTGAGCGTGTAGGGTGCTGTTTTCCCTTGGGTTTGCCAGGCGCATCAGGCGCGTACTGCAAATGTAACGCCGCGACTACGAACGAGTTTATCTGCCTCAAACAACAGTGAAACGAGCACGTGCGTTCTTGGGAGTAATCAGGTCGCGGTAGGCGACGAGGTAGTCTTTGGCCATCCGGCGGGCGCTGAAGCGCTTTACAAATTGCTCTCGAATCCGTCCACGAGACAGGCCTACCGCCTGTTTGACTGCATTCGATGCGCTCGGGACATCTTCGACAATATATCCAGTCACGCCGTTCTCGACGATTTCGGGAGCCGAGCCGCGATTGAAAGCTACGACGGGTGTACCGCAGGCCATCGCTTCGATCATTACCAGCCCGAACGGCTCCGGCCAGTCGATGGGAGTAAGAAGCGCCGCTGCCCCACTCAAAAAGTCAGGCTTCTGGGCGTCGTCGATTTCTCCAATCACTTCTATATTCGGATGCGCTAGCAGCGGGGTTATTTCCTTATCGAAATAATTGGCGTCCGCCTGATCAACCTTCGCCGCAATCTTGAGCGGCATGTGGCACCGGTGCGCAATGTTGATGGCTCGCTCCAATCCTTTTTCGGGAGAAACGCGGCCGAGAAACGCCAGATACGAACGAGTCGACGCACGAGGCGTCAACAGCTCCTCAGGCATGCCGTGATGGACCGTAGTTAACCAGTTGGCTTGGGGAAGCGGGCGTCGCTGAGCGTCCGAAATCGAAATGACCGGCGCTTGAGAAAATGTCGAGAAGATTGGCTGCAGCTCAGGGAGATCGAGTCTGCCATGTAGAGTTGTCACGAACGGCGTGGGCTGTCGCGACATAAGGGAGAAAGGATAATAGTCCAAGTGAAAATGAATAACATCGAATTCGCTAGCGCGCTGAAAGACCCGCTCCACCAACTCCATATGCAGCGCATTCGGATCGCGTACGGTGCCGTCCAACCGGAGTGAGCGAGGCCATATCGATTCCAGTTTCGCCGACGTGACCGAATCTCCACTGGCGAACAACGTCACATCGTGGCCAAGCGCGACCAGTTCTTCCGTGAGCCAGGAAACAACGCGCTCGGTGCCGCCATAGAGTTTGGGCGGCACCGCTTCAGTCAATGGAGCAACTTGGGCAATTTTCATGTGCCTGACCCACAGAACCTCTTGCGGTATCAAGAACCGCCCGCGCCCCACTTGGTTCCCCCAAGATAATCTTTGGGGCTCCGCTATCGGCGCGGCTTGCAGGCGCTAGCCTATTGTCAGGACTCGCACCGGACCGCGACGAGCTAGCACATCGACGACCACCCCTCGACCCGATCGACGCAGCGCGATATCCGCAGATCCTACGCCAAGCGACACTTCGTGCAGCACGACGTCGCTAAGGAAATTCGGTAGCTTCGGTTCGCGCAAAACAATGTTGTTAGCCACCGGATCGAAGCTCAAACCCAGGCAGGACTGCAACATCGACAGCGGCGCAGCGGCAGCCCAAGCTTGTGGCGAACAGGCTACGGGATAGAAAGTCGGCCCTTGAGCCCGCTTGCGTGGAAAACCGCAGAACAATTCTGGAAGACGTCGGAGATCAATGTATCTCGCCGCGGCATAAATCCCTTCGAAGATCTTAGAGGCTTCGTCGTGATAGCCGTAATCCGCCAACCCCGCGGCGATCAGCGCGTTGTCGTGCGGCCAAACCGATCCGTTGTGATAGCTCATCGGGTTGTAACGAGCTTCGCTCACGGCGATTGTCCTTACTCCCCAACCGGAAAAAAACGCGCTTCCGGTGAAATGCTGCGCCAACCGAGCGGCCCGCTCCGAGAACGCGACGCCCGTGAACAGCGCGTGCCCTGCGTTCGAGGACAGCACACGGCAAGGCTTCTTCTCGCCGTCGAGGGCCAGGACGTAGGTCCCAAGTTCTTCGTCGAAATATTCGGCGTCAAAGCGACGGCGCAAGGTTTCCGCGCGCGCGGCGAAGCCCGCGGCCTGTTGCTCGTGGCGTAGGCGTCTGGCTATGCGCTCGGCGGCCTTCCAAGCTGCATAGGCATAGGCCTGAACTTCCACCAGTGCGATCGGGCCGCGCGCCAACTGACCGTTGGAATGAAAAATCGAATCGTGACTGTCTTTCCAGCCTTGGTTGGTCAATCCGTCCTGGGACTGGCGGCCATATTCTATAAATCCATCCCCGTCGCGGTCCCCGTATCGGTCCATCCAGTCGAGGGCCGCTTGGATGTTGGGCCACAGGCGCTCCAACGTCCCTATGTCGTCGGTTCGTTCGAGATAGGCCCCGGCGAGCGCGACGAACAGCGGGGTTGAATCAACGCTGCCATAGTAGCGACGGAAGGGAACTTCTCCAAGAATCGCCATCTCGCCATTGCGGGCTTCGTGCAGGATTTTTCCTGGCTCGGCGTCGGCCGCCGCATCGGTTGTCTTTGCTTGGGTCGCGGCGAGATGGCGGAGAACTCCCGCCGCAATCGCCGGGTCAAGCCACAGCATCTCCCAGGCGGTGATAATCGCGTCGCGCCCGAATACCGTGCTGAACCACGGAACCCCGGCATACGGATACGGACCTTCGGGCGTATCCGTCATCAACATGTATAGATCGGAGACGCTCCTGCGGATCGCTTCGTCGAAAATTTCATTGTTCGATGAGATCCCCGTCGCCCGTGACGACGAGCGATGCAACGCCCGTTTGCTGTCGCGAAGCGCCACCAGGAATGCGCGTTCCCCGCGCTCGGCCCCCACGGAGCCGCAAGCCACCTCAACGAAGATCGACTGGGATTGGCTGGGGCCAAGTTCGAAGACGTAGGTTGCTTTCTCGAACGACAGCAAGTTTGGCTTCGGATGGAAGCGGACAAGCGTCTCGCGTCGCGTGTGATCCAATCCTTCGTAACTCAGCTTTACCTGGTCAGAATCCACCTCAGGCTCATTTGTCACGCCTCGGCGCATCCGACGCGCGCCGCGCACCTCGAAGATGTCGGCAAAGTCGGCAGCGAACGCGATCTCGAGCTCGACTCGTCTGGATTGTAGATCAAAATTGCGGGCCGCAATTCTTTCAAAACAGGCGCCTTTCCAGAGAAAACGCGATCGCCGGATGTGGATACGACCCTGTTCCATCGGGTTTGGCGGAGGCTGTTCAGGGTTGGCCAGATCGCACGTCAGAATTGCATTGTCGTCGCGTAGCGTCGCACTGAGCAGCATCGGCTTCGCGCCACTCAAGGTCAGGGAGAATTGAGAAAGATGTCGCGTGTCCTGGTAGAATATTCCCTGAGGGCTGCCGCCGCGGGCATCTATGTCGCCAACCCGGCCGAACACAGCGAACGCATCGCCGTTCTTCAGGGTCAGGGCACTATGTTCCTGTATGGATTCTGGGGTCACGACGGCGAAAGGGTGGCTTTCGTCCACGCCGTGGGAAGCTTTTTTCTTAGGGTCCGTGCTCACGGTTCGTCACTTTCAGAACAGGGAAATCGCAGGGTGCTCAATCTCAAGGGCTACGCTTCGGTATAGTTCCGAACGTCGTCGTCTATTCGCGAAGAATGTTGGGTTCGGGACGATTTTAGGGCGGCGCGGGTCAAATTGCCGGCAAGCGCGCTGAAAGCCCACGTTGCTAGTCCAACTTGGAGGCCCCGGGACCACGGCCCATTTTTCGCCCTTCGCCGTTCGCTTCGTTATCGTCGAATGTTGCCTCGGCTGCGGTGCGTTGCGCCTCTCTGTCAGCGGAGACTTCGGGCGAGGCCGCAGCGTCATTAAGTGACCGTCATTTTTACCGACATGGTCGGTCTCAGGGCCGTCTCGGAACGGTCGGGGAAGAGACTGTTGATTTCCACTGAGAGCTGACCCGGGATTTCCATCGAGGACTCCTCAGTTGAAATCAACACGCAGTTCCGACGTCGAACGCCGGCAAGACCTCGCCACGGCACTCGCCGAAACCGATGCGTGCAAACCCTGGCCTTTCGCACCAACCCTTGATCGAAACGGTGTCGCCATCTTCGAGAAACGTCCGCGTCTCTGCGGTTCCGGGAAGCGGCACGGGGCGCGCGCCACCCGCACTCAGTTCTACCAGCGAGCCAGCTTCGTGCGGCGTGGGACCGGAGATCGTGCCCGTGCCCATGAGGTCGCCGCTTCGCAGGTTGCAGCCACCAATGGCGTGCTGTGCAAGCATCTGCGCGATGCTCCAATACTGATGGCGGAAGCTAGTTGCTGTGATGCGGTCGCCGGGAAGGTGCTGTGCGCGATGCCGTCGCGTCTGCACCGACACTTCGAGTTGCACGTCGATACTTCCGCTGGCGCGGTCCGCGGCGTCATCAAGATAAGGCAAAGGCTGCGGGTCGTTTGCAGGGCGGTCGAAGGCGACGCGAAACGGCTCCAGCGCCTCCATGGTCACAACCCAGGGAGAAATACTCGTGCAAAAGTTTTTTCCGAGGAACGGGCCGAGCGGATCCATTTCCCAGAACTGATGATCCCTTGCCGACCAGTCGTTCAGCAAACACATGCCGAAGATGCGGTCGCGCGCCTGCGAGAGTGGCAAAGGTTCGCCGAGCATGGTTTCCTGTCCGACGAAGAAGCCCATTTCAAGCTCGAAATCGAGCCGTCGACATGGACCAAACGCAGGGGGTTGGTTGTCGGCGGTCCGTGACTGGCCGTTGGGCCGGCGAAACGCCGTTCCGCTGAGCACCACGCTGGACGCCCGTCCGTGATAAGCGATCGGCATCCACTGAAAATTGGGGCTCAGCGGACTCTCGGGACGAAACACGCGGCCGACGTTCACCGCGTGGTGCTTGGAAGTGTAGAAATCCGTATAGTTGCGCACCTCCACCGGCATCTTCATGGTGGCCTGGCTCAACGGCAGCATGCAGGCGCGCACCTTCTCTTGCGTCGCTGCGTCCGTGTTCGAGGACAGAAGCTTGAACAAAGCATGCCTCAACGGTCGCCAACTCTCCTGACCCAGCGCCATGAAAGCGTTGAGCGTCGAGTCTGCCGCGACGCAACATGCCGCCCTTGCAGGTTCAACCAGCAGACCGCTTGCCGCCAAATGTGCAAGGTCCAGCACTTGGTCACCGATGGCAACTCCGCCGCGGGGGCGCTTATCGCAATCATCGCGGACGATGATGCCGAATGGCAGGTTCTGCAGCGTGAAGTCACAGCCGGGCGACTGTGCGGCGGCGACCCAGCTTTGGGCCGCCGGATCATGAGTGAAGTTGAGCATGGGAGTGATCAGTTGCTGGGCGGCAACGCGTCGTCGAAAATGGCCACGGCCCGCGTCCACCCAGCAGAAGCGCCAGCCGCGCATGCGGCGGCTGCGCGGGCGATGATCTTGCGGCGTTGGATGGTCATGGGAATTCCTTTACGGTTTTACGGGTATGACGGGTAGCAGCAGAAACGATGGATGTGGGCCGCCGGTGTGGATCGTGATCTCACCTCCGAACCGCTCCGGGGTCCGGTCCTCAGGGTGGTCGTGCAGGAGAACGGAAGAGCCCCGCAGGGGTTTCCCGTAGATTTCGGGCCACGGGCCCGGGAGGTCGTGCTGGAAGTCCGTGCTGCCGACCGTCAGAACCAATCGCCAGCCCTTGGGGAATACGAACGACATTGGCCAGATTTCGACCTGCAGTTCATAGATCTCCCCGGGCTCGAGAAACTGGAGTTCGTCATGGACGAGCACGGGCTGCCATGGTTGCGACTTCTCGGGATCGAGCTTGCGGTGGGAGGCGCGCAGCCAGCCTTGCGCCAGCGGCGCATTGAACTCGGAAGCCGCGATGATGAGATGCTCTTTACCGGCCGTGTCGTAGGCGCGGACTGTCAAGAAGAGGTCGGCATCCTTGGCGGTTGTCGAAACGTAAAGTGTGGCCGCTAGCGGACCCGTCACTTCCGTCTCTTCCTCGAATGGAGCGGTACTGAAGTGGGCTTTCCCATCCAGGCCGTCGAATCGTGCTTGAGCTTCTACGCTGGAAGGCTCGCTCGTCAGATGAGACGAGGCAGCGTCCAGATAGCATCGCGTCCACAGCGTCCTGGCCAATGGCCACTCCTCCTCCGCGCGTTGGACGAAGCGGTCGACGTGCCGCACCAGCATGCTGATTGGCGCCTGTTTGTCCCAGCCGTTGTCTTCGCCCTTCAGGAAATGATCGAAGAACCGCTTTTGGAGGGCGACGCCGTAATCCGTGTAGAACTCCGTCCAATGCTCGCGACCGTGGAATTCCATCCACTTCTGCTTGGACCCTGCACCCAGCCAGCCCTGGACGTTGCCACGCAGGTGGACACCGTGACCGCCCCAATTCCCGCAAGAAAGTACCGGCACTTCTATCGCCGCCAGGTCCGGCGTGCGTTCCTTGTAGTAGCTGTCGATGATGAGTTCCGCCGCCAGCAATTTGCCTGGGATATCCCTTCGGTTGGCGCGCAACTCATCGTCGCTCAAGTCGTCGGGTCCAGCGATCGAGACGCCGGTATTCGGATTTACGCGGGCGCGCGAGCCCAGGCCGTTCTGGACGTTTGCGATCTGGTTCGGATACCACTTCATCAAGAAGGTGTTCAGTATTCCTCCGTGCCGGCACACATCGCGGTAGATGTCCGTGTAACCCTCGAACGGGCAGATGGCCGCCAGATGCTTGGGCCGCTTGGCGGCCACCTGCCACTGTGTACTGGCGTAGTACGAGACACCCGCCAGGCCGATCTTCCCGTTGCTCCATGGTTGCCTGCCAGCCCATTCGATGCATTCAGAAAAGTCGTCGATCTCGCGCGTCGACCAGCAGTCGATGAAGCCGGGAGAACGGCCGGCTCCGCGCGAATCGACGCGGACGCAGACATAACCGAAGGGGACCCACCGTTCGGGGTCGACGGTCTCCCAGTTGGCATAGCGGCCTGTGCTTCCGCGCAACACTTCGGGATAGTCGGAGGTAAGGCCCTTCCACTGCATCGGGAAGCCTTCGCCAAAATGCAGACCTTTGGCGTAAGGACCGTATGACATCAAAACGGGAAACGGGCCTTCGCCCTCAGGACGAAAGATGTCGGCGCGGAGGACCGATCCATCGCTGGTGGCGATCTCGATATCCCAATCGATTTTCATGTCTCACCCTTTCAATCATTTCGCCCGAGATCTGGTTGATTGTGATATCAACTGAAGTAAGGCTTCAAATCTGGCTTGGACGGGAAGAAGCCGTATTTTGTCATGATCTCGATCTGCGCCTCGGCATTTTCCAGGGCCATGTCCGGATTGAACAGCGGCAGCGTCATCCGCTGCAGGACGGCCGGATCGATGTCCACCATCTTGGCCGTCATTTGGCGGACGGCATCCGGAGTCTTGGCGGCATAGTCCGATCCTGCATCGATTGCGCGCTTCACACTTGCCACCAGCTCTGGGTTGTCGGCCTTGTATTGCGCCGTTGATACCCAGTACCCAAGAATACCCTGCCCCCCGGAAAAGCCGAAGATGTCCGGGATGATGGGCCTGATCCCATCGCGCCCTCGCGTAAGAAAGGGCTCGACGATCAACGCAGCTTCGACATTTCCGGCCATCAGGCTTGACAGCGTCTCGGCAACCGGCACTAGCGAGAACTGCAGGCTGCTTGCCTGACCACCTTCGCGCTCGAAGGTGTCCAGGATAAGCGCATGCACGTTGTTGCGAAGCTGAGGCAACGCAATGGTCTTGCCTGACAGATCTTTTACGGTCTTGATTGGGCTGTCCTTGCGAACGCATACGGAGTAGTCGGTCGAGCCTTGATAGCCTGCCGCCACTACCTTTAGCGGAAGGTTTTGCACGGAAGCGCTCGCCAAGCCGCCAACATTGATACCAGTCACGTCCAACTGGCCGCCCATGAGCATGGCCATGCCGTCCGCCGGGGTTCTGGCCGAGATAAACTCGGCCTTCAGGCCCTCCTTCGCGAAGAAGCCTTCGCTTTCCGCAAGATGGACGCCGGACCAACCGGCGATAGGGAGACTGAGGATCCGGACAGTCCGCAGCCCATTCTGTTGGGCGATCGCCGGCGCGGCGAGTGCAATAGAGGCGCCGGCGGCCCCGAGGGCCTTCAGCACCGTGCGACGTGTCATTCCAGTCTTGTCAGTCATCATGTCCATTCTCCTCCAAAAGAATGTCTAGAAGCCGCAGTCTGCTGCTAGCCAGCTAGCGGTCGGCACGGGCGCTGTCGCGTATCAGTCTGGAGATTTCGGTCCTCAGTTCCGTGAAGCGGGGCAGCGCCTTGGTTTCGATCTGGTCGCGCGGGAACGGCAGGTCGACGTCGAGCGTCTGGCGAACATGCGTGGGCCGGTTCGACAGCACGACGACGCGATGGCCTAGATAGACCGACTCGTCGATGTCATGGGTTACGAACAGGCAGGTCAGCCTGGTCTCGGCCTGGATCCTGACCACCAGGTCTTCCAGTTCGGCCCGGGTCTGGGCGTCGACCGCTGCAAACGGCTCGTCCATCAGCAGCATCACCGGCCGATAGGCCAATGCGCGGGCGATGGCGACGCGTTGCTGCATTCCGCCAGAAAGCTGCCAGGGATAACTTTTCTCAAAGCCTTGCAGACCGACCGATTTCAGTGCGGCGTAGGCCCGTTCCTCCTGCTCAGTTCTGGGTAGCTTTCCAGCGGCGAGCGGGAAAGTGACGTTCCTGAGCACCGTGTACCAGGGCAGAAGCGAGCGTGAATATTCCTGAAACACCATGGCCAGACCCGGAGGCGGTCCGGTCACCAATTGTCCGTTGAGCAGGACTTCGCCAGACGTCGGGCGGCGGAGACCCGATATCGCTCTCAAAAGGGTCGACTTGCCGCATCCGGACGGCCCAACGACGCTGACGAACTCTCCTTCGCCAACGGATAGGGTCAGTCCGCTTATGGCCCGCAGAGCACCCTCCCCGGTCCCGTACACGACTTCGAGATCCCGGATCTGGAGGATCGGCCTGGATGTCGCGTCCATTGGCGATACTCCCCCAACCGCCGTTCCGTCAGGCTTGAATAGCGGCTGGTTCATTGTTGATCGGTCGCCATCTTCCAGTCGCGATGCCAGCCCAGCATGAAATGGCGCAGGAGGGCGTAGAGACCGCTTGCTATGCTGCCGATGAGGCCGATCATAATCAGCCCGGCCCAGGTGCCGAGAATGTCGAACGACTGCTGAGCCGTGAGCACGAAGTAGCCGATCCCTCGGACCGCGCCGACCATGTTGGCGATCACCATCGCCGCGACCGCACTGGCGATGCCGATCTTTACGCCCGCAGCGATCTGCGGAAGCGCCGCCGGAAAGATGATGCGTCTGAGAAGCTGGCCGCGGTTGAGCCCGTAGATCGCTCCAGTCTGGAGGTAGACAGGATCGACACCTTTCACGCCGTCGATCGTCGCCAACAGGATTGGCCAAATACTGCCGAAAGCAATTAGCGAGATCTCCATGCGTGCTCCGGGGCCAAGCGCTAGGAGCGCGACCGGCACCATGGCGGCGACCGGCGTGGCGCGAAAGAACTCTAGGATCGGCGACAGGGCGTTCTCGAGGCGCGGGACCCTTGCAAGCGGTATCCCGAGCAAGATCCCGCCCAGCAATGCCAGTCCGAAGCCCAACACGAGGCTGGTCAGCGACGGCAGAACATGCCTGGCGAACTGGTCGGAAAACCAAACCCGCTGGAACTCGCCGAGAATCCTGGGCATCGAGGGAAAATAGAAGGACGTGCTTGCCAGACTGGCCCACCATAGGAACGCGACCAGCACCGCTGGCACAGTCACTTCGACGATCGGGAGACGGCGCATGCTCATTTCTCCCTAAGTTGTGACGGGTGCCAATGGAGCATGCGCTTCTCGATGCTCACGAGAAGCCATGTGACCAGCAGGCCGAGCACGCCACTGAGGAAGATGCGGGCATACATAAGCGCCGATTGCCCGCCATTCGCGGCACTGCCGATGAGCGCCCCCAAGCCCTCTCCGCCGGCGATAAGCGACGTCGCTACGGCAAAGATCAGCGCGATAGTGCCCGACATGCGGAGGCCGGTGGCAATGTAGGGCATCGAACCCGGGAGGATGACCCGGTTGAACACCTGGATACGGCTCAGCCCATAGACGCGCGCCGTGTCCCGCGTCACCGGGTCGACATTGTGGACGCCGTGCATCACCTGGATCAGCAGCGGCCAGACGGCCGTCAGCACGACGAGCACCAAGGTCAAGCGAAATCCTACGCCATAGACAAAGATGAGGATGGGAAGAGCGGCGATGCTGGGGATCGTCCGAATGAACTCGATCGTCAGTCCTGTACCCCGGTAGAGCAGATCCGACACGCCAAGCAGCAAGCCCAGCGGCAGGGCGATCAGGAGAACCAGCGCCATGCCCGCCCCCCAGGCCAGCAACGTCATCCACAAGCCCTGCCATAGCCGAGGGTTGGCTAGGTCGAGGAACAGTTGCCCGATAACTGCGGAAACCGGCGGAAAGTCGGAGCCGCTGGACAGCACGAAGCGTGCGACGACCTCCCACAGAAGCAGGAAAGCGGCCGTCGCCAGAATCGGGTCCAAATAGCGCTGGTAACGCGTTTCAATCATCTGCCGTCCCATCCTCCCCGCATCGTTCTTTGAGAGGTCCTTCCTTGACGCGCTTCCCGCCAACCGAAACTCATCAAATCGTTGCCGTCGCTATACTGTCCTTGCCGCTATTGCGGCGCCGGTTCTATGTCGTGGAGAGCCGAATTCTCGCCGACCGCCCGTCGCCTTGAGGCCGGAAGATGTCGCAGCGCAGGTACGATCCGTCGCGCATCGGGATCTTCACGTCCGACTCGACGACCAACCGGTTGCGAACTTCAATACGCCTTTCGGGTTCGTCGGAGACGCTCGCCTCAGCGGTACAGCTTCCAAAGTGCTTCGGAAATGCGCTCCATTGCAGTGTCCTCCCTGACAAGGCTATTATTTGGCCGCGCATGCGACGTCCTGTACGTACGTCCAGTAGCGAATTACAGTGGGGGCAAAGAGGTTGTCAACAGAAATAGGTGTCCGAGCGAGACCAAATCGG
>CAVYTP010000004.1:0-308626 GCA_963771455.1 uncultured Pseudomonadota bacterium
TGTTATGTTCATCTACTGGTTCAGTTGCGTACCTGCAGGCCGGGACAGTCGCCGGGCATGTCCGGCTGACGGCGTTCTCCACCGCGATGCGGGGGCTGATCGCGCCCGCCCTGCCGCCCGTGCTGCGCGCCCACCCGGCCCTGCGGGTGACGCTGGCCGAGCGCGAGCCCGGGACGCGATCACGCTCGTCGCGACCGGCCAGGCCGACCTCGGCGTGGTGCACAGCTACGGCGACATCCCGCTGCCGGTCCCCGCTCACCTGGCCCGCGTCCCGCTGGCCCGCGATGTCGCCGAGGTGATCGTCCGCGCGACCACGAGCTCGCGGGCCGTGCCTTCGTCACCCCGCGCGACCTGGCGGGAGAGGACTGGATCGCCACCGCCGAGGGCACCATCTGCCGCCAGTGGCTGCACCGCATGTACGACGGCACCGGCCACCTGCCGCGGATCGCGCACGTCTCGATGGAGTTCGAGAGCCACATCGCGCTGGTCCGCGCGGGCCTCGGGGTCGCGCTGATCCCGCGGCTCGGCCGCGCGCCGCTCGGCGACGCCCTGGCGGCGGTCCCGGTCGCCGACCCGGTGCCGAGCCGGGAGATCATCGCGCTGCACCGCGCCTCGATGAGCGACTCGCCCGCCCTGGGGGTGCTGCTGCGGGCCAGCCAGCGGGGAAGCGGCGCTCAGCGCCGGGCGGCGGTGCCGCGGTGACCGCGACCGTGGCGTAGTTCATCGTGAAACCGCCGCCGAGCGCGTCGATCGCGGCGCCCAGCCCGGCCAGCAGTGCGCCTGGCCGGCTCCGGCAGCTGGGTGACCGCCCATGGTCGGCACCTGGTCCAGCCACTCGTCGCGGGTATACGGGCGGTCCCAGTCGAAGCGCCACTGTTCCGGCTCGCCGAAGCCGCCCGCCTCCCTGATGCCGTCGGCGGCCTTGCCGCACATGAACTGGTAGGCCTCGAGGACGGGCCGCGTCCACGGGTTGAACGGCAGGCCCGGCTGCACGGCGCGGTAGACCTCGGCGCACGCGGCGCCAGTTCCGGCGGCAGCTGCGCCGCGTTCCAGAACACCGCCAGCCGGCCGCCGGGCCGCAGCACGCGCGCGGCGTTCGCCGCGCCCGCCACCGGATCCACCCAGTGCCAGGCCTGCGCGGCGATGACCGCGTCGAATTCCGGCCCGCCGCGTCCCAGTCCTCGAACGTGGCCACCTCGGCCTCGAGCCCGGCCTGCCTGGCCACGGAAGCCATCCGTTCGTCGGGGTCGACGCCGAGCACCCGGCACCCGGCGGCCTGGAACAGCCGGGCGGCGATGCCGGTCCCGCAGCCGACGTCGAGCACGTCGCGGCCCGGGCTGGCGGCCACGATCCGGTCGACGAGGGCACCGGGTAGCTGGGCCTGGCGCGGTCGTAGCGGCCGGCGTCCGTGCCGAACGACTCCGCGACCTGCCGCTGCCGTGAGTCGGGGTGCGAACGGCGACAGGCCCGCGCGGCTGCTCTGGCGGTATAGTGGGCATGCGCCCACTATAAGTGGGCAGGCGCCCACTCGACAGGTCGTTTCGCGCACGGCGAAGAGCAGGGACGGCCGGTGCCAACAGGGGTCGCCATCCGCGACGTGCGCCAGCAGCTGTTCGCCGCGGCCGAGCGCGTGCTGCTCAGAGACGGGCCGAGCGGGCTCACCAGCCGGGCGGTCACCACGGAGGCGGGCTGCGCCAAGGGCGTCCTGCACCGGCATTTCGCCGACTTCGACGCCTTCCTCGCCGAGCTCGTGCTCGACCGGATCGACCAGGTCGGCCGCCAGTCCGCCGCGCTGCTCGCATCCGCGGGAACCGGCACCGTCACCGGCAACCTGACCGGCGCGCTCGCGGACCAGTTCGGGTCGGTCGCGGTGAAGATCGTCAGCCTGCTCATCTTCAGGGACGACCTGCGCGCCCGGCTGCGCGAGACCATCCCGTCCGGCGTGCCGGTCGCGACGGAAGTCGCCGCCATGGTCTCCGCGTACCTGGCCGCCGAACGGGATCTCGGCCGCATCGCCGCCGGCGCTGACATCGACACGCTCGCGCTCACGCTGATCGGCACCGCCCACCTGCTGTTCACCGACGCCGAGACGCCGAACCCGACCCCGCCGCCGTCACCGGACGGTGACCGCGGTCCTGGCGGGCGCCGCGCCCTGACTCCCGGGACCTGAGTCCCGCGGTGGCGCGAACATATTCCGCCGGCCCCGGCGCCGACGAGGCAGTGCTCCCGCTGTGCCTTAAACGGGGCTGTCCCAGGTCAGCCCGACGACGGTACCGCCCAGGCCGTCTCCAGCTGGCAGCCGGGGAACAAGGTGGCGCAGCACTGGTCGAGCTCCTCGCGGCTGAAGAACCGGTCGCTCACGAGGTGATCGAGCCACGCCCTGCGGGTCGACAGCCGGTAGATTGCCAGGCGGTGGCCAGGGCCGCGCCCGGCGAGGTTCGCGCCGAGGCGCAGGACAGCCATCGCGCGCAGCCGCGGCCGGAGCGGGACCAGGTGGTGCAGGATCCGTCGCGCCGGGTGCAGCGCGGACTGCGCCGGATACGGGTCCGCAAGCACGATCCGCCCGCCCGGCGCCAGCAGTCTCTTGACGTGCGCCAGTGCTGCCTGCAGGTCTGGCAGGTGATGCAGCGTCATCACGCTGAGCACCAGGTCGTACTCGCCGGAACCGGTTGACTCCAGCAAGTCCGCCTGCCGGTAGGCGATGTTCGGCCGCGAGCGCTTCGTCCTGGCGATCTCGATCATGGGCAGGGACAGGTCAACCGCATCCACGTGCGCGAATCGCTCGGCCAGCAGGACGGCATGCCGCCCGGCGCCACAGCCAAGGTCCAGCGCCCGGCCGCCGGCGGCCGGGAGCACGCTCACCAGCCAGCTCATGATGCTGTCGTTCTCACTGAGGTCGCCCAGGCGGTCGTAACCGGCGGCGGTGCGATCGAACGACTGGGCTGCGGACCTGGCGGCCGCGCTGAGTCCCACGACCCAGCACTCTAGCGCGGCTCCAGGGCGCCAGGCCGGCGGCCAGTGAGCCCGGCTAGGCCGGGCCCGGGCGCGCTCAGGCCGGCCGGAAGCGCAGCGCCGACCAGGTGCCGTCGATCGCGACCTGCCGGACCGGCTGGACGTCACGCGCGGCCGAGCAGGCCGGCCAGGCGGTCGCGGTTGAGGTCGGTGCCCAGCCGGCCCGCCTTCGGGTAGGCGATCCAGCTGAGCCGAGCGAGCCGGCGCCGCCGCCACGGCCAGGCCGGCAACCGTGTCCAGTTCCCGGCCAGCCGGACGAAGGCGACAACCACGTCCGCCTGCTCCGGCGCCGCGGCCGGGTTGGCCGCCGGGTCCGCGAGCGCCAGGCACGTCCGCGACCGTCTGCCCGGGCTTTATCCCAGCTTGGCGCTGATGTCCATAGCGCGATTATGGCCGCTGCGCGCGTGCGGCGGCGTTGCGCGCGCGAAGCAGCGCCTCCCGTTCGGGATGATGATCGCGGGCGCCGCTCCCGGCGATGACGGCGCGCCGCGGCGCCCGTCGTGACTGACACGGCGAAGCCGCGGAGGGGGAACGGCATGGCAAGGTGACGAGGCTCGGGCGGGTGCTCGTCCCGGTCGCGACCAGGACGAGGCGATCGCCTTCTACACGCACGTGCTCGGGTTCACGCTCACGGCTGACGTGCCTTCGGCCGGGTTCCCGCTGGGTCGAGGTCACGCCGGCGGCGGCGCGGCGGTCGCGCTGGTACCGCCCGGGCGGCTACCAGCCGGGACGGATACCGGGATCTCGCTGAGCTCAACTGACCCGCGCGCGGACCACGCCGAGCTCGCCGGCCGGGGCGTCGACGTGGACGCCGAGATCAGGGGGGGCGACGGCAGTCGCGCCGCCGCTGTTCTTCTTCCGCGATCACGACAAGAACACGCTGATGATCTCCCAGGAGTAGCCGCCGCGCGGCGGCGCTACGGGGTCACGCGGCGGCCACCACCGTGCGGCGCGGCGGAAAAGCCCTGGCTGCCACCGGGCCCGGCCGGTACGCTGTCGCGCGTGCGGCTTGAGCAGGTCACGATCATCGTCGACGACTACGACGAGGCCATCGAGTTCTTCACCGGCGCGCTCGGCTTCGAGCTGGTCGAGGACTCGCCGTCGCTGACCAACGACGGCCGGCCCAAGCGCTGGGTCGTGGTCCGCCCGCCCGGCGCGCGACCGCGGCTCCTGCTCGCCCGGGCCGACGGGGCGCGCCAGGCAGCGCGCCGTCGGCGAGCCAGTTCGCCGGCCGGGTCGGTTTCTTCCTGCGCGTCGACGACTTCGACGGCGCCTACGCAGCGGATGACGCGGCCGGGGTCGAGTTCGTCACCGCGCCCCGCGACCGAGCCGTACGGGCGGGTCGCCGTGTTCCTCGACATCGCCGGCAACCGCTGGGACCTGCTCGGCCGCAGGTGAGCCCGTTCTGCCGCCGCCGGTGACGCCGGGCCAGCCGTGCGCAGGCGCGGCGGCTACCCGGCCGGCCCGCGCCACGCGGCCTAGCTGGCAGGTGAGGCTGCCGCGGCGGCCGCGGCGCGCAGCGCGCCGGGGCGCAGCGGGGTGCCGAGCAGCTGGCTGACCAGGGTGCGGTGCGAGGCGTGCAGGGTGCGGACGGCGGCCGGGCTGATGCCGGGCTTGGCCGACGGGACGCCGCCGCGGGCCCGGCCGGGCTTGGTCGGGATCCACAGGTGGCCGGGGTCGCTGCCCTCGAGCTCGGCGGTGATCGAGGCGCGGGCGGCGAGCCAGCGGGTCAGGATGTGCACCGTCGAGCTGGGTCAGCGGGACCTGCTCGCCCTCGACCTCGGCGTACGGGTCGGCGCCGTCCAGGTGCAGCGCGCTGACGTTGAGGTCGGCCAGCTCGGGGACGCCGCGGCCGGTGTCGGCGACCAGCGCGGCGACCGCCGCGGTGCGCAGCGCGGTCATCGCGTTGGCGTGGATGGGCCGCTTGACGGTCAGGTCGTGCAGCAGCGCCTCGGTGTCGCCCGGGGTCAGCGCGAAGCCGCGGGCGGGCGGCTGGCGGTCGAGCCGCCAGGGGTCGCCGATGAACTCGGCCAGGGCGTTGACCGAGTCGATCCGCACCCGCATCGAGTTCGGGTACGCGGCCGCCTCCGGGCCCCGGCTGGTGTTCCGTGTCCTGGTCTTGCCCGCGGCCGCGTCGGCCAGCCAGGCCGCCGCCCGCCCGCCGTCCATCAGGTCCCCCGCGGTCAGCGGCGCGCCGGCGTGCCCGCCGTCGGTCGCGTCGCCGGCACTGTCCGCCGCGGCCTGCTGGGCGTGCCGCAGGTACTCGCTGAGGTAGGTCTTGCGGATCCGGCGGGTGGTGGCGGACAGGCCGCGGTCGGCGAGGTGCTGGATGAACGCGTCGATCGCGTCGCGGGCCGGGGTGCTCGCGTCAGGGGCAGGCATGGCCCCAGCCTACTCCGACCGGATAACAGTAAGAAATGACACGCCGGGACCGGGGGCCGCGCCGACCGGGCCGACCGCGGCCGATCGTCCGGGCCGGCCGGGCCACCCGCGCAGCAGCGGCAGCACCCGGGTGCCGAGCAGCCGCACGCCCGTCGGCGTCGGTGAGGCCGTGCGGGGTGCCGAAGTCGACCCGGCCCGCGCCCGCCGTCGAGCACCGCGCGGGCCTGCGCGGCGACCTGCTCGGGGGTGCCGGAGAACGCGAACCGGTCGCAGCACCTCGTCCGGGATCAGCGCGCCCGGCGGCCGCGTCGTCGCCCGGCCCGCGACCAGCGCCGCGACCCGCGGCGAGCGAGCCCGCCGGGCAGCTCGCCGGTGGTGTCGAGGCGCGCCGACCACCGCCAGGTACATGGCGACCTCGGTCCGGGCCAGGCGGCGGGCGGCCGCGCCGTCCTCGGCCACCACGGTGACCGCGCCCGCCACCACCCGGACGCTGCCGGCGGGCCGGCCGGCCGCCGCGGCTGGCCGCGTCGGCCCGGCTGCGCGGGCCTGGCGCGATCACGGCGGGGCTGGCGGTGCCGCCGACCTTGAGCTCGTCGGCGACCTCGCCCGGCCAGCGCGGTGCCCCGCGGCCCCCACGCGCCGAGCAGCAGCGGCGGGACGCGGGCCGGCAGCGGGTAGCGCAGCCGGGTGCCCGGCGCCAGCCGGAACACCTGCCCCGCGAACCCGGCCTCGTCGCCGGACAGCAGCGCGCGGACGACCGCGGCGGCCTCCCGCAGCCGGGTCAGCGGGCGGGGCTGGGCGAGGCCGACCGCGTCCAGCCAGGCGCCGCGGGCCAGGCCGAGGTAGCCGCGGCCGCCGGACGCGGCGTCGAGCGCCGCGGCCTGCCCGGCGATCTCGTACGGGTGCAGCGTGTAGGGGTTGAGGCAGGCCGGGCCGAGCCGGACCCGGCTGGTGGCGCGCGGCCATCTCGAGCAGCGCGGGCAGCGGCGGCTGGTAGAGCAGGTCGGCGAACACGCTGACCACGTCGAAGCCGTGCTCCTCGGCCGCGGCGGCCAGCGGGGCGTAGCCGCCGGGCGGCTTGTCGGTCTGGAACGCGATGCCGAACTCGGCGCACGCTGGTCGTTCACCGCGGCGCCGGTCAGGTCAGGTCGGCTCACGTGAGGTCAGCAGAGCGCAGCGCCCGCCGCCCGGTCCGGGTGATCCGCATGACCAGGCGCTCGTCCGGGTCGGGGCAGGCGACCAGGCTGTCGCGTTCCAGCCAGTCGGCGGCGGGCAGGTCCCGCTGCTTGGCGGGCAGCAGCGGCAGCACCGCGGCCAGCGCGTACAGGCAGAAGTGGCGGCCGGGCGGCAGCGACAGCCGGGAGCTCTCGGTCACCTCGAAGTAGTCGCCCGACGGCCAGGCCGCAGACCGGCCGCCCGCCGACCGACTCGACGGTGACCCGCAGGTCGTGCAGCCCATGTCGGGCACGCCGTCGCCGTCGCCGGCCGGTCACGCCGTCCCCCGGCACGCCCGTGCCGCCGCGTCCCGGCCGCGCCGCCGCGGCGGGCAGCGCGCGCAGGGCGGGCAGCACCCGCTCGCCGAGCAGGCCGATCGCCGCCGACCGGGTCGGGCCCGAGCGGCGGCCCGAACGACAGGTGCTCCGCCCCCATCCGCACGCAGCGCCCGGCAGCGGGCGATCACGTCGGCGGCGTCCCCGGCGATGCCGAGGGACAGCATCCGGTCGTCGATCAGCGCGGCCGCCGGGCGCCCGTCGTGGGCCAGCCGCGGCGGCCGCGGCGAAGTCGTCCGGCCGCAGCCCGGCCTCGGCCAGCAGCGGCGCGGCGAGATCGACGGCGCCGTAGTAGGCGAGCTTCTCGGCCAGCGCGGCCCGGGCCGCGCGCCGGGTCGTCCGACAGCGACACCCAGAAGCAGGCGGGCAGGTCCACCGGCCGCGGCCGGCCGGCGGCCGCGCCCGGACAGCACCTGCGGCGCGGGCGGCGGCGTAGGTCTCCGGCGGGTACAGCAGCGGCAGCGCGCCGTCGGCGTGCGCGCCCGGCCATCGCCAGCATCCGCGGCCCCATCGCGCCGACGTACACCGGGACCGGCCGGGCCAGCGGGAACTTCAGCGCCGCTGTCTGCGGCCCGAGCCCAGTCCGGCAGCAGCGACCGGTCGGCGTCGCCGGTGCCCGAGCAGCGCCCGCAGCGGTGACCACCGCCGGCCGCGGTGGTGGCCAGCGGCGCGCGTGCCGGGCGATGCCCGGCCCAGCCGAGGAACTCTGCCGCGCCGGCGCCGAGCCCGAGCAGGAACCGGCCGCCGCTGGCCTCCTGCACGCGTGGCGGCGATCATGGCCAGCTCGCTCGACGTGCACCGAGTACGGGTTCATGACGCCGATGCCGAGGCCGATCCGGCTGGTGCGGGCGGCGAGCGCGCCGGCCAGCACCGGCGCGGACCGCAGGAACAGGTCGTTGGACACCCACAGCTGGTCGAACCCGGCCGCTTCGGCCGCGACCGCCAGCGCGGTCAGCTCGGCGCACGCTCAGGTCGTTGTTCACCCGGACCGAGAACCTCACCCGGCTCGATCACCGCCGTCGGCCTCGACCTCGACCAGGAACCCGTCGCCGATCAGCCCGGCCGACGTACAGCATGGTGTTGGCGGGCGCGACCGCGCCGAGCGCCTCGCGGTGCGCCTGGGCGGCCTGCTCCCAGCTGGCGCCCGGGCGCCAGGTAGACCACGGTGCGCACCACGTCCGCCGGGCCGGCCGCCCAGCGCGGCCAGCGCCGCCAGGACCCGCGTCAGGCAGATCCGGGCCTGGCCGAGCGGTGTCGCCCGGGCACAGCGCGGCCCCGTCCGGGCCGGTGGCGGTGGTGCCGCTGACCGTGATGACGTTGCCGCGGCGCACCGCGCGGCTGTAGCCCGCCTGCTCCTGCCAGCCGGCGCCGTCGGTGTACCGCGGGTGCCGGTCACCGGGCGGCGTCCCGGCACGGCGCGTGCCGTCGCGGATGACCCGGCCGGCCTGCACGACCAGGCGAGATGTCGCGCAGCGCGGCGAGGTCGGCCAGCGGGTTGGCGCCGACCGCGATCAGGTCGGCGGCGTAGCCGGGCCGGACCTGCCCGACGTGCCCGCCGATGCCGAGCAGCCGCGGCCGCGTTGACCGACACCGTCTGCAGGCGCCTGCAGCGGGGTCAGCCCGGCCTCGGCCATCAGCAGCAGCTCGTGGACGGCGACCGGCACCCCGTCGACCAGGTCGCCGGGCGGGTAGTCGGTGCCGTTGACCAGGGTGACCCCGGCCGCGATGGCCCGCTGGATGCTGGCCAGGTGCTCGTCGGCGGCGCTGGCGGCGTTGGCGATCGTGTGCTCGGCGAACCCGTTGGCCCGCATCCACGACTCCGAGCGGGTCACGCACAGCGTCGGGGTGAGGAAGGCGCCGCGGCCGGGCCAGCAGCGCCGCGGTGTCGTCGTCGAGCCGGTAGGCGTGCTCGAAGCAGCGCACGCCCTGGGCCAGGGCCTGCCGGATCGCGGCCGACTCACCGGAGTGGGCGACGACGTAGGTGTCGTGCTCGGTCGGCGGCCCGGACCGCGCCGCGGATCTCGCCGTCGGTCATCTCCGGGTGCTCGAACCGCTCGCCCGCGCTGGCCAGGCCGCCGTTGATGAAGATCTTCACGTGGTCGGCGCCGGCCGCGAGCTCGGCCAGCGCGGCCGCGTAGAACTCCTCCTCGCCGGCGGCGTAGGCGCAGCCGGACCCGGCGCCGTGGCCGCCGCGGGCGGAGACCGCCCGGCCCGGCGCCGAGGATCCGCGGCGCGCTGATCCAGCCGCGCCGGCCGCGGCCTGCGCAGCAGCAGGTCGGCCCGGTTCTGCTCGTGCACGCAGCGGATGGTGGTGATCCCGGCCCGCAGCGCCGCCGTGCGCCCGGGTCGGCCGACCGGTAGGCGGTGAGCGCCGGGTTCTCCGCCTCGTCGGTGTCGGAGAACGGGAACACCACCGACAGGTGGGTGTGGCAGGAGATCAGCCCGGGCAGCAGCCAGCGGCCGCGCCACGTCGGTGACCTGCGCGTCCGGCAGGCCGGGCGGCGGCGCCGCGGCGACCTGGGCGATGGTGCCGTCGGGGGCGGTCTCGACGGCGCGGCCGGGCAGCCGCTCGCCGGCCAGCACGTCGACGACGTGCGCGTTGACGAGCCACATAACGAGGCAGCTCCGGTTCTGCGGGCCGCGCGGCGCGCGGACGTGGCAGGCGACCTGCGCGGCCGGCCACCGGGACCAGCGCGCTGCTCGGTGACCGCGCAGTCGTCGCGGGCGACCGGGCAGCGCGGGTGGAACCGGCAGCCGGACGGCGGGCTGGCCGGGTCGGGCACGTCGCCGGGCAGGTCGGCCGGCAGCACCCCGGCGCCGTCGGCCCGCGGGATCGCCGCCACCAGCGCCTCGGTGTAGGGGTGGCGCGGGCTGGACCAGACCGTCGGCGGTGTCGCCGATCTCCACGATCCGCCCCAGGTACATGACCGCCACCCGGTCGGCGACCTGGCGGACCACCGACAGGTCGTGGGAGACCAGCACCAGGCCGATGTCCTCCTCGCGGACCAGGTCGGTGAGCAGGTTGGCCACCTGCGCCTGGGCGGAGGCGTCCAGGGCGCTGATCGGCTCGTCGGCGATCAGGCAGGACGGGCCGGCGGCCAGGGTGCGGGCGATCGCGATCCGCTGCCGCTGCCCGCCGCTGAACTCGTGCGGGTACCCGTCGGCCGCGCGTGGCCGGCAGGCCGACCCGGTCCAGCAGCTCGGCGGCGCGGGCCCGGCGCCGTCGGCCGCGGCTGCCGCCGCCCAGCACGCACGCCGTCGGCGATCAGGTCGCCGACCTTGCGGCGCGGGTTGAGCGACTCGTACGGGTCCTGGAACACCATCTGCAGGCCGCGCAGCCGGCCGGGCCGGCGGCGCAGGCCGAGCGGCGCGACCGGCTGCGCCCTCGAAGGTGACCGTGCCCGCGGCCAGCGGCTCCAGCCCGACGGCGGCCCGGGCCAGCGTCGACTTGCCGCAGCCGGACTCGCCGACCAGGCCGACGATCTCGCCGCGGGCCACCGTCAGGTCGACGCCGTCCAGCGGCGCGGACCCGCTGGCCGCCGCGGCCGTACTCCACCGCCGCGCCCGACAGCGCCAGCACCGGGTCGCTGCCGGCCGTCGTCCGCGGATCTCCGGTCGCGGCGTCACGACGGCTCCCGCAGCGGGTCGGGCGGGCAGGCCAGCAGGTGCCGGCGGTCTCGCCGCTCGGCCTGGACGGCGCTCCGGCCGCGTCGGTCCGGCGCAGGACGGCCTCGGCGTAGCTCGCAGCGGGGGTGGAACGGGCAGCCGCCGGGCACCGCGCCGAGCGACGGCGGGGTGCCGCCGATCGGCACGCAGCGCGGCCCGCCCGGCCTCCGGGTGCGGCAGCGCGTCGAGCAGCCCCCGGGTGTAGGGGTGGCGCGGGCGGGTCAGCAGCCGCGACGTGGGCCCGGCCTCGGCCAGCCGCCCGCGCGTACATCACGTAGACCCGGCCGGCGAGGGCCGACATCACCCCGAGGTCGTGGGTGATGACGATGACCGCCAGGTCCGCGTTCCCGGCACAGCCGGTCGAGCAGCCGCAGGATGCCCGGCCTGGACGGTGACGTCGAGCGCGGTGGTCGGCTCGTCGGCCACCAGCAGCCGCGGCTCGGCGGCCAGCGCGACCGCGATCGCGATGCGCTGCCGCATGCCGCCGGAGAACTGCCCCGGGTAGGAGCGCAGCGCCTGCTCCGGGTCGGGGATGCGCACCGTGTCCAGCAGCTCGCGCCGCCCGGGTCGCGGGCCTCGGACTTGGACACGCCCAGGTGGTAGCGCATGTGCTCGGTGAGCTGGGTGCCGATCGGTCAGGATCGGGTGCAGCGACGTCGACGGGTCCTGGGAGACCATGGCGATCTGCCGGCCGCGGATCGCCCGCAGCTGCCGGCCGCGCAGCGCCAGCAGGTCGGTGCCGTCGAAGCCGGGCCGAGCCGGTGACCCGCGCCCCGTGCGGCAGCAGCCCGAACAGCGACAGGGCGGTCATCGTCTTGCCGCTGCCGCTCTCCCCGGCGATGCCGACGACCTCGCCCGGCGTCCGACGGTGAAGCGACAGGTCGTCGACGCGCGTTGCGGTACCCGGCGCGGGTCGGCAGCGCCACGGTGAGGTTCTCGACCTCGAGCAGCGGCGGCTCATGACAGCCGCACCGCCCGGGCGGTGCGCGGGTCGAGCACGTCGCGCAGCGCGTCGCCGATGAAGTTGAAGGCCAGCACCACCGTCAAGATGGCCAGGCCGGGGAACAGGCCGACCCACCAGTCGTTGAAGTTCTGCGCGCCCTCGGCGACCATCGCGCCCCACTCGGCGG
Source organism: uncultured Pseudomonadota bacterium (assembly GCA_963771455.1). Classification (GTDB taxonomy): domain Bacteria; phylum Pseudomonadota; class Alphaproteobacteria; order Rhizobiales; family Beijerinckiaceae; genus Roseiarcus. The sequence continues at coordinate 11,741 of CAVYTP010000004.1, forward strand.
TGGGCGGCTGGGCGCCGAGGCCGAGGAACGACAGGCCGGACAGCAGCAGCACCGCGTTGCCGATGTCGAGCGCGGCCAGCACGAGCACCGGGCCGGCGATGTTGGGCCGGATGTCGGTCGAGCAGGACCCGCCAGCCCGGACGCGCCGAGCAGCCGCGACGCGATCACGTAGTGGGCGGTCCGGGCCGACAGCACCAGGCAGCGGACCAGCCGGGCGTAGGACGGCCAGGACACCGCGACGACCGCGATCACCGCGTTGCGCAGCTGCGGGCCCAGCGCCGCGGCGACCGCCATCGCCAAGATGATGCCGGGGAACGCGAAGAACAGGTCGGCCAGCCGCATCAGCACGTCGTCGACCCAGCCGCCGAAGAACCCGGCGAGCGCGCCGATCACCGCCCCGATGAGCATCGCGAGCGACGACCAGCAGCACCGACAGCGGCAGCGTGATCCGGGCGCCGTACAGCACCCGCGACAGCACGTCGCGGCCGAGCTCGTCGGTGCCGAACCAGTGCGCGCGACGACGGCGCGGCCAGGATGCGCGTAGTTCTGCGCGAGCGGGTTGTCCGGGCCGATCAGCGGGGCGAAGACCGCGATCACGACCCAGCGCGGCGACCACCGCCGACGCCCGACGGCGGCCAGCGGCTGCCGCCACGGCGCGGGAACCCGCAGCCAGCGGCCGGCGGCGCTGCGCCTCGGCGTCCAGGCTCGGGGTGGCCGACGGGCAGCGGCAGGTCCGGGGGAAGCGGCAACTGCGGTCATGACAGCCTGATCCGCGGGTCGATGACGCCGTACAGCAGGTCGACGACGAGGTTGAGCACGATGTAGACGAGCGCGACGAACAGCGACACGCCCATGATCGCGGGCAGGTCGAGGTTGATCGCGCTGTGGTAGGCGTACTGGCCGATGCCCGGCCAGGCGAAGATGTTCTCCACCAGCACGGTGCCCGACAGCAGGTTGGCGAAGGCCAGCCCGGCGACGGTGATGACCGAGATCAGCGCGGGCCGCAGCACGTGCCGCAGGATGACCACGCGCTCGGGCAGCCCCTTGAGCCGGGCCGCGCGCACGTAGTCGTTGCCCATGATCTCCAGCATCGAGGCGCGGGTGAACCGGGTCAGCATGCCGATGGTGTAGATGGCGAGCACCAGGCCGGGCAGCACCAGGTGGCGCAGCGCCGACCAGAGCAGCGCCCACTGCCCGTGCAGCAGCGCGTCCACCGTGTACAGGCCGGTCAGGTGGGTCGGCGGGTTCTGGGTCGGGGTCGAGCCGGCCGCCGCCCGGCAGCCAGCCGAGCCGGAAGAACAGCAGGTAGAACGCGACCAGCGCGATCCAGAAGACCGGCATCGACACGCCGGCCAGGCTGACCACCCGGATGCACGTGGTCCGGCCAGCGGTCCCGGAACGCGGCGGCGACGATGCCCAGGCCGACGCCGATCACCAGCGACGATCACGATCGCGAACAGCGCCAGCTCGATGGTGGCCGGGCACGTACTCGCTCAGGTCGGCCAGCACCGGCCGGTGGCGACTGCTCGGAGATGCCCAGGTTGCCCTGCAGCACGTCCCCCAGGTAGACGCAGGTACTGCACCGGCAGCGGCTGGTCCAGGCCGTACTGGTGGCGGAACGCGGCCACCGCCGCCGGGTCGCCGATGGCGCTCTGGCCGAGGTTGGCCGCGACCGGGTCACCCGGGACCAGGTGGGTGACCACGAACGCGACCAGGGTGATCCCGATCAGCAGCACCACGCCGGTGCCGAGCCGCCGGAGCAGGAAACGGCGCAGGTCGTGGCGGCCCGCCCCGGACCGCGTCCGCGGGCGGGCCGCCACGACCGTGGCCGGGCTAGCCGAGGTCACGTCAGCCGAGCTCGCTCAGGTCGACCAGCCACAGCGCGTTCGACTGCAGGTTCTTCACCGAGTTGGCGCCGACCAGGATCTGGGCCGGCTGGATCAGCGGCATGAACGGGCCGTTGGCGTTCATCGACTCCTGGATCTGCTGGTACAGGGTCTTGCGGGCCGCGTCCTGCGGTGGTCGCCGCGGCCTTGGTCGCCGAGCGCCTCCAGCGACGGGTCGCTGCCCTTCGCCCAGCCCGCCCGCAGGCCCACCAGCTCGCCGGGCAGGAAGTTCAGGTAGTCGCTCGGGTCCGGGTAGTCCGGGCCCCAGTACCACAGGCCCATCTGCTCCGTGCCCGCCCGGTAGCCGGCCAGCGCGACCTGGATCGACTGGCCCTGCAGCTTGACCGTGATGCCGACCTGCGCCAGGTCCTGCTGCACCCGGGCGGCCAGGTCGCCGAAGCTGATCCCGTTCACCGCCAGGTCGCTGGGATAGGACATGGTCACCGTCGGGTGGCCCAGGCCGGAGGCGGCCAGCGCCGCCTTGGCCTTGGCCAGGTCGTAGACCGGCGCCTGCGCCGGCCGGCAGCGAGCCGAGGAACATCGACGGGATGATGCCGGCCGCCTGCACCGAGCCCTTGCCCGCCAGCTGGACCAGGCTCGGCGTAGTTGATGCCGTCCCGGACCGCCGTCTGGAAGTCCGGGTTGGACGTGACCTTGGAGACCTTGGTGTTGTCGTTGGACAGCACGAAGAACAGGTTCGGCGAGGCGCCGTTGACGATCTGCACGCCGGACATGCCCTGCGCCTGGGTGGGCGACAGGTCGACCGCGATCTGCGACTCGCCCGCGCAGCACGTCCAGCTTCTGCACGCTCGGCCTCGACGTTGCGGATCACGATCTTGCCGTAGTGCGGCTGCGCCGCCCCAGTAGTTGGGGTTGGCCGTCAGCGTGACCTGGCTGGTGGTGCTGAAGCTGGTCAGCGTGTACGGGCCGCTGCCCTCGGAGATCGCGTTGAGCTTCGCCTCGGCCTTGTCGGCGGTCGCCGCCTTGGCGCTGTCGGTGCCGCCGTCGGCCGTGACCGCCTTGGCGTCCACGATGCCGAGCGCCGGGTTGGTGACGATCGCCGGGATGGCGGTGTTCGGCGTGCGCTGACGTCAGCACCACGGTGTCCGCGTTCGGCGCGGTCGCGGTGATGCCGGCCATCAGGAACGACGGGTTGCCCGGCGATGTTCTTGACCCGCGTCAGCGAGAAGACCACGTCGGCTGGCCGTCACCGGGTCGCCGTTGGCGAACTTGACGCCCTTGCGCAGCGTGAACGTGAAGGTCTTGGCGTCCGGCCGACGCGGTGAACGAGGTCGCCAGGTCGGGCACCGGCTTGGTCACGTCGCTGCCCTTGTAGGTGAGCAGCGTGTCGTACAGCACGCGGTCGATCATCAGCCCGGTCGTCTCGAACATCCGCGCCGGGTCCAGGGTCTTCAGCACGAACGAGGTCTCGACCACCAGCGTGCCGCCGCTGGCCGTGGTCCCCGACGCGGCCGCCGTGCGCGCCGGAGCCGCTCGATGCGCCGCTGCTGCCGCACGCGGCCACGCCCGCGGCCAGCGCCGCGACGGCACCCGCCGCCGCCCACCGGGACAGTCTCATCGCACCAGCTCCTTCGCCCTCACTCCGGTACAAGGTAGGCAAACGTTCCCATCAAGCCGCCTTTCGGGTCAAGTAGCTGTATGTTTCGTCCGTGCAACGAGTTCGTGACCGTTTATGCAGGTAAGGCCGATAGGCAGCCGGCGCCCGGGACGGTTGCCTCCGCGCACCGGGTAGCGTTGCGCAAACGTTCCCTCACGCAGCCTCACCAGCCGGAGGAATCCCGTGCGCGAGCTCGACGACCTGGCCGACGCGGTTCTGGGCCTGGCGCGCCCGCCAGCAGCCGCGCACCCGCGACGACATCCCCCGGCTCGACCGGCCGCCGCGGCTGGCTGCCCGAGGTGGACCCGCGGCTCGCCGAGACCAGGCGAGCGAGGAACTCGCCGCGTTCCGGGCCGAGCTCGACCGCATCCGCCCGCCGCCGGCGCGGTGCCCGACCGGGTCGACCACCGGCTGCTGCGCTCCGCGATGGCCCGGGTGAGCTGGGAGTCCGACATCCTGCGGGTCCGGTCGGTCCCCCGCTTCTGGACCGACCAGGCGCTCGGGCCCGGTCTTCGACGCGCTGCTGCGCCCGGGCGTCGACGAGGCCCGGGTCGCGGAGGTCATCCGGCTGCTGCGGGCCGTGCCCGGCACCCTCGCCCACGCCCCGGCGGCGCTGGCCGGCGCCGCCCGCGAGTTCGCCGGGCTGGCCGCTGGCCGAACTCGGCGACGCCGGCGGAGCGGCTCGGCGCCTGCGCCGACGCGCTCGCCCGGATCGAGCCCGCCCGCCGGGGCCGAGCTGTGGTCGGCCGCCCGCGACGCGGCCGGCGCCCTCGACGACCACGCCCGCTGGCTGGCCGCGGCGCTGCCCGGCCTGCCGCCCGCCGTGCCGGTCGGCCCGGAGCAGCTACCAGTGGTTCCTGCGCGAGGTCGCCTGCGTCCCGCTCGCCATCGGCGAGATCGAGGCCGTCGGCCGCCGCGAGTACGACCGGGCGGTCTGGCTCGAGCTGCTGCACCGCAACCGCAGCCGGGACGTGCCCGAGCCGCCGCTGCCGCGCCGACGCGGCCGAGCAGTCCCGCGCGGAGGCCGCCGCCGAGGCCCGGGTGCGCGCGGTTCTACGAGCAGCAGGACCTGCTCAGCCAGCCGCGCCGGCCTCGGCCGCTACCTCGCCCAGCCGATGCCCGCCTACCTGGAGCCGCTGCGCTTCCTCGGCGTCGCCGACGAGCTGACCGGCCCGGACCGGCTCACCGAGGACGGCGTCGCCTACGTGCCCGACGCCCGGCCCCGACCTGCCCTACTTCTACGCCGCCAACGCCCGCGACCCGCGGGCCGGGATCATCCACGAGGGCGTCCACTACCAGCAGCTCGCCCTGTCCTGGGGCAACCCGCGGCCGGTGCGGCGGCACTACTACGACTCCGGCGCCAACGAGGGCATCGCCTTCTACAACGAGGAGCTGATGCTGGCCGCCGGCCTGCTCGACGACGCCCCGCACACCCGGGTCGCGGTGTGCAACTTCATGCGGCTGCGCGCCCTGCGGGTCACCGTGGACGTCGGCCTGGCCACCGGCGCGCTGACCATCGCGGCGCGCCGCCGCCGAGCTGGCGGGCCGGGTCCCGATGGACGCCGCCACCGCCGCCGAGGAGGCCGCGTTCTTCGCCGAGACCCCGGGCAGGCGCTGACCTACCAGATCGGCAAGACGCAGCTGATCTCGCTGCTCGCCGACGCCGCCCGCACCCGCGGCCCGGCCTCGACCTGCGGCAGCTGCACGACGCGATCTGGCGTCAACGGCAACGTGCCGGTCGCCCTGCTGCGCTGGGAACTGCTCGGGCTGACCGACGAGCTCGCCGCCATCGGCGTCACCGCTGGCGGCGGGCTAGCCGCGGGCGGCGGGTTAGCCGCGGGCCGGCGGCCGGCAGGAGTCACGCTCGACCAGCCGGCCGCCGACCCGGAACTCGCTGAACTCCCCGTCGCTGTCGCGGCCGCTGCGCCCGCCCGGCCGCTCAAGCCGGTTCAGCAGCAGCCGCGCCGCGAGCTCGCCCATCTGCCGGGCGTTGTTGTCGACCACCGTCATCGCCGGGTGCCACCAGCGGGCCAGCGGCGAGTCCTCGTAGCAGATCACCGACAGCTCCGCGGGCACCGCTACCGACCGTTCCCGCAGCGCCGGCAGCGCACCGTAGACCGCCTCGTGATTGGCGATGAGCAGGGCGGTCGGCCGCCGCCTGGCGGGCAGCGCGAGCAGCGCCGCGACCGCCGTCGGCGCCCGGCGTCCGGGCGACTGCTCGGCCGCCACCGTCAGCCGCTCGTCCGGGTCGATGCCCGCCCCCCGCATGGCCAGCCAGTAGCCCGGCCATCCGCTCCCGCCCCGACTGCACGCTGCCCGGGCCGGCGATGACCGCGATCCGCCGGTGCCCCAGGCCGAGCAGGTGCTCGGCCGCCAGCCGCCCCCCGGTGATGTCGTCGCCGAGCACGCAGTCGCCCGCCAGCCGGGGCGGGCGGCGGGCCAGGTGAACGGTCGGGATGGCGAGCGCCCGCAGTTCCTCGCTCGCCCCGTCGTCCGCGCCCACCACGATGACGCCGGCCGCGCTGTGCTCGGCCAGGGTGCGCAGCGCCGCCCGCTCGGCCTCCGGGTCGCCCGCCGTCACCGTCAGCATGAGCTGGAAGCCGCGCCGGGCGACCTCCTGCTGGATCGACCTCGGCGACCGTGTGAAAGCTGGTGTTGGCCAGGTTGGTGATGACCAGGCCGACGAACCCCGAGCGGGCCGTGCGCAGCGCCCGCGCGCTCGCGTTGGGCCGGTAGCCGAGCGCCGCCGCGGCCGCCCGGACCCGCGCCTCGGTCGCGGCGCTGACCCGGCCGGAGCCGCGCAGCGCCCGGGACGCGGTCGACGACCGACACGCCGCTGCGCCGCGCCACGTCCCTGAGACTGACCGCCACAGCCCCCGCTCCGCTCCGCCGCTGCCGCAGCACTCCCATGCAAACGTTCCCGCCTGCACCGCACCCGCTGCCAGCCAGTACAGATAGCCGGGCCGCGATGCGCACAGGAAGCAATTAGAGCGTACGAGCCGGAAACGATTGCGCACCGGTCCCCCGTTCCGCCTGGCGCAGGGGCTGGCAGTTGACTTGAAGCTTTGCGCAGCCCGCGCTTCTTGCTGTTATCAGAGGGGATTGGGGACGTTTACCGCGTTCGAACCAAAATGGCTGCCGTTTTGTACCAGTCTGACCCACCCAAACGCGGTATATGTCGGCTCGGCAGAGCGCGGACGCCGCCCGTCGCGTCACCCAGTCCCGCTCCCGGGTCGCGGCACGTCACGGAGGGACGGCGGCCCCGGGCCGTCGAGCCTTGCGCCCCTCCCCCGTCGTCCCAGGTCCGCGGGGGCCTCGGGCGGGTGGCCGGGGCGCTTCTTGCTGTTATCCGGCAATGTGCGGCGGTCGGGGCGGCTGCGCCGCTTCTTGCTGTTATCTTGCGGCGCGTGGTGCTCTCAATGCCGGGCAGCGGGCTGTCCGGCGGCGGGTCGAGCGGCCGCAGATCGCCCCTTTACGGGTCGCCCGGCCGCGGGGCTTCCGGGCAACGGGTCGTCCAGCCCCGGGCTTTCCTGCAACCGGTCAACGGGCGGAGGCCCGCTCCCCCATGGCGGCAGCCGGGCGGCCGGAGCGCTTCTTGCTGTTATCAGAGGTTGCTTCAGAAGGGGGTGCGGTGTCCGCAGGGGGCGGGCGCAGCAGGGCCGCGGTCAGTGCGGCCAGCCCGGCGAAGATGAGTGCGGCGAGGAAGCCGGTCAGGTGCAGGCTGGCGGTGAAGGCTTCCCGGGCGGCGTGCAGCAGGGCCGTCCCCTGGCCGGCCGGAAGGCGGCGGCTGGCCGCGACCGCGGCCGCCAGCGAGTCGGACGTGCCGTGCATCCGGCCGCGGTAGACCGCTGCGGCCACCGCGCCGAGCAGCGCCAGGCCGAGCGAGCCGCCGAGGTAGTTGCCAGTCTCCGACATCGACGCGGCCGAGCCGGCCCGCTCCGGCGGCACCGACCCGAGGACCAGCCCGGTGCCCAGCGCGAACAGCGGGCCGGTGCCCAGGGCCAGCACGGCGATGCCGGCGCATCACCAGCGGCAGGCTGCCCGCTGGACCGCCACGGCGTCAGCAGCAGGCCGCCCAGCACCGACACCGCCAGCCCGCCGGCGATCGCGGTCGCCTGCTGCAGCCGCCGGGCCAGCGCCGGCGCGGCCATGGTGCCCGGCCGCCACGCCGAGGCCCATCGGCGCGAACAGCAGCGCGGAAGCGGCAGGGGCAAATGCCCGAGCACGCTCTGCAGGTACTGGGTGACCAGCAGGCCGGTGCCGGCCAGGGCGATGCCGGCGAAGACGAGCGCGACCAGGACGCCGGCCAGCGGGCGGCTGCGCAGCAGGCGCAGGTCAAGCAGCGGCGCCGGCAGGCGCAGCTGGCGGCGGACGAACAGCAGCCCGACGGCGAGTCCGGCCGCCAGGGCGGCCGCGGCCCGGCCGCCACGCCCCCGACCGCCAGCTGCTTGACGCCGTAAACCATCAGCAGCACTGCCGCCAGCGACAGCCCGGCGCTGGCCAGGTCCAGCCGGCCCGGACTGGCGGCCGCGGTACTCCGGCAGCAGGACCGGCGCGGCCAGCAGCAGCAGCGACCATCGCGGGCACCGCGACCAGGAACACCGAGCCCCACCAGAAGTGCTGGAGCAGGAACCCGGCCAGCACCGGCCCGAGCGCGCCGCCGGCGAACTGGCAGGTGGCCCAGACCGCGATGGCCTGCCCGCGCTGCCGCTGGTCGGGGAACATGCTGGTGATCAGCGCCAGCGTGCACGGCGCCAGCGTCGCGCCGGCCGATGCCCAGCAGCGCCCGCGCGACGATCAGCATCAGCGGGCTGACGCGAACGCGGCCACGGCTGACAGCACCGCGAAGGCCGTCGCCGCCGATCAGCAGCAGCCGCCGGCGGCCGATCCGGTCGCCGAGCGTGCCCATCGTGATGACGAGGCCCGCCACCGTGAAGCCGTAGCTGTCGCTGATCCACAGCTGCTCGACGCTGCTGGCCCCCAGGCTGGCACTGAGCCGCGGCAGCGCCAGCAGCAGCGCCGTCAGGTCCATCGCGACCAGCAGTGTCGGCAGCATGAGGAGGGCCAGCGCCAGCCGTGCCCGGTTGACTCGCATCGCGTGAAACTCCTCTCCGTCCGGTGTCCTCGACGGCTGGTCGGAGCGGCCGGGAGGTTCTTGACACCGCGCGCGCCAGGAAACTCGGGCCAGCCTTCGCGGACAGCGGGATGTCAAGACGGCGGCGGCGGCTCCGACTACCGGGCGAAGGGCCCGCCGGGCCCGCGAACCACGAGGAGTACGACATGCAGTTCCTGATCAGCCTGCACATCAACCCGGCCGTGCTCGACGCGCTGACCGAGGAGGAGAAGGCCGCGCTCGGCCGCGGCCACGGCCAGTTCATCGAGGAGCTGAAGGCGTCCGGCGAGCTGCTCACCACCCAGGCGCTCGTCGACCCGTCGCAGGCCGTGGTGGTGTCGGTGCGCAACGGGCAGCCGGTGGTGACCGACGGGCCGTTCCTGGAGTCCAAGGAGTTCCTGGGCGGCTTCTACCTGGTGGACTGCGAGAACAAGGAGCGGGCGGTCGAGCTGGCCGCGCGGATCCCGGACGCCGCCATCGCCGGCCTGGGGGTCGAGGTGCGCCAGGTGATGTTCGCGGCCGGGCAACTGGAAGCATGACCGTACCCGGCGCCGAGGACCTGCTGCGCGAGCTCGCGCCGCAGGTGCTCGGCGCGCTGGTGCGCCGGCACGGCCAGTTCGACGGGTGCGAGGACGCGGTCCAGGAGGCGGTGCTGGCCGCCAGCGCGCAGTGGCCGGCCGAGGGAGTGCCGGACAACCCGCGAGGCTGGCTGGTCTTCGCTGGCGGCCTATGTGCGCGAAGGTCGCGGCGACAATCGTGACGTAACGGCAGAGATCGGCCTGCCGCTGATCGATGGCGTTCTGAAGTTCGGCGCCGGCGACTACCGGGGCGCGCTCGACGCGATGCTGCCGATCGCCCGGCGCGCCCTGCGGATCGGCGGCAGCCACGCCCAGCGCGACATCGTGCCGATGACATTGATTGCTGCTGCCGAGCGCGCCGGCGACAAACATTTGAACCGCGCTTTGCTCGCCGAACGTTACGCCGTGAGACCAACAGATAAGTTGAAGGCCCAGCTCGCGCGGGCGCAGGGCTGACGTTCCGCTGGATCGCCGGCGGCTCCCGCCTCTGCTATCCAAATCCATTTGACGTCGATTTGAAACGTCATTGCGAGGAGCGCAGCGACGAAGCAATCCATGCCTCGTCTGCCGCAAGCTGTTGCGGATGAATCGCGGACAGAGCGGCGACTGAACGATGGATTGCTTCGCTGCGCTCGCAATGACGGACCCGTCCGACCGTGCAATGCGCCAGAGAACAATTGTGGGCGGCGCTCTGCCCTTTATGGCTAGCCTGCAGACTCGATTGAACTCACGTATATACAAGACAAGATATACTCTTTTCGCCTGCATACCTTCCCCTACGTAAGTCTATTTTTGTCGCCCCATGTCTATCTTAATGTCATTGCACTGAGTGCGTCGTCCATAAACCAATCGGAAACGCTCTTATGTTTATATTTTAATGAAATCAGATTACCCGTGTATATTTATAAGGCGATCAATTGATGTTTTGTCTTGGAGGGGTAGACCAAATGAGGATAGCGCCGTCACAGATCGAATACGCATTCGATCGCGTACCGCCGGTCGACGCCCGCATGGCTCTGGTCAAGTCCGATGTGGCCCGAAAGGCGCCGCGCCTGCGCGTGCTGCTTGTCGAGGATGACGACGCCGACGTTTATTTGATCCGGCGCGCACTGGCCGAAATCCCCAGGGTGGGAGAGGTCAGGGTTGCGCGTGACGGCGTCGAAGCCTTGACGCTGATCGAAAGTTGGTCGTCGGGACCGGACCTTGCGATTGTCGATTTGAAAATGCCGCGCAAGGACGGCTTCTCGCTGCTCAGGGACTTCGCCGTGAAGAAATATCCGGTGTTTCCCTCCGTGGTTCTCACCTCATCGAAGGCCGGAGCCGACGTCTATCGCGCCAAAAAGCGAGGCGCAGCCGAATTCCTCACCAAACCCAGCAGCGCGGAAAAGCTGCGCGCCCTGCTCGACCTGTTCATCTCCAAACTATGACGCCGGTGCGGGCGTTTCGAGCCGTCTCGGCAAATGAATTCGCCATCTTGAGATTCGGAGGGCTCCACGTCATGAACATGTCTGTGCAGGAGGTGAAAGCGATCGCCAAGTCGCTCGCGGAAAGCGGGGCGCTGAACCTCTTCAATCTGCTCTATCGCAGCCGCTGGTCGCCGGGCTTGCGGGTGTTGCTGGTGGAGGACGACGAGGCCGACGCGTATCTGATCCGCCGGGCGCTGGCGACCAACCCGCGAGTGCATGACGTCGTGCTCGCCGAGGACGGCGTCGAGGCGCTGGACCTGTTCGACAAGCGGCGCGTGTTTCCCGACCTCGCGCTCGTCGATCTCAGAATGCCCCGCAAGGACGGCCTGGCGTTTTTGAAGGAACTTTCGGCCAGGCCGGCGGCGCAGTTTCCCTGCGCGGTGCTCACATCCTCAAAATCAGGCAAGGACGTGCTGCGCGCCAAGAGACGCGGCGCCGTGGAATTCGTCACCAAGCCAAAGGCGGAACGCGAACTGAAGACCGCGATCGATCGCATCATCGCCGGCGTCTGCTAGTTGGTTCAGACGCGCCTCCCGAACCAACGCCGCCTAAGTCGCTACAAGGGAGTCCCCATGATTAATTCGCTCCGCAAGCTCATTTATCTCTCCCGCACCCGGTTCATGCCTAGCCGAACCGCTGAACTATTGCGACATGTTCCCAAACACGCCGAGGTTGAAGATCCTGCTGGTGGAGGACGACGAGCCCGACGCCTACATCATCGCGCAGGTCCTGGAGGGAAATCCGAAAGTCCGGCAGGTGGCGCGCGCTGAGGACGGCGTCAAGGCGCTGGAGTTGGTGGAGCGCGGTTGGTTTGAGCCTGATATCGCGATCGTCGACCTGCACATGCCGCGCAAGGACGGCTTTTCGCTGTTGCAGGATTTCGCCGCCTTGTGCCGAACCCGCTTTCCCTCGGTGATCCTGACATCGTCCTCGGCCGGCGCCGACGCGTGGCGAGCCATGGACTGCGGCGCGATCGAATTCGTCACAAAATCGGCCTCGCCGAAGAAGCTCGCCGCCGATCTCGACCGCGCGATCGAGAAGGCGCTGTGATGGGAGCCTTCTCCCCGCACGCGAGGAGAAGGGCACAACTCCCTACCTCCCGCTCGCGGCCAATCCCAGCTTGCGTTTCCGTTTCCTGGCGCCGGCGCCGAGGCGGACGTAAAACGTCGAGCCGTGTCCGACGTTCGGATTCGCACCAGATCTCGCCCTTCTGCGCCACGATCGCCTTGCGGGCCAGCGTAAGCCCCAGCCCGCTGCCGGGATATTCCTTATGCGAATGAAGCCGGATCAGCGGCTTGAAGATCTCCGCCTGGTATTCGGGCGCGATGCCGATGCCGTTGTCGCGAACTTCGATGACCCAGGATTCGTCTTCGCTGTTCGCCGAGACGTCTACGCGCGGAACCTTGCTCTTGTTGTAGCGCAATCCGTTGACGATCAGGTTCTGCAAGACCTGGATCATCAGCGTTTCGTTGCCGTGCAGCACCGGCCCGGCCGTGTGCGCCGACGAGCTCCGCCCGCAACTCCGTCAACAATGGCGTCAACGAATTCGCGGATGGCGCTCATGACTGTATCGAGGCTCACATCGCCGAGGTCCGGCGGCTGGCTCAGCAACGTGTATTGCACCATCACGTCGACGAGTTTGTCGAGCCGCCCGGCGGCATGGGACAGGAAGGCGAGGTGCCTCTGAACGTCGGCGGACTCTCGAGGGCGCCAGTTCGTCGGAAATCATCTGCGAGAAGGTGACGATCTGTCGGATCGGCTGTTTGAAATCATGGGCGAGCGCGTAAGCGAAGGTCTCGAGTTCATCGTGCTGCTGATCGATCAGGCGCTGCTGGGTCGCGGAGTGAATGGCGCGATCGACGACGCGGCGCGCCGCTTCCGTCGTCAGTCTGGACTTGGCGAGATAGTCGGAAACGCCGTTGCGCATCGCCTCGGCGGCGAGCATTTCATCGCCGAGACTGGTGACCAGAATGATCGGCAGATGCGCGTTCGACTCGCGCAGCCGGCGCGCCAGGGTCAGCCCGTCCATCTGCGGCATGTTCTGATCGAGCAGGACGCAATCAAACCGCTGTTCGCCGCATAGCGCCTCGACTTCGCTTGGGTCTGCGAGGCTGCGGATCTTGGCGTCGGGAAACGCCATGGCCAGCGTTTGCGCGAGAATTTCGCGGTCGATCGGGTTGTCATCTACAGTTAGCAGGGTCCTGAACTGGTTCATGACGCTTTTCCGTTGCGCCGGCGCGCGGCGCGCGCAGCGTGGGGCAAGGCGAGCTCGAAACAGGCCCCCTCTTTGGCGTCGACGAATTCTCGCCTCGCCGCCATGCCGCCGGGCGATGCGTCGGCAAATGGCTAACCCCGCGCCGACGCCGGGATAGGCGTCGGCTCCATTCAATCTGCGAAACATGACTGGCGCGCCCGAATGGTCGGCCGAATATTTAAAAATGCGCTCGCAGGCCCGATTGAACATCGTCACCGTGCCGACGGTGTCCATCAGGATGTTTCCATCGGCTGCCGTGTCTACGATGGCGCGCAATTGAGAAGTGATCATCGCGGACTGCCGATCGTGGACTCGGATTTGCACGTTCGTCCGCGCGGCGGAGCGAGCAATTTGGCGCGATCGCGCGGCGGCAATTTCGCCGAATCGACCTCGACACACTATATAGTTGCATAGTCGCAAAACACAACCCGTTTCGCGGCGTCACGGCTACGGTTCTTCAGGGCGATGCGGGCTGCCGACTTGCGAGCCGGCGCGCGTTGGCGCAAGAGGTCACGAAAAGACGAGCCTCCGGCTCGCTCGAGGGAGAACGTCGGACGCATGAACGTCATCGTATTCGCAATTCCCGTGTTTCTGCTCGCCATCGCCGCCGAATATGGCGCCTCGGTATGGATGGGTCGAACGGTCTACAGGGTTAACGACGCAGTCAATTCGCTGAGCCTCGGCATTGTCAGCCAGATCTCGGGCGTGTTCACCACGTTGCTGACCATCGGCATCTACACGGCGCTGTTTTCCCATGTCGCGCTCTGGAAGCTGCCGGAGAACGATTGGAAGGTCTGGCTGTTCGCCGTTCTCGCCTACGACTTCCTCTATTACTGGAACCACCGGCTCGGCCACATCTGCGGAGTGTTCTGGGCGGCCCATGTCGTCCATCATCAGAGCGAGGACTACAATCTGACGACGGCGCTGCGGCAGCCGAGCACGGGCGTGCTGCTTTCGTGGCTGTTCTATGTTCCGCTCGCCGTGGTCGGCGTGCCGCCGCTGGTGTTCGCCATCGTCGGCCTGATCGACCTGCTCTACCAGTTCTGGATTCACACCGAACTGGTCGGCAAGCTCGGCTGGTACGACCGCGTGTTCGCCTCGCCCTCGAACCATCGCGTTCACCACGCCGTCAACCGCAAATATCTGGACAAGAACTACGGCGGCATTCTGATCGTCTGGGATCGGCTGTTCGGCACCTTCGTCGAGGAGGACGAAGCGCCGGTTTACGGCACGCGTCCGAGGCTCGCGAGCTGGGATCCCGTCTGGGCGAATTTCGAGATCTATTGGGAGCTCGCGCGCCGCTCGTATCTGACCCGGGATTGGCGCGACAAGATCCGCGTCTGGCTGTCGCCGCCGGGCTGGCGTCCCGACGATCTGAAAGACGAAAAGCGGGCGCCGCAACTTCCACCCGGGCAGCGGCGCTATGATCCGCCGGCGAGCGCGACGGCGCACAGCTTCGCAGTCGCCGTGCTCGCCGGCGCCATCGTCGCGACGGCGGCGTTCCTGTGGAACGCCGAACAGCTCAGTCTCGGCGCGGCGCTCACCGGCGCCGGCGCAATTGCCGCTGCGTTGTGGGCGTCGGGCGCCTTGATGCAGTCGCGCATCACGATCGCCGAAGCGACCTTTCTCGTTGTCGCGGCCGCCGCCTGCGCGGCCTCGGCGTTCGGGGCTGCGACATTGTTCGCGGTGCTGAAGCCGGCCGCGACCGCGCTCGCCGTCGCCGCCGTCGCGCTGCGCGCCGGGCCGGCGCGGCCGAAGATGCTCGTGCTCGCGGCGTTGGCCGCCTCTCTCGTCGGCGACGCGCTGCTGTTGCGCGACGATCTGTTCGTGTTCGGCCTCGCCGCGTTCCTGATCGCGCATGTCATCTACATCGCGTGGCTGGCGCGCGAGGCCGCGCCGCGCCGCGCGATCGGGTCGATCGCGATCGTCGCGCTCTACGGGCTGGCGATGCTCGCCTATCTGTGGCCGTATATCGACGCTCGGCTTGCGGGCGCCGGTCACGGCCTATGTGGTCGCGATCTCGACCATGCTGGCGCTGGCGATCAGTCGCGCCGTCGCGCTGCGGAGCCGCGCCGCAATGCTGGTCGCGTTCGGAGCGCTCGCCTTCGTCGTCTCCGACAGCTCGCTCGCGTTGACGCTGTTCGCCGGCGGCGGCGAGCGCGCTGAAGCTGATCGTGCTGCCGACCTACTGGCTGGCGCAGGC
Source organism: uncultured Pseudomonadota bacterium (assembly GCA_963771455.1). Classification (GTDB taxonomy): domain Bacteria; phylum Pseudomonadota; class Alphaproteobacteria; order Rhizobiales; family Beijerinckiaceae; genus Roseiarcus. Next base: position 26,859 of record CAVYTP010000004.1, read on the forward strand.
GCTGATCTCGTTCAACGCCTGGCCTCGCGAGGAAGCGGCCCTGACAAGTCCCTTCTCCCGCGCGCGGGAGTCCGAAGCTGGGCGAACGAGTCGGCGGCCTAGCCTTACGAAGTGTCCAGAATCGACTAGTTTGCCGGGGAGGGGTAGGATTCGCACAGTCGCCGCTTGCCCGACAAACAAACACATGCCCCTGCTCGAAGTCCGCAATCTCTCCGTCTCCTTCGCCACCCGGCGCGGCCCGTTTCTGGCGGTGGACGGCGTGGACGTGACTGTCGACCGCGACGAGGTGCTGGCCATCGTCGGCGAATCCGGCTCCGGCAAATCGGTCGCGATGCTCGCCGTCATGGGCCTGCTGCCGTTCACGGCGAGCGTGACAGCCGACCGCATGAATTTCGACGGCCGCGACCTGATGACGCCTCAGCCCGCGCGAGCGGCGCAGCATCGCCGGCAAGGACATCGCGATGATCTTTCAGGAGCCGATGTCGTCGCTGAACCCGTGTTTCACGGTCGGCTTCCAGATCGGCGAGACGCTGAAGACCCATCTCGGCCTCGATCGCAAGCAGCGCGCCGGGCGCGTGATCGAGCTGTTGCGCGAAGTCGGCATTCCCGATCCCGAGCGCCGCGTGCGCGCCTTTCCGCATCAGCTCTCCGGCGGCATGAGCCAGCGCGTGATGATCGCGATGGCGCTCGCCTGCCGGCCGAAACTGCTGATCGCCGACGAGCCGACGACCGCGCTCGACGTCACGATCCAGGCGCAGATCCTCGATCTGCTGCTGTCGCTGCGCCGGCAGAACGGCATGGCGCTGGTGCTCATCACCCACGACATGGGCGTGGTCGCGGAGACCGCCGACCGCGTGATCGTGCAATATGCGGGCCGGCAGGTCGAGGCGAACGCGACCGACGCGCTGTTCGCCAATCCGCGCCACCCCTACACCCACGCCCTGCTCGCGGCGCTGCCGGAGCGCGCGACGGCGCGGCGGCTGCCGGCGATAGCCGGCGTCGTGCCCGGGGCAATTCGACCGACCCGGCGGCTGTCTGTTCGCGCCGCGCTGCCGCTTCGTGCAGAGCCGTTGCCGCAGCGGCGCGCCGCCGCGCCAGGACGACGCGCTCGGCCGCGCGCTGTGCTTCCGGCCGCTCGATCACGGAGAAGCGGCGTGAGCGTCGTGCTCGAAGCGCGCGGGACTGTCGCGCGAATATCGCGCCGCGCGCGGCCTGTTCTCGCCGCACGCGACCGTGAAGGCGCTGACCGAGGCGAGTTTCTCGCTGCAGGCAGGCCGCACGCTCGCCGTGGTTGGCGAATCCGGTTCCGGCAAGTCGACGCTGGCGCGGCTGCTGACTTTGATCGAAGACGCCGACCAAGGGCGCGCTGCTGATCGACGGCGAGGATGTCGCGACGCCGACGCCGCGCGTCGGCGCCGATTGCGGCGCGAAGTGCAGATGGTGTTCCAGAACCCGTTCGGCTCGCTGAACCCGCGCCAGACGATCGGCGCCGCGCTCGAGGAGCCGCTGCTCGTCAACACCGACGATGAGCGCCGCCGAGCGGCGCGCCGCCGCGCTCGACATGATGGCGAAGGTGGGCTTGCGGCCCGAGTTCCATCATCGCTATCCGCATATGTTTTCCGGCGGCCAGCGCCAGCGCATCGCGATCGCGCGCGCGCTCATGCTGCGCCCGAAGATCCTGGTGCTCGACGAGCCGGTGTCGGCGCTCGACGTCTCGATCCGCGCGCAGGTGCTGAATCTGCTCGCCGATCTGCAGGACGAGTTCCGGCTCGCCTATGTGTTCGTCTCGCACGACCTGTCGGTGGTGCGTCACATCGCCGACGAAGTGATGGTGATCTACCTCGGCCGCGCCGTCGAGATCGGATCGCAAACAAGCGATCTTCGAGGCGCCGCAGCATCCCTATACGCGCGCGCTGCTGTCGGCGACGCCGATCGCCGAGCCGCGGCGCGAAGCGCGAGCGCATCATCCTCGCCGGCGAGCCGCCCTCGCCGTTCGATCCGCCGCCGGGCTGCGCGTTTCATCCGCGCTGTCCGCTCGCCTTCGAGCGTTGCCGTACCGAGACGCCGAGCGCTAGAGAGCCGGCAGGGACGGGACGTCGCGTGCTGGGCGGTCGAGACGATGAGCGAGACCTACGATTACATCGTCATCGGCGCCGGCACGGCCGGCTGCCTGATGGCGAACCGCCTCAGCGCCGACCCGCGCAACCGCGTGCTGATCCTCGAGGCGGGCGGCCGCGACAACTGGATCTGGCTGCACATTCCCGTCGGCTATCTCTATGCGATCGGCAACGAGCGCGCCGACTGGCGCTTTCGCACCGCGCCGCAGGCGGGCCTGAACGGCCGCGACATCGCCTATCCGCGCGGCAAGGTGATCGGCGGCTCGCTCGGCGATCAACGGCATGATCTACATGCGCGGACAGGCGGCGGATTACGACGGCTGGCGCCAGCTCGGCCTCGAGGGCTGGGGCTGGAACGACGTGCTGCCCTATTTCCTGCGCCACGAGGACCATCACGCCGGCAAGTCCGAGCTGCACTCGGCCGGCGGCGAATGGCGCGTCGAGCGTCCCCGCATCTCCTGGGAAATTCTCGACGCGGTGCGCGACGCGGCCGCCGAAGTCGGCATTCCAAAGATCGCCGACTTCAATCGCGGCGACAACGAAGGCTCCGACTATTTCGAGGTCAACCAGCGGCGCGGCCTGCGCGTCTCCGCCGCCAAGGCGTTCCTGAAGCCGGTGCTGCAATCGGACGCAATCTGACGCTGCGTCACCGGCGCGCAGGCGCGCAAGCTGGTCGTCGAGAACGGCCGCGTCGACGGGCCTCGAATACGTCCGTGACGGGCGGATCGAAACGGCGCGCGCGCGGCGCGAAACCGTGCTGACTGCGGGCGCGATCGGCACGCCGCATCTGCTCGAACTCTCCGGCATCGGCGCGGCCCGAGACGCTGCAATCGATCGGCGTCGCGCCCGTCCACGCGCTGCCCGGCGTCGGCGAGAATCTGCAGGACCATCTGCAACTGCGCACGATCTTCCAGATTCAGCGGCGCGCGCACGCTCAACGTCGATTTCCAGTCGCTGCACAAGCGCGCGCTGGATGGGCGATCGACTACGCGCTCAACCGGCGCGGGCCGCTCACCATGGCGCCCTCGCAGCTCGGCATCTTCGCGAAGTCCTCGTCGGACTATGAGACGGCCAATCTCGAGTTTCATGTTCAGCCGCTGTCGCTCGACAAGTTCGGCGATCCCCTGCACAAATTCCCGGCGATCACGCTCAGCGTCTGCAATCTGCGGCCGTCGAGCCGCGGCTACGTCCACGCCGCCAGCAGCGATCCCGTCGTCTCGCCGATCATCCAGCCCAACTATCTGAGCACTGAGGAGGACCGCCGCGTCGCCGCCAATTCCGTGCGGCTGGCGCGCAGGATCGCCGGCGCGCCGGCGCTGCAACGTTTCCTGCCGCAGGAGTTTCTTCCCGGCGCGCAATTCCAAACAGAGGCCGAGCTCGCCGAGGCCGCAGGCAACATCGGCACGACGATCTTCCATCCTGTCGGCACCGCGAAGATGGGACGCGGTGACGATCCGCTCGCCGTCGTCGATGCAAAACTGAAGCTGCGCGGCCTGGATGGCTGCCGCATCGCCGACGCCTCGGTAATGCCTCGCATCACGTCAGGCAACACCAATTCGCCGACGCTGATGATTGCCGAAAAGGCCGCCGAGTGGATGCTCGCCGATGCGAGAGGCTAGCGCGCGATGGTTGACGTCCCGAGCGACGGCCGTCAATCAGAGACCGCGCTCGCGGTGGCGCGCGGCGTCCGACGAATGTTGCGCGCGCGCGGGTTTTCGAGCGTTACCGAATTGCCGTTGACGGACGGACGCCGCGCCGACGTCGTGGCGCTCGGCGCTGACGGTGCGCTCATCATCGTCGAGATCAAATCCTCGATCGCGGACTTTCGCGCCGACGCCAAATGGCGCGACTACGCCGCCCATTGCGACCGGCTCTATTTCGCGATTCCCGAACACATGCCTGCCGAGATCATGCCGACCGAGGCCGGCCTGATCGTCGCCGACAGATTTGGCGCCGAGATCGTGCGGGAAACGGAGACGCGCATGGTCGCGCCCGCTACCCGTCGCGCCATGATGCTGCGCTTCGCGCTCGCCGCCGCGGACCGGTTGCACAGGATGACGGACCCGACGGGCGGGTTCTAGCAGAGCGGATTATCCCTTCTCCCGCGGGCGGGACCGAGGGAAACGCTTTGCGTTTCACGGGGGTGCGCAAAGCGCGGATGAGGGCGCTTCCGAAGCGCGGCTGCTTCCCGATCATGTCGTAACACGGCCTGCCCTCATCCGGCCTTCGGCCACCTTCTCCCGCAGGCGGGAGAAGGGTCACGCCGCCGGCGGCATTGGCGGCGCGGCGGCGAGCGCGGCGCTCAGTCTCTCTTCCTGCTCGTGGGTGAACGAGGAGCGGATCACTGTGCCGCCGACCCCCTTCAGATCCTCGAGCACCTTGTCCGCCGTGAACTTGCGGATCAGCAGGAACAGGCCGGCCATGCCGGGCTTCAGCGCCTCGTTGGCCTGCCGCTTCATGTCTTGATCATTGATGCCGACATCGACGAAGGCGCCGCCGAGCGCGCCGCCGGCGGCGCCGACGGCCGCGCCCGCCAGCGGCATCAGGAACAACCAGCCAATCAGCATGCCCCACAGCGCGCCGGAAGCGGCGCCCGACGCGGCCGGATGGAAGATCTGGTTGAGCTTCACATGGCCTTTGTCATCGCGCGTGGCGATCACCGCATCGCTCACTTCGATCAGATAATCCTTCTGCAGCGCGAGCACGCGTTCGCGGACTTCCTCCGCCTTCTGTTCGTTCTCAAACGCGATAAATACGAGATCGCTCATGGGGAACTCCGACCGTGAAGTTTCGGCTGCCTATGTCTTAAACGACTCTGAGCATCCTTTCCAACCGTTTCACGACGGCCGCGCGGGGCCATGTCGTGGGCCTCACGCGAAGACGGCGCGTTTCACAGGGAGGCGCGCCGCAATAACTAGATCGGAATTGTCCGCAGTCAGCAGGTCGTGGCGTTATTCGGACATGGCGTCTGGCTGTTGCCGCCCATTCCGCCAGACGTGGCATTGCCTTTCGCGCCGTTGTTGCTGGAGGCGCCGGTCGCGCCGCCGTTGGCGCTGCCCGTTCCGCCGCCCGCGCCATTGGAGCTTGCTCCCACAGCGCCGCCGTTTGCACCGGTCCCGCTCGAAGTCCCCGACGCGCCTGTTCCACCCGCGGCGCCGGCGCCCGTTCGCCGGTTCCGGCCCCGCTTGAGGCGCCAGACGATCCTGTGCCGGCTCCGCCGCCCGCTGCGGCGCCCGCCGCAGCCGCGGTCTGCGGCGCCATGACTGCTAACAGTAGGGCGGTCGCTGCGCCGACGGCGATGAATTCGCGACGTTCTGCGATTATTCTCCATGACTCGTTCCTCTATGCGTTGTGTTTGGTGCGCGAAATGCCCACCTGCCGTCGACCACATGGCCATTCCAGCGAGCAAACACACAACGAATGCATCGAGACTGCGTTCCGTATGAAACTGTCTCTCGGATGAAAGTAAGTTCCATCAATCAAACACGACGGCGTTATTTAGCCGTGCGTAGCATTCGAGGGAAAGGTGTCAAAAATTGGTTTGTGAGTTAGCCGGAAAGTTTTAGAGCGTTTCGCGCTTAACCTGAATCGTCTTTGCGAGAAGCGAAGCGACGAAGCAATCCATGCTTCGTCTACCGCACGCCGTTGCGGATAAGCGCAAATCGAGCGGCGGCGGAACGATGGATTGCTTCGCTGCGCTCGCAATGACGGATCAATCAGTCCTAGCAATGCTCTAGTTGGACGAGCGGCAGACCCTGCGCATGTCTTAGCTACACCGGCAAATGCGTAGCATTGGGTCCGTCTAGTTGATGAGGATCGTTGCAGGCCGTCCTAGCCCAGAAAATATAAGAGGCCGGATCAGTCCGTCATTGCGAACGTATCGAAGCCTTCACGCCTCGTCCGCCGCAAGCTGTTTTCGCAATGACGACTTGAGGCGAACGCAAAGGCTCCGCTTGCGCGCCTAGACCCCGATCGGCCGGCGCAAATCCAGCGTCAGCGGGAAATCGGTCGTCACCTCGTCGGGCGGCAACTGCATCTTGCCCGGCGTGTGGCCATAATCCTCGAAGCGGGCCAGCCGTCGCGCCTCGGCTTCATACGCGTTGACCGGCGAGACGTCGTAGTTGCGGCCGCCGGGATGGGCGACGTGGTAGACGCAGCCGCCGAGCGAACGGCCGTTCCAGGTATCGATAATGTCGAACGTCAACGGCCCGTGCGCCGGGATGGTGGGATGCATGCCGGAAGCCGGATGCCACGCCTTGAAACGCACGCCCGCCACCGCCTCGCCAACGACGCCGGTCGGATGCAGCGGCATCTTGCGGCCGTTGCAGGTGACGATGTGACGGCCGGCGACTATGCCGCGCGCCCTCACTTGCAGGCGCTCGACGGAGGAATCGACGTAGCGCACCGTGCCGCTCGCCCCGCCCTCTTCGCCGAGCACATGCCACGGCTCGAGCGCCGTGCGGACTTCGAGATGCACGCCGCCGTGTTCGATCCGGCCGGCGACGGGAAAGCGGAATTCGCGCTGCGCCTCGAACCACTCGGAATCGAATTCGTAGCCGGCGCCCTTGAGGTCGGCCAGCACGCTGAGAAAGTCCTCCCAGACGAAATGCGGCAGCATGAAACGGTCGTGCAAATCGGTGCCCCAGCGCACCGGCTTGCCCTGCTGCGGCTCGCGCCAGAACCACGACATCAGCGCCCGCAACAGCAGTTGCTGGGCAAGGCTCATCCGCGCGTCGGGCGGCATTTCAAACGAGCGGAACTCGACCAGTCCGAGCCGCCCGGTCGCGCTATCGGGCGAATAGAGCTTGTCGATGCAGATTTCGGCGCGATGGGTGTTGCCGGTGACATCGACCAGCAGGTTGCGGAACAGCCGGTCGACGAGCCAGATCGGGCCGCCCGACCCCGGCTGCGGCACCTGGCTCAGCGCGATCTCGAGCTCGTGCAACTGGTCGTCGCGGGCTTCGTCGAGGCGCGGCGCCTGGCTGGTCGGACCAATGAACATCCCCGAGAACATGTAGGAAAGCGCGGGGTGGCGCTGCCAGTACAGCACAAGGCTGGCGACCAGGTCCGGGCGGCGCAGGAACGGCGAGTCCAGCGGCGTCGCGCCGCCGAGCACGACGTGGTTGCCGCCGCCGGTGCCGGTGTGGCGGCCGTCGGTCATGAACTTGTCGGTGCCGAGCCGCGAATAGCGCGCGTCCTCGTAGACCGCGGACGTTATTTCCACCGCCTGCTTCCACGAGCGCGCCGGGTGGACGTTGACCTCGATGACGCCGGGATCGGGAGTCACCTTGATGAGCTCGAGCCGGCTGTCGGGCGGCGGCGCGTAGCCTTCGATGCGCACCGGCATCTGCCGCTGCTTGGCGACCTCCTCGATCGCCGCGAGCAGCTCGAGATAGGCCTCCAGCGTCGTCGTCGGCGGCATGAAGATGCACAGCACGCCGTCACGCGGCTCGATGGTCAACGCCGTGCGCACCGCCTGGTCGGACTCGAACTGCGGCTCGAACGCCGGCGGCGAGGAGGGTTTCAGCTCGGCATATCGCGGCAGCGGGTTTCGATCCTCGGTCGGGTCCTGCATCTGGATGTAGGGGTAAACCGAGGCCGGCACATGCGGCAGCGTCTTCATCGGCAGCCGCAGCCCCAGCGGGGAATCGCCGGGCGCGAGATACAGCCGGCCGCGCCGCAGCGGCCAGCGCTCGCTGCGCCAGTTGGTCGCCGCCGCCTGCCAGCGCTGAACCGGCAGCACGTAGCCGGTCGGCTTGCCGAGGCCGCGCTCGAACGTGCGGGCGATGCGCGCGCGCTCCTCGGGCTCCTCGACCTTGTTGTCGATGCGGATCGACGTTGACCGGCAATTGCTGCTCGCGCGCCAGCCAATAGACCGTGTCTTCGTAGGCGGGCAGGATGTAGGCTTGGCTGAGCCCAATCTTTGTGCAGATGTCGCCGATCATCAGTTCGGCGTCCTCGATCGGCGGGTTTTTCGTCGTCGCCCGCAGCGCGATCAGCTCAGGCGAAGTCCAGATCGGCTCGCCGTCCTTGCGCCAGTAGAGCGAATAGGCCCAGCGGGGCAGGCTTTCGCCCGGGTACCATTTGCCCTGCCCGAAATGGATGAAGCCGCCCTTTGCGAAGCGCTCGCGCAAGCGCCCGGCCAGTTCCTCGGCTATCGGCTCCTTGGTGCCGCCGACCGCGCCGGTGTTCCACTCGGGCGCGTCGTAATGGTCGATCGAGACGAAGGTCGGCTCGCCGCCCATGGTGAGGCGGACGTCCTGCGCGATCGAGGTCGGCGTCGACCTTCTCGCCGAGCGCGTCGAGCCGCGGTCCAGGCCTCGTCGGTGAACGGCGCGGTGACGCGCGGCGCCTCGCGCAGCCGCTGCACCTCCATGTGGAACTCGAACTCGACCTGCGCCGGTTCGACCATGCCTGTTATCGGCGCGGCGGAGCGGTAATGCGGGGTCGCGCACAGCGGAATGTGGCCTTCGCCGCGTGAACAGGCCGGAAGTCGCGTCCATGCCGACCCAGCCGGCGCCGGGAATATAGACCTCGGCCCAGGCGTGCAGGTCGGTAAAATCCTTGTCCGTGCCCATCGGGCCTTCGATCGGATCGACGTCGGCGCGCAGCTGGATCAGGTAGCCGGAGACGAAGCGCGCCGCGAGCCCGATGCGGCGCAGGATCTGCACCAGCAGCCAAGCGGAGTCGCGGCATGACCCGGCGCGCGACTTCAGCGTCTCCTCCGGGTCCTGAACGCCCGGCTCCATCCGGATCACATAGCGGATCGCTTTCTGAAGCTCAGCGTTGAGATGGACCAGGAAATCGATGGTACGGTCTTTGCGGCCCTTGATGTCGGCGAGATATTTCTCGAGCTCGGGGCCCATCGGCTCGGGTTCGAGATAAGCCGCGAGTTCGATTTTCAGATCGTCGGCATATTTGAACGGCCATTCCTCGGCGTAGGGCTCGACGAAGAAGTCGAACGGGTTGATGACGGCGAGTTCGGCGGTGAGATCGACCTCGATGCGGAACTCTTCGACCGGATCGGGAAAAACGTAGCGCGCCAGCCAGTTGCCGTGCGGATCCTGCTGCCAGTTGACGAAGTGGTTCTTCGGTTCGACCTTGATCGAATAGCTCGCAATCTTGGTGCGCGTATGAGGCGCGGGCCGCAGCCGGATCGATTGGGGACCGAGCGCCACCGGCCGGTCGTAGGTGTAACGGGTAAGATGATTCAGACCGACGAGAATCGCCAAAGCTCAAATATCCCCAAATGACGGGCCCGCGCGGCAAACCGCTGGGGTCCCCGTGTCATACGTTTTTAGCGAGACGCCATGCAAGCCGCGCGCCGACTGGGATAGGCAGAAGGTGATCCCCTTCTCCCGCAAGCGGGAGAAGGTGGCCGAAGGCCGGATGAGGGCGGCCGGCCGACGAGAGCGCTCTGGCTTCGACGTGCCGTCGATGAAAGCGAGATTGGCCTTTTCTTGCGCAGACGCCCCTCATCCGGCGCTTCACGCCACCTTTTCCCGCAAGCGGGAGAAAGGCAACCTTACGCCGCGATGCGGTCGCGTCCCTTGGCCGGGGCGGCTTTGTCGAAGCCCAGAAAACCGCACATCAGAGCGAAGAACTCGTTGCGGGTGCGCGGCATCAGGAAAGCGTGGTCGGCGCCCTCCATCATGGCGATCCGCATCAGCCCCTCGACCACCGCGTAATCGCGGCCCGGAAGCAGCATCGCGAGCGTCTCGCGAGCGGGATCGCCGTCGCTCATCACGAGCATCGTCTCGCAACCCCGACTGCGCAATTTCGTGAGTTGGACGACCAGTTCGCCGGCCTGCTGTTCCCGGCCGGACAGAACCGCCACGCCGCGCTGGAGGGCGAGCCTCGCGCGCGTCGCCCCTCGCTTGGCGAGTTCGCGGGCAATTCCCGCGACCGACGCCAGCGTCAGGTCGCCCTTGAGCAGCCGCTTCCAGGTGTGGGCGCTCCGAAACTTGGCCGCATAACCAGATGTGGCGCCATAGGCGCCCTGCTCGGAATCGTTCAGCGCAGCCTCGTCGGGAGGCAGCCAGAACTGGGGGTTGCCGATCACGATGCGATCGACCCTGTGGGTCGGCGAGCGCGCTCTGGAACGCCAGAAACCCGCCGCTGCAGATGCCCACCAGCGAGACGCTGCCGAACCCCCTCGCCTTGAGAACGTCGATCGCCGCCGAGATATCCGGCGTGCGCTCGACGTGATGGATGGCCGACAGCGCGCCTTCCTCCGTCCAGGCTGAATCCCCGATCCCGAGGATGTCGTTGCGCAGGCTCGCGACGCCGCGCTCGGCAAGGGCGCGCGCGTGGTAGACCGACGCGCGTCCGGCCCCGACATGGCTGTTGGCGCCTGCGTTGAGGAAAACAACGATCGGCGGCGCCTCCGAAGCCGCCGGCCGCGTCGGCTCGCAAAGGATCGCCTTCAGCGTCTGGTCCGGACCGAAGGCGAGCACGGTCTCTCGGAACGTCGCCGTCTCCAGCGCGGGCGCGGCCGCGGGCATCTCCTGAAACTCGGGCTCGGCTTTCAGCCATGCCGCCATGGCGTCGGCGTCGAGCAGCGGCGCTGGCGCCGGCCGGGGCGTGGGCATCCAGGCGGAGGTGTCGACGAGGTCGAGCCGGGCGACCGTAGGCGCCGCGCTGCGCCAGGCTGTCGGCCAGTCCATTGTACTGGGTAGAGCCGCGCTCGCCGACGATCAGCGCGCGCTTCGGGCAGCGGCCGCTCAGCGACACGAGATCGATCTTGCCGATCTTGTCCAACTGCTCAGCGCCGAGCCGAAAGCCCTCGACTTCGACGACGTCGGGCTCGGGCTCGCGTCGCACCGCGGGGCCTTCGCGGCCTTGCAGAATGCGGGCGAGCGCGCGCTGTTCGATGACGAAAGGCTTGCCGCGCACGATCGGCCGGATCATCGCCACCGCCTCGACATCGAGCGTCTCGGCGGCCATCAGCGCCAGCGCGCCGCCGGTCCGCAAACCGACCAGCGCGACGCGTTCCACGCCTGTGTGGGCGCGCAATGCCGCTACCGCCGCCGCAATCGACGCAAACGCCGCGTCGAACGCGCCGGGCGCGTCGGAGGCGCCAAGCGAGTCGCCGCAGCCGGGGTAGTCGAACCGCAGCGTCGGCATGCCGGCGTCGGCGAGCCGATCAGCGAAAACCCGCCAGCTCTGGCCAATCGCCGCCGCCTCATATTCCCAGCTCGCGCACATCACGACGCCCAGCGCGCCGCCGCTCCGCTGGTGCAGCCATCCGAAACATCCCGCGAAAGTAACAGGCCGCAAGTTCAGACTGCCTCTGGTTGGGCCGCAGACGCGGCGAGCTCATGTTGAGGACGATAGTAACAACAGCAGGGGCCGCCGAGGTCGGAACAATGAATGTGTGGTTAACGTGATTTAGCTCAGCGAGAGCGTAGTTGTTTGGGCCGGCGCCTCTTCTGTAGGCGAGATCGCTGACCTCGCTTGAACGTAGCCGTGTCATTTCTGTTAGCGCCTCCAGGCGGAACGCGCGCGGTCAGCGACCGCGCCTACAGAAGGCAAGGCGTTGGTCACCAATCTGTTTCATAGTGCTGGCATGACGCCGGTCTTGAAATTTAGCGCAGTGGAAATCGTCGCCCCTTCGGCGACGGCGCGATGGACGGGCGCATCGGCGCGCCGCTTCGCATTCGTCGCCGTGTTCGCGCTGGCGATGGTTACGCTGAAGCCGTTCGCCGATCTGCAAGCGGCGCTGCCAAGCGGTCCCGTCTCCGGCAACGACGTTCCTACTTATTTCGCATTTCTCGCGCTCGCCGGCATCGGCCTCGCGCTGGTGCGGCAGCACGCCACGGCGGCGTTCGCCGCCCTCAACCGTCCTGCGTTGCTCGCGCTTGGCGTCTGGATCGTCGTCACCGCGCTGCTCTCCTACGATCCCTCTACTTCTCTGAAACGGGCGGCGCTGTGTTTGCTCGTGGCGGCGACCGCCGCAATCGCGCCGCTGCTGCCGCGCGGCCGTAGCGAACTCGCGAGCCTGTTGGCGATCGCGGTCGCGATCCCGATCGCGCTCAGCTTTGCCGGCGTAGCGTTTCTCCCCCAGCTTTCGATTCACTCGCTCGCTGATGTGCTCGAGCCCGATCTTGCCGGCGACTGGCGCGGCGTGTTCGCGCATAAAAACATCGCAAGCCCCGTGTTCGGCGTATTTGCTTACGTCGGCTTCTATCTGACGCGCGTCGGCCGCTGGCGCGCCGGCGTCGCGATCGGGCTTGCGTCGCTGGTCTTCCTGTTCTTCACGCATGGAAAAACTTCATCGGCGCTGTGGCTGCCGGCCGGGGCGCTAGGCTTCTATCTGGCGAACCGGCCGTCAGGATGGGCAGGCCGCGCCTTGGCGCTCGGGCCTCCCCTGCTGATCACCGCGATCGGCTTCGGCGTGCAAATATCGGGGAGCCTCGCCGCGGCGTTGCCGTTCGACACTTCTTTCACCGGTCGCTCCGCCGTCTGGCGGTTCGCCGCCACAAAGATCGCAGAGCGTCCAATCGCCGGCCATGGCTTCGACTCGTTCTGGGACGACCCGGCGCTGCGCGCCAATGCCGAGCAGGGTTGGGTCGCGAGCGCCGCGCACGCCCACAACGGCTACATCGACGCGATGCTCGCCATGGGCGCCGTCGGGCTCATGCTGACGCTCTGGGCGCTCGCGCTGCAACCGCTCGCCGATCTCGCGGCGGCCGCGCGGCGCGGCGAGGATCGGCCGCTGACAATCTTGTGCGCGCAAATTCTGATCTACGGGCTGTGGGTCTCTTCGCTGGAGACTTTCCTGTACGACCGCGCCAATCCCGTCTGGTTCCTGTATCTGTTCGCGGTCTTTACGCTGCGCTATCTCGCGAGCTTCCGCGTCGCGCCCTAGGCGTCAGGCGCGCTTCAGTTCGGCGACCGGGGGTTCGGCGAACGCCGCCAGCGCGTGCGGCAGGACGCCCATCTCGGCGAGCGCGCTCGCCGTCTCGCCGTCGTCGAGCGCGATGACGGCTGTCGCAAGAGCCAGCAACTCGCGAGCGTCCTGTTCGCGCGTGTCCGGCCCATCGAGCACGATCAGCGCGGGGCCTGCGCCGTCAATCAATTCGCGCAAAGCGGCGAGCACGGAGAGCCGGCCGCGCTGCGCGTCGCCGGCCTTCGGCAGGATCAGCCGCACGCCTTCGCTGGTGGCGTAGGCGGGACCGTTCTCCAGCACCGTCTGGCGGGTCGCCAGCCGCACCGCGCGCGTCAGCCGGGCGTTGCGGCCTGCGGCGTCGAGAAGCGCGACGTGCGCGCCCATGCGGGCGGCGAAGATGGCGATGTTGAGCGCCAGCGCGGTGCGGTCGCCGGACGCGTTGTCGCCTGCGACCATGATCACTTGCCGATCCGCTCGCCCGCGCGGCAGCGCTTCGATCAAATCCCTGAGGTCGCTGGAATCCGCGCCCGGAGCGAGGGTCGGAAAACCGAGCCCGGCCAGTTCGAGCGACGCAAGTTTTTGCGCGGAGCTCCGGATGACGAGCCGCGTGCGCGATCCAATCAGATGATAGGTGGGCGCCGCCGCGAACGGCGGCTTCGCGGCGTCCGGCATCGGCATTTCGGGCTCCGGCCGTGAAGCGTAGTCCTGCGCCTCCGGGCGTTCGAGCGACTCTGACGCCCTACGAAGCGAGATCGGTCTCAACAAACCCTCGCGCGCCAGCGCGGCGAGAAATCCGAGCCCCACGCCGATTACAAATCCGAGCCCGCCGAGCGTCAGCGCCCCCGGCGGAAAAGAACGCGCCTTTGGCGGCGACGCGACCGAAATGATCTTCGTGCGCGTCGGCCCGATTTCCTGAATGGCGCCGGTGTCGCGCGAGCGCTCCACGAACAGTTGATAGACTTCGCGCGTCGCCTGCGCCCGCCGTTCGAGATCGCGCAGACCAATCAAAGCCTGGTCGTCGCCGCTGGTCTGCTGCATGACCGCGTCGATCTGGCGCTGCAGATCTGCCTGCGCCGCCTTGGCGCGCTGATATTCGAGCCGCTGCGAACGGGCGAAGCGCCGCAGTTCGGAATCGACGCCGTCATCCGCCGACTTGGCGCGCGCTTCCGCCTCGATCGCCTGCGGGTGACGCGGGCCGAGGCTGGCGCGCGCATCGGCGAGCTTCTGATGCGCTTCGGCCTGCTGCGCGCGCAACTGGCTGAGCGTCAACAATCCGAATTGGGTCGCAAAGGCGGAAAGGTCGGCAGGGTTCTTGCGCGCCGCTTCGGCGCCGTCAGCGCGCGAAAGGGATTCGCTTTCGCGGCCGCGCTGGGCCGCCATCTGATCCTGCAGCGCATGCAGTTGCACTTCGAGCGACGAGGCGTCGCGCGCGCCGGTGAGGTTGTGCGCGTTGCGATAGGTCTCGACCGCCTGTTCCGACTTGATGACGTCGAGCCGCAGCGCTTCGAGCCGGTCGGCGATCGCCTGCCCGGTCTGGCGCGAACCGTCCGCGCGCATCTGCGCGATCTCCTCGATGTAGGCTTTCGCCGTGGCGTTGGCGAGTTCGGCGGCGCGCGCGGGATCGGGGTCGGAGACGCTGATGTCGAGCACGAAGGTGCGCTCGGGGCGAACGACCTGAAGGCGGGTCGACAAAGTGCGCGGCGGCGGCGACGACAGGATCGCCGGCCGCGCCGCGCCCGTAGAACAAGGCGCCGAACAGCGAGGCGGCCGCCGAGCCGATGAATTCGGGATCGCGATCGAGACCCTGCGCGCGCACCACGCGCTCCATCACCGAGCGCGAAGCGACGATCAGTTTCTGCGTCTCGACATAGTTGACGAATCCGTTGGCGTCCTGGCCGGGCGTGATCGGATCGGTCGTCGCGCCCTGGGCGGAGCCGGGATCAACGAAGATCTCCGCGGTCGCGACATATTTGGGCGTCAGCATTTGGGCTGCGCCCCAGATCGCGAACGCGCCGAGCAGACCCGCCGAGAGGATCATCCGGACGTGGCGCTGCGCGACGCCGAGCGCTACGCCGAGGTCGAGCGCCGACGTCCGCTCGCGCGCGACGGGCGCCGCAGGGGCGTCCGCCATCGGCTGGTCGAACTGAAACATCCAGGCTCCCGGACCCGGCCCCTACAGATTTCCACTGTCGGCCGACGCCCAAGCTATGCGGCAACATGGTTAACGAAATCCTTATTGGCGACTTCGCGGCCTTTACTTGGAGGTCTGCAGGGGCGAACGTGCGGCAGTGCAACAGAGAGCCAAGACGTAATGCGATCAACGGTTTCCGCCTGCCTTATATCCGTGTTGGCGTTCTCGCCCGGGGCCTCTCGCGCCGCCCAGCTGCCGCCGCCGATCGCACCTGATTTCGCGACCGCCCAGCCGGTCCTCAGCCGGCACGCCATGGTGTCCTCGCAGGAGGCGACCGCCACCGAAGTCGGCCTCGAAATCCTGAAACGCGGCGGCAACGCGATTGACGCAGGCGTCGCCGTCGGGTTCGCGCTCGCCGTCACCCTGCCCCGCGCCGGCAATCTCGGCGGCGGCGGTTTCATGCTGATCCATCGCGCCGACACAAAGAAGGACGCGGCGATCGATTATCGCGAGACCGCGCCCGCGCTGACCGACAAGGACGTGTTCCTCGACGCCAACGGCAAGCCGGATCCGTTCAAGTCGCGCTATTCGGGCCTCGCGATCGGCACGCCGGGCACCGTCGCCGGCCTCTACATGGCCTGGCAGAGATATGGTTCAGGCAAGCTGAGCTTCGCCGATCTGGTCGCGCCGGCCGCAGCCCTGGCTCACAAAGGCTTGATCATCAGTCAGGACGTGGCGGACACGTTGCCGCGCGCGCAGCCGCTGCTGGCGATGCATCCCTCCGCAGCGCGAATCTATCTGAAGCCCGACATGAGCGCGCCGGCGTCTGGCGACCACATCGCGCTCGACGATCTCGCCGCCACGCTCGACACGATTGCGGCGCAGGGTCCGGACGGGTTCTACAAGGGCCCGGTCGCCGAGAAAATCGCTGCTACCGTCAAGGAGGCGGGCGGCCGCATGACCGTCGACGACCTCGCCAACTATCACGCCGTCGAGCGCGAGCCGGTGCGCGGAACCTATCGCGGCCATGACATCGTCTCGATGCCGCCGCCCTCGTCAGGCGGCGCGCATGTGATCGAGATCCTCAACATCCTCGAAGGCTTTCCGCTGAAGGACATGGGACAGGGCTCGGCGGCTGAGATGCACCTGATGGCGGAGGCCGAGAAGCTCGCCTATGCCGACCGCGCGCGCTGGCTCGGCGACCCCGATTTCATGAAAGTGCCGCTGCAGGGGCTCGTCTCCAAGCCCTACGCCGCCGCGCTGCGAGCGACCATCCAACCCGATAAGGCGCGGCCTGCCTCAGATATTCAGCCCGGCGAACCGCAGCGCTACGAGAGCGCACAGACGACCCATTTCGTCGTGATCGACGCCGATGGCGACGCCGTCTCCAACACCTATACGCTCAACCTGCCCTACGGCTCGGGACTTGTCGCCGACGGGACTGGAGTGCTGCTCAACAACGAACTCGACGATTTTGCCGCAAAGCCCGGCGTCGCCAACGTGTTCGGCCTGCTCGGCGACGAGGCCAATGCGCCGGCTCCGCTGAAGCGTCCGCTGTCGTCGATGAGCCCGACCTTCGTCGAGAAGGACGGCGTGATCGAACTCGCGACAGGCGCCGCCGGCGGTTCGCGCATCATCACGACGGTTGTGCAGATGCTGGTGTCGCTGTTCGACAACGGCCTCAACGTGGCGGAGGCGACCAACGCGCCTCGGCTCCACGATCAACTATGGCCCGACGAACTGCAAGTCGAACGCGGCTTCTCGCCCGACACGCTGCGTCTGCTCGAGGCGATGGGTCACAAAGTGGTCGTGCGGCCCGCGGTCGCGTCCGCCCACACGATCGTGCGCGCGCCGGACGGCTTGCTGATGGGCGCGTCGGATTTGCGGCAGAGAGGGAACGCTGGCGGCGGGGTTCTAGCGGAGCCGCCCTCACCCCAGCCCTCTCCGCACCGGGAGAGGGGGCGATACCCTTCTCCCGTTTCACGGGGAAAGAAGGTTGGGGGCGCGAAGCGCCGGATGAGGGGGGCGCCGAATGCTAAGGCTTCGGCTTCGGCATGTGCGCGTAGACATCGCCGGGCACGATCACGAACACCAGGCCCTGCGGCGTCTGGTCGGGGCCGAACGGGCCGGGCACGGCGTTCGAAATCGGCGGCAGGCTCTTCAGATAGGCCCCGATCGCCTTGGCGTCGTCGGGCGATAGCGCGGCGAAATCCATGTAGGGCATGATCGGCGCGAGATGGCGGCCATCCGGCCGCACGCCGGTCGTTACGGCAGTAATGATCTGGTCCTCCGTCCAGTCGCCGAGGCCGGTCTTCTTGTCGGAGGTCAGGTTACGGCCAAAGAAGGCGCCAACGCCAGGGATCGTGAACCCGACGTCGGAGCCGGCGAGTTCGCGCGACATGTCGGGCTTGCCGAGAAAGCTGCCGGGCGTATGGCAATCGCCGCAGCCCATGATCTTGACGAGATATTTGCCGTGCTCGACGGGCGTTTCAGCTGTGGCCGCGGTTGCCATGCAGATGGAAAGGCCTGCCGCCAACGTCAAAAGTTTATGCATGTGTTCCCCCCAACGACGCAGCGACGCCACGCGCTAAGAGACAAGGTGCAACGACAATTCGGGCGGCGCAAGTTGATTTCGCGGCACGAAAGTTTCGTCATGGCCGTGACTAGCACGGCCATGACGCGGACGGGCGTGTTGAAGCCCCGGGACTCTCACGCCGCCTTGGCGGGCGCATACTTCTTGTAGAAACTCTCGCCGTTGGCGGCCATCGCCTTCAACCCCGCGCTCGGCAGGAAGCGCGGGCCGTATTTGCCGGCGAGTTCTTCCGCGCGGGCGACGAACGCCTTGACGCCAAGGCCATCAATCAACGACAGCGCGCCGCCGGTGAACGGCGCGAAGCCGAAGCCGAGGATCGAGCCGACGTCGGCTTCGCGCGGATCGGTGACGATCCCCTCTTCCATGCAGCGCGCCGCCTCGAGCGCGACCGTGAACAGGAAGCGCTCCTTCAGTTCCTGCACCGATAGTTTTTCGGGATCGAGGCGCTTGCCGACGATCTTTTCGAGGCCCGGCCACAGGCTCTTCTGGCCCTGCGCGGGATAGTCGTAAAAACCCTTGCCGTTCTTGCGGCCGAAGCGCTCGCCCTCGACGACCATCGCCTTGATGAGCTTTTCCTGCGAGGGATCGATGGCGTTGGCGCCGAGGTCCTTCTTCGCCGCCTGCAAAATCTTCCACGACAGGTCGACGCCGACTTCGTCGTTGAGCGCGAGCGGACCGACCGGCATGCCCGCCATCTTGGCGCAGTTCTCGATCATGGCCGGCGGCACGCCTTCCATCACCATCGCGTGCGCTTCAACCATGTAGTTGCCGACGCAGCGGTTGACGTAGAAGCCGCGGCAATCGTTGACGACGATGGGGGTCTTCTTGATCTTGCGTACGAAGTCGAGCGCCATCGCCAGCGCCTTCGGTCCCGTCTTCTCGCCCATGATGATCTCGAC
This sequence comes from uncultured Pseudomonadota bacterium, assembly GCA_963771455.1. Lineage (GTDB taxonomy): Bacteria > Pseudomonadota > Alphaproteobacteria > Rhizobiales > Beijerinckiaceae > Roseiarcus. The sequence continues at coordinate 45,490 of CAVYTP010000004.1, forward strand.
CAGCATCATCTTGTCGACCGGCGAGAAGAAATGGATGCCGATGAAATTGTCTGGCTTCTGCGACGTCTCGGACAGCGAGGAGATCGGCAGAGTAGAGGTGTTGCTGGCGAACACGATGTCGCCGCCGAGCACCGCCTGCGCCTTCTCGGTCGCTTCCTTCTTGACTCCGCGATCCTCGAACACCGCCTCGACCACGAGGTCGCAGCCTTTGAGCGCCGCATAGTCGGGCGTCGCGTTGATGCGCGCCAGCAGTGCGTCGCGGTCGGCGCTCTTGGCGCGGCCCTTGGCGATCTGGTTGGAGATCAGCTTTTCGGAATAGGCCTTGCCCTTGTCGGCCGCGGCCTGGTCGCGATCAATCAACACCACTTCGAGCCCGGCGCTCGCCGAGACATAGGCGACGCCCGCGCCCATAAAACCGGCGCCGATCACGCCAACTTTCTTGAGGCTCGTCGCCGGCTCGCCGGCCGGGCGGCGCGCGCCCTTGTCGAGTTCGCCCTTGGAGAGGAACAGCGAGCGGATCATCATCGCCGCTTCCTTCGAGCGCAGGATCTTTGCGAAATAACGGCTCTCGACGGCGAGCGCGAGATCCATCGGCAGTTGCAGGCCCTCGAACACGCAGGCCAGGATCGCCTTGGCGGCGGGATAATTGTCGTAGGTTTCCTTGCGCAGGATCGCGTTGGCGGCCGGCCAGATCATCATGCCGCCGGGCGAGAACACTTTGCCTGACGGCAGCTTGTAGCCCTGCTCGTCCCACGGCGCCTTCGCGTTCGGGTTCGCCTTCACCCACGCCTTGGCGCGCTCGACGATCTCGGCCTTCGGCGCGACCTCGTGGATCAGGTTCATCTTCTTGGCGACGGCGGGTTTGATCATGTCGCCCTTGAACAGCATCTGCAGGGCGTCCGGCGTCGGCATCAGGCGCGGAACGCGCTGCGTGCCGCCGCCGCCCGGGAACAAGCCCACCTTGATTTCCGGCAGGCCGACGCGGGTCTTCGGGTCATCGGAGGCGACGCGATAGTGGCAGGCCAGCGTGACCTCGAAGCCGCCGCCGAGACACAGGCCGTTGATCGCGGCGGCCATCGGCTTTCCCGAGGTTTCGAGCCGGCGAAGCACCAAATTCATCTTGCGCACCTGCTCGGAGAACGCGCGCATCGCCGCCTCCTCACCCTGCGCCTTGGCGATCCGCGCATATTCGGCGCCGGAATCCTGCAGCATCGTGAGGTCGGCGCCGGCGGAGAAATTGTCCTTGGCCGAGGCGATGACGGCGCCCTTGATCGAGGGATCGGAGGCGATCTTTTCGACCATTGTCTCGACTTCGGCGACCATGGTGTTGGTCACCAGATTCATCGGCTTGCCGGGCGTGTCCCAGGTGATGAGCGCGATGCCGTCGGCATCGACTTCGAAGCGGAAATCCTTGAGTTGCATGGCGGGCTCCTTCGCGCGTTACGTCGCGTCAGTCGGCGTGGATGGTGACGTTGAAATGCATGAGGACGTCGGTGCCGGCATCGAAGGCGCACGACGTCTGTGGTTGATCGATATTGTCCTGAATGATGATCCAGTCGTGATCGGGTCCGATCGCAAACTGGAAGCCGGGGCCGTCGAGGCCTTCGGTGTAGAGCACGATGTCGTTTTCGAGCGTGCGGTTGGCGTAGGCGCGCAGCGCGTCGGGCGCCTTGACCTTGTCGGTCGTGGTTGCGCAGCGCGGCTGCCCTTCGCCGAAGTCGCCGGTGTAGAGCGTCTGCGGCGCGTCGTCGTGCTGGCCGAATCCCTCGCCGCGCCCCATGACGCAGAAGGAAGCGCCATCCGCGGCCGGGCGATGCAGGAACAGCCACTGTTTCGGCGGCACTCCCTTCTCGATCGTATCCTTGAACAGCAGCAACACGCTATCGCCTCTATGGTTCTTCCTGAAGTCGAACACGTCGACATATTTGCGTTTGCCGGCGCCCTCGTCGCGCTCGAACGCCTTGAGTTCCTTGCACTCGGGGGCCGCGAGCGCGGCGCCTGTTGTCGACATCAAAGCCAGTGCGGCGAAGGCGAAAGCGAAAACCTTTGATCTGAACATGGCAAACTCTCCTGGAGCTATCCCATGTTCGATATTCGCTGACCCTTGCGCCGCGCTCGTCTCTCCTCAGACCCGCTCGATGATGGTGGCGGTGCCCATGCCGCCGCCGATGCAGAGCGTGATCAGCGCCGTGCTCTTGCCGGTGCGCTCGAGTTCGTCGAGCGCGGTGCCGAGGATCATCGCGCCGGTCGCGCCGAGCGGATGGCCCATCGCGATCGCGCCGCCGTTGACGTTGACGCGGCTGGTGTCGAGATCGAACGCCTGGCAGAAGCGCAGCACGACGGAGGCGAACGCCTCGTTGACCTCGAACAGGTCGATGTCCGAGATCGACATGCCCGCGCGCTTCAGCACTTTCTCGGTCACGTCGACCGGGCCGGTCAGCATGATGCCGGGCTCGGTGCCGATGTTGGCGAAGGCGCGGATGCGCGCACGCGGCTTGAGGCCTTTGCGCTCGCCCGCTTCCTTGTTGCCGAGCAGCACCGCGGCCGAGCCGTCGACGATGCCGGAGGAATTGCCGGCATGGTGGACGTGGATGATGCGTTCGACATCGGGATGCGCCTGCACGGCGACCGCGTCGAAGCCGCCCTGCTCGCCCATGACTGATGAACGAAGGCTTCAGGCTCGCCAGCGATTGCATGTCGGCGTTCGGCCGCATGTGCTCGTCACGATCGAGCAGCGTGACGCCGTTGATGTCCTTGACCGGCTGGATCGATTTCTTGAACCGCTCGGCGACCCAGGCGTCCGCCGCGCGCTGCTGCGACTGCACCGCGTAGGCGTCGACGTCGTCGCGCGAAAAGCCGTATTTGGTCGCGATCAGATCCGCCGACACGCCCTGCGGCATGAAATAGGCGGGAATGGCGAGCGCGGGATCGACCGGCCACGCGCCGCCCGAGGCGCCCATGCCGACGCGGCTCATCGACTCGACGCCGCCGCCGATCGTCATGTCGTGCTGTCCCGACATCACCTGCGCCGCTGCGAAGTTGACGCTGTCGAGGCCGGAGGCGCAGAACCGGCTGATCTGGATGCCCGGCACTTTCTCGCCGTAACCCGGCGGCGAGCGCGCCCATGCGGCCGATCACGCCGCCGGCCTCGCCGACCGGATCGACGCAGCCGAGCACGACGTCATCGACTTCGCCGTGGTTGAGATCGTTGCGATCGCGCAGCGCCTTCAGCGAAGTCGCGGCGAGCGCCAGCGTCGTCACCGTATGCAGCGCGCCGTCGACCTTGCCGCGCCCGCGCGGGGTGCGAACGTGGTCATAGATGTAAGCTTCCGCCATGTGAGCGTCTCCTCAGGTTTCGTGATCGGGATGCTGATGCGAACCGGCCCCGACATGGCCGTGTCGCTGTAACCATTGCTCGGTGGTTTCGTTGGGAAGGCTCGAGCGAGGCCTTCAACCAGACGAGTTCGGATTCGGCGCCGAGCTGCTCCTGCGGCGCGACGGCATTGGGGTCATCGAGACTGCCGATCGAGGCGCTGACGCGCTTCTTGCTGCTGCCGCGATAGGTCAAGGGCGTGCCGCAATCGCGGCAGAAGCCGCGATCGGCGGCCTCCGAGCTTTGGTACCAGGCGATCTCGCCGCGCGTGACCACGAACGCCGCCGCCGGCACGCTGGCGAACGCCATGAACGGTCCGCCGCTGGCCTTCTGGCACATGCGGCAATGGCAGATCGACGCATAGCCGGGCTCGGCGTCGAGCCGATAGCGGATCGCGCCGCACTGGCAACCACCTGTCCGCTCCGCAGAACCCGCCAAACCGACCTCCCGTAGCAAAGCGCCGTCAGAACGCGGCGGCCGGCAGCTCCATCAGGGTTTCGGCGCCGCTGGAAATGCGGGCGAGATGGGCGCCCGCTTCCGGCAGCATACGCGCGAAAAAGAACTTCGCCAAAGACGTCTTGGCGTCGAGCGCCGGCGTGCTGGTCCCTGCCGCCTGCCGCGCCAGCACCGCCTTGACGATCCGCGCCCACATGTAGCCGAGCGCCGTGAGCCCGAAGAGATGCATGTAGTCGGTGGAAGCCGCGCCCGCATTGTCGGGGTTCTTCATGCCGTTCTGCATCAGCCACATGCTCGCCTGCTGGAGCTGGCCCAGCGCGGTCTTGACGGGCGCGAGGTAAGGCTTCAGCGCGGCGTCGTCGGAGTTTTCGTTCAGGAAACCGTTGATCTCGCCAAAGAACGCCATCAGCGCGCGTCCGCCGTCCTTCGGCAGCTTGCGGCCGACCAGGTCCAGCGCCTGCACGCCGTTGGCGCCCTCGTAGATCATTGCGATACGGGCGTCGCGGACGTATTGCTCCATGCCCCATTCGGCGATGTAGCCGTGGCCGCCGAGCACCTGCTGCGCCTTCACCGCATTGGCGAAGCCGATGTCGGTCAGCACGCCCTTCAGCACCGGGGTCAGCAAGCCGAGACGCTCGTCGGCGGTCTTGCGCGAGGCCTCGTCGGGCGAGCCGTGGGACTCGTCTTCGCTCAGCGCGGCCGACATCAACAAGGCGCGCGCCGCCTCGTTGAACGAGCGGATTTCGAGCAGCATGCGGCGAACGTCGGGATGGACGATCAGCGGATCGGCGGCCTTTTCCGGCGCCTTCACGCCGCTCACCGAGCGGCCCTGCAGGCGGTCCTTCGCGTAAGCCGCGGCATTCTGGTAGGCGATCTCCGATTGGGCGAGGCCCTGCACGGCGACGCCGAGGCGGGCGGCGTTCATCATCACGAACATCGCGTTGAGGCCGCGGTTGGCTTCGCCAACCAGCCAACCCTTGGCGCCGTCGTAGTTCATCACGCAGGTTGCGTTGCCGTGGATGCCCATCTTGTGTTCGAGCGCGCCGCAGCCGAGGCTGTTGCGTTCGCCGAGCGAGCCATCCTCGTTGACGAACACCTTTGGCGCGAGGAACAGCGAAATGCCTTTCACGCCGGCAGGCGCGCCGTCGATGCGGGCGAGCACGAGGTGGATGATGTTGTCGGCGAGGTCGTGATCGCCGGACGAGATGAAGATCTTCTGGCCAGTGATCGCGTAGGAGCCATCCGCCTGAGGCGTGGCGCGCGTCTTCAGCAGGCCGAGATCGGTGCCGCAATGCGGCTCGGTCAGGTTCATCGTGCCAGTCCACTCGCCCGACGTCAGCTTGGGTAGATAGATGTCTTTCAACGCATCGGACGCATGGGTCTCGATCGCCGCCGCGGCGCCATTGGTGAGGCCCGGATACATCGCGAAAGCGAGATTGGTCGACGTCATGAACTCGCCGAGAGAGACGCCGAGAAACAGCGGCAGCCCCTGCCCGCCATACTGCGTCGATCCGGAGACGCCGACCCATCCGCCCTCGGAATAGGCCTTGTAGGCTTCCTTGAAACCCTTCGGCGTCGTTACTGACCCGTCATCGGCGCGCTTGCAGCCCTCGATGTCGCCGACGCGGTTCAGCGGCAGCAGCACCTCCTCGGCGAACTTGCCACCCTCGGACAGGATCGCCTCGACAACGTCGATCGACGCCTCGGAGAAGCGCGGCAGGTTGGAATACCGGTTGTAGTCGAACACGTCGTTGAGGAGGAACAGGGTGTCTTCGACCGGAGCCTTGTAGCTGGGCATGGGGTTCACTCCTTGGCGGTTCGGCCGTTGGCCGGCTCAATATGGTTCAGATGTAAACTATCTGACGTTGAAGTTCAAGAGGCCAGCAAGATTATTCCCTTTTTCCCGCTTGCGAGAGAAGGTGGCCGACGTCCCTACGCCGCTGCCGCGCCCATAAGCTTGCGAGCCTGCGCCGCCGTCATCGGCTGGCCGAACGCGACGCCCTGGGCAAAGCCGCAGCCGAGCTGGGCAAGCGCCACCGCGTCAGATTCGGTCTCCACGCCTTCGACGACCGCGTCCATGCCGAGGTCGTGCGCGAGCGTGACGACCGAGCGTAGCACCGCCGGCCGCGCGCCAGTCGCATTGGGGCGCGCCAGCGAGGGCGCGATCTTCAACGTGTCGAACCGGAAGCGCTCGAGGTAGGAAAGCGAGGTGTGGCCCGCGCCGAAATCGCGCAGCGCCAGGCCGGCCCCGATCTCGCGCGCCCTCGGCAGCACATGGGCGGAGAATTCCGGGTTCTCCATGACCGTCTGCTCCGAAAATTCGAGCTTCAGCGAGTTCCGCATAACGTGCCGCTGGGTGAGAGCGTTACGCAGGTCGGCGAGCAACTCATCGCCAATCAGGAAGCGCGAAGAAATATTGAGCGTCGCGAAGATCGGCGGATGGACTTCCAGCGCCCGCTGCCAGGCGGCCAGCTCCTTGGTCGCCGCTTCGAAGGCAAATATCGCGATCTGCGGCAGCGCGCCCGCATTCTCGGCGTCTTCGAAGAACTCGGACGGCGTCAGCAGGCCCTGGCGCGGATTTCGCCAGCGCAATTGCGCCTCGAAGCCGGCGACGGTGCGATCCTCGAGCCGCACGATCGGCTGATAAAGCGTCTGGAACTCGCCGCGCTCCAGCGCGCCGCGAACGTCGGCGAGCGCGCCGCCCTCCGAACGGCGCGAACCGCGCATCGCCCGGTTGAAGCCGCTGACGCGGTCGCCGCCCTGTTTCTTGGCCGCCGCGAGCGCGAGCTCGGCGTCGGCGAACAGGTCCGCCGCGCGGGTGTGCTGGGCGGGGTCGAGCACCACATAGCCGATCGACGCCGTGACCGAGATCTCGTGGTCGCCGAACCGGATCGGCTGCGCCAGCGCGGCGCGCAATCCCTCGGCGAAGATGCCGGCCTGCTCGCCGCCGTCTTCGAGCATGATAACGAGCCCGAACCGATCGCCGCTGATGCGCGCCAGCGTGTCGCCGGGTTTCAGATCCCGACCCGTGCGTCGCGCGACGGTGAGCAGCGCCGAGTCGCCAAACGATAACCCGAGCGAGTCGTTGATCGTCTTCAGATGATCGACATCGATGACGATCGCGACCGGCTTCGGTCCCCCGGAATTGCGGCTCTGGTTCAACGCCATTTCGAGCCGGTCGAAATAGAGTTCGCGGTTCGGCAAACCGGTGAGGTTGTCGTGGATCGCGTCGTGGAGAATGCGTTCTTCCGACTTCTTGCTGTCGGTCACGTCGGACAGCGAACCGATGACGCGCGCCACGTCGCCTTCCGGGCTCAGCACCGGGCGCGCCTTGAGCAGGAACCAGGCGTAATGTCCGTCGGCGCCCTTCAGCCGGAGGTCGTGCTGCACGCGGCCGGATCGCTGATGCAGCAGGCCGTCGAGCAGCGCGACATAGCGGTCGCGGTCGAGCGGATGCAGCACGTCGAGCCATCGCGCCGCCGGCCCTTCCAGCGCGCCGCGCTTGAGGCCGAGCTGCGACTCGACTTCGCCGGCGATGTAGACCTCGTCGCTGACGACGTTCCAGTCGAAGATCGCATCGCCCGAGCCGGTCATCGCCAGCGCGCGCCGCTCGACATCTTCGATGCTGGCGCGCAGCCGGCTGGTGTTCGAAAAGGCGCTCTGCATGATCGTGAAGCCGATCATCATCACGATCAGCACGATGCCGCCGATCAGGCCGGGCGCGACGAGATCGTTGGTCATCATGCCGAGCGTCGCCTCGCCGGCCGCCGCGACCCACAGGCAGAGCAGCAGCCAGGTGGGGATCAGCAGCAGCGCGCGCTCCGAGCCGCGCAGCGACAGCGCGAAAATCAGCAGCAGGCCGACGCCGGCGACCGTGGCGATCGAGATGCGCGCGACGCCCGCCGCGATCGGCGGATTGTAGACCGACAGCCCGACGACGACCGCCATGGTCAGCAGCCACAGCACGCCGATATGCAGGAAGCGCGCATGCCAGCGCCGCAGGTTCAGATAGGCGAACAGGAACACGATCAGCGCGGCGCCGATCGTCGCCTCCACGCCCGCGCGCCAGATCCGCTCGACATCGTCGTCGAAGTTGAGGATCTTGTCGCCAGAAGCCGAAGTTGATGACGACGTAGCCGAACACCGCCCAGCCAAGCGCCGCGGCGGCGGGGAACATCAGCGCGCCGCGCACCACGAACACCATCGTCAGGAACAACGCCAGCAGGCCCGCGATGCCGATCACGATGCCCTGAAACAGCGTCAGCCGGGAGGTGTTGTCCTTGTAGGCGTCCGGCTCCCAGAGATAGAGCTGCGGCAGCGCCGAAGTCTTCAACTCGGCGATATAGGTGACGGTCGAACCGGGATCGAGCGTGACGCGGAACACGTCGGTGTCGATCTGGTCCTCGCGCTCGGGCGCCTCGCCCTGGCTCGCGGTGATCGTGGTGATGCGCGCCGATCCGAGGTCCGGCCAGATGACGCCGGAGCCGACGAGGCGGTAGTGCGGCGCGACGATCAGGCGCGTCAGTTGCTCGTCGGAATCGTTGGTGAGCGCGAACACGATCCAGTTAGGATTGGCGCCGGCTTCGAGCGCGCTGACTTCGATGCGGCGTTCGATCTTGTCCGGACCGGCGGCGGTCGCGACCTGGATCTTGTCGCCCTGGCCGCTGTAGCGCTCGACCGCATTGGTGAGATCGATCGCGTCGGCGTCGACGGAGACGCGCACCGAATTCAACGCCAGAGCCGGGCTCGCGACGAAGGCGACGGCGAGCGTCAGGACGGTAAGCGCGCGACGAACTCGACAGACTATGCGGTCAAACAAGGCGGTTCGCCTCGGTCTCTACGATCGCGTAGAGCAGGTGGTCCCGCCAGGCGCCGTTGATCTTCAGATAGCTGCGCGCGAGCCCCTCGCGGGTAAAACCGTTGCGCTCGAGCAGGGTGCGCGAGGCGACGTTTTCCGGCAGGCAGGCCGCCTCGAGGCGATGCAGGCGCAGCGATTGGAACGACCAGCGACCGACGACGCCGACCGCGCGCGTCATGAGCCCGCGACCGGCGTAGGCGGCGCCCATCCAATAGCCGAGCGTCGCGGTCTGCGAGACGCCGCGACGAACGCCGCCGAGCGTCAGGCCGCCGAGCAGAGCGTCGGAGCCGGCGTCGAAGATGTAGAACGTATAGGATTCGTCGCGCGCCATTTCGTCGAGCTGTCGGCGCAGGCGGCGGCGGTAGGCGCCGCGCGCCAGGTCGTCTTCAGGCCAGGTCGGCTCCCAGGGGGTCAGGAAACTGCGGCTCGCCTCGCGGAGTTCGGCCCACGCCTGATAGTCGGCGACCGTCGCCGGTCGCAGATAGATGCCATCGCCGCGCAGGCGCGGCTCGGGTTCTGTGATGCGGGGTAGGCGGAACAGCGCCATCGGCGAGCCTCAGCCCCTTCCAAGTCGGCGCGAAACCGCGGCTGCGCCGACGCCTCGGCCGGTCTTGCCGATCGAGACGAAGGTCGGCGTGCTGCGCAACATCGCCGCGCCCGCCGCGCGCGCGTCGCTCGACGCTGACGGCGTCGATGCGGTCGCGTGATCTCCTCGAGCGTGAGCGGCTGGCCGTAGACGAAGGTTTGCCGCGCCAGCTGCTGGATGCGCGCCATCGGCGATTCGAGCGCGGCGAGCGTCGAGACTTTCATCTGCGCCCGGGCGCGCCAAACCTCGGCCTCGTTGAGATTGTCGGCGGCTTGGCCGAAACAATCGAGCGCGGCGGCGACGAGTTCGCCGGCCTTGCCGGGCGCGCAGCCGGCGTAGAAGCCGAACAGGCCGGTCTCCGCATAGCCCCAGTGGAACGCGTTGATCGCATAGGCGAGGCCGCGCTTCTCGCGCACTTCCTGAAACAGCCGCGACGACATGCCCCCGCCCGCCGCGGCCGCGAACACCTGCGCCGCGTCATGCGCTTCCGCGGTCACGCCGCGGCCTTCGAACGCGACGACGATGTGGCTCTGCTCGAGCGCCTTCTTCAGCAAGGTCTCGCCGCCGCGATATTTCGCCGCCGGCGCTTCGGGCGCGGCGGCGTGAGCGAGAACGGAAAGCTTCTCGGCGGCGAGCGTCGACGAGCCGCTCGTGCTCGATCGCGCCGGCGCCGACGACCAGCGTCGAGGCGGCCAGATAGTTGCGGCCGAGATAGGCGCGGATCGCCTGCGCATCGAAAGCGGCGACGCTGGCGCGCGTGCCGAGGATCGGCCGGCCCGAGCGCCTGATCCGGCCACGCGGCCTCGGTGACGAGATCGAACACGAGATCGTCGGGCGTATCGTCGACCGCGCCGATCTCCTGCAGGATGACGTCCTTCTCGCGCTTCAGCTCCTCCGGGTCGAACTGGCTGTCGACATAGATGTCGGCGAGCAGATCGAAGGCGAGCGCGGACATCCTCGCCGAGCACATGGGCGAAATAGCCGGTCTGCTCGGCGCTGGTCTCGGCGTTGAGATCGCCGCCGACATTCTCGATCGTCGCCGCGATCTCCAGCGCGTTGCGCCGGCGCGTGCCCTTGAACGCCATGTGTTCGAGCAGATGCGCGAGGCCGTGCTCGTTCTGCGCGCTCGTTGCGCGAGCCGACGCCGGCGAAAATGCCGATCGCGGCGGTCTTCACGCCGGCGTTGTCGTCGGTGACGACAGTCAGGCCGCTTTCCAGTCGTGTGATCCGGGCGCTCAAGCCGCCACCCTCGCGCGCTCGCGCACGAACTCGGCGATCGCGCGCGGCATCGTTCGGCAGCACATGGATCCGCTCGCGGCGCGCGCCGATGTCGGCGAGTTTCGGCGGCAGCGCCGGCCGCACGCCGGTCGCGGCTTCGACCGCAACAGGGAATTTGGCGGGATGCGCGGTCGCCAGCGCGACGACCGGAGTACCGGGCCGCGCAGCCAGCGCCGCGCGCGCGGCGTGGACGCCGATCGCGGTGTGAGGATCGATGACGTTGCCGGTCTCGCCGTGAACGCGCGCCATCTCGGCCGCGCATTCCGCTTCCGAGGCGCGCCGCGCATCGAAATCGGCGCGGATGAATTCGAGCGCGTCCGACGAGATCGAGAATTCGCCGCTCTGTTTCAACGCGCCCATCAGGCCCCGCACCGCGGCGGCGTCGCGCCCGTAGGCGTCGAACAGCAGCCGTTCGAAATTGGAGGAGATCTGAATGTCCATCGAAGGCGATTGCGTGGGCTTGACGCCCAGCGGCCTGTAGCCGCCATTCGCCAGCGCGCGGGCCAGAATGTCGTTCTCGTTGGTCGCGACGATCAGCCGCTCGATCGGCAGGCCCATCCGCTTGGCGTAGTAGCCAGCAAGGATGTCGCCGAAATTGCCGGTCGGAACCGCAAACGACACCGCGCGATGCGGCGCGCCGAGCGCGACGGCGGCGGTGAAGTAATAGACGATCTGCGCGAGGATGCGCGCCCAGTTGATCGAATTCACGCCGGACAGCGAAAGCTCGTCGCGAAACGCGAGGTCGCCGAACAGCGCCTTCACGATGTCCTGGCAATCGTCGAACGTGCCCTCGACGGCGATCGCATGGACGCCGGGCCGGTCGACGGTCGTCATCTGGCGGCGCTGCACATCGGAGACGCGCCCCTGCGGATAGAGGATGAAGACGTCGGTTCTCGGCGCCGCCGCCAAACGCCTCGATCGCCGCGGCGCCGGTGTCGCCGGAGGTCGCGCCGAGGATGGTCGCCCGCGCCCCGCGCTGCTCGAGCGCATGGTTCATCAGCCGCCCAAGCCATTGCATCGCGAAATCCTTGAACGCGAGCGTCGGGCCATGAAACAGTTCGAGCAGGAACAGGTTGTCGTCGAGCTGGACCAGCGGCGCCTTCGCGACATGGCGGAACTCGGCGTAGGCGTCCGTCGCCATGGCCCTGAGCTCGCCGCCGTCGATCTCGCCGCCGATAAACGGGCGTCACGATCCGCGCCGCGGCTTCCGGATACGGCAGGCCCGCCAGCGCGGCGATCTCGGCGGCGGCGACGGTCGGCAACGGTCTCGGGCGACATAGAGGCCGCCATCGCGGGCGAGGCCCGCGAGCATCGCGTCGAGAAAACCGAGCGTCGGCGCCTGGCCGCGCGTGGAAACATAGCGCACGAGAAACGTGATCCTTCCGTGAAAAAGCCCGAGTCGTCTAACCCATCTCGGCGCCGCGCGAAACACTGCGCGCCCTTTGCCGCGACAAATTGGGCCTTAGCGTGGCGCGGGCTGCGGTGATAGGTGTGGGAACCGGGGAGGGACCGACCGGTCCCGGGAGCGGCGATGAGCGATATTGACGCGATCGTGATCGGGGCGGGCGTCATCGGACTGGCGATCGCCCGCGCGCTCGCCGCGACCGGGCGCTCGGTGATCGTCCTCGAGGCGGCCGACGGGATCGGCTCGGAGACCTCGTCGCGCAACAGCGAAGTCATCCATTCCGGCATCTACTATCCGACCGGCAGTCTGAAGGCGAGGTTCTGCGTCGCCGGCCGCCACGCCCTGTACGCATTCTGCGACTTCGCACGGCGTGCCCTATGCGCGCTGCGGCAAGCTGATCGTCGCGACCGACGAGGCGGAATTGCGCGCCATTTCAGCGCTGAAGGCCAAGGGCGAGGCGAACGGCGTCGACGACCTGCAATGGCTTTCGCAAGCGGAAGCGCTGGAGGCCGAACCGGCGCTGCGCTGCGTCGGCGCGCTGCTCGCGCCCTCGACCGGCATCCTCGACAGCCATGCGTTCATGCTCGCGCTGCAGGGCGACGCCGCCGACGGGGGCGTGCTGTTCGCCTATCGGACGCCGTTCCTTTCGGCGGAGGCGGATGACGACGGGTTCATGGTGGAGGCGGGCGGCGCCGATCCGATGCGGGTCAGCGCCTCGGTCATCGTCAACGCGGCCGGCCTGCACGCCTCCGCGATCGCCGACCGCATCGCGGGCCTGGATCGGGCCTTCGTCCCGCGCACCCGCTACGCGCGAGGCAATTACTTCGGGCTGCAGGGGCCGCGCGCCGTTCCGCCATCTGATCTATCCGGCCCCGCACGCCCACGGCCTCGGCGTGCACCTGACCTTCGACCTCGGCGGCCAATCGCGATTCGGGCCCGACGTCGAGTGGGTCGACGAGATTCGGCTACGAGGTCGATCCGAGGCGCTCGGAAGGGTTTGCGGAAGCGATTCGCAGCTACTGGCCGGGTCTGCCGGATGACGCGCTGATCCCCGCCTATTCCGGCATCCGCCCAAAACTCGGCGGCCCCGACGACCCCGCCGCTGATTTCCGGATCGACGGGCCGGAAGTTCACGGCGTGCCCGGCCTCGTCAACCTTACGGCATCGAGAGCCCGGGGCTCACGTCGTCGCTGGCGATCGCGGAAGAAGTGGTCGTGCGGCTGGGGAGGTAGGCGCGCGGATTTGGCTCGCAGCCCGGCGATTTCCCCTTCGCCCCGCTCGCGGGGAGAAGGTGGCCGAAGGCCGGATGAGGGGCGGGGCCACGACGGAGGCGTCGTGGCTGCGACGCGCCTCCCGCCAATCTTTCGCAAGCCTATTCTTGCGGGGAACCGCCCCTCATCCGCGCTTCGCGCACCTTCTCCCCGCGAGCGGGGCGAAGGCTCTCACCACCAGCGGTAGCGAAATGAACTTGCCTTCCCGCACGCGAAAACGCCGGCGTCCCCTGCGGGCCGCCGGCGCAAATCCGTCGGAAACGGAAAACCTCAGGCCGCGGCCTTGGCCTCGTCGATCTTCTTCACGACTTCCCGCTTCAGCGAAAGCGCGCCGACCGACAGGTCTTCATCGTGGGCCTTGACCAGGAACGCGTCGAGGCCGCCGCGGTGCTCGACCGAGCGCAACGCCGCCGCCGCGATGCGCAGCCTGACCGAACGGCCGAGCACATCGGAGATCAGCGAAACCTGGACGAGGTTCGGCAGGAAGCGCGTGCGCGTCTTCCGGTTCGAATGGCTGACGTTATTGCCACTCTGGACGGCCTTGCCCGTCAACTCGCAACGGCGCGACATAATTAGTCCTTTTCAAAACTCTGTTCGCCCGCAGGCGAAACGGAAACAAGCGACGGCGCGCCGCGCGTTCCCTGGCGATTAGGGTTGCGGGCGTATAGGGGAAGCGGCTGGAGGCGTCAAGCGATAGCCGTTGCGCGCGCGCCTCGAAATCTGGATACTGGCGTCTCGAAACGATCTCCGCCCTTCGGGCGAGGAGTGCAAGGTTTTTGGCGATGAACCGTTACGAACGCCGTCCCGCTGCCGCGAGCGAGGCGCAATTGCTGTACCAGGATGGCGACTATCGAGTCATGCGGCCGGGGCTGTTCGTCCTCTGCGCCGTGACCGGCGTGCAGATCCCGCTCGACGAACTGCGCTACTGGAGCGTCGACCGGCAGGAGGCCTACGCCACGACGCAGGCATCGATGGCGCGCACCGGCGGCAAGGCGCCCTAATCGCCGCGCTAAGCCGCGTTTGCCAGCGTCGCGACCAGCGCGCCGATGTGATCGGCGGTGGCTGCGGACAGCGTCCAGCCGAGATGGCCGTGGCCGGTGTTGTAGAACACACGGGGATTGCGGCCGACGCCGACGCGCGGCAGCATGTTGGGCATCATCGGCCGCAGGCCCGTCCACGGCACCGACTTGCGGGTGCTCATGCCGGGGAAATGCGCGCGGCACCAGTTGATCAGCGGATCGATTCGCTCGGCGCGAATGTCTCTGTTGTAGCCGTTGAACTCCGCCGTGCCGGCGACGCGAAGCCGCGACGGCCCGAGCCGGCTCGAGACGATCTTGGAGACTTCGTCGAGCAACGAGACCCAGGGCGCGTTCTCCTGATCCTGCTTTTCGTTGAGCTGCACGGTGATCGAATAGCCCTTGACCGGATAGATGTTGACCCGGTCGCCAAGCGCCGACGCGAGCTGGCGCGACATCACGCCGCTGCAGACCACGATCCGGTCGAAGACATTGACCGCCGTCGCCGGCGCGATCTTCTCGAGTTGCGGCTCGGTCGACTGGCTGATGACCGTGACGCCGTTGGCCGAAGCGGTCACGGAGAGCACCTCGTCGGACAGCCGCATCTGGACGCCGAGCCGTTCGCACGCCTTGGCGAGCCCGACGGTGAACTTGTGGATGTCGCCAGTGAAGTCGCTGGGGGTGAAGAAGCCGCCGTAATACTCGCCTTTCAGCGCCGGTTCGATCGATTTCATCTCCGTGGGGGTGACCTCGCGGCGTTCGAGGCCGCCCTTGGCGAGCAGCTCGTTGACGCGACGGGCGCCCTCGAAGTCTTTCTTGTTTTCGTAGAAATGCAGGATGCCGCGCTCCTCGCAATCGTAGTCGATATGCTCGTCGGCGGCGATCTTGCGAAGATGGTCCCGCGCTTCGAGCGCGAGGCGCACGGTGGTGAGGGTGTTTGCTTCGTATTTGGGAATGTTGCCGACGAACTCCGCCATCCAGCTGATCTTGTGCCAGCTCGGGGTGGGATTGACGAGCAGCGGCGCGCCCGGCGTCGTCATCCATTTGATGCCCTTCCAGACGGTGGCCCAGGAGTTCCAGACTTCGGCGTTGCAGACCGAGACCTGGCCGCCGTTGGCGTAGGAGGTCTCCATCGCCGCATAGGGCTGGCGGTCGAAGATCGAGACTTTGCAGCCGCGCTTGGCGAGATTGTAGGCGGTGGTGATGCCGGTAATGCCGGCGCCGATCACGGCGACGTTGAGTTCACGGGTTGAAGCCACGAGCATTCTCCTTACCCGCGCTAAGGCGGGTCTCGAACGCCCCCTCTGTCATTGGCCTGAGAGATTCACCGCTAGCCGGTCATCGGCCTGCGACTTACACCATCGGCGGGAGCGGCTCGCTCCGCTTTTCAGAGTTCAAAATACGTTGCGCGGTCTTGGGGCCTGAGAGTTTCCGGGGCGGTTGCTCCTTCGGCGCCGGACGGCGAACCGCCCGGACTCTTCCGCATCGGCTTTCTAAGCAATCATGGCGCCAAGGAAGTCAAGCGCCTCAATGCGCCGTCAGCGTCTCCCCACGCCGCTCCGGACTGAAACGGATGACGATCGCGATCACTACGGCCACGATGCCGCCGACCAGTGCGAGCGCATAGCCATAATTCCCGCCCGCGCCTTCCGCGATCTTGGCCTGGAACGGACCGTTGTAGGAAGCGAGGAAGTTGCCGGCCTGATAGACGAACGCCGGCACCGTCGCGCGCACCGCGCCCGGCGAGAGTTCGTTGAGGTGCGCGGGGATCACGCCCCACGCGCCCTGCACCGAAATCTGCATGATGAAGGCGCCGATCGCGAGCAAAAACGGCGTCGACGAAAACGCCCACAGCGGCAAAGCCGGCAGCGCGATCAGAGCGGCGATGGTGATCGCATTGACGCGGCCGATGCGTTCGGAGAGGTGACCAAACATCAGGCCGCCGACGATGGCGCCGATGTTGGCGACGATGACGATCCAGCTCACGGTCGTCGGGTCGAAGCCGTGCTGCTTCTGCAGGAAGGTCGGGTACAGGTCCTGCGTGCCGTGGCTGAACAGGTTGAAGCACATCATCATCACGACGGAGTAGATGACGAGGCCCTTGTTGGCGACGATCGATTCCCACAAACTGGGCTTTGGCGACATTCCTGGAGGCCTCGAAGGCCGGGCTTTCCGGCACGCCGGAACGGATGAACAGCACAACGAAGCGCCGGCGCGGCGCTGAACAGGAACAGCGTCCGCCAGCCGATCGTGTAGTCGCCGATGGTGCGGCCGTAGCAGAGGCCGTAGACGATCGATGCGAGCAGGAAGCCGCTGGGATAACCCGCCTGCAACATCCCCGAGACAAATCCGCGCGACTTCGGCGGAATCGATTCCATCGCGAGCGATGAGCCGAGGCCCCATTCGCCGCCCATCGCGATGCCGAACAGGGCGCGCAATATGAGGAACACGGTGAGGTTGGGCGAGAGCGCCGCGGCGGCGCCGAGCACGGAATAGCAGAGAATATCGAGCATCAGCGCTGGCTTGCGGCCCCATTTGTCGCCGATGCGGCCAAATATGAAGGCGCCGACGAAGCGCATCGCCAGCGTCAGGAACAGCGCGTAGGCGACCTCAGGAATATCGACGCCGAATTCCTTGGCGATGTCCTTTAAGACGAAAGTCAGCAGGAAGAAGTCGAAAGCGTCGAGCGTCCAACCGAGATAGGCCGCGAGCACGGTCTTCTTCTGTGCGGTGGTCAGGTTCAATGTTTTATTCCTTGGTGTTCCTCCCCGCCAAATTGGCACGGAGTCTGGAATAAAATCAAACGCTTTGCGGCTACGGTTTGTAGTCCCTGATCATCTTTGCGACGCTGACGGCCGCATCGGCGCCGCTTTTGGCGACGACGTCGTCGACCTTCCACTGGCCGCCCTCGCGCACGAACGCATAGACGTTGCGGCTATCTGTGCCCATGTTCTTGAAAGTCACTGTGACGCTCGCCTTGTCGCCGGTGACAACTGGCCGGGTTCGACGTTGACGTCTGAGAGTTGGTAATCCTGCCCGTCGACGACGAAATCCCAATCGAGCGCGCAGATCCCCTGGGAGCGCTTGGAACAAGCCGCGTCCTTCCTGAACAGCGCGGCCAGCGCCTTCGATGATCTCTTCACGATAATGTCTGTCGTCGCCTGTCCGTCGAGCGCAGAGGATTTTTCGGCGCGATGATAGAGATCGTAGACCTGGCGCAGCCAGACGGCGGGATCGGGTTCGTGCGGGTTGACCTGCTGGGCATGCGCCGACGCGCTGCCGACGACGAGCGCCGCCAACAACGCCGCCCGTCCAAGCCAAAGGTTGAAACCCATCATGCCCCGTCTCCCGCGCGCCCGATCACGCCCTGCCGGAGACACTGTGCCTCGCATGTCGCCCGCCGACAAGGCGCGCGTCAGTTCGCCGCCTGTAGCAAGTCTTGGTATTCTCTAAGCTCACGGATCGGCGTAAACGGCGCCAGCGGCGTCGCACGTTCGTCGATCTTCGCGCCCATTATGAATACGTCGCGCCACTGCCCGAACTTGAAGCCGGCGTCGCGGAAGGTCCCGATATCGTAGAACCCGAGCGAGCGATGCAGTGCGATGCTCGCCGCATTTGGCAGGGTGATCATCGAGAACAGCGCATGGCATCGTTGCGCCTGCAAGACACGGAACAGGCGCTCGTAGAGCCGCCGGCCGAGCCCGCGGCGATGAAAGTCCGCATGCAGATAGACCGAGACGTCGGCCGACCAATCATAGGCGGCGCGAGCATTGTGCCGGCCTGCGTAGGCGTAGCCCGCGATGCGACCGCCCTGCTCCGCGACAATCCAGGGATAGGCGGCCGTAATGGCGGCGATCCGTCGGCCCATTTCCTCGCTGTCCGGCGGCGTCGCCTCGAAGCTGATCACAGTCTCGAGCACGTAGGGCGCATAGATCTCGGCGATGGAAGCCGCGTCGCCGGACGTTGCGGGGCGAATGCGAAAGGCGCTCGATTCGGACATGAGACAACTCCCCTCCCTGAGGGTTTTGACCGAGCCGATTTTCTCCGATAGAAGACGAAACGTCAACTATGATAGACGATCTCGACGCCAGACTGGCGAACCGCCTGCAACAAGAACGCCAGCAACGCGACTGGTCGCTCGGCGATCTCGCCGCGCGTTCCGGCGTTTCCAAAGCGATGCTGAGCAAGATCGAACGTGGGCAGGCGAGCCCGACGGCGGCCCTGCTCGCCCGAATCGCCACCGCGTTCGACCAGACGCTCGCGCAGTTCCTTTCGTTTGAGGAAACCGCGGGCAGGCGGGCTCGTGCGGTCCGCGCAGCTGCCGGTCTGGCGCGACCCGCGGGCCGGATACACGCGGCGGCAGATTTTTCTCGATTCGCGGCACGCCCTCGAACTCGCGGAGGTCGTCTTGCCGCCGGGCGCAAAAGTGTCGTTTCCCGCCAGCGTTTTTCTGCACACTCAGCATGTGGTCTGGATGCTGGAGGGGAAGCTGACGCTACGGGAAGGAAAGAGCGAACATGTTCTGCAGCCGGGCGACCGACTCGCGTTCGGGGAACCGAGCGAGATCGTCTACTGCAACGCGACCACCGAACCCTGCCGCTATATCGTCGCCGTGGCGAGGTCGTAGCGGCGCGCTGTAGACGCGGTCGCTGACCGCGTACTCTTGGCGCAGACCGCGACCCTGCCTGTAGACGCGGTCAGACCCGAGGGCTGTAGACGCGGTCGCTGACCGCGTACTCTTGGCGCAGGCCGCGACCTTGCTCGAAGAACGCGGTCAGCGACCGCGTCTACAGGCCGCGCGGATATCCACAGCCAGCAATCCGCCAACGTGCGTTGGCGCGACTCCCGCACTATATTAGCCGCCTCATGCGCTTCAGCCCCGGATTTTCTCAACGAGATTCGCGCCCGCGTGCCCGTCTCGCAGGTCGTCGGCGGCGCGGGTGAAACTGCGAAGGAGGGGCGCGAGTGGCGGGGGCTGTCGCCGTTCAACGCCGAGAGCACGCCGTCGTTTTATCGTCAACGATCAGAAGCAGTTCTATCACGACTTCTCGTCCGGGCAGCAGCGGCAACATCTTCAACTTCCTGATGGAGGTCGAGAGCCTGTCCTTTCCCGAGGCGGTCGAGCGGCTCGCCGGCGATGGCCGGGCTCGACCTGCCCAAGCGCGACGCCGAGAGCGAAGCGCGCGACAAGAAGCGGGCGACGCCTCAACGAGGTGCTGGCGCTCGCCGCCGACATCTTCGCGCGCTGGCTCAACGAGCCGATCGGGCGCCCGGGCGCGCGGCTATCTCGCCGACCGCGGGCTCGACCCCGCGACCCAGCGCGCTTTCGGCACTGGGCTATTCGGCGGCGGAAAAATTCGCGCTGCGCGACGCGCTGGCCGCCAAGGGCGTCGACGCCGCAGCAGATGATCGAGGCGGGGCTGCTCGTGCATGGCGAGGGCATCGCCGTTCCCTACGACCGGTTCCAGAACCGCGTGATGTTCCCGATCCACGACCGCGGCGGCCGGGTCGTCGCGTTCGGCGGCCGGGCGCTGGACCCCAGCGCCAAGGCGAAATACCTCAATTCGCCGGAGACCGAGCTTTTCCACAAGGGCTCCCTGCTGTTCAACCACCATCGCGCCCGCAAGCCGGCCGGCGACCAGGGCCGCGTGATCGCGGTCGAGGGCTATGTCGACGTCATCTCCATGACGAAGGCGGGATTTCCCGAAACGGTCGCGCCGCTCGGCACCGCGCTGACCGCGGACCAATGCGGCCTGCTATGGACGATCTGCGAAGAGCCGATCCTCTGTTTCGACGGCGACAAGGCCGGCCGCAAGGCCGCCTATCGCGCGCTGGAAACCGCGCTGCCGCTGATCGGCCCGGGCAAAAGCCTGCAAATTCGCGCTGCTGCCCGAGGGTCAGGACCCCGACGATCTCGCCCGCTCCGGCGGCGCGCGAGGCGATCGGCGAGGTGATCGCCGCCGCGCGGCCGTTCGCGGACATGCTGTTCCAGCGCGAGACCGAGGGCCAGGTGTTCGACACGCCCGAAAAGCGCGCCGGGCTCGAGCGGCGCCTGCGCGAACTGGCGGCGCGCCATCGGCGACGAGAGCTTTGCGCCGTCATTACGCCGCCGACATGACGCAGCGGGCCCGCGCGCTGTTCGGCTTCGGCGAGGCGCGGCACGTCGCGCTCGCCCTAGTCAGGCCGCGCGGGCGCAGGTCGGCGCGGCCGCGCCGCGGCGGCTTCGACGCCGGCCCGAAAATGGGCGTCGCGACGCAGCCGATGCCGCGCCCGGGCTTTCGAGCCGCCAGCGCGCCGGGAGCCGCCGCGCGAAATCGTCATTCTCGCGGCGCTGATCGGCCATCCCGCGCTGATCGACCGGGTTTTCGAGGATATCGCGACGCTCGAATTCGCCTCGCCGGCGCTCGCCGAGTTTCGCGGCCGGCTGCTCGACGTCGCGCCGGAGGCATCGCCGGCGCCGAAGACGCTCGCCGCCGCGCTCGACCGAAGCTGGCCATGGCGCCGAACTCAAGCGGATCGTGGAGGCCGCTGCGCGCCTGCCGGACTGGTGGTGCCTGCGGCCGGAGGCGGAAATCTCCGACGCGGAGACCGTTTTCCGCCAATGTCTGGCCTTGCAACGCAGGGCCGGGACGTTACATAGGGAGTTGAAATCGGCGGAGGCTGCCCTGGCGGACGGACCCGTCCGAACAAAACTTCGCGAGATTGCTGGACATCAAGCAAAATCTTGCCGATTTGGCGAGCGCCGAAGCGGCAGTGGAAGGATTTGGCGAAATGTCCGGCCGGCGACTGCCGCCGGTGTGAGCGAACGATGGGGAATCCTGTGGTTAACGCAGGGTTAGGCGCTGTCGACAGGAAGGTCGCGCTTCGACGAATCGCATGTCGTCGCGAACCGGTCTCGCCGGGAGCGCGGCGCTAGGCTCGTTTGCAGACTGGAGAGGGCGACATGGCGCGAAACGACGAGCAGAAGGCCGAAGGGGAAGCCGTTGTCGTCGAAGCCGCCGACAGCCCGCTGCTCGATCTCAGCGACGCCGCCGTCAAGCGCCTCATCAAGCTCGCCAAGAAGCGCGGCTATGTGACGCAGGACGAGCTCAACGCCGTCCTGCCGTCCGAGGAGATCTCCTCCGACCAGATCGAAGACATGAATGCGATGCTCAGCGAAATGGGCATCAATGTCGTCGACAACGAGGATGCCGAAGAGGCCGAGAAGGAAGGCGAGCACGCCGCCGAGGAGGAAGAGCCGGAGGGCGGCGAGGTCGTCGAGACCGCGCGCACGACCGCCGTCGCGACCCGCTCGTCCGAGCCGGCCGAGCGCACCGACGATCCCGTGCGCATGTATCTGCGCGAGATGGGCGCCGTCGAGCTGCTGTCGCGCGAGGGCGAAATCGCCATCGCCAAGCGCATCGAGGCCGGCCGCGAGGCGATGATCGCGGGCCTGTGCGAGAGCCCGCTGACCTTCCAGGCGATCATCATCTGGCGCGACGAGCTCAACGAAGCCAAAATCCTGCTGCGCGACATCATCGACCTCGAGGCGACCTATGCCGGCCCCGACGGCAAGAAGACGCCGAAGGTCGAAGTCGCCAGTGGGCCCGATGGGCATCCCGTCGCCGCGCGCCCGCGACCGCTCCGCAGACGCCGCCGACCGGCTTCGACGGCGAGGTTCCGCCGCCCGAAGGCTTCGACGACGAGGACGATCTCGAAAACTCCGTGTCGCTCTCCGCGATGGAGGCGGAGCTCAAGCCGAAGGTGCTGGAGACCTTCGACCGCATCGCCGACGCCTACAAGAAGCTGCGCCGCCTGCAGGACCAGAACGTCGAGAACAAGCTCAAGAACGAGGCGCTGTCGCCGGCCCAGGAGCGCAAGTACAAGGCGCTGAAGAAGGACATCGTCGCCGACGTCAAATCGCTGTCGCTGAACCAGAACCGCATCGAGGCGCTGGTCGAGCAGCTCTACGACATCAACAAGCGGCTGATCGGCCTCGACGTGAAGCTGATGCGGCTCGCCGAGTCGCATGGCGTCGGGCGCGAGGACTTTCTGAAGAACTACCAGAATTCGGAGCTCGATCCGAAATGGGTGCTGCGCGTCTCGAAGCTCGGCACGCGCGGCTGGAAGGATTACGTCGCCAAGGACAAGGACCCGATCAAGGACATCCGCGGCGAAATCCAGACGCTCGCCCAGGAGACCGGGCTCGAGATCCAGGAATTCCGCAAGCTCGTCCAGATGGTGCAGAAGGGCGAGCGCGAGGCGCGGCAGGCCAAGAAGGAAATGGTCGAGGCGAACCTGCGCCTCGTCATCTCGATCGCCAAGAAATACACCAACCGCGGCCTGCAGTTCCTCGACCTGATCCAGGAAGGCAACATCGGCCTGATGAAGGCGGTCGACAAGTTCGAATACCGCCGCGGCTACAAGTTCTCGACCTACGCGACCTGGTGGATCCGCCAGGCGATCACGCGCAGCATCGCCGATCAGGCGCGCACGATCCGCATTCCGGTGCACATGATCGAGACGATCAACAAGATCGTGCGCACCTCGCGCCAGATGCTGCACGAGATCGGCCGCGAGCCGACGCCGGAGGAGCTGGCCGAGAAGCTCGCCATGCCGCTCGAAAAAGTGCGCAAGGTGCTGAAGATCGCCAAGGAGCCGATCTCGCTCGAAACGCCGATCGGCGACGAGGAGGACAGCCACCTCGGCGATTTCATCGAGGACAAGAACGCGATCCTGCCGATCGACGCCGCGATCCAGTCGAACCTGCGCGAGACGACGACGCGCGTGCTCGCCTCGCTGACGCCGCGCGAGGAGCGCGTGCTGCGCATGCGCTTCGGCATCGGCATGAACACGGACCATACGCTCGAAGAAGTCGGCCAGCAGTTCTCGGTGACCCGCGAGCGCATCCGCCAGATCGAGGCGAAGGCGCTGCGCAAGCTGAAGCACCCGAGCCGGTCGCGCAAGCTGCGCAGCTTCCTCGACAACTGAGGCAGCCGAGTGTGGCCCTTCTCCCGCAAGCGGGAGAAGGTGCGCAAAGCGCGGATGAGGCGTCACCGCCGCCAGCCCCTCCGCGCTTTCGCCTCCGCGCCCTCCCCTCATCCGGCGCTACGCGCCACCTTCTCCCGCAAGCGGGAGAAGGGACCTCTCCGGAGCCGCGCCTTGTCTGACTGGATCCTGTGGGTAAAGGCTGCGCACGTCGCGAGCGTCATCGCGTGGATGGCGGGGTTGTTCTATCTGCCGCGGCTGTTCGTCTATCACGTCGACGCGCCGAAGGGGTCGCCGCAGTCCGAGACGTTCAAGGTCATGGAGCGTCGGCTCCTGAAGGCGATCATCAACCCCGCGATGATTGCCGTCTGGATCACGGGCCCGATCCTCGCCATCGGCGAAGGCGCCTATCGCGACGCCTGGCTGCACGCAAAATTTCTGCTGGTGCTGATCCTGTCGGGCTTTCACGGCTATCTGGTCGGCCGCGTGCGCGCTTTCGCCAACGATGCCAACACCAAGCCGGCGCGGTTCTACCGCATCATCAACGAAGTCCCGACCGTGCTGATGTTGCTGATCGTGATCCTGGTCGTCGTGAAGCCGTTCTGACGAAGCGGGTCAAAATCCGCCGTGCGAGCCTGAAACTGCGCCGATGATTGTGATCGCGGCGAGCGCAAGCAGAAAATAGTGCGCGCGCGTCAATCGAACGAGCATCGCTCCCGGATCGCGAGCCGCCTGCGTTGCGATCCATGCTTTCGAGAGCGGTTCGACAACAAACACGGCGAACATGAACAGCGCCCACAAACCCGCCATGGCGTTCATCCACCAATAGCCGGGCGCTGAAAAGCGATACCAGAGATCGAGCCGGTAGCTCATCCAGAGTCCGCTCGCTCCAGCGAGGATCAGCGATACTTTGACTTGAGCGGAAAAGTTTCGCTCGATGCGTTCAAACAACGCCCAGCCGCTCGCCGGATCATGGCTGGCGCGCGCCACCGGCAGACCCACCAGGGTCACGAAGGCGAGGCCGCCGATCCAGTGAACGATGCTGAGCACATGAATGACACGAGCCAAAATGGCGTCGTCTATTGCGCCCATTTCGTCACGCTCCCTTCGGCCAAGGCGTCGATATAGGCGAGCTCAGCCAGCCTGTATTTGACAGGGATTAACTGACGCAGAACTCTACTCGCCGGTCAGTTCGGCAGTCAGCTCAAGATTGAGCGTCATCGCCACGATCGCGGACGCGGCGAGGCCGGAAGAGCCAACGGCGACATTGGCGAGCGCGATTTTCGGTTTGGACGCCGTCATGCGAACCCCGCGCAGATCCGCGTTGGCGAGCGCATCGGCGATCCGGCTCGAAGCGTCGTCGATGCGCGACGACAGATCAAAGGTTGCGCGCGCGGCGACCTCGCTGAGAATGGGGCCCTGCAGCGCCGCCTGAGCGGCGTTCCAGAATGCATTGTCGAGCACGGCGGCGTATTTGAGATCGACCAACTTGACGCTCGTGCCGGTGTCCGAAACGACGGGGCGGCCGGTCAGATAGACCCAGCCGGAAACATCCAGCGCGCCGGTCGGCGCCTTGGCGCTGACCTTCAACCCCAGCGCCACGCCGGCGCCGCTCGGATAGAGATCGACATCGTCGATATGGACGCCAACGTCGCCGACTGAAGTTGTCTGCTTGAAATCCTTGCCGACGAGCCGCTCGGCAAGTTGCGCCTTCAAGACATCGTAGGGAGCAACCAACGTGAGGTAGGCTTGCAGCCGTCCATCGCCGGGCGCGGCCTTTTCAAGCGGCGGCAGCGGCAGCGGGTCGGTCGGCGCGGGCGTCGGGGCGAGCGCGGTTTCGGCGCCGAGGCTCGCGGTGAGCCGAACCCCGTCTGGCCCCACGACGAGCTTCGAAACCGCGGCCGATTTTGGCGTCACGTCGAGATAGAGCGGCGACCCGTCGACCAGCGGCAGCTTGACCGAGATCGGCCGCCAGTGTTCGCCAATTTGCGCCCTGATTTTGTCGCCGGGAATGGCATTGGCGATCGCCCGGTCGATGTCGGCGCGCTTGTGTTCGAGAAGCTCGTTGGCGAGGGTCGCCAATCCGACGCTGACCGGGCCTATGCAACCCGAATTCAAGACGACAGGGCCGAGGTCCATCTTGCCGCAACTCCGGCCGATGATTTCCACCTTGGCGTTGTCGACGCCGGGGCTGAGGTTGGAAACGGTGAGGACCGGGCGCCACTGCCGGTCCATTTCCACCTTGAAGTCGGCGGTGGGCGCAGCGTGAATATCGAAAGTCTTGCCGTCGAGTTTCACGGCGTGTGCAAGGTCGCCCTGCACACCCGCTTTACCGGTGACGCGCACTGGCAGCCCGACGCGGATCGCCGCATCGCCCTGCGCTATCCTGAGCGGTCCGTCCTTATGGATGACGGCGTTCCAATGATAGTCGGCGCAGATGGAATCGCCGAGCAGCTTCACACAGCCCGCCTTGCCTGAGCCGCTGATTGGAACCTCTGATGGCAGCTTCGCCTCGCCAATCTTCTGTATGGCGGCATAGGACATGAAAGCGCTCAGCGTGACTGAGCTTTGCGCAGCCTTCGGGGCTTCTGGCGTCGGGGCTGTGGCGCCGCGCGGCGGCGGCTCGAACAGGGAATCGGCGGCTGCGCTCGTTGTCAGAACCAGCGCCGCGACGATCGCCAATATTCGCATGTCAGCCCCTTGAAGGATCGCGATCCTAACGCAGGCCGCCCTCGATCGAAACTGCCCTCACCCGTTTCCCCTTCTCCGCGCCAACAGGGAAGGGCCTACTTACGCAAGTCTGCGTCAGATCAGAGCGATTGCCGCAGCGCCGCCTCGCGCCGCTCGGTCAGAAACGCGCGAACCGCCGGGTCCAGTTCCAGCCCGATCGCGCGCGCATAGCTCGCGTCGGCTTCCGGAAGCCCAAGCCGCGCTTCGAGATCGGCCCTCGCCGCCCAATAGGCCTGAAAAGTCTCCAAGCCTCCGCCCTCGGCAGCTTCATCGAGCGCGCGCAAACCCTCGGCGCCCGCGCCAGCGTTGGCGATCGCGACGGCGCGGTTGACGGCGACGACCCGCGAGCCGGTGAGCGCGTAGAGCGTTCCGTAGAGTTCGACGATCGCCGCCCAGTCCGTCGCTCCTGTCAGACGCCGCGCCGCATGGACGGACTGGATCGCCGCCTCGATCTGGAATCTTCCCGGACGATGCTGATGGCTTGCTGCGACAAGCAGCGTCTCCGCCTCGTCGATCTTCGGCCGCGTCCCAGAGCGCCACGTCCTGCTCGCCCGAGCGGGACGTAGCTGCCGTTTTCATCGCGGCGCGCCGGGCTGCGGGAATCGGCGTAGAGCATCAGCGCGAGCAGGCCCAAAGCCTCGGCGTCTTTGGGCGCGGCATGCGCGACGACCCGGCCGAGCCAGATCGCCTCATCGCTCATCGCCCGCCCGCTCGTTTCCTCGCCAATTGCCGCCCAGCCGTGCGCGAAGGCCGCGTAGATCGCGTCCAGCACGGCGTCGAGCCGCTCCGGCCAAACCTCCGGCTCGGGGATGCGGAACGGCACGCCCGCCAGTCGGATTTTTGCCTTCACGCGCGAAAGTCGCTGGCCCATCGCCGCCGGCGAGACCAGAAACGCCGAGGCGATCGCCGCCGCGTCGAGGCCGAGCACGCATTGCAGCATCAGCGGCGCCCGCAACGCCTCATCGATGGCGGGATGCGCGCAGGCGAACATCAGCGCCAGCCGTCGGTCCGGAAAGTCTTCGCCCTCGCCAAGTTCGGCGGCGAGCTCTTCGAGCGCGGGCATGGCGGCGAGCGCGCTTTGCCGCCGTCGGGCGGCGTCGAGAAGCCGGCGGCGCGCGGTCACGATCAACCATCCCTCGGGGTTTGCGGGCGGCCCGGTTTCGGGCCAGCTTTGCAGCGCCGCCGCGAAAGCGTCGGCGAGCGCATCCTCGGCCGCCGCGACGTCGCGGTCGCGCGCGGCGAGGAATGCGACGAGCTTGCCGTAGCTTTCGCGCGCGACCCGGGTCGCGGCGGCGCGCGCGGCCTCGTCGCGCGAGCCCATCATTACGGGAAGGGCCAGATCGGCCGGACTTCGATCGAACCGACTTGCGCGCCTGGGCAGCGCGCCGCCCAGCCGATCGCCACGTCGAGGTCCGGCGCCTCGATCAGATAATAGCCGCCGAGTTGTTCCTTGACCTCGGCGTACGGGCCGTTCAGCACCTGCGATTTTCCATCGCGATTTCGCACGATCGTCGCAGTGCTCGCCGGGTGAAGGCGCTCGCCGCCTTTCCAGACGCCGGCCTCGCGCATCGCTTGCGTATAGGCGCCGTATGCCGCCGACAGTGCGGCTCTGTCCTTTTCGCTCGCCTGCTGCATCGCGGCTTCGTCGCGATGGATCAACAGCAAGTATTGCATCGAAACTCTCCTCTGGTTCGACGAGCGCTGACCGCCTCGTCTGATGCAGAGACGTTTCGAGCGGCGCCGTTTCGACAGCGTCGGAAAACTTCTCAGCCGATCAGCTCGACCGCCATCGCCGTCGCCTCGCCGCCGCCGATGCAGAGCGACGCAACGCCGCGCTTGAGACCGCGCGCCTTCAATGCCGCGAGCAGCGTGACGAGGATGCGCGCGCCGGAAGCGCCGATCGGATGGCCGAGCGCGCAGGCGCCGCCGTTGACGTTGACCTTGTCGTGCGGGAGGCCGAGATCGCGCATCGCCGCCATCGCGACCACGGCGAACGCCTCGTTGATCTCGAAGAGATCGACGCTGTCCGCCGACCAATGGGTCTTCTCGAACAGCTTGCGCACCGCGCCGATCGGCGCGGTCGGGAACCGCGAAGGTTCGGCCGCATGGGTCGCGTGGCCGACGATACGCGCAAGCGGAGTGACGCCGCGGCGCGACGCCTCGCTCTCGCGCATCAGCACCAGCGCGGCGCCGCCGTCGGAGATCGACGACGAGTTGGCGGCGGTGACCGTGCCGCCGTCGCGGAACGCGGGTTTCAGCGTCGGGATCTTGTCGGGCCGCGCCTTCGGCGGCTGCTCGTCGGTCGCGATCTCCAGGCTCTCCTTGCCCCGCTTTGCCGTCAGCGGGACGATCTCGGCCGCGAAGGCGCCGCTGCGGATCGCCCGGTTGGCGCGTTCCAGCGACGCAAGCGCGAACGCATCCTGCTCGTCGCGCGTAAACTGATATTCCTGGGCGCAATCCTCGGCGAAGGTCCCCATCAGGCGGCCCTTGTCGTAGGCGTCTTCGAGGCCGTCGAGAAACATCGAGTCGGTGACCTTGCCGTGCCCCATGCGATAGCCGGCGCGGGCGCGATCGAGCAGGTAGGGCGCGTTGCTCATGCTCTCCATGCCGCCGGCGACCACAATGTTGGCGGCATCGGCGCGGATCAGGTCGTGCGCGAGCATCGCCGCCTTCATGCCGGAGCCGCACATCTTGTTGATGGTGGTGGCGCCCACGGAGAGCGGCAGGCCGGCGCCGATGCCCGCCTGACGCGCCGGGGCCTGACCCTGCCCCGCCGGCAGCACGCAGCCCATGACGACCTCGTCGACCGCCTGCGGGTCGACGCCGGCGCGCTCCAGCGCCGCTGCTATCGAGGCGGCGCCCAGCTGCGGCGCCGCGAAATCCTTGAGGTCGCCGAGAAACCCGCCCATCGGCGTGCGTGCGGCGCCCACGATGACGATCGGATCGGTTGCTGACATTGGCGTTCGCTCCTGGGCCCCTAGCTGAAGGTAATGGATGTCCTGCGCCGAGGAAACTGGCGGAACGAACGATGGCGACATCGACACCGAGCGCGGAGCCGGAATGTTTCCCGCCAAAACACGCCCGAGGAATACGGCCCGGATAGCAAGGTTAATATCAAGTAAATGCGCTGCGAGTCAGAAGAAAGGGATGATTTGAGGCGAATACGGAATTAGGTTGTCCAAGCGGATGGAATACAACTGGAAGCGTTGCGTCGCAGTCTTACCGCCCCGAATGCTCAATCCGGTGGCGGAACAAGCGGCGGTTACTAAGTGCGCACCTCCGAATGGGCGGGATCGGCCTGAACCCGATCTCGACAGGGCTGCCGCGCGCGCGGCTTTCCCCTCGAGCGCAAAATCGCGACGCCGGGGGAACATAGACAGCTTTGCGTCGTTATTTCTCTCGTGGTTTAGACAAAGGATCGGCTGATGCTTCTCGACACCGTCTGCAGCCCGGAGCTTCTGAGGGGTCGCCACGTAGCTGAACTTCCTGGATTAGCAGACGAACTTCGAGCAGAAACAATCAGGGCCGTTTCGATTAACGGAGGTCACCTCGGCGCCGGTTTGGGCGTAGTCGAACTGACGATCGCCCTGCATTACGTTTTCGATACGCCACGCGATCGGCTTGTGTGGGACGTGGGCCATCAGGCCTATCCGCACAAGATTTTGACAGGGCGCCGGGATCGCATTCATACGCTACGTACGGCCGGCGGCCTCTCTGGTTTTACCAAACGCAGCGAAAGCGAATTTGATCCGTTCGGCGCCGCGCATGCCGCAACTTCGATCTCTGCCGCGGTCGGCATGGCGGTCGCGCGGGATCTATCCGAAGGCGACAACAAGGTCATCGCCGTCATCGGCGATGGCTCGCTTTCGGCGGGTATGGCCTATGAGGCTTTGAACAACGCAGGCGCAGTGAGGCGCGGCCTCATCGTCATTCTCAACGACAACCAGATGTCGATTGCGCCTCCCGTAGGCGCGCTTTCGAATTACCTTGGCCGGCTCACGACGGCCGAAGCCGATGACGGCCAGCGCAATCGGACCATGTTCGAACAATTGGGCTTCCATTACATGGGGCCTAGTCGACGGCCACGACCTGGACAAGCTGGTTCCCGCGCTCGAAGCGGCTCGCGGATTACGATGCCGGCCCGGTGTTCCTGCATATCATGACCCAGAAGGGAAAGGGCTCGACGTTCGCGGCGTCGCCCGATCGTGGCCACGCCGTTGGCAAATTCGACGTCGCGACAGGCGCGCAGGTAAAGGCCAAGGCGGCGGCGCCCAGCCTACACAAAAGTGTTCGCCGAGGCGCTCGTGCCAGGAGGCCGCCAAGGATCCCCGCATCGTCGCTGTGACGGCCGCGATGCCTTCAGGCACCGGCCTCGACATCTTCGGCAAGGCCTTTCCGGACCGCATGTTCGACGTCGGCATCGCCGAGCAGCACGCGGTGACTTTCGCCGCCGGTCTCGCGGCCGAAGGCTACAAGCCGTTCTGCGCGATCTATTCGACCTTCCTGCAGCGCGGCTACGACCAGGTCGTGCACGACGTGGCGATGCAGTCGCTGCCGGTCCGCTTCGCGATCGATCGCGCCGGTTTTGTCGGCGCGGACGGGCCGACCCATGCGGGCTCGTTCGACATCGCCTATCTCGGCTGCCTGCCCGGCTTCGTGGTCATGGCCGCGGCGGACGAGGCGGAACTCGCGCAGATGGTCGCCACCGCAGCGTCGCCATCGACGACCGCCCCTCCGCCTTCCGCTATCCCCGCGGCGAAGGCGTCGGCGTCGCCGGTTCCCGAGCGCGGCGAGCCGCTCGAGATCGGCAAGGGCCGCATCGTCCGGCGAGGCTCACGATGTCGCGCTGCTGTCGCTCGGGGCGCGGCTCGCCGAATGTCTGAAGGCTGCCGACGAGCTGGCGGCGAATGGCGTCTCTGCAACAGTCGCGGACGCGCGGTTCGCCAAGCCGCTCGACGTGGAGCTCATTCTCCGCCTCGCCGACCAACACGAAGCGCTGATCACGATCGAGGAAGGTTCCGTCGGCGGCTTTGGCGCGCACGTCATGCAAGTGTTGCAGGAACAAGGACGATTGGACGGCCCGTTGCGCACCCGCTCGATGGTGCTGCCCGACATTTTCATGGAGCAGGCCGAGACTTCCGTCATGTACGAAAAAGCGCGCCTCGACGCCGCGGGCATCGTCGCCAAGTGCGTGGAAGTTCTAAACGGCAAACCGCGCGTGCGCCATCTGGCGCCAGCTGGCAAGCCTTTTGCGCGGCGCGGCGCCGCCAAGGCCGCGCCGCTCAATATCGTCCTCGCCAAGCCGCGCGGCTTCTGCGCGGGCGTGATGCGTGCCGTCGAGATCGTCGAGCGATCGCTGGAGAAATACGACGCGCCGATTTATGTTCGCCACGAGATCGTCCATAACAAGCGCGTCGTTGACGGACTGAGAACCAAGGGCGCGAAGTTCGTCGAGGAATTGTCGGATATTCCTGACGGCGCCATCACCATTTTCAGCGCGCACGGCGTGCCCAAACACGTCGAGGAAGAGGCGGCGCGGCGTCAGTTGATTGTTCTCGATGCGACCTGTCCGCTCGTGACCAAGGTTCACAACCAGGCGCGGCGTTACGCCGCGCAGGGGAGGACCGTGATCCTGATTGGACACGCGGGTCACCCGGAAGTCGAGGGCACGCTGGGCCAGGCCGCAGCGCCGATCACGCTGGTGCAGAGCGAGGCCGACGTCGACCGGCTGAAAATTTCGCCCGAGACACCCGTTGGATATATCACTCAGACGACGCTCAGCGTTGACGACACGCGAGTCATCATCGCCGCGCTCGAGCGCCGCTTCACAGATATCATCGGACCAGACACGCGCGACATCTGCTATGCGACGCAAAACCGCCAATGGGCCGTTCGTGAGCTCTGCAAGCAGGTCGACGTCATGCTCGTCGTGGGCGCGCGGAACAGCTCGAACTCGAACCGGCTGCGTGAGATCGCCATGCAGATGGGCATCCCAGCGCATCTGATCGCCGACAGCAGCGAGATCCGCCCCGAATGGATCGAAAACGTCGGTTCGGTCGGGCTGACGGCCGGCGCGTCGGCGCCGGAGGTGCTGGTTTCCGAGGTCGTCCGTCGTCTCGCCGATCTACGTCCGGTCCAAATCTCGACGCTAAATGGCCCGGAAGAGATGGTGGAGTTCAAGCTTCCCCTTGAGCTCGCGGGATCGACCCGCGCAGCCATGCCGGATTTGAGCGCGTCCTCATGAGTTTTTCGATGCTCGAAGCTACGATCGTCGACATCGCGTTGATGGCCGCGTTGCCGATCTGGCTGGCGTCGAGACGCCCGTTCGAGACACGCTATGCCTGGATCAGACAACGTCGCAGGCCGAGGGCCATTCGCCCGCCGACTACCCCCGTATGATGCTTATGGAGCGTTCTCAAGTTGCTGCAGAAGCGGCGCCGGTCGGCGTCGCGTCGAGGCTCGCCGTGGCCGTCATCGGCTTTTGCGCGGAGCGAGCCCGCCTTGTCGTCATCGTCGGCCTGGTGTTCGCGGCGGCATGCGGATTTTATGCCGCTGTTCATTTCAAGCTGAACTCGGATATCGACGCGCTGCTGCCTTCAAACGTCGAATGGCGGAAGAACGAACTGGCGTTCGAGGGCGCGTTTCACCGGTTCAACCTGCTCGAGGCCGTGGTTGACGCGCCGACGCCAGAGCTCGCGGTGCTCGCTTCGACGGAACTCGAGGCCAAGCTCGCGCAAGACAAGGACCGCTACCAGACGGTCGGCGGCCCTGGTGCGCTGTCTTTCTTCCGTCAACACGCGCTGTTTTTTCTGCCGCTCGACACGCTCAAGCAAGTTACCGCCGGTCTGATCGAAGGCGAGCCAATCATTCACGACCTCGCCATCGACCGGAGTCTGCGCGGCCTGGTGTCGGGCTTGGAAGACGCACTGCTCGGCGTGCAGTCGGGTCGCCTCAAGGTCGACGATTTCGCGCGCCCGCTCAACATGGCGTCCGACGCCTTGGAAAACGTGCTGGCCAACAAACCCGCCAGTTTCTCGTGGCGGGTCCTGACAGCCGGAGACAAATCCTCGTCGAGCGAGCGGCGCGGCTTTGTCGAAGTCCGTCCGGTGCTCGATTACACCTCGTTCCAACCCGCGCTCGCCGCCGAGACCGCGATCCGTCAGGCGGCGGGTCCGATCGCAGCCAATCGTCAGGCGCGGGTTCGGCTGACGGGGCTGGCGGCAATCAATGACGAGCAATTTGGCACGATCAAGGAGAACGCAGTCCGCAACGGCGTGATCACTGTGCTTGCGGTGCTGATCATTCTCTGGCTCGCGCTGCATTCCGGGCGGCTGATTGCTGCGCTGGCTATCAATCTGATCGCCGGTCTCGCTGTCACCGCCGCGTTCGGCATGCTGACCGTCGGCGCTTTCAACGTCATCTCGATTTATTTTGCGGTGCTGTTCGTCGGCATCGGCGTCGACTTCGCCATCCAGTTCAGCGTTCGCTACCGCGAAGAGCGGCATCGGATCGACGATCTGGTCGCCGCGTTGCGCAGCGCCGGCGCGCGCGTCGCGATGCCGCTGGCGCTCGCCGCGCTGGCGACCGCCGCCGGCTTTTTCTCGTTCCTGCCGACTGACTATCGAGGCATTTCCGAACTGGGGCTGATCGCCGGCGGCGGGATGCTGATCGCCTACATTTCGAGCGTCACCTTGCTGCCGGCGCTGATTGCGCTGCTGCGCCCGCCGGCCGAGCCCCGTGAACTGGGGTATCGTTCGCTGGCGCCCGGTCGACGATTACCTCGCCCGCCACCGTATCCCCGTCATCGTCGGCACGCTGGCGGTCATCGCGCTGGCGAGCCCCCTGCTGCTGCGTTTGAGTTTCGACGACAATCCGATCGATCTGCAAAATCCGTCCAGCGAAGCCGTCGCGGCCTATCTGGATCTCCGCCAGGACCCGCAACTCGGCGCCGACGGGATCGAGTACCTCGCGCCGTCGCTCGCGGAGGCGGACGCCGCCGCCGCGAAATTCGCCAAGCTACCGGAAGTCGCGAGCGTCCGAACGCTTTCGACGTTCATCCCTGCCGATCAGGACGCGAAGCTGCCCGTCATCCGCGCCGCCGCCGAGAAACTCGCCAGCGCGTTCAGCGCCAGCGAAGCCATGGCGCCCCCAAGCGACGCCGAAAATGTCGACGCGCTGAATGAGGGCGCCGCGCGGTTGACCGAGTTGGCGGGAAATGCGCAAGGCCCCGGCGCGTTGGCGATGCGTCGTCTCTCCGCCGCGATGACTCAATTGGCGCAGGCGCAACCCGATCTCCGCAAGCGCGCAACCGAGGTGATGATTGAACCGTTGAACGTCGATCTCGACGATCTGCGTCAATCCCTGCAGGCGGAGCCGCTGACCCTCGCCAGCCTGCCGCAGGAGATCGTCGACAGTTGGAAGACGAGCGACGGCAAGGTCAGGGTCTCGATCCTGCCGAAAGCGAAGCCTGAGGATCTGCAGGGCATGCGGGCGTTCGCGCGCGCGGTGCTCGCCGTCGAGCCGCACGCCACAGAAGGTCCTGTGGCGATGGTGGAGGCGAGCGCGA
Source organism: uncultured Pseudomonadota bacterium (assembly GCA_963771455.1). Lineage (GTDB taxonomy): Bacteria > Pseudomonadota > Alphaproteobacteria > Rhizobiales > Beijerinckiaceae > Roseiarcus. The sequence goes on from CAVYTP010000004.1 coordinate 79,996, forward strand.
TGGTTCAGCACGCGTTCATCGAGGCGGGCGCGTGGGCGCTCTTTTCGATCACGGTGCTGCTGTTCCTGTTTCTGCGTCGAGTCACCGACGTCGTGCTTACCCTTTTCCCGCTGGCGCTCGCGGGTCTGGTGACGATGGAATTGATGTCGCTGTTTGGCATGTCGTTCAACTTCGCCAACATCATTGCGCTGCCGCTGCTGCTCGGCGTCGGCGTCGCGTTCAAGATCTATTATATCATCGCCTGGCGCGAGGGGACGACCCATCTGCTGCAGACGCCGCTCACCCGCGCGGTGCTCTACAGCGCCCTGACGACCGCAACCGCATTTGGAAGCCTCTGGTTCTCAAGCCATCCGGGGACATCGAGCATGGGAAAACTGCTGGCGCTGTCGCTGGTCTGCACGCTCGCCGCCGCCGTTCTTTTTCAGCCCATCCTGATGGGCAAGCCCCGAAACCCTCAATCCGACGCCGCCTGAAGTGGAGTGTGAGATGAAGATATTTGCGCGACGGAACCTGCTCGTAGCTGCGTTGATCGCCCTGTCAAGCGGCGCCATGGCCCAGAGCGGCACGCCTGAGGAGCAGGAAGCGTGCCGGCCGGACGTACGTCGTTACTGTCACAACCTGCCGCAGAACGCGGATGCGGAAGCCTATCTTCAGTGCCTGCAGGCGCATAGAGAAAAACTCAGCGCGCGCTGCCTCGCTGTGCTTACCAGTCACGGAGTCTGACCAAAGCATCCGCGGTCGAGTCAGGCCCTAGGTTCGCTTTTCGACGGAACGAGGAGAAGCCGATGAAAATTCAGTCTGCATTATCCGCTCTCCTGCTGACGCTCGCGGCGGGCTCATCGTTCGCAGCTTCAACGGCAACGCCGACCCCAACCAAGACCCCGCGTCCGGCGGCATCCAAGCCCCTGACAGTGACCGGCTTCTGGCAGCAAGCCGACGACCAGGGTCAAGTGGGCGGCTGGTTCTATTTCACTGAAGTCAACGATCGCTACGAAGGACGCATCGTGAAGATGTTCCCAAAGCCGGGCGACAAGGTTTATGAAACCTGTACGGCCTGCCCCGGCAACCAGAAGAACGCAGCGATGCTGGGTCTGACGTTGGTGAAGGGCATGCATCGCGAGGGCTTGAAATATACCGACGGCACGATCATGGACCCGCGCAACGGCAGCGTTTACAGCGCGCAGATGGAACTGAGCCCTGACGGACAGAAGCTTTCGGTGCGGGGATTTCTGGGCCTGCCTATGCTGGGAGAAACGCAGGTCTGGACCCGGCTGCCTGACGATTCCATCGCGCCCGCAGACATACCGCCGGATTCAGCCTTGCCGACCCCGGCGTCAAATTAGCGTCATTGCGAGGAGCGCAGCGACGAAGCTATCTATTGGCGGCCGAACCGCTGCTTCGCTTCGCTCGCGTTGACGGATGAGATCAACGCAGGAAGCTAAGCCTCGACGAACCGGCGACCGCGCGCCGCTTTGATCGCTGATGAACCGAAAGTCATCGCCGCGAGGCATGCGGCGCCCGCGCCAACCAGCACGATAATGGCTTTGACGGGCGCGGGCCAGTCGAATTCCAGCAGCGCAAATTGCAGCCAGACCACCGGCACATAATGCAATAGATAAATGCCAAACGCGTGGTCCGAGAAGGTCGATATGATTGGCCACTTGCGGCTGCCCCCAAACCTTAGGCAGAAGGCGACGAAGAATAGAACGCTGCAAGTGGCGGCGACGGCGTAGCTCGCATTACTGACGATGCTCAGGACTAGGGGGGTTGAATCGCCGAGGTTTAGGGTGAGGCCTGTAAAGCCCATCCACGCCATGAGGGAAACGGCGGCCGCAGCCAACCAGCGTCGCCACGATTTCGACAGCGCGCCGCCGACGCGAAGCATGCCGACGCCAAGTCCGGCCGCTCCAACTCCGAGCCCGGCAACATAGAATACGGCATAGAGCGCGGGACGGCAGAGCTGGAGCGCGAAGGGCCCCCAGTTCTCCCACTGCCATGGGGTGAACGCCAGAGCGAGCGGGACATAGGCCAGTACCGCTATCGCCGCGAAGACGCCGAACGTCCGCGCGGGCCGGGTCTCAAATTCCTCCGAGAGACGCCCGATAACCCCTATCACCGGCCGCACGTAGCGACAGAGGGCGACGGCTATGACCGTAAAGGCGAGCAGCACCGCCAGGAACCACATCGGTCCGCACGGCATGAATGGCAAAGAAGTATAGACGTGGAAATAGTCTCCGACGCTCGGTTGCGGCGCGCTCATCAGATAGATCGGATAAACTGCCGCCGGCATGATCACCAGAACGCCGATGCAGAACGGAATGCCGAGGCGCACCGCGCGGCGAAGCAGGAATTTTCTTGTTCCGTCACGTTCGACGCCGCTCACCGTGAACAGCCCCGAGACGAAGAACAGCAGAACCATCAGATACACATCCTGCCAGGCACAGATCAGGTCCAGCCCGAGCCACCGATGCGCGTCAACAAGAGGAAAGGCCACCCACATGTTGGGCGGCTGATTGAACACCGGAGCCTGCGCCGGCGCAGAGGCGAGATACGCAAGGCTGGCGTGCATCACCAGCACGAACACGATGGCCACCCCCCGCAGGTTCTGCAACGCAAGGCTCGCGCCCTTGCGTTCATCAAGCGCGTCGAACCTGGAGTCGCGACGAAAAGGGATGACCCGCGTCAACCGGTTCGGTTGGCGCGGACGAAACAACAGGTCCGGGCTCCCGCGCCAAACGGACAGGGGTTCAACGGGCTCGCGTTCGCTCATCCACTTCCTCCCCCGGCCTGGCTCACTCAGCCCTGTTTTTGAAGTTCTACCGTTACATCCGAGATGTCGCTGCCCTTCGGCAGGATATGGACGGACTGACGGCGGCCATCCGATTGCAAAGAAACCTGCGCGGTAAAGCCGGGTCCGACCACGGAACCCTCGAAGTGGCCATCGGCTACCTTTCCGGTCAACTGACCCGAGGCGTTGCGGGTATCTTCTCGCCAGTTGCCGCGGACGCCGTCGCCAGATGCCTCCACATAGCTCTGAACGTTAACCCGATAGCTTGCGCTCGCGCAGACGATGGATTGCGACAACCCATGCGACACTTCGGCCTCGGTGTAGGTGGCTTTGCAGCGAATGCGTTCGTGCGTGCCGTTCGCGCCGACGATCTCTCCGTCGCCGGTCCAATCCCCGACAAACACGGAAAAGGGACCGCCGCCCGCGGCGGCCGCCGAGGGACTCACGGCTCCCGCGAGTGCGGCCATCAGAAATCCGGCGCACCAATATCTTCCTAACAATCCTTTTGTCATCGTCATCGCGCTTCTCCTCTCTGTTCAAGGCCAAGCCCCCGCGACGCCCCCAGGTCAGCAACCCTCATCAGAACCGTGATGGCGGGCCTGAAGATCAGCAGATCCGCTGTCAGCGCGGCCAGCATCGCAAAGGCGCTGAGCCAACCAAACAGCCGCAATGCCGGCAACGTCGAAAACACGAGCGCGGCGAGCCCGCACGCAAGCACGAGCGTGGTGAGAATGAGCGCCGGTCCAACCAGAACCGTCGCGCGCGCGACCGCCACCGCGGGATCGTCGCCGGGCCTGCGCTCGCGTGTCATCCGATTGAGGAAATGGATCGTCGCGCTGAGACCCAACCCGAACGACACCGTCAGCGAGACAACACCTGCGAACTGCAGCCCGAAACCGAACAGCTGCAACAGCGAACCCGCGGCGAAAATCGGGAACAGACCAGGCAGCAGACACGCCACGCCGATCGCCCACGACCTGAACGCCAGACCGACGAACGCAGCAACAAAGACGAACTCCACCGTCAACGCGCGATTGAGGCCATTGATCATGCCCGCGCTGTTGCGCGCCGCGATGACCGAAAGTCCCGTCACGGATATCTGATAGCCGGGATGCGCCTGCCTTACCGCCTCGAGCCGGGATTCGAGCCGATCGACGATCGGCACCAGGCCCGGCAGATTCTTGTCCGGCACCAGGCCGGTGACCATCTCCGACTTCCCATCGCTGGATACGAACCGTCGCACCAGAAATTTCGGCAGCACGTCCACGTATTCTTTCATCGCGTCAGGGCCGGTCAGCCCCAACTTGTCGGCGAGCCACCGGCGGAGGGTCTCGAGCGACCACACATTGCCGACGCCGGTCTCGGTTTCGAGCGTGCGATGGACGTCAGCGATGGTCGCTAGCGTTTCGGGCGCGTACAGGTCCGAGCCTGACGGGAAAACAACCAACACGTCGATCGGGTTGGAACCCGTCAATTGTGCGTCCAGCCGCTGGCTCGCTTTGACCGCCTGCTCTTTGTTGGGCACCTGGTCGGCGAGCCGATAACTCGGCTGCAATCCCGCATAGATGAAGCCGAGCACAGCTACGACCGCGAGTCCCGCCACGCTGTAGGCCAGCGGGCGCGAAACCATTCGCGCCGCGATCCACGCGCAGAAGCCCCTAAGCATGGCGACGCCCGGATCTCTGGCTTCCAGGTTCGCCGATGAATCGCGTCTCATTCCGGATCAGCAACACGCCGAGAACAGGGACAAGCGAAAGGATCGTGACCAGCGCCACCGCCGTCGCGATAATTCCCGCCGCGCCAAATTCCCGGATCAGGTCGCTATCCGATGTCAGCAATCCGAGCAGTGACAGCGCGGCCGTCACATGCGTGAGAACGCAAGCGGGCCCGACTACGCGCACTGCAGTTGCGAACGCCTTGCGCTTGTCGTCGCCCGCGAGCAACCGGTCGCGCGCGGCGAACGTCAATTGCATGCTGTCGGAAAAGCTGATCACCATGATCAGCGGCGCCATCACGTTGAGAAACGTGTTGAGGCGGAAGCCGATCCAACCCAGCATGCCCAGGGCAAACAGCACGGCCAGCAAGGGCGGCGCGGCGGCGATGACCATCAAGGAAACGCGCCTGAAGAAAAGCGCTGCGAGAACGCATCCGAGCGCGAAACCAATCGCATTGTAAAGAATGCGATCGTGTTCTAGCGCCTGCCGGATTTCGAGCTGCATGACAGGCGCGCCAGACAGTTCGCCCGTCAAGCCGGAGCCCGCCAAGTCTTGCTGGATTGTCTTGCGGGCATCGACGATCGTTTTGGTGAGCCGATCGCCATCGACGATTTTGGGCTCAAGTGACAGCACAAACAGCGCGAGTTTGCCGTCTTCAGATAGCAACTTGCCGCGGATCAGCTCGTTCTGACGGACTTCGCCAATCAGCGTATCGTACGCCGCGCCCTGGGGAAGCGCATCGGGAAATAGCGGCGGGGGAACGCCGCCGTTGGGAGACGGCTCGCGCGCCGAAAAGATCGAAATAATACCCCGCGCGCCATCCACCAACTGCAGATCGGCGGCGAGGTTTTGCAGCTTCTCGATGGAGCCACGCTCCAGCAACTTGTCGCCGGAGACGACGATCAATACGTCATATTCGCTGGAAGGGAAGTCCTTGGAGACCTTTAGATACTCTTGAAAGGCTGGCAAGTCCGACCGGAACAACTGGCTGAGCGAGTCGTCGACCTTGATCTTGTACACGCCGACGGCGGCCAAGACGGCAAGCACCAGCGCCGTTATTATTGATATCCAGGGCGCGCGCATCGGAAACAGGCCGAAGCGCTCTGTCCCCAGTGCGACTGACGTCGCCCCGGAGCGTTGCGTCTCGCCAACAGGCATCGTCAAATACGCCCTCCTGGTTCCGTCGAGAGCGGCGCGCCTTCAAATCAGAGGGGTTACAGCTCTCGATAGGACACAACTCGCTCGGGCCAATTTCGATCCCTCACTCACGAAATTTCATTTTCCGCCCTTCGTCGCAAAGCCGACAGACGAGGACGCGACCAACCGCGGGCAACTGACAACGCTATTGCGGCGACTTCACGTCCCTGTCGTGAACACGACCCTTCCCTTGCCTTCCGCCAACGACCACGCGCTTTCCACTTCGGCGAGCGGCGCAACATGGACGGGAATCCGCAGGCCGGCCGGTCGCGCAGATGCGAACACCGCCGCGATCGCCGCCAGGAACCGGGCGCCGGGCACGCTGCCGAGGCCGCTTCCGAGGATTTCGATCGGGGCGGAGCGGAGCACATCGCTCGGCAGCGAAATGGACCCGCCGGTGACCGATCCGACCTGCACGAAGCGCAGGCGGGCCGACCTGGGCAGCGACTTGGCGGCGGCGATCAGCAGGGCCTCCGCGCTGCGACCCCAGAGATAATCGAGTCACGACGTCGACCTTTTCGGCGAATACGGGCCGAAAAGCTCCTCCATCGCCTCGCCCAGCACGATCGTGGCGTCGGCGCCGAGCGCCGCGAGCGCCTCGGCGTTGCGGCCGGTCGCAATCACTTTCTTTGCGCCGAGCAGCTTGGCGATCTGCACGGCGAGCCGGCCGGCGCTGCCGGTCGCGCCATTGACGAGCACGGTCTCGCCGGGCTGCAACTCGGCCCGATCGACGAAAGCCGCCCACGACGACATGCCGGGATTGGCGATCGCCGCCGCGGTCACGTCATCGAGATCGTCGGGCAGCGGGCAGGCATTGTGCGGCGGTCGACGACGCTCTGTTCGGCAAAGGCGCCATACGGCGCGCGCGGCAGCAGGAAGTAGACTCGGGAGCCGTCATCGAGGCGGCCGACGCCGTCGACGCCCGCCACGAACGGGAATTCAGCGCCTGCGCTGTAGTGTTCGCCGGAGGCGCGACCGCGCGTGAGATGGCTCAGCGCGGCGGCGGTGACCTGTGATCAGGCGCTCGCCGTCCGCCGGGATCGGCGTCGCAAAATCGGCGTAGACCGGCGTTTGCCCGCGGCCTTTCACGACGGCTGCTTTCATCTCTGGCATCCTTTCGGGTTGCGAAATTAAGTGTATAATGCACACATATCCGAGATCCGAAATGACTTCAACAGAAAACGTGCAAAATACACATATGAGCCCGGAACTGCGCGAACTGCACATGGCGCTGCTCGAAAATCATCGGCGCGATGAACCAGCCGCATCGTGACGACAGGCTGATCGCCGCGGCCGGCATACGGCTCGACAGGGCGCTGTTTCCGCTGCTGATCGGCATCGAGCGGTTCGGCCCGATCGGCGTGGTCCAACTCGCCGCGGCCGTCAATCGCGACTACACGACGGTCAGCCGGCAGGTCGCCAAGCTCGAGAGCCTCGGCCTCGTGGCGCGCGACGACAGCGCCGCCGACCGCCGCACCCGCCGCGCCGTGGTCACGCCGCAAGGCAAGGCGATGACCGACAGCATCGACGCCGCGCGCGAAAATCTGCTGCGCGGCATTTTGGCCGACTGGCCCGCCGCGGAGGTCGCCGAGTTGACCCGGCTGCTGCCGAAATTTGCCGACGCGATGTGGGAGGGTCCGAAACCCAGCAAATCGGGAGCTGGAAGCGTGAGAGAAGTTGGGCGGCATCGCCGAGGCGTTCCAGGACGCCAACTTCCGCCGCTATTCGGTCGGTTCGATCGTCTCCTGGCTGAGCTTTTTCGTGCAGGCGGTGGCGATCGCCTGGGTCACCTGGACGCTCACCCATTCGACGAAGTGGCTGGCGATCATCGCGCTGCTCAACTCTTTGCCGATGGGCCTGCTGGCGCCGATCGGCGGCGTGGTCGCCGATCGCAACGACCGCTTCCGCGTGCTGATGATCGCCTACGCGCTGGCGACGCTGCACGCGGTCGCGCTGACTGTTGCTCGCGTTCACCGGCCAGTTGACGATCGGCTGGCTTGCCGGGCTCGCGTTGTTTCATGGCGTGGTCCACGCGTTCAGCGTGCCTGCGGCGTTTGGCCTGCTGCCGCGTTTCGTCGCGCCGGCGCGGCTCGCCTCGGCGATCGCGGTCTCCTCCGCCTACACCCAGCTCGGCATCTTCATCGGCCCCGCCCTCGCGGGCTGGGTGCTGCTCCATTACGGACCGGCGACGGCGTTCGCGAGCAACGTCTTCGGCTACGGCGTGTTCTTCGTTTCGGCGGCGCGATTGCGCGCTCCGCCCGGCGAGGCGTCGCGCAAGTTGCCGCAGCGCTCGTTCCGCGAAGATTTCGTGGAAGGCCTGGTTGCGATCCGCGCCCATGCCGGCGTGAGCGAATTGCTGATGCTGATGCTGTTTGGCGATTCCCTCGCCGCCGCGGTGCGCCAAATGTTGCCGGCGCTCTCGGATCGCAACCTCGGCGCCGGCATCGGCGGCCTCTCGACTTTGCTGGCGAGCGCGGGGATCGGCGCGACGATGGCCGCGTTGTGGATCGCCTATGGCGGCCGCAAGCGCTTGCATAGCGGGCTCGTGCTCGACGGCGTTTGTCGGCCATCTCGCGGCGACGGCAGCGCTGGCGTGCGTCAGCGCGCTGCCGCTGGCCGCGCTCGCCATGGCCGCGCGCGGCGCCTGCCTGGAATTCTGCCGCACCGGCGTGGTGGGCCTTCTGCAGACCTCGACGCCCGACGCGCTGCGCGGCCGCATCATGAGCGCGCAATTCCTGATCCAGCAGGGCGCCAGCGGGATCGGCGTCGCCGTCGATCGGCCTCGTCGCCGACCGTTTCGGCCTGACGGCGCCGCTGCTGGTTGCTTGCGGGCTGGCGTTCGTCATGTGGCTCGCAGCGACGCGCCGGCGCAGCGCGATGGAGGCCGCGTTCGCTGAGAGCGCGCCTCTGTAGCCGCGGTCGCTGACCGCGGGAGTTCCGATTGCGAAAACTTGCAGGACTGCGGCGAAGGGAAGACCGGGGTCAGCGACCCCGGCTACAACGGAAACGCTAGATTTCCCGCGGCGCTGCGGCGCGGGCCAGCCGGTCGTTGATCGCGGCGCCGAGGCCGTGATGGGGGACCGGCGCGGCAGCGATGGAGTTGCAGCCCTCGGCGTCTAATCGGCGCAGATAGGCAAAAAGATTGGCCGCCGCTTCGGCGAGATCGCCTGAGGGCGACAGGTCCAACCTGGTGACCGCGCCGGCGTCGGCGAGGGCTCCCGCATAATCGAGCGCAGCTTCGCCCGGCCGGACGCTGACGGCGTCCAGCCGCAGCCGGGCGCGCGGCGCGTAATGCGAGGCGAGCATGCCCGGCGCGATCGGCGCGCCGTTCTCCCCGGCGCCGACGAGCTTCGCGCTCAGAACGTCTTCGAGCCGCTCGCTCTCAATCGCGCCCGGCCGCAGCAACCGGACCGCGCCATCGAGACAGGCGACAATCGTCGACTCCAGCCCATGCCGCGTCGCTCCGCCGTCGAGGATGACGTCGACGCGCCCGTTGAGATCCTCCCACACATGCTCCGCCGTCGTCGGGCTGACGCGACCGCTCCGGTTAGCCGACGGCGCGACCAGCGGCGCGCCTGCAGCGCGGATCAGCGCGCGCGCGACCTCATGCGACGGCATCCGCAGGGCCAGCGTGTCGAGACCCGCTCGGGCCAGCAGCGAGGCGCGCGTCCGCGGCGCCGGCGCGACGATGGTCAGCGGCCCCGGCCAGAACGCCTCCGCGAGTTTGCGCGCGCTCGCGTTGAACTCGACTTCCGCCTCCGCCGCTTCGAACTCCGCGACATGGGCGATCAGCGGATTGAAACTCGGCCGGCCCTTGGCCGCGTAGATCGCAGCGACCGTCGCATCGAGCGTGGCGAGCCCCGCGAGGCCATAAACCGTCTCTGTCGGCATGGCGACCAGGCCTCCCTCGCGCAGCGTGGCGGCCGCCTCGGCGATGCCGGCGTCCGTCGCTTTGATGAGCCGCGTCGCGCGCGGAAAGGCGTAGCTCATGCTAGAAGAATTCCTGATTGTCCGCGAATTGGTTTACGTGTAAACTTAATCGAAACCGGTCGCGGCGCGCTTCGAAGTCCGCACGGAGGAAACGAAATGGCCTACCAGTCGCCCGTCGCCGATATTCTGTTCTCGCTCTATCACGTCGGCGGCCTCGCCGACGAGGTCAGATCAGGGACGTTCGGCGAGCTCGATGTCGACACCGTCTCGTCGGTGATCGCGGAAGCCGGCAAGTTCGCGACCGACGTGATCGCGCCGCTGAACCGTGGCGGCGACCTCGAGGGCGCGCGCTGCGAGAATGGCGTCGTCACCACGCCGAAGGGATTTCGCGAGGCCTACAAGGGTTGGACGGCAGGCGGCTGGTCAGGCGTGACCGCGTCGCCGGAGCTCGGCGGGATGGGCCTGCCGCATTCCGTCAACTTCGCCTGCGGCGAGATCTGGAACGGCGCCTCGATGGGCTTCGCGCTCTGCCCGCTGCTCACCGAGGGCGCGATCGGCGCGCTCTCGACCTATGCGTCGCCGTTCCTGCGCGAGACCTTCCTGACGAAGATGGTGGCGGGCGAGTGGACCGGCACCATGAACCTCACCGAGCCGCAGGCGGGCTCCGACCTCAACGCCGTCAAGAGCCGCGCCGAGCGCGCCGCCGACGGGACCTATCGGGTGTTCGGCCAGAAGATCTTCATCACCTACGGCGAGCACGATTTTACCGACAACATCGTCCATCTGGTGCTGGCGCGCCTGCCCGACGCGCCGCCGGGCACGCGCGGCATTTCGCTGTTCCTGGTCCCCAAATTTCTCGTCAACGCCGATGGCTCGCTCGGCGCCCGCAACGACGCGCGCTGCGCGAGCATCGAGCACAAGCTCGGCATCCACGCCTCGCCAACCTGCGTGATGGTGTTTGGCGACCACGAGGGCGCCGTCGGCTATCTGGTTGGAGAAGAGAACCGCGGCCTCGCCGCGATGTTCGTGATGATGAACAGCGCGCGGCTCGCAGTCGGCCTGCAGGGCGTGGCGATCGCCGAGCGCGCCTATCAGCACGCGCTTGGCTATGCGCGGGACCGCCGGCAAGGCCGCGGCGTCGGAACCGGCCCCAACATGAGCCCGATCGTCGAGCACGCCGACGTGCAGCGCATGCTGCTGACCATGAAATCCACGCTGCAAGCGGCGCGCGGCATCTGCCATCTGACCGGCGTGTCGATTGATCGATCCTTCCACGCCAAGACCAAAGAGGAACGGAAAGAGGCGGCCGACCGGGCCGCGCTGCTGACGCCGATCGCCAAGGCGTTCTCGACCGACATCGGCGACGAGGCGGCGACGCTTGGCGTGCAGATCCACGGCGGCATGGGTTTCATCGAGGAAACCGGCGCCGCGCAGCACCTGCGCGATTCGCGCATCGCCGCGATCTACGAGGGCACCAACGGCATTCAGGCGATCGACCTCGTGACCCGCAAGCTGCCGCTCGCCGGCGGCGCGACAGTCATGCGCGAGATTGAAGGCATCAAGACGATCGCCGCGCGCGTCGAGGCCGAAGGCGGCGCCGAATTCGGCGCGACCGCTGCGCGGCTAAGCGAGGCGGCGAGCGCACTCGAAAGCTCTACCAACTATCTGCTCGGCGCGCTGGCCGGCAATCCCGAAGCGGCGCTGGCGGGGGCCAGCCCTTACCTTCGCTTGTTTGGTCTCGCGCTTGGGCTTGGCGTGCCTCGCCAAGGCCGCGCTGGCGGCGCAAGCAGGTTCCTGCAGAGGCCGGCGGCTTGAGCGCCGCGGGCCGGATCACCCTCGCGCGGTTCTTTGCGGAGAAACTGTCGCCGGCGGCGCAGGGCCTGGCCCGCGCTGTCGAGTCCGGCGCGGAAAGTTTCGGGGACGTCCATTCGGTTCTGGGAGAAGCGGCATGAGCGAGCATGTAAGGATTGAGCGCGACGGCGGCGTGCTGATCGCCACGTTGACGCGGGCCGACAAGAAGAACGCGCTGACCGCCGACATGTATGCCGCGCTGCTCGGCGCACTGGAGACGGCAAGCGCCGAAAGAGATGTCGGCGCCGTGCTGATCGCCGGCGAGGGCGGCGTATTCACCGCGGGCAACGACATCGGCGATTTCGTCAAGGCGGCGCAGGCGCCGGCGGGCTTTACCGAGTCAGCCGGTGGCCGTTTCATTCGCGCGCTGGCGCGTTTCGACAAGCCGCTGGTCGCCGCCGTCGAAGGCAACGCGGTCGGCATCGGCACGACGCTCTGCCTCCACGCGGATCTCGTCTATGCCGCGCCGAATGCCGCTTCCGCATGCCGTTCGTCGATCTCGGGCTGGTGCCCGAGGCGGGCTCGTCGCGGCTGGTCCCGATGCGTTTCGGCATGTCGCGGGCCTCGGAGTTCCTGCTTGCTCGGCGAAGCGTTCAGCGCCGATACCGCGCGGGAAATCGGCTTCGTCAACGCGATCGTCGCGCCGGAAATCCTGAAGGCGCACGCGCTCGGCAAAGCGAAGGCGCTCGCCGAGAAGCCCCGCGCATCGTTGCTGGCGACGCGTCGCCTGATGCGCGGCGATCAGGAGGCGCTGTACGCGCACATGGAGGCGGAGCTGGAGGTTTTCGCCAAAGCGGTGCGGTCGCCGGAAGCCGCCGCGGCATTCGCAGCGTTCCTTGGCAAGCCGAAGAGCTAACAGCAGGCGCCTGCCCTTCTCCCGCCTGCGGGAGAAGGTGGCGCGCAGCGCCTTATGAGGGCGGCGCCACTCGTTACCCAGAAGTCGGATTGTCCTCAATCAGCGAGTGAACGTGCTTGCATGCGCGATCTTCGCGCAACTCCGCCACTTCGGTTGGGTCTAGCCAGACTTTGGTGACCGCGATACGGACGACGTTCAATCGCGATCTCGTCTGATCGAAAGCGCCACGCATTGCGGTTGGGACGGCGCGGACGCGGTGCGTCCACTCGTGAGCAGGAATGTGCACGGTTGAACCTCCCTTTTTGTGGCCGCAACGCACGAACCGCCGAAAGGTTCCGAAATAATTTCCTATGGCGGCGGCGTCACCACCGTGCTGAGAAACGCGCGAAAATTGTTGAACAATCCGCCGCGATTGACCTTGGAAGTTAGCGTCGTCAGATAATCATCCGCCCATCGACGAATATCGTGCTGCATCAGATAGTTGAGCATCGGCGCATGCCGCTCGCGGCGCTCCTCGAGCGGCATTTCTAGGGCCAGCTTCAGCGCTGCGGCGACGCCTTCGATTTCGTGTGGATTGACGATCACCGCGCGGTCGAGATGCGCCGCAGCGCCGGCGAGCTCGGACAGCACCAGCACACCCGGATCTTTCGGGGTCCTGCGCCGCCAGAAATTCCTTGGCGACGAGATTCATGCCGTCGCGCAACGGCGTCACCAGCGCGACATCGGCGAGCCTGTAAATGCCTGAAAGCGCCGTGCGCGAATAGGATCGGTTGATATAGCGGATCGGCGTCCAGACGGCGTCGCCGAAGCGTCCGTTGACGCGACCGATCAGTCCCGTCACCTCCGCCTCGATGTCCTCGTATTCGCTTGATGCCGGCCCGCGTTCTCGGCGTGATCTGCAGCAGCACGACGCGGCCATGCCATTCCGGGTTTTTCTCGAGGAACGCCTCAAAGGCGCGGATGCGCTGCGGGATGCCTTTCGAATAGTCGAGCCGGTCGATGCCGAGCACGAGCTTGACGCCGCTGAGGCTCTCCTGAATGCGCGACAACCTCTTGCGAACGGCGCGCATTGCGGGCCAGACGATGAAGATCGCGGTCTCGATCGCCACCGGAAAAGCGCCGAGCCGGAACTGACCTGCCCTCCCACTCATAGGAATCGGGCCGCACCTCGCGCGCGCCGATCGAGAGCATGTATTGCGACATATTTTCGCGATCGTTGTCGGTCTGGAAGCCGACGAGATCGTAGTAGGACAGGCTGCCGAGAATTTCGGTGTGAAGCGGCAGCGTCCGCAGGATGTCCGGCGGCGCGCAGGGAATATGCAGATAGAAGCCGATCGGATTCTTGTGGCCGCGCGCGCGCAACTCCCGCGCCGAGCGGGATCAGATGATAGTCGTGGATCCAGACGATGTCGTCTTCCTGCAGCAGATCGCTGAGCTCATCGGCGAACAGGCGATTGACGCGCATGTAGGCTGAGGCGTCGGCGCGCGAATATTCCTGCAGATCGACGCGGTAATGCAGGATCGGCCACAGCACGCGGTTGGCGAAGCCGTTGTAATATTCCTGGATAGTCGCCGTCCGCGAGATCGATCAGGGCGTAGGTGACGTTCTTGTGCTTCGACCATGCGCGGCGTCAGATCCTGGCTTTCCGCGACATTGCCGCTCCAACCAAACCACAGCCCGTTCTTGCCCTTCATGGCGGCCTTGACCGCGACAGCCAGGCCGCCCGCGACGGCGGGCGCGAGATTTCTCGGGAACCGCGACGCGGTTAGAGACTATGACGATGCGCGCGCCCATGCGTCCTCCCAACTCAGCGACAGCCGCGCCGCCGTGTTGATGATGCCGGCCATCGAGTAGGTCTGCGGCAGGTTGCCCCACAGCTCGCCGGTGTCGGGATGAATGTCTTCGGAGAGGAGCCCGAAGTGGTTGCGGCGCGGCGAGCACGGCCTCGAACATCTCGCGCGCCTCGTGCCTTGCGGCCGATCTGGCAGAGCGCGTCCATGTACCAGAACTCGCAAGCCAGAAACGCGGTCTCCGGCGCGCCGAAATCGTCGGGCGCCGCGTAGCGCATCACGCGGCCGTTCGCATCAGGTCGCGCGCCGATCGCATCGCAGGTGCTGCGAAAGCGCTGGTCGCTCCGGCGGCAGCAGGCCCGAGCTCGGAAATCAGCAGCACGCTGGCGTCGAGATAGGATCCGCCCATCGCGCCGGTGATCGCCTTGCGCTCCGGATCCCAGGCCTCCGCTCAGAATGCGCTCGCGAATGGTGTGCGCCTTGTCGCGCCAATAGCGGGCGCGGTCGGCGAGGCCGAGCCGTCGCGCAATCTGGCCGAGCCGATCGCAAGCGACCCAGCACATGGTCGCCGAATAGGTGTGCGCGCTCGGCGCGGCCGCGAAATTCCCAAGGGCCTGCGTCCGCCTCGAACGCGAGCGCGAAGGCCTTTTCGCCGAGCCATTCGAGGCGACGAAACAGTCCCTCGTCGCCCATCCGCGGCAGGCGCTCATCGACGAACATCTGCGTGACCGAAAGGATCACGCTGCCGTAGACGTCGTTTTGAATCTGCTCGACCGCCTGGTTGCCGACCCGCACCGGGCCAAATCCGTGGAAGCCCTGCAGATCCGGCGCGATCCGCTCTTCGAGCGGCTCGAACGGCACGATGCTGTGCACCGGCTTTATCGGCCCTGTTTCGGCGGCGATCGTCGCGATATAGTTGAGATAGTCCTCCATCGTACTGGGTCGCGCCGAGCCGGTTGAGCGCGTCGATGACGAAATAGGCGTCACGCAGCCAGCAGTAGCGGTAGTCCCAATTTCGCCTGTTGACGGCGCCTCGGGTATCGAGGTCGTGTGCGCGGCGACGATCGCGCCGGTTTCCTCGAAACTGCACATCTTCAGCGTGATCGCGGCGCGGATGACGGCCTTCTGCCATTCGAGCGGAATGGCGAGATTGCGCACCCAGTCGAGCCAATGTTCGCGCGTCCGGTCCAGGAATTCGCGGCTCGTCGTGTCCATCGCGCTTCGCAGCGGATCGTCCTGGCCGAAGAACAGCGACATGGGCCGCGTGAGCGGAAACGTGACTTCGTTGACGATGTAGGACAGCGGCGCATCCGTGGTCAGCCGCACCACTTCGGGTCCGCCGAGATAGCGAATGTGGTTCGAGCCGACGACCGCTTCGTCGATCTGACGCCCGTAGTTGCAGGTCGGCCTGCACGCGGATCGTGATGCGCGGCAGACCCGACAACGGTTCGATGCGGCGAATGATCTGCGGCGGGCGAAAGGTGCGCTCGAAACGTTCGAAATCTCGGCGCGAAATCGGTGATCCGGATGCTTCCCGCCGTCGGCATCGGTCATGACGGTTTCGACGATCGCGGTATTGCGGGCATATTGCGAACTCGCAACTCGTCATGTTCGCCATGACGACGTCGCAAAAGCCTTTTTCTTCATCGCCCGCGAGCAGCCGCGAAAACACCGGGTCGCCATCGAAGTCGCGGGAAACACCACCACACGATCCTGCCGCCGCGATCAACCAGCGCCGCGACCCGGCAGTTGCCAATCAGCGCAAGATCAAGGGCCTGAGGAGGGGCCGTCGCGTCATGTTTCAAGCAGAGCCCTCCTGCGCAACCAAAGCCGCAAGCCATTCGCGGACCGAGCGAGGATCCGCGAAAGTGTAGGTCGTGCGGGCCCGGCGCGTCGCGACCGAATAGGCTCGGCCGCCCGCCGCGCGCACCACCGCAAATCCATCCTCGTCGGTAACGTCATCGCCAATGAAGACAGGGACACGCCCTCGAAACGGTCCCGATTTCATCAGCGTGGCGATCGCGGTTCCTTTATTGAACCCGATCGCTTTGACCTCGATCACGTGGTGCGCCTCGACAATCTCCACGCCTTCGGCGCGGTGATGGCTCAGCGCCGCTTCAACCGAGGAGCGAACCAACTCTCTCAGATGAGGCGCTTTGGTGTAATGCACAGCGATGCTGTAGCGCTTGGGTTCTGTAAAGACTCCCGGAAACTGCCGAGCGACATTGTCGATCGAGTCGAGCAGATGTTGTGGAAACTCATCGCCCACCGCGGCTGTATGATGAATTAACGCGGGCGCGATGCGGATCTCGCCGCCATGGACGCCGGCGGCAGGCAGTCGCAGCGGGGCAAACAATTGATCGAGCACCTTAATCTGACGTCCACTGACGAACCCCAAGGCTCCGTTCAATTTTTTGTCGAGCGCTTCCAACAATGCGATCAGAGTATCGGGGACGACAACCCCATCGGGAGTCGCAGCAAACTCCAAAAGCGTTCCGTCAACATCGAGGAACAAGGCGTCCGTCCAAGCTAGGCGCGGGAGTTCCGACCCTGCGCCCACCACACCGGCGGACGGCAATTCATGCTGAAGCGCGGCAACACCTGATCCGCCAGAACGTTGATCCGTCATACGAAAATTTTCCCGCAAAATTTTACGCCAGATGACCAGCGACCCCATTTGCTCAATCGCCCATTCTTCTGCTGGGGCTAAATTGACGCATCTACAAAAGCGAAAACTCGAAACGTGGCCGATTGTTCCCTCCGAGCGGTCGCGACAGCGCCTGACGCCGCGGCATCACGCTTTCGTTAGGGGGCTTCTGTCGATAACGCGACAAGGTACTCAAATCAGGCCCGCGCCACGAACCCAGCTTGCTGACTTCTGTGGCGCGAAACACTCGCGAATATGTCCATCGGCGGCACGCCCGCGCGCCTTGGAAATCAGCCTGTGCCAGCCCCCACAACGCGCAATCTGCGCTCTGTCGCGACTGTGACGAAGTGCTACGATTTATGTGGTTGAAATAGGGCCATCGTGGGGCAGCCGAGGCAATTGAAAGGCGTGACGAAATCTGGAGCGTTTCGCGCTTAACTTAAATCGTCATTGCGAGGAGCGCAGCGACGAAGCAATCCCATGCTTCGTCTGCCGCAAGCCGTTGCGGATAAAGCGCAAATCCAGCGGCAGAGGAAGGATGGATTGCTTCGCTGCGCTCGCAATGACCGGTCAATCAGGCCGAGCAATGGTCTAATTGGTTGGTACGCTTCAGATCATCTCCGTAGCGCGCCACTCGTCGCGAACCTGTTCGTCAGGCTCGGTCAGCGAGCGCGCCGCTTGCACGCTCGTGCGCCTCCTCGGCGCCAGCTGCGAGAGCGCCCAGACCGCCGCGCCGCGCACGAGCGGAGATTCGCGCCGAGCGCGCGCGCGCGGCCGGCGCCAGCGACGGATCGCCGGAATTGCCGATGGCGATCAGCACGTTGCGCAGGAAGCGGGCGTGGCCGATGCGCTTGATCGGGCCGCCTGCGAACAGGGCGCGGAAGCCGGCGTCGTCGAGGGCGGCGAGGTCGGCGAGCGCCGGCCGCTTCAGGTCCTCGCGCGCGTGCGAGCTTGGCTCTCGCGGCCGTGCTGCGGCGAACTTGTTCCAGGGACAGACGGCGAGGCAGTCGTCGCAGCCGTAGATGCGGTTGCCGATCGCGGCGCGGAACTCGCGCGGGATCGGCCCGGGATGCTCGATGGTCAGATAGGAGATGCAGCGCCGCGCATCGAGCTGATAGGGCGCGGGAAAGGCGTCCGTCGGGCAGGCGTCGAGGCAGGCGCGGCAGGTGCCGCAATGGTCGGTCTCGGGCGCGATCGGCGGCAAGCTCGAGGTTGACGAAGATCGCGCCCAGGAACAGCCAGGAGCCGAACTCGCGGCTGACGAGGTTGGTGTGCTTGCCCTGCCAGCCGAGGCCCGCAGCGGCGGCGAGCGGCTTCTCCATCACGGGCGCGGTGTCGACGAACACTTTCACCTCGCGCCCGGCGTCACCGGCCATTGGCGACGATCCAGGCGGCGAGCGTCTTCAGCCTGCCCTTGATGACGTCGTGATAGTCGCGATGGCGCGCATAGACCGAGATCGCGCCGCGTCGCAGGCTCGCGCGTCGCGGCGAGCGGATCCTCGTCGGGCCCGTAGTTGATGGCCAGCATGACGACGCTGCGGGCGTCCGGCCAGAGGCGCGCGGGGCGGCGCGGCGGGCAGAACGTCTCCGCCATCCAGGCCATCTCGCCGTGCCGGCCTGCGGCGAGAAACGCGGCGAGCCGTTCGCCCCAGCGGCCGGGCGCCTCGGCGGGCGCGATGCGGCAGGCGTCGAAGCCGAGTTCGCGCGCGCGTCGCTTGAGCGCGGTCAGAAATCGAGATCGGCGTAGGTCTGGCTCGGCGTCAGTCCCGTCACCCGTTCGGTGAGCAGCGGACGGAACGAGGGGCGCGACTTCATCCGCGCGTACCAGTGCCTCGCGTTTTCGTTCTCGCCCCACGCCGCGTCGCCCAGATAATCCACGCAGGACAGATGCGCCGCCGCCGCCAGATCGGCGTAGGTGAGGCTATCGCCCGCAAGCCAGTTCCGGGCGGCGATCAGCCGCCCGATATATTGCAGATGATAGCGCAGATTGGCGCGCGCCGCGCGCACCGCCTCCATGTTCGGCGCGCCGCCGCCTTGGGCGCCGCTGCGGAAGCGCTTGAAGATCTTCTCGCTGACCAGCCAATGGGTCACTTCTTCGTAGAATTTGTGGTTGAACCAGCGGGTCAAGCCGGCGCGCTTCAAGTGCGTTCGGCGATGTCGAGCGGCATCAGCCGGCGCTCGTCCATGTCGGGCCCATGCGCCTCGTCGAGATATTCGGCGATCACGTCGGCGCCGGGCGATCGGCGGATTGTCGCCCTCGAGCAGGGTCGGCGTGACGCCTTCCGGCGATAAGCTGCAGAAACTCGCGCCGCCGCTCCCACGGCCGCTCCTCGATCAGCTCGAAATCGAGGCCGATATTCGGCGAGCGCGAGCCGGACGAAACGCGAATGCGGACAGAAAGGATGATGAATGAGAGCGATCATTTGGCCGATGCGCGCCGTACTATTTTTGAACGGTGTGAAGACTCAATGCGGACAAAGGCGCTTAAGCCCCGGTTAAGTTCCTTTCAGCGCACCATGCGAAGATGCAATTCGCGCGACTCCCGCCTGTTCCATGCGCGCGATGCGCGGCGGCGAGCGAGCCTTCGGCGTCGATGCCGCGGCAGGCGTCCTCGATCAGCACGGTCTCGAAGCCGGCGGCGCGCGCGTCGAGCGCAGAAAACGCGACGCAGAAATCCGTCGCGAGCCCGCACAGGAATACGCGCTCGACGCCGCGCGCTCTGCAGCAACGCCGCGAGCCCCGTGGTGGTGCGGCCGTCCGCTTCGACGAAGGCGGAATAGGAGTCGATGGCCGGATTCATCCCCTTGCGCAGGATGATGCTGGGCGCGATCGACGTAGCGAGGCCGTCGTGCAGCGCCGCGCCGCGCGAACCCTGAACGCAATGGTCCGGCCACAGCCGCTGCTCGCCGTAAGGCAGGCTCGTCGGTCTCGAACGGCTGCTTGCCGGGATGCGAGGACGCGAAGGAGGCATGCCCGGCCGGGTGCCAATCCTGCGTGAACAACGACCTGAGTCGAAGGCCTCGACGAGCCGGTTCACGACCGGCAGGATTTCGTCGCCGCCCGGCGACGGCGAGCGCGCCGCCGGGCAGGAAATCGTACTGCACGTCGACGACGATCAGGCGTCGTGCCTGCGGCGGAGCGGACGCGGTCATGTCAGACTCCCATCGGCTCTGCGAAGCGGCGCCGCGAGACGCTCGCGCTCGAACACAACCACGACGATCAAGCGCGAAAATGAGCGGCATGATGAGATAGAGCAGCCGGAACACGATCAGCGCCGCGACCACGCTGCGCTTTCGGCGCATCGGGCACCAGCTTCAGGAACGTCAGTTCGAGCACGCCGAGGCCGCCCGGCGCATGGCTGATCAGCGCGAGCGAAAACGATGCGAGAAACCCGGCGAGCACGATGAGAAAGCCGGGGTTCTGCTCGACCGGCAGCGCGAAATAGATGATCCCCGCGGCGCCGATGAGTCTCGACCGGCCCCGCCAGCAATTGCCGCGCCGCGATCGGCGGGCGTGGATAGACGAGTCTCGAAGCCCAGAACCTTGAGCGGTCGAAAGTGCAGCAGCGACGCCCAGCATATAGAGCCAGGGCAGAAGCAGCAGCGCGAGCGCGGCGAAGCGGCCGCTCGAGATCGGCGGCCGCGTCCATGCGATGCACGAAGCTGGGGTCGATCAGCGAGCACGACGCCGCCAAGCAACAGAGTGCCCAGCGTGAAGGTGAGCGAGCAGAAGGCGACGAGCAGGCCGATTTCCGCCGCGCTCAAGCCCTTGGTCGAATAGGCGCGATAGCGCACGATCGCGCCCGAAAACACGGAGGCGCCGATATTGTGGGCGAGCGCGTAGGTGGTGAAGGAGACCAGGCTGACGAACCGCCAGCCAGAGCTGCGGCCGAGATGCATCGAGCGCGATCTGGTCGTACCAGGCGAGCGCCGCATAGGCGAGCCCGCGCCGAGGCGACCGCGAAGCAGCCAGTGCGAGCGCGGAGATGTGCGAGAGCGCTGGCGGCGATGTCGGCGAGGCTGAGGCCGTTGCAGCTCGCGCAGCAGCAGCCAACCGCGACGAACCGACCGCGCCGAGGCCGATCGACCGGCCAGAGCGCGTCCATGACCCGCTTCATCCGATAGTCTGCTCCGCGCGCAGCCGCTGGCCTTCGTCACTGCACGAGCGGGCGAGGCGGGCGCAAGCTCGAAGTGTCATCAGCCGCCCGTCGCCATGGCGGCGGCCGCGGCGGAAACGCCCTTCGACGCCGCCGAGGTCGAGCCAGACGTTCGGGTCGGACTGCGACTGGCGCTTGACGTAGCGTATAGCCCGGTCGCGTCCCACGGGCGGATTTCGTCGGCTGAGATTGTCGAGCACGAACTCGCCGCGGTCGGTCTTGACGGTGAGGATCGCGTGGCCCTCGCCGTCGAGATCGCGCACGACCGTCATCAGCAGCGCCTGGCGCGGGAAGCCGGCTCGACCAGCAGCTTGCGCTTGTAGAGCGCGTAGACCTTGCAATCGCCCTTGCCGTCGATCGGATAGTCCCAATGGTCGACCATCGTGCCCCAATGCTCGAGATTGGTGACCGGCTCGATCGCGCCGATTGGCGAGGCGGTTGACCTTGTTGAGGATCGCCCAGGTCTTCTTGTTCAGCCGGACATCGACCGGCTGAAGCTTGCCGAGCGTGCATTCCTCGGGGCGGCGGCTGCAGAAGTCGACCCAGCCGTACGGCACCGAGGTCGCCTCGCCCACCGCCGCGTAGCTCGCCTGCGGCAGATCGGGCTCGGAAGCGTCGCCGAGATTGGCGAAGGCGACGCCGAAGAGCGCGGCGGCAACGAAGGCGGCGGCGATACGTCTTGAACATGAACGCGTCCCTGCGGTTTCGATAGGGACGATCTGTGGTTCGCGCGCCGCTTGGCGGCTTCGGAAAAAATTCCGTCGAATTTTATCGTATCTCGACCGTTCTGGAACGCGGCATTTTTCTTAAGGTTGACGCGACGTCACGAAGTTTGACTAATAATATTTGCCGTTGTCAACAGTCGCGAAACTATCCGCTAACCTTGAGAAAGCTTCGCAAAGAGTCGGATCGTCACGACGCCGTCGCCGGTCAGCTCGCGATGAGCGGCTGGGCATGACCCATGACGACCCTTGCTACAGCGAGCGTTGCGCCTTTCGGAGCAACGCGTTCAAGGGAGCGTGCATGATCGAGCGCAGCCGCCGCCGAGGCGACCCCGAAGACGAGGCCTGCCCGCGTTGAGCCTCGCCGCGCTCGGCATCGTGTTCGGCGACATCGGCACCAGCCCGCTCTACACGCTGAAGACCGTGCTCGACTATACCGGGCCGCATCCGGACGCGAGCGCGACCTGGGCGCGCTGTCGCTGATCCTGTGGACGCTGTTCATCATCACCACCGTCAAATACGTCAGCTTCGCGATGCGCATCGACAATGACGGCGAGGGCGGCATCATCGCGCTGATGACGCTGCTCGGCGTCAAGAAGGCACATCGGCCGCTCGATCGTCGCCGCGGGGCTGTTCGGCGCCGCGCTGATCTACGGCGACGGCGCGATCACGCCGGCGATCTCGGTGCTGTCCGCGCTCTGAAGGCATGGAGCAGGTCGACGCCGTCGCTGACGCCCTACGTGCTGC
Organism: uncultured Pseudomonadota bacterium; assembly: GCA_963771455.1. Classification (GTDB taxonomy): domain Bacteria; phylum Pseudomonadota; class Alphaproteobacteria; order Rhizobiales; family Beijerinckiaceae; genus Roseiarcus. The sequence continues at coordinate 102,396 of CAVYTP010000004.1, forward strand.
CGGCGGCGGTCGTCGTCCTGCTCGCGTTGTTCGCCGTCCAGCCGCTCGGCACGGCGTCGATCGGGCGCGCCTTCGGTCCGATCATGCTCGTCTGGTTCGTCGTCATGGCGCTGATGGGCGTCAACGGCGTCGATCCAGCATCCCGCGGCGCTTTCGTCGCGCTCAACCCGTGGTACGGGCTGCCACTATCTGTTCTACGGGCGGCGCGACCGGCTTCCTGGTGCTCGGCGGCGTCTTCCTGTGCGTGACCGGCGCGGAGGCGCTCTACGCGGACATGGGCCATTTCGGCGCCGACGCCGATCCGCCTCGCCTGGAACTTCGATCGTGTTTCCGAGCCTGATCCTCAACTACGCGGGTCAGGCGGCGATCGTGCTCGAAGGCGCGCCGACCGACGGCAACATCTTCTATCGTCTGTGCCCGCGACCTGCTGCTGACGCCGCTGATCGTGCTGGCGACGGTCGCGACCGTGATCGCCAGCCAGTCGATCATCACCGGCGCCTATCTCGATGACGCGCCAGGCGATCCAGCTCGGCTGGATGCCGCGGCTGCAACATCAAGCAGACCTCGGCCGAGGGCTACGGCCAGATCTATGTCGGCGCCGTCAACTGGCTGCTGATGATCGTCACGCTCGGCCTGACGATCGGCTTCGGCAAGTCGGACAATCTCGCCGCCGCCTACGGCATCGCGGTTTCGCTGACGATGCTGATGACGAGCGTGCTGCTGTTCATCGCCATGCGCGAGATCTGGCGCTGGAGCCTGCTGCTCGGCGGGCGCCGTCGCGGCGGTGTTCCTGATCGTCGACGGCAGCTTCTTCGCCGCCAACATGGCCAAGATGCTCGAGGGCGGCTATGTGCCGCTGGTGCTCGCCGGCGGCCGTCTATGGCGTGATGTGGATCTGGCATCGCGGCGTCGACGCGGTGCATGAGCAGCATCGCTCGCCGAGCAGATGCCGACCGCCGACTTCCTCGCGCAGATCTGAAGGACGGCGGCGATCGCGCGGGTGCAAGGCTCGGCCGTGTTCCTGACCCGCTCGAAGGACCGAGACGCCGCCGGTCATGTCCTGGCACGTGCGCAAGAACCGCTCGCTGCACGAGCACGTGCTCGCGCTGACGCTGACCGTGCTGTTGAAGCCGCGCGCGGACGCCGAACAGACGAACGTCACGGTCAAGGTCGAGGGCGAGAATTACTGGCGCGCCGAGGCGCGCTACGGCTTCATGGAGCAGCCCGACATTCCAGCCATCCTGAACGCAATGTCGAGACAAGGGCGCGCGATCGACGTCGACGACGTCACCTACTATGTCGGCCACGAAACGATCGTGCCGCGCGAGGACGGCCAGGGCCTGCCGCGCTGGCAGACAGCGATGTTCGCCTACATGGGCCGCAACGCGGCGCGGCATCAGCGACTATCTGAAACTGCCCTGCGACCACGTGGTGGAGATCGGCCGCGAGATCGAAATCTAGGTTGTTCTCCCCGCCTGCGTCGCCAAAGTCCCCGAAGTCGGATGAGGGCGCCTTCGTTGTCGGCGCCCTGGCCCTCATCCGGCGACAGGCAGGCTTTCCGCTGAACTCACCCTTCTCCCCGGGCGAGAGAAGGCAAAGATAATTCCGGCTGGACGCGGAACGCTCTAAGACAAGCTTCGGCCCGTCGATGGCCGAGGATCAGGGACTAGAAGCGTGGACATCCACAATCGCACCCTCATTGCGTTTCCGCTGATCCTCCGCATCACGGTGATCGGCGCGCTGGCGGGCGCGGCTTACGGCTACTTTGCCGCCGTTTCCGCGGGTGCCTCAGGCTCTTTGGGCGTAGCGCGCGGATTGGCGAGCGGGAGCATTATCGGCTTCGTGCTGACTTCGCTGAACGTGTACTTCTTTCAGCAGCCGGTCGGCGGCGAAGCGCGCCGGTCGCCATTTCTTGTTCACATCGGCCTCAAATCGCTGATCTACTTCGTGGTCTTCCTGGTCGGCATCGCGGCCGGACAATGGATCGTGCCGATCCCGACAGTGGACAGCTTGAGGATTGGGCTAGGAGATATCCTGTTCTTCGTTGCCGTCAGCTTTGTCGTCAACTTCCTGCTGGACCTGAACAGCCTGCTTGGCCAGAACGCCTTGCTGAGTTTCGCCACCGGCCGATATTTCCGGCCGCGTGTCGAGGATCGTATCTTCCTGATCATCGACATGAAGAGTTCGACCACCGCCGCCGAACGCCTCGGCGAAATAGACTTTCACCGGCTGCTCAATCACTTCGTCACCGATCTGAGCGGCCCGATCGTTGTACAGAAAGGAGAAATTCACAAATACATCGGCGACGAATTGATCGCGACCTGGCCGCTGGCTGAGGGCGTGAAGGACGCTCGTTGCCTGCGGGCATATTTCGACGCGATCAAGTTTCTGGAAAGCCTCGGCCCCGTCTACGATCGCGAATTCGGGCTGCAGGTGACTTCCCGGGCCAGCCTGCACAGCGGGCCGATCGTCATCGGAGAGATGGGATCGATCAAGAAGGAGATCGCCCTGGTTGGCGACACTTTGAACACCGCGTCTCGCATTGTCGATTTCTGCCGGGAAAGCGGTGAGTCCGCCATTATTTCCGCAGCTTTGCTTGCGCAACTGACAGTTCCGCCAGGCGTCGAGGCTTTCGCGCTGGGACTGGTTCCGATCCGGGGCAAGAAGCTCCCAGTCGAATTATTCGCGCTTCGCAAGGCCTCCTCGTCGCGGGCCGTGTTGCGTCATCACGCGGCGCTCTGAGCCCCGCGGCCATCGAAAATCTTCTATCGCTTTCGCCCTAGAAATTTTAGTTGCATTAAAATACCAAATTTGTATTTTAATAGGAATGAAGCTCAGCGAGTGGCTGCGTCGCCAGGATGTCAGGCGATCGGAATTCGCGCGCAGGATCGGCGTCTCGCCCGGCGCGGTGACGCAGATCTGCCGCGAGGACGGCGCGTGGCCGTCGCGCGAAACCGCCGAGCGCATTATCTCGGAAACCGGCGGCGCGGTGACGCCCAACGATTTCCTGAAGATTCTGCGCCGTCGGTCGAAAAGGCGAACGACATGTCGAACAGCGTGATCGAGACCATCGAGGCCTTCACGCGCGGCGAAATCGTCGTCGTGACCGACGACGACGACCGCGAGAACGAAGGCGACATGATCGTCGCCGCCTCGCTCTGCACGACGGAGAAGATGGCGTTCATCATCCGCAACGGCTGCGGCATCGTCTGCACGCCGATAACGGCCGACAACGCCAAGCGGCTGCACCTGAACCCGATGGTCGCGATGAACGACGCGCCGCTCGGCACCGCCTTCACGGTCTCGGTCGACGTGCGTCACGGCATGACGACCGGCATCTCCGCCGAGCAGCGCTGCAACACGGTGCGCGCGCTCGCCAACGGCAACATGGGCGCCGCCGATTTCGTCCGCCCCGGCCACGTGTTCCCGCTGGTCGCCAAAGATGGCGGCGTGCTGATGCGCTCGGGACATACCGAAGCCGCCGTCGACCTCTGCCGCCTCGCGGGACTGCCGGAGGTCGCGGTCATCTGCGAACTCGCCAACGACGACGGCACCGTGATGGTTGGACCGCAGATCGTCGAGTTCAGCGAGAAGCACAAGCTGAAGCGCATCTCCGTCGCCGACCTGATCGCCTATCGCCAGTCGCGCGAAAAGCTCGTCGAGCGCGTCGCGTCTTTCCCGGTGAAGACGCTGCATCGGCGAGCTCAGCCGGCCACGCCTACCGCACCCCGTTCGATTCCGTGCTGCACTTCGCGTTCGTCTACGGCTCGGTCGGCGACGGCCGCGCGATGCCCGCGCGCCTGCACCGCGCCGACATCATCGGCGACATTTTCGGCGGCGGCGTCATCGACCGCGCGCTGAAAGGGTTCAAGGAGAACGGCCGCGGCGTGCTGGTCTACCTGCGCGACGGCTCCGCAGGCGTGCCCGCCAACCTCAGCAGCGCCGAGACCATCAACGCCGACGCCGCGCGCGCCATGCAATGGCGCGAAGTCGGCCTCGGCGCGCAAATCCTGCGCGACCTCGGCGTCACCTCTATCCGCCTGCGCTCCAACGCGCCGCGCAAATATGTCGGGCTCGCGGGCTTTGGGGTGGAGATCGCGGCGATCGAAGGGATCGACGGGTAGGCGAAGTTCGGGGGCGCTCGGGAGCGCCCTCACCTCCACCCTCGGCCGCAATCGGGAAGGAGCGTCAGAACGCGTTGTCGAGCGTGATGCGCTTGTAGAGCGTCGGCAGGATGTCGGCGAGATAGCCCATCTCCTCGACGCAATGCGTGTGCAGGCGACGCGCAAAATCTGCGGTCAGGTTCTCCTTGCGCTTCTCGCGCACAACCGCCTCAGGGATCGTCACGGTGGGATCGCGATGCGCGATGTCGCCAAGCCAGAAGCGCGAGCGCATCTCGCAGCCATAATCCGTGTCGCGGATGAAATGGCACATCCGGCCAAGATTGATCGGCGCATCGAGCAGGCCCGGACGCGCGCAGACCGCGAAGGCGCCGGACGCCTTGTATTTCGCCAGGTCGAATGTCTCGGAAGGCTCGTGAAAGCTGACGCGCAGCCTCTCAATCGGCGTGTCGCGGCCGCCGAGATGTTCCTGAACGAGATGCGAGGCGCCGATGTAGTTGCCGTTCTCGCGGCCCTCCCAGCCGCTGTAGACATGGTCGGTCGGATGCCAGAGCCGGTACCAGGAAATGTCGCCGAGCCAACCAAACCACCAATCAATCATTTTCGCGCGGCATCCGACCATCCGCGTCAGGCCGGCGACGACCCACTTGCCGTCCTCGAGCTCCTGATAGCCGGATTCGAACGGCTGATAGCCGGGCTTCAGCATCTCGTTGGCGTCTTCGAACCGCATGCCGCTCATCGTGCATCCTTCCCGTGTGTTCGGTCAGAAACCGACGTTGTCGCCGCCCTTCAGCGCCAGAATCTCGCGCGCCTCGGCGGGCGTCGCGATGGCGAGGCCGAGCTCCTCGACGATGCGGCGGATCTTGGCGACCTGCTCGGCGTTCGAGTCGGCGAGCTTGCCGCGGCCGATGTAGAGCGAATCCTCGAGGCCGACGCGCACGATTGCCGCCCATCATCGCCGCCTGCGTCGCGAACGGCATCTGGTGGCGGCCGGCGGCCAGCACCGACCAGCGATAGTCGTCGCCGAACAGCTGGTCGGCGGTGCTCCTTCATGAACATCAGATTGCGCAGGTCGGCGCCGATGCCGCCGAGAATGCCGAAGATCATCTGCACGAAGAACGGCGGCTTGACCAGCTTGCGGTCGACGAAATGGGCGAGGTTGTAGAGGTGGCCGACATCGTAGCATTCGTGCTCGAAGCGCGTGCCGTGGTCCTCGCCGAGCAGTCTTGAGGATGCGCTCGATGTCGCGGAACGTGTTGCGGAAGATGAAGTCGTCGGTGCCGCGCAGATAGGGCTCTTCCCAGTCGTACTTCCAGGTCTTGTAGCGGTCGGCGAGCGGATAGATGCCGAAATTCATCGAGCCCATGTTGAGCGAGCACATCTCCGGCTTGGCGACGCAGCGGCGCCGCGAGCCGCTCCTCGACCGTCATGTTGAGGCCGCCGCCGGTCGTGATGTTGATGACCGCGTCGGTCGCCTGCTTGATGCGCGGCAGGAACTGCATGAACACCGCGGGATCGGGCGTCGGCCGGCCGTCCTTGGGGTCGCGCGCGTGCAGATGCAGGATCGACGGCGCCGGCCTCCGCCGCGGCGATCGATTGCGCGGCGATGTCGTCGGGCGTGAACGGCAACGCGCTCCGACATGGTCGGCGTATGAATGCCGCCGGTGACCGCGCAGGTGATGATGACCTTGTCCGAGCGCGCTTTGGCCACGCGTCGACTCCTTGTCGGCTTGCTCGCCGAAGCTGGCTTTCAGATGCTCGGTCACGCTTGGCGCGCAGACGCCGCCTGCTGCTTCGGGCGTCCAGTCGCGGAAGCCTGCGCCCGCTCTTGAAGCCGAGCCGGCCCTCGCGCGATCAACCGGTCGAGCAGCGGCGAAGGCGTCGGTCGCGCGGCTCAGCGCAGGAAGCACGTAGCGATGGATCGCGCGCGTCAGGTCGAGTGCCGACGAGATCGGCGTTCTCGAGCGGCCCGAGCACCGCGAGCCGCGCGCCGAAGCTCGACTTGACGACGTCGTCGACGGTCTCGGCGTCGCAGACGCCTTCCTCGACCAGCGCGATCGCCTCGCGCCACAGCGCGTGCTGCAGCCGGTTGCCGACGAAGCCCGGCGACGTCCTTCTTCACCTCGACCGGCGTCTTGCCGACGCTGCGTGCAGCAGTCGATCGTCGTCGGCGACCGTCGCGTCCGACGTCGTCCGCGGTGCGGATCACTTCGACCAGCGGCACCAGATAGGGCGGGTTCCACCAATGCGTGCCGAGCGCGCGCTCCTGTGCTGCGACGTCGCGCCATGATCTGCGGTGATCGGGATCACGGAAGTGTTGGAGGCGAGGATCGCGTCGGCGCGGCGCGGCGCGCTCGACCTCCGCGAAAATCTGCTGCTTGAGCTCGAGATTTTCCGGCGCCGCCTCGATCACGAAATCGGCGTCGCGCGACGCAGTCCTCCAGCGTCTCGACGACCCGCACATGCGCACGACGCCGCCGCGATCGAGGCCGAGATCGGCGCAGATTGGCGCGATGCGCGTCGAGAATGCGGTCGCGCGCCTCGGCGAGCGGGTCGGTGATGCGCACGTGATGGCCGGCGCAGGCGAACACCTGCGCGATGCCGTGGCCCATCAGCCCGCCGCCGAGGATCGCGATGCGCGCTTGCCATGTCTCATCCCGCCGTGTAGCCGCCATCGGCGTAGAGGATGTGGCCGGTGTAGAAGTCCGACGCGCGCGGAGGCGAGGAACAGCAGCGGGCCGGCGAGATCGGCGGGTTCGCCGAGCCGGCCTTTCGGCACGCGGGTCGAGGAAGCCGGCGCGCGTCGTCTTGGCGCGCTCGTCGTCGCCGAACATCCAGTCGGTCAGCGGCGAGCGGAACACGGTCGGCGCGATGGCGTTGACCGTGATGCCCGTCGGCCCCCATTCGCAGCCCAGCGCCCGGGTGATGCCGTCGACGGCCGACTTCGACGCGCAATAGGCGGTGTAGCCGGCGGGATGGCCGAGCAGGCCGCGCGCGGAAGACATCAGGACGACCTTGCCGCCCTCGCCCTTGCGCGAGCATCTGCTTGCCCGCGGCGCGCGCGATCAGCCAGCTCTGCGTGACATTGGCGTCCATCACGTCGAGGAACCGCTCCGGCGCCATGTCGACGATCTTCGACGACGTCGTTCTTGCCGGAGGCGACGACGAGAATGTCGACGCCGGCCGAAGCGCGCGACGGCCTTGGCGACGATCGCCGTCGCAGGCGGCCTCGCTCGTACGGGCGGCCGACGATCTCCTCGACCTCGGCGCCGCGCGCGCGGCATTCCGCGGCGACCTCGGCGAGTTCCTTCGCCTTGCCGGCGGCCAGCACGAGCTTGGCGCCCGCCGAGGCGAGCGTCTCGGCGGCGACCGCGCCGAACGCGCCGGAGGCGCCGGTGACGAGCGCGACCTTGCCTTCGACCGAGAACAGCGCATGCGGATCGGTCGGCGCGCCGCTCATGGCTTGTGCTCCCGGCGGATAGGGGATGACGACCAGCATCTTGCAGACGTCGTTGCCGCGATTGACGATCTCGCGCACTTCGTCCGGCGCGATCGTGCAGGAATCCATCGGTGCCGAGCACGGTCTCCTCGCCGTCGACGATCACGGTCATGTCGGCCTTCGAGCACGACATAGACCTTCTCGAACGGCGTCGAATCCGGCCCCGCGCCGCCGCCGGGCAGGAATTGCGAATAGCCGACCCATTGGTTGGTCGGGCCGCCGGGCTCGAAACCCTGCAGCCGCAAGCCGACGACGCCGCGATGATTGGGCGCCTCATAAGGTTTGGCGTCGGCGAAACGCTTGACATGCATCGCGCGTCCTCCCTGACTTGCGCTTGCCGTCGACGCTCGGAACTTCGCCGCGCTCGATGCGGTAGTTCTGCGACTTGTCGACCATCGCGACGAGGCGGATGATGCAGCCGTCGCCGCGATCCCAGTTCCACGGGAAGAAGGCGAAGGTGACGCGCTTGCCGGTCACCGCGTCGAGATCGCCGCCGACGTTCTCGATGCCGAGAATGCCGTTGTTGAACAGCTTGCGATGCACCGGCTCCCATTCGGGATGGGCTTCCTTCCAATCGATCCCGCCCGACCATTTCTTGAATTCCTCGGCGAGATGGGGATGCAGCGGGCCGTTGCGATGCGGGCCGATGGCGGTGGCGAGCGGATGGTCGTTGGCCTGCGTGTCGTGGCCGACGACCTTGACCTTCTTCTCGACGAACCAGTCGGCCGGCCGGAGGGCACGAAGCCCGGGCACTTGCAGAAATATTCCTCGCTGTCGCGATATTTCTTGTGCCAGCCGGTGTTGATGATGACGACGTCGCCGGGGCGCACGGCGTGGCCGGCGGCCTTTTCGAGATCGTCGTAGGTGATCGGCTCCCACATCGCCTTCGGGATCGACACGACGATGCCGGAGCCGAAGAAATGCGGCAGCGGCACTTCGTCGATGAACGGCGTGTCCTCGACGACATGGGCGGGCGCGTCGATATGGGTGGTGTTGTGCATGCGAGGTCGTGATGCGCTGCGACAGCACGCCCGACTTCGCCATGTAATGGATGCGCTCGATCTTCACGTCTTCGAAATAGGGCCAGTTGGGCGACTGGAAGCCGAAGCGATGCGAGAGATTGTAGAACTCGAGCCCCATCGGGTTGTCGAGATTGCCCTGGAACTCGATGCCGCGGATCGTCACCGGCATGTCGGCCTCTCCCTTGTAACTTCGTTTCCCTCGACCGCTGCCGGTCCAGCGACTTTGCTGCTTGTACCGCGATAAAATGCATGTGTACCATAATGCAGTCAAGTGGGCGCGTTGCGATTTCTGTCGCCGCGCCGGACGGCGCTGTGCGACAGCGAACAGGTGCAGCGGGAGGCGAATCGGTCGACGTTGCGGTGGACGCGGCGAAGAGCGGGACGACAGGGCCGGGCGCAGGGCGTGCAGGTGATCGCCCGCGCCGCCAGCGTGCTGCGCGCGCTCGAAGGCCGCCCCGAGGGGTTGAGCCTCGGCCAGATCGCCAAGGAGGTGGGCCTCGCGCGCTCGACCGTGCAGCGCATCGTCGCCGCGCTCGCGCAGGAAGATTTCGTCGTCGAGGCGCAGCCGGGCCGCGGGGTGCGCATCGGGCCCGGCCTGGCGCGCATCGCCGCTTCGCTGAGCTCCAACTATCGTCGAGATCCTGCGCCCGCATCTGGTCGCGCTGCGCGACGAGGTCGGCGAGACCGTCGATCTCTCGATCCTTTCCGGCGGCTCGGCGGTGTTCATCGACCAGATCGCGGGACAGCAGCGGCTGGTCGCGCTCTCCGGCATTGGCGAGCGCTTTCCCTCTGCATTGCACAGCCAACGGCAAGGCCATCCTGGCGTGCTTCGCGAAAGAGGACGCGGCTCAATTGATCGACAAGAGCGTCGCCGAGCATCCCGACTATCCGATCGACGACCGAGCCAAGCTCGTGCAAAGAGATCGAGGGGGTTCGGCGCAAGCATCTGGCCTTCGATCTCGGCGAACACGGCGTCGGCATCAGCGCGGTCGGCGTCGCGGTGCTCGATGCTGTTCGGCCGCCCGATCGCCGTCTCGATCCCCGCGCCCACGCCATCGCTTCGTCGAACAGCGCGAGCGACTGACGCATGCGGCGCTGCAATTCCGGGAGAAGCTGAAGGCGGTGGTTGGGCGGTAGGGCGACTCGGATGAAGCCCTTCCCTAGAGCCAACTGCGCTCAATGGGAAACGCCCTCACCCCAACCCTCTCCCGCAAGCGGGCGAGGGGGCCGCTTAGCTGCATGCAAACCCTTCGCCCGCTTGCGGGAGAAGGTGGCGCGAAGCGCCGGATGAGGGTGGGCGCCGCTGCAACCAAACAGCAGAACACTTTGGGTCCCGCAAGCGGGAGAGGCTCACGCACAAACAGTCTCTCTAGCCCTCAAACATATTTGTCGCCCGCCTCCGCCGCAAAGCGGGAGGGCGGGCCTTCCCAGACGATGCGGGCGTGTTCGAGCACGTAGACTCGATCGGCGTGCGGCAGCGCGAAGGTGACATTCTGTTCGCCGAGCAGCACCGTGATGGGCGTCGTCTGGCGCAGGCGCTCCAGCGCCTTGGAGATCTGCTCCATCACGATCGGCGCGAGGCCGAGCGTCGGCTCGTCGAGGATCAGCAGGTCCGGCTTGGTCATCAGCGCGCGCGCGATCGTCAGCATCTGCTGCTCGCCGCCGGACAGCGTGCCAGCGGTCTGCGTGCGCCGCTCCTTCAGGCGCGGGAACAGATCAAACAGAGCTTTCAAGCTGCGCTTCGCGCTCCTGCGCGGTGAGCCGCAGGCCGCCCATGTCGAGGTTTTCCGCGACCGTCATGTCGGTGAACAGTTCGCGCCTCTCCGGCGCCTGGACGATGCCGCGCGCGCGCGATCGCCGCGGCGCTCTTTTCCTTGAGCGCCTGCCCTTCCCGCCGGATCGCGCCCGCGTAAGGCGCAAGCCCGGAGATGGCGTTGAACAGCGTCGTCTTGCCGGCGCCGTTGAGACCGACCACGGCGACGAATTCGCCGCGATGGACGTGGATCGAGACTTTTTCGAGCGCCTGGGCGCGATCGTAGAAGACGTCGAGATTGTCGACCTCGAGGAACGGCGTATCGGCGTCGCGGAACGCGCCTTCGGGGCGCGCGGCGGTGGTGATTTCGCCGCCGAGATAGACGCGGCGCACCGTCTCGTCGTTCATCACTTCGCGCGGCGAGCCCTCGGCGATGCGCTCGCCGACATACATCGCAAACACCCGGTCGGCGAGCGAGGCGACGCTCTTGACGTTGTGATCGACGACCAGCACCGCGCGGCCGTGATCCCGCATCGCGGAGATGAGCTCGGCGAAGGTCGCCGTTTCGCGCGCGGTGAGCCCGGCGAAGGGTTCGTCAACCAGCACGACCTCGGGATCGCGCGCGATCGCCTTGGCGAGTTCGATGCGCCGCAGGTCGGCGAACGGCAGCGTCGCGGGCCGGCGGTCGAGCACGGCGGCGAGGCCGACGAGTTCGGCGATTTCGCGCGCGCGGCGCTCGATGGCGGGATCGGGCAACAGGCGCCACAGCGTATCCGGCAGCAGCGCGAGCTCGATGTTTTCGAGCACGGTCTGTCGATGCAGCGGCCGCGAATGCTGGAACACCATGCCGACGCCGAGCCGCGCGATCTTGTGCGAGGGCCAGCCGGCGACCTCCGTTCCCGCGATTTTCACCGAGCCGCTGGTCGGCTTCTCGATGCCGAGGATCGATTTCATCACGGTCGATTTGCCCGAGCCGTTGGGACCGATCAGGCCGAGGATTTCGCCCTTTGCGACCGAAAAGCTGATGTCGCGCACCGCCGCGAGGCCGCCGAAGCGCTTGTTCAGGTTTGAGACCTCGAGCGCCTTCATGCCGCGCCTCGCTGACCGCCAAACATCGCGAAGAAGCCGCCGGGAAAGGCGAGAATGACGATCAGCGCGATCGCCGAGACGATGAACGTCGAGAGATCGCCGAGCGGGCGCAGCGCTTCGCCCGCCGCGATCAGAAACGCTGCGCCGATCGCGCCGCCGAGAATGGTGCGCCGGCCGCCGAGCACCGCGCCGACGATCACCTGCACGCCGACGGTGACATCGACGAACGTGCCGACCGACGCCGTGCCGAGGTAGAACGCCATCAGCGCGCCCGCCAGCCCCGAGAACAGCGCGCTGACGATGAAGCTCGCGAGCTTGTGTTTGACGATGTTGAAGCCGAGCGCCCCCGCTTGCACCGCGTCCTGCCCGCTGGCTTGCAGGATGAGGCCGACGGGCGAGCGCGACAGTCCGTAGAGCACGAGGCCGCTGAAAGTCATGAAGCCGAGCGCGACCCAGTAGTTGACCTTGTCGTTGATCGAGATCACGTCGGGGATCGTCAGCCCGATTTCGCCGCCGGTGAGATCGGCGGCGACGACGACGAAATTCTGCAGCATCAGCACGGCGACGAGGGTCGTCAGGCCGAAATAAGGGCCGCGCACGCGCAGCGCCGGCAGCGCCAGCACGACGCCGCCGATGACGGCGGCGAGCGCGCCCGCGGCGACGCAGACGATGATGGGCGGCCCATAGAGATTGTCGAGGATGCCGGCGGTGTAGGCGCCGAGGCCGATCAGGAAGGTCGGGCCGAAATTGACCTCGTTGGCGAAGCCGAACAGCAGGTCCCAGGCCATCGAGAACACGCCGAAATAGAAGGCGATGGTCAGCAGGCCGAGCACATAGCCGGAGACGCCGAGCGGCAGCAGCGCCGCGAGCGCGCAGATCAACAACGCGATGGCGACGGTGCGAGAGGCGAGCAGCCGGCGCATCTCAGCGCCTCCCCAGCAGGCCGCGCGGCCGCACATACATCACCACGACCAGCAGCAGCAGCGAGGGAATGACGCGGTAGGCCGGCGAGATCAGATAGGCGGTGAGCGTCTCGAGATAGCCGACCACATAGGCCGCGATCAGCGAGCCGGAGACGCTGCCGAGGCCGCCGAGCACGACGATCGAGAACGCGCTCGCGGTCAGCGGCCCGGCGCTATAGGAGGAGACGCCGAGGAACATGCCGAGCAGCACGCCGGCGACGCCGGCAAGCAGGCCATAGATCGTCCAGACCGCTGAGATAGATCTGCTTCAAGTTCGACGCCGAGCAGCGTGACGCCGCGCGGGTTCATCGAGGCGGCGAGCAGCGTCTTGCCGGCGCGCGTGCGGTTGACGATCAGCCAGAGCGCGCCGATGGCGAGCCAGCAGATGATCGCGGTGAAGATCTCGTTGGCGGGCGTGCGCACGCCGGCGATGTTGACGACGCCCTCGACGATCGGCAGCACGGTCTTGGCGTTGTCGGTGAAGGCCCAGGCGATCGCCTCCTGGATCATGATGCCCCACAGCAGCGTCGCGGTGAGGATGAAGATTTCCTTCTCCTCCTCGCGGATCTTTGATGTGAGTTGCAGACGGCGGACAATCAGGCCGTAGGTCGCGAGCGTCAGCGCGAGACAGGCGAGAATGCCGATGGCGGCGCCGCCGTAGGGGCCAACATGGAGATAGTTGCCGGCCGCCCAGGCGGCGACCGCCGCCGCCACCATCAGCGCGCCATGCGAGAGGTTGAGTACGCCCGTCACGCCGAAGATCAGCGTGAAGCCGGTGGCGCCGAGCGCATATAGCGACGAGATCGCGAAGCCGTCGATCAGGATTTGCCAGCCGAGCAAGGGGGGACCTTTGGAGTGAGATCGCCGCTTCTCCCGCATGCGGGAGCAGGGGCGAAGGCCGGATGAGGGGAGAGCCGCGAGATCGAGAGGCTGCAGCTAGAATCACGGCGCCGCCCTCATCCGGCGCTGCGCGCCACCTTCTCCCGCGGGCGGGAGAAGGGCAAAGCCGAGGCTAGTTGTTCGCTCCAACCTTCACGAAATCGGGGAACGCCAGCTTGCCGTTGGCGAGCGACGCGGGCCACATGTTGACCTGCTTGCCGTTCTGCCATTGCAGGAACAGGCCGGTGATGTAGCCGGGGCCGATCTTCAGCCCGTGCACGTGGGGGTCGCCCTTGGGCAGGAACTGGACGCGGCCGATCGTGCCGACGTAATCGGTCGCCTCCATCGCCGTCACCAGCTTGTCGCTGTCGGTCGAGCCGGCGCGCTTGATCGCATCGGCGATGATGTAGACTTCGTCATAGGCGGTATAGCCGGCGTAGGACGGCGTGTTGCCGTTCTTCTTCACGAAGGCGTCGACGAACGGCAGCGTCTTTCGGCGTCACGGCGACGCCGGGGCCGGAGACGCCCTGATAGAGCACGCCTTCGGTCGCGCCGTTGGTGTCCTTCCAGAATGTCGAGTTGGTCGCCTGCGAGGCGACGCCGAACATCGGGATCGGCACCTGCTGGCTCTTCCACTGCACGGTCGGTTGCACGCCGACATGGCTGACGCCGGTGATGATGACGTCGGGCTTCAGGCCCTCGATCTTGTTGAAGATCGGCGTGAAGTCGGTGGTGTCGGGCGAGAAGCGGACTTCGTCGAGCACCTTGAGGCCGATCTCCGGCAGGCATTGCAGATAGCCGGCGTCGAGCGGCTTGGTCCAGGCGGCGTCCTCGCGACATGACGACCGCCGACTTCATCTTGCAGGCCGTCAACCAGCATGTCCTTGGCGGAATCGCAGACCAGGCGGGAGAGCGAGCCCGAGGTCAGATAGCCGTGGAACGTGTATTTGTTGGCGTCGTAATCCTTGGCGATGTTGGCGGTGATGACGTCGGAGGCGGCGCCCGGCGTGATCATCACGGTCTTCAGGCGCGCCGCCCAGGGCTCGAGCGCCAGCACGACTTCGCTGACATAGCTCGCGATGACGGCGTTGACGTGGTCGTCGTTGACGGCGCGCTGGAAGGCGCGCACCGATTCGGCGGAGGAGGAATGGTTGTCGTAGGCGACGATCTCGATCTTGCGGCCGTTGACGCCGCCGGCGGCGTTGATCTCGTCGGCGGCGAGTTGCGCGGCGAGCGGGATCGAGGAGCCGGCGACCGCCTGGTTTTCCGCGATGACGCCGATCTTGATCGGGCCGTCGTCGGCGCGCGCGGCCGCCAACGACGACCGCGGCCGCCACGAGCGCGAGCGCGCCCATGCTTTTCCAACGCCATGCGTATCCTCCCGTTGCCGTGCGCCTTCGCGGCGCTTGCGGTGAGGATAGGCGCGTTCGATCCGCAGCGGCAAGGGGCGCGCCGCCTAATGTCGGGCAGGCGCGCCGTCAACATAAAAAAGAGGCGGCGCTGGGCGCGCCGCCTCTTTGAAATCGTCGATCTGATGGACGAAGCGCTCAGGTCCGCCTGCGTCTCGGCGACCGGGCCGGAATCCTTGCCCTTGGCCGCGACGTCGCGGTCGACGAATTCGATCACCGCCATCGCGGCGTTGTCGCCCTGGCGGAAGCCGGCCTTCATGATGCGCAGTGTAGCCGCCGTTGCGGTCCTTGTAGCGCGGGCCGATCACGTCGATCAGCTTCTTGACGAGGTCGGCGTCGCGCAGGCGCGAGATCGCGATGCGGCGGGCATGCAGGTCGCCCTTCTTGCCGAGCGTGACCAGCTTCTCGACGACCGGACGCAGGTCCTTCGCCTTCGGCAGGGTGGTGATGATCTGCTCATGCTTGATCAGGGCCTGCGCCATATTGGCGAACATGGCCTGCGGTGTTCGGCGGTGCGGTTGAAGCGGCGCTTGGCGCGTCCGTGATACATGGCGGTCTCCTTCTCGGATTCCGGCCGCCGTGCCACGGAACGGCCGTTTGTTATTCCCTCGCCCGTTTGCGGGAGAGGCGGTGCGGGCCTGAGGCCCTGCCTCATCCGGCGCTGACGCGCCACCTTCTCCCGCGAACGGGAGAAGGGATTCTCAGTAGTGCTCCTCGAACCGCTTCGCGAGCTCCTCGATGTTCTCCGGCGGCCAGCCCGTGCACTTCCATGCCGAGGTGCAGGCCCATCTGGGCGAGCACTTCCTTGATCTCGTTGAGCGACTTGCGGCCGAAATTCGGCGTGCGCAGCATCTCGCTCTCGGACTTCTGGATGAGGTCGCCGATGTAGGTGATGTTGTCGTTCTTGAGGCAGTTGGCCGAACGCACCGAAAGCTCGAGCTCGTCGACCTTCTTGAGCAGCGCCGGATTGAAGGCGAGCTCGGGGATCGCGTGCTGCGCCTCTTCGCGGCGCGGCTCCTCGAAGTTGACGAACACCGCGAGCTGGTCCTGCAGGATGCGCGCGGCATAGGCGAGCGCGTCCTCCGGCGACATCGCGCCGTTGGTCTCGATCGTCATCGTCAGCTTGTCCTTGTCGAGATCCTGGCCCTCGCGGGTGTTCTCGACGCGGTAGCTGACCTTCTTGACCGGCGAGAACAGGCTGTCGATCGGCATCAGGCCGATCGGCGAATCCTCGGCGCGGTTGCGGTCGGCGGGGACATAGCCCTTGCCGGTCATGACGGTGAATTCGATGCGCAGGTCCGCGCCCTCGTCGAGCGTGCAGATCGCCAGGTTCGGGTTGAGGATCTGGATGTCGCCGGTCGTCTGGATGTCGCCGGCGGTGACGACGCCCGGGCCGCGGCGCTTGAGCACGAGGCGCTTGACGCCGTCGCCCTGCATCTTGACCGCGATGTCCTTGACGTTGAGGACGATGTCGACGACGTCCTCGCGCACGCCGGGGATCGACGAGAACTCGTGCAGCACGCCGTCGATGTGGATCGAGGTGATCGCGGCGCCCTGCAGCGAGGAGAGCAGCACGCGGCGCAGCGAATTGCCGAGCGTCTGGCCGAAGCCGCGCTCGAGCGGCTCGGCGACGACGGTCGCGACGCGGCGCGGATCGTCGCCATGGGCGACTTCGAGCTTCTTCGGCTTGATGAGTTCTTGCCAGTTCTTCTGAATCACCGGCGTGATCCTTTCTAAATGCCAAGAGGCGACACGGCGCGGCCCGAAACGCCGACGCGCCCGCTGAACGGCGCGCGCCGACAGGCTCGAGAAAGCGTCAGACGCGGCGGCGCTTGCGCGGACGGCAGCCGTTGTGCGGGATCGGCGTCACGTCGCGGATCGAGGTGACGGTGAAGCCGGCCGCCTGGATGGCGCGCAGCGCCAATTCGCGGCCCGAACCGGGGCCGGAGACCTCGACTTCGAGCGTGCGCATGCCGTGCTCGGAGGCCTTCTTGACCGCGTCTTCGGCGGCCATCTGCGCGGCGAACGGGGTCGACTTGCGCGAGCCCTTGAAGCCCATCGTGCCGGCCGAGGACCAGGAGATCGTGTTGCCCTGCGCGTCGGTGATGGTGATCATCGTGTTGTTGAACGTCGAATTCACGTGCGCGACGCCGGAGACGATATTCTTGCGTTCCGTGCGGCGAACGCGGTTAGCTTCCTTGGCCATAGTTCAGATCCTTCAAGCGCGCCGGACAGCGCGAAAATCGGCGTCGCGCGATTACTTCTTCTTGCCGGCGATCGGCTTCGCCTTGCCCTTGCGGGTGCGGGCGTTGGTGTGCGTGCGCTGGCCGCGAACCGGCAGCTGCTTGCGGTGACGCAGGCCGCGATAGGCGCCGAGGTCCATCAGACGCTTGATGTTGATCGACACTTCGCGGCGCAGATCGCCTTCGACCATATAGTCGCGGTCGATCGTCTCGCGGATCTGCAGCACTTCCGCGTCGGTCAGCTGCGAAACGCGGCGCTCCGGCGGGATGTGCACCTTCTCGCAGATTTCCTCGGCCTTCTTGGCGCCGATGCCGTGAATATACTGAAGCGCGATGATCACGCGCTTGTTGGTCGGAATGTTGACGCCTGCTATACGAGCCATTGGCTCCTGTCTCCATGTCGGCCGCGCTTGCGGCGCGACGGTTGCACGTCAAGTCCGCGTCCGGTGGAGGCCGGCCCTTGCGAACTTTTCCCGCATAAGCGCAAACGGCCCCGCGCGCTTTTGCGGCGCCGGGACCCGTCTGGCGTTTGGGATGCGGCCGTATATAGGCTGCTCCCCCGTGCGTCAACAGGGTTGTCAAGAGAAAATTGTGGGCGAGATCGTCGCGCTGGATCTGTAGCCGAGGTCGGCTACAAATCCGCCTGTTAACCCTTCATGAGCCATATTCCCGCAGAATGGCCAGCGCTCCCCGCAAGCTCCCTCCTTTCGCGGAAATCTTCCGCGACCCGCGTCTCGCGCTGATGCTGGCGCTCGGCTTTTCCTCGGGATTGCCGTTCCTGCTGATTTTCTCGACCCAGTCGGCGTGGCTGCGGGAGGCCGGGGTTTCGCGGGCGGCGATCGGGCTGATGAGCTATTGCGCGCTCGCCTTCACGTTCAAGTTCGCCTGGGCGCCGTTCATCGACCGCTACGACCCGCCGCTGGTCGCCGGCTGGCTCGGCCGGCGGCGCGGCTGGATGATGCTCGCGCAGATCGGCGTGGCGCTCGGCCTGGGCGGCCTCGCGTTCGGAAGCCCGGCGACGACGCTCGCCTGGAGCATCGCCTTCGCCTTTCTCACCGCCTTCGCCGCGGCGACGCAGGACGTGACGATCGACGGCTGGCGCATCGACGCCGCGCCGCCCGAGCGGCAGGGCATGATGACCGCCGTCTACAGCCTCGGCTATCGCGTCGCGATGCTGTGCGCCGGCGCCGGCGCGCTCTACATCGCCGATTTCGCAGAGCTGGAAGGCGGCCTATCTCAGCATGTCCGGGCTGACGCTGGTCGGCATGGCCGGCTGCCTGCTGTCGCCCAGGCATGGACCGCAGTCGGCCGCTCGCCGCGCACAGGCGGCGCGGCGCTCGCCGCCTCCTTCGTCGAGCCCGTCCGCGACCTGATCGCCCGCTACGGCGCGCCGCTGATCGCCATACTGGCGCTGGTCGCGATCTACCGCCTGCCCGACTTCGTCTCCGGCGTGATGGCGAACCCGCTCTATATCGATCTCGGCTTCACCAAATCGGACATCGCGACCGTCTCGAAGCTCTATGGCGTCTGGATCGGGATCGCCGGCGCCTTCGGCAGGCGGCCTCGCGGTCGCGACGGCTCGGGCTGATGCCGGCGCTGATGATCGGCGGCGTCGCGGCCTCCGCCTCGCATCTCTCGCTCGCCTATCTGGCGGCGAGCGGCCGGCCGGCTCGATCTGCTGACGCTCGCCGTCAGCGTCGAGAGCTTCGCCTCGGGCTTCGCGGGCGCGGCGCTGATCGCCTACATGTCGTCGCTGGTCTCGCCGGCCTACGCGGCGACGCAATACGCGCTGCTGTCGTCGCTCTACGCTCTGCCCGGCAAGTTCGTCGGCGGCCTATCCGGCTTCATGGTGGACAGCCTCGGCTATCCCCGCTTTTTCGTCGCCACGTCGCTGATCGGCATCCCCGTGCTTCTGCTCTGTCTTTTGGTCTGGGCGCAAACGAAAGTCCCAAGAACCGTCGCGGCCTGACGGCTTGCCAATCTGGCTTCCCGCGCCATCTTCATGCCGATCGGAGATCGTCATGGACGATCAGGCGACGGAAAATGCACGACCGCCTGCGACGCGTTTGGCCGCGGGTGCGGCTCGCGGTGTACGGCGTCTTCTTTGCTCTGACCCTTGTCGCGGTGCTCGCCAATTCCGCGCGGCTGCCGTTCGCTCATCACCTGAAAGTCGTCGCGCTCGCTTTCGCGGTCCCGTTCGTGGCCTTCGGGGTGATCGAGGAAATTCTCGAGCGTCGCGGGCTGATCGACAAGACGCGGAAGTCGGACGCCTGGGACGAAGCGCCGCCGCCCCGGCCGGCGCCCGACCTATCACCTTGGCCACGGAACCGGATGTCTACGCCGAGCCGGAAGCCACGTCCGAAACGCTGACGCCGCTCGGCGGCGGCGGATTGCCCGAGCGCTTCGACCGCGACGGTCGGAAAGCCGTTTGGCGCGTCGAGGGCTCAACCAGACAACAGGATTGAGCGTTGTTACCGATGCGCGCGACTAGTTCGCCAATATCGATCTGACGACAGTTCGCAATTGGCTATCCGCAACGGGCTTGAACAGGACCGCGGCAGGATGATCGGTCTTGATCCGCTCCAGGGTCGTCGTCTCGCGGGACCCGGTAACGAAGATGATCTTAGCGCCGACGGCGGCGTTTATTGCGATCGCGGCGTCGACGCCGTCGCCATCGCCCTGCAGGCGCATATCCATCAGCACGAGATCCGGCCGGAGCTCGGTTGCGAGTTTGATCGCGTGTTCGGCCGTCGCCGCCCGCCCGCAGACATTCAAGCCCATGCATTCGATCGAAATCGACCACAGCTCCTGGATGAGAAACTCATCGTCGACGATCAGAACGCCGCCCGTCGTGGTCGCCATCTTCACGCCCTCATGTTTGTGCGGATTTCGGTCGTCGTTCCGTTGACGCTTCTCACCGTCAAAGTTATCAGCGTCGCGCTCGTTGCCGCGAGCCCGACGCACATTGAGGTCTGTGTACCCTTGCGGTCATCTCAATGCCCCGCGCCGCGCCCATTCGCGGATGAAAACGCCGTTCGCTGTCGTTTCGGGTCCGCTCTTCTCCGCAATTCGGCCAATCGAACCGTTTCGACGCATGACCGAATCAACTTTGGGTTGAATTTATTAACCATAGCGCGAACTCGGTTGAGTTGTATGAATTATTTGCGCTTTCCCGGTTCGCAGGCGAAAATTCGCGCCGAAAACATCGCTCGACGCGGCGGGGTGAACAGCAACGAACCCAGCCATCACCTAAGGTCAGGCGCCCCAGGTCGTCGCCCAATCTGTTGTGAAACTGATGCGGGCATGGGACAAAGTTCGGCGCAAAGCCAAAGCGTGCGTACAGGAAGCCTGGATGGAAGTTCAACTTGCAGCTCTGCTCATCCGGGCGTCGCGCCTTACGTTGCTGACGGCTGCGTCGATGCTTGTTATCGTCACCAGCGGTGTGGCCGATACGGCCGATGTTTCGCAGCTGTTCGGCGATCGCGTTACGTCAGTTGCCGGAGCCGCAACGCCGATCTTGCGCGGGGATTTCGATGGCGACGGCAAGCTGGATCTCGCGTTTCTCGTCAACGTCGCGCCCAGCAAGGACAAGAAAGCGATCGCCAGCGACGTTTCCGTCGTCGACAAAATCTTCGGCGGTCAGCCGCTGGGGCCGCAATCCCAAGTGCACGGTCTGGCCATCGCGCTCAGCGGCGGCGCGAAGAAATTTCTGATCGTCGATGTGGAGACGCCGGCGAGCGGCGGGTTCTTCGCGGCGCCGCTCTGGACGCCGCCCGCCTCGGGCTGGGACAAGACCCACGAGGCCCCGCTCAAATCGAAGAAGCGCGGCTCGGAGGCGTTGAAGGGTTTTCCGTGCCTCGGCAAAGCGAGCAAGGGCGATGTCATCCTGCTGGGAACGGAATCCAGCGTTGATGTCGCTCTCGTCTGGACGGGGACAACGTTCAAGAAGTGCGAAAACCCCAACGATGAACCTTAGCCTGAGCGCAATCTGGATCGCCGCGGGCGTTCTCTGTGCGAGCGTGGCCGCCGCAGAAGAGAAGTGCCCTAAGGGCAGCGCTCCGATCTTCGAGGAAGATCTGCAGTCGATCGACGATTGCGTCGCCGCGAACGCGCTGCACGAGCAATGCGCTTGGGGATCGAGCGGCGACGCGCGCCTCTCGGGCGTCGTCATTCCGAAATGCGAGGCGGGCTTCCTCGCCAAGCTGTCAAAGCCCCAGCGACGGACCTACGAAAGCCGCGAACAAGCCTGTGACGCGGCCTACGTCAACGACACCAATTCCATGCAGACCCTGCAGACCTCGATGTGCAGGGAGGAGCTTGCGGTGACCTATTTCAAGGCCGCGGCGACGGGCGCCATCAAGAAGACGCCGCGATGGAAGGGCCCTCCCGCGGCCGAGAACTGAGACGCTGCAATGGAAAGGCCGGGACCATGACGTCAGAGCTTTCGAGCCCTTCCGATCTCGCATTCCCGCCAATTGCTGATGCAGCTTGGCCATCAGAGATTTCCGACATGCTGGCGGGATTTGCGGGGCGGCTCAACGTTTACCGCGTCATGGCGCACAACCCTGCCCTGCTGCGCTCGTGGGCAAATTACCGCGATTACGTCGTGACGAAGAACAGCCTCGGGCCTCAGCGGAGCGAGGTCGCAATCTTGCGGACGGGGCACAGGCTGAACGCGAACTACGAGTGGAGCCACCACGTGATGCGGGCGCGCGCATGCGGGATGGACGACGCGCGCATTCTCAGTCTGCGCGGCGATGTGTTGGAGATGTCGGCCGAAGACCAGGTGATTGCGCGCGCGGTGGACGATTTGATCGACAGCGCCTGCCTGTCGGCGCATAGCCGTGAGGATCTGGCGAAGCTGGTGGGAACCTACGGGCGTTTTCGATGTGATCGCCACGGTCGGCCTCTACACGACGCTCGCCTTCATCGTGAAAAGCTTTGCGACCCCGGTCGATGCGGATGTAGCCGCGCAGCTAGCCGAGAATCCGATCTGGCTAGCGTTGGAATCGTCATTGCGAGGAGCGCAGCGACGAAGCAATCCACGCTTCCGCCGCCGCTAGTTCTTATGGTTGATCGCAAAAGTCTGCGGCGGCGGAAGCATGGATTGCTTCGCTGCGCTCGCAATGACGGAGTCTGAAGCAGGCCAACTTCAGTCCGCCTTTCCCCCCTTGTGCCCCGCTTCCACGGCCTCGTGATACTTGCGGCGCATTTCGTCGAGATCGACAGTCGGCGTCGGGAAGGCGAGCTTCAGGTCTTCCAGCGTGTCCGCCATGATCTGCGAGACGGCGAGATTGCGGAACCATTTGTGATTGGACGGGATCACGTACCAGGGCGCGTCTTCCGTGCTGGTCGCCGCCAGCGCGTCCTCGAACGCGCTCGTGTAATCGTCCCAGTATGCGCGCTCCTTGTAATCGGCCTCGCTGATCTTCCAGTTGCGGTTGGGGTCGTCGAGCCGCTGCGCAAAGCGGCGCAGTTGCTCGTCCTTGCTGATGTGCAGGAAGAACTTCAGGACGACCGTCCCGCGCTCGACGAGCAGCTTTTCGAATTCGCGGATGTTCTTGTAGCGCTCGACCCAGGCAGCCTTGTCGATGAGCTTGTGGACGCGCGTGACGATCACGTCCTCATAGTGCGAGCGATTGAAGATCGCGATCTCGCCTTGCGCCGGAGTGTGGGCGTGGATGCGCCACAGGAAGTCGTGCGCAAGCTCCGCCGGCGTCGGCTGTTTGAAACTGACTACTGAGGCGCCTTGCGGGTTGAAGGCGGAGAAGACGTGGTTGACGGTTCCATCCTTGCCGCCGGCGTCGAGCGCCTGCAGCACGACCAGAACCGAACGCTTTCTTCGCTGCGTAAAGCAGCAATTGCTGGTGGGTCAGCTTGTCCTGATAGTGCTCGATGACCTTCTTGGCGAGGGCTTCGTCTACTTGCTTGCCATTATAACCGGGATCGAGCTTGCCAAGGCGCAGCTTCTCGTCGGGGTCGACGCGAAATTTCTTTCTGTAATCCACGAATATGTTCCCTCCCTGGTCGCGTCAGGCCTAGCACGCCGGAGTCGGACCGCCAAACAGGTTCGCGCGAGCCTGCAGAACTCCAAAACGCGGTCGCGACGCCGTCTGTTCCGGCTCCCTAGCCTGGCGCCTTGGGTCACGCAGCGCGCATCGTGACGCCGCTCGCCGTCTTGGTGGCGTCGAGCGCGCCGCGCCGGATCAGATAATTGGCGTGCGCCAGCGACTCGCTGAAGGCGAACGACAATTGATGCGGATCGTCGATGGCGCGCCCAAACAGCAACGGCACCATGTCCGCGGCCGAATGCGGCGCATGGCGGCAGGCCTGCAGGATCATTTCGCAGCGCGCCTCGTGATGGACGATCAGTTCGTCGATGCGGGTCTGCAAGCCGACGAACGGCAGATTGTGGCCCGGCAGCAGCAGCGCGTCCTCGGGGATGCGGCGCTTGAGGTCGTTGAGCGAACGCAGATAGATGCCGAGCGGATCGCCGTCGGGGTCCATCGGATCGACGCTGATGTTCGGGCGTGATTTTCGCGATCACCTGATCGGCGCACAGGAACACGTTCTCCGATGCGCAATAGAGCATGATCTGCTCGGACGAATGGCCGCCGCCGGTCAGCACGTCGAACTTGCGGCCGCCGATCTCCAGCGTCTCGCCGGCAATCACGCGGCGATAGGTGCGCGGCAGCGCCGACACCAGCCGGAGATAGCCGAGCCCCCGTTGCAGCATCACGTCGGTGCTCGCGCCGTCGAGCCCGTGCGCGCGGAAAAAGGAACGATAGGGTTCGTCGCCGAGCATGTTCGGGTCGAGCCGCATGCAGAGCGAATCCAGATATTCGCTCTGGCTCGCGTACAGCTTCACATCGTGCATCTCGGCGAGATAGCCGCCGAGCCCCATGTGGTCGGGATGCCAGTGCGAGGTCAGCACGGCAGTCAGTCGCTTGCCCTTGAGCGGCCCCTCGAACAGCGCCTGCCAGAGTTCGCGCGTCGCCGCGTCGTCGAGCCCGGCGTCGAACAGCACATAGCCGTCTTTGTCCTCGATCAGATAGACGTTGACGTGGTTGAGCTGGAACGGCAGCGGCAGGCGCAGCCAGAGGATGCCCGGCGCCGCCTCGATCCATTCGAGCGGTTTCGGCGCGGCGAGGTAGGGAAAGAACAGCGACTTGGCGTGCACTTTGATGACAGCTCCCGGTAGCGCTATTTGAGGCCGCGCAGGAAATTGATGATGCCCGAGAAATCGTCGCCCTCGTGGCCCTGCGCATTGAACAGCGCGTAGAGCTGCGCCGCCTGAGCGCCCATCGGCGTGACGGCGCCCGCCGCCTGCGCGGCCTCCTGCGACGAGCTTCAGATCCTTCAGCATCAGGGCGGCGGCGAAGCCGGGCTTGTAGTCGTTGTTGGCCGGCGAAGTCGGCACCGGGCCGGGAACCGGGCAATAGCTCGTCAGCGACCAGCTTTGTCCCGACGAGGTCGAGGCGACGTCGAACAGGGCCTGATGGGTGAGGCCGAGCTTCTCGCCGAGCGCGAACGCCTCGGCGGTCGCGATCATCGTGGCGCCGAGGATCATGTTGTTGCAGATTTTCGCGGCCTGCCCCGCGCCGGCCGCGCCGCAATGGACGATCCGCTTGCCCATGTTGGCCGAGGATCGGCTTGCGCCTCGGCGAACGCCGCGTCGTCGCCGCCGCACATGAAGGTCAGCGTCCCGCCCTTGGCGCCGCCGACGCCGCCGGACACCGGCGCGTCAATCGACGCGATGGTCAGACGCCGGCCGCGAGCTGATGCGCCTTGCGGGCGCTGTCGACGTCGATCGTCGAGGAATCGATGAACAGCGCGCCCGGCTTGGCGGCGACGACGATCTCGCCCCAGACCGCCAGCACGTGCTTGCCGGCCGGCAACATGGTGACGACGATGTCGGCGCTCTTCACCGCATCCGCGGAACTCTTGGCAGCTTTCGCGCCCGAATTCACGGCGGCTTCGAGCAACGCTGGCGAAAGGTCGAAGCCAATGACTTCGTGGCCCGCCTTGACGAGATTGGCGGCCATCGGACCGCCCATGTTGCCAAGACCGATGAAGGCGATTTTAGACATGGCTCGTCAGCTCCGTTGGCGCGCGCGCCGGCCCGCTCATTTGACCATCTCGCGCGCGATGATGACCCGCATGATCTCGTTGGTGCCCTCGAGAATCTGATGCACGCGCAGGTCGCGCACGATCTTCTCGATTCCGTAGTCGGAGAGATAGCCGTAGCCGCCCAGCATCTGCAGCGCCTGATTGGCGACATTGAAACCAGTGTCGGTCGCGAAGCGCTTGGCCATCGCGCAGAGCCGCGTCGCATCTGATGTCTTGGCGTCGAGCGCGGCGGCGGCGCGCCACAGCAGCGTGCGCGCGGCCTCGAGCTCGGTCGCCATGTCGGCAAGGCTGAATTGCAGCGCCTGGAACTCGTCGAGCCGTTTGCCGAACGCCTTGCGCTCCTTCATGTAGGCCAGCGCCTTTTCGAGCGCGGACTGCGCGCCGCCGATCGAGCAGGCGCCGATGTTGAGCCGCCCGCCGTCGAGGCCGGCCATCGCAATTCGGAACCCGATGCCCTCTTCGCCGAGCCGGTTGGCGACCGGCACGCGGCAATCCTCGAAGATCACGGCGCGGGTTGGCTGGGCGTTCCAGCCCATCTTCTTTTCGTTGACGCCGAACTTGAGCCCCGGCGATCCGCCTTCGACCAGAAAGGTCGAGACGCCGCGCGCGCCATCGTCGCTGGTGCGCGCCATCACGACGTAGAAATCATCGGGATTGCCGGCGCCGGATATGAACTGCTTCTGGCCGTTGAGCACGTAAGTCTCGCCGTCGCGCACCGCGCGGGTGCGCAGCGCGGCCGCGTCCGAGCCTGCGCCGGGTTCCGTAAGGCAATAGCTCGCCAACTTTTCCATGGAGGCCAGCGGCGGCAAAAATCTGCTTGCGCTGCGCCTCGTTGCCGTAGGCGTCGATCATCCACGCGCACATGTTGTGGATGGAGATATAGGCGGCGACGGTCGGGCAGCCGGTCGCCAGCTGTTCGAAGATGACCGCGGCGTCGAGCCGCGTCAGCGCCGAGCCGCCGACATCCTCGCGAATATAAATGGCGCCCATGCCGAGCGCGGCGGCGGCGCGGATCTCGGCGACCGGGAAGTGCTTGGCCTGATCCCACTCAACCGCATGGGGCGCGAGCGTATCGTCGGCGAAGCCGCGCGCCATTTCGCGGATCGCTTCACGATCGGCGTCGAGCGCGAATTCCGGCATGCTCCCCCCTTTCAAGGTTCGTGTGCCTTCTCAATAAGCTTCGGCGGGGGGCCGGCGCAACGTCGGCTCGCTATGCGGCGCATGCGACAAAGGGCGGATCGCGCTCGCCAGAAGGACGCTTGCGGACTATAGCAGCGCAGCCGAAACGCTCCGCAGAGAGGCTCCCGTGCTCAAGTTCTACTTCAACGGCTCGCCCAATCCGACCAAGGTCGCGCTCTTCCTGGAGGAGGCGGGACTCGCCTACGAGCCGATCCCGATCGACACCCGCACCGGCCAGCAGTTCGACCCCGAGTTCCTGAAGGTCAATCCGAACGGCAAGGTGCCGGCGATCGTCGACGACGGGACGGTCGTGTTCGATTCCAACGCCATTCTGCTCTATCTCGCCGAGAAAACCGGCAAGTTCCTGCCCGCGCCCAAATATCGCGGCGAGCTGCTCTCGTGGCTGATGTTCGCGGCGACGGGCGTCGGGCCGTTCAGCGGTCAGGCCGTGCACTTCAAGCATTTTGCGCCCGAGCCGGTGCCCTACGCGCACAAGCGGTATCAGTATGAGGTCGAGCGGCACTATGCCGTGCTCGACAAGCGGCTGAGCGATCGCCCGTATCTTGTAGGCGATGCCTACTCGATCGTCGACATGGACGTCTGGGGATGGGCGCGGATGGCGACCTTCATTCTCGGCGATGGCGCGTGGGCGACATTCCCGAACCTGAAGCGCCTGTTCGACGAAATTTCCGCGCGGCCCGCCGCGGTGCGAGCGGCAGGTCTACGCGACAAATACACGTTCAAGGCGACTATGGACGACGAAGCGCGCGCGGTGATGTTCAAGTTTCTGGCGCGGGCCTGAGCGGTCCGCGGCCGGCTTGACGCCCAGGGGGCCGGCTGTTAGCCCGCCCCATGACCATCCGCTTCCACAAGGGCGACCTGCCCGAACTCGCTCGATCTCGGCCCCGTGGTCGCGATCGACACCGAAACCCTCGGCCTCGAGGTGAAGCGCGACCGCCTCTGCGTCGTGCAGCTGTCGCGCGGCGACGGCACCGCGGATGTCGTCCAGATCGCGCCCGGCCAAACTCGGGCGCCGCGGCTGGAAGCGCTGCTCGCCGACCCCAAGGTGCTGAAACTGTTCCATTTCGGCCGGTTCGACATGGCGACGCTCAGTAACGCATTCGGCGTGATGCCGGAGCCGATCTATTGCACCAAGATCGCCTCGAAACTGGCGCGCACCTACACCGACCGCCACGGCCTCAAGGATTTGGTGCGCGAGCTGCTCGGCGTCGAGATTTCCAAGCAGCAGCAATCCTCGGACTGGGGCGCCGCGACGCTAAGCGACGCGCAACTCGCCTACGCCGCTTCCGACGTGCTGTATCTGCATGGGCTGCGCGAAAGGCTCGACGCGATGCTGACGCGCGAAGGCCGCGACTCGCACGCCCGCGCGGCGTTCGGCTATCTGCCCGACCGCGTGCGGCTCGATCTCGCCGGCTTCGAAGCCATTGATATTTTCTCGCACGGGACGCCGTAAGGTCGCTTACGGCATTTCCCGCAATTTCGCCCGCGCGATCTTGCCTGTCTCGGTCAGCGGCAACGCGTCGAGAAAGCGCACCACGCGCGGATATTTGTAGGGCGCCAGTTCCGCCTTCAGATAGGCCTGCAGCGCCTCCGCAAGGTCAGGGCCAGCTTTGTCTGGATAGCGCGGCACGACGAACGCCGCGACCACGGCGCCGCGCGTCGCGATCCGGCAGTCCGACGATTGCGCAGGCGGCGACAGCCGGGTGCTCGATCAGCACATTCTCGATCTCGAGGCCGGATATGTTGTAGCCGGACGAGACGATGATCTCGTCGGTGCGCGCGTGATGCCAGAGCACGCCCTGCTCGTCGCGGATGCAGGAGTCGCCGGTCAGGTTCCAACCGTCGACGACATATTTGCGCTGCTGATCGAGATCGCCGAGATAGCGGCAACCCGTCGGGCCGCGCACGGCTAAGCGACCAACCACACCGGGCGCCGCCGGCCTCATCTCGGCGTCGAACACTTCCGCCTGGTAGCCTGGCAGCGCGCGGCCGAGCGAACCGGGCGCAGGATCGTTCTCGTCGGCCGCGACGAACGCGTGCAGCATTTCCGTCGAGCCCAGGATGTTGCGGATCGTCAGCCCCGTCTTGCACCGCCATGCCTCCAGCACATTTGCCGGGCAGCGCCTCGCCCGAGGCGCAGCACAGACGAAGACGCGCCGCATCTTCGCGCTCGATCAGCGGCGTCAGGGAGCGATACAGCGTCGGGCCGATCATCAAAGTCGTGACCCCCTCATTGCGCAACGCATCGCGCAAACCGTCGGCGCTGACGCGCGGCAGCAACAGGCTGCACGCGCCGCGCCGAAGAGGAAACAGCAACAGAGAGCCGAGCCCGTAAGTGAAGCCGAGCGGCGCGCTGCCGGCGACGACATCGTTCGCTGCGAACCGCGTCACATGCGCGTCAACCGTGTCGACGATCGCCAGCACGTCGCGATGAAAATGGATCGTCGCTTTCGGCTTGCCTGTCGTGCCCGAGGTGAACGCGATCAGCGCGACGTCGTCTTGCGACGGCAGATGGTTCTGCGGCGCGCCGCTCGCGCGCGCCATGCGCGCCTCGAGCCCCTCCGGTGAGTTATCGAGAAAGCGGCCGATGGTCTTGAGGCCCCGCACGCCTTCCAATTCGCCGGCGATCGCGGCCTCGCTCAAGGCGATGCCGATCTCGGCCTTGTCGACGATCGCGGCGAGTTCGCGCGCGCGCAGCAGGGGCATCGTCGTGACGGCGACGCCGCCCGCCTTCAAAACGCCGAACCAGCAAGCGGCGAGCATCGGCGTGTTGAAGCCGCGCAGCAGCACGCGGCCGCCGCTGACGAGGCCGAAGTCGCTGACAAGCACTTCAGCGATGCGATTGCGCCTTGTCGATCAACTCGGCGTAGCTCCAGGCGACGCCGGGGCCCTTCAGCGCAAGGTTCGCGCCGAAGCCGCGTTCGATCGCGCGGTCGAGGATTTCGACGGCTGCGTTGATTTTCAGGGGATAGCGGGCGCGCAGCGCCGCGATGTCGAGCTGCGGCCAGAGTTCGGGCGGCGGCAGCGCCTCGACGGGCGAACGGGTCTTCGTAGGTGGTGGGTTCGAGAGGTGGGTTCATGCTTCGCGAAAGCTAGCAGAAAACCGCCGCCGGCGTCGTGTGACCCTTCTCCCGCGAGCGGGAGAAGGGTCACATCACTGTCCCCAGGCGCAAGGCTCGCCTGTCATGACGGCGGCGGTCGCGCCGTGCTATCACCTGCGGAAGCCGGGAGGACCTCATGCTGTTTCGCCTCATCAAGGGCGCGATAAAACTCATCGTCACGCTCGCCGTGCTCGCCGTTCTCGCGGGGGGCTATCTGTTCTATCGCGCGCTGCCCAGCTATTCGGGCCAGGAGAAGCTGCCAGGCCTTTCGGCGGACGTGCGGGTGTGGCGCGACGGTCACGGCATTCCGCATATCTTCGCCGCCAACATGACCGACGCTGCGCGCGCGCTCGGCTATCTGCATGCGAGCGAGCGGCTCTATCAGATGGAGGTCAACCGACGCGTTGGCCAGGGCCGGATTTCGGAGATGGCGGGCGCCGAGGAAATCGGCGTCGACAAGTTCATCCGCACGCTGGGCTTCTACAGGCAGGCGCAATCGAGCTACAACGCGCTCTCCAAGGACGCGCAGGCGCGGCTCGACGCCTATGCCGACGGCGTCAATGCCTACCTGAAGGCGCATGAGGGCGCGCTGCCCGTCGAGTTCCTGTTGACCGGCGTCACGCCCGAGCCCTGGAAGCCCGCGGATTCGCTGGTCTGGCTGAAGTTGATGTCGTGGCAGCTGAGCCGCAACCACGCTCAGGAGGTCACGCGCGCCGAACTCGCCGCGAAGCTGCCGGCGGAACAGGCGAGCTGGTTGATGCCAAGCCTCGCCGAGCATGCGCCGATCACCACGATGCCGGAATATCACCCGGATCACGCGTCGCTCGACGATCCCGAACTGAAGCTTAGCAAGTGGATTCCGTTCAGGCACGGCGCCTCCAACCAATGGGCGGTCGCGGGATCGCGCACGACGACCGGCAAGCCGATCCTCGCCAACGATCCGCATCTCGAGATCGGCGCGCCTTCGCTCTGGTATCTGGTCCGCATCGACACGCCCGACGAGACCCTGGTCGGCGCCAGCGTGCCGGGTCTGCCGATCGTGCTGCTCGGCCGCAACAAGCAGATCGCCTGGGGCATCACCTCGTCGCAGACCGACACGCAGGACCTGTTCATCGAATCCGTCGATCCCGCCAACGCCGACAATTATCTGACGCCCGACGGATCAAAGCCATTCGACGCGCATGACGAGACCATCCATGTGAAGGGCGGCGCCGACGTCGACGCTGCACATTCGCGCCACAAGGCACGGCCCTGTGATGTCCGACGTCTCGAAGGATTTCGCCAAGGTCGCCGGCCCCAATCAGGCCGTGTCGCCTTGCCTTCACGGGCCTCAGCGGCGACGACACGACGCTTCGAGGCGGTCCTGAAAATCGATTCCGCGCGCAACTGGGGCGAGTTCACCGAGGCGTTGAAGCTGGTGTTCGCGCCGATGCAGAACATCGGTTACGCCGACGTCAACGGCGACATCGGGCTGATCTCGCCGGCGCGCGTTCCGGTGCGAAAGTCCGGCGACGGCCTCGCGCCGACATCGGGCGCGACCGGCGCGACCGATTGGACCGGCTGGGTTCCGTTCGAGGACATGCCGCAGATCCACAATCCCGATGTCGGCTTCGTGTTCAACGCCAACAACCCGCTCGTGCCGGAGGCCAAGGAGGCGATCTTCGGCCGCGACTGGGACGAGCCGTTCCGCGCCCGCCGCCTGCAGCAGTTCTTCAACCAGATCGACAAGCATTCGCTCGAGACCTCCGCGCAGATGCAGGCCGACAATCTTTCGCTCGACGCGGTCGAATTCCTGCCGCTGCTGAAAGCCCTCAAGCCCAGCGACGAGCGCGGCCGGCAGGCGCTCTCGCTGCTGGCGGCTGGGACGCCGTGTTCGACAAGGACAAGCCCGAACCGCTGATCTACTCGGCGTTCCTGCTGAGCCTGCATCGCATCCTGATTGAGGATCGCGTCGGCGTGACGCTCGGCGACAACGGCCCGTTCGACGCGGCGACGCTGCTGTCGCTGATCAAGACCCATCCCGCCTGGTGCGACCAGAAGGAGGCGAAGGACGCGCCCGATCCCGATTGCAGCAAGGCGATGAGCCGCGCGTTCGACGAAGGGGTCGCGCTCGTCGTCAAGCGCGACGGCGCCGACATGAGCAAATGGCGCTGGGGCTCGGAGCATGTCGCGCTGCTGACCCACAAGGTCTACAGCCACGTGCCGCTGCTCGACCGGGTCAGCGACCTCTCGATGCCTTCGAGCGGCGGCTTCTACACGCTGGATCGCGGCGGCGGGTACGAGGAGCCCGAGGACAAGCCGTTCGCGCGCACGCAGGGCGGCGGCTTCCGGGGCCTGTACGATCTCTCCGATCTCGAGAAGTCGCGCTTCATGATCACGACCGGGCAATCCGGCCACATCTTCTCGCCCTATCTACGGCGACCTCGCGCCGCTGTGGAACGACGTGAAGTCGATCACGATCACAGGGTCGGAGGCGGAGCTGAAGGCGGCGGGGGCGAGGCAGTTGACGCTGACGGGACAGTAGTTGGGGGCGCCGCCCTCATCCGGCGCTATGCGCCACCTTCTCCCGCAAGCGGGAGAAGGGGTGCGCCCCCTCTCCCGCTTGCGGGAGAGGGTCGGGGTGAGGGGCGTTTCCGCTACGCCGCCAGCCGCTCCGCGCGTCCCTCGGAAATATGCGCGAGGAACTGGCGCGCGCTTTCCTTCCAGGTAAAGCCTAGCGCATGTGTCGCGCGCGCTCGCGTGGAATTTCAAGCGCGGCTAGGCACGCTTCGCCGAGGTTCTCGCTCAGCACGCCCGCGCCGCTGTCGCCAATCACGTCGAGCGGTCCTGCGACCGGGAATGCGGCGACCGGCAGGCCGCAGGCGAGCGCCTCGATCAGGACGATGCCGAACGTGTCGGTGCGCGAGGGAAACACGAACACGTCGGCGCTCGCATAGCTGCGCGCAAGCTCCTCGCCGAAACGCGGCCCGAGGAAATGCGCATCGGGAAAGCGGCGTTGCAGCGAGGCGCGCGCCGGGCCGTCGCCGACGACGACTTTGGAGCCGGGCAGGTCGAGGCTCAGCATCGCCTCGAGGTTCTTCTCGACCGCGACGCGGCCGACATAGAGAAAGATCGGCCGCGGCAGATCGAACACGTCGACCTCGCTGCGGGCGGTAGAGTTCGTGATCGACGCCGCGGCTCCAGACCACGACGCGCTCGAAGCCGCGCTGTTTGAGTTCGTCGCGGATCGATGGCGTCGGCGTCATCACCCGCAACGAGGGCGCGTGGAAGGTCCGCAAAGCCGCATAAGTCCAGGCCTCCGGCAAGCCCGATCGGGCGTAAATATATTCGGGGAAGCGGGTGTGGTAGCCGGTCGTGAACATGCGGTTGGTTGACAGGCAGTGGCCGCGCGCCGCCCAGCCGATCGGCCCTTCGGTCGCGATATGGACGTGATCGGGCGCGAGATCCTCGATGCGCCGCCCGACGTCATGCGAGGTCGCGAGCGCGACGCGGATGTCGGGATAGGTCGGCAGCGGCAGGGTCGTAAAACCCTCGGGCGTGACGAATTCGAACGTCGGCGCCGAATTCGCGCGTCGCGGCGGAAGTCATCTGTTCGAGCGTATGGACGACGCCGTTGACTTGCGGTCGCCAGGCGTCGGTCGCGATGACGATCTTCATCAGGCGGCTTCGACTTCCGGCGTCGCGGAGAGTTCTTCCAGCGCGCTCGCCGGCGCCGGCAGCGCCGCCGGCAGTTCGGCCAGCGGCTGCGACCAGTATATGACTTCGAGCCGTGCCATCCTCGTGCTCGACGACGAGCGAGCAGGATTCGACGAAATCGCCGGTGTTGACGTAGGTGATGCCCTCGATGTCGCGGATCGCGGGATGATGGATGTGGCCGCAGATCACGCCGTCGGCGCCGCGCCGGCGCGCTTCGCCCGCCAGTTCCCGCTCGAACGAGCCGATGAAATTGACCGCCTTCTTCACCTTCAGTTTCGCCCAGGCCGAGAACGACCAGTAGCCGAAGCCGAGCAGGCGCCTTGCACGGTTGAAATGGGTGTTGAGGAACAGTGCGAGATCGTAGGCCCAGTCGCCGAGGAAGGCGAGCCAGCGCGAGTGACGCACAACCACGTCGAACTCGTCGCCGTGCATGACCAGAAAGCGGCGGCCGTCGGCGGTCACGTGGATGCAGTTGCGCACGATCTCGACGCCGCCGAAACTGAGGCCGATGAACTGGCGCGCGAACTCGTCGTGATTGCCCGGAACGAACACCATGCGCGCGCCGCGCCGCACTTTGCGCAGCAGTTTCTGGATCACGTCGTTGTGCGACTGCGGCCAATAGAATTTTGAGCGCATGCG
Organism: uncultured Pseudomonadota bacterium; assembly: GCA_963771455.1. Taxonomy (GTDB): domain Bacteria; phylum Pseudomonadota; class Alphaproteobacteria; order Rhizobiales; family Beijerinckiaceae; genus Roseiarcus. Next base: position 136,139 of record CAVYTP010000004.1, read on the forward strand.
CCAGCCGTCGATGATGTCGCCGACCAGAAAATAGGTGTCGGCGTCGTTGTGCTTGAGGAAATCGAGCACCAGCGGCGCCTGGCAGCCGCGCGTGCCGAGATGCACGTCGGAGAGGAAAATCGAGCGGTAGTGGTTGACGGTTTCCACGGATTGGACCCTTCGGCGGCGGCCCGCACAGGGCCGGGGTTTCGGGCGATGCTTGGCCTCCCTTGCCCAGATTCTCGTGTCGGCGCGATGACAGGCGCGCGCCGAGGCGCTAGACCGACAGACATCGTTTCAGGAGCCGCTCAATCATGGATCTCGGGATCGCCGGCCGCAGCGCCATCGTCTGCGCATCGAGCAAGGGCCTCGGCCGGGCCTGCGCGACCGCGCTCGCGCGAAGCCGGCTGCAAGGTCGTCATCAACGGCCGCGACAAGGCCGACGCCGAAAAGACCGCGGCCGAAATCCGCGCCGCGACCGGCGCCGAAGCGATCGTCGTCGCCGGCGATCTCAATGAGCGCAGCGGTGCGCGACGCGCTGTTCGCGGCCTGTCCCGAGCCCGACATTCTCGTCAACAACAACGGCGGGCCGCCGCCGCGCGACTTCGAGACGATTACCCGCGAGGAGGTGCTTGCGGCGATCGAGGGCAGCATGCTGACCCCGATCGCGCTCGCCAGGACCGTGCTGCCGGGCATGGCCAAGCGCGGCTTCGGCCGCATCATCCAGATCACCTCCGCCGGTGTCCGGTCCCCGATCGCGCGACTGGAAGCTTCTGCCGCGGCCCGCGCCGGCCTCACCGCATTCTTTGCCGGCGCGGCGCGCAAATACGCGCGCCACAACGTGACGATCAACACGATCCAGCCGGGCATGTTCGACACCGATCGCATCAAGCGACACGCTTGCGGCGTCCGCCGATCCGGAAGCGGCGAAGGCCGCGCGGGCGGCGGCGATCCCGGCGCAGCGGATCGGCGACGCCGGAGGAATTCGGCCAGCTCTGCGCGTTCCTCGCCAGCGCCCATGCCGGCTACATCGTCGGCCAGAACCTGCTCATCGACGGCGGCGCGTTCCCCAGCTCTTTCTGAGATTTGAAACATGGGGAGGGGGATAGCGCTCAAGGTGGCGGCGACGCTCGTCTTCGCCTTGATGAACGTGCTCATCAAGGCATCGACGGCGCGCTTTCCGGTCGCCGAGATCGTGCTGTTTCGTTCCCTGTTCGCGTTGGTCGTGCTGGTCGCCTGGCTTTGGCGGCTCGGCGAATTTCCTGCGGCGCTGCGAACGCAGCGCCCGTTCGGCCACATCGGCCGCTCGCTCGCGGGCAGCGGCGGCATGTTCTCGAGCTTTCTGGTGCTGGGCCTGCTGCCGCTCGCTGACGCGACCGCGTTCACCTTCGTGACGCCGCTGCTGGTGGTGCCGCTCGCCGCGCTGCTGCTTGGCGAGATCGTCAGGCCCTACCGCTGGGCGGCGGTGCTGATCGGCTTCGCCGGCGTGCTGGTGATGCTCTCCGATCACCTATCGGGCGCGGCCGGCGCGCAGGCCTCGCTCGGCGTGACGATCGCGCTGGCCGGCGCGCTGTTTTCAGCGGCGGCGATGATCCAGACCCGCCGCCTCACGCTGTCGGAGCCGACCGGCGCGATCGTGTTCTATTTTTCAAGCGTGACCTCTGTGATCGGCGCCCTCGCGCTGATCGTCTGCGCGCTCTGGCCGGCGAACACGGCGGGCGCGAACTTCGCGGCCGGGCAGGTCTGGGTGACGCCGGGGCTCGCCGAATGGCTGGCGCTGGCCGCAATCGGCGGGTTCGGCGGCGCCGGACAAATCCTGATGACCCACAGCTACCGGTTCGCCGACGCGTCCGTCATCGCGGCGTTCGACTATGTCGCGATGATCTGGGCCGCGGTTCTTGGCCTGCTGGTGTTCGGCGAGGCGCCGACGCCGGCCGTATTGCTCGGCGGCTGCATCGTCGCCGGCGCGGGACTTTCGGTGCTGTGGCGCGAGCGGCGGTTGCGCCGCATCGCGACCGGCGCCGCGATCGTCAGCCCTGCTTCGCCGTCCTGATCTTGCGCTTGGCGAGCGTGCGCAGCCTGAGCGCGTTGAGCTTGATGAAGCCGCCGGCGTCGTGGTGGTCGTAGGCGACGGCGCCTTCCTCGAAGGTCACGAGGTCCTGATCGTACAGGGAATAGGGGCTGTCGCGGCCGACGACATAGACGCCGCCCTTGTAGAGTTTCAGTCGCACGCGGCCGGTCACCAATTCCTGGCTTTTGTCGATCATCACCTGCAGCATCTCGCGCTCCGGCGAGAACCAGAAGCCGTTGTAGATCAGCTCGGCGTATTTCGGCATGAACTCGTCTTTGAGGTGCGCCGCGCCACGGTCGAGCGTGATCAACTCGATCGCCCGATGCGCCGGCAGCAGGATCGTGCCGCCGGGCGTCTCGTACATGCCGCGCGACTTCATGCCGACGAAGCGGTTCTCGACCAGGTCGAGCCGGCCGATGCCGTTATCATGGCCGAGCTTGTTGAGCGCGGTCAGCAGGGTCGCCGGCGACATCGCCACGCCGTCGAGCGAAACGGCGTCGCCCTTCTCGAAGCCGATCTCGATAATCGGTCGGCTTGTCCGGCGCCGATTCCGGATCGACGGTGCGGGAATAGACGTAGCCGGGCGTTTCCAGCGCCGGGTCTTCCAGCACCTTGCCTTCGGAAGAGACGTGCAGCAGGTTGGCGTCGGTCGAGAACGGCGCCTCGCCGCGCTTGTCCTTGGCGATCGGAATCTGGTGCTGCTCGGCGAACTGCAGGAGCTGGGTGCGCGAGGCGAATTCCCATTCGCGCCAGGGCGCGACCACCTTGATCTCGGGATTGAGCGCGTAGGCCGACAGCTCGAACCGCACCTGGTCGTTGCCCTTGCCGGTGGCGCCATGCGCGACCGCGTCGGCGCCAACCTTGTGGGCGAGTTCTACCAGGTGTTTGGAGATCAGAGGGCGCGCGATCGACGTGCCGAGCAGGTACTGGCCTTCATAGACCGCGTTGGCGCGGAACATCGGGAACACGAAGTCGCGCACGAATTCCTCGCGCACGTCCTCGATATAGATGTTCTCGGGTTTTACGCCCAGCAGCACCGCCTTGGCCCGCGCGGGCTCGAGTTCCTCGCCCTGGCCGAGATCGGCGGTGAAGGTGACGACTTCGCAGCCATAGGTGGTCTGCAGCCATTTCAGGATGATGGACGTGTCGAGACCGCCGGAATAGGCGAGCACGACTTTCTTGATGGCGGATTTGGTGGACATGAGAACCTGCTGGCGCCGGAGCGTGACTTGCGCGGCGTCTTAGTGCGGCGGCTGACGGGGCGCAACCCGGGGCAGAGGCGCCGCCGGACGCTACGGGTCCGCAACTTCGCGCACGATTCCATTCCGCAGCGTATCGCCGCGACGCCCGTTTTCGCTCGCGTAGGATGGTGGGATCGCCGAAGTCGGCGCGCGCTCGCCGCGCGGCCAGAACAGGCGGCGCAGCCCAAACACCACGATCAGTGAAATGAGCGCGCCGACAATCGTGTCGGAAAGAAAATGGCCGCCGAATGCGATCCGCAGCGCGCTGGCGCCGAACCCGAACGCCAGCGCCGCGGCGACGGCGACGGCTCGCCAGGGCGGCGGGACCAGCAGCGCCGGGGCGACGGTCCAGAATCCCTGCGCAGCCTCACCCGAAGCAAAACCGCAGTTCTTGTCGCAGTCGCCGTTGAACTCGTACCAGGGCTTGAACTCGGAATTGCCGCCGAATTCCTGGACATGCAGGGGCCGCGGCCGATGCAGATGATCCTTCATGCCGAAATTGACGATCAGGCCGGGGCCGATCGCCATGGTCGCGAGGACGAATAACGCCGCCCGCCCGCTCGGCGCATAAGGGATTTTCAGGCCCGCCCGACGCAGCGCCCAGGCCGCGACAAGGGCGATCATCAACAGGATCGGCGGGACCCTGAAGAACCAGCGCGCCCATTGCTCGAACGCGTCTTCGCCGAGAAACCCGCCACGATCGTAGATCAGGTGCGTGGTCGCGAGATCGAGTTGCGGCCAGATCGCGAATATGGCGAGCGCAGCCGCGAGCGCAGCGAAAAGCGCTATGATTTTATAGTCCATGAATCAATGCGTCGGCGATCGACGCCGGTCGGCGTTCGGCATGTCGGTTTCCTGAGGGCGCGGGCCTTTTAGGGGAGCGGCCAGCGGTTTGGCAAAATCCGGCCGACCCGTCAGGCGATCCCGACAGCCTGGGGAAAGCCCGAGCCGTTAAAGCTTCAGGACCCTTTTTCGCAACGCCGTCGCCCGGCGCCTGCGAGTCCCTCGGCGACGACATACCCCAAAAGGAACATACCGATGGCCGCACAAAATCCAAGCGAAGCCTCGCCGACGGGTCCGGTCGGGAGCTGAGCGGCGGCGCGAGGAGCGGCGCGACTGCAACCTGCCGGGCCGGCTGCGGCGCGGGTCGGAAGAGACCCGCTGCGTCATCAGCGACGTCTCGTCACAGGGGATTCGATTCGCGGTCACCGGCTCCGCGAAGTTCGGGATCGCGGAAGAAATCACGATCACGACAGACGCTTTTGGGACGATCAAGGGCAGCATCCGATGGTCCGCGCATCCCCGGTACGGCTTTGAGTGCCTGCCGGCGGGCTTTGCGGCGCCGGAGCTGACCAAATTTTACGATTCGCTCAGCGATGAGAACACACTCGGCGAGCGCAGGAATTTTCTCCGCATGGACGAGACCACCTCGTTGCGCCTGCGCGAAGTCGAAAGACTTCCTGCAGCGTGAATTGCCGCGCAGCCTCGACATCCTCTACACGCAGATTCAATCCAATCCCGGTTTGCGGGCCTTCTTCTCCAACGACGGGCACATCGCAAAAGCCCGTGCGGCGCAGCTGCGCCACTGGGCGGAGGTGGCGACGGGGGAATTCGACGATCGCTACACCAAGCGGGTGCGCGAAATCGGCATCACGCACGCCCGCATCGGGCTGGAGCCCCGCTGGTACACCTCGGGCTATGCGCTGATCCTGGCGGACTTGACCGCAAAGCTCATTCACGAATCCTGGCCGAAGCATCGTTGGGGCGGCGGCGCTCAAACCGATGTGAAGTCGGTTTCAGGCGCCGTTGAAGCCCTGATCAAGGCCGTTTTTCTGGAAATCGATCTGTCGGTGACGGTCTATTTGAAAGCGACCGAGGAGGCGCGGCTGAAGGGCGAAGAAGCCGCGATCGAGCACGAACGCGAAACGGTCAGCAATTCGATCGGCAAGGGACTTTCGAGCCTCGCCGCAAAGGACCTAAACTTCCGCCTGACGGAGGATCTGCCTGCGGCCTATTCGAAGCTGAAGGACGATTTCAATTCGGCGATCGTGTTTCTCGAAGCGTCGATGAAAAGCGTTGCGGGCGCCGTCGACAACGTCAACACCGGCATGCTCGAAATCTCGCAGGCTTCCGACGACCTCTCGCATCGCACCGAGCAACAGGCGGCGAGCCTGGAACAGACCGCCGCAGCGCTCGGCGAAATCACGGACTCCGCGCGTCGCACTTCGGACGCCGTCAAGGGCGCCGAGTCGACCATGGAGCAGGCGCACGCCGATGCGAAGCTCAGCGGCCAGATCGTCGAAAAGACCGTTGCGACAATGAACAAGATCGCGGCTTCATCGCGCGAAATCAGTCAGATCGTCGGGGTCGTCGATGAGATCGCATTCCAGACCAACCTGCTGGCGCTCAACGCGGGCGTCGAGGCGGCGCGGGCCGGCGACGTCGGCCGCGGCTTCGCGGTCGTCGCCTCCGAGGTGCGGGCGCTGGCGCAGCGCTCGAGCGAGGCGGCGAAGGAGATTCGCGGCCTGATCGAGACCTCGTCGGGACACGTGAAGGACGGCGTCTCGCAAGTCGCCGAGGCCGGCGCCTCGCTGGAACGGATCGCCAAACAGGTCACCGCCATGAATGCGGGGATGGCGGAAATCGGCCGCACCGCGCGCGAGCAGGCGGTGGGCCTGAAGGAGGTCAACACAGCGGTCGATCAGATGGACCAGCTCACGCAGCAGAACGCCGCCATGGCGGAGGAGGCGACCGCCGCGGCCCAATCGCTGCAAAAGGAAACCGGCAAGCTGCGCGCGTTGATCGAGCAGTTCAGCATGTCGGCCGACGCCGAGCGCCAGACCCACGAGGCGCCGCAGCGAAAACGGGCCGGCGCGCGGGGCTGAGGCCATCTGCGCTCGGTTTAGGGGACTTCAACCAAGGTAGCCGTCATGGCCGGGCTTGTTGTTCAGCCCGGGCATGACGGCCAACGGCGGCTCACACCCCCATCCGAGCGCATATTGGGGGATGACTCCGGCGACTCACCCCTCCGCCAGCGCCATATCATCGCGGTGGATCATCTCGGCCCTGCCCGGCGTGCCGAGAATTTGCGCGATGTCTTTTGAATTGCGCCCCCTGATCCGCTCGGCGTGCAAGGCGTCGTAGGCGACGAGGCCGCGGCCGAGATCGACGCCGCGCTGGTCGCGAATGATGACGCAATCACCGCGGGCGAAAACGCCCTCGACGCTCACCACCCCCGCCGGCAGCAGGCTCTTGCCGCTCGCCAGCGCGCTCGCGGCGCCGGCGTCGACGGTGACGACGCCCTTGGCTTCGAGCGTGCCGGAAATCCAGATCTTGCGCGCCGCCTTCGGGTTCGAAGGCGACAGGAACCAGGTGCAGGGCGAGCCTTCGGCGATGCGGCGGATCGGGTGCAGCACGCGGCCGTCGGCGATCACCATATGGGCGCCGCCCGCAGTCGCGATGCGGCCGGCCTCGACCTTGGTGCGCATGCCGCCGCGCGACAATTCCGACGCCGCTCCGCCCGCCATCGCCTCGATCTCGGGGCGTGACGCGCTCGACGATCGGGATCAGCGTGGCGTGCGGGTCCTCGTTCGGCGGCGCGGTGTAGAGGCCGGCGATGTCGGACAGCAGGATCAGCAGGTCGGCGCTCGCCATGGTGGCGACGCGCGCGGCGAGCCGGTCGTTGTCGCCGTAGCGGATTTCGCTGGTGGCGACGGTGTCGTTCTCGTTGATGACGGGAATGGCGCGGATCGCCGCCAGTCGCGCCGAGCGTTTCGCGCGCGTTGAGATAGCGGCGGCGCTCTTCGGTGTCGTTGAGCGTCAGCAGGATCTGCCCGGCGACGATGCCGTAGGCGTGCAGCGCGTGCGACCAGGCCCGCGCCAGCGCGATCTGGCCGATCGCCGCCGCAGCCTGGCTATCCTCGAGCTTCAGCTTGCCGCGCGGGGAGCTTTCCGATCGTCCGCCCGAGCGCAATCGCGCCGGAGGACACGACGAGCACATCGGCGCCGCGCGCATGCAGAGGCGGCGATGTCGGCGACCAGCGCCTCGAGCCATTCGCCCTTCAGCGCGCCGCGCGCAGGAATCGACCAGCAGCGACGAGCCGACCTTGACGACAATGCGCGAGAATTTGTCGAGGCTTGGCGTAGCGGACACGGGCGGCGCGATCACGAGAGCAAGGGAGGCCGGGCCCTAGAGGAGGGAGCGAGCTTTGGCAAGCAGTCAAGCGCAGCACGGTCGCTTCTGCAGCCGCGGTCGCTGACCGCGGACAGTTCCGTTTGTGGAAAACCAGCAAAACAAGGCGCTTACGCCCGGCTGGGATCAGCGACCCCGGCTACAAAAGAAGCCTAACTTAGAATGGTTCTAACCGTTACGCTCTGCTAGGGATGACCGATTGACGGCCGCGGCGTTCCGCCATCCCAAGCGCGCCCTAAGGATTCGAGACCGTATGCGCGATTTCTCCGCACTTTCCGAACGGGAAATCCTCGCCCTCGCGATCGCCAACGAGGAAGAGGACGGCCGCCTCTACGCCGACTACGCCAATGCGCTGCGCGAGGATTATCCCGCCAGCGCAAAAGTGTTCGAGGACATGGCGGTCGAGGAGAACGAACACCGCCGCCAGCTCATCGACCTGTTCGTCGAAAAATTCGGGTCACACATTCCGCTGGTGCGCCGGCAGGATATTCGCGGCAACATCCAGCGCCGCCCGCTCTGGCACATCAAGCCGCTGCCGCTGGATAAGGTGCGCAAGCAGGCGCAGGAAATGGAGGAGGACGCGGCGCGCTTCTACCGGCTCGCGCTCGACCGCACTTCCGACGCGACGGTGCGCAAGCTGCTCGGCGACCTCGCCGAGGCCGAGGCGAAGCACGAACGCGACGCCGGGGCGATCCAGGAACACCACCTGACCGCATCCGCCCTCAACGAAGAAGACGAGGGGCAGCGGCGGCAATTCGTGCTGCAGATCATCCAGCCCGGGCTTGTCGGGCCTGATGGACGGCTCCGTCTCGACGCTGGCGCCTGTGTTCGCGGCGGCTTTCGCGACCCGCGATCCCTGGAACGCGTTCCTGGTCGGCATGGCGGCCTCGATCGGCGCGGGCATCTCGATGGGGTTTGCCGAGGCGCTCGCCGACGACGGCAAACTTCCGGCCGCGGCGCGCCGCTGCTGCGCGGCGCTGGTCTGCGGGCTGATGACGACCGCGGGCGGCATTGGCCACACCCTGCCCTACCTGATCCCGAATTTCTTCACCGCGACCGTCATCGCCTGCATCGTCGTCGTGTTCGAACTGGGCGCGATCGCCTGGATCCAGTGGCGGTTCATGGAGACGCCGCCGCTGTCGGCGGTCGCCAAGGTGATGCTGGGAGGCGGCTTGGTGCTCGCGGCGGGGTGCTGATCGGCTCGAGCTGAGGCGCGAATAGCTGAGGAAAACTCCGGCGGGTTGCAGTTTCTGCCCTGCGAGCGGTTAGAATGTTGCATTCCTGCGGGGAGCCGCGCGTTGAAAAAGCGTCGAACACGAGCCGCCAAGCCGGCGCGCCCCAAGCGCAGAGCGCAGAAATCCGGACCCGAATTGGCTGCGCTCGCCGACATTGTCTCGGGCATGATCGAGCCGCAGATCTTCACATCGTACGACGCGGACGGCGGCGGGGTCGTCCACGACGACAGCCCTTCCGGGCTATTGCTGCACTTCCTCGAGCTCTGCGGGAAAGTCGACCCTGACAGCGAGGACCAGGCGCAGGCTCTGGAGGCCTTGGTTCCGAAGCTCGACAGCTTGCGAATCGACGCCGCTAACGGTGTCCGCGCCGCCCGCAAGGAGCGGGACGAAGTCCTTCTCCTGCTCGACCAGGCGGCCGAGGACGAATCGCTCGAGGCCGCGGATTCATGATGATCGCCAAAGTCCTGTCCGACGCCGGATGGCGGCCGCCGGATAGCATCAAGCAGGCGACTGTCGCTCGATTGCAACAATCGCCCTCGCGTGTCGCGAGTGGGCCGCGGCGCGACGGGGAGAGTTCGCATAATCTGACCGATTCGCTGCTGGAATCGCTTCCGGACGCGGGGACGGACGAGTTCGCGATCCATTCTCAGCTTGGCTCGCTGTTGACCGCGTTTCCGGACGAGGTCGCAGCGAACATTCTTCGTTCGATGGTAGGGAACGCTGTCGCCGAAATGGACCTTGCGCTTGCCGGCTTCGCTTTGCATCGGGACTCCATCCTCGCAAACGCGGCGCTGGCGACCCTCGCGTCGATCTCGGGGCGGAACGTTGACAGCCGACTGGTGGAACGGCTGGTTCGGATGCGACCCTGGTTGCCCGAGACGCGCCTGGCGGCGCTCGACGCCGCGGTCCGCGCGCTCAGGCCTCGGACCAGCCCGCCCGTCGCGCGCCCGACGGGCGAATTGCGCAAAGTCCACATCACGGCGTTCGACGGCGTGGGCGCGCAAAATATCATCATGGCGATCCGTAACGGCGCGACCAGTACGACGCCTGCGCCATACTCATCAAGCCCCAGGGCATCGTTGACGTGCTGGTTATGAAGGGCGTCGGAAAACGGCAAACGGAAAATATTGTCGACCGGCTACGGGCGACGACCCCGACGGCGGAGACCGACCTCGCGAGCGTGCGACAGGCGCTGGCGATCGCGCTCGCCGACAATCTCAAGTCGAGCACGCCGCCGCCCTACGAACTTGTCGGGATTGCGGAGCAATTGCAATTGGGGCCGCTGATTCCCGACGCGGCCTCGACCTCGGATATTGCCGCCGAATGCCTTGCCGGGATGCTCCCGCTGGCGCGGGACGGAGTGAACCGCCTCGAGGCGCATCGGGCGGTGGCTGAGAGCGCGATCGCCGAGACCTGGTTTGAGGCCGGCGAAACCATCGAGGATCTGCTGGCTCCGGTGCGGACGGAAAAGCGACGCATCAGCGTCCTGCTGCAGAGCTATCTGCCGGGCCGGAGGGCCTACTGGGCCCGCTTGTGTGCGTTGAGCGCCCTGGCGCTGCGAGGTCCGGCCTGCGCGACGTCCGGGCCCCTACCAGCTCGAGCTCGCGACCGTCGCGCTGGACCTGCTCTCAGACGAGCCGATCGAAAATCTTCCGCTGATGATCGCAATCGCTTACGGCACCGTGAAGGCGTTCGAGAACAACGTTTGAGAGCAATTCATTTAGGGCTGCGCAGACGAAACATAGATTGCTTCGTCGCTGCGCTCCTCGCAATGACGATGACCCGTCATTGCGAGCGTAGCAAAGCAATCCATGTTTCAACTGCCGCTTTACTTAGCCACAACGGTTTTGCGGCGAACGAAACATGGATTGCGTCGTCTGCGCTCCTCGCACTTACGGTCTAGCTAGCCAGCAGCGGCGCGCCGCCGCGCGCGATCACTTCGCGCACCTTGGCGACCAGTTCCGCCTCCGGGACGGCCGCCTGGGCGCGCTGGCGCATTTCGAGATAGTCGGCGCGCTCCTTGCTCGCCTTGGCGAGTTCGGCGCCGAGCGCGAGATCGCGGATCACCACCTGCGGGCCGCCGGCGGCGTCGCGCTCGTTCGAGCCCTGGATGACGGCGCAAAGCGAGCCGCGCCGGTCGGCGTATTTGAGCTGGGCGTTCATGCCGGCCGCGCCGAGATAGAGCTCGGAGGCGATGCCCGCGCCGCGCAAGCGTCGCGACCAGGCGCTGGTAGTCGGCCATCCGGTCGCGATCGAGCACCAGCACGACGACGGGGCCGGGCGTCGGCGGCGCTGGCGACGATCGGGCTGCGGATGGCGCGCAGCGCCGCCAGCAGGCGCGAGACGCCGATCGAGAAGCCGGTCGCCGGCACGGGCTCGGCCGCGGAAGCGCGCGACGAGCCCGTCGTAGCGGCCGCCGCCGCCGACCGAGCCGAAGCGGACGGGCCGGCCGTCCTCGTCCTTGACCTCGAAGGTCAGTTCGGCCTCGAAGACGGGGCCGGTGTAATATTCGAGGCCGCGCACGACGGACGGGTCGATCGAGGATGCGATCTTCGCCGTAGCCGGCGGCGCTGGCGAGCGCCGCGATTTCGGCGAGTTCCGCCAACGCCTGCTTCGCCGACGCGCGGAGCCCGCGACCGCCGGTCGCCAAGCGCGTGCAAGCGTCGCCGCGTTGGTCTCGGCGCGCGCGCCGCCGTGTAGGCCGAGCACGCGCGCCGATCGCGTCCGGCTCGAGCCCGGCGCCCTTGGTGAAGTCGCCGCTTTCGTCCTTGCGGCCCGCGCCCGAGCAGCGCGCGCACGCCCTCGGGCCCGAGCCGGTCGAGCTTGTCGATCGCGCGCAGCACGGTCAGCCGCCGGCCGGCGTGCTCCGCGCCGCCGAGGCCGATCGCCTCCATCACGCCGTCGAGCACCTTGCGGTTGTTGACCTTGACGACATAGTCGCCGCGCTTGACGCCGAGCGCCTCGAGGCAATCGGCCGCCATCATGCAGATCTCGGCGTCGGCCGCCGGCGAGCGCCGCGCCGACCGTGTCGGCGTCGAACTGCATGAACTGGCGGAACCGGCCCGGGCCCGGCTTCTCGTTGCGGAACACCCAGCCGGCGCGATAGCTGCGATAGGGCTTTGGCAGCTTTTCGTAATTCTCGGCGACATAGCGGGCGAGCGGCGCGGTCAGGTCGTAGCGCAGCGACAGCCATTGCTCGTCGTCGTCCTGGAACGAGAACACGCCTTCGTTCGGCCGGTCGAGATCGGGCAGGAATTTGCCGAGCGCCTCGGTGAATTCGACGAACGGCGTCTCGACCGCCTCGAAGCCGTAGAGCTGATAGACGCGCGCGGATCTTCGCCATCATCGCGTCGGCGCCGGCGATGTCGAGCGCGTTCCGGTCGACGAAGCCGCGCGGCAAGCGCGGCGCGGACGAGGGCGGACGGTTCGGGAGCGGACATGGTTCGGCCTTGGCGGGAAATCGGCGCCTGCCTTGCCCCGGCGGCCCCGCAGGGTCAAGCGCGCGCCGCGTTGACACCGGCGGCCAATATCCGCGAACGCCTGCCTGTCGCAATAGCCGGAGGAACGCCCATGCCGCCCGAACGACAAGCCGGGCGAAGACATGGAAGCCTCCGCAAGCGCGCATGAGGACGCTGCAGGCCCATATCCGACGAGCAGACTCCGCCCGAAGCGGCCGAACGAGAGACGGCGCTCGCGCTGAACGCCGGCTGCGGACTCGGCGATGTCGCAGGGCATGAAGCGCCGGCAGCGAATTCGTCGCGGCGATCATTCGTCGGCGGCGCGATCGGCTGGGGGCTGGATTGGCTGCTGCATACCAAGCCCCTGTTGACCATTCTGTTTTTCCTGCTGGGCAGTGGTCGCAGGCGTTTTCAACGTCATCCGCGCGACTTCGCCTAAAGGCGCGAATTTTGTTCGCGATTCCCGCTTGTCTGGCGGGAGGGCCGACGCTAAAGACGTGCCGCGCGTTAGCCCCCGGGGGGGCGAACGATAAAAAGGACTAGAGCGTGGCAGGCGAACCGGGACCCGCGATCAATCCGATCGAGCAATTCTCGATCTCGCATGTGCGTCGACATCCGTGTCGCCGGCTACGACGTTTCGATCACCAATTCCACCATCTACATGATCATCGCCGTCGCGATCGTCTGCTGGCTTGATGTCGCTGACCGCGCAGGGCTCGACGGGCGTCCCGGGCCGTCTGCAGGCGATGGGCGAAATGGCCTACGAATTCGTCGCGGGCATGGTGCGCTCGGCGGCCGGCGAACACGCCATGCGGTTCTTCCCGATGGTGTTCTCGCTGTTCATGTTCATCCTGGTCTGCAACCTGATCGGCCTGATCCCCTATTCGTTCACGGTCACCAGCCACATCATCATCACCGGCGCTGCTGGCGCTGCTGGTGTTCTTCACCGTCGTCATCATCGGCATCAAGGAGCACGGGCTGCATTTCTTCAAGCTGTTCGTGCCCTCGGGCGTGCCGATCTACATTCTGCCGCTCGTCGTCGCGATCGAGATCATCTCCTTCCTCTCGCGCCCGCTCAGCCACTCGGTGCGTCTGTTCGCCAACATGCTGGCCGGCCACATCACGCTCAACGTGTTCGGCGGCTTCTGCGTGATGCTGCTCGGCGCCAGCGCGGTGCTGAAGGCCGTCGCGATCCTGCCTTTCGCGATGACGATCGGTCTCTACGCCCTCGAATTGCTCGTCGCCTTCCTGCAGGCCTACGTCTTCACCATGCTGACCTGCATGTATCTCAACGACGCGCTCCATCCCGGCCACTGATCGGCCGATCCCTTCCTCTCCAACCTTACAACGAATCAGGAGTTTCCAATGGCTGTTGACGCTTCGAATGCTATGGACGTCGTCAGGCCGCGAAATACATCGGCGCGGGTCTCGCCGCGATCGGCACGGGCGCGGCCGGCATCGGCGTCGGCACAGCTGTTCGGCCAGTTCCTCAACGGCGCGCTGCGCAACCCGTCCGCGGTCGAAGGCCAGTTCGGCCGCCTGATCTTCGGCTTCGCGGTGACGGAAGCGCTCGGCATTTTCGCGCTGCTGATCGCGTTCCTGCTGCTGTTCGCCGTCTGATCGGCCCAGGTCTTTCTGAACGCGACGGAGCGGCCCATCGGGGTCGCTCCGTTCCATTTTCTCATGTGACTTCGAGGCGATCGACCCGCGATGGCCAATACCGACTCCAATTCTGCGCCTGACGGCACGACGGCCGAAGTCGGCCATGAGTCCGGCGGCAATCGAACTTTCCGCCGTTCGACTCCAGCACGTTCCCGTCCCAGATCGTCTGGCTCGCGATCACGTTCGGCGCGCTGTACTATTATCATGTCGAAGCGGTTCCTGCCGAAGGTCGGCCAGGTGATCGAGACCCGCCGCGCGCGCATCGCGAAAGATCTCGACGACGCCACGACGCTCCAGCAGCAGGCTGACGCCGCCGCCGCCGCGCATGAAAAGGCGCTCGCCGACGCGCGCTCCAAGGCGCAGTCGATGGCGCAGGCGACGCGCGACCAGCTCAATGCCGAGGCCGACGCCAAGCGCAAGGCGCTCGAGGACGAGCTCGCGGCGAAGCTTGCCGTCTCCGAGGGCCAGATCGCGGCGACCCGCGCTCAGGCGATGTCGAATGTCGCCGGCATCGCGGAAGAGGCGACCGGCGCGATCGTCGAGCGCCTGCTCGGCCGCAGCGTCGATGCCGGCGTGATCTCGAACGCGGTCAGCGCCGCCAAGCCGAACTGAGGAAGACGATCATGGAATTCGGCGCCGAATTTTACGTCCTGCTCGGCTTTCTGGTCTTCATCGGCGCTGCTGATCTACGTCGGCGCGCACCGGATCGTGCTGAAGGGCCTCGACGCGCGCGGCGAGCAGATCGCCGAGGAATTGCGCCAGGCGACCAAGCTGCGCGAAGAGGCGGTCGCCCTGCTTGCCAGCTTCGAGAAGAAGAAGGCCGAGGCAGAGGCGAGCGCCGCTGCAGATCGTCGCCGAAGCGCGCGTTCAGGCCGACGCGCTCGCCAAGGATGCGCAGGTGCGCATGAACGACTTCATCGTCCGCCGCACCAAGCAGGCGGAAGGCAAGATCGCGCTGGCCGAGGCGCAGGCCGCCGCCGACGTGCGCGCCGCCGCCGCGGACCACGCGGCCCGCGCCGCCGAGATCGTGCTGCGCTCGGAAGCTCAAGGCCAGACCGGCGCGGAGCTGGTGGCGAAAGAGATCGCCGGCCTGAAATCGCGCCTCAACTAGGCTGGCGCGCGTCCGCGCTTGCCGCTTCGCGCCTGTCGAGGCATCATTGCGTGACCGTTAAGGGAATCAGCGAATGCCCATAACCCGCTTGCTGCTCGCCGCCGTGATGTTGCTGGGTCTTGCCCTGCCCTCTTTCGCCGCCGGCGTCATCGTGCCGGCGGAGCAGCGTTTCCTCCCCTTCACCGCCGACCTTCCCCCCTGCGACGACAGCGGCACCCTGGGATGGATCAAGAATCGCTTCGATCACACGCAGTCGACCTTCTGGAATTCCCCGCTTGAGATCGTCAACTTCGACAAAATCCACGAGGTTGGCTTCCGCTCCAACGGCGTTTCCTACATTCCGCGCCGCTATTGCGTCGGCCGGGTCGAAATGAACGACACGAAGTTCCACACCATCGTCTACCAGATCATCGAGCGCGCCTGGCTCGCCGGCTACGGCTCCGGATTTGAATGGTGCGTCATCGGGTTCGACCACGACTTCGCTTATGCGCCGGCCTGCAGCGTGCTGCGACCGCTGGTCGACCGCTACGCCAACGACAAGATCACCTTCCCGTCGCACTGATTCGCGACGCGTCGTCCGCGCCGCTTGATTCGTAGGGGATGCGCGCCAACAATGCCGCAGCCAACGCGTTCCGTCGCGACGACGACGGGGGCGTCATTTTTTAGGCTGGCATTTGTGGAGGAGCGCCCGATGAATTTCAAAACAATGAATATCAAGTCCTGGATTGCGGCAGCCATCATGGCCTTTAGCCTTGTGTCCGCGGCTTTAGCAGCGCCGCCGGACGCGTTGGTCTCGAAAGGCGACTTCGATTTCTACGTGCTGACGTTCTCCTGGTCGCCCGGCTTCTGCGACACCGGCGGCGCTGCGAGAGGCGGCGACCAGTGCGCTGTCGGCGCTGGCCAGGGCTTTGTCGTGCATGGGCTGTGGCCCGAAAACGCTGACCGTCCCTACCCCAGCGATTGCGGCGACGCCGGCTACATCCCCGGCGAGGCGTTGCGCCAGACCCACGGCGTCTACCCCTCGGAGGGCCTCGCCCGCTACGAATATCGCAAGCACGGCACCTGCACCGGCCTCGCGCCGGAAGCCTATTTCGGCGCGGTCAAATACGCCGCGGGCCGCATCACGATGCCGCCCTCGCTGCAGGCCCCACACGAGGAGCAGGCGCTCACGCCGCGCGACATCGAAAGCGCGTTCATCGCCGCCAATCCCTCGCTCACGACCGACAATTTCGCGATCACCTGTCGCCGCGGCGAATTGATTGACGTTCGCGTCTGCGTCACCAAGACGCTCGACACTTACGTTGACTGCCCCAAGATCGCGCGCCACAGCTGCCACTCGTCGCAGATCAAAGTATCGCCGCTGCGCTGACGGCGCGGGGTTTCGTCGTTGCGAGGAGCGCAGCGACGAAGCAACCACGCTTCGTCTGCCGCAAGCTATCGTGACTGAATACCAAATAGACGGCGGCTGAAGGTTGGATTGCTTCGCTTCGCTCGCAATGACGGGGCAAATGAACGGCTCGACGCCCCAATGGAAAGCCGCAGCGTCATGAACTACCGCCACGAATTCCACGCCGGCAATTTCGCCGACATTCTGAAGCACGTGTTCCTTGCGCGCGTGCTGGCCTATCTGATGCGCAAGGACGCGCCGCTGCGCTTCATCGACACGCACGCCGGCGCCGGCCGCTACGATCTCGCCAGCAAAGCCGCGGAGCGCTCGCCCGAGTGGCGCGACGGCATCGCGCGGCTGCTGAAAGCCAAGCCGCCGGACGAGGTCGCGGCGCTGCTTTCTCCCTATCTCGCGGCGGTCGGCGCGTTCGACGAGGCGGAGGGGCGGCCTGCTTTCCTATCCCGGTTCGCCGGCGATCGCGCAGGCGATGCTGCGGCCGCAGGACCGGATCGCGCTTTGCGAGGCGCATCCCGAAGAGCGCGAAAAACTGATCGTAGCGCTCGGCCGCGACGCGCGGCTCAACATCGCGCCGACCGACGGCTACGTCGCGCTCAACGCGTATCTGCCGCCCAAGGAGCGGCGCGGCCTGGTGCTGATCGACCCGCCCTACGAGGAGCCCGACGAGGCCCGAACCGTGGAAGCGGCGCTCGGAAAAGCGCTCGGAAAATGGCCGCAGGGCGTCTACATGCTTTGGCGGCCGATCAAGGACGAGCGCAGCGACCGCCGGTTTTTGCGCGCGATCGCCGATTTCGACGCGCCCAATATGTTGCGCATCGAACTCGACGTCGGCGAAATTCCGCCCGGCCCCCATTCGCCGAGCCCGCTGCGGCGCATCGGCTTGCTGATCGTCAACCCGCCGTTCCCGCTCTACGACGAGGCGCAGATCCTGCTGCCCTACTTGACCAAGCTGCTGACCCGCGCCGGCGGGGCTAGTTACGTTTGCCAATGGCTGACGCCGCCAATCTGAATTGCGGCGTCTTGGTCCTGGGCGCTATAGTTCACGTATAAACAAAAAGGGCGTCCTCCTCCATGTCGCTGCCGTCTTCGCTCCAGGGCAAGCTTCGTCTTCCCGTCATCGGCTCGCCGTTGTTCATCGTCTCCTGCCCGGCGCTGGTCATCGCGCAATGCAAGGCCGGGATCATCGGCGCCTTTCCCGCGCTCAACGCCCGCCCCGCGAGCCAGCTCGACGAGTGGCTGCACGAGATCACCGAGACGCTCGCCGCCTACGACCGCGAACATCCGGAGGCGCCCGTCGGCGCCGTTCGCGGTCAACCAGATCGTCCACAAGTCAAACAACCGGCTCGAGCAGGACGTCGAGCTGACGGTCAAATGGAAGGTCCCTGTCATCATCACCTCGCTCGGCGCGCGCGAGGAGGTCAATCAGGCCGCGCACAGCTACGGCGGCATAACGATGCATGACATCATCACCATGCGCTTCGCCCGCAAGGCGATCGAGAAGGGCGCCGACGGGTTGATCGCGGTCGCCGCCGGCGCCGGCGGCCACGCCGGCCCGATCTCGCCGTTCGCGCTGGTGCAGGAAATCCGCGAATGGTTCGACGGACCGCTGGCGCTCTCCGGCGCGATCGCCACCGGCGGCGCCATTCTCGCCGCGCAGGCGATGGGCGCCGATCTCGCCTATATCGGCTCCGCCTTCATCGCGACCGCGGAAGCGCGCGCGGCGGAGGCCTACAAACAGGCGATCGTCGACGGCCGCGCCGAGGACATCGTCGGCTCGAACCTGTTCACCGGCGTGTTCGGCAATTATCTGCGCCCTTCGATCGTCGCCGCCGGCATGGACCCCGACAATCTGCCCGAGGGCGACGTCAAGACGATGAATTTCGGCAGCGGCGACGGCTCCAAGGCGAAGGCCTGGCGCGACATCTGGGGTTCCGGCCAGGGCATCGGCGCCGTCAAGGCCGTGCAGCCCGCCGGCGAATACGTCGCGCAGCTGAAGCGCGAATATGACGAGGCGAAGAAGCGGATCGCCTGACCGAATCGCGCCAAGCGCGCGCTCCGCGTCAACACGAATCATTTTCTATTTTTTTCGCCTCTGGGGGTACCGGGGACAAGTCCCTGAAGCCCTCGCTCGCGTTAACGATTTATGAAACAAGTTCCGCCGGGGCGCGCGACGGTTTATCCTTGGCAGCCGCGCCGAGCGTATGCGTCGCGTCCGTCACCTTCGTACAACTTCGAGAGATCGAAACGTCCGCCATGGCGACCGTAGAACCATTCCCGAATCGCCCTTTCCTCGCCGCAGCCGACGCCGGAAGCCGCGGCGCGCAAGCCGCCCGCCAACGTCGAGGCCGAGCAGGCGCTGCTCGGCGCCGATCCTCATCAACAACGACGCCTACGACCGCGTCTCGGATTTCCTGCGCGTCGAGCATTTCGTCGAGGAAATTCATCGCCGCATCTACGAGAACGCCGGCGCGCTGATCCGGGCCGGCAAACTCGCCACGCCGATCACGCTGAAGACCTTTCTTGGCGATCACGATCTCGGCGGCGGCGTCACCGTGCCGCAATATCTCGCCCGCCTCGTCGCCGAGGCGACGACCGTCATCAACGCCCACGATTACGGGCGCACCATCCACGACCTCGCGGTCCGGCGCGAGCTGATCAACATCGGCGAGGACGTCGTCAACGTCGCGTTCGACGCGCCGATCGATTCGACGCCGCGCGAGCAGATCGAGGACGCCGAGCGCCGCCTCTATCAGATCGCCGAAACCGGCAAATACGGCGGCGGCTTCCAGCGCTTCTCCGATGCGCTGAAACTCGCCGTCGACATGGCCGCCAAGGCCTACGAGCGCGACGGGCACTCAGCGGCATCTCGACCGGGCTCGACGCGCTCGACCACAAGATGGGCGGCCTGCAATCCTCCGATCTCATCATCCTCGCCGGCCGTCCCGCGATGGGCAAGACGGCGCTGGCGACCAACATCGCCTTCAACGTCGCGCAAGGCCTATCGCGGCGAAGTGAGGCCCGACGGAACGACGGAGGCCGTCAACGGCGGCATCGTCGGCTTCTTCTCGCTGGAAATGTCGTCGGAGCAATTGGCGACCCGCATCATCGCCGAGCAATCGGGCGTCTCCTCGTCGCGGATACGGCGCGGCGACAT
This sequence comes from uncultured Pseudomonadota bacterium, assembly GCA_963771455.1. Lineage (GTDB taxonomy): Bacteria > Pseudomonadota > Alphaproteobacteria > Rhizobiales > Beijerinckiaceae > Roseiarcus. The sequence continues at coordinate 155,647 of CAVYTP010000004.1, forward strand.
CACCGAGCACGAGTTCCATCTGGTCTCGCAGGCGATGCGCGAGATGCAGTCGATCCCGTTCTACATCGACCCGACCGGCGGCATCTCGATCGCCCAGCTCGCCGCGCGCGCGCGGCGCCTGAAGCGCCAGAAAGGGCTCGACCTGCTGGTCGTCGACTATCTGCAATTGCTGAGCGGCTCGAAGTCGAAGGCCGAGAACCGCGTGCAGGAGCTGACGGAGATCACCACCGGCCTGAAGGCGCTCGCCAAGGAACTCGACGTGCCGATCATCGGCCTGTCGCAGCTTTCGCGTCAGGTCGAACAGCGCGACGACAAGCGCCCGCAACTCTCGGACCTGCGCGAATCCGGCTCGATCGAGCAGGACGCGGACGTCGTGATGTTCGTCTATCGCGAGGAATATTATCTGAAGGGCAAGGAGCCGCGCGTCGGCACCGAAGAGCACATGAAATGGATGGCCGAGATGGAGCACGCCCACGGCCGCGCCGAAGTGATCATCGGCAAGCAGCGCCACGGCCCGACGGGCATGGTTGAACTGCAGTTCGAGGCGGAACTGACTCGGTTCGGCAATCTCGCCAGCAGCGAAGCGTTGCCGGAAATGCACTGATTTGGGTGACCTATTCCGCTAGCCTAAGGGCATGCTCGCGTCTCTGGTTCGCAGCCCACCGCCTTCGTCCTGAGCTCGTCGAAGGACGTCCGGTCGGCCGGTCGGCTTGCGCCAGCGCAGAGGAACTCGCGCTCGGAATTGCGCAGGCGACAACGTCCTTCGACAGGCTCAGGACGAGGATGGTTCGGAAAGCAGGATAATTTGCTCAACTATTTAAAGGCTGTCCGAACCTCAACCCGTTGCCCTCGATACCGCCTCGCCTTATACGGTCTGCCCCAATTCGCTTACGCCGGACGTTTCGGCGAGTGAGCCTGCAGGAGCCGATATGATCCACGTTACCTTCCCCGATGGCGCGAGCCGGGCCTATGCGCCGGGCGTCACGGGAACCGAAATCGCCAAATCGATCTCGCCTTCGCTCGCCAAGCGCACCGTCGCGATGGCGCTCGATGGAATCGTCCAGGACCTCGCCGACCCGATCGCAGCCGACGCGCAGATCGAGTTTCTCAACCGCGACGATCCGCGTGCGCTGGAGCTGATCCGCCACGACGCCGCGCATGTGCTCGCCGAGGCCGTGCAGGCTCTATGGCCCGGCACGCAGGTGACGATCGGCCCGGTGATCGAAAACGGCTTCTACTACGACTTCTTCCGCAACGCGCCGTTCACGCCCGAGGATTTCCCGGCGATCGAGAAGAAGATGCGCGAGATCATCGCGCGCGACGCGCCGTTCGCCAAGCGCTCGGTCAGCCGCGAGGACGCCAAGAGCTATTTCGAGACCAAGGGCGAGGCGTTCAAGGTCGAGCTCGTCGATACGATCCCCGAAGACCAGGAGGTCAAGCTCTACTCGCAGGGCGAGTGGACGGACCTCTGCCGCGGTCCTCACATGACATCGACAGGCAAGATCGGCGACGCGTTCAAACTGATGAAGGTCGCCGGCGCCTATTGGCGCGGCGATTCCAACAAGCCGATGCTGTCGCGCATCTACGCCACCGCGTTCGCCAACAAGGAGGACCTGGCCGCCTATCTGACGCGCCTCGAAGAAGCCGAGAAGCGCGACCATCGCAAGCTCGGCCGAGAGATGGACCTGTTCCATTTCCAGGAGGAAGGCCCGGGCGCCGTGTTCTGGCATCCCAAGGGGTGGAGCCTGTTCCAGATCCTGATCGCCTACATGCGTCGCCGTCTCGCTGCTGACTACCAGGAAGTCAGCGCGCCGCAGTTGCTCGACAAGTCCCTGTGGGAGACCTCGGGCCACTGGGGCTGGTATCGCGAGAACATGTTCATGGCGCGCCCCGCGGGCGACGACGCGGAGGAGGAGGACGAGCGCATCTACGCCGTCAAGCCGATGAACTGCCCGGGCCACGTGCAGATCTTCAAGAACGGCCTGCGCTCCTATCGCGAGCTTCCGTTGCGGCTCGCCGAGTTCGGCGTGGTTCATCGCTACGAACCGTCGGGCGCGCTGCATGGCGTGATGCGGGTGCGCGCGTTCACGCAGGACGACGCGCATATCTTCTGCACCGAGGATCAACTCGCCGCCGAGTGCCACAAGATCAACGAACTGATCCTGTCGGTCTATGCCGACTTCGGCTTCGACAAGGTCGTCGTCAAACTCTCGACGCGGCCGGAAAAGCGCGTCGGCACGGACGCGATGTGGGACCATGCGGAAAGCGTGATGTTCCGCGTGCTCGACGAGATCAAACAGCGGCACGGCGATGTCGTGACGACCTCGATCAATCCCGGCGAGGGCGCCTTCTACGGGCCGAAATTCGAGTATGTGCTGCGCGACGCGATCGGCCGCGACTGGCAGTGCGGCACCACGCAGGTCGACTTCAACCTGCCGGAGCGGTTCGGCGCCTTCTACATCGCGCCGAGCAGCGAGAAGACGACGCCGGTGATGGTGCATCGCGCGATCTGCGGCTCGCTGGAGCGCTTTACCGGCATCCTGCTCGAGCACCACGCCGGCCATCTGCCGCTATGGTTGGCGCCCGTGCAGATCGCGGTGACGACGATCACGCAGGAAGGCGACGACTACGCGATGGAGGTAGTCGCCAAGGCGCGCAAGCTGGGGCTGCGCGTCGAGGCCGATCTGCGCAACGAGAAGATCAGCTACAAGGTGCGCGAGCACTCGCTGCAGAAGATCCCCGTCATCCTCGCGATCGGCAAGAAAGAAGCGGCAGACAGGCTGGTCTCGGTGCGAAGGCTCGGCTCGCAGGCGCAGACCACGATCGCGCTCGATGAGGCGCTGGCGGAGTTCGTCAAAGAGGCGACGCCGCCGGATGTGGCGCGGGGGTGAGGAAGAGGTCCGAAAGGGCCTTCTCGCATTGCGTGGTGAGCATACGCGTTTGTTACGAACACCGGGGAGGCGGGTTCACGCCTCCCTGAGATGACGGCTCGGAAATTTCGATTGTGGGTCACCGCCCACGACAACCGCGAAAAATCGAATTCGCAAGTCGCCGCAAGCAGTGCTAAATTTCGACCATGGTGACGGGTACAATCGCCGATCCGATACTAGCCGATCCGGTTGTCGCTAGCCTCCGGGCTGCGCTCGCGGAGGCTTATGGCTCCCGACTGGCTCGCGTTGTGCTCTACGGCTCGCGCGCGCGCGGCGAGGCGCGGCCGGATTCGGATTACGACGTCGCTATTTTTCTGGCGAACGACGAAGGGTTCTGGCGCGAAAGTGGCCGTCTTTCTGAAATCGAGACCGACATTCTCCTCGAAACCGGGGCGGTCATCAATGCACTTCCATTTCCAGTTAGCGCATATTCGGAACTGACGCCCTTGATGCATGAACTGCGTCGCGACGGCATCGAATTGTGACGCTGCCCGAGACTGAAGCCTATCTGACGAAAGCGCGCCAGGCGCTCAAGGAAGCCCGTATTGTCCTAACCCACGACCTGACGGAGGCGGCTGGGCGCGCGGCGTACATTGCGGCCTTCCATGCCGCGCAGGCGTATATATTCGATTCAACGAGCCGCGTTGCCAAGAGCCACAGTGGCGTGCGCAGCGAATTTGCTCGTCTGGCGCGATCCGAGCCGCGCATTGACCGCAGCTATCCGACATTTCTTGCTAGGGCCTACGGCCTGAAAGAAATTGCAGATTACGCGATCGGTCACAATATCGGGATCTCGATGGCGGAGGCCGAGCAGGCCATTGAGATCGCGACGCAATTCGTTGAAGGCATCGCGCAACTGCTAGAAGACGGGGCGCCGTAGCGTAGCGCTCAGCGTCTCCTCACACCTTCAACACCAGCTTGCCCGTATTCTCGCCGGCAAACAGCTTCATCAGCGTCTGCGGAAACGTCTCGAAGCCCTCGACGATCGTCTCGCGCGACTTCAGCTTGCCTTCCGCCATCCAGCGCCGCCATCACGCGACCCGCTTCGCTGTAGCGATCGGCCCAGTCGAACACCACCATGCCGGTCATCGACGCGCGCGCGACGAGCAGGGCCAGATAGTTGCTCGGGCCTTCGACGCGGCGTCGATGGTATTGTATTGCGCGATCGCTCCGCAGATCACGATGCGGGCGTGCATGGCGAGATTGGCGAGCGCGGCGTCGAGGATCGGCATGCCGACATTGTCGAAATAGACATCGAGGCCTTTGGGGCAATGCCCGCGCAACGCCTTGCGCACGTCTTCGCGCTTGTAGTCGATTGCGGCGTCGAAGCCGAGGTCATCAACCAGCCAGCGCGTCTTGGCTTCGCCGCCTGCGATGCCGATCACCCGGCAACCCTGGATCTTGGCGATTTGCCCGACCACCAGGCCGACCGCGCCCGCTGCGCCGGAGACCACCACCGTCTCCCCCGCTTTCGGCTTGCCGACTCCAGCAATCCGAAATAAGCGGTCATGCCGGTCATGCCGAGCGCGCCCAGATAGGTTGGTAGCCCAACCTTACGGGTATCGACGATCTGCACGCCCCGCCCGTTGGAAACGGCGTAGGTCTGCATGCCGAAGCTGCCTATCACGCTGGCGCCGACCGGGAAATCCGGATGGTTCGAGGCGATCGACTTCCCCTGCCGCGCCGGCTCGCATCACCGCGCCGATCTCGACCGGCGCGATGTAGGACTTGCCTTCGTTCATCCAGCCGCGCATCGCCGGATCGAGCGAGATATGGCTGACGCGGACAAGAAATTCGCGCTCCCCGGGCGTCGGGATCGGCTCTTTCGCGTAAGTCCAGTCAGAGGGCTTTGGTTCGCCGACCGGGCGCGCGGCGAGGCGGAATACGCGATTGGTTTCGCTCATGGAGGCGTTCCCTCAGGTTTTCATTGCGCTACGTTTCGGCTCGGACTAGGCGCACAATTTGTGCGCCGATTCAACGCGCGTTGTCGCGCGCCTCTTGTAGCCGCGGTCGCTGACCGCGTTGCTGTAAGCCGAACCTCCTCGGTGAGCGACCGCGCCGACAGATGCGGCGGCGCTCAAACCTCTTCGCCCGCGGTCTCATACGCCTTCCGGCTTACGCGGATCGCGGCGTGGTGGATCTCGGCCCAATGGACCAGCGCGGTCAGGCTCGGCAACAACGAGCGGCCGAGGTCTGTCAAGCTGTACTCGACGCTCGGCGGCTGGGTGGCGAACACGCGCCGATGGACGAGCCCGTCGCGCTGCAGTTCGCGCAACGTCTGGGTCAGCATGCGCTGCGAGATGTCGTCGAGCGCGCGGCGGAGTTCGCCAAACCGATGCGGGCGTTCGGCCAACGCCGTGACGATCAGCGTCGCCCATTTGCCGGCGATCCGCGCCAGCACGTCGCGCACCGGGCAATTGTCAAACGAAAAGCCGGAAGCGCGGATTTCGGCCACCGTCTTTAGACGCGGCAACCCGATGTCGTTCATGGCGGTATCCTCGAGGTAACCAGCAGCGAAATAAGTGCCCTCTTTACGAGTGGCCTCCGATGGGCCAAGTCTCTTTTCCATACCATGTCTCACGAAGAGACGACACTCCCCATGGAGCCTGACATGACACGCACCCTTCTCGTCACCGGCGCCGCCGGCAAACTCGGCCGTTTGACCATCGAAACCCTGATCGGCGTGACGACCGACAAGATTGTCGCCGGCTCCCGAGATCCCGCCAAACTTGCGGATCTGGCCGCGCGCGGCGTGGAGACGCGGCGGATCGATTTCGACGATCCCGCCTCGCTCGCCAGCGGGTTTGCTGGCGTCGATCGGTTGCTGATCATTTCGAGCGACGCGCTCGACCGGCGGCTGGAGCAGCAGCAGCGCGCCGTGGCGGCCGCCAAGGCGGCGGGCGTGAAACACATCGTCTACACATCGATGCCGAAGCCGGAGCCCGGCTCGGCGATCGTTTTCGCCGGCGACCATTATGGCACCGAGCAGGCGATCAAGGCGAGCGGCGTGCCCTATACGATCCTGCGCGTCAGTTGGTATCAGGAGACTTTGCTGATGGGGCTGCCCAACGCGCTCAAGGGCGGCCAGTGGTTCTCGGCCGCGGGTCAGGGCAAGGTCTCGCATGTGGCGCGGGAGGACGCGGCCCGCGCCGCCGCCGCCGCGCTTGCCGCGACCGGCGACGAGAGCGCGACCTACGACATCACGTCCGACGAGGCGTTCACGACCGAAGAGATCGCCGCGCTCGCCGCGAAGGCGACCGGCAAGCCGCTGAAGGTCGTGCCGGTCAGCGACGAGCAACTGATCGAAGGGCTGAAGGCGCACGGCGTTCCCGCGCCGATGGCCGCCTTCATCGCCTGCTTCGACACAAACACTCGGCTCGGCGGCACAGCGACGCCAACCGACGCGGTGAAGAAGCTGACGGGACGCACGCCGCGCAGGCTGGAGACATATCTCGTCGAGCACCGCGCGGAGTTCGTCTAAGCGTAGCCGCCTTAGCGCGCCCGTATCACCTTGCCGGGATTTATCAGGCCATTGGGGTCTAGCGCCTTCTTGATGGTGGTCATTAGATGGAGCTTGCCGGGATGCGCGGTCGCGTAGAGGGAATGCACCCGTTTGGCGCCGACGCCATGTTCGGCGCTGAACGCGCCGCCGAGCTCGGCAAGGCGATCGTAGAGCAGCGACTCCACCTGCAAGCCGAGGCGCTCCGGGAACGGCCCGGCATGACTGAAAATGATGTGCAGATTGCCGTCGGCGAGGTGCCCGAAGATGAAGGGCCGCAAGCCCAGGTCCGCGGCGCCGGCTTCGATCCGCTCGACATAGGCCTCGATTTCCGAAATCGGAACCGAGACGTCATACGACGGGGCGGCGGGAAAAGCGCGGTAAACGGTGTGGGTGTCCTCGCGAAGCCGCGAAATCTCGCGCGACTGACGCTCGCTGTCGGCGATCACCCCGCTCACGTCCGGAAACCCGGCCGTGAGTTCGACGTAGAGCCTTTCAATTTGCTCGCGCAGCTCACCCTGTTCGCGACCGCCGAATGACATCAGCAGAAATAGCGGCTGACTTTCATCGAGCGCGGGATCCCGAAAACCCTGCGCGGCCGCGTTGAGCATCAGAAACGGTCGCGAGATCGCCTCCGCCGCTCGCATGTTGCCTTCGCGTAACCCGAGATCGATGGCGGCCAGCGCCGCGCCGAAAGACGGCAGGGCGAGCAGCGCGGACACTACGACCATCGGCTTCGGCTCCAGTTTCAATACGAGCCGGGTGATGATTCCAAGCGTGCCCTCGGCGCCGATCAGCAGATGCTTGAGATCGTAGCCCGTTGCGACCTTCACGACGCGGGTCATATCGGAAAAGATCTCGCCGTTAGGCAATACCGCTTCGAGCCCGAACGTCTGATGGCGCATGACTCCGTTGCGGAACGCCATGATGCCGCCGGCGTTGGTCGACGCCATGCCGCCGAGCGTCGCCGACCCGCGCGCCGCAATGTCGACAGCTGGGCTCGAGACCGAACGGGCGCTGCGGCTTCCTGCAGGCGCTGCAAGGTGACGCCAGCCTCCCACGACGGCGACCCGCTCAATCGGATCAATGCGCTCGATCTGGTCCAGTCGCTCCAGCGAAATCACGATCTGGCCAGGCTTGGAGATTGCGCCCTCGACGAGGCCGGTGCGGCCGCCCTGAGGCACGAGCGGAACCCCGAGGTTCGCGCAGATCCTCACGACCTCGGCGACTTCCGCGGTTGAAGCGGGAACGGCCATCGCCTCAGCCGCCAGATTTTGCGGGTGCCAGCCGGGATCGAGTTGGCGCAGACTTTCGCCTCTCCGCACGGCGCGGGGGCCTAGCGCGGCTTCGATGTCTGCGAGCGCGGCCAGCGCAAAAGCCGAAGATGTCATGTCCGCGCCCGTCCTGTGCGACGCGCGCGATCTTCTCGTACGTGTTGCGTAATAAGGTATAGTCATAGGAAGTGTACGAAAGCCATTCGCACTTTGGCGTGTACCAAAAGTCGCAGCGGCGGTCCGCCGTTGCCGAGCCAGGCGTCGCTTGTCTGTAAGACCTGTCTTCCTTCCTGTGTCTCGATTTCGGTCCACCCGCAGAGTACGATGGCGAGCCAGACTCCGCGGACGGTTGGAAATGCGATGGGGTCAGAAACTTCCACCAATGTCACCGACGCCGAGACGGCCCCGCGGCGGGTCATTACATTCAAAGCGACGGCCGGCTCGTCCATCAGGCGGGCGAAAACTGGCGCTTCGCCCGGGAAGGCGCAAAGCGGGCTGCGCGTCGTCCAGTGCAACCGACGGGTGACCGTCGCGCTCGAGCCGCACCCCGCCCCCTTCGACAATAGCGAATATACGGTCGACGCCGGGAAACAGAGAGAACGGCCCGTCCCGCGTGATCCGGGCCAAGCTGACCCGCCAATCGAAGTCCCGCAGCCCCGAACCCGGCGGATGCGCCGCAATTTCGCGCGTAAAACCGCCGCCGTTCTTCCATTCAACTTCGCGTGATCGGCTTGCCGGCAGAAACGGCATCGCGCGTCAACCAAGAATGCCCGGCAGGTCGAGGTGGTGCGTGCGCGCACAGTCGATCGCGTCCTCGTAGCCGGCGTCGGCGTGGCGCATGACGCCCGTCGCGGGGTCGTTCCACAACACGCGGCCGACCCGGCGCCCCGCGGCCTCCGTGCCGTCGCACAGGATCACCATGCCGGAATGCTGCGAGAAACCCATGCCGACGCCGCCGCCGTGGTGCAGCGACACCCAGGTCGCGCCCGACGCGCAATTGAGCAGCGCGTTGAGCAGCGGCCAGTCGCTGACCGCATCGGAGCCGTCGCGCATCGCTTCCGTCTCGCGGTTCGGCGAGGCGACCGAACCGGAATCGAGATGGTCGCGGCCAATCACGACCGGCGCCTTCAGCTCGCCCCTGGCGACCATCTCGTTGAACGCGAGGCCGATGCGATGGCGGTCGCCGAGCCCGACCCAGCAGATGCGCGCCGGCAGGCCCTGGAAATGGATGCGCTGCCGCGCCATGTCGAGCCAGTTGTGCAGATGCTTGTCGTTCGGCATCAGCTCCTTCACCTTGGCGTCGGTGCGATAGATGTCCTCGGGGTCGCCCGACAGCGCCGCCCAGCGGAACGGCCCGACGCCGCGACAAAACAGCGGCCGGATATAGGCCGGCACGAAGCCCGGAAAATCGAACGCGTCGGCGACCCCCTCCTCCTTCGCCATCTGCCGGATGTTGTTGCCGTAGTCGACGGTGGGAACGCCGAGCCGATGGAACTCCAGCATCGCGCGCACATGCTCGGCCATCGAACGCGCGCGGCCGCCTTCTCGACCGACTTCGGATCGCGCTCGCGCCGCTCCTCCCATTGCGCCAGCGTCCAGCCCTTCGGCAGATAGCCGTTGATCGGATCGTGCGCCGATGTCTGATCGGTCACCGCGTCCGGCCGCACGCCGCGCCGCAGCAGTTCGGGAAAGACATCCGCGGCGTTGCCGAGCAGGCCGACCGAGATCGGCTTGCCCGTCGCCTTCGCGGCGTCGATCATCTTCAAGCGCTTCGTCGATGCGTGTCGGCCTTGGCGTCGAGATAGCCGGTGCGCAGACGCATCTCGATGCGGCTCGGCTGGCACTCGACCGCGAGACAGGAAAGCGCCGGCCATGGTCGCCGCCAGCGGCTGCGCGCCGCCCATGCCGCCGAGGCCCGCGGTCAGGATCCAGCGCCCCGAGAGATCGCCGCCGTAATGCTTGCGGCCCGAGCTCGACGAAGGTTTCGTAGGTGCCCTGCACGATGCCCTGCGAGCCGATATAGATCCACGAGCCCGCGGTCATCTGGCCGTACATCATCAGGCCCTTGCGATCGAGCTCGTGGAAATGCTCCCAGGTCGCCCAATGCGGCACGAGGTTGGAGTTGGCGATCAGCACGCGCGGCGCGTCGGCAGTGGGTCTGAAACACGCCGACCGGCTTGCCTGACTGCACGAGCAGGGTCTGGTCGCCATCGAGCCGGCGCAGCGTCTCGACGATGTGGTCGAAGGCGTTCCAATCGCGCGCCGCGCGGCCGATGCCGCCATAGACGACGAGTTCGCCCGGCCGCTCGGCGACTTCAGCGTCGAGATTGTTCATCAGCATGCGCAGCGGCGCCTCGGTCAGCCCAGGATTTCGCCGAGATTTCCGGACCCGCGCGGCGCACGGATGACGCGGGCGTTATCGAGGCGGGAGGAGGTGGTCATGGTGCGGTCCTACGAAGCGTGAGAAATCAGAAAACAAAATGAGGCGGCGGCGGAGACCTCCCTCCCTAACCCTCCCCCACCGAGGGGGAGGGGACACGCGAGGCGCAGGACGAACCGGACGGTTCTTCTCCCTCCCCCTTCATGGGGGAGGGCGGGGAGAGCGGCGCCGCACGCCTCGCAGAGAGACACCAATCATCGCCGCCCGCTCGCCCACCCAATCCACCGCCTCACTGAGTATCTCCCTCAGCACAGCGCGCGTCTTCGCCGCATAATCGTCGTCGAACTTCACCGGCCAGTTCGTCTCATCGACCGGCCCGATCGGCTCGTCGATATAAGCCCTGCAAGCGAGCTCCATCTGCAGCGCGTGAACGCCCTCCGTCGGACGCCCGAAATTCCGCGTGATCCACCCGCCCTTGAAGCGCCCGTCGACGACAAACGTCTCCCCGCTCGCCATCAGGATTTTCCGCACCCGGCCGACCAGCACGGCGTCGGCGCTCGCGCCGCTGTTGGTTCCCAGATTGAACTTCGGCAGCTCGTCGTCAAACAACCGCGGGATGACGCGAGCGGATCGAATGGCAATCGTAGACCACAATCGCGCCGTGCCGTTCCTTCAGCCGCGCGACTCGCCGAGCCGAGCGCATCGTGATAGGGCATCGAAATATTCGCTGCGGCGCTCGGCGATCTCGGCCTCGTCGGGCTCTTGCCCTGACTTGATACAGCGGCTCGCCATCGAAACTCGCTGGTCGGGCAGAGACCGGTCGTCGCCTGACCCGGATAGAGCGAGGCGCCGGAGGGATCGCGATTGACGTCGATGACGGTGCGCGACACGCCGGTGCGGATGATCGTCGCGTCGAGCTCAGAGGCAAAATCGTAGAGCGTCTCGACGATACCAATCCGCATCCTTGCGCGCCAGCCATTCCGACGCGAGCCGCGGCTCGAGGCCGCAAAGGTCGAGACCGGTGTGCGGAATGCTGACGATGAGCGGCGCTTCGCCGCGACGGATATGCAGCCAATCGTGGCTCATGCGAACACTCCCGGCAATGCGATTCCGTCCGCGGCCGCGATCGCGGCGCCGTTGTCGAGCAGCGCCTTGGCGGCGTCGATATCGCGATGAAACAATCGATCTTCGTCGAGATGCGGCGCCTCGCGACGCAACGCGGCGCGGGCCGCCTCGAGCGCGGCGCTCGACGCCAGCGGCGCATGAAAATCGCAGCCCTGCGCGGCGGCGAGCCATTCGATGGCGACGACATGCGCCGCATTGTCGATCATCGGCGCCAGCCGGCGCGCGCCATGCGCCGCCATCGAGACGTGATCCTCCTGATTGGCCGGAGGTCGGGATCGAATCGACGCTCGCCGGATGCGCCAGCTGCTTGTTCTCGGAGACCAGCGCCGCCGCCGTCACCTGCGCGATCATGAAGCCGGAGTTGAGACCCGGCTTCGGCGTCAGAAACGCCGGCAGTCCCGACAGCGCGGGATCAACCAGCATCGCGACGCGACGCTCGGAAAGCGAGCCGATCTCGGCGATCGCGAGCGCGATGATGTCGGCCGCGAAAGCGACGGGCTCGGCGTGGAAATTGCCGCCGGAAAGCGCGGTGTCGTCCTCGGCGAAGATCAGCGGATTGTCGGTGACGCCGTTGGCCTCCGTCGTCAAGCGTCGCCGCGGCATTGCGCAGAATGTCGAGCACGGCGCCCATCACCTGCGGCTGGCAGCGCAGGCAGTACGGGTCCTGCACGCGCTCGTCGCCAATCAGATGCGAAGCGCGGATCGCGCTGCCCTTCATCAAGCGCGCGCAACGCGTCGGCCGTCTCGATCTGGCCGCGATGGCCGCGCAGCGCATGGATGCGCGGATCGAACGGCGCATCCGAGCCGCGCGCCGCATCGGTCGACAGCGCGCCGACAACCAGCGCCGTCTGAAACAGCCGCTCGGCGTCAAACAAAGCGGCGAGCGCCCAGGCGGTCGAGAATTGCGTGCCGTTGAGCAGCGCCAGCCCTTCCTTCGGTCCGAGCGCGACGGGCGCCAGGCCGGCGCGCGCCAGCGCCGCGGCGCCCGGCAGCCGCTCGCCCTCGAATTCCGCCTCGCCCTCGCCAATCAAAGTCAGCGTCATGTGCGAAAGCGGCGCGAGATCTCCGGAGGCGCCGACCGAGCCTTGCGTCGGCACGACAGGGCGTTACGCCCCGCGCCAGCATCGCCTCCAGCAACTGCAGCGTCTTTGCCTGTATCCCGGAAGCGCCCTGCCCCAGGCTCGCGAGCTTCAGCGCCATCATCAACCGGACGATCGCGCGCGGCGTCGGCGCGCCGACGCCGGCGGCATGCGAAAGCACGATATTGCGCTGCAGGCGCGCGAGATCGGCGTCCGCGATGCGCACGCTGGCGAGCTTGCCGAAGCCGGTGTTGACGCCATAGACCGGCTCGCCGCGCGCCAGAATGCGCTCCACGGCGGCCGCGCTCTGCGCCGACGCGCTCCCACGCAGACGGGCTGAGGCGCGCCGGCTGCCCGCGATAGATCGCGCGCCAGTCGCCGAGCGACGCGCGCGCCGGCTCGCATCACGATCGCGGCTCATCGTCCACTCCTGACGCGCCGCTACAGCGGATTGAAACCGATGCGATAGACGAGCTCGGCGGGCCGCTCGATCTCCCAGATCGCGAGATCGGCGACCTTGCCCGGCTTCCAGCGTGCCTGTTTGATGAAGCAGCCCGAGCGCTCGCGCCGCCTCGCGCGTGACGCCGGCGATGCATTCCTCGACCGTCAGTCGAAACAGCGTCGCGCGCCATGTTCATCGTCAGCAGCAGCGACGTCAGCGGCGAGGTCCCGGGATTGCAGTCGGTCGCCAGCGCCATCCGAACGCCCGCCTTGCGGAACGCGTCGATCGGCGGGAGCTTTGTCTCGCGGATGAAATAGAACGCGCCCGGCAGCAGCACGGCGACCGTTCCCGCCTGCGCCATCGCCGCCGCGCCCGCTTCATCGGTATGTTCGAGATGATCGGCGGAGAGCGCGCCGAAGCGCGCCGCGAGCGCCGCGCCGTGCAGATTGGAAAGCTGATCGGCATGCAGCTTGACCGGCAGGTTCGAGCGCCCGCGCCGCTTCGAACACGCGCGCCATCTCGCTCCGGCGAAAAAGCGATGCCTTCGCAGAAACCGTCGACGGCGTCGATCAGGCCCTTCGCGCGCCAGCGCGGGCAGCATCTGATCGACGACGTCGTGTCGATATAGCCGTCCTTGTCGCCGTTCGCCTCGGGCGGCAACGCGTGCGCGCCCAGAAAGGTCTTGACGATCCTCACGTCGCCGTTCGCGCTCGAGGCGCTGCGCGACCCGCAGCGTTTTGCGTTCGTTGGCGAGGTCGAGCCCATAGCCGGACTTGATTTCGACGGTGGTCGCGCCTTCCGCGATCAGCGCGTCGAGACGCGGCAGCGTCTGCCTCGACAAGCTCGTCCTCGCTCGCCGCGCGCAGCGCCTTGACCGAGGAGACGATGCCGCCGCCCGGCGCGCGCGATCTCCTCATAGCTCGCGCCCGCAGCCGCAGTTCGAATTCATGGGCGCGATCGCCCGCGAACACGAGATGCGTGTGGCAATCGATCAGGCCCGGCGTGATCCAGCGCCCCTCGCAGGCGATCTCGTCCGCGCCGTCGCGCAATCGCGCGGCAAATCCGCCTCGGCGCCGGCAAACGCGATGCGTCCATCGCGCACGGCGACCGCGCCTTTCTCGACGATCCCCAGGCCCGGCGCTCCCGCCGCGAGGGTCGCCAGCCGCGCGTCGCGAAACACGCGAGTCCGCTGATTTTTATGCCCGTCGGACGAATTCATCGCGAAAAGTCTCTCGCCGGCATTGCCTAACCACGAGCCGATATGTATAGACATATGAATGCGAAATCAAGCGATGTCTTGAAGGAGCCGATTGTATGCGGTCGCTGCACGCGAACAAGGCGCTCATGCCGGAAGGTTGGCGAGAAAATGTGCGCCTGACATTCGAGAGCGGCGTGTTTTCAGGCATCGAGACCAATGTCGCGGCGCGTCCGGACGACGAGCGCGCGAGCCTCGCCCTGCCAGGCGTCGCCAATCTCCACAGCCACGCCTTTCAACGCGCGTTCGCCGGCCTCACCGAGCGGCGCGGCGAGAGCTGACGACAATTTCTGGTCGTGGCGCGATCAGATGTACCGGTTCGCGCTGGCGCTGAACCCGACGAAATCGAAGCGATCGCCGCGCTCGCTTATATCGAGATGCTGGAAGCCGGGTTTACGCGGGTCGGCGAATTCCACTATCTGCATCATGCGCCAGACGGCCAGCCTTACGCCGACATAGGCGAGCTTAGCGGTCGCGATTGCGGAGGCGGCGCGGGCGACAGGCATCGGGTTGACGCTGCTCCCGGTATTTTACGCGCATTCCGAATTTCGGCGGCGCTGCGCCCCATTCGGGCCAGCGTCGCTTTATCAACGACCTCGACTCGTTTCGCGCGTTTGTTTGAGCGCGCCGGCGCGCTCGTCGCTGATGCTCGACGGCGGCAATGTCGGCATCGCCCCGCATTCGCTGCGCGCCGCGACGCCGCAGGAAATCGGCGAACTGGTCGCACTCGCCGCCGGCCGACCCTTGCACATACATGTCGCCGAGCAGATCGCGGAAGTCGAGGGCGCGCTCGCTGTACTCGGACAGCGACCGGTCTGCTATCTGCTCGACCATTTCGAAGTCGGCCGAGAATTGGTGCGCCATCCACGCCACGCACATGACGTCGGACGAGGCTCGCAGGCTTGCAGCGAGCGGCGCCGTCGCGGGTCTTTGCCCGATCACCGAGGCCAATCTCGGCGACGGCATTTTTCCCGCCCGCACGTTTCTCGACAATTCGGGCGCATTCGGCGTCGGGACGGACTCCAATGTGCGCATCGACCTCTCAGAGGAATTGCGACTGCTCGAATACGGCCAGCGGCTGACGCGGCGCGAGCGCAACGTGTTCGCCGCGCCGGGCGGCTCGACGGCGCGCGCGCTGTTCGAGGGCGCGCTCGCCGGCGGCGCGCGCGCGCTCCAGCGGCCCGACGCGGGCTTCGCATTGGGCGCGGACGCCGACATCGTGACCTGGCGGAGCGACGCGCTCGATCCGTTCGAGCGCGAGGACGATGCGCTGGCTGGCTGGATTTTTGCTAATGCCGGACCGATAGACGCGGTTTACGCGCGGGGCAGGCTCGTCGTGCAAGGCGGCGTTCATGTCGAGCGCGCCCGTGTGCAGGAGCGTTTTCGCGGCGCCCTGCGCGCCCTCGCGGCGCGCGCGCCTCAGAACAGCGCTTGACAGGAGACGGCCGGTAAATTTGTCTATACAAAATTGTGGATCCCGTTTGGGGGACAGCCATTCTCAGGCGCGCTCCAGATGGATAGAGGAGAGTGAAACCCATGATGAAGCGTAATTTCTGCAAGGTGCTGCTTGGCGCCGCTTTGGCGGTGGCGTTCGGCGGCGCGGCGATGGCCGACGACGCGCTCGCCAAGGTGAAGGCCGCGGGGGTGCTGAAAGTCGGCACCGAAACCGAATTCGCGCCGTTCGACTACATCGACGCCGGCGCCCATGTCGGCCTCAACGTCGATCTGTTCGACGAGATCGGCAAGGAGCTCGGCGTCAAGATCGAGTGGGTGACCCTGCCCTGGGACGGCGTGCTGCCGGGCCTCGAGGCCGGCAAGTTCGACTATGTCGCGGGCCCCGCGACGATCACCAAGGCGCGCATGGAGCACTACCGCTTCTCGCCGCCGATCGCCGAAGCGACGATCGCGCTGATGAAGCGCAAGGGCGACGACACGATCAAGAAGCCCGAGGACATCGCCGGCAAGGCCGTCGGCGCCGGCAAGGCGACCGCGCAGCTCGCGCAGTTGAAGGCGTTCGGCGACACGCTGCCTGGCAAGGTGACGGCGAAGGAATATGTCGGCTTCAACGAAGCCTATGCCGATCTCGCCGCCGGCCGCATCGTCGCCGTCGGCAATTCGCTGCCCAACATCGCCTTCGTCGCCAAGCAGCGTCCCGACACGTTCGAGGTCGTGCTGCCGGCGTTCGGCGTCGAAGACCTATTTCGGCTTCATCGGCCGCAAGGACGCCGACTATCAGAGCCTCGACGACGCCATCCAGGCGGCGATGCTGAAGATCAAGGCCGACGGCCGCATGGCCAAGCTGCAGCAGAAGTGGTTCGGCCAGACGTTCGACACGCCCGACACTGATCACGACTCCGAATATCTGATCTCCATGAGGAGCAGAGCCCGGGCGCGATGAGCGCCCGGGTTCGCCAGGCGGCGCATGACCCTCACGATCTACGCCCTGCTCGTCAAAGCCGCGCTCTACACCGTGCTGATCAGCGCCGTGTCGATCGTCATCGGCATCACGATCGGCATGGCGGTCGCCGCGGCGCGGCTTTCGCCCAATCCGTGGCTGAACTGGACCGGCCCGCGCCTATGTCAGCTTCTTCCGCGGCGTGCCGCTGCTCGTGCAATTGCTGCTGATCTACAATCTGCTGCCTGTGCTCGGCCTCAACGTGCCGAGCGTCGTCGCCGCCGTCTCGGCCTGTCGCTGTGCACCGCCGCCTATCAGGCGGAGAACTTGCGCGGCGGCTTTGCGAGCGTGCCGCGCGGCCTGATCGAATCGGCGGAAATGGTGGGGCTGACGCCGTGGCAATTGCTGGTCCGCATCCGCGCGCCGATCGCCTTCCGCCTCACCCTGCCCGCGATCGTCAACGAGGCGATCATCATCCTGAAGGCGTCGTCGCTGGTCTCGGTCGTCGGCGTCATCGAACTGACCCGGATGGCGCAGGACCTCGACACCTCGATGTTCAAGCCGCTGCAGCTCTACGCCGCCGCGGGCGTGCTCTATTTCATCATCAACCGCGGCGTCGCCGGCTTCGGCAGTTGGGTCGAGAAGCGCATGGACTGGGGGCGCGCATGAGGTTCGACTATGCGCTGATCATCAGCCGCCTGCCGGATGTGTTCAACGCGCTCGTCGTGACGGTCGGCATCTGGATCGTCAGCCTGATCGGCGCCTCCCTGCTCGGCTTCGTCGTCGCCGTCGCGCGCCGCTACGGGCCGCGCTGGCTGAACTGGCTGCTCGGCGCCTATGTCGAGATCTTCCGCGGCACG
The DNA here is from genome assembly GCA_963771455.1 of uncultured Pseudomonadota bacterium. Lineage (GTDB taxonomy): Bacteria > Pseudomonadota > Alphaproteobacteria > Rhizobiales > Beijerinckiaceae > Roseiarcus. The sequence continues at coordinate 172,886 of CAVYTP010000004.1, forward strand.
CCGTTCCTCATCCAGCTGTTCCTGCTCTATTTCGGCGGCCCCTATGCCGGCCTGTCGCTCGACGCGATTCCCGCCGGCATCGTCGCGCTGTCGATCTACGGCGCGCGCCTATTTCAGCGAGATTTTCCGCGCCGGCTTCGAGGCGGTTCCGCGCGGCCATGTCGAGGCGGCGGAATGCGTCGGGCTTTTCGCGCGGACAGATCGTCCGACGCATCCTGCTGCCCGAGATGACGATGCTGGTGCTGCCGCCGGCGGTCAACATGGCGATCAGCCTGTTGAAGGAGACCGCCGTGATGTCGGTCATCACCGTGCCCGAGCTGACGCTGACGATCAGCGCGCTCGGCACCGAATTCTACGCCTTCATCGAATCGCTGTTCCTGCTCGCGCTCTGCTACTGGGGCCTCACCGAACTCTGCGCGCTGGGCCGGCCGCTATCGCCGAACAAAAACTCTCGCGCTTCAGGTTCGCAACGCCATGACTGCTCCGGCCATCGCCGTCAAACACGTGAGCAAGCGCTTCGGCGAGGCCGAGGTGCTGCACGGCATCGACCTCGAAATCGCCGAGGGCGCGGCGACCTGCATCATCGGCCCCTCGGGCTCCGGCAAGAGCACGCTGCTGCGCTGCCTCGCCTTTCTCGAAGAGGCGAACGCCGGCGTGATCGAGGTGTTTGGCGAGCCGCTCGGCTTCACCGAGGACGCCGCGGGCAAGCGCACGCGGCTGCCGCCCGCCAACATCCGCGCCGTGCGCGTCGGAGATCGGCATGGTGTTCCAGCAGTTCAATCTGTGGCCGCACATGACCGCGCTCGGCAATGTCAGCGAGGCGCTGAAGACGTCGTGCGCAGGCTGCCGCGCGCCGAGGCCGAGGAGCGGGCGATGGCGCAGCTGCGCCGGATCGGGCTCGAAGCGAAGGCCGGCCACTATCCCTCGCAGCTTTCGGGCGGCCAGCAGCAGCGCGTCGCGATCGCGCGCGCGCTGGCGCTCGAGCCGAAGATCATGCTGTTTGACGAGGCGACCGCTTCGCTCGATCCCGAGCTCACCGGCGAAGTGCTCAACGTGATGCGCGATCTCGCCGCCGACGGCATGACGATGGTGATCGTCACGCACGAGATCGGCTTCGCCGCCTCGATCGGCAAGACGATCGCGTTTCTCGACAAGGGCCGGCTGCTGATCTCGGGCACGCCGCAGGAGGTTTTCGGCAAGCCCCGGCAGGCGCGGATCGAGCAGTTTCTCGACACCTATCTCGATCGCGGCGCCGCGATGCTGATCTGAATGGCCATGTCGATCGCGCGAACGGAAGTCCCGCCTCCAGAATCGATTCACGCCCGCATTCTCGGCGACATCGAGGGCAAGATCCTGTCGGGCGAATGGCCGCCGGGCCATCGCATCCCGTTCGAGCACGAGCTGTCGGCGCACTATGGCTGCGCGCGGATGACGGTCAACAAGGCGCTGACGCAACTCGCGCGCGCCGGTTTGATCGAGCGCCGCCGCCGCGTCGGCAGTTTTGTCGCGCAACCGCCGTCACGCTCGCCGCTGCTCGAAATCCCCGAGATCCGCGCCGAGGTCGAGGGGCTCGGCCTGCCCTACCGGTTCGAGATCTTGCAGCGCCGCTCGCGGCCGCCAAAGCGCAGCGACGCGACGGCGCTGGAAGGACTCGGCGGGGGCCCGGTGCTCGAACTGCTGTGCCGGCACTGGGCGGGCAAGCGGCCGTTCTGCCTGGAGGAGCGGCTCATCAATCTCGGCGAAGCGCCGGAAGCGGAGGACGAACTCTTCGATGACGTCGCGCCCGGCGCCTGGTTGTTGTCGCGCGCGCCGTGGACCTCCGCCGAGCACCGCATTCGCGCCCGCGGCGCCGACGCCAGGACCGCGAAGCGGATGGAGATCGCGGAGGGCGCGCCGTGCCTCAGCGTCGAACGGCGCACCTGGAGCGGCGAGGCGCCGTGACTTACGTGCGGCTGACGTATCTCGGGCGAGAGCCACGAGCTGGTGGCGAGGTTTTCGCCGCGGCTTGGTTGAAGCGGCGCCGCCCTCATCCGGCGCTTCGCGCCACCTTCTCCCGCAAGCGGGAGAAGGGGATCGCCCCCTCTCCGATTGGAGCCGGCTCGAGGCGCTGGTGAAAGCTGTTCGGCCAGGCGATGAGGGGCGGCCGCCTTATGAGCCGTTGGCTATGTTCAGGGCGCTGCTGTTGCAGCAATGGTACGGACTATCTGATCCCGGCCTTGAAGAGACGCTGCTGGATTGGTTTTCGTTTCGACGCTTCTGTGGGTTTGTGCTCGATGCGGCGACGCCTGACGAGACGACGATTTGTCGTTTCCGCAACGCTTTGAAGGACGAGGGCTTGGCGAGGTGCTGTTTGCCGAGGTTCTGCGGCAATTGGACGGGGCCGGCTTCATCGTCAAGACAGGCACGTTGATCGACGCCACGCTGGTTCGCAGTTCGGCGCGCACGCCGCCCTCGGGTTCGACGCCCCAGGGTCAGGAGAGCCGGGTGGCGTCCGATCCCGACGCGAACTGGACGCGTGAGGCGGCAATCGGCAGCTGTTCTTTGGCTACAAGGCTCACGTGGGCGTCGACCAGGGGTCGGGGCTGGTGCGAAGCCGCCTGCTGACGCCCGCCAAAGTGTACGAAAGCGAAGTGGCCGACAGTCTGATCGTTGGCGATGAAAAGGCGGTCTACGCGGACAAGGCCTATGAGAAGAAGGCGCGCCGCGACGCCTTGAAAGCGCGCGGCGTGAAGGACCGCATTCAGCATCGGCGCAACAAACATCAGAAGGTGCTGCCGCACTGGCAGAAGGTGCGCAATCAATTGATCAGGCGCATCCGGGGCGCTGCGGAGAGGACGTTCTCAGTTCTCAAGCGCCGATACGGCTGGGATCGGGCGCGCTACGGCGGCCTCAAAGCCAACGCCTTCCACCTCGACCTTAGCCTCATAGCCTTCAACCTGCGGACGGCCGCGGCGAAGGCCGCCTAACCATGGCCGAGAGGCCCCCGATGCGATGTGCCCGGAAGCCCCCCAAGACCAACGAAATGACCTACGAAATGACCTACGAAATGACACCGAGGCGTCCTCCTCGAAGGCTCCTGAATGAGAATTCGACAAGGTGAAATGGGATAAGATCGCTTGCGGGAGAGGGCTGGGGTGAGGGCGGAGCCGCCGCGGTCTATATCCCCAGCGCCCGCTTGATGGTCGCTTCGTCAACTTCGCCGCCGGCGAAATCGTCGAAGGCCTTTTCGGTCGACGCGGATGATGTGGGCGGCGATGAAGTCCGCGCCTTCGCGCGCGCCGTCTTCCGGGTGCTTCAGGCAGCATTCCCATTCGAGCACCGCCCAGCGACGAATAGCCGTATTGCGCGAGCTTCGAGAAGATGCCGCCGAAATCGACCTGCCCGTCGCCGAGCGAGCGGAAGCGGCCGGCGCGTTCGACCCAGGACGCGTAGCCCGAATAGACGCCTTGCCGCCCGGTCGGGTTGAACTCGGCGTCCTTGACGTGAAACGCCTTGATGCGCTCGTGGTAGATGTCGATGAAGGCGAGATAGTCGAGCTGCTGCAGCACGATAATGCGAGGGATCGTAGAGGATGTTGCAGCGCTTGTGATCCTTCGACGCTTCGAGGAAACGCTCGAAGGTCGCGCCGTCAAATATGTCCTCGCCGGGATGGATCTCGTAGCAGACGTCGCAGCCGGCTTCGTCGAACGCGTCGAGGATCGGCGTCCAGCGGCGCGCGAGTTCGGCGAAGGCGGTCTCGATCAGGCCCGGCGCGCGCTGCGGCCAGGGATAGACGATAGGGCCAGGCGAGCGCGCCCGAGAAGGTGGCGTGCGCTGTAAGGCCGAGATGTTGCGACGCCTTGGCGGCGTGCATCAATTGCTCCACGGCCCACTGCTGGCGCGCGGCGGGTTTGCCGTGAACTTCCGCCGGCGCGAATGCGTCGAAAGCTTCGTCGTAGGCCGGATTGACGGCGACGAGTTGGCCCTGCAGATGGGTGGAGAGTTCGGTGATCGCGAGGCCGTGGCTTGCCGCCGACGCCTTTGATTTCGTCGCAATAGGCCTTCGATTGCGCGGCCTTCGTCGAGGTCGAACAGCCGACCGTCCCAGGTCGGGATCTGCACGCCCTTGTAGCCGAGCGACGCCGCCCATCGGCAGATCGCGTCGAACGAATTGAACGGCGCTGCGTCGCCCGCGAATTGGGCGAGAAATATCGCCGGCCCCTTGACCATGCCCGCCATGATGATGCTCCTCTAAGTCGCTTTCTCATTGCTCCCCCTTGTGAGAAAGGGTAGGAGAGGGGACGCCGGAAGGCGGTTCGCCCTCCCCAACCTCCCCTCTCCGATTTCGCGCATCCCCGGGGGAGAGGCATTGCTTCTGTCGATCGAGCTCGCTCTGATATAGAACGGCAAATCCTTGAAGATAGAAGTCCTTCGCGTTGTCCTTGGTGATCAGCGTCGCGTTCAGGATGTAGCTGCCGCGCACCGGGACGTGGTTCATCAAGGCCGGCGGCGGTGACGTCCATCGCGACCGCGACCATCGAGGGCGAATAGAGCACGTCGACCGGGATCATCGGGTCGCCGTTCATCACCTTCTTCACCATCTCCTTCATGCCGGCGCCGCCGACCACGAACTTGATGTCGGTGCGCTTGGCCTGCTTGATCGCCTCGAGCACCGACACCGCCATGTCGTCGTCCTGGCACCAGACCGCGTCGATGTGCGGATATTTGGTCAGGAAGTCCTGCATCACCTTGAACGCGTCGTCGCGGCTCCAGTTGCCGAACTGGCTGTCGAGGATCTTGATGTCCGTGCCCTTGATCGCGTCCTTGAATGCGTTGACGCGCTGCTCGTTGATCGGGATCGGCAGACCCTGGATGACGACGACGTCGCCCTTGCCGTCAAGCTTCTTCTTGATGTAGTCGCCGGCGACGCGGCCGAGTTCGGGGTTGTTGCCCGCGACATAGAGGTCTTCGATCGAGCGATCGCGCAGCGCGCGGTCGACGACGGTGATGAACACGCCCTTGTCCTTGACCTTCTTGATCGGGTCGGTGAGCTCGTCGGGGTTGTGCGGCAGCACGACCAGCGCGTTGATGCCCTGCGTGGTCAGGTCTTCCAGCGCGTTGGCCTGCGCGGCGCCGTCCGGCGAGGTCTTCACGATCACCTTGAGACCCGGGTACTGCTTCTCGAGCGACTTGGCTTCTTCCATCGCATGGAACACGACGCCGCCGGTCCAGCCGTGGTCGGCGGCCGGAATCGACACCGCCATCGTCAGTTTGTCTTGCGCGTGCGCCACACCGGCCATCAGGCCGACGGCGAGCACGCCCGCCAATAAAGTCTTCATCGTTTCACTCCCTTTGCTTGCGAAGGCCTGCGGCGTTTCCGCGGGTCTCCCGTATAGCCTCAACGGCGCGTCAGACTGCGCTGCGCGAGCATGGCGACGATGATGATCGCTCCCTGCACCGCGCCGATGAGGTATTCGCTGACGAGGTTCGACAACAGCATGATGTTGCCGATGACCTCGAGAATGAGCGCGCCGGCGATCGTGCCCCAGACGCGGCCGACGCCGCCTTTCAGCCGCGTTCCGCCGATCACCACCGCGGTGATCGCCTTCAGTTCCCAGCCAAGACCGGTCGTCGAGGTCGTGGAGCCGAGCCGCGGCACATAGACGATGACCGCGATGGCGACGCAGAGCCCTGAAACACGTAGGTCAGCGTGCGCACGCGCGCGACATTGATGCCGGAATAGCGCGCGACATCCTCGTTGGAGCCGACCGCGCGCACGCGCCGGCCATAGGCGGTCGCATAGAGGAGGAACGCGCCGATCGCGGCGACGCCGATGATGACAAGCACCGGATAGGGAGCGCCGAAAATATCGCCGAAATAGACGGGACGATAGGCCGCGCGCAGATCGGAATTCTTGATCGTGATCGAGCCGCCTTGCGCAAGCCAGGTGACGAGCGAGCGGAAAATGCCCATCGAGCCGAGCGTGACGATGAACGGTTCGATCTTGCCGAGCGTCGTCGTCGAGCCCGTTGAACAGTCCGCACAGCGCGCCGACGATCAGCGACAGCCCCATCGCGGCGATGATCAGCAGGGTGTAGTTTTCGATCAGCCCCGAATTCAGAAACAGGATCATCAGGCCGGCGACGAAAGCCGCCATCGCGCCGACCGAAAGATCGAGCCCGCCGCCGGTGATGACCAGCGTTTGTCCGACCGCGATCGTGGCGATGAATGCGCTGCGGGTGAGCACGTTGGAGATATTGTCGACGCTGAGGAAACGTGGATTGACGACCGCCTCCGAGCACGCCCAGCAGGATCAGCGCGATGAACGGCGCAACCGCGCCGATCTCCCAACGTCGCCGCTTGCGTACCTCCGCCTTGACCACCGCTTCCGTCATGCCGCCGCTGCCCTTGAGCCCAGTTTCCACCCCGGTCGCCAGCACGACGATCTCGTGTTCGTTCATGCGCTCGCCTTCGACTTCGCCGACGATTTCGCCGCTGCGCATGACCAGGATGCGATGGCAGACGCCGATCAGTTCCGCCATCTCCGAGGAGATCACGATCACCGAGCGCCCTTCCGCGGCCAGAGCGGCGATGAAGCGGTATATCTGCTGCTTGGCGCCGATGTCGACGCCGCGCGTCGGCTCGTCGATGACGACGACCTTCGGATCGAGCAGCATCATCTTGGCGATCAGCAGTTTCTGCTGATTGCCGCCCGACATCTGTCCCGCCAGCAACCCTTTGTCTCCAACGCGAATGTCGAAGCGACGGATCGCGTCATCGAGCGCCCGACGTTCGCGGGCGAGATCGACGAGCGGTCCGCGTTGATAGTCGTCGAGCGCGGCGAGCGTCAGGTTGAGGCTCAGGTTTTCATCGAGCAGCAATCCCTTGCCCTTGCGATCCTCGGTCAGATAGACGGCGCCGTTCTTCAGCGCGTCCCGGGTATGCCGCCAAGTTTGCTTTACCCCGTTGATGCGGATTTCTCCACTGCCCTTGCGCAGACCGAAGATCGCCTCGAACAGCTCGGTGCGGCCCGCGCCAACCAGACCGGCAATGCCGAGAATTTCGCCGGGCCGCGCTTGGAAGCTCGATTTGTCCGCGTAGCCCGGCGCAGAAAAGTTGCTGACCGCGAACACCGGGTCGATGGTCGGCTTTCGCGGTGCGCTCGGGATAGAGCGCGAGGATGTCGCGCCCGACCATCAGTCGCGCCATGTCGACCGGCTTCGAGATCCTGCGCCGTGCGAGTCGTGACCAGACGCCCGTCGCGCAGCACGGTCACGACATCGGCGACCGCCTTCACTTCTTCGAGACGATGCGAAATATAGAGCACGGCGACGCCGGCAGCCTTCAGCTCCCTGATCCGCCGCAACAGGGCGTCGGTCTCGACCGGCGTCAGCGACGCGGTCGGCTCATCGAAGATGACGATGCGATGCTGTGACGCAAGCGCGCGCGCGATCTGGGCCAGCTGGCGCTGCGCGATCGAAAGGCGCTCAACCGGAATGTCGACCGGCACCGGCACCCCGAACGCGCTCAGCGCCTCATGGGCCCGCGCGTTCATGGCGCGATCGTCGACGATCAGCCCCCGCCGCAGTTCGCGGCCCAGAAACATGTTCTCGGCGACCGTGAGGTCCGGCGCGAGCATGATCTCCTGATGGACCAGCACGATGCCGCGCCGCTCGGCGTCGACCGGGCCCTTCAGCGCCAGAGGCGCGCCATCGAGCCGCAGCGAACCGCGCGTCGGCGCGAGATGCCCGCTCAAGATCTTCATCAGGGTCGACTTGCCGGCGCCGTTCTCGCCGATGATCGCGTGGACCTCGCCGGGACGAAACGCGACGTCGATCCCGCTGAGCACTTCTACAGGACCAAAGGCGCGCGCCAGACCTGCCGCCTCCAGGATAGGAGCTGAGGCGTCCAGCGTGGTTCTCATCCCGAATTCGCGCGCTGACCTGCGCCCTGCGACATTTCTTCCCTCGAAACCTTTGCCTTTATGCGCGGGACTCTCTGGTCGCCGACAGGAGCGTATACTAAGCTGAGGACGTTCACGGTTTCAACATCGCTGGCGGCAACGGATTGAACAAAAGCCGGGCGCCGCCGTTTGGGAGGAGTTCGCCATGGTCGGCCGTTTGCAGGGCAAGACCGCCGTCGTCACCGCAGCCGCGGCCGGCATTGGGCGCGCCACCGCAGAAGCGTTTGCGCGCGAAGGCGCTCGCGTCATCGCAACCGACATCGACGAAGCCGGCCTCGCCGGCATGCCGACGGAGACGCGACATCTCGACGTCCGCTCGACGCCAGCGGTCGAAGCGCTCGCGCAGGAAATTGGTCGCGATCGACGTGCTGTTCAACTGCGCAGGTTTCGTCCATCACGGCTCGATCCTCGAGTGCTCGGAATCCGACTGGGACTTTTCGTTCGATCTCAACGTGAAGTCGATGCACCGCACGATACGCGCCTTTCTGCCCGGGATGCTGGCGAAGGGCGGCGGGTCGATCATCAATATTGCTTCCGGCGCATCGTCGGTGCGCGGCGTGCCGTTCCGCTACGCCTACGGCGCCTCGAAGGCTGCGGTGATGGGGCTTACCAAGGCTGTGGCGGCGGATTTCATCCGCCGCGGCGTGCGCTGCAACGCGATCTGTCCCGGCACCGTCGACAGCCCCTCGCTGGATGGCCGCATCAAGGCGCTGGCCGCCAACACCGGTCAAAGCGAGGATGCGGTGCGGAAGACGTTCGTCGATCGCCAGCCGATGGGGCGGCTTGGCAAGCCCGAAGAGATCGCGGCGCTGGCGATCTATCTGGCGTCCAACGAAAGCGCGTTCACGACGGGACAGATACATCTGGCGGACGGCGGGTTTGCGCTGTAGCACTGCCCTCATCCGGCCTTCGGCCACCTTCTCCCGCAGGCGGGAGAAGGGTATCGCCCCTCTCCCGCTTGCGGGAGAGGGCCGGGGTGAGGGCGTTCCTCACATGCCGAGCCGTTCCCTCGCGCGCTCCCAGCGCAACCGCGCGGCGACCGCCAGCGGCCACGCGAAATGGCCTTTGATCGGCGCGATCTCAGTGATTGGCAGATCGAGCTCCTCGGCCGGCGCCCCAACGGCGCGGCGCGCGACCCTGGCGCCGATCGCGGTCGCCATGGCGACGCCGCGGCCGTTGTAGCCAAGCGCGATGTGGAGCCCTTCGGCCGGTTCATGAATATGCGGCAGTTCATCGCGCGTGATCGCGACGCGACCGTTCCAGACACGGCTCCAGCTTGCGCCGGCCAAAGCCGGAAACAGCGATTTCGCGTGCGCGATCAGATGCGCGTAATCGGCCATGTTTGAGGACGGATGCAGCACGCCCCGCCCACCGATCAGGAACCGGCCCTGCGCGTCGACCCGGTAATAGGCGTGCGAGGCCGACAGCTCATAGAGCGCGGCGCGACCCGGTAGGATCGCCGCCGCCTGCGCGCGCGATAGCGGCTCGGTCGCCGCGATCGACGAAAACACTGGGACGATCGTCCTCGCCAGACCTGGCCAGAGATTGTCGGTATAGCCATTCGTCGCGAGGATCACGCGGTGCGCGTCGACCACACCTTTGGGAGTCTCGAGCCGCCATCCGGCGCCTTCGCGAGCAACCTTGAGGACACGCGTTTGGGTCGCGATGCGGGCGCCCGCCTTGATCGCCGCCCCCGCTAGCCCGCGGGCGTAGCTGAGCGGATTGAGCTGGCCGCCGCGCCGATCGAGCGAGCCCATCAGATAGGCGTGTGTGCCGGTGTGCGCGGCGACCGCGGCGCGATCCAGCCAGTCGATATCGGCGCCGCGCGCTTCCCACTGCCGCACATGCTCGCGCAGAGCGGGTTCCGAACGCGGCTGCAACGCCGCGCGGATCGTGCCGCTGCGCCGCGCTTCGCAGGCGATGCCGTGACGCGCGATCAGGTCGAACACGAAATCAGGCGCCTCCGCGCCCAGCTTTGTCATCCGGCCGCCGAGTTCGGCGCCGAACGCCGCGACGAGGCGGTCCGGCTCCCATTTGAGGCCCGGGTTGACCTGGCCGCCGTTACGGCCCGAAGCGCCGAAGCCGATCTCGCGCGCCTCGATGACGAGCGCGTCGTAGCCGGCCTCGGCGAGGTGCAGCGCCGCTGACAGTCCCGTGAAGCCCGCGCCGACGATGACGACATCGGCGGAAGAATCTCCCGGCAGCGGCTGCGTCGCAGGCGGCGGGCGCGCTGTCTCGTCGTAGAGCGAACGGGGCGCCGGTTCGCGTCGGACGTCAGAAGGCATGGCGGTTTTCCCGAAGACCGAGGTTGCGTTTAACAAATGCCGCGACGCGGGGTAAGCTCACAATTCGAGACCGCCAGAGGCCCTGTCATGACGATCAACTATTCGGTTCGCGAGCTGGTCGAGAATGTCAGCGCGCCGTTCGACGAGGCGCGCGCCATGCCGCGCAGCGTCTACACCAGCGCCGAGTTTCTCGACGCCGAACTGAACAACGTGTTTGCTAAGGAATGGGTCAGCGTCGGCCGCGCCAGCGGGCTCAAGGCCCCGGGCGACTACCTGACGTTTGAACTGGCGGGCCAGCCGATCATCGTGCTGCGCGGCCCGGACGGCAAACTGCGCGCCATGTCGAACGTCTGCCGGCACCGCATGTCGACGATCCTCGAGGGCTCGGGCAACCGTCGCGCACTGGTGTGCCCGTACCACGGCTGGACTTACAACCTCGATGGCTCGCTGCGCGGCGCGCCCGCGATGGAGCTCAACAAGGGGTTCTGCAAAGAAGACTACGCGCTGCCCTCGGTGCGCTGCGAGGAATGGCTGGGCTGGATCATGGTGACGCTCAACCCCGACGCGCCGCCGGTCGCTGAACAGCTCTCGGAAGTGCGGGCGCTGATCGACGACTTCCAGATGGAGACCTATGTCGAGACGTTTCGCGAGACCCACCTCTGGGACACCAACTGGAAGATCCTCGCCGAGAATTTCATGGAGAGCTATCATCTGCCGGTCTGCCATTCCGGGACGATCGGCGGCCTGTCACGGCTCGAGGACATGATCTGTCCGCCCGGCAGGAAACAGTTCAACTATCACACCATTCTCAAGGACGATTCGCTGAAGATCGCCCTCGCCCATCCCGACAACACGCGCCTGAAGGGCGACCGGCGCCGCACTACTTTCCTGCTCGCCGTCTATCCGAGCCTGCTCGTCACGCTGACGCCGGGTTATTTCTGGTATCTGTCGCTGCACCCCAAGGGGCCCGGGCAGGTCAGCATCGTGTACGGCGGCGGCATGTCGCCTGATTTCGCCTATTCGCCGGAGGCGCAGGGCCATTTCGCGGCGGTGAAGAAGCTGCTCGACACAGTCAACGTGGAAGACCGCGGCTGCACGGAGAGGGTGTTCAAGGGACTGTCGTCTGAGCTCGCGTCGCCTGGCCATCTGAGCCATCTCGAGCGGCCGAATTTTGATTTCGCGCAGTATCTGGCGGAGCGGACGGGCGGCTTCGTGCGGCAGGTTGCCTGATGGGGGCGTCACGCTGCCCTGACCTCGCCCTGAGCTATCGCTGAGCTTTCCCTGACCTCGTCCTGAGCTTGTCGAAGGAGCCCGCCGTCGGCGCGATCGGAGGCGTGAACTCGCCTGTGCTTGCGTGGTCGTGGACAAGATTGCTGGCGGAAGTAGGGCGGCCAACCGAACGTTCTTCGACAAGCTCAGGACGAGGGTGGTGGGCTGCTGAAGCGTTTGATTGGCGCCTCACGGCCGGCTTCGCCAACCCAACCAATCAGCCTTCAGGCTCGCTACGTAGAGGCGGTCGCCGTATTCGACTGCGGAGGTCGTCTCGGGGTAGTCGCCCGTCGGGTCCTGCAGGCAGACGAGCACTTTGCCGTCGTCGTCGAACGCGAAGATGTGGCCGTAATCCTTCGCGATCGGCTGCAGAGCTTCGGGCAGCCGCAGCGCGAGCTTGCGCAGGAACGGCTTGCCGGCGATCTGGTCGAGCGCGGGATTGCGCGGTTTGACGAGCCCGCACCAGACGCGCGGCGCGCCGTCCGCTCCCGGTAGGCCGCGCATGAGATTGTCGGGATAGCCCGGAAGATTGTCGATCAGGATCGTCGCGCCCCCTTTCGGTCCCTGCAAGACGTCGAGGCCTTGAGCGTCGACCGGCAGGCGCCAGATCCGGTATTTTCCGGTCTCGTTGACGAACAACCAACGCTCGTCGATCGAAAGCGCGACGCCGTTGGCGAAAGAAATGCCGGTTGCGATGAGCCGCGTCTCGCCGGTCGCGGGGTCGTGCCGCAGCACCCGTCCGGTCGCGCTCTGCTCGAGAATGTCGCGCTTGCTGGCCTCGAACGCCGAGCCCCATCGCTTTGCGCCGAAGCGGTGCGAGGAATCGGTAAAATAGATGAGGCCGTTGGAGGCGACGATGACGGAATTGGCGAGCAGCAGCGGCTCGCCCTCGAAACGCTCGACAGCCGACTGCATCACGCCATCGCGCCCTATGCAAAGCAGGCCTCGCATCGCGTCGGCGGCCCACAGTCGCCCCTCTGCGTCGAAGGTCAGGCCGAGCACGCGCCCGTCCGTTCGGGCGAACACTTTCAAATCGCCGCCCTCGGCATTCATGCTGAGGATCTCGCCGCCGGCGACGCCGGTATAGAGCCGCCCGTCGGGCCCGAAGACGAGATGTTCCGGCCCGGAGCGGCCGTCGAGTTCGATGCGCTTCAGCCCGGCAAGGCCGCGGTTTTCGGCGAACGCGCCCGAATAGCCGGCATCTCGGCCCGGCGACCAGCGCAACGGCTTTATCGGGACCGGCCAGGCGACGAGATACGCGGCCAAAGCGACGATCAGCACCGCCAATACGCTCCAAATCATGGCGGTTCCCCCTAAGGCTTAACTCACCATATACGCGAAACTGCCATGTTGGGCGCGCATGTCGATCGCCGCCCCTCTCGCCGCCGAACCGCGCTCGGAGCCACGCGCCGCTCCCACCTCCTATGCGCCGGCGCCGTTCGCGCTCGCGCTGGCGGTCTTGGCGCTGTGCGCGTTCGCGCCGGGCGTCCTCAACGACGGCGACACGTTCTCGCATGTCGCGACCGGCGAATGGATCCTGCAGCACCACGCCATCCCTCACGCGGATCCGTTCTCGTTCAGCTTCGCCGGCGCGCCCTGGACCGCGCACGAATGGCTTTCCGAGGTGTTGCTCGCGCTCGCCTATCGCGCCTGCGGCTGGGCGGGCGTCATGCTGCTCACCGGCGGCGCAGCGGCGTTTTCGATCTATCTGGTCTCCCGGTTCGTCATCGCTCGCGTGGCGGGACCGGCGGGCTTGGTGCTGTCGGTGGCGGCGCTCGCGCTGATCTCGCCGGTGCTGCTGGCGCGGCCGCATATCCTCGCCCTGCCCTGCCTCGCGGTCTGGGCGATGGCTTTGATGACGGCGCGCGAACGCGGCAAGGCGCCGCCGATCGCGTTCGCCGGCGTGATGTGGATTTGGGCCAACCTGCATGGCGGCTACGCGTTCGGCCTGGCGCTCGTGCTGGCGTTCGCCGTCGAAGCGGTATGGCGCGCCGACCGGGATGCCCGGCTCGCGGTGGCGCAGCGCTGGGTGCTGTTCTTCTATGCGAGCCTGATCGCCGCCCTCGCGACGCCGTTCGGGATCGAGGGCCTGCTGTTTCCCTTCAAGCTGCTCGGCAACGCGCAACTCGCCAACATCGGGGAATGGCGGCCGGAGGATTTCTCGCACCCCGGACCGATGGAGCTGGCCTTGCTCGGCCTGCTCGGGTTCGCGCTGGTGAAGCCGCTGCGGCTCGACGCGCTGAGCGCGCTGCTGCTGGTGGGCCTCGTGCATATGTCGCTGCAGCATGCCCGCCACGAACTGCTGCTCGCGGTGCTCGCCCCGATGCTGCTGGCGCGGCCCGTCGCGGAGGCGCTGCAGGTCGGTGAGACGGCAAAGGTCGGAACCAAGCATTTGGCGGTCGCGCTGCTGATCGCCGCGCTCGCGATTATCGGCGCGCGACTCGCGCTGCCGGCGCCGACCCTCGACAGCGCCTCGGCGCCGAGCCGCGCGCTCGCCGCCGTCCCGCCGGAGCTGCAGGCCAAAAACGTTCTCAACGGCTATGGTTTCGGCGGCTACCTCATTTTCGCCCATGTCAGGCCGTTCATCGACGGCCGCGCGGACATGTTCGGGGCCGATTTCCTGTCGCTCTACCATCGCGTCGCCTCTGGCGATCCGGAGGCGGTCGAGGATACGCTGAAGCGCTACGACATCGCCTGGACGATGTTGCCGCCGTCTTCGGGCGCGATCGCGGTCATGGATCGCGAGCCGGGCTGGCGTCGACTGTATGCCGATTCGCGCGCCGTAGTGCATGTGCGCGATGGGGCTGGAAACCTGGGGCTTCGCAGCGACTGAAGCGACGGTTCATGGGGGGTTCAGCCTCTCTGTGACACTTTTTGGTTTAGTGCCCGCGGCGTAACAGCGCCTGCGGGCGAGATAAGGGAATGTGCAATGAACAGGGTGTTGGGTCTGGCGATGGCGGCGGCGACGGCTTTGTCGCTGTCCGCCTGCAATACGCCGCAAGGACAGAATGCGGCGGCGGGCGGCTTGCTCGGGGGCGCGACGGGCGCCGTCATCGGCTCGGCGGTCTCCGGCGGCGCGCCCGGCGCGGCGCTGGCGGGCGGCATGCTGGGCGCAGCGACGGGCGCGATGATCGGCTCGGCCTCAACCCCACCCGGCCCCGGCTATTATCCGCCGCCGCCCGGATACGGCTACGCATATGCGCCGCCGCCGCGCGCTTGCGCTTCGTGGTACTATGATTATTACGGCAACCGGATCTGCCGCGGCTACTACTGAGCCGCCGCTTTGCCCTTCGCGGCGCCAGACTTCGCGCCGGATTCCGGGCTCGTCTCGCGCCGCCTGCCCTCGCCCAACCACGGCGAGCGGCGGGGCGCGGGGCGGCCTGACTGCCTGATCCTGCACTATACTGGCGTGCCGACCCTGCAGGTCGCGCTCGACCTGCTGACCGATCCCAAACGCGAAGTGTCGAGCCATTACGTCGTCGCCGAAGACGGCGAGATCTGGCAACTCGTGCCGGAATCGCTGCGCGCCTGGCACGCCGGCGTTGGGTCCTGGAAATCGGAGCGCGACCTGAACTCCGCGTCGATCGGCATCGAGATCGCCAATCCCGGCCACGACGGCGACCTGCCGCTCTTTCCCGACGCGCAGATCGCCGCGGTCATCGCGCTCGCCAAGGACATCGGCTTACGCTGGCGGATCCGCCCCGAGCGGGTGCTCGCCCATTCCGACATTGCGCCGGCGCGCAAACGCGATCCGGGGGAGGCGTTCCCGTGGGGCCAGCTCGCCGCGGCGGGCGTCGGCCACTGGACCACGCCTGCGCCCCTCGAGGGGGCGCCCCTGTTTGCACTCGCGCAAGAAGGACCGCCCGTGCGGGCCTTGCAGACGATGCTCGCGCTCTATGGCTACGGAATTGAGCCATCGGGCGTCTACGACAAGGGAACCGCGACGGTCGTCGCCGCCTTCCAGCGCCATTTCCGGCCCGAACGAGTCGACGGCCTCGCCGACGCCTCCACGATCCGCACGCTGCGAGCGCTGATCGACGGACTGCGGCGGTAGACGCCAAGCGATAGTTCCTGCCCCGCCCTTCGCCCCACGGACCTCGTCCTGAGCCTGTCGAGGGACGTTGCCGCTTGTGCGAACCTAGCCTACCTCGGATGCGAACGCGTGCAGGCCGAGCGGCTAACCGGACGTCCTTCGACGAGCTCAGGACGAGGATAGTGGGCTACAGAGGGGAGATGCGCGCGGTAACGACTACATCTGATGTAAGCTTTTGCATCTACGGACCCTTCGGTCCTCGATTATAACTTGGAATATGTAGACTATATTCCCCTACGTCATCCATAGATATCCATTTTTACTTATACTATACTGTCTCATTCCTCGCTCATTAATCCTTTTTCAAATATTGTGTCGGTAATTATTCGACACAGCGGCGCACCGGCTACGAGTTTCTTGCCTAACAAGTTTCCCGCGGCCGCTCTGCGCAAGCTAGGTGGGGCCCCTTGCAAACCATACTCGGATGCATCGCCTTCGGGCACAACGTGTGGCTGGTGGCGGGCGCGGCGCTGGTGTGCGTGTCGGGCTGCTGGGCGCTGCTCGGGCTGTTGGATCGCGCCCTCAGCGCGCGCGGGTGGCAAAGGGCGGGCTGGCAGTTTCTGGCCGCCATCACGTCGGGCGCGTCCATCTGGTGCACGCATTTTGTCGCGATGCTGGCTTACGATCCGCGCGTTCCAATCGGCTTCGATCCGCTGCTGACCATCGTTTCCGCACTGGTCGCATCCGTCGGATGCGCCGCGGCGTTCGCCATCGCGATGGCGGTCCACTATCGAGTCGCCGCGGCGGCGGGCGGGGCCCTGCTCGGCCTGTCGATCAGCGCGATGCATTACAGCGGCATGATGGCCTACCGCATCGAAGGGCTAGTGACCTGGAACCGGCCCGTCATTGTGGTCTCCGTGGCGATCGCGATCCTCTGCGGCGCGGCCGCGCTCGAGGTCGCGCTCCATATGCGACAGAAGTCGCGCAAGCTTGTCGCCGCTGCGCTGCTCGTTCTCGCCATCGTCGGCCTGCACTTCGTCGGGATGTATGCGATCAAAGTCGCGCCTCTCCTTATCGATCCGGCGATCGCCAACGAAAACGCAGTAGGCGCGCTCGCGCTCAGCATCGTCGGGATGACCTTGCTGATTGTTGGCGCGGGCGTCGTCAGTTATCTGATCGATCAGGACGTGCGGGCGGATTCGTTGATCCAGCTGCAAAAGATGGCGTTGCACGATGGCCTGACGGGCCTGCCGAACCGCACCAGTTTCGGCGAACAACTGGCGACGCAGATCGAAGAGGCGCGTCGGACTGGGCAAAGCGTGGCCGTGATCGCGATCGACCTCGATGGCTTCAAGGAAGTCAACGATCAGCACGGCCATCAGGTCGGCGACGCGGTGCTGAAAGCATTTGCCGAACGCCTGCAAAACATCCTGCAATCGCACGAATTCGGGGCGAGGCTCGGCGGCGACGAGTTCGCGATCGTTCACACGTCCCGCAAGGAAAACTCGGTTCGCGATCTGACCGCCCGCGTGCAGGCCATGCTCGAGCCGCCGATCTGGGCGGAAGGTTTCGAGCATCGCATCGGCGCGAGCCTCGGCGTTGCGGTGTTCCCGCAGGACGCGCTCGACGCCGGCGCCCTCGTCAACAACGCGGACCTGGCGATGTACCGCGCGAAGGCGGAGCCCAGCGACTCCGTCTGCTTCTATGAACAATCCATGGAGGAACGGGTCCGTTCGCGGCGACGCCTGGCGACAGAGCTTCGCGCGGCGATCGAGAACAACCAGATCGAGGTCCACTATCAACTGCAATCGGCGGTCGACAGCGGGCAAACCCGAGGATACGAGGCGCTGGCGCGATGGCGCCGACCTGGTCGCGGGCTACATCCCTCCCTCCGAGTTCATACCGATCGCCGAAGAAAACGGGTTGATCGAAGCGTTTGGCGAGCGGGTGCTGCGAACCGCCTGCGAAGAGGCGGTCACCTGGGATCCGCCCTACCGGATCGCCGTCAACGTCTCCGCGATTCAGCTCGTGCGTCCGCAACCTCTACGAGTTGATTGCGTCGATCTTGAAAGAGACCGGCCTCGCGCCCTCGCGGCTGGAGATCGAACTGACGGAATCTGCGGTCATCCGCGACGCCAAACATTCGCGCGCCCTGTTGCGTCGGTTGCGCGAACTCGGCTGCACCATCGCGCTCGACGATTTCGGAACCGGCTATTCCTCGCTTTCTACGCTGAGGAACTTCCCGTTCGACAAAATAAAGCTCGACCGTTCGTTCATGGGCGAGATCGAGACGAGCTCGACGGCAAAAGCGGTGCTGAGAGCGATGCTGGCGCTGGGGCGAGGATTGAACATCCCCGTTCTGGCGGAAGGAATCGAGACCGTCGGACAACTCGAGATGCTGCGCGCCGAACAATGCAGTCAGGCGCAGGGCTATCTGTTAGGTCGCCCCGCCTCGATGCGCCAGCTCGTCGCTGAAGGGCATTTCACAACCAGCGCCGCAACTGCGGATAAGTTACGGCTACCTGACGCGGCGTGAGTGAGAACCCGTCCGCGACAAACAACTCTCAGGATTGGACCCTTCTCCCCGCATGCGGGGAGAAGGTGCGCGAAGCGCGGATGAGGGGCTGCTGGGCGCAGGAACAGGCAGGCGTGATTGCTATCGAGAGCATGTCGCAGCAGCTACGCTTAGGTGGTGTAACCGCCCCTCATCCGGCGCTGCGCGGCACCTTCTCCCGCTCGCGGGAGAAGGGAAATTCACCACGAGCGCCGCGCCAGCGCCGCGGGCGCGTCACCCTTGGCGCGCAATCCAATCAGATGGCAGATCGCGAACACGAGGTCGGCGCGGTTCATCGTGTAGAAATGCAGTTCGCGTCACGCCGCGATCGATCAGGTCGATCACCTGCTCGGCGCAGACGGCGGCGGCGACCAGGCGGCGGGTGGTGACGTCGTCGTCGAGGCCCTCGAAACGCTCGGCGAGCCAGGTCGGCACGCTCGCGCCGGCGCGCTTCGGGCGAAGCCCGCGGTCTGCTTGAAGTTCTGCACCGGCACGATGCCCGGCACGATCGGAATGTTGATGCCCGCCGCCGCGCAGACGTCGAGGAAGCGGAAATAGAGCGTGAATTGTCGAAGAAGAACTGGGTGATCGCGCGGTCGGCGCCGGCGTCGACCTTGCGCTTCAGCGCCTCGATGTCGTGCAGCAGGTTGGGGCTCTGCGGGTGCTTTTCCGGGATAGGCCGATACCGACACTTCGAAATCGCCGGCGCGCTTGATCGCGGCGACCAGATCCTCGGTGCGCTGATAGCCGTCGGGATGCGCCTCATAGGGCGCGTCGACGCCGCCCGGCGAATCGCCGCGCAGCGCGACGATGTGGCGGACGCCGGCGCCGCGATAGTCGGCGATCACGCCGTCGATCTCGGCTCTTCGAGGCGCCGACGCAGGTCAGATGCGCGGCGGGCTTGAGGTCGGTCTCGCGCGCGATGCGCGCGACGGTGGCATGCGTGCGCGCGCGCGTCGAGCCGCCCGCGCCGTAGGTGACGGAGACGAAGTTCGGGTCCGAGCGGCGCGAGGCGCTGGACCGACTCCCACAGCGCCGTCTCCATCTCCTCGCTCTTCGGCGGGAAGAACTCGAACGACACCTCGACGGGCGAGCCCGAGCGGCTCGAGGCGAACGGCGTTGGGCGACATGTCAGGCAAACTCGCGGATCGAGCTGCGGAGATCGTCGGCGATGACGCGCGGATCGCGCGCCAGCCAGATGGCGACGGTGAGCTTGCCGGCATCCTCTGCGCCTGGCGCGACGCGCTCGACGCAGCGCATCGGTCAGGCCGGCGTCGCCGAGGTATCCGAGCCATCTCGTCGCCGGAGAAGCCGAGCCGGCGATGCGCGAATTGTTCGCGCAGGATCTCTTCGTTGTGGGCGGCGAAATCGACCACCAGCAGGCGGCCGCCCGGCCGCAGCGTTCGCGCCGCTTCGCGCACCGCGCGCGCGGGATCGTCGAGGAAGTGCAGCACCTGATGGATGACGACGAGGTCGTAGGCGTCGCGCTCGACCGGCGGCGCGTAGATGTCGCCCTGCCGCAGCAGGCAATTGCGCAAGCCTTTTTCAGCGATGCGGGCGCGCGCGAGGTTCAGCATCGCCGGGTTCTGATCGACGCCGACGGCGCGGTCGGCGAGCGGCGCGATCAGTTCCAGCATGCGGCCCGAGCCGGTGCCGAGATCGAGCAGCGCGTGAATCCGCTTGTCGCCGACCAGTTCGAGGACGGCCGCTTCGACCCGCTCCTCCGGCGCGTGCATGGCGCGGATGCGGTCCCAGTCGGCGGCGCGCTCGGCGAAATAGGCCGCCGCCTGCTTGCGCCGCGCTTCGCGCGTCACTTCCAGCCGCGCGCGGTCGGTGGTGAGCGTGGGATCTTCCGGCGCGATGCGCGCGATCAGATCGCGCGCGAGGTCGCCGCCGGTCTCGGCGAGCCGGAAGAACGCCCAGGCGCCCTCGCGCTCCCGCTCCGCGAGCCCGGCGTCGACCAGCAGCTTCAGGTGGCGGGAAACGCGCGGCTGCGACTGGCCGAGAATGGCGACCAGCTCGCTGACCGTGAGTTCGGCTTCTGCCAGCAAGGCGAGCAGGCGCAAGCGCGTCGACTCGCCCGCCGCCTCGAGCGCGTCGAGCAGGGCGTCGAAAGAGAGCGGGGCATGTCGCGGATCAGACTTAGACATAAAGATATGTTTATATGTAATGTCGAAAGCTGACAAGAGCTTTCGTCAGCGCGTGCGCATCAACTTCTGTAGCCGCGGTCGCGCGACCGCGGCAGTTCAACACGCAGGAAACGAAGCCTTTCGCGCCGATCCGCGGTCAACGACCGCGGCTACAAAAAGCTCACCTCAAATCCGCGCGCATTCCGCGGCCAGCAGCAATTCCACGAGGTCGTGGTGACGCTGGCCGTCGAGCCCGGTGAGGTCGCGAATGCGCTGCAGCCGCCCATAGACGGTGTTGGCGTGGACGCCGAGCTGCCGGCCCGCGGCCTGCACGTTGAGATCGGAATCGGCAAGCGCGGCGAGCGTGGCCACGAAATGACCGGACGCCTTGGCGTCCGCCGCCAGCAGCGCGGCGATCCAGGTCGGCGCCGCCGCCCGCACGTGCTCTCCGCCGGCATGGACCAGCAGGCTCCTCACCGGCAGCGCCGAGAACGCCACCACCCGCCTATCCACGCTGGCGAAATCGAGCGCGGCCAGCGCCTCGCGCTGCGCCTTGGGGATCGACGCGGTCGAGGGGCGGTCGGCGCTCAATCCGACCAGCAACGAAGGGCCGAGTTGCATCAGCAGCGGCGTCAATCGGTCCGCGAGACCGGTCTGCGGCGCCGTCCAGCCCGACTGCCGGCGCAGCGCCGAGGCGACGGCGACCACGTTGGCGTTGCGCACGCCGGCCAGGATCTTGATGTTGGACGGCGCAAACAGGTCGGCCAAAGCGCGGCCAGGATGCGCTGCGCGCGCCCCGGCGCATCCATCTCCGGCGCAATCGGTAGTTCTGATGGCGATGACGCAATACGACTGGCGCTGATCGAGATAGCCGGTCGCCTTGAGGAGCCGCGCGATGCGGCCATCGGATTCGTCGTAGCCGGTCAGCAGGGCGTTGAGCAGTTCGGTGCGCCGGTCCCCTTCCACCGCCTCGATCAACCGGGTGTGGGCGACATATTCCGAGGTGATCGCGGCGCTGATCGCGTTGGTGTATTCGATCGCGAAATCCGCCACCGCGTCGACCGCCTCGCGCGCCCGCTCCGGAAGCGCCGCCGCGGCGCCGTCGCGCAACCACCGCGACATCGCGCGATGCCCGCAGCGATAGGCGTGCAGGATCGCCTCGAGCGGAAAGCGCTGTTCGGCGCGCCGCCGCGCATGGTTCCTGACGAACGCGAAATCGCCGATCTCGCCGCCGTCGAACAGCCGCAGGATTTCGACCACGTGGCCGCGCGAATGGTCTTTCAGATCCGGCAGCACCTGCGGGTTGTGCGATTCCGTGAACGCGGCGACTTCGCCGAGCACCGCCTCCTGCAGCCCGGCCTCCATGGCGCGCGTCGAGCGGCGCAGCGCGGCGGCGGCGGCGGGGATCGCGCCTAGCGCGACGAGCCGTTCGAGCGTCTGGAGCAGCGCGCGGTCGGCATAGGTGACTGTCGACATGGCTGTGAACTCTTCACAAGGACGGCGACTATACAGCGTCCAGAGTCGCCATGGCGAGTTTTGTGGCCGGTGGTAGGCGTTTTGCCGTTCCTGCTCCCTAGACCCGGAGAAATTCAATGGCCAAATATCTGTTCGTCTACCACGGCGGCGGCGTGCCCTCGAGCCCCGCCGAAGCGCAACAAGTGATGAACGCTTGGGGCGCCTGGTTCGGTTCGCTCGGCGCGGCGATCATCGACGGCGGCAATCCCGTCGCCAAGTCGTACACCGTGAAACCCGATGGTTCGCTGGTCGAAGGCGGCGGCGCCAACCCGACCAGCGGCTACAGCCTGATCGAGGCGGCCAGCGTCGAGGACGCCTACGCCAAGGCCAAGGGCTGCCCGCTGCTGAAGGCCGGCGGCTCGATCGAATTCGCTCAGGCGATGGATATGTGAAGACCTCGCCGGGCGCCTTTCGCGGCGCCCGGCGGCCTGATTTCAAGCCTGGGAGGATCGATTGTCGCCGGACCTGCGCTATCTCGCCTTCACCGCCCTTCTGACGGCGGCGCTGTGGATTCCCTACATCGTCGGCCAGGTCGTCACCAACGGCTTTCTGAGCGGCGAGAACTACGTCGATCCGACGCCGCGCCCGGTTCCGCTCTGGGGCCAGCGCGCCAATCGCGCGCAGATCAACGCCGTCGAGGCGTTCGCGCCGTTCGCCGCGCTGGTGCTGATCATCCATGTGCTCGGCAAGGAAAACGGCATGACCGCCTTCTGGGCGATGGCGTTCTTCTGGCTGCGCCTCCTGCACGCGGTCGTCTATCTGGCGGGCGTGCCGTTCATCCGCACGCTGGTGTTCACGCTCGGCTTTGTCGCGGTCTGCGGCCTGTTTTATGAGGTGATGACCTAGCGGCGCGTCCCCTCTCCCCCTCATCCGGCGCTTCGCGCCACCTTCTCCCGCGAGCGGGAGAAGGGGACCTAACGGAGGCTCTCGTGCGCCACGTCATCGTCAGATACAGATTGAAGCCGGAATGCGTCGATGAGCATCTCGCGCTTATTGCGGCGGTGTTCGCGGAAATTGCCGAGGCGCGACCGGCGGGGCTGCGCTATTCGGCGACGCGCGCCGCCGACGGCCTGAGTTTCACCCACATCTCTGCAATGGAAGGGCCGGGAAATCCGCTGACCGCGCTCGCCTCGTTCAAAGCCTTCACGCGCGATGTCGATAGCCGCTGCGACGAGCCGCCGAAGGCGACGGAAGTCAGCGTGCTCGGCGACTACGGGATCTTCTCTTAGTCGGACCGGTACGTCGTGGCGGCGCAGCCTTGTGCCCCGAGCTCGCACGTCCCTCATGCTGAGCTTGTCGAAGCACAGCGGCGGTGCAGCCGGAGCGTCCTTCGACAGGCTCAGGACGAGGTCGAGGGCGCGCGTAGTACCCTATCGCTTGCCCGGCGCCGCCAGCTGCCCGAAAGCGTCCTCGACGAGGCTCATGTGGTGGAACATCTGAGCATGCGCGGCCAGGGCGTCGCAGGCGAGGATGGCGTTGACGACGGCCGCATGCTCTGCGTGAGAGCGCGCCAGCCGGCCCTCGGCGCGGAACTGGGCGCGGCGGTAGGGCGCCAGGCGCCGCCGCAGGCTGCGCGCGAAATCCGCGATCACGTCGTTATGGGCGCCGGCATAAATCTCCATGTGGAAGGTCACGTTGGCGGCGGCGTAGGATTCGCGGTCGTCCTGCAGCGCGATGACGCCCATGCCGTCGTGCAGGGTATGCAGGCGTCGCCGCTCGAGCGGCGTCATGCTCATCGCCGCGAGGCGGGCGCACGAGGCCTCGATTTCGGCCATCGCGCCGAACAGGCTCTCCAGCTGAGCGGAAGTCGCCGTCGCCACCGTGGCGCCGCGCCGCGGCCGCGTCTCGATCAGCCCGGAGGTGCTGAGGTTGCGCAACGCCTCGCGCACCGGCGTACGGGAAACGTGATAGCGCTCGGCGAGCATCCCCTCCTCGAGGTGGAACCCGGGCGCGTACTCGCCGGTCAGAATCGCGTCGGCGATCGCCTCTGCCAGCCGCTCCGCCTGTGTCGAACTGGCCGTCTCTCGTGTGTTCAAGTGTAAGTCCAGAATAGCTGTGCGCCTGAGTCTCGACGACCCTGCCGTGTAACATTACAGTGGCGGAGCGCCACTGGCGAGTGCGAAGCGCGCGAGGGGAATGCGTATGGCGATCGGTGCATACGTTCAGGTCGGCAGCCGTCGTACCATTTACGGATGGACGCCGGCGGTGGCCGCGCCGAAACTCTGCCCAAACTTCGCGCACGCGACGGAACAGCCGGTCACATAGCGCGTTTAGACTGTGAGTTATCGCTGTGGCGGGAGGATGCAATGAGCTTGAATAATCAGACTACGTTTGCGAACGATACTTCGGACTTCTCGGATGCGAAGCGCGAAGGCGCGAAGGCGCTCGACAGCGCAAGCAATGCTGCGTCGAAAGTTCTGAGCGGGGCGAAATCTTCCGCAGCCGACTTTGCAAATAACGCCGCGGACACCTTTAAGTCCGCGGTTGAGGATCAGAAGACGGCCGGCGCAGGCGCGATTGGCGATGTCGCTCGCGCTGCAAAGGGCGCGGCCGACAACTTCCAGGATCGGGCGCCCGAACTGGCGAATGCAGTTCGTAATGTGGCGGAACGCGTTGAAGGCATCTCCAACAACGTGCGCGATCGTTCGGTCAACGATCTGATGGATTCGGTGACCGAATTCGCCGGCCAGCGGCCGCTCGCTTTCTTCGGCTGCGGCATTCTCGCCGGGTTGGTCATCTCTCGGCTCCTTACCACCTCGAACCGCTAATGGCCGCCGAGAGCTCGATCCTTTCGAACCTTAGCGGCTACATCGACCGGGTCGCCAAGTTGGCCCGGCTCGATGCCACCCTGCTCTCGATCGAGACCAAGCAGAACCTGATGATTGTCGGGATCACGCTGGGATTGTTCGTCGCCGCTCTGGCGACGGGCTTTCTTGGATTGGTGATTTTGGCGATTGCGGTCGTCTTTCTGCTGATACAGCTCGGGATGACGCCGGCTCTATCCGCTTTGCTGGTCGCCGTGGCGCTGTTTTGCATCGCCGCGGCGCTCGTCTTTATCGGCATCGAACGGCTGAAAGGCTGGAGCCTGATGCCGCGCCGCACCTTGGCTCAGTTCACGAGCAATCTTCAGGCCCTGCGAACGAGTTTGCGCCATGACACAAACAGCTGAAGATGTGGAAGCCGAGTCCGCGCGAGTTCGGTCACAACTCGTGGCCGTGGGCGCGGACATTCGGCATCAGGCTGATCCTTCTGTCATTATCGATACGGCAAAAGCGTCGTTCCGCCGACGGACCGGGGGCGTTCCGAACCTCTTGAAGGAAAATGCAACTCCCATCGGAATGGTTATGCTGGGGGGTGCGATCGGAGCGGGTGTGACCGGGTTGTTTGCTCGGCCACGCCGCGCCACGACATCCTCCTCCCCCAAAGCGGCGGCGGCGTCCTATTCCAGCGGCCCCACTTCGCAGCCCCCCACGCAAGTCAAGGTGAAGGCGTCCCTGCTCTCCATTTTGGGGGTGGGGCTTGGGTATGCAGCGGGCATGTTCGTGCCCAACACGTCGACGGAAGAGCGTTTGTTCGCCGAGCCGAAGGCGGTGCTGAGCGAAAAACTCGACGATTTTTTGCAAGCCAATACCCGCGGCATGAAAATGGCCGCCGTTAACGCATTTGGCGTATCTCGTCTTTCGGCGGCCGCTCTGGTCGGATTGGCCGTGCTGGCGGAATTACTGGGCCCACCGCGGCGATCGAAAGCCGGCCCTCTGTGAGGAACACAGACGCGGTTCGCCTAGCTGTCGCTTATCTGTTAATTGCGACGAGTGGAAACGAAGCCGCGACGCTCCCGGCCGAACGCAAACCCGGCGCAGCGGCGGGGGCTTCAAGCCCACTCGAAGTGCCGGCTCGAGGTTGGTGGGACATCGCCAAAGGGGTTTGGACGAAGATTGGCAAGAATCGCGTTCTCGCGGTCGCCGCCGGTCTGACATTCTACGGGCTGCTGGCCATTTTTCCGGCGATCACGGCGCTGGTTTCGATCTACGGACTATTTGCCGATCCTGCGACATTACAGAGTCAGTTGTCGCATCTGGCCGGCGTGGTCCCTGACGGCGCCATTTCGGTCATTGGCGATCAGGTGCAGCGGATCGTCCAGCAAGGCAATAGCACGCTTGGGTTTGCGTTTATCGTCGGGCTCTTGGTGGCGCTGTGGAGCGCCAACTCCGGTTGCAAGGCGATGTTCGATGCTCTCAACGTCGCCTATGAGGTCGATGAAACGCGCGGGCTCGTGACGCTGAACGCGATTTCATTGCTGTTCACAATCGGCGCCGTCGCGCTGGCGCTGATCGCTATCTCTTCCACCATCGTACTGCCGTGGGTGCTGGAGCATATCTTCCTCGGCTTTACTTGGGCCGCGACTTTGCTGCGATGGTTGAGCGCCCCCATCGCGATCGTTCTCGGCCTTTTCCTGCTCGCAGTTCTCTATCGCTTCGGGCCGGCGATCAAAAAGCCTGCCTGGCGCTGGATCACGCCAGGCAGCGTGTTCGCGGTCCTGTTTCTTATCATCGCCTCGGCCGCCTTTGCCTATTACGCATCCCACTTCGGCAGCTACAACAAGACCTACGGCACATTGGGCGCCGTGATCGGTTTCATGACATGGATGTGGATCTCGGCCATCGTCGTCATGGTTGGGGCCGAGATCAATGCAGAGGTCGAACGAGAAGCCAAGGGCGATACGCCCGCAGCAGAAAAGACTACCTTGCGCGCTTCGTAGCGCCCCGCTGCGAAATGCTTGCCGCGCAATCGCCGCAATTGGGCGTTCGAAATCCCGGTTGAGGGATGGGAGGGCGACACCTTGCTACAAGCTTCGTTCAGGACGACGCGCCAGAGCTTCTGTTTCGCCAGAGCCCGCCGGTACGTTGCATGGCTCATAGTCTCGGCGCTGCTTGTCGCCTTCGGCGCCGCGCCCGCACTGGCGCAGACGCTTACCGCCGCCGAGGCGCGCTCAATCGCAAAGGAAGCGACGATCTACGGCTTCCCGTTGGTCGACAGCTATCGCATTCAATATTCCTATTTCGTCGACCGCGACGGCTCCGAGTTCAAGGCGCCGTGGAACACTCTGGTCAACAATGCCCGGGTCTATACTCCCGACGACAAGGCGATCCAGACGCCGAATTCCGATACGCCGTATTCCTTCGTCGGCGCTGACTTGCGCGCCGAACCGCTGGTGTTCACCGTGCCAGCCGTCGACAAGGGGCGCTACTACTCGCTCCAGTTCATCGACATGTACACCTTCGACTTTGCCTACGTCGGCAGCCGCGCCACCGGTAACGACGCCGGCAGCTATCTGCTTGCGGGTCCGAACTGGAAGGGCGAGACGCCCGCCGGGGATCAAGGGCGTGCTCCGATCGGAGACGGAGTTCGCGTTCGTGCTTTATCGCACTCAGTTGTTCGACCCTGCCGATATCGAAAACGTCAAGAAGGTCCAGGCTGGCTATAAGGTCGAAACGCTGTCGCAGTTTCTGGGCAAGCCCGCGCCGCCTGAGCCGCCGGCGATCAGCTTCATCAAACCGCTGAGTCCTGAAGCCGAGAAGAGCTCGCCCGAGTTCTTCAATGTGCTCAGTTTCCTTCTGCAGTTCGCGCCGGTCGATCCGTCTGAGACCGCGTTGAGGGCGCGGTTTGCCAGACTCGGAATTGGCGCCTCGGGCTTCGACGCGAAGGCGCTTCCTCCCGACGTTTACGATGCGGTCGTAGCGGGCATGGCTGACGCCTGGGCGAGCTTCAAGGACTATAAAGCGACTGAACTCGACACCGGCAAAACGGACTTCGCGCCGATGCGTTCGGAACGCGGGCTTTCCTCAATGGCGATTACATGGCGCGCTTGTCTGCGGCCGTGCTCGGCATCTATGGCAACTCGAAGGACGAGGCGATCTACCCCATTTATTTCGTCGATGACCAAGGCAAGCCGCTCAGCGGCGCGAGCCAATATCGCCTGCGCTTTGCGCCCGACCAGTTGCCGCCCGTCAACGCGTTCTGGTCGCTGACGATGTACGAGCTGCCGTCCAGCCTGCTGTCTGCGAACCCGCTGAACCGCTATTTGATAAACTCGCCGATGCTGCCCAATCTCAAGCGGGACGCAGACGGCGGCGTGACGATCGAGGTGCAACACGAAAACCCTGGTCCCGCGACGGAAGCAAACTGGCTCCCAGCGCCCAGCGGCCCTTTCTTTCTGGCGATGCGACTCTATTGGCCGAAACCCGCCGCTCTCGACGGCCATTGGAAGGCGCCGCCCTCCTTGTCGCCAGCAACGACAGCGCGACGGCCTCTCCCGCCGCGCCCGAAAGCATTCCTGTCACGCCCGACAATTTCGTCCGCGCCGAGAGCGATTTGTATTTCGCCAACATCGCCAAGGACGGTGGATTTGGGAAGTTGCTTCATCGGCGCGAGCCCGCGGCGATAGACAAGCAAACCGTCATCCGGCTCAATCGCGATACCCTCTATTCGGCCGGCGTGTTTGATCTCGACGCAGGGCCGGTGACGATCACGTTGCCTGAGTCCGGCAAGCGATTCATGTCGCTGCAGGTGATCGATGAGGATCAGTACACCCACGACGTCTTCTACGGCGCGGGAAGCCATGTGCTGACGCGCGACGAGATCGGAACTCGCTACGTCGTGACGGCGGTGCGAACGCTCGTCGATCCCAACCTGCCGGGCGATCTCGACGCCGTGCACGCGCTGCAGGACGCCATCAAGGTGGAGCAACCCGGCGGCCCGGGCAAATTCGAGATACCGAACTGGGACCACGCGAGCCAGTCGGTCGTGCGGCGCAATCTGCTCGGCCTCGCCGCGACCTTGCCGGACACCAAAGGGATGTTCGGCCGCAAGGACGAAGTCGATCCGGTGCGCCGGCTGATCGGCGCCGCGTCGGCCTGGGGCGGCAACCCCGAGCGTGACGCGCTCTATCTCAACGCCACGCCGCCGAACAACGACGGAAAAGCCGTCTACAGGCTGAAGGTCAAGGACGTGCCGGTCGACGGGTTCTGGTCGATCAGCGTCTACAATGAGAAGGGTTATTTCGAGCCCAATGCGCTCAACGCCTACACGCTGAACAACATAACGGCGAAAACCGGCGCCGATGGCGCGATCACCGTCCAGTTTGGCGGCTGCGACGGCAAGATTCCGAACTGCCTGCCGACGACGCCTGGGTGGAATTATCTGGTGCGGCTGTACCGTCCACGGGCGGAGGTGCTGGACGGGAGCTGGAAATTTCCGGAAGCGCAGCCCAAGGACTGACAAAATCGGCGCGCAATGAAACTTATCGGGGCCGGAAACCGTAAAGACTACGAGGTGGGCGCCTGGATCGCGCCCGCGCCTTCAACAGGAGAGCGTAACATGCGCAAGCTTTCAATCGTGGCGATAGTACTGGCCTCTGGCCTCGCCGGCGTCAGCCCGTCTTTGGCTAACAGCGGCAGTGGCGGAATGGGCGATCCGAGCGCTCACATGCGCTATATGCAGGAAATCTGCGATCAGCAGCGGCGCGGCGAGTACCCGCGTTATCACGACGCCTGCCTGCCCGACTACCAGCCGCAGGTGTATCAGCGCTGAGCCGATAGCGCGCCGAACGCCTTGATGCGGCCGCCCCTCATCCGGCCTTCGGCCACCTTCTCCCGTAAACGGGAGAAGGGGACAATCACTGAAATTCGGCGTCTAGCCCTTCTCCCGGTTTACGCGGAGAAGGTGGCGCGACGCCAGCGACAAGCTGCTTGTCCGGGGATAAGGGCGCTCGCTGGTCCAGTTGGTCTTCAGTTGTGCGGTTCGCCCTGCGACTGCGGATCGGACGGGCTCTGGCGGCGCTGGTTCATGAACTGGTCGAACTCAGCGCGATCCTTGGCGAAGCGCAGCCGGCCCAGAAATTCCTTGAACTCACGCTGCTCGTCTTCGAGCCGCCTCAGCGTCTCGGCGCGGTAATCGTCGAAGGCATGGTTGCCACTCGAACTTGGCGCAAACCAGTCGCTGCGGCCTCTGACGTTATTCATCTTCTCCGCCACCCGTTCCATCTTCTGCTGCATGCGGGCCATCTTGCGGTCCCAGCGGTCGCTTCCATGGTGCCAGAACATTTTGTCATCCCCTGCGTAGAGTGCGTGACGCGAATATCCGAGTCTTCGTCGGGCGATCAGAAGTCCGAGGACCACCAGTCCCAGCGGCCACCACCAGATAAACGCGAGGATCATAAGTACGATATGCATTTTGCATCCTCACGTGTGAATGTAATGAACATTTACATCTCCCGCAAAAACCGGTCAAGCCCCTGTGTTAAGTTTTGATCCCGAGCCCGCGGAGATAGACCAGCATCTGCGCCTCCAGCAGTTCGGCCGCCGAAATCGGCATCGCGCGTTGCGCCCCGTCGCCGCGACCAAACAAGGACGCCACTCCGTGCGCCATCGACCAGATATGCAGAGCCACCATCAGCGCCGGCGGCCGCGCGCCCGCGGGCATGGCGGCGCAAAGCTTTTCGGCGGCGGCGCGCAGGACGGCGAAGGCCCGCTCGCTGGCCTCGCGCAGCGCGGGATCGGCGCCAGCGGGAATGCCGCCCTCAAACATCGCCGAATAGTAGGCGGGCTGGACGCGCGCGAATTCGAGATAGGCCGCGCCTAGCCGCTCCAGCGCGGTAAAGGCGTTGGGCCGTCCCTCGTCCCAGGCGCGCGAAAGCGTCTTCTCGAACTGTTCGAAGCCGCGCAGGGCGACGCTCGCCATCAACTCGTCGCGGTCGCGGAAGTGACGATAGGGCGCCGCCGGGCTCACGCCGGCGAAGCGCGCCGCCTCTGCGAACGTAAACCCCGCAAGCCCCTTGCTCGTGATCAACTCCAGCGCCGCCCGGATCAGCGCCTCGCGCAGATTGCCGTGGTGATAGCTGCGGGGAGAGTTGCGCTCGCCGGGGTCGTCCTTGCTCCAACTCATGTAAGGGATGCTTACATAGATCGGACGTGGAAGTCGATGCTCCCGGCGCGCGGCCCCTCACCCTGAGCTTGTCGAAGGGCTGTCCGCAGTTTCGCCTTCTCGCCGAGAGCGTCCTTCGACAGGCTCAGGACGAGGCCAGCGGCGGCAGCGGCGCCCTACCCGGCCACAGCCAGCTCGGTCTTGATCTGGAACTTGCCGAGCAGCCCGCGCACCGCCTCGGCGTCCGTCGCGCTCAGCGGCTCGGCAAAAGTCACCGTCGCCAGCGAGCCATGTTTGGGATGGGCGGCGACCGCGACCGTGAACGCGCCTCGCGCCTCCGGCAGCGCGGCTAGCGCCATGCTCCAACCCGCGCTTGGCGGCGATTTCGCGCAGCGCCGGCTTGAAGATCTTGCCGACGCCGGTCAGCGGCATCAGCGGCAGGATGTGCACTTCCGCCGGCGCAGCGGCGCGCTCGGAAATGTGCTGGCGCGCGTATTCCTGCAACTCGGCGGGTTCTGCCGAAGCGCCCGCCTTCAGCTGCACGAACACGACCGGCAGTTCGCCGGCGTAAACGTCCGGGCGACCGACGCGCCGCGACCGACTCGACGGCGGGGTGACGATAGAACACCTCCTCGATCATGGCCGGATCGATGTTGTGCGCGCTGCGGATGATCAGATCCTTGGCGCGGCCGGTCAACCAGACATAGCCGTCCTCGTCGATCCGGCCGAGATCGCCGGTGTCGAACCAGCGCGCGCCGCCCTCGTCGTCTTCGGCCGGCGCGACCCAGGCGCCGTGATTGTGCGCCTCGTTGAGATAGCCGGCGAACAGTTGCGGGCCGCGCACCAGCACCTTGCCGATCTCGCCCGCCTTCATCTTCGCCTGCGAGGCGGCCGTCCTTCACGGCGCCGACGATCGAGTTCGGTATAGGGCGTCCGCAGGCCGACCGAGCCGATGCGGTTCTCGCCGCGCGCGCGGCGTCAGCGCCGCGTATCCGTGCAGCTCCGTCATGCCCCAGCCTTCGCAGACGGCGAGGCCGAGCCGGCGCTCGATCGCGCGCGCGACTTCCAGCGGCATGGTCGCCGCGCCCGCGTTGAGCACGCGCAGGCTCGACAGATCAAAGCCGTCGCTCGGCACATTCAGCGCCGGCGCCCCAACTCGTCGGCACCATGCCGAGGAAGTCGGGACGGAAGCGCTCGACATGCGCCCAGATATTGTGGACGACATTGGGGTTGCGATAGCCGGTCGGCGTCATCAGGACGATCGTCATGCCGTAGCGGCAGCGGGGTCAGACCCATGCAGCAGGCGCCGCCGACGTGGAAGATCGGCATGCCGTTGAGCACTGTCGATTTCCCGGCTGCATGTCGAGCAGCTCCGCCATCACGAACGCATGCAGCGCCAAGTCCACGATGGGTATGGCGCGCGAGTTTTGGCAGCGCCGTCGTGCCGCCGGTGTGGAACAGCGCCGCGATGTCGTCGGGCCACGATGGTCGCGATGGAAGACGAGTCGATCGGCGGGCTGACGATCGAGTTCGGCCTCAAAACTTCGCGCGGCCAAGTCGCCGCGCTCGCGCGGGCCGCCGATGCGCAGCACATGTTTGACGAACGGCGCCGCGCGCCAGCGTCGCCTCGACCTTCGGCCAGAAGCCCGGCAGCAGATCCGGATCGGGCGCGACCAGCACCTGGCAGCGCGCTTCCGCGAGCAGCGTGGCGATCTGCTGCGGCTCGAGCAGCGGATTGATCGGGATTGGCCATGCCCGCGGCCTGCGCGCCGAGCAGGGAGACAAACGTCTCCGGGCTCAGCGGCAGCAGCATCGAGACCGAATTGTCCGGCAGTCACGCCGAGCTCATGGAACAGGTTGGCCGCCTGCACGACGCGCGCGAGCAATTCCTGATAGGTCATTTCGCGAACCGGATCGTCAGGCAGCCCATGCTCGATGAACCGGAACGCGACGTTGTCCCCGTAGCGCCGGGCGCTCTCGGCAATCAGCGCGAAGGTCGACGAAGGCAGGCCGCGTTTTTCAAGCGGCGTGCGTTCCAGCGCTTCGACGTCGGACAAATTGCGCACGGCCAAGGTCGGCTCCCGAAGTTTCCTCGCCAGGCGCCTGATGTTGTTATGAGGCGCCAGCCGGGACGTTATACGCGGGCAGCAGACGCGAAAAGGCCGGAAGGCGCGGATTTCCTTATTTTCGCGACCGTATTCGGCGTGATAAGGCCCGCCGCGGAACGCGACAGCCGGCGAGCGAGG
Organism: uncultured Pseudomonadota bacterium; assembly: GCA_963771455.1. Taxonomy (GTDB): domain Bacteria; phylum Pseudomonadota; class Alphaproteobacteria; order Rhizobiales; family Beijerinckiaceae; genus Roseiarcus. Next base: position 205,781 of record CAVYTP010000004.1, read on the forward strand.
ATGAAACATGACAATGCTGCACGAACTCGGCGTCGTGAGCGCAGCGAAACAGATCGCCAGCGGTCAGCTCTCCGCACGCGAACTCGCCGAGGCGCTGCTGAAGCGCGCCGAGGAATTTGTCCAACTCAACGCCTTCGTCACCCTGAACGGCGAGCGCATCCGAGCCGAGGCCCAGGCGGCTGACGCCATGCAGGCGTCCGGCGCCGAGTTGGGGCCGCTTCACGGCGTTCCCATCGCGCTGAAAGACAACATCGAGACGCGCGACGATCCGACCACTGCGGGCTCGAATGTCTTGCGCGGCTTCATGGCCAAAGAGGATGCGCCCGTCGTCGCGCGGCTCAAGGCGGCCGGCGCGATCGCGTTCGGCAAAACGGGCATGCACGAATTTGCATTTGGCGTCACATCGAACAACGCGGCGTTCGGCGCCGTGCGAAATCCTTTCGGCCCGACCTACAGCGCAGGAGGATCGAGCGGCGGCTCGGGCGCAGCGGTCGGCGGCCGGCTCGTCACCGCCGCAATCGGCACCGACACGGGCGGTTCGGTGCGCATTCCCGCCGCCTGGTGCGGCATTTTCGGCCTGCGCCCAACGGTCGGGACGCTGGCCCGGCGCCGGCATCATTCCGATGGCGCGTTCGCGCGATACGCCGGGGCCGATGGCGCGCTCGATGCGCGACCTCGCGCTCATCGACCAGGTCGTAACGGGCGAGGCCCTCATGCCGCGAGCTCACTGAAAGGCAAGCGCATCGGCGTGCCCGACGTCTATTACGCGGGCCTCGACCCCGCGGTCGCCACCCTGAACACGATGGCGCGCTCCCGGCTCAACGGCGCCGGGGCCCAGATTGTCGAAATCTCTCTGCCCGGCGTCTGGGACAAGGCGCGCGCCACTCAGCCGATGGTGCTTTCCGAGGCGCGCGAGGAAATGGCGGCCTGGTTTGCGAAGCACGTCGGGCGCAGCCTGCGCGAAGTCTCCGCCGATATCGCCAGCCCCGACGTCGCGGCGATCTTCCGCGCGCTCGCCGCCGAACCGTTTGCGATATCGCTCGACGCTTATCGCGCGGCGCGCGAACACGCCCGTCCCGCGATGACCAAACTGTTCACCGACGCCCTGCAGTCGGCGCAACTCGACGCGATCGCCTATCCCACGACCCAGGCGCGAGCGCCGCTCGTCGGCGAGGACGAACATTTCGTCCTGAATGGCCGCAAGGTCCCCGCGTTCGAAACCATCATCCGAAACACCGACGCCTCCTCCGCCGCGGGCCTCCCGGCGCTGAATGTTCCCGTCGGCCGCGACGACAATCTGATCCCGGTCGGCATGGAGATCGTCATGGCGCCCGGCGAAGATCGCGCCCTGATCGCGCTAGGCCTTGCGATGCAGGCCGCCGGATTTGACGCCTCGGTGCTCGACTGGCGGGCGCGACCGCCGGTTTGACAGGACGGCCGCCCTGTAGCCGCGGTCGCTGACCGCGGGGGTGTAGCCGAAGCGGCTTCGCGCCTTATTGACGGCGTGGAATGGCCGTGACGAGCACGAGCCATGACAGTCTTAGATTTAGTACAATCTCACGCCGTGGATATCCGGAGCCAACAGTCCGGCCATGACGGCGAAAATCTTTGCGCTTGACTTTTTCTATCTCAGATATATCTTAGAGCTGTCTCAGATCATGAGACGCTAACTGAAAGAGAAAGAAACTTGAGAGAATTTCATAAAATGCACCGTCATCACGAGGCCCACGAAGGGCGTCGCGACTTCCGAGGTTGCGGCCCGCAGGCCATGTTCGGCGAAGGGCGGCGCGAGCGCTTTGGACGCGGCTTCGGCCGACGCGGCGAGGGGCCCGATGAGGGTCGCGGCCGCGGACGGATGTTCGAGGGCGGCCAGCTGCGCCTCGTCATGCTGCTGCTGATGGAGACCGAGCCCCGACACGGCTACGACATCATCCGCGACATCGAAACCCGCACCGGCGGCGCCTATGCGCCCAGCCCTGGCATCGTCTACCCGACCTTGACGCTGCTCGAGGAGATGGGCGAGGTCGAGGCGCGTCCCTCCGAGGGCGCCAAGAAGCTTTATGCGATCACGCCCGCGGGGCTCGAACGTCTCAACGCCAATCGCAAGGAGGCCGAAGGCGCGCTCGCCAGGCTCGATGCGCTTGGCCGAAAGGACGAAGCGCTTGAGGATGGCCCCGTTTACCGCGCCATGGGCAACCTGAAGGCAGCGCTGCGGCAGCGCCTCGCCGGCCCCTCCGACAAGACCCTGCGGCTCGCCGTCGCAGACGCAATCGACGAAGCCGCGCGCAAGATCGAACGGCTGTAAGGAGACCTAGTCATGAATAGCGAAGCTCCCGTCCGCCACGCGATCGAACGCGTTCGCCGCGAACCGAAGCGACGGCTCCTGACAGTGGCGAGCGTCCGCGATCTGACGCCGAAAATGCGTCGCATCGTGTTCGTCTCGCCGGAACTGCAGGATTTCTCCAGCCTCGGCGCCGACGACCACGTAAAACTGTTCGCGCCGGACGCGTCGTCGCCGCAGGGCGTCAGCGGACGCGACTACACGCCGCGCGCATTTGACGCAGCCAAGGGCGAACTGACGATCGACTTCGCTCTTCATGACGCCGGCCCCGCGACGGCCTGGGCGCTCGCGGTCAAGGTCGGCGACGAGCTCACGATCGGCGGCCCGCGCGGCTCCATGGTCGTCGCCGACGATTTCGACTTCTACTGGCTGATCGGCGACGAAACCGCCCTGCCCGCGATCGGCCGCCGGGTCGAGGAAATTCGCGCCGGCGCGCATGTCACGACGGTGGTGATCGTCGACGGTCCCGAGGAGGCGCAAAACTTCGAAACCCGCGCAGACTGGCGTCCCGATCTGGGTCTATCGCAACGGCCGGAGTGACGCCGAGACCCTGAAGGCGGCGCTCTCCAAGTTGCCGGACTATCATGGCGATGGCTATGTCTGGATCGCCGCCGAGGCGCAGACAGCGCGCGCGCTCAAGGAATACATGCTGATCGAGCGCGCGCCACCCCAAGGCCTGGTTCAAAGCATCAGGCTATTGGGTCGCCGGCCAAGCTGGGCAGACGGCGAAATTCGAGGACTGATCCCGCGCCGAAGCTGTGGTTCATTGGCGAGGACTCGAAGCCTTGAAGCTCGCCGACCACGGCGTGGCGCCGGAACTTTCACGCCTGCGCTACGTTACCCTCCCTGCAGTTACTGACGGTCAACCGTCACCCTTTTGGGCATGCAGGAGTTTCATAATGGCCATCGAACATACGCTTGCCGGGGCGTTCCACGAGACGCTGAAGGATGTGTTTTACGCTGAAAAACAGGCGCTGAAGGCGTGCAAAAAATCTGCGAAGGCCGCGAGCCTGCCGGAACTGAAGAACGCATTCGAGACGCACGGCGAAGAGACCGCAGGCCACATTGAACGCCTGACCCAGGTGTTTGAGATGATTGGCAAGCCGGCGCGCGCCAAGACCTGCGAAGCGATGCAGGGCATCATGTCGGAAATGGAAGAAGACGTTGGCGATTTCGGCGGCACGCCGGCTGGAGACGCCGTAATCATCGGCTGCGGTCAAGCTGTCGAGCATTATGAGATCGCGCGCTACGGCATGCTGAAGACCTGGGCGACGCAGCTCGGCCTCTCGGACGTCGCAAAGCTTCTCGACGCCACACTGCAGGAAGAGAAGAAGGCCGATGCGCTGCTCTCTTCGATAGCCGAAAAATCGGCCAACGCGCAGGCGATGGGCAAGGGCCGGTAGCAGTCTTTCGCGTGGCGCGATCGATGCATGCGGCTCGTCTATCTGACTTCAATGAGGGGCCGACATGCGGCGTATGAACTGGTTTCAACTATCTATGGCGTCCGCCCGAATGGCGGTGGACGCCCAATTCGTGATCGCGGCGCGTTTGACCAAGATAGCCCAGGGCGGCCCTGAGGCCGCCAAGGAGGCTTCGCTGATGATCAGCGAGAAGATGATGGCCAACGCGGAGGCGGCCATGAGCTTGGCCACCGGCGCAACGCCGCTTTCCGTCGTGCGAGCCTATGGAAAAAAGGTGAGTTCCAATCGTCGACGGCTGACCCCATAACCTTGAGCTCGGAAGTAGAGAGATGTTCATAAAATTCGGCTATGAGATGACGCTGAGCTGTCCTCGTCCCGCAGCAACAGTTTGTCAGCTCGACCTTCATCCCGCTGAGCTCTACCGCGTCCGTTCCGAACGGGCGTTCTTCAGCCGCCCGGCCGTTGCAACGTCGACTTATATCGACGTATTCGGCAATCGCTCTCGCCGCATTATGACGGTCGCTGGCGATCTCACCATTTCCTCCGGCGGAGTGGTTGAAGACAGCGGGGAACCGGATCGCGTGAATCCGGACGCCGATGGACACGCCGGTCGCCGAGTTGCCCGACGACACCCTGCTCTATCTGATCGGCAGTCGCTATTGTGAGACGGATAAACTAAGCCAGACAGCGTGGGACCTGTTCGGCGGCGTCAGGCCTGGTTGGACCAGGGTACAGGCCATCGTCGATTTCGTCCACAACCACATCACCTTTGGCTACAAATACGCGCGTTCGACGCGCACGGCGAGCGAGGCGTTCGAGGAGCGCGTGGGCGTATGCCGCGACTTCGCGCATCTGGCGGTGGCGTTCTGCCGCTGCATGAACATTCCGGCGCGCTACGTGAACGGCTATCTCGGCGACATCGGCGTCCCGCCAGACCCGGCGCCGATGGATTTCAGCGCCTGGTTCGAAGCCTATATCGGCGGCGAATGGTACACGTTCGACGCGCGCCACAACGTTCCGCGGATCGGCCGGATCGTGGTGGCTCGCGGGCGCGACGCCGCCGACATTCCGCTGATCAACTCCTTCGGGCCGCACGCGCTGAAGACGTTTTCGGTGTGGACCGAGGAGACGACCGAGCCGGAGTTCAACGTGGTTCAGTTGAAATCGGCCAGAGGATAAAGATTGTCCCCTTCTCCCGCTTGCGGGAGAAGGTGGCGCGCAGCGCCGGATGAGGGCGGCCGCACAACGTAAGCACTCGCCGCTTCATCGACACTCCTCCCATTCTCGTCTCAGCCTGTTCTCGCGCGGAAGCGCCCTCATCCGCGCTTTGCGCACCTTCTCCCGCAGGCGGGAGAAGGGTCCAACCACATCAGCTCACGACAATTGGCCACTTGCGCACCCCTCTCGACAGGATCAAAATCCGTCAAAAGGGCGCTTCGCAATGATCCTCACCGAAACGCAAACCGCCATCCGCGACGAGGTGGCCAAATTCGCACGCGATCGCGTGGCGCCGCGCGCGAAAGCATTCGAGGCCGAACGCCGCCTATCCCCGTGAACTGTTCGTCGAGCTCGCCGGGCTCGGCCTGATGGGCATGACGGCGCCGGAGGCTTACGGCGGCGCGGGCGCGGACTTCGTCTCCTACGCGCTGTCGCTGATCGAGATCGCCGCCGCCGACGGCGCGCTCTCGACAATCCTCTCGATCCAGAACAGCCTCATTGTCTCGGGCTTGCTGAAGGACGGGACGCCGGCGCAGCAGGCGCGCTTCCTGCCCGACCTGATCGGCGGTCGGATGATCGGCGCCTTCGCGCTGACCGAGGCCGATGCGGGCTCGGACGCCGCCGCGATCCGTAGCCGCGCAACGCGGGTCGCCGGCGGCTACCAGCTGAACGGCGCAAAACAATTCATCACCTCGGGCCGCTCCGCCGGTCTTGCGATCGTATTCGCGGTCAGCGACGCCGACTGCAGGCAAGCGCGGGGTTTCCGCGTTTCTCGTCCGCACCAACAGCCCCGGTTACAAAGTCGAGCGGGTCGAAACCAAGCTCGGCCAAACAGCTTCGGACACTTGCGCGCTGCGGTTCGACGACGTGTTCGTCGAAGAGGACATGCGGCTCGGCGCGGAGGGCGAGGGCTATCGGATCGCGCTCTCCAACCTCGAGGTCGGCCGCATCGGCATCGCCGCGCAATGCGTCGGCATGGCGCGCGCCGCGTTTGACCTCGCGGTCAAATACGCCCAGGAGCGCAAGAGTTTTGGCGTGCCGATCTTCTCGCATCAGGCGGTCGGCTTCCGGCTCGCCGATCTCGCCGCCAAGCTCGAGGCCGCCACTCAACTGGTGCTGCATGCGGCGTCGATGAAGGACGCGGGCCTGCCGTGCCTGAAGGAAGCCTCGATGGCGAAACTGTTCGCGTCGGAGATGGCGGAAGCCGTCGTCTCCGGCGCGCTGCAGACGTTCGGCGGCTACGGCTATCTCGAAGACTTCGGGGTCGCCAAGATCTACCGCGACATGCGCGTCTGCCAGATCTACGAGGGCACGTCAGACATCCAGCGCATGGTGATCGCGCGCGAGCTCGCCAAAGGCCTTTAGACCCTTGCGGCATCCCTCGTCCTGAGCGTGTCGAACGGACGCCCAGGCTGGCGCGAAGCCGCCAAACATCGACCGCAGTGCGCGCAATCAACATCCTTCGACAGGCTCAGATGACGGTGGCGCTATGGGGACTCAGGCCGCAGCTCGCACCGCGACCGGCTTGATGCCGAATTCGTAGCTCAGATGATGCCACGGCGCGCTCGTCGGCGTGCCGTCCGGCATCGGCTTGCCCGCCGGTTCGACAACGAATTCGCCGATCAGCGACGGTTTGACCGCGAACACCGCGTCGTCGTCGATGTAGGGGTCGCCCTTCACGAATACATGTGTGATGAGGGTTTCGTAACCGGGAGCCGTGATGAGGAAGTGAACGTGGGCAGGACGGATGGTGCCTCGGTTGGTGGCGCGTATCAGTTCGCCGACAGGTCCGTCGACGGGGATCGAATAGAATTTCGGCACGATCGAATGGTACCAGAAGCGCCCCTTTTCGTCGGTTGTCAGCCGCGCGCGCAATTCCGTCGTGCCCTCCGCGAGTTCGGGCTTCTGAATGTCGTAGAGACCCTCCTCGTCAGCCTGCCACACATCCACCTTGGCGCCTGAGATCGGCGCGCCATTCGCCGCGCGCACGACGCCCTCCGCGAACAAAGCGGCGCCCGGCATGCCCTCGGCGACGTTCACCCCATTCGGAGCTTCGGGTGGATTTTCGACATACACGGGGCCGATGACCGTGCTCTCGGTGCCGCCCTCCGGAGTGGCGTTGTTGACGGTGTCGACCAGCATCGAGACGCCGAGCACGTCGGACAGCAGGATGAACTCCTGCCGGGAGCCCTGACAGAATTTTCCGACGGCGGTGAGGAACTGGATCCCCTGCATCCATTCGTCGAAGGTGGGCTTCACATCCTTGACGTAGGCGTGCAGGTGCTGAACGAGTTTCGTCGTGACTTCGCGCAGCCGCGCGTCGGGCGCCGCGCCGTAGGCGGCCATGACGGCCTCCGTGAGGCGGTCGGCGTCTGCATTGTCCATGGTTTCACTCCCGGGCATGTGCCTTTGACGACCACGCTGGCGCCCGGCGCCGGAAATGTCAAAAGCCGCGCACGGGTCCACGGCGGCGCTGGCAAGCCGCGCCGCCGTGCCCTAAGTTGTCGTCCAACTTACGACTTGCGCGCCGGAGGAAATGCGATGCTGCTGCCGACGACCCTGGTCGGGTCCTACGCGCAGCCGGAATGGCTGATCGACCGGCAGAAGCTCGCCAAGCGCTTTCCGCCGCGGGTCGCGGCGCGCGAACTATGGCGCATTCCCGAGCCTTTCCTCGCCGAGGCGCAGGACGACGCGACGATCTCGGCGATCAACGCGCAGGAGGAGGCCGGGCTCGACATCATCACCGACGGCGAAATTCGTCGCGAGAGCTATTCCAACCGGTTCGCGACCGCGCTCGAAGGCGTCGACATCGACAATCCCGGCTATGTCGTCAACCGCTCGGGCCAATCCAATCCCGTGCCGCGCATCGTCGGCAAGATCCGTCGCCTGCGTCCGGTCGAGGTCGAGGACGTAAAGTTCCTGCGCCGCCATACGACGAAGACCGATCAAGATGACGGTGCCCGGGCCCGTTCACGATGAGCCAGCAGGCGCAGAACGACTATTATCCCGACGTCGCCGAGGCCGCGATGGATTACGCCGACGCGGTCAACGCCGAGATCAAGGATCTGTTCGCCGCCGGCGCCGACATCGTGCAGATCGACGAACCCTATATGCAGGCGCGCCCCGACATCGCCGAACGCTATGGCGTCGCGGCCGTCAATCGCGCGCTCGAGGGCGTGACGGGCACGACGGTCGTGCATCTGTGTTTCGGCTATGCGGCGATCGTGCAGGACCGTCCGAGCGCCTATTCGTTTCTGCCGCAGTTGAGGGCTGCAGCTGCCGGCAGATCTCGATCGAGACCGCGCAGGCCAATCTCGATTGCTCGGTGCTCAAGGAACTGCCCGAGCACAAGATCCTGGTCGGCGTGCTCGATCTCTCGACCCACGAGGTCGAAACCGCCGAGACCGTGGCGCGGCGCATCCGCAAGGCGCTCGCCTATCGCAAGCCCGAGGACATCATCGTCGCGCCCGATTGCGGGCTCAAATATTTGCCGCGCGAGGTCGCGTTCGGCAAGATGAAGGCGATGGTTGACGGCGCCCGCCTGGTGCGGGCCGAACTCGGCGCCGCCTGACGCGTCAGGCGACCGTCGCGACGCCGCCGCTGAGGGTGAGCTTCTGCGTCGTGGCGATTCCGGCCAGCAACAATGCCATGCGAGGTATCTGATGCGGAGGAGATCCAGTCCGAGCCGCCAACGATGGTTTGCTGCAGGCTGCCGCCATTCAGCGATGATCGACAGCAGGTCGTGGGCCGCGCTGAAATTGACGACGTCGAGCACGCCGGCGCCCAGCTGGAAAGCCACGGTTTCCGCGCCCGAGCCCAGGGTCGCCAGATCGTAGCCGCCCGCGGCGCCAAGCGATATCGAGCTTGCGCTGGCGACGCCCGAGACGACCTTGCCAAGGCCGATCAGCACGGCGCTGTCGGCGTCCGAGCCAAGGTTGATCAGGGCCGCTTTGCCGAAGCCCGTCAGGTTGATCGCATCGACGCCGCTGGTTCCATTGATCGTCAGCGCGCTCAGCTTGCTGTCGGCGGCGAGCGCCGCCACATTGCCGTTGGCGTTGGCGGCCGTATCGGTCACGGAGAACGACGTCACCTGCGACATCGCCTGCAGGCCGGAAGCGGCGACGATGCTGGCGCCTGACACAATAGTCGCCAGACCTGCGTTATCTGCGGTGATCCAGTCGCCATCAGACAACAACGTTCCGACGCTGACTTCGAAGGTCGTATCCCAATATTGCCCGTTCTCCGCGCCCCAGGGATTGCGGATCTCGACCATGCCTGTCGAAGCATCGTAGCCGTAGACCGACATCGCATGATCGGCGACCAGCGTCGTGTGGCGCTGCGAGTCGGTCGCGTTGGTGTAGGAGCTCAGAACGACGTCGTTGCCGACGGCGAGGTCCGCCGCGATCGTTGAGAGCAACGATGCCGACGACAATGTCGAGGTCGCCCCTGTCCAACTGTCGCTCGAGTTCAGGCTATAGCCGAGCCAATGCGAACCGCTGGCGGCGAAATCGGTCAGGGATGACGCGCCGGTGATCTCTTCCAGCGCAGCCGCGGGATCGCCGCCGTTGCCGATGGTGGTGAACGAATTGGCGTAGCTCTTGGAAGAGCCGATCAGCGCCGCGGTCGTCGGCAATTCGGCATAGGCTTTTTCAATCAGGCTCGCCCACGCGGCGGAGCCGCTGTTGAAGATCGTGCCGCCGTTGGGCAGCGTGGCGTCGACGGTGACGTAATAGGCCTTGCCGCCGAAATGAAACGTGACGCCATAGGTCCCGTTGCCATTGCTGGTGATCATCGATTTGAGGATCGAAGGGTCCTGGCTCGCGACTTCCGCCAACGAACTCAGCAGATAGCAGTCGCCGAGATAGCCCTGGTTGACGTCCGAAGCGCTGGGACCATTGGCGCCAAACAGCGGCAGCGACGTCGACTTGTAGGCGACGCTGAACTTGGTGGCGCCCATGCTTACGGCGCTGGCGGGGTTGTCGGCGCCCAGAAACCATTTGCCGGTGAGTTCGCCAAGCGCAGTCGCCGAGGAGCCGGCGGCGAGATTGCCGAGCGCGACCGCGCTGCCGCCGCCCGTCCAGGTCTGGTTGGCGACGTTGCCGTTGACCAGCGCGTTGGTGATGTACTGAACATAGGCCGAGGCGCCGAGCGCGCCGATGTCGGCGGCGATGGTCCGGAGGTCGGAGAACTGGCTCGCGCTCAGAGCGGCTTTGTTGGACGTCAGTTCGGCAGTCAGATCGGTAAAGACCTTCGCCATTTGCGCTTCCGTCACCGTGCCGCCCGCGGCGATTGACGCCAGATCGGACTTGAGGCTGGCGTCAGTGAGGCCCGTTACCCAGGCGGGCGTCGTAACCGATGACGAGTTCGGGACGGACATCGGGCGGCCGGCGCCAGCCGAGCGCTCCGCTCCGCGATGCCGGTGGGCGCCGTAAGGTATCGACGCGGCGACCGGAAAATCGGCGCCAACGCCAAAACCGAACAGGGACGCCAGAGGGGCGTTGAAGTTTGTCTTGTCGGCCATCGTGCGCGTCCATCTCGATTGGATCGGGACGTTCACGATGACAGAGAAATTACAACTGTAAGTTGAATTCAAAGACTGCAATACAATCTATTCCCGCCTTGGCGTCGAAATTCTCCGTCCGGGCGCTACCGCCGCATTGCTGGCGGCGGCGTCTAGCGTCTGTTATGGAGCAGCGTGAAAAAAGTTCAGTGAGGGGCGGGAATATGACTGGGATTGCGACCGGCGCGATGCGCCGCTGGATGGCTGCGGCGATTGCGCCGATGTTGGTTTTGTCGGCAGCGGGAGCCTCGGCCGGCGTGCTGGACACTATCAAGCAAACCAAGACGCTGAGACTTGCCGTGCGCGACGACGCGCCGCCGTTCTCGTTCAAGAATGCCTCAGGCGCGCCGGCGGGCTTCATGGTCGACCTCTGCCGCGCTGTCGCCAAGGACATGGGCGTCAAGCTCGGCGTCGACATCCAGGTTGCTTATGTGCCGGTCACGGCGGCGGATCGTTTTGACGCGATCACGAGCGGCAAGGCGGACCTGTTGTGCGAACCCACCACGGAAACGCTGTCGCGGCGCGAAACGCTGGACTTCTCCATTCCGACTTTCATCGACGGCGCGAGCCTGATCGCAGTCGGCGATGGCCCGCAGGATTTCGCATCGCTCGCCGGCAAGAAAATTGGCGTGCTCGGCGGCACGACGACCGAAGACGAACTTCGTAATACTTTGAAATCTACCGGCATGACGGCTGAGGTTGTAACGTTATACCTCGCACGAGCTGGGGCTGAAGGATCTTCTGGCAGGCGAATACGTCGGCCTATTTCGGCGACCGCTCGATTATCGGCCAGCGTGGCTTCACGTCTTCCCGAATCGCGACAAATTCCGATTGGCGACGACCTATCTGACGATCGAGCCCTACGCGCTGGCTTTGCCGCACGGCGATGAAGACTTCCGCCTCGCCGTCGACCGCTCGCTGAGCCACATCTATCGCTCCGGCTCATCGCCCAGATTTTTGCGGCGGCGTTCGGCCCCAACAATCCGCCGACCGAGACGCTGAAGACGCTGTACACGATCACCGCGTTGCCGGAGTAAGCGCGCGCTAGCTGCGCTGAAAAGCCGCGAATGCCTGTAATTAGGCCCTTCTCCCCGCTTGCGGGGCGACGGGCAAACCGCGCCAGTTACAGCACGATCCGGCTCTCTACCTGCGCCACGATGTCGGCCATGATCCTGTTGATCTCGAAATCCTTCGGCGTGTAGATCGGCGGCGACGCCTTCGCGTTTCAGCAGGTCCGCGTCCTCGGGCGGAATGATGCCGCCGACGATGACGGGGATGTGCGACGAGGCCCGCCGCCTTCATGCCGGCCAGCACTTCGCGCGTCATCGCGACATGCGAGCCCGACAGGATCGACAGGCCGACGACATGGGCGCCCGACCGCGCGCGCTCGACGATCTCGTCCGGCGTCAAGCGGATGCCGTCGTAGACGACGTCCATGCCGGCGTCGGTGGCGCGCACCGCGATCTGCTCGGCGCCGTTGGAATGGCCGTCGAGGCCGGGCTTGCCGACCACGAATTTGAGCCGGCGGCCGAGTTTCAGCGACACGCGCTGCACCTCCGCGCGCAATTCGTCGAGGTCGGCGGCTTCCTGCCGCGCCTGCGGCCGCACGCCGGTCGGGGCGCGGTATTCGCCGAACTCGCCGCGCAGCGCCGCGCCCCATTCGCCGGTCGTCACGCCCGCCTTCGCCGCTTCGATCGAGGCCGGCATGATGTTCTCGCCGGACTTCGCGGCCGCGCGCAAGCCTTTCAGCGCCGCCTCGACGCGCCGGGGATCGCGGGCGGCGCGCCAGGCTTCAAGCCGCGCGATCTGCTCCGCCTCGACTTCCGCGAGACGGCTTCAGGATCGAGCTCTCGCCTGCGGTCAGCGGCGACGGATCGGTGTTGGTGAACGCGTTGACGCCGACCACGATCTGTTCGCCGCGCTCGATCGCCTCGAGCCGGCGCGTGTTCGACTCGACGAGCTGGCGCTTCATGTAGCCGCTCTCGATCGCGGGAATCGCGCCGCCCATGCGCGTCGATCGCGGCGAGTTCGGCGAGCGCCTCGGCCTTGAGCTCCTGCACCTTGCGCTCGATCTCGCGGCTGCCGTCGAACAGGTCGCCGAATTCGAGCAGGTCGGTCTCGTAGGCCATGATCTGCTGCAGCCGCAGCGACCATTGCTGATCGAACGGCCGCGGCAGGCCCAGCGCCTCGTTCCAGGCCGGAAGCTGCACGGCGCGGGCGCGCGCGTTCTTCGACAGCACGACCGACAGCATCTCGATCAGGATGCGATAGGCGTTGTTCTCCGGCTGCTGCTCGGTGAGGCCGAGCGAATTGACCTGCACGCCGTAGCGAAACCGGCGCTTGGCGGGATCGGTGACGCCGTAGCGCTCCAGCGCGATCTCGTCCCAGAGTTCGGTGAAAGCGCGCATCTTGGCGAGTTCGGTGACGAAGCGCATGCCGGCGTTGACGAAGAACGAGATCTGCCCGACGACGTCGGCGAACCGCGCCTCGTCGACCGCGCCGGCGGCCGCGCACCGTGTCGAGCACGGCGATCGCCGTCGCCAGCGCGAAGGACAGCTCCTGCGCCGGCGTCGCGCCGGCTTCCTGCAGATGGTAGGAGCAGACGTTCATCGGGTTCCACTTCGGCGCCTCGCGCGCGCAAAACAGGATCAGGTCGCTTGGTCAGCCGCAGCGACGGCCCGGGCGGAAACACGTAGGAGCCGCGCGACAGATATTCCTTGATGATGTCGTTCTGCGTCGTGCCCTGCAGGCCCGCGCGCGGCGCGCCCTGCTCGTCGGCGACCGCGATGTAGAGCGCCATCAGCCAGCACGCCGTCGCGTTGATCGTCATCGACGTGTTCATCGAGGCGACCGGGATGTCCTCGAACAGCGCGCGCATGTCGCCGATATGGGAGATCGCGACGCCGACCTTGCCGACTTCGCCGCGGGCGAGCGGATGGTCGCTGTCGTAGCCGGTCTGGGTCGGCAGATCGAACGCGATCGAAAGCCCGGTCTGACCCTTGGCCAGATTGGCGCGATAGAGCCGGTTCGATTCTGCGGGCGCTCGAATGGCCGGCGTAGGTGCGGAAAATCCAGGGCTTGTCGCGCGTCGCCGCCCCGCTATTCCCAGCCATTCTCGCTCGCGCCCCTCATTTCCGCTCCATTGTGCATAGCACAAAAGCAGAAAACGGAAGCTGACGCCACGGTCGGATGGTCGTAGGCGCTATTGCCAGAATATGTTGCGCAGGTAGGCGAGCATGACGAGCAGGACGGCGATCGATCCAAAGCAAAGCCCTGCAGTCAGAAAAGGTTCGTAGGAGTGCCAGGCGCCGCGCTGGAAGAAATTATAGCGCAGATAGAGCCCCACGAAGGCGCCGCCGAGCGCATAAAATGAATTCAGCAGCGGGCCGAAACCCTGCCTCTGCATCAGCATGTCGACGAAAAAGCCCGACGCCATCATTCCGATGAACAGGCCGAGCCAGAAAGCGACCATCTCGAAGCCTTCGAGATTCAATACTGTTTGAAAAAACGGCTGCAAGGCATGCATGGCCGCGACTCCGTTCCGATCGCTAGATGCGGGCAGCCGCCCGGCGACGCAGCGTTCGCCGCGTCCGTTCGTCCCCCATCTAATCGCGCTTCCGTATATATTGGCTTACCGCGCGCCGTCCTTTACGTCAGTCTTGATTTTGCAAACGGCGTCGTTAATGCTGCGCTGCAAAATGAAATTAGCTGAGCTCGGGAGCTGATTCCGATCTGAGGATCGTGAACGCAGCCGGCGACGTCGCTGACCGCAGACAAAAGCGAGAGAGGAACGCCATGAACACGCAGTGGCGACAGCGCCCGCCAAGGCGGCGGGGCCCGCCGTCAAGGATCTGTACGAGATCGGCGAAATCCCGCCGCTCGGCCACGTGCCGGCGAAAATGTACGCCTGGGCGGTGCGCAAGGAGCGCCACGGGCCGCCCGAGCACTCGATGCAGATCGAGGTCGTGCCGACCTGGCCGCTCGACAGCCACGACGTGCTCGTGTCTCGTGATGGCCGCGGGCGTAAATTACAACGGCGTCTGGGCGGCGCTCGGCGAGCCGATCTCGCCGATCGACGTCCACAAGAACCCCTACCACATCGCCGGCTCCGACGCTTCGGGCATCGTCTGGGCGGTCGGCTCCAAGGTGAAGCGCTGGAAGGTCGGCGACGAGGTCGTCGTCCATTGCAACCAGGACGACGGCGACGACGAGGAATGCAACGGCGGCGACCCGATGTTCTCGGCCTCGCAGCGCATCTGGGGCTACGAGACGCCGGACGGCTCGTTCGCGCAGTTCTGCCGCGTGCAGGACCGCCAGCTGATGGCGCGGCCCGAGGCATCTGACCTGGGAGGAGAGCGCCTCCTACACGCTGACGCTCGCCACCGCCTATCGCATGCTGTTCGGCCACGAGCCGCATCGCCTGAGGCCGGGCGACAACGTGCTCGTCTGGGGCGCTTCGGGCGGCCTCGGCGTGTTCGGCGTGCAGCTTTGCGCCGCCGCGGGCGCCAATGCGATCGGCGTCATCTCCGACGAATCGAAGCGCGACTACGTGATGAGCCTCGGCGCCAAGGGGGTCATCAACCGCAAGGATTTCAAGTGCTGGGGCCAGTTGCCGAAGGTCAACTCGCCCGAATATGCGACTTTCATGGCGGAGGCGCGCAAGTTCGGCAAGGCGATCTGGGAAATCACCGGCAAGAAGGACGTCGACACGGTGTTCGAGCATCCCGGCGAGGCGACCTTCCCGGTCTCCTGCTTCGTGGTGAAGCGCGGCGGCATGGTGGTGTTCTGCGCCGGCACGACCGGCTTCAACCTCACCTTCGACGCCCGCTTCGTCTGGATGCGGCAGAAGCGCATCCAGGGCTCGCACTTCGCCAATCTCAAGCAGGCCTCGGCGGCCAACAAGTTCGTCATCGAGCGCCGCATCGACCCCTGCATGTCGGAAGTGTTCCCCTGGGACCAGATCCCGCGTCGCGCACACCAAAATGTGGAAGAACGAGCACGCGCCGGGCAATATGGCCGTGCTCGTCAACGCGCCCGGACGGGCTGCGGACTTTCGAGGACGTGCTCGAGGCTCGGGGCGATGGCGCGCGTTCGGGTAGCGGTATGCCTCGCCGGGATTGCTTATCGCCGCCGACCCGCTAGGGCGACGCGCGCGCCGGCTTCACGCCAGCGCGTGACTTCTCTGGCGGAGCGCGGCTTTGGCCTCGGACCCTGCAAACTTGGAAACGCCTGGCGGCCGAAAAGGCGCTCGACTACGTGCGCCCCGGGCATGAAGCTCGGGCTGGGCACCGGCTCGACCGCGGCCCTGTTCGTCGACGCGCTCGGGGCCGCGGGTCAAGGCGGGCTGCGAGTCGTCGGCGTTCCGACCTCGGAGGCGACCCGCCGGCAGGCCGAAGCGCTCGGCATTCCGCTGACGACGCTCGACGACACTCCCGAACTCGATCTCACCATCGACGGCGCCGACGAACTCGACGGCGAGCTGAACCTCATCAAGGGCGGCGGCGGCGCGCTGCTGCGCGAAAAGATCGTCGCGGCTTCGTCGAAACGCATGATCGTGATCGTCGACGCCTCGAAGCGGGTCGCCCGGCTCGGCCGTTTTCCGCTGCCGGTCGAAGTGGTCCCGTTCGGTCTCGGCTCGACCCGCCTCCGGCTTGCCGCCGCGGCGCAGCGCGCTGGGTCTTGACAGGCGAAATCTCGCTGCGCGAACGCGACGGCCGTGTTTTCGTTACCGACGGCGGTCACTACATACTGGACTGCGCGTTCGGCGCGATACCGGATCCGCGCGCGCCTGGCGGCCGCGCTGGGCGCGCTGCCGGGCGTCGTCGACCATGGACTTTTCATCGGCCTCGCCAGCGCCGCGATCATCGCGGGCGCGAACGGGATCGAAATTCTCGAGCCAAAGACCGCCTCCAGGAGCTGACGCCCATGATTTCCCGCCTGACGCCCAGGGTCCTCGCGCTGGCCGCCGGCCTTGCTCGCGGCGCAGACTTCTGCGGCCCGCGCCGAGGAACCTTCGCCAGCGCGCGCTCGGCGCTGGCCGCCGCGATCATCGCCGACGTCGGCCTGAAAGCGTCGGTCGACGGCGAAGTCGCCGAGCTGGCCGGCGAGATCCAGAACAATCTGCTCGCAGCTGCATCCCGAAATGCAGTCGACCCTGCACGACACGCTCGTCGCGCTGCTGCCCGAGTTCCAGAACGCCGACGCCGGCGTGCTGGCCGATCTCGCCCACGTGATGGCGTCGAAGATGACCGAGCAGGAACTGAAGGACACGCAGGTGTTCTTCGAAAGCCCGACCGGCAAGAAATATCTCGCCGTGCAGCCGGTGCTGCTGCAGGAGCTTGGCATCTCCGGCAACGTCTGGCGCCAGAAGCTCGCCACCGACATGATGAGCCGCGTGCGCGAGGAAATGAAGAAAAAAGGCTTCGAGTTCTAGAGGCCGGCAAGCCGCCCAGGCGGCCGCATCGAGGCGTTCATGAGCTATGATGTCGATCTGTTCGTGATCGGAGCCGGGTCGGGCGGGGTGCGCGCGGCGCGCATCGCCGCCACCCACGGCGCCAAAGCCATGGTCGCCGAGGAATTCCGGATCGGCGGGACCTGCGTGATCCGCGGTTGCGTGCCGAAGAAACTGCTGGTCTACGCCAGCCGCTTCGCCGACGCATTTCCGCGACGCGCAGGGGTTTGGTTGGAGCGTCGGCGAGACGCGCTTCGACTGGCCAAAGCTCGTCGCCGCGAAGGAAGCCGAGATCACCCGCCTCTCCGGCATCTATCGCGAGAACCTCGAAGGCGCGAAGGCGGAAATTTTCGAGATGCGGGCGACCGTCAAGGGTCCGCACACGGTCGCGCTCGCCGACGGGCGCGAGATTACCGCGCAGCCATATCCTCGTTGCGACGGGCGCCAGGCCGCACATCCTGCCGGGCCTCGAGGGCGCCGAGCTCGCCATCTCGTCCAACGAGATCTTCGATCTGCCGGAATTTCCCCGGCGGCTGCTGGTGGTCGGCGGCGGCTATATCGCCGTCGAGTTCGCTTCGCTATTCGCGCGCCTCGGCGCACGCGTCGTTCGAGGTGATGCGCGCCGACAATGTTCTGCGCGGCTTCGACGAGGACATGCGCGACGGGCCTGCGCGACGAGATGACGCGCGCGGGCGTAAACTTGCGGTTCGGCGTCCTGCCGACCCGCATCGCCAGCAGCGCCGACGGCCTCGTCGTCACCTTTGCCGATGGGGTCACGGAAAGCTTCGACCAGGTGCTGCTCGCCACCGGCCGCACGCCCAACACCGCGGGCTCGGCCTCGAAGCCGCGGGCGTAGAACTCGACGCGGCGGGCGGCGTCAAGGTCGACGCCGGTTCGACGACCAACGTGGCCTCGATCCACGCCGTCGGCGACGTGACGAACCGCATCAACCTGACGCCGGTCGCGATCCGCGAGGGGCATCTGCTGGCCGATCGATTGTTTGGCGGCGGCACGGCGACGGTCGACCACGCCAATGTCGCCACCGCCGTGTTCACAACGCCGGAGGTCGGCACGGTCGGGCTGACCGAGCGCGAGGCGCTGGAGCGCTTCGGAACGGTCGACATTTACCGCGCCAACTTCCGCCCGATGAAGGCGACGCTGACCGGCTCGGCGGAGCGCACGATCATGAAGCTGATCGTCGAGCCCGACAGCGACCGCGTCGTTGGCGCGCATATCCTCGGCAACGAAGCCGGCGAGATCATCCAGACGCTAGCCATCGCGATCAAGATGGGCGCGACCAAGCATGATCTCGACGACGACGATGGCGGTGCATCCGACTGCCGCGGAAGAGCTGGTGACCTTGCGCACGCGCACGGCGCGCGTGACGCGCGCCTAGCCCTCACCCAGCCCTCTCCCGCAATCCTTCGACAAGCTTAGGATGGGGGGGGCGCGATACCCTTCTGCTGCGGCCAGGACCTTGCGTTTCCCGGGGATGGGCAAGGCTCAGCGCAAGTTGCGCGCGCGATGAGGGCGCTTTAACCAACTTGATCCAGACCGTCAGCAGCAGCGGCCGATGGTCCGACACTTCCGGCGACGCGACGACCTCGAACGCCATCTCGCGCAGCGGCTGGTTGACGAGCAAATAGTCGGCGAAGCGTCCCGGCTTCACATAGTGCGAAGTGCGCGTGTCGTCGAAGCCGCGGCCGACGACGAGATCGGCGAGTCCGAGTTCCGCGAGGATGGCGAACGTCGCGCTGTCGGGCGTCACGTTGAAATCGCCGCACGCGACCAGCCCGTCACCATCAACCACGACGGAACGGATGAGCGCTGCGAATTTCTCCGCCTGCGCGATCCGCTCGGGCGTGTCCTGCTTGCCGGAGAGATCGCGAAGGCCGTGCATGTGGCCGATCGTCAACGTCCTCGCCGAGGCGAAATCGTAGCACGCGCACGACATGCGCGTTGCGGGACCTCGGATGCGCGCCGTAGCCATCGGGCGAGAACGCGCCGTGCACGAAGCCCTGCGCCTGCCCGATGATCGGCAGCGATTTATGCGACGAAAGTCGCGAGCCCCCATTGCGAGGCGATCTCGACATCGCCGTCCCAGAGCTCGCCCTGCGCGCACGGACAGAATTGCGCGACATGGTCGGGCAATATCCGGCAAACCTCGGCAAACACATTGGCGCGCTGCGGCAGTTCAAGGCCGAGATCGCGGTAGGTCAACACCTCGCGACGGCGCGCCGGGCGTCGCGACCACCTCCTGCAGGCAAAGCACGTCCGGCCGCGCTTCAACCAGATAGGCGGCGAGTTCGTCGTAGAGACGACCGCCCCAGGCGTTGAGGCTCATGATCCGCAGCACGCGCTGTCCTTTCTACTCAGGCCACCCGCTCCCTCGTCCTGAGCCCGTCGAAGGACGCTTCAGTTTGCGCGACGGCCCCGGGCAGACTGCCGCGGCCTGCGATTCCATCTGGAGCATGCTTCGACAAGCTCAGCATGAGGGACAGGGTTGCGGAAATGAAGACACCATCCCGGCTTCAACCCAGCAGATCCATCAAATGCGGAATCAGCGGCTCGTCAGCTGGCGGCATCGGGAAGTCGCGGAGCTTCACCGGCTTGACCCATTTCAGCTCCTGCCCCTCGCGCGGCTGCACGAAACCCTCCCAGCGTCGGCAGATGTAGAGCGGCATCAGCAGATGGAAATCCTCGTAGGCGTGGCTGGCGAAGGTCAGCGGCGCGAGGCAGGCTGTCTTGACTTCGATGCCGAGTTCCTCGCGCAATTCGCGGATCAACGCCTCCTCCGGGCGTTCGCCCGGCTCCAGCTTGCCGCCGGGAAATTCCCACAGGCCGGCGAGTTGTTTGCCCGCCGGCCGCTGAGCGATCAGCACACGCCGGTCGGCGTCGACGAGCGCGACGGCGACGACGGTGACGAGCTTCACGAGCGATAGTCGCCGTTGATCGCGACATATTCCTTCGTCAGGTCGCAGGTCCAGACCGTCGCCGCGCCCTCGCCGATATTGAGCCGGACGCGGATCGCGATTTCCTGGTTCTTCATGTAGGCCGACGTCTCCGCCTCGTCGTAGGCGGGGTCGCGCAGGCCGAGGTCGGCGACGCGGATCGCGCCAAAGAAGATCTCGAGCCTGTCGCGCTCGGCCTTCTCGCCGGCCTTGCCGACAGCGGCGACGATGCGGCCCCAGTTGGCGTCCTCGCCCGCGCAGGCGGTCTTGACCAGCGGAGAATTGGCGATCGACATCGCGACGCGCTTGGCGGCGCTATCGCTCTCCGCGCCCTCGACGCGGATCTCGATGAACTTGCGCGCCCCTTCGCCGTCGCGCACCACCTGCTGCGCGAGATTGAGCAGCACCTGGTGCAGCCCGTCGCGGAACGCCTGCAAACGCGGGTCGTCGGCGCTGACGATCTCGTCCGCCCCGCGCGCCTTGGCGCCGCCGGTCGCAAACAGCAGCAGCGTGTCGGACGTGGACGTATCGCTATCGACGGTGATGCAGTTGAAGGTTGGCTGCACGGCGGCCGACAGCGCGGCCTGCAGCAGCGGCTGAGCCACGGCGGCATCGGTGAATACGAACGAAAGCATGGTCGCCATGTCCGGCGCGATCATGCCGGCGCCCTTCGCCATGCCGTTGATGACGACATCGACGCCGCCGAGGTTGACCTTGACCGTCGCGACCTTCGGAAAGGTGTCGGTGGTCATGATCGCGCGCGCCGCGTCCAGCCAGCCATCGGGCCGCGCCGCCGCGTGGATCGAACTGAGCACCGCGGCGATCCGGCTGGCCTCCAGCGGCTCGCCGATCACGCCTGTGGACGCCATGTAGATCTCATTGGCGGCGGCGCCTGTGGTCTTTGCCACCGCCTCGGCCACCGCGTTGACCGTCGCCACGCCCTTCGCGCCCGTAAAGGCGTTGGCGTTGCCGGAGTTGACCACGACCGCCCGCGCAAATCCGTGCGGCAACTGCGCGCGGCACCAGTCGACCGTCGCCGAGGGGCAGCGCGAGCGCGTGAACACGCCGGCGACGGTGGCAGGCGCGTCGAACAGCGCCATCATCACGTCGGTGCGGCCGGCATAGCGAACGCCCGCGGCGGCGCTCGCGAAGCGCACCCCCGCGATCTCAGGCAACGTCGGATACGTTTTCGGCGCAAGCGGAGACAGCGGAGCGGCGGCGGCCATCGACGAAATCCTCGGCTTTCGAAGAAAAAGCAGGGCCCGGAAAGGGCCCTGCGGGGGTTGGATCAGGGCTTGGCCGGCGCGTCGGGAGCGGCGGCCGATGGCGCGGGCGTCGCGGCCGGGGCGGGCGCGGCGTTGGGATCGATCGGCTTGCCGGATTCGTCGAACGTCTCGATCTTGGCTTGCGAGCGCAGGCCGGTGATCAGCTCGCTCTGCGCCTTCTGCGCGACGTAGCGCATCGCCTGATCCTTCAGCTGGTCATAGGGCGGGAAGGTCTTCATGCGCTTCTCTTCGACCTTGATGATGTGCCAGCCGAACTGGGTCTTGACCGGATCGGAGATCTGGCCCGGCTCCATCTTGAACGCAACTTCGGAGAATTCCGGCACCATGCGATCCTTGGTGAACCAGCCGAGATCGCCGCCTTCGCCGGCGGGGTCCTTGGAAAGCTCGGTCGCGACCTTGGCGAAATCCTCGCCGGCCTTGACGCGCGCCAGCGCCTTCTTGGCGTCGTCCTCGGTGGCGAGCAGGATGTGGCGGGCGTGCACCTCGGGCTCCGGCGGCTGGGCGGCGGCGGCGGCGTCATAGGCCTTGTGCGCGGCGTCTTCCGTGGAGGCGGTCTTGGCGACGTCGCCCATCAGCGCTTCCATCGCCAGCTTGTCCTTGTAATAGGCGAGGTGGCGCGCGTAGTCGGCGCTCTGGTCGAGCTTGTCGGCATAGGCCTTCTTGGAGACCAGCTTGAGGTCGATCAGGTAGTCGAGCACGTATTTCTGGCGCTCGGCGCCTTCCAGCTTCTCGGGCAAGCCCGGGCCGATATCCGCCATCGCGCCGGCGACGTCTTCGTCGGTGATCGCCACGCCGTCGACCTTGGCCAGCACCTTCGGGTCGGCGGAGGCCGGAACGACCCAGGCCCCGAGCGCAAGGACCGCGGCGAAAGCAAGCCCGCGACTTGCCTGGAAAATGGGCTTCGACATCAGTTCTCCTTGGGGGCGCGTCATGGCGCCAGGTTTGTTTTCGAGTGACGCGCGCCTATAGATCGATTGCGACGGATTTACGAGGGGGCGCCGGCGGGGATTTGTCGGTGAAGCGGCGCCACGCTGTCCCGCAACCGGGCGAAGGGTCCCACGCAAAGCTTGCGGCCCCCTCGCCCGCTTGCGGGAGAGGGTTGGGGTGAGGGCGATCCCAGTTGAGCAGCTTGGTCTAAAGCTTCATCCGCTTGAACACCCGCTCCGGAATCGCCTTGATGACCGCCATGATCCCGACCCAGAACCAGGGCGCATAAACCTCGTCGGCGCCGCGCGACGCGGCTCTGACGATGATCCGGCCGATCGTGCCCGGCTGGGCCCACAGCAGCCCCTTCTTCTCGAACCCCGCCGTCATCGGCGTATCGACGAAGCCCGGCTTGACCAGCGTCACGGTGACATTGGCCTTGGCGAGCCGGTTGCGAAGACCCTGGCAGAAGATCGCCACCATGCCCTTTGGCGGCGCCATAGACATAGTTGCTCTGCCGGCCCCGGTCGCCGGCGACCGAGCCGATCACGACGATCGCGCCCCGCCCTTCGCGCTCGAACAGGTTGGCGGCGAGCGAGGCGAGCGAGATGACCGACAGCGCGTTGGTCTCGAAGGCCTGACGCATCTCATCGACGTCAGCTTCGCATGCCCGTTGATCAGGCAATGTGCCCTGAGCAATCAGCACCGTGTCGAGGCCGCCTAGCGCGGCGCGGGCCTGATCAAACAACCCGGCATGATGCTCGCGCGCGTCGAGATCGGCCTGCAGCGTCGCGACGATCTGGTCGGTATTTCCGCGCACCCGCAAGTCGGCGGCGACCGCGGCGAGCTTCTCGCGGATCGCGCCCAATCAGGAACAGATCGGCGCCGCGCGCCATCCATTCCCGCCCCGCCGCGGCGGCGATTGCCGAGGTCGCGCCGAAGATCGCAATTCTCGCCATCTATTGCTCCATCACCCGGCGCCAAAAGCTCGACGAGAATTCCGGGTCCACGAACGCCGTGAAACGCTCGGCGTTCGGATAGGCCTGCCTGAACAGAGCGGCGGGCATCCGCGCGTCTTTGGCGGGATAGAGCGCGCCGCCGTGCGCGGCGACGATCTCGTCGAGCTCAGCGAACAGCTTGTGGGTGCGCTCGCCCTGGTTGGGAAAGTCCAGCGCAAGCGTCGCGCCGGGCCGCGGAAACGACAGCATGCCCAGCGACGGCCGCGCGCCAAACGTCTTCAGCACCGCGAGAAACGAGCCGAGCCCCGCCCGCGCGATCCGCTTCAGCATTTCGGCGACGCCCTCGCGCGCGCCTCGGAGCGGCAGCACGCACTGATACTGGTAGAAGCCGCGCCGCCCATAAAGCCGGTTCCAGTTCTCGATCGCGTCGAGCGGATACAGGTAGGGCTCGTGATGGATGAGCGCCGCGCCGCGCGGCAATCTCTGGCGATAATACGCTGCGTTGAAGGCCTTCAACGAAAGCGCGTTGACCAGCGAGATCGGCGGATCGACAGGCAGCGAACGCCGTCGCGGCTTGTAGGGCGGCAGTTGCAATTGCGCCGGCGCATGGCGCGCGGCGAACAGCAATCCCCTTCCGGTCGGCGACAGACAGTCGATCCAGGCGGCGGTGTAAGCCCAATCCCGCTCGGCCTCAGCGTTCAGCGCGAAGAATTCATCGAGCGAGCGAAAACGCCACGCCTCGCTGACCATGAACGGATTGGCCACGGGAATGAGCTGGAGCTCTACCCGCGTGATAAGGCCGGTGAGCCCGAGTCCTCCGACAGTCGCCTGAAACCATTCCGTGTTGTGCAGCGGTCCGCACACGATCCGCTCGCCGTCGCCTCGCAGCAGTTCGAGTTCGGCCACCCAATGGCCAAAGGTTCCGGCGCTGTGATGGTTCTTGCCATGGACGTCATTGGCGACGGCTCCGCCGAGCGTCGCAAAGCGCGTCCCAGGGGTTACAGGCAGGAACCAGCCTTGCGGCGCTGAGAACGCGAGCGCCTCACCGAGCGTGACGCCAGCTTCCGCGCTCATCCGGCCGGTATCGCGGTCGAATGCGATCAACCGGTCGAGCCCGCGCGTCAGCATCAGGAGGCCGCCTTCGTTGAGGCAGACGTCGCCGTACGAGCGTCCCATGCCATGCGCGAGCCGGTTCGGCGCGCTCTCCAGCGCCGGCAGCGCCTCGTGACGGAACGCCAATCGCGCGACGCTTTGCGGCGTCGATCGCGGGATGCGGTTCCAGGAAAGCGGCGCGCTCACGCCATCGCCGGCCTTTCTTCCACCGCCCGCCGGCGGCGGTCGAGAACCAGCGCCAGCGCGCCGATCGCGACTGCATACCAGAGCGTCGCCAGCCGAATGACGAGCGTCGCGGCGACGGCCTTCGCCTCCGGCGCGCCCGAAGCCAGCAGAAGCGCGGTCATGACCGCCTCCGTGCCGCCGACCCCGCCCGGCAGAAACGACATCGCGCCAGCGATGGCGCCGAGCGCATAGATCGACATTGCGGTCGCCGCGCCGATGTCGACGCCGAGCCGCAGCAAGATCAGGTGGAAGGCGAAGGCTTCCGACGCCCAGGCGGCGATGCTGAGCAGGGTTGCGACGCCAATCGCGCCCGGCCGATGACAACGGCGCGCGACGATCAACAATCTGACCAGCGCGCTCGCCTTGCTCAGCAAAAGCCAGCGCGCGCTGCGAAGGCGCGCCTCGATCCAGATCAGCCCTTCACCCTGGCTTAGCGTCAGGCTCAGCAGGACAATCAGCACGATGCCGGCGCCGACAATCAAGCCGCCGCGCGGCAGCGCCATCGCTCCCGGCAGCGCGATGATCACGATGCCGATCAGGTCCGACAGCCGCTCGCTCAGGAACGCCGCCGTCGCGTCGAGGAAGGATACGCCTTCGCGCCTCAGAAAAACGCCGCGCATCAATTCGCCGGCCTTGCCGGGCGTCGCGGTGAATGCGAAACCGGACAGGTAGATCGATTCCGAAGTGCGCCAATCGAGCGGCGCGCCGAGTGCAGCAAGGTAGCCGCGCCAGCGCTGGCATCTGATGAGATAGTTGGCGAGCGACAGGGAGAGCGCGATGACGAGGGTCGGCCAGCCGACCTGCAGGATCGCGTCGACGACCGGGCGTCCACCGGCAACGAGGCTTGCGACGACATAGAGGATTGCCGCCGCGGCCGCGGTGACGGCCGCGCCCCGGATGAGCTTAGGCGTCATGAGGGCGGCTTCCGGGCGCAGGAAAATGGCCGTCGCAGCCACACCGCAGCGCAGGCGCGACTCTTCCCCAGCCGCCCCTCATCCGGCGCTTCGCGCCACCTTCTCCCGCAAGCGAGAGAAGGGGAAACCTGGCGACGCTGACGGGTCGCAAGCTGGCAAGACATGGCCCTTCTCCCGCCTGCGGGAGAAGGTGCGCGAAGCGCGGATGAGGGGCGGCCGCGCGCCCTCACAGCCTGATCACCACGCTCACCGCCGCCCAGCCTGCGCAGGCCGCAAGCATGTGCGGATCGGTCAGCAGATCGCGCGCCGTGTCGGCGCCGCGCCGTTCCCTATGCAGCAGATAGAGATAGCGGAAGATGCCGTAGACGACGAACGGCACGGTCAGGATCAGTCTTTGCGTGTGCTGCCGAGCGATCGTATCCGGCGCCACCGTGTACAGCGAATAGCTGAGGATGGCGCAGGCGGCCGTCACCGACATGAATTGCTCGATCATCGCGGGGCTGTAGTCGTCGAGCACTTTTCGCGTCGAAGTCGGCGCCGCAGTGTCGGAGCCAGTCGCCTCCAGCGTCAGCATCTCCGAACGGCGCTTGGTGAAGCCGAGAAACAGCGTCAGCATGAAGCCGCATAGCAGCAACCAGGTCGAAGGCATTATGCCGAGCCCAACCGTGCCGGTCAGCAGACGCAGCATGAAGCCGGAGGCGATGATGAACACATCGACGATGACGACATGCTTCCATCGCATCGAATAGCCGACATTGAGGAGCGCATAGGCGAACAGCAGCAAAGCCGCTGCCGGGCTGACGATGAACGCGAGTCCAAAGGCGACGGCGGCGAGCACGCCTGCAAGCCGCCAGGCCGCCGCGGCGCTGACCACGCCGCGCGCGATGGGGCGATTGCGCTTGACCGGATGGCGTCGGTCGGCCTCGACATCGACGATGTCGTTGCCGATGTAGACCGCGCTGGCGATTGCGGAAAAGGCCACGAATGCGAGCGCCGCGCGCACCGCGAGGCCGAGGCTGCCGTCGCCGCCGAACAGCAGGCCGACCAGCACGAAGGCGTTCTTCAAATATTGGTGCGGCCGGCAGAGCTTGACGTAGTCGATCAGCAACTTTGCCCCTCGCGCCCCGCCGCAGTCGCCCCGCCTCGTGGTAAACGGCAATCCTAAACATTCCAAGAATCGCCTAAACATTCCAAGAATTGCCTAAACATTCCGAGAATGGCGGCCGGTTGACGGCGCCGCGGTTCCGGTTGCATCAAACGGCGCCAAACGCGCCCGGAGGGTAAGTGTTGTCCAGCAGTGTCGAATGTGCGGTGCGCTCCGGAGATCGGCTCGGCGAAAGCGCATTCTGGGATGCGCGCCGCGGCCGGCTGTGGTGGGTCGACATTCCCCCCGCCTCGCGCCTGCACTGGCTCGATCCCGTCAGCGGCGAGACGCGAACCTTTCCGATGCCCGAAATGGTGTCCTGCGTGCGCGCCTGCCGCGATGGTCGCACGCTGATCGCGGCCTGTCATACCGGCCTCGCCCGCATCGACGCCGAAACCGGCGCCTTCGAACGGCTTCACGATCCCGAACCGCACAAGCCGTTCAATCGCGGCAACGACGGCGCGACCGATCCGCGCGGCCGGTTCTGGTTCGGCACGATGCAGAACAATGTCGCGCCGGACGGCGGCGACTACGAGATCGTCCACGACGCCGGGACGCTGTTCCGCGTCGATCCGGACCTGAAGGCGACCGCGTTCGAGCACAACATCCGCGTCCCGAATTCCACCGCCTTCAGCGCGGATGGCCGGACCATGTATTTCTGCGATACGCCGAAAGGAGTCGATCTGGGCCTACGACTACGACCTGGAAACCGGCGCGCCTTCGCGGCGGCGCGATTTCGCGGTGTTCGAGCGCGGATATCCCGATGGCTCGACGGTCGATGCGGAGGGCTTTCTGTGGAACGCGCGCTGGGGCGGCGGCTGCGTGGTGCGGTTTGCGCCCGACGGCAAGGTCGATCGCATCGTCGAACTCCCGACCCCCAATGTGACAAGCTGCGCGTTCGGCGGCCCGGAGCTCGAAGATCTGTACATCACGACCGCGGTCGGAGGTTCGGCGGCCAACGACCCGAATGCCGGGCATCTCTATGTTTGCAGTCAGTGCGGCAGCGGCGTCGCAGCGACGGAATTCGGCTGAGACGGACCTTAGTCTCGTACCGCTGATCAAAAACTCGTGATGTCCGCTTTTGATGGCTTTCCCAAGTGTTAGTCCTTTCGGATCGCGTCAGGCTGCGGGATTTCCGTAAGTGGGTGGTTACACGTGGCGTTGCGCCGAAATCTGCGCCGGGCCGCATACAGACGGAGTTGGGCATGAGGCGTTTTCTTGCGTTGTCGCTGGCCTTCGCGGCCATGAGTTCCGTCGCGCTCGCCGACGATCCGATTGCGGCTCGGCAGGCGCTGATGAAGGCCAATGGCGCGACCTTCAAAACCATTGGACCGACGCTGAAGGGCGGGGCTTTCGATCTCGCCGCCACGCAGAAAGCGCTGAACACCTATATCAATACGGCTGAAAAGGCGCCGGCGCTGTTTCCCCCGGGCAGCGACAAAGGCAAGACCGGTGCGCTCCCGGCGATCTGGGAGAACAAGTCGGACTTCGAGGCGCGCTTCCAGAAGCTCGACGCCGACTCGAAGGCCGCGCTCGCCTCGATCAAGGACAAGGCCACCTTCATGGCGGCGATGCCGGGCGTTCTGAACAATTGCAGCGGCTGCCACGAAAAATACCGCGCCAAGGACGATTGAACGTTGCCCAGCGCTTCGCGCGCGTTTTTCGTTCTGATTGCGGTCGCCTTGGCGGCCGCGGCGGCGTTCCTGTTCGTAACCGCGCCGGCGAAGCTCGACCCTTCGCTGCACGCCGCGCTCGCCGCTCCCGGCGATCCGGAGGCGGGCCGGATCGTCTTCAACGTGGCGGGATGCGAATCCTGCCACATCTCCAAGGGTGAGAGCGACACGCTGAAACTGGGCGGCGGGCTGGAACTGAAGTCGCCGTTCGGCTCGTTCTTTCCCCCCAATATATCCCCGGACCGCGAAGACGGCATCGGCGCCTGGACGATCGACGAATTCGCCACGGCGCTTCTGCTCGGCGTTTCCCCGGCGGCCCAGCACCTTTACCCCGCGTTCCCCTACCCTTCCTATCGCGGCATGGCGGTCAAGGACGTACGCGACCTGTACGCGTTCCTGCGCACATTGCCGCCAGTCGCCGGACGCGCGCCGCCGCATCGGCTCGTGTTTCCGTTCGGCTGGCGACGGCTGCTCGGCGGCTGGAAATGGCTCTATCTCGGACCGCCCGACGGGCCTGAGCACGCCGATCCCGGCGACACGCTCGCCTTCGGCCGCTATCTCGTCGAGGGTCCTGGGCACTGCGGCGAATGCCATACCCCTCGCAACGCGCTTGGCGGACCGATCGCCTCGCGAGCGCTTTCGGGAGCGCCGTTGCCCGACGGCAAGGGCAAGGCTCCCGACATTACGCCGAAGGGCCTCAAGGACTGGAGCGAGGACGATGTGGCGACCGCGCTCACCATCGGGTTTACCCCCTCCGGCGACAGCCTCGGCGGCCCGATGGCGGCGGTCGTGCGCAACCTCGCGCAACTGCCGCCAGACTACCCGAAGGCAATCGCGCGATACCTGAAGGCGGCGAAGTAACAGACCTCTCCCCCTGTAGCCGCGGTCGCTGACCGCGGAGGTTCAGCCTGCACGAAACCCACAAATAGCGGCGCCTGCCCGGCGCCCATGGGGTCGGCGACCTCAGCTTAAAGTTCACCCGCCGCGGTCCCTCGCCGCGCGCCACCTGCGACGGAAATTGGCGCCCTGCGACGCTTGCAGGGTGATTTCCAGGCTCGCGATCCGCGCCGCGTCGGGCGCGAGCCCGCGCAAGTCGAGCCCATCGGCGCAGGCCTCGGCCACAACGAACAGACGAAAGCCGAGGGAGGCCGCGCCGCGAATGGCTTCCGAGGCGGCCTCCGGCGCCGCTATGCCGCAGATGACCAGCGTCGTGACGCCGAGAGCGTCGAGCCGGGCCTCCAGCCCGTCTTCGCCAAATGCCTGTTTGGCCTGTGCTTCGAAGACGGGCAGACCTTCGGTTTCCCAGGCGCCTCGCAGCGCCGCGACGGCCTCCGGCTCGGTCGCTTCGCCGGAGGCGAGCACGATTAGCGCAGCGTCGGCTGGCAGACGCATGGCGCCCCCTTTAGCGCGGCAGCAATGCCCAATAGTCGAAATCGAGGATCACGCTCGGATCATAGCCGTCGCCCGACTTGAAGGGAAACGCGGCGCACGGCTGATTCTTGGTCGCGATCAGCCGCAGCCGAAGCGCGCCGACATCGGCGCGGCCCGGCAATTCCGCCGTATCGAGCACCTCGCTCCAGGCGTAGACCGTATCGCCGGCGAACAGCGGCGCGACGTGGCGGCCGGCGTTGATCGCGGCGATGTGGAACGCGTTGGCGAGCCCGTTGAAGCTCAGCGCGCGCGCCAGCGAGATCACGTGGCCGCCATAGATCAGCCGGCGGCCGAACCGCCCCTGCCCTTCGCTGTGCTGGTTGAAGTGCACCTTTGCGGTGTTCTGGTAGAGCCGAGTGGCGACCATGTGCTCGGCCTCTTCGACGGTGACCCCGTCGACATGGTCGATGCGTTCGCCCTTGGAATAGTCGCCGAAGCGGTGCGGCGAGCCCGCCAGCGCGAAGTCATACCCGCCTGCCTGCAGGTTCGGGCACGCGGCCCCGAGCGCCTCGGGTCCGACCGCAGCGGGCAGCGCGGGCACATGTGCGTCGACGACCGCCGCGGCCGCATCGCGCTTCCGGACCATCACCCAGCGGACGTATTCGAGCACCGTCTCGCCGCGCTGGTTTGTCCCACGGGTGCGCACATAGACGACCCCGCTCTGCCGGTTCGAATTCTCCTTCAGCCCGATGACCTCCGATGAGGCAGTGAGCGTATCGCCGGTATAGACGGCCTGCAGGAATCGCCCGTCCGCGTAGCCGAGGTTGGCGATCGCGTTGAGCGAAACATCCGGAACTGTCTTGCCGAACACGACGTGAAACGCCAGCAGATCGTCGATCGGCGCGGCCGGATAGCCGATCGCTTGCGCGAACGTCTCCGCGCTCTGCAGCGCGAACCGCGTTCCATACAGCGCCGAATACAGCGACGCGTCGCCGGCGTTGAGGGTGCGCGGCGTGGCGTGCCGAAGCGTCTCGCCGATCCGGAAATCCTCGAAAAACCGGCCGCTGACTGTCTTGGAGCTCCGGCTCATGATCAGAACACGTTGGGCAGGATGTAGAGTTCGATAATGCGCTGGACGAGCAGGATCAGCAGGAAGACGATGACCGGCGATATGTCGATGCCGCCTGTATTGGGCAGGTAACGCCGGATCGGCTTCTGCGCCGGCTCGGTGAGCGCGCCCAGCGTCGTCCAGATCGAGCGGACGACATCGTTGCGCAGGTTGACCACCTGAAACGCGACCAGCCAGGACATGATCGCCGAGGCGATGATGACGAATTTGTAGAGTTCGAGCGCGTAGAGCACGATCTCGAATACGGCGCGCATGAACTCTCCTTAAGCTTTTGCCAGGGCGCCCCCGCGACCCTTGCCGACCATTTCGGTCGTTGACAGGCGCGAACCCGATGCGTAAACAGCCCGCGCGTCGGGGCTGTAGCTCAGATGGGAGAGCGCTGCAATCGCACTGCAGAGGTCAGGGGTTCGATTCCCCTCAGCTCCACCAGGTAGTCCGCGCCAGCGGCGGTGGTTTCCCCGACAATAAACTATAGCGATAGTTCCGTGGCTTAGCGGCCGCGGTAGGAGTTTGCGGAGACCTTTAGGCTGAGATTGGGGCTGTCAACGGCCCGTTTTGCGCGCCAGTCTCTGCGGGCAAAATTCCGTTTCCGGGCGCGATGATTTTGGCATCAAAGCTATCGGCTATCTGATGCGCTGACTCGGTGCGCCGAGACGCCCCGTCACACCGGCGCGGATCGAAATCGGCGTGGCTCAGGTTCGGATTGGCGGCTCAAACCCGAGGGCGATCCATTGCTCCGACCAGATTGGCGGCAGATCCATCAACCGCGTTAGTCCAATGCCTCGCGGTAGCCGTCGTTCGATAGCGGCCTCGACGAGATGCGGGTCCAAAGTTGCGAGAGAAAGTGTCTGACGGACCGAGCGTTCCGAGCGACCTTCTACGCCGGCCAGGGTCGAGATCGAGGAGCTCGGATCTGCGACAAGCCGATCGAGCCACGACCGCGCTTTCGAATACGCAGCAGTAAAAGCTCGGCGCGTCTCCACTTTCATCGGCCGAAGATCGATTCTCGATGCTCCTTCACCTTGAATGATCTCTCGCCGCCGCTGGCTCGGCGTCGGGGTCCAAGCGATCGAGAGCGTTTGAGGCGGCGCGTCTGGTGAGCGCGTATCATGCCATCGGATCTGGACGCCGCTCTGACCGATCGTAATCTTTTCTAGATATCCGCGAAGAGAGTCGGCAGTGAACTTGCTGTCCCCGACGGTATCCCGGAGGGCTTCCAGAACCTTGGCCTCGAGTTCCGGAGCCGAAACGCGCGCCACTGAACCAGAATCCAGCTTGCGTCCTTGCAGGATCGCCTGCGAGATGTAGTAGCGGTAGCGCTTGGCTCCCTTGACCGCTTCACTCGGGGTCATGCGATTGCCACGGTCGTCGTAGAATTTCCCAACCAGCAACGCGTCGGAAGGCCGAGAAGCGCGACTTTGCCGATGGGTTTGGGCCGCCAAGAGAGTCTGTGCTTGATCCCAGAGCTCTTGATCTACAATCGCTGCATGCTGCCCCTCGTAGACTCGGTCCTTGTGGGCGAGCCGTCCGACATAGATCGGGTTGGTCAGAATCTTGTAGAGGTGTCCTCGGCTGATGAGCCCTCCACCAGTTTGCATGCCAACCCCATCGACGCGGATCGGAAGCCGGACATCCTCGGCATCGAATTCCGCCTTGAGCCGAACCACCGAGCGAACCGACAGGTACCGGCGGAAGATCGTCCTCACCAGTTCGGCATGTTCTTCGACGATATGCAGCGCCCGGTTCTCGACTTTGAACCCGAGTGGCACGACGCCACCCATCCAGAGCCCCTTTTTCTTGGACGCCGCGATTTTGTCGCGGATGCGCTCGCCAGTCACTTCCCGTTCGAACTGAGCGAACGACAGCAGCACGTTGAGGGTGAGCCTGCCCATACTGGTAGTGGTGTTGAACGCCTGTGTCACGGAGACGAACGAGACATCGTGCTCGTCGAAGAGTTCGACGAGCTTGGCGAAGTCGGCAAGCGAGCGGGTTAGGCGATCGACCTTATAGACGACGATGACATCGATCCGGCCCTCCCGAACGGCTGCGAGGAGCTTTTGCAGCGCCGGCCGCTCCATAGAGCCGCCGGAGAAACCGCCGTCGTCAAATCGATCCCGTATCAGCTTCCACCCTTCGTGGGCCTGGCTCTTGATATACGCCTCTGAAGCCTCTCGCTGGTTATCGAGGGAGTTGAACTCCTGCTCCAGGCCGCTGTCGGAAGAGACGCGTGTGTAGATCGCGCATCGTAGGTTCGTCTTGCGGATCGCCGCGGGCTTCACAGCGCGGCGACCGGATGTGTGGCCGACTTTCGCGGACCCTCTGATTTCTTCGCTCGCGACTCCTTTCCGCTGGTTGTTGTCGGGGGGCTCGAACGCAAGCCGAAGAAGCGATGGCCGTTCCAGCTAGTTCCGGTGATAGCCTTGGCGACCTGAGACAGGCTGCCAAAGCTCTTGCCATTCCAGGCGAAGCCCTCCTCGAGCACTGTTACGCGCTCCAGCTTTCCGCGCCACTCTCGCGCGAGCATTGCCCCTGGCCTGAGGTCAGCCCCCTCGCGCGTTGTGGGAAGCCTGTTGGCGAATGGCTCGGGTGCGACATCGGCTGTTGCGTCCCCTACCCCGCGCTGAACCATACGAAGCGATGCTGCGCTCACGTCCCCGAACGCCTGCGCCTGCAGGCGAAAGGCAAGCACGCGCGCCAGCAACCAGCCCGGCAGGTGAGCCGGAGCGGTCCCGCCGAAATGATTGCGCCATCGCAACAGCAGTTGAGCCTTGTCGAGACTCGGCAGGCTCGCGACGAGCTTAGTCACATCGACGCGATAGTCAGGGACAGGATCAGGCGAGCGCGATGTCTCGCCCGACCCTTTCCTTCGACCTCGACAGGTCATCTCAAGGCGCATCGTGGGATTGGGCGGAGTTGCCGACGGTCGCAGTCGCCCGACGCCGCTTTCGCGAATCAGGGGTCGCGTCCGCTTCCGGTTTCGCGTCTTCGGCGGTCGGGGTCCCTATGGCGTCCTGACCGCTTGAGTACGATGGCGCCAGAGCCACCAGCGCTTCGATCCGATAGGTCGAACCTCGCGTGCGGTCGGAACGATCCAAAAACAGCACGTAGCCGCGCTTGCGCAATCCGGTTAGCGCCGCGCGAATTGTATGCGGCAACCAACCCATCGCCGAAACAAGCTCGTCGATCGTCGCCCCCCCGCCCCTGGTTAGTAGTCCGATGATCTCAGCAATCTTGGTCCCGGCTCTGGGAACGGTTGGCCTGATTGAAGCGACCGTCAAACCTGCGAGCGCAGAGGGCTTATTTGCAACCTGCTCCGTCCGAAGCGGAGCCGCAGCCGGGATCGCTAACGGAACGTCGCTTGGCGCCGACTGCGCGATATTCTTATCGACAGCAGCGTTGGCGGCCGTTATCGCCTTGAGACCCGCTGCGCTCAGTTTCAGCGTTTGGTCGCAACCGGACTCGTCGTCCCGTCTCCACACCGGAGCGTTTCCTTTGGCCTTCACTTCCTTGACGAGACCAGCCTCGACAAGTTTGGCGGCAGCCCTGCGGGCCGAGGCCAGCTTCGCCCCGGTTGGCGGCGTCAGATAACGATCTTCGTGCTCTGACGCGGCAGCGAGCAGCGCCGTCTGCATGTCGCTGAGTTTGATGAACATGATTGAGCCCTTCGTGTCAGGAAGAGGGCCGGCCAATCCGGCCCCTCACTGACACGAGCCCCGGATCGACGCGATCGTCGGGGCGGCAACCTCACCGCAGCGCTTCTGCGCCAGCGGACGGCCACATGAATGCTCTGTTTCCGAGTAAATGCCAGTCCTATTTGGGGTCGCAAGATGAATATTCGACCGTGAGTTCGTGCGAAGCCGCTGATGCGGTGCCACGTGCTTCTTTCGTATGGAGACTTCAACCGATTTTGTGGACGCGGCCGCCGGGGTCCTATTTGGGTCTAGCCCTGCGGCAGACCTTCGTTTCGAAACGTGCGCCGAACCCAAGTGAGACGCGTTTCGTGTGTCACCACACCACCTCAATAGCGTATAGCCAAATGAGACTGGTGCTAAAGAATGTTCAGATGAATGGTCCGCAGAGGGTTCTTCAGTTTCGATCAACCAACCGTAACGGCGGTTCAGGGCCGTTTCCGATTCCGCTGGGGGGCGCGATTGTCCCTGTTGAGAATGCGCGCAAAGCGCAGTTTGACCCTGTCAGATGGTTTCCGGTAACTAACGTCCCGACAGGCACGCAGAATGGGGTCTGTCGCTAGGATAAAGCGTCAGACTATAGTGGGCATCTAATCGTACATTCACTTGAATGCCACCGAGGCGCCGTCCACGCCACCACCATATTTCATTCACGGCTCGATGTAGATGTGATCGGGCGGAATCCCGTTGAGACATCTCTCGTGCATCGCCTCAAAGACGGCTTCTAGGCGTCGGGTATAACGCTCCGTGTCGAACAGATCGGTGGTCAAACGTTGGCGCGTCAGTTTTTCGCGCCATGCGGAGAGCATTTCCGGATGTGTAGCCAGTTCGACCGCTAGCGTTTCATATGTCTCACGCGTGCACGTCAGCAGTTCAGGCATGCCGATCGCACGTAGCAGGCTTGCGGCGACGCGCCCGGGAAACGTTTCCCCGATGAGGGTCAGCACCGGCAAACCTGACCATAAGGCGTCGCTGGCGGTGGTATGGGCATTGTAGGGCAACGTGTCCAAAAACAAGTCCGCGAGGCGTAACCTTGCCAGATGCTTCGCCAGCGGGCGGTGTTCGGCGAACACGAGTTCGCGTGGGATCTACATTCCGCTTCCCGGCTTCTTTTCGCAAATTGCCGACCGCAGCTTCATTGCCCGCCAACAACCAAAGCACACTACCCGAAACTGTGTTCAGTATCCGCATCCAGGAATCAAAGGTTTTGGGCAAGATTTTGTACGGATGGTTGAAGCAGCAGAACACAAAGCCTTGCTCGGGCAATCCATTCTCCGCTCTGCTGACGGGCTCGTCGTCGATCCGCCTTTCCCTATCGTTGGCCTGATAGGAGCCGGGCAGATAGACGACACGTTCGTCGTAAAAGGGCCGATGGCTTTCCGGGATGACGGTCTCGTCCGCGATGATGTAGTCGAGGTAATCCGCACCCAGCGTCGCGGGGAAGCCGAGATAATTGACCTGAACCGGCGCCGGTCTTTGCGCGAACACCCCCGTGCGGTGTAGTCCGAAATATCCGTTCAGATTGACCAGGATGTCGATGTCGCGGTCGCGGATCGCCGCCGCCGCCGCGCGATCGTCGAGCCGGCTGATGTCGATAATTTCGGTTGTTGCGGCTTGGATCCGGGCGCGGATTACGCTCTTGTCGTCCCAGCCATTGTCGAAAGCGAGAACTTCGAAGCGCGCTTGGTCATGATGTTCAAGGACACCGGCGAGAAGGTAGGAAGTCGCCTGAGCCCGGAATTCGCCTGAGACATAGCCGATCCGGATTTTCCTCGCCGGCCGCGAGGGAGCTCGCTGCGTTGCGACACTCGTGGGAAATTTCGTCGCGTTGAATATCCGCGCGCACGTTTGAAGGCTGCGCAGCGAGGTCGAAACCCCTTGCCAGCAAAACGGCTCCGCGGAGGCTTTGCCTTCTTCAATGTCTTTTTCGATCTCCGCGATCAGCTCTTGCGCATCCCTCCAATCGCAGCCCAACAGTTTTTGGTGCAGCTGTAGGCCTTTCGCGAAGGGATGGGCAGGGTCGACTTCCAGTGCCCTTGCGTAGGCGTTCTCGGCCTCAGCGTGCCGTCCCAGGGCGTCTAGGACATCGCCCCGATTACAATGCGCTTCGGCGTGGTCGGGATTGAGTTCAAGGGAGCATCTGAAGGCAGCCTCAGCTTCGTCGTAACGTTTCAGTTCCTTCAGAGCGTTGCCTTTGTTGTAATGAAACTGCGACGAGTTTGGGTTGAGCGCGATGGCCCTGTCGTAACTCGTGACCGCCTCGGCGAGGCGCTTCATTTCGGCAAGCATCGCTCCTCGGTTGTTGTGGGCCTCGGCGAAACTGGTTTTCAGGGCGATCGCTCGATCATAGGCGAGGATCGCTTCGCCGGGCCGCGCCATCGCCGCCAGACTCTTCCCACGATTGTAGTGCGCCGACGCCAGTTGCGGATTGAGCGCAATCGCTCGCTCATGACTGACGAGCGCCTCTTCGAACCGACCAAGCGCCGCCAAAGCCGCACCGCGATTGTCATGGGCCAAGACAAAATCGGATCTCAACGCTATGGCCCGATCGTAGGCGGCGATGGCGTCGACGAAACGCAACAAGACCTTCAGCGCGACGCCGCGATTATTATGCGCTTCGACGAAATCGGGCCTCAGCGCGATTGCGCGATCAAAACTGCCGATCGCGTCTTTCGGACGCAGGAGATCCACGAGCGCGCTGCCTCGCCCGTCGTAGGCGTCGGCAAAGTTAGGTTGTATCGCAATCGCAGCGTCGTAGCTCGCCAAAGCCTGCTCGGGACGCCCCAGAGCCTGGAGGCATCGGCCGCGGTTCACGTAGGCCTCGAAGAAAGCCGGATTCATCGTGATGGCTTTGTCGTAACTCGCGAGTGCATCGGTGGGGCGATGCCCTTCCCTCAGGGCGTTGCCGAGATGGTTATAGGCTGGCGGGTTGTCTGGCCGGATCGCGACCGCTTTGAATAGCCACTTTTGCGCCTCTTGCGGTTTTTGCATCTGCGAAGCCAATACGCCGAGAAGGTGCAGCGCGTCGAAATTGTCGGGATGCTCACGCAGCACGGTCTTATACAAATCATAGGCCTGCGACAGCCGCCCCGCTTGATGCACGGCCACGGCCTTCATGAGCGTTTCTCGGGCCCGCTCGGAAATCGACGGCCGCGACGAACTCTGAGGACCGCGATTGCCTACCAACCTCCGCCTCCGCATCTAAGCCGAAGACGCGCGCGGCGCGCCAAGCCCCTTTCGCCATCTTTGAGCAGATCGTCGGCGATTGTCCAGATTGGGGCAGTTGCATCGGCTTGACCCCCGGAATTGCGAGGAATTACGGGTCCCGTGCGTTGGACATGTTAATGCCTGCCAATTGTGCCCGGCGCAAGATCGGCGTTCATAGCGAACGCCCATTGGCTTGAGGCTAGCCTCTATGGGAGCGCGGCGCCCACCCCAACAGGGCCCAGCGAAGTCGAGTTCTAACCCCTGGCAACCGTACTCGATCACAGGAGTTTCCAAGGCTCCGGCGCTACGAAAATCCGTGAATGGTTTTAGAACCAATGGCCGATCGCTGCGAGTTCGTTTGACCTAGCCGATGGCGGGATTCCGTCGCCGACGAGCCGAACACCTACGGAACTCACCAACAACCCGACCGTGCGACCGCCACGCCGCCAGTGGTGCAGCCAAGCTTTGGCCGACTTGAGATCTCGGTGACGAGGGTAGGGGGCTCGACAAGTTCGCTTGCTGTTCGGCTCGCCGCGTCGACTTTGCCGTTCAGCAGAAACTTCGCCAGTTTCCGCGCAATAGGTTTCAACAGGCGCGCCAACCAAGCTTTTTACTGCGACGAGGTTGACGTTGAACCCGCTAGTCGGCGCACGATTCTCTCCATGCGAGCCGCCTGGGATTTGCGTCCTGTCTGGATGTAGACCTGCTGCATCGTTTGATAGATTGCAGCTCGGCCAGGGTCTCGTGTCACCGCGCGTTGAAGAGCATCCTCGGCCGCCAAAAAATCGCGCCGCGCCATCGCCGTGATCGCCATGCCGATTTCGGCCGAAGCGCTGGTCGGATCGATATGCAGCACGGCCTTGAATACGCGTTCAGCATCGAACGAACGTCCAATCATCAGCCAGCCGGCCGCTACGGTCAGCAGCGTCTCGGGGTCTGGATCCGCTTCCGCCTTTTTCAGCCAGGGCGAGGCGAGCGCGGGCTCCTTTCGCAACACGTGATGCGCTCCGCGGGCGAGGGCGGCCCATCCTCGCTTTGGCGCTTTTTGTTCGAGCTGCGCCGCGACCTCCGGTAATTCTTCGGCCCGCTTGAGAGCGAATAGCGCCGTGGCCTGGATGCGCAGAGCGTTCACGTTGTCGGGGTCGAGCCGCAGCCCATCGGCAGTCGCCCTCTCCGCAGCCTCCGGCGATCGCCTCAGCAACATCCATCCTAGCTCCGCCAGTCCCTGCGCGCGCCAGGCCGGAGCCGGTGGCGCGGGGGGGACGCCTCCCTCTGAGGCCGCGATCCGCAGCAACTCCTGGTCCGGCTCCGCGCGTTCGGCGAGCGGGGCTGGCGGCGCCGGCGCAAGCAGGGCGGGAATAGGCAGCGGAGCAAGCGGCCGGCCAGATAGTTCACCGTCTTTGAAGCCAAACAAGCCCAATACAGTAGGGGCAATGTCCAATATATCGGCCCCCAGAAAATCGGTCGGAGTCCGCGTCGCCGGCCCTGCCGCCAACACCACGCCCGCCTGTCTGCGCCAACCCGGCGAGACCACCAACACCAGCGGGTCGCCCCCCGCGACATCGACGAGCCTTCCGATCAGGCTGTCGAGGAACCGCCAGGCGGCCTTGGCCGTATGGGCGTAAACGGGTTCGGATCGGCCTTCGCTCGCCGCGCGCAACTGACCAACCAAACCCTGATATACAAATACCGCCTCGGGCCTGGCCTCGCTGAGCAGCCAGACTGCGCCAGCCTGATAGGTCGACGCGCGAGCTACAGCGAGCGCCAGCGCCGGCAGCGGCGTCGGGCGCGACTGGTCGATCTCGCTCAATCCCGGAACGAAGCCGCGGATCGCATCCGTAGTGATCTGGGTCGGGTGGACTCGACGCGTAGATATCGCGTCGCGGACTTCAGGCGGCGCGCATCGCCGCGGCAGAGCCCAATCGGCGGCGGTTTTCGCGGTCGGATCGGCGAAGGTCTCGTCCAGGTGAACCCCCGCCCAATCCGCGCCGGGCCGAATTCCCGGCCAGCCCACGCTGCCCGTCGAGACGCCAGCCGCTTCCAAACGCGACCACGCGGGCGCAGCGCGCCACGATGAGCGGCCGCTCGGACGCACGCCTCCGCCCCAGGGCTCGTGCATGCGCCAGACGCCATGCGCCTCCGGATGGACGCCGGTCGCCAATGACGCAAAAGCCGCCAAACCCTCTCCCCCGGGCGCTCCCGTCATCGAGCCGGCAAACCCCCGGCCCCGCAAAGCCGACAGTCGAGGCAGCGCGCCGGAGCGCGTCAAGGCATCGAAACCAGTCCAGTCCAACCCTGCGGCGGCGATTAAAATCAACCTCGTCATGCAAGCCCTAATTTGAAGGCCCTAAAAGCCCCATGCTAGGATTGAGGCGTGAGCGAAATCAGCGTTACCCTTGCGCGCGAAAGCGAAGCCCCGGCTTGCCTCGCGTTGTTGCCGAAAATCGTCGGGACGCAGGCGGAACTGCTCATTGCGCGCCGCGACGGCGAGTTCGCCGGCGCCGGCGCTGTGATCTGGATCAACTTGTTGGACCCCCCGGGCTTCCACGTGCTCGTCCGGGTGCTGCACCCCGCGCGTCGCCATGGCGTAGGGCGCGCGCTGATCGAGGCGGCGGCCGATCTGGCCGATGGAGAAACCGACGGGCTCTGGTCGCTCGATGCCGTTCCCCCCGAGAGCCCCGCCGCGAAATTCCTCGAGAGCTGCGGCTTTACGCCTCGCAGACGCGAATACCATTGCGTGATCGAGAACGAGCGGTTGCTCGCCAACGTTGTCGCCCTTGTTGATCGCTACCGCAGTCGCGGGCGTATCCCCGCACAGGCGGAAATCCGCCGCCTCGCCGATCCTGCGGCGCCGCTTGACGAGATCGCCTGGCTGGTGGCGCGAGAGTTCAACGGCAATGCTTTTACGAACCTTC
The DNA here is from genome assembly GCA_963771455.1 of uncultured Pseudomonadota bacterium. Lineage (GTDB taxonomy): Bacteria > Pseudomonadota > Alphaproteobacteria > Rhizobiales > Beijerinckiaceae > Roseiarcus. The sequence goes on from CAVYTP010000004.1 coordinate 246,272, forward strand.
AAAATCTTTTTCGACGGCGCGAGGCGGCCGCTGATAGATCGCTTTACGTTTGGCTTGATGGCGAGGTGCTGGCGGTGATGCTGATACGCGTTCAGGACGGAAGCGCGGTCGTGGACGCCTGGGTGGTCGCGCCGCGATGGCGCAATGGTTTTGCCAGTCTCGTCCTCCTCGAGAACGCATTGGCGCGTGCGAAAGCCGAAAGCTGCACTTACGCCCGGTTCTTCTGCGACGAAAATGTAATCGATACTATCAATCTTGTGAGACGGGCGGGAGGCGACGAGATGGACATCCAAGCGCGCTATCATCTTGCCTTTCAGTAGCCTCATGCACGCCCGGATCCGCGGCACAAAAAAACCATCGACCATCCGCGCATGAGTATGGCGTCGCCGTGCGAACTACGCGCCAATTCGGGTTGTCGCGGAGTTTGCCAAAGGCGGCGACTGCGCCCTTCCGCCATACGACGGCTAATCTCTCAGACCTTTCCCGTCGGTTGAGCGAGATCATCAAGCACTCTCATACCGACGGGACAAACCATTATATCGATCAGGCAGCGGAGCCGGCCAGCGATCGACGCCGTTGCCGGCGCGCTGCAACCCCGACAACGCCGGCGCCCGCAATGAGAAGCGCCCAGGTCGACGGTTCGGGAACCGCGGTAATCGTAACAACCCCGTCGCCGCCCTGCGTGGTGATCCCGGTCAGATCGCCCGAAATCGAAGCTAGCGTAACCCCACTCGGTTTGATTGTCGCCATTTGTGAACTGAAGATCGAGATAGCCAGTCGCGCCTGAAGCGGGCCCAAAAATGAGGGCGAAGGCGACGCCTACACCGCTCGGGTCTGAACTGTAGTCACTGCTTGTTGTATCGAAGGCTGCTGGGTTTGCGCTGACGGACGTTGAATTGAACTCGCCCGAATTTACGGTCGAGAAGCTTGCATATTTATATGGGAATGCGATGTCGCTTCTATAAACAAACTGCGCCGTCGAGGAATCCACTGCGATATCGTAGGTCTGTCCACTTGCGTAATCCAAAGGCGGACTGACCCCAACGTAGGTTGTCGCTTTTGCATTGGACGCAAGGCCCGCGACGCCCAGAGCGGCTAAAGTCGCGACCGAGGTTTTCATACCTTTCATTCCAGACACCCTCCGACCTTCGATTTCCCGCCAATTGCAGGTTGCGCCGCACCTTCGGGACGGCGCGCAACAGTTGAAATGGTTGTTTATTGCGTTGTCAACGCTCAATTGTGCGGACAGCGCCCTCGCCCAAGGCAATTATAGTTTGCCACTTTGGGTTTTTAACGCAAATTTTCTTTAGCAAGCCGAGCTTTACGCTAAACGTACAATTCCAGCTTCGCTAAACGTGAAAACGACAGAAAATTGCGTTAATACGCATGGCTGCCTTCCGACCGGCAGAGCAAGCAGAGATCCCTTCTAGCGGTGCGCACCTCATGCAATAGAACTGTCTGAAAGGTTATTCAGACGACAGGTCAGCGCGTGAGTTAGCAGTTGGCAGTAGGGAGGCCGTCAAACCTTCCCGCCCTTTAGGATCTTGAGACGGGCCATGCCGGGTGGCAGGTCCGGCGGCCGGGGTTGATCGAGATCCAGCAGGTAAATTCCGCAGCCTCGCGCATCGCCTCTGGTCCGGTCGTCGGCGCGATACATGCAGTCAAACGAAAGCTGGAACAGGAGGTCGTCGAGCTTGAACTCAGACCCGTATTTTGCGGCGAGCCGCGCAAGCCGGTAGCGGGCGGATCGGGAACAAACTCTGCAGGCAATCCGCACGACAACAAAGGGGTATAGGGCGAGGGTGTCGCGGGCGTCCATATTCAAATGTTCTAGTTTCGTTCTCCAAGAATCAAGCAGGCTGCGACACCACGCCCGCCATTCTGACGGTCGCGGACGGCGCCTCGTTCCCCACGCGCGGATCTCAGCCGGGTTCGAATAAGGGATCATCGCAGTGGCTGTGGAGGGGCCGAGCTCACTGCACCTCCGAACTCAACGCGACACGCGCGAACTTTTTTCAACCGCATTGCGTCAAGTACGCAGTGTGGACAAATCTTGAACATCAGCCAATATAGCGACCCTTAAATTTATTGAGTTTTTTGGAAGGCTTTGCGATGCCAAGCCCCATCTTCTTCGTTTTCCGCTACGCGATACAGCACAACGAACAGATCCTCTTCGACTACCATGGTCATAGGCGCGAGACTTGTCCGCATGTTGTGGGCTACGGCCCCGATGGCAACGAACAAGCTCTCGTGTTTCAATTCGGTGGCGGAGTTCCCAGGGCCTTCCGCCGGCTGGCGCCTGGCGGTGCGTCGAACTCGCCGACGTTCGCGATCCCTTCGTCCAGCCGGGTGATTGGCGCACCGGCCAACAACATGAAAAGCCGCAAAGCTGTGTCCAGAATGTCGTGGCTCAGGTCGCGTTCTGAGGTGAAACGTACTTGAACGCCCGTGGCAGCCGCGCTTCGCATTCACCGAGATTACCCTGGCCGCAGATGGACTGCCTTTCTTCCCGCTCAATCTCAGCACGTTGGGCGCCGGCAAAGTCTGTGAGGTCCACTTTGTGCTCGACCGCTACGGCGTCAGCCAAATCTATTACAGGTTGCCGGGAGACGCCCCCCTCCCGCTCGGCCAACTGTGCAATTTTCCGGTTGAGGCGTGCGTGGCCCAATTGGGGGCGCGAGTTCGCTAAGCTTGTCCTATCGCTTCGGTCTCGACGCCGATCCGCCGGCCCAGCGCATGAACTCGTCAACAAACAGCTGCGGGCAACGGAGGCGCAGGCATCTTGCGTATTCAGATACTCGTTTGCTAACGCACCTCCTCGAAGTCGCCCGGTTTCCAGCTTCCGTCAAAGGCAGCAGCTTCCGGACCGTAGATGCGGAAGTACGTGAACCAACCTTTGCCCGGCTTGGTTCTGATCCACTGCTTTTCCTTGCCAGTTGGGGCTTTCGGACCGAAATAGAGCTCGGCCGTCGCGCCATTCAAGTCCTTCAATTCGAATAACGACCGCAGGGCGGCATAGCCCTGATCGGTCTAAATCTCCGAGCGAGTCTCGGCGTCGTAGACGGTCACCGACCAGAACAACTTGGCGGGCGCCGGCAATGGCACATTCAACTTGTACGACTTATCGCCGTAAAGATAATCGCCGGCGCTGTCACGTAAACCGAGCCAATAGAGTGAGCCCGCGCCCGGCGAGCGACGGAACATCGCTGGAGACTCGACCTGCGCCTGGTAGAACCACTTCGTGCGTGCATCGACGTCCTTGTAAGTCGGCGCGTCGAAAGTGCCATTCTCTGGCCGCAGCGTCGCCCACGCCCACTTGCGGTCCGGCCACGCCCTGCGAGTTGGGCTCCGATCAGCGAACGACTGCACGCGCATTTGCGCATTCGCCATTTTCGCAGCCTTTTCCAGAATGCCTTTCATCCGCTCATCCGGCGCGAAAGACTGACCTTTGATAATGCCGAGGCCCGCCAGTCGCCGTAGAAGGAACGATAGGCCTCGTAGGCCGGTTCGGTATCGATGACTTCCTTCAATACCTGCCAGAATTGCAAATTCGTCTCCCATGGGATCGGCGTGAAGTCACCCTTTGTGAGTTTGACCCATGACGGTTCTTTCCAATTCACCGGACGGTTCAACGGATAAACCTTGACCGTTTTCATGAGCGCGTTGGCTTTCTCGTTGTCTCCCCCCGGGGGGATTGCACGGAGCAGCACCAACACCCTCGGCAATTCGCCCTTGTACCCCGGTGGCAAAATGAGATGTTTACCGCCTTTGCCGGCGTCCGGGCCTGGCAGTCCGAGATCCATCACCCAACGCTGATTGAGGTCGTCCGCTGCCCCCATGAGCGGCCCGGGCGGAAGTTCAATAACCATCGGTCCATCGCCGAGATCGAGCGGAAGACCGGAATAAGGCGTGTCGGAATTCGGAGTGAACACGATCTGAAATGGCGTTCCCTCGAGAAGTGCAAACACCGCGTTGGCGACTGCGCCCTCCTTGAGGTTTCCGCGCCACGTCGCCTCGAACGATACGGTGGGGTAAAAGAATTTATATGCCTCGGTCGCCCGGCTGAGGTCGGCATCGTCATAGGCCTTTTGAATCGGCTCGGGCGTCGGATAGCCACCTCTAAAATCGTATTCCTGAGCCGTCGCTATGCTGATCCATGGCGAAGCGCCGAACCAAAGTGCCAACAAGGAGCCGGTGATTGCGCGCATGAACGCAGTTCCTTTTGGTGATTTGAGCAGAATTCCAGCACCACGTCAGTTGATTTCCGCGTAAGTTTGACCCGCTTTTCCATTGTTGTCTGACCCGCCTCGTTGCGTCAACAGCTGACAGGTTGATTGGGATTCGATTGACGTGGCGGGTCCGCTCCATATGGAAAAGCGGGTCAAACTGACGCGAAAATCAACATTCCCAGTAAAGATCGGGGCACTCCGACCCCGGGAAGTCAGTCTACCACTATCGTGGACGCCTGTCCGCGTTTGGCCACTCTCTTCCCAAACCGCCATGCTCATCTACGTCATTGTCAGCCACTGGAAGGCCCAAACAGCCTTCATCATTCACTGCCAAAAGCGAGATCCGCAAGCAATGTGAGATCCACAATCGGGTTTTCGCGAACATAGCTTTCACATCGGTTGCAACTTAGCTTTAGCCGCAATGTTGAAATGCGACTCCCCAGCAAAGTCGAAATGAGACTGCCTCTTTATGGCGATAAGGTTTGACATTCGGGGGGCGCTTCGATGAGCGAATGGGAATTCTTGCGCCTGGATGTCCTGCTGGATCTCGATGCAGGACAGATGACGGCGACTGAAGCCAGCAAACTCATGAACTTGGGGTGCAGCCAGGTTTTCAAGCTATTCCAAGAACTCCGGCCTCGTGGGTCGATGAGCACGATTTCCGAGCATCGTGGGGCGTCCCACTACTGCACGGCGCCAATTTGCTCGGGAAGCCACCTGAATACCAGCGACATAGCATCCGGGAGCTTCGAGCGAGCACAGTGTCCGGCTTCAGCTATGAGATGTGTTTCCGTTCTTGGGCGGCCCTTAAAAACCCGCGTATCCGCCTGTGGCACGAAATAGTCATTCTCGCCATTGATGACGAGCATTGGCGAATTGTCCGCCCGCTCGAGCAGGGCGCGCCTCGACAGCTTTGCCGTCGCGCCGACAAATTCCGACATCGTCGGTCGGCGATCAAATCCCATGGCGTTGCTGACGATGTCGGGCATTCCATAGGGCAGCTTTTCGAGCGCTTCTTTGGCGAACGCCTGATCGATCGGCCCGCCAAGCACAACAGACGCGTCCACGGCGCCGAGTAGCCCGGTCATGGCCGAATAGTTCGCCCCGAACGACAGACCGAAATGCGCGACCTTGCCATTGCCGATGGCGCGAGCCTGCCGCGCTAGGCCGAGCACGATCTCGTCCGCCTCAATGACCAGCGCGGCGGGATTTTCCCCGGTGCCTGGCTGATCGAACGCGAGAACCGTCACACCAAGACGCTGCGCGAACGCGACGCAGATCCCATGAATATCCATCTTCCAGGTGTCGACGCCGCCGCTGATCAGAAGAACCGGAGCCCGATCATACCGGCCGTTGACGGAATAGAGATGCACCGGCAGGGTGGCGTCGTCGCCCCCGAACGCCGCAGCGACAAGACGGCGCTCGAACTTAACTGGAAAACCGGGCGCGGCGGCAAGGTAAGACGTCACTTGATTGACGAGCGCCTGCCGCTTTGCGTCGTTAGCTAGGCAAGGAAATTTGGCGCAACCATAAGCGAGTGAAGCCAAATGGAACTGATCGGCGTCCGCGTGGCGCTTGGCGAGCCGAGACCATTCGAAGACCCACCCGCCAGGCGCGTCGCTCCACATTTCGGTGATCGCGCCGCGCATCTCCTCGACTTCCGTCCTCGGGACGCCGAGCGCAACAAATTGTTCGAAGCGGTCTTCAAACATCGCCTCAGGGGCAATCGGAAAGATGTAGCTCATGGTTGGTCACCGGGCCGCGAGCAATTCGACGAATTCGGCGGCCTCTCGCCATCCTTAGCGCCGCAATTGGATTCCAGTAATCGTTGTAATGGATGATGTGCCCGTCTCTCAGTCGGATGACGGAGACATAGCGCTGCTCGAAGGGTTCGCCTGTCGCTACGGCGCGCCCAGAACCTGCGAACTCTAGGATGAATACTTCGGGATCGCCAGTCTCATGCCTGACGAGATCGGACACGCTGAGGAATTCGATTCGGCCCGCGAGAAATTCAAGATGCGCCGCGAGGGCCTCGCGGCCCTCGACGCGTCTGGAATTGGGAATGGCGAAAGGAAACTCCATTACGCCGTTCTCGGCAAACATCTGCACGAAAGTTTCGGCCGCGGGATCGAGATGCACGCCCAATGTCTCGACGCAACATGGCCGAGAGGCTTTGCACGGGGTCATGCATGGGTTAAATCTCCAAGGTCGGAACGTCACCGTTCCGACGAAATAGGAGATTTGACAGTGGAACGCAATCGTTCCGACGGAAATATTTTGACCCGCCGCCCGAGCGGCGCCGCGGTCATGCAGAGCGACGTAACCGATGCCCTCACCCGCGAGTTCTTCGAGGAATGGGCGCGCGTCGGCTTCGCGGCGCTTAGCCTGGAACGCGTTGCGAAGAACGCCGGGGCCGGAAAGGCCGCGCTCTATCGGCGATGGCCCTCAAAGGTCGCGATGGCGAGCGACCTGCTATCGAAGGTGGGACTGACGCTGTTCGAGCTTCCAGACACGGGTTCGCTCGAAGCGGACCTGTTCGCCTTCCTGCATTCCCTCCGGCGCGTCCTGCGTCATCGCATCATACAGCGCGTCGTCCTTGATCTCCAAGCGGAGATGGGCCGCGAACCTGCCTTGGAGGCAGCGATCCGACCCTTTCAGGAGGCTCGGCGCAGGCGGGTCGGAACGCTGATAGATCGCGCCATCGCGCGGGGCGAAGCGCCACCAAATCTTGACCGAGAGACGGCCGCCGACTTAATGATCTCCGCCCTCTACTGGCGTATTGTCGTCAATGGCCGGCGATCGAATCGTGGCCATCTAGAGACGCTTGCACAAATGACGGCGTCAGCGATCGTCGGTAGCTCTGTCTGATGACCGCCCTCCACAGAGCGAGCGGACTGCCAAGCTCATATTGCCGCGTGCCGAGTTGCGCGTACAATTAAGGTTTAAACGGACTTTGGGATTTGGCGAACACTTTGTTTGGCGTCAGCGCCTGAGCACGTGCATGACAGTCGCCGCCAATAGCGATAGGGGTCGGGCGTCTTTCAAGACCTGAAGACAGCGCTTGTGTCGAAATTATTCTCGCGCCCTTTTGCGGTGACTCGTTGCAACGTCAAATCACTTAATGAAAAACAACCTATGGAAATCCGTTATTAAGATTGCGAGGCGAGGCTGAGATAGCTTCCCGAAGCTCTCAGAATATAACTGAGGCGCTCGACGGGATGGATGGCGCACCATCATCCGGTCCGCCTGGATCGTGCGGCAGGCTTGTCGCTCGCTCATCTCGTAGCTCGCCACAAGATGAGCGACAGCCTCTCGCTTGGCGGCGGGCGTCAGAATTTTTTTCCCAGTAAATCCTTAAGTGCGACATTGTCGAGCATGGAGTTGGCGAGGAGTTGCTTAAACTTGGCGTTCTCGTCCTCAAGCGCCGTCAGCCGTTTGGCCTAGGACACGTCCATACCGCCGAACTTCGCCTTCCAGGCGAAAAACGTCGCGCTGCTGATCCCGTGCTTGCGGCAAACATCGGCTGTCGAAACTCCGGCTTCCTGCTCCCGCAGAACTGCAATCATCTGCTCTTCCGTGAGCCTTGATCGCTTCATCGTCCGGTCTTTCCCTCGGATCGGAATCAAGATTTATTTGGAGGATTTCGCGGGGTCACAGCAGGTAAATCAGCTGTAAAGGCTCTCGATCCAACGCGCCGCGCGGCGTGCAAAATGGCGGGTAAGAGGACTCAATCTCTTGTTTTTTTTGATGTTCTCTCGAATCTTTTTAAAATCCGGCTCTGGCATCTCAGTCGCCGCCAGTCTTGAATAATAAATTGCGATGACCTGAGCCAAAACTCTAGGAGCAACGCTGCTATGCTTTAAAATGTTAGCGAGCGAGAATTTGACAAGATCTTTCCGCGACTGAGAATCTCTTTCGATGTTGTCGAACGTTCTGGAGCGCACCCGCACCCGGTACATCTGCGTTACAATGGGTACTACCTCGGAGCGTTTCCCGGAAAAGCAGAACCGCACGTAAAACTCCCAGTCCTCATAGTGATAGCGCATCTCTTCGTTATATCCGCCTAGTTGCTCAAAGACGCGGCGCCTAATTATAACTGCACTATGCGCATAGTTCTCATCAAGGCAATTTAGCACCGTGGAATCTCGGGGAACCCAAACATGCTGTTTGTCGCCGAAGCACTGTTGTAGACCATAGGACATATCTATATCTTGGTGTATATCTAGGATTTCTCGCGTCTTCTTGAAACCGACAGCGTCTAGCATGTCGTCAGCGTCTAGAAACTGTATGTAATCCGTTCCGATGTTCTTAGAACCTGCATTGCGGGCGCATGCGGGACCGCTATTATTAGTGAGTGTAAGCACCTCAAATTTGTATCGCTGCCGGAGAGATCGTAGAAATTGCGCCTCCTGATCGCGACTCGCGTCGTCTACGACAACAATTTTATCGTTCGGCTCGCAGCAGTCAGATAGCGAAGATAAAGCGCCCTCAATAAATTCGCTGTCATTGAAATACGGTATGACAAACCCGACGCTGCCATGCACCGAAGGCGCGACGCCGCAGTTTGCATCGCTCGGCGTAAGCATGCGGGGCGAGTAATAATCCAGAAGGTATTTATATTGTGAGCTTAATTCCTTATTTATATTGACGAACTTATCAAATACGACCTTGGTTTCTGATTTTTTGTAACTTGAAGAGACGCTATCCAGGAATAACTCAATAGATCGGACGGATTCCGAATGCAGAGGGTCGTACGACTTGATGAAATCAAAGCCGCTCGCAATTTCCGGCATACCTCCTCTTGAGCTAACAAGAGTAGGTCTCCCAAATGCAATTGTTTCGATAAGTGAATTGGGATAATTTTCAAACAGGGACGGAAATACAAAAGCGCCAATCCATGGAATAAACGCTTTGACGAGCGTATCGTGGGCAACGTTTCCAGCAATATGGACACGACTTTCTATCCCTGCGGACTTGGCTAAAGCTCGGATAACAGATGCGTTTGAAACGTTATTTTCGTCGGGTAAATCTCGCCCGAATAAAGCAAAATGAAGGTTATTTCTGAGGATTGTTGAGATCGCTGCGTCCGATTTGGATATTGTTTCGAAAAACCGTACGATTCCTTTTCTAGTTTCCAGCCGACCAACATAGCCAATTAGTTTAGCAGATGGGTCGTCCATAAGTGTAGACAGCTCTTTGTTGTTTGCCCGTTCCGGCGCAATTAAGTCTCGGCCCGGCGCGCCAAACACTGACATATTGTATGGGTGATGCACCTGCCGACATTTGGCGCTCACGTCTAGGTCAAAATTTCCGCAAATGAAGCAAATGCGGTCGCGCATTGCTTCTACTCCGTACAAAATTATGTCAGCAAATCTGTAACAATAAATTTCCATGTCAATGATGTAGCGTCTATACGTATCGTAATTCGAAAGTGGCACACAATTATCCTGAAATAACATGACACTTGGAGAATGCAGACGAACCGCAGTTGTGCCAGTTTTTATGAATCCTTGCCGACGATATTTGATCGGGAAAAACCCTTCAGTAAAATAGTCCGGAAATTCGAACAGGCCGAAAGTATCTCCCTTTGCCTGCATTCCCACTAGCTGTTGCGCCAACGCCAACGAGAAGCGGGGTTGGTGGTCGCCGATATATTGGATCTCGCTATCAAACCAACTTTTAACGAAGTTAACAACGCGGATAGTAACTTTCTCCAGACGCCGCCGAATAGAAAAATCGGGTTCGAACCCGCAAAGGAGCAACACTTTGATCGCATTGCTTTCGTCGATAGCATCGTTCAAGTTTTCGCAGAGAAGTCTTGTGTATGTCCCTATTCCTCCGGAGGAACTATTTAGTGGCTCAAAGCAGGTAACTATGAAATCCCAGTGGACCGGTGACCTACCGTCTGTTGTGCGAAGCACCATAATCGAGCCTTTGCATCAAAACGACTACCGAGAAATGCCCGACGGCATAGTTACGGCGCGTGGCTTGTGGCGCCTTCAATCCGCGGGTACGCCTCATTCGTACCCGAGCGATACGTTAAGGTCTTGGAGCCCTGATTGAGCGAAGAACGCTTGCGCGCCTTCGTTCCAAACGGCGCGGCGATCCGCCGCTTTACCCGAAAATGTCGGATTTGGGGTGTGTAGCTTTGCCTGTAGGGCTGAAGCGAACCTCGCCGACAATTCGCTTTCGATGTCATTGAGCCAACACTGAAGGTTCTCTTTAACAATGCCCTCAACCATATCTTCGTAGCGGACCAAGCGAGAATTCCGGTCTTCAATAAACGACAGCGCCGTGGCCCGGATGTCAGCAATATCACGATCATAGTAATGAATGAGAAACGCAAGGAACCTTGATTTTTCATCAAGTGATCGCCACAGCGTATCCGCAATATCTGTGGGCTCTACTTTTTGAATTTTGAAATTATACAGACTTATTAAAGTATCTTTCAGATTACGAACGAGTGAAATATCTAACACTCCGTTTGATCGGATCGCATTGACCTCATCAATGGAATGAACATGCCCGACAATCAGGTCTCCGCGCTGAAGTGTCGCGGCGATAAGGTCGGAAGGGCAGTAGATACGCTGATTTTGGGGCATAGTGTGAACGAGGGCGTCGGGGACGCCTCGAAAATCGTCAACGCTCCCTCCAGTTCCCAAGTGTAATCGTGTGGGTCGCCATCCAAGTTCTTTAAAGACCGATTCGATATAGTACGTACCGCTTTTCGGGACTGAGTTCACAAATACAGGGGGATAGCGGCACGCCATCGACACGTTGGGTTCGTTGCGAACAATGGGAACGAGTACGAGCGGCCATACTGTTTTGGTCGGAGTGCCGAGCCAACACCGTGATGCGCCATCCCGGGTGAAGTGGCTAGTCGGCTCGCCAAAGTCGTTGAAAAACGTCAGCACACCAGCGTCGAGCGTCCATTTTTTCTCGCTCGGGTTTGAATATCCAATGATCGTGCCGTCCGATCGGAATACAAGCCGCCCGTAGAAGGTGTCACATGGACTCCCAAAAGCATACACTGTTGTGTCAGACCCCAATTCGTTCTCGTCCATCTGAACCCTATGAAAGCACGCCCCAACACGGCGATTTTCGCGAAGCAATCAAATCGAGCCGACCGGCCAACTCGCAAAGCGTCCAATCCTACCCTCACTTCAGTACCGGCAGTCGCCCAGCGACGACATTGAGCGCAATCCAACTAAAGAAGGCAAGCGATGGATTTATAGGCGGTGCATCGCGAACACCCAACGTGCTACCCGCCCTGGCGCGATCTGAATTGCCAGCTTCGCGGCCGCGGCCGCGAGCCTCAAATCGCCGCGCCGCAGAGCCAAGCGCGAGCAACGCATAAGAGATAGCGCGCGGAAGCGCCGCCCGCCCCCCAAGAAACCCATTCGAGCATTGGAAATTAGATCAGCGACCGCCTCGCGACCCGGCTCTGCGCCCGGCGCTCCCTCAAAGTAAGCCAATGAGTGATATGCGTTAGCAAGTGAGGTCAAAGAAGGTGGCATAAGGTTCCACCAATGCCCTAGGCGATCGAAGCGAAGCTCGCCCACCGCTCCGTTAAGCGGGTCAGGCAGTCCTGAGCGACGCTTTCGTGCGGCCAGAAGAGAGAGATCGTGACCGAAGCGCTGCTGAAGGTTAAGTCCAGCCGAGACTTGATCGGAATGAACACGGTAATACAGTAGCACTTCCGGCAGGTTGGCGAGGCGGACGTGCTCCGACAGTCGCAACCACAAGTCGTAGTCCTCGGCTTTCGCCGGTGCAGGACGGTATCCGCCCGCTCGAAGCAACACGTCGCGGCGCGCGAGGACGGTCGGGTGCCTAAGTACACATCCGCGGGTTAACAACGCGGCGGCTATTGAGCCCGGGTCCGTGGGGAAATGGGTGCGATCACCGGTGAGATTCCCTGAGGGATCGATAAAGGCCGCCTGCGTACCGAGAACAGCGACGCTCGGCTCGCGATCGAGAAACTCGACCTGTCGGGCGAATCTGTCGGGGAGCGCGATATCGTCGGCGTCCATCCGCGCGATCAGAGCACAGCGTGACTCCGCAAGTCCGAAATTGAGCGCATCCACAATCCCCGACCCGGGATTTCTCAATAAGCGTATCCGGCCGTCACGCGCGGCGACTGGACGGACAGCCGCGAAAGCGGCGTCGGTCGAGCCGTCGTCAATGACCAGAAGTTCGAAGTCGTGCATACTCTGCCGGAGTATGCTTGTAACCGCCGTCTCAAGATACGCGCCGCCGTTCCGAACGGGCAATATTACGGAAACCCGCATTTCCCACCCTGTTGAGTATTCTCCCCGTGGCCAATGCGATCGCAGCGAGTGGTATCAGTTCTCGTCGGCGCGACAAGTGAGACGACGAGCGCATGAACGCGCTTCCAGGTCACAGGTTGGTCGCGCGCAAAACTATCGCGCATGGGCGAAAGGAATTGGAAAAACGGGGCAAAGGCGGAAATCAACACCATCCCATTCTGCTCGTTCATTGCGGGTTTCGGTCCAATCATAAACGCTGCGATGCGAAGATGTGATACGCGTCGCGACCCTCACCGAGGACCGGCGGATTCGTTTGGCGATTTTCTCGAGGCTATGGTGCTCACGCCGATACCCTCCGGCATGAATTGGGCGAAACTATCTCCGCGCGGCCCTGCCGCAGAGCGCTGGCATCGTGAGCGGCGTCGAGATTCCATGTCTCCGAGCTCGACATTGGACAAACTTTGGAGGGAGCAAAATCCTTAACCAAAGTGCGGGCCGTGGCCGGTCGAATTAGGGGGCTGGTTCAGCTGATCGAATGAAAAGCGCTGTTCCATCCGGTTGTCCTCACGACGCGGTGAACCACGGCGGGCGCCGGAGTGCACCGTGCCGCTCCGACCGATTGAAAACTTTCTATCTGCGCCGAACTGGCAAACGGGGCCGCCGCAGGAGGCATGGCATCGCCCGACCGACCCTTCAAAGAGTGGTTCAACGACTCCGGATTGTTCCGCGCGATCAACCACCAATGCTACCCTTGGCGATGGACCCATAGGACGACAAGCTACTGCGATCTCGAGCCGCAAAAGCTTTGGAGGCCTCGTTAGTCGTGCGCAACGCAGTTTTCGGGCCTTTCCCACCGATCACCCGGAGCCTCTTGTCTTCCAGTTCATCCGTCGCGATAAAGAACTTTTCAAGCTCTTCCTGCATCGGCTTCGAAAGCTCCGCAACATCGTGAAGGCCGAGCTCTGAATGCGATCGCCGCGGCACCGCGAACAACCGATCGTTCCGCTCAACTTTCGTCTTACTCTTTTGCTCGATTTGCACGACGCCAATGAGGCGGCAGTTTAATACCACGCCCGGAAACGTGGCGGCGTCGTGGAGCACCATGATGTCGAGCGGATCCTCGTCGTCACTCTGCGTTGAAGGTACGAAGCCCCAGTCATACGGATAAGTTAGCCCGACCAGGAGCGACTTCCGGAGCGTGAAAGCTTCGAGCTTTGGATCAAAGGCGAACTTCGCTCGGCTGCCCCGCGGCGTTTCAATGACCACGTTTACGTCGCCTTCTTCAGTAAAGGTCGGCAAATTGATAAAGTTCGACATAATCGGCTCCTAGGTCGGCAGGCGCGCAAGCGAAGAGCGCCTGGTGTGAAGGAAATCGCCAGTGCTTGAATATCTCCTAAGATTCGTCGCTGGCGGCATAGCTGTGTCCGCATTTGCCGCGCTCGGCGACGGACTGCGGCCGAAAAGTTTCGCGGGCATTTTTGGCGCGGCTCCATCAATTGCTCTGGTCACCTTGCTCATCGCCATCGTCCAGAAGGGTAGCCCATGGGCCACCTTGGAATCCCGCTCAATGATGGCCGGAGCCATAGGTCTTGCTGCATATAGTTCGGCCGTCTGTTTTCTTCTCAAGAGATGTGTGATCTCCGCGTTAGCGGCAACACTCGTCTCCCTTCCGGTCTGGTTCGTGATTGCCTTCGGCGTCGGCGCCGTCTTTTTGGTTTGATCGGATGATCGTCCGCTTCAATCTAGCTTCGCTCAGGGAAACTCAATGGTATGAGCTTGTGATCCGTTTTGCACTCGGCGGCGCGATGACCGTCGCGACCGGCTCGATCGCAGCTCAGTTCGGCCCCGTGGTTGGTGGTTTTTTCTTAGCCTTTCCAACGATCTTTCCTGCGAGCGCGACCCTTATTGAAAAGCACTCCCGCCAGCGAAAAGAGCGAAAGGGACTTGCCGGAGTGCGGCGCGGGCGCGATGTTGCCGCGCTCGACGCGCGCGGCGCGGTCCTGGGAAGCATTGGATTGTTCGCCTTCGCCCTCGTAGCCTGGGTTGCGCTCACGTCGGCCTCCGCCGCGGAACTGCTACTTGCGCCGCTCGCTTGGTTTTGCGTGGCGACAATCGCATGGATGCTACAACGACGTCTGTAGGCGCTCTGCGCTCTTCCGGTCAATGAACCGGAGCGGCTGCGCCGGGTGCGCTGGAATAGCATTCAATCGTCTGCGGTAACGCGCTCCATAACGCGGTAGTTTAATGTTTGCTTGCTGCTTACGAATATGGTCCGCATTGCGAACTGACCATGCGATGAGCTAGTTTTTTCTTTCCTGTCTTGACAGACGTTTTCAAATCCACCTCGCGGGCCAACTATGCGGTAGTCGACATAGCGAGAGCTGGTCCCAACTGCGCGTCAACATGTTCCTAGGGCGGATTAACGAAGCGAAGGGAGCATGGATTGATCGGAATTGTTTAGTCCTCCCCTACGTTGACGGCAACCTGAATCGTGGCAGGTACGCAGTGCAGTGAAGACGCTTATTGGAAGCGCGACAGACTTCGGCGGCAGCGCACCGTACGCAATGCGCTTCGCGAGGGCGGTCGGCTCGGCCTCCTGAGTTGCAGGACAGCATAGGGGAACCGCCGCGAAGTTGGACCGGCGACTTGGCTGCGCTACGAGTGAAAAGGAACAACGCTTCGATCGAGTTGTTTGTCTGCCGGAAGCGATCGGTGGTGATCGGTCCACTCTTCCCCCAATCAAACAGCAGGAGCATCAATATGCCAAATAGCGAACGTGGCGGCTCATCTGAACAGCACAGCAAGGCAGGCGAACAAAGCCATAAGAATACCGGCGGATCAGGCGCCCAGAGAATCTGGAACGCGGGGCGGTTCGCACGAGCAACACGTCAAGGCGGGCGAACAAAGCCATAAGAACAGCGGCGGTTCAGATTCGAAGGAATTGGGGTCTGAAGGATCCACGCGTGGCGGTTCGCACGAGCAGCATGTCAATGCAGGCCAACAGAGCCATAAAAATAGCTAACGCTCCAGGGGCCGCTTCGTGCGGCCCCTTAGCCAAGTCATTGTCAACGTGCGGCCAGGTATTTGGGGTGCGGTCCGATACAGGGGCCGTGGATTGGGAATTTAGGGGTACCTAGCGAGTTTGTGTTCGCGGCGGCGCATGTCGCCCGCTCGCCCCATCAGATTCGGGGACTAAGCGGCTTCTCGCCGGGCGCTGGCACCGATGCATCTTGACGGTCTGCCCCTTGCAGAGACGCGATTACGGCACGGGCGCCGGCTCTTTAACGACAAGGTTTTGCTTGAGAAAAAAATTTGCGGCCAGCCCTTGAAGCCCCTTTTTTGTCCCCCAAATCGCTCTGCGTCGAGGCTCAACGACTCGCGGACGGGCGAGCAAGTGATCAGCAGAAGCGGATTGACGAGCGCGCCGTGCGCACGACCGTGGCCGCCTAGGCTATTCGAACTCAAATACTGCGGTCCAGCCTCCCGGACTTTAGCCGGGCGGCCCCGATTGCGGAGACTGGAGATGAGCGAACGCTTCAACTGCCTAACCGAACATCGATCCCACTGCGAACTATCTGGCGAAGTGCCCTTTACGCACCCTGACGAGGTTGTGCGCGATCCCCGCCTATCTATCGCGGAAAAGAAAGCCATCCTGGCATCATGGAGCTCGGATGCCCGCGCAGTCGAGAACGCCCCATCGTTGCGCCACCTTGACAGCGGAGCCGTCGTCGAACTGGACGCAATACTGCGTGCCCTGGTTCTCCTCGACGGGGCCGCGTCAATGCGGCGTCCCCACTCGCCGACAAATCCGCCGCGCAAGCGCAGCGTAGTTTCAAGGTGGCTCAAGCGTGCGTTGCCGCCGCACCGGTCCGGCAACGACGACGATGATCCGCCGCCGGCGCCGGCTGGCCTCGCGAGGCCGTTCCGTCCGACCTTTGTCGCTGCCCATGGTCGTCGCCCGGAAATAAGGGGACTGGCATACAGCACCGGGTGCGGCTGAAGATGGCAAGGCGCAACAAATGCACACGGGCGCGATCACTCCGGGCGAAGCGCTCAGCGTAGCGAGAGGGTTTGCCAGAGAGGCGCCCGTCCGACATCTGGTTCGAAACAAAACCGGTCATCGGACTGCCTTGCTACGCGGACATCATCGACGACCGGCTGACCCAGTGCCCGGTTTCTCGCCTGCCTAGCAGCGCAGCGGCGGTTGAGGGCCAAATGCCAGCAATTACGGTTGGCCTAATGCGACGAAATTCACCTCCGGTGGCGGGGTGCGCGCAAGCATGAGGGCGCGATGAGTGACAAACCAGTCGGGCCGCGCCCGACCATGACCGAAAGGGCCTTCGAATTGGCGCGGTCAGGAGCGAACGGGAGCGTAGAAGAGATCATCAGGCAACTCCGGCGCGAGGGGCACTTCACGGACGGTCGCTTTGGTCCATACATTCGGAGACAGCTTAGGGAGCTGATTGGCGCTGCCAGGCAGAGGGAGACCAATCCACCGGGGCTTCGTCGCTTTACGGGATGGACCGTAGGCACGGTAGTAGGTGCGGAACTCGGAAGGAAGGCAGGCGTTCACTGTTTCGAGTCCGGCGCCGCTGCGACGGCGCAAAGCGCGAAGGATCGGAGAGACGGGGAGGCGTCAAATGACTAACGTCTACATTGAGCCACGCCCTAAAGGCATTGTCGGCCCCGTGGATGACTACGTCGTTGAAGACGGCGCTGACAGCCTACTTGCCACCTTCGCGACCCAGCACGAAGCAATCGGATGGGCCAAGTCCCGGGGTCACAGGCCGCTCGTGGCACGGGTTCGGACGCTAAACGACAAGAAGAAGCCGGATCAGTGGCGACGCGCTTAGGCTCAGTGGCGACGCGCTTAGGCTTGGCGCTTGGGCGCTTGGTTGCGCCCGCGGACTTGCGAAGCGACCGCCGCAGGGCAGTCAACACTGCTCCGGAGACAGCGATCTCGCCGCTAGTTGTGTTGAGATTCATCTTGCTCAATTCCGTTCACGACCTCGGGTTGTTCGCGGCTGCCGGAACAAACAATGGTACGCGTGGCGGTGGACGCTGCTACGAGGAACATTTCAAGTGGCGCGAAACCTCATCCACGCTATCGCTCCACTCATAGCCGATCAAAGGTGACGGATGGGCGGAGCTATCAGCCCTGCGCCAGTCAAGGGCGCGGGCCAAAAGGAGCTTCCGGCCTACGTCTCGAACGGCGTCATCGGACTTCGCATACGCGAAATGCCACTCGGCGCGGGAATGGCGCTTGTCAACGGCTATACGGGCGAACACCCGGTCCGGCGCATCGAAGCGGCGGCCATCGCTCCTTACCCAGTGGGCGGTGATATTCAACTGGCGGGCGTCTGGTTGTCCGAGGCCACCTCTCAGGTGTCGAAAATCGAGCAGTCGTATGATTTCTCGACGGGCGAACTCACGAGCCGTTTTAAATTTGCGGCTGGGGGAAATGAGGCCGACATAGAGGTCCTAACCTTTTGCAGTCGGGGCGACCCAAGCCTCGTTTGCCAGAACGTGTCGATAGTGTGCGAATCACCTGGCGTTATCTCATTACGGTCTCTGGTTGATGCCCGCAATGTCGACGGAGTCGCGTTGCGACAACTGCGCGACACGCCGGGCGAAAAAGAGGTCTCTTGCGACGGCGCATCGATGTGGGAAAGCGCCGGCGGATTGTCGCGTTGCGGCGTCGCCTACGCGACAGAACTAGTCGGTGCGGAGGCGGAGGCAAACCGTCCGCCGCTCGAAAATCGGACGCTCACGACGACTTATCAGTTCACCGCGAAGGCGGGACGCCGGTACGACCTTCGCCAAATGGCGAGTATGGTCCCGAGCGTGAACCACGCGCAGCCCGACATGCAGGCCGTCCGGCAGCTGGCGCTTGCGCGGAAGCGCGGCTTCGATGCCATTCGAGCCGAGAACAAAGCGATCTGGACTGAACTTTGGAAAGGCCGCATTCGCTTAGTTGGGGCGGAGCCGCGCTGGCAGGCGCTCGCCGACGCAGCATTCTTTTACCTCATAAGCTCCACCCACGTCGGATCGCCCGCGTCAACTTCCATTTTCGGGCTCGCGACCTGGCATGACTACCACTATTATTATGGGCACGTGATGTGGGACATTGAGACGTTTATCGTTCCTGTCCTGACGCTCCTGCAGCCGCACACGGCCGCGACCCTGCTGGATTACCGGTTCCGAAGTCTCTCCTCAGCAGCCAGTAACGCCCGCTTGCGCGGCCGCAGGGGGCTGCAATTCCCTTGGGAGAGCGCGCCGTCGACAGGGCAAGAGGCCGCTCCTTTACCCGGTTCGGCATCGTGGCATGAGGACCACGTTTCGCTCGACGTCGCGCGGGCATTTGCCCTCCACGCCTACATGGTCAGAGACCTCGAATATCTTCGTACCCGGGCCTGGCCAGTGCTTTCGGGCGTTGCGGAATGGGTGAAAAGTCGGGTGACGCGCAGCGAAAGAGGCTACGAGATCCGCGCCTCAATGGGAATTGCCGAGCGCAAAATTAAATCCGAGAACGCAGTCTTTACCAACATGCTGGCCACCGTTGTACTGGGGGACGCGATCAAGGCGGCGGAGCGTTTGGGTTACGCGGCGGATCCAGAGTGGGCTGTCATCGCCGACCAAATGGTCATACCGATGCGCCAGCGCGTCATCGTTTCGCATGACGGATTTCGGCTGAACGAAGAAAAGGGCGGCACACCCGATCCTCTAATGGGGGTGTTTCCCATTGGGTTCGATATGGAGCTCGACGTCGAAGCGACAACTCTCAGATACTATCTAGATCTACGGCAAAATTACATCGGAAGTCCGATGCTTTCGGCGCTCTATGGCGTCTGGGCGGCTTATACCGGCGACGCCGCGTTGTCTGCGAAACTTATGGAAGATGGGTACGGGCGTTTTTGCGTCGGCCGGTTTGAACAAACCCTAGAATATCGCAGCGACGTCTTTCCAGAGCAGCCGCAAGCGGGTCCTTTCTTCGCAAATCTGGGAGGATTTCTGATGGGCCTGCTGCTCGGCTTTCCGGGGATATTTCCAGACGCGAGCGAGCCGAGCAACTGGCCTAGGCGTTCCGTCGTCCTACCGAAAGGTTGGACTGCCATCGAAGTAGAGCGAATTTGGATCAGCGGTCGTGAGTTCCGTTTGTCGGCCAAACAGGGAGCCGAACGCGCCGTGCTTACCCCGTTGTGACGTATAGAGTTTTATCTTGCTGCCAAATGTTTCCAGGCGCACTGTTTCGTAGGTCTGACGTGCGGGTTGATTGCCAAGCTGCATCATTTCGTTGGCCGTACGTCTGTTGGAAGTGGCGGCGGTTGAAGCGGCAATGATTGGCCGAGATCGTGCTTTGGTGCGTCGACCGCACTGGACGGCGGCATCGCGTTGAATGATGCGTGCAGTCGCGGGCGAGGGGTCTATTCCGGACGTCGCACAGCTGCGCAACGCCGCCCGGCAGAGCGCGTCTCTGCACGCTACACTTGTCCAACAGGAGCGCGTCCTGCCCGCGCAGGCCCTCCAGTCCACCGCCTGTAACTCATCGCATACGCTCGACGGTCGTCTGTCTCGATGGTTATTTGCGCGCGCTAGATTTAGCCGGCGATGATCTGCCGTTGACGTAGGAGTTTCTTTCCCAGATGCTCGGGGTTCAGCGCGGTAGCGTTTCAGTTGTCGCCAACCGCCTTCAGGACGCAGGAACTCATCCGCTATCGTCGCGGGCGCATCAAAATCTTGAACTTGCCCGGGTTACTGAACAGCAGTTGCGAGTGCTACGCAGCCGTCAGGGGTCACTGCAATAGATTACGCAACGGCGAATGATGCGCACGATTTCTGAGCTGAACAGCGATCTGGCCTGCCGCGCTCATTCCTCGCGGTCTACCGACCAACATCCGGTCGCGAGATGGCTGTTGTGCGTGGTCTCGCCATGGCGCACGCAAGCCTCAAAGCCAGCAGGGGTTCCAGAAGGCAAAGTTTGTCTGTTAACGTTGCCGTCGGGAGCGCCAAGCTCAACGACGCGTCTTGTTAATACACAGCAGCCGTCAGCTCAATGTGGAGCGCCCTCTGAGCCAAACAGTATGGGAGTTCGGCTGCTGTGTTCGTTGGTGCATCTTGTTCGAAGAGATTCGGGGCAACGAGCGGAGTTGATTTCGGACCGCTGCCATATTGGCTCCAAACTGGAGGATCAATGCGAGTTCGTCCACGGCATAGACGGTCGAACACGGCGCCATTCTCGTTCTTCGCATGAACATGCGCTCGCTCAGCGACCGTCGCCGTAGTAGCGGCCGGTTGGCGAAACTCTGCCGCAAGTTTATGTGACCTTTTCGCAAGGGGCAGCCGACGAAGTCGTCGCGTACTTGATCGCCATTGTGGCGTGGTCGGCCATCCGGATACCGTCGCCAGCTTGGCCCGCCGTCGAATTTGCGGAAGGCGCGGTTGTAGCTGGCGTCGTCATCGTGTTGTCGACCGCAAACGCCGAGCCAGCGAAGAGAGGAACGGCAAGGGCGGCCGCGAGGATCAAACGGGTCATTAAGTCTCTCCATTTTACCATGAGACCCTGGTTGGGCCTCCTGTTGCGCCCCTAGGATGCCCTCGATCAATTGCGTAGATCAGTCAGGCAATGCAGCGCCTCTGTCAGGATTAACCTGACGGTTTGCGATGGAACAACGGCGTCATCTGCTATTTGTCGTTGCCGCGCTGTCATCGGCTTGGCGACCGCCGTTATCAAACCGCAGGCCGCAGGAGGAGCAAATTGCGTCGGCGCCTCGCCCGAACAGCGAAGGTTTGTTTCGGCGTGGAGAGGCGCCTCTGCCGCATCTTCTATAAAGGCTATTGCCAATTACATCAGATTCTCATCCAAAACTCGAAGAAGATTTCCTCCGACTTATGCCAAACGTGCCAAGTAGAGCGGCATCCGCCCGAGTTGAATCGGCAAGTATTCTGGCTTTGAAATCTGGTTCTTTGGCTTTGCGATTGGCATTGGGAGGAATGACCATTTCTATCTCTCGACGCGCGAGAAACTCGAGTGCGACTACGCCCTCTATTCAGAGCGAAACCTGATCGACAGATTCTTCCAATGTTTCAAACAGTTTCGGGACATCGCAACACCCTACGAAAACACCGCCCGCAATTTCCTCGCGGGCCTCAATTAAGTCTGCGCTCTGGCATGGCTTAAATGAGGGCACGCCTAGTTTCTTATGCCGTTTCGCACAGCTTCTGGATCTCGGTATTTCAGAGCTGGGAGGCGGAATATATCGCCCTAAGCATCCTCCTGCCGCGGACGAGTTCGTCGGAATCCAAGCCACTGGACGCGAGCAATGAACAGACTGGGGGCCACCGATTAGCCGCACGGGTCCCGGCCATTTTCCTGCCCGCCAATCTTCAAGCGATGATCTTGGCGCACTTCAGGCGGCTTTGTGCCGGCCACGCAAGCCGGCGCTGAAGACCCACCTCTGTTATTTGGGAACGCGTTGCTGCTGCGTGCGTTCTCCCGAGACTCGGTTGCGCGGAACTATTTGCGGTGAAGATCGCGCACAGCTTCAAATTGCGCCTGCGGCCCAGGGCTGCGTGTCGACAGAAGTGGAGGCTGCCTTGCAAAACCCCACTGAATTGCGTCCCGGGCGATTGCTGCGCAAGCCAGGCATTCCGCAGATCATCAAGAATTTCTCAGGCGTGCAGATTGACGTCCCGCTCCTCGCTGAGGTGGTTTCGGCCGATACTCCGCTTCTCGTGCTTTACCAGGGAACGGTTCATGGCGAAGGACCTGTCTGGGAGCAGACAAATGAGAGGCTGGTCTGGTCCGACGTCCCTAATAGGAGGGTGCTGGAATGGCGCACCGACGGGCGGGTAGAAGTCTTGATCGATAAAACCAATTTCATAAATGGCAATGCCGTCGAGGCCGATGGGACGCTGATCCACTGCGAACATGGCCGGCGTTGCATCAGCCGAGGCGGCGACTATGACAGTGAGCCGGTACCGTTGGTGGCGCACTACAGAGGCAAGCGGATCAATTCGCCAAACGACGTCGCCGTCGCTCCCGACGGCAGCATTTGGTTCACAGATCCGACGTTCGGGATCATTATGCCGAACCAGGGCGCGCTCGCCGAGCCGGAACTCGACCACCGCAGCGTATATCGCTACGATCCGCAAACGCGCGAATTGCGTCGAATGGCGGATTTCGAGCAGCCCAATGGTCTGGGCTTCACAGTCGATGGCTCGACACTCTATGTTTCCGACACGTCTCTGTCGCTCGGCGAGGTCCCAGGCCACGAAGCCGGCGCCAAGCATGAACTCATTGCGTTTGATGTGGGAGAGGACGGCGAGCTCTCAAATCGGCGTTTCTTCTGTCACACAGATCACGGCTATCCCGACGGCTTTGCCGTAGATGCGCGCGGATGGGTATGGACGAGCGCTGCGGACGGGGTGCATATCTGGTCATCTAATCGGCGCAAGCTCGGATTCTTGGCGACGCCGTCTGTCGTTTCGAACTGCGCCTTTGGCGGCGTCGACGGGCGGCGGTTGTTCATCGCTGCAACTCAATATCTGCTGGCTATAGATCTGATCGGCTGAGCTGGTGAAGGTGGCCGTCGGGATTGCGAATGAGGGCGTCGCGATCTGAACGGAAAACAATCCGGGTAGCGGCGATGTCATTTGCAGCGAGTGGGGCATTCGCACGTCCAACCGGATGCCGATAGCCGAGCAACTCGACGTGCGGCGGACGGTCGCCCAGAAGCATCGGCGCTACAACGACCTCAACGCCGTCGAGTGCATCTAGGGCTTCTTGCGTCGGACCCTTGTTCATTGTCGTCTCGCCCTGGCTGAGACCGAGGCGGGAATAGAATTGCTGGGCAGCGCGGACACCGCCGGTCGACATGGCGGTATGATCTATGCCCAGGTTGCCGATCCCCCGCCAGTCGGATCCTGACTTGCACGGGAACTGCAGGAATTCCAGGGGATGACCTTCGGGATCACGAAATTTCACGGCTGTCACGCTTCCGGTGGAGGGAGGCAAAGTCTCCGGCCGCTGCCGGCTTATCGGCGTGCCGCCCGCCAATCGCGCATGACGCCATGCTGCGGCCGCGTCGCTGGTGACGATCGCGAGATGTTGAAATATGAGATCGCATGATCTCGTCTGCGGATAGGGGCGGCCAGCGTCGTCGAAGCTATCGAGATCCAGGCGGCTTGGCCCTAGTGACAAAGCGATCCGCGAGCCGCTGCCGCGAAGCTCAAGCAGCTCCATCTCGGTAGCCGAAATCGGAGCCGGTTCAGCGACCGTGAACCCGAGCGCGCGATAAAATCCCGCCAGACGCACCGCATCTGACGTGACGAGGCGAAACCCCAGTATGGCCTGCACTTTCATTTCATATGGCATGGCTGGCGCTTCGGACTGACATGGAGTTGCACGGTCATCAGACAACACGGTTCGCCGCCTATGGCGCCGGACCGGTGGCCTTTCTTGCCGTCGGTCTCCGTGCAGCCCTGATCTTCACCGAATGAAAACTCCCCGGGCCCCTGCTCGATCCGCGTCCCATCCATGCTTTCGATCCACCAGCGGCCCGACAGAACGATGATCCATTGCGGCGCAGGGTTCTCGTGCCAGTCGCCGACCCATCCGACGGGTTGCACCGTAAACACAACGGTCGCCTCGCCGCGTTCCATCTTGTCATTCCATTGGGGGTCGGCAGGTCCAACGGATTTCAACTCGTAGTTGCGTCAACGCACAGCGCGCCTGACGGCTGATCCCGTGGTCGTCGACATAAAGATGGACATAAGGTACCGAGGGCTTCGGTCCTGCCTTATCGCTTCATGCGATCTGGAGCTCCATAGGGATGACTGGAGGCGAGCGGGATGTGCGAGAAATGGCGCGAGACCTGATCCGTCCGTTCCGACGACGATCAGCAGGAAGCCTGCGCCGAGCGACAAGTTCTTCAGGAAATCCCAGAACAGCGTCCGGCCGCTTCCATCCGGGTCGGACCAGAAATCCCCCTGCGCCCAGAATTGTTTGTAAAAGCACGGCGGTGGCGGCGCAATAGCCCGCGATGATGAACGCGCGAAGCCCGATCGGCGACGCCCGAGATGACGCCCAGCGAACACACAACCTCGATGCGCAAGCCCCACCAAGATCATGGCGACGGCCAAAGGGCGCGGCTTGAAGACAGACTGCGCCTGTTTGACCGCGTGGTTAAAACCGAAGATCTTGTCGAGCGCGCTGAATGGGAAGAACAGCACCACCAGGCCGAAACGAACAATAAGCCGGCGACCGCCGCCGCCGCGTCATAACTGCGTCCTTCATGATGTCAGCCACCCGCAATGCATTGGCGATGATTGTAAGTGTCGGATTCACAGCGCCAATGGAAGGGAAAAAACTCGCATCGGTTATATACAGGTTATCGACCTCGTGCGCGCGACAATCCAGATTTAAGACCGAAGTCGCGGGGTCTGTCGCCAAAACGACAGGTTCCCGCCTGGTGCGCGGTGCCGGAGAGCGGAATATCCTTGCCCAGGTACAGCGAACGATCGAGCAGCACCGCGGGCCAGCCAATCGCCGATGAGCACTTCCTTCAGCTTACGCTTTAATTGCTTGAGCGCCTCCGGGTTTGTAGCCACAAGGTCGAGATGGACCTTTCCGTCCTTGTAGTAGACGCGATTGTCGGCGCGTGGCAGGTCCTCGGCCTGAAGCCAGAAGTCCATTGAGTGGCGCGCCATCTCATTCGAAAGGCATGTCTGGCAGCCATTCGAGCCAGCCCGGGACTTCTTCACCCTTGATCTGGTCGGCATGGCTGGTTGCGCACATCTGAATAAGACCGAGCGGAAACTCCCAGTCGTCGCTGCCGAAATAGAAGTCACTGATCGCGAGAGTCTTCTGAAATATCGTCTCGTTGACGTGCCGCATGACCGCCATGACAATGCTCATCTCATGGCGCATGTAGTTGCGACCAACTTGATCCGAACCATTGGCAAGTCCTGCGGGGTGTCGGTCATTTGCTGAACGAAGGAGCAGCAGTGCGGAAGAGAGCGCGCCGCACGCGACGACGACGATGTCCGCCGAATAGACTTCCTCGCGACCGCCGCGATCAACATGAACAGCGTCGATCCGACGGCCGCTCGCATCAGTGCCAAGCTTGGAAACATAAGCGCCGGTTAGCAGCGTAACGTTGTCATGCTTCGCCAGCATCGGATCGATGCAGATCACCTGCGCGTCCGCCTTACCGTTCAGCAGGCACGGAAACCCGTCGAAGCGCTACATCGCATGCAGTGCTGGTCGGCGTCGCGAAGCCGTCCTCCTTCTGGTCGAGCAAGATTCCAAGCGGCAGATGGAAGGGCTTTAGACCGATGCCGGTCAGCTTTCGGAAAGTTCCGCAACTTTGGGCTCGTGTTTCACCGGCGGAAAAGGATAGGGCATGCAGTTGCGACGGGCTCGAGTGGGATCTTCGCCGCGCGTGCCCGTGTACGTGGAAAAGCGTCTCGGCGTCGTCGTAGTAGGGCGCGAAGTCGCCGTATTTAAGCGGCCACGCGGGCGAGATGCCGCCTGCGTGCACGACCTCCTCGAAGTCGCGCTCGCGCAGCCGAAACAGCGCGGCGCCATAAACCTTGGAATTTCCGCCGACGAAGTAATGAAGCTGCGGGACTGAAATTGCGCCCCTGCGGTTCGATCCAGGTCTCGTCGGCCTGATATTTGCCGTCGACGAAGACCGCCTTGGCGCTCCAGTTGGCCTCCTCGCGCGGAAGATAGTCGCCACGTTCGAGAATCAGGATCCGCTTTCCCGTCGGGCGCGAGCGCCTGGGCGACAGAGCCCCCGCCCGGGCCGCTACCGATCACGATAAGGTCAAAATGCTCGGCCAAGCGAGCCTCCTCACTATGCGGCTCAAAACGTGCTGAACGCATACAATGAGAAACCGAGCTGCGAGCGCCAATCGTTCCGGATTCACGCATTCAACGCAAGCAGGTTACAGGGAACTCGTTGCGCCGTTCCGCTGGTTAGCATTCAAGCACGGAGACGAAATCAGATGACGAAAGGTGGCGGTAATTACCGGCGCGGGCGCGGGCGTTGGCCGCGCCACCGCAGACGAATTCGCCCGGCAGGGCTATGACGTGGCACTGCTGTCGCGAGATCCCGCGCAGCTTGAAGCGAGCAGCGGAGGACGCGCGACAATGTGGCGTTACGCGCCCTGCCGATTCCCACCGACGTCGCCAGACGCGCCGCGGTCGAAGCGGCGGCGGAGCGAGGTAGAGGTCGAGCTCGGACCATCGACGTCTGGGTGAACGTCGCTATGGCGACTGTATTTGCGCCGGTCGAAAAGCTGACGGCCGACGAGGTCGAGCGCGGGACACGGGTCACTTATCTCGGGCAAGTGCACGGCATGATGTCGGCGCTGAAACGGATGCGAGTGCGCAATCAGCGGCGCCATCGTCAATGTCGGCTCGGCGCTCGCCTACCGCTCGGTGCCGCTGCAATCGATATATTGCGGCGCCAAGGCCGCGATCAGAGGCTTTACAGATAGCCTTCGCAGCGAACTTATCCATGACAAGCTCGACATTCGGCTGACGATGGTCGATTTGCCGGCGGTCAATACGCCGCAATTCGATTGGGCTCTCAACAAGATGGGTCGCAAGGCAAAGCCGGTGGCGCCGATATTCGAGCCGGAAGTGCCGCCCGCGCGATCTTTTTCGCCGCCACCCACAAGCGTCGCGAGTGTGGGTCGGATGGCCGACCGTCAAGGCGATCCTCGCCAACCGGCATCGCGCCGGGCTCATTGATCGCTATCTCGCCACCGCGGGCTATTCCGGCCAGCTTGTCGAACCAGGCCGACAGGCCCGACGCACCCTCCAATCTGTTCGAGCCGGTTCCAGGCGACTACGCGGCGCATGGGCGTTTCGATGAGCCAGGTCGCGCGACGCTAAGCTGGGAGATGTTCACCGATCGTCATAAGACGGCCGTTCTGGTCGCTTGCAGCCTCAGGCGTCGCCGTGGCGATCCATCAGGTAGCGAAGCGTCTTGAATATTTGAACATCGTTTCGGCCACGCGGCTCGATCAACCGCCGTATAGAGGAATCCCCCATGTCGCAGAACGTCGCGGAATTCGTCTGGAAGCGGCTCAACGAGTGGGGCCTGTCGCGGGTCTACGGCTATCCCGGCGATGGCGTTGGCGGTCTGGACGTGCGCTCGAGAAGGCAAGGACTACATGGACTATGTCCAGGTGCGCCACGAAGAGATGGCGGCTTTCATGGCCTCGGCGCACGCCAAATTCACCGGACAGCCGGGGCTGTGCTACGCGACATCCGGCCCCGGCGCCATCCATCTGCTGACCGGTCTGTACGATGCGAAGATGCGACCATATGCCGGTCGTCGCAATCGTCGGCCAACAGGCCCGCTCGGCGCTGGGAGCGAGCTACCAGCAGGAGGTCGATCTCCAGAACCTGTTTGCTGATGTCTCCGAGTATGTGGTGACGGCCGTCGTTCCCGAGCAGGTGCGCACCTGCATCGACCGCGCGGTGCGAATTGCGCAGGCCAAGCGGGCGGTAACCTGCGTCATTATCCCCAACGACCTTCAGGAACTCGATTATGAGGATGCGCCAATGGCTCACGGCGCGACCCATACCGGCGTTGGCTATCCCGGCGATCTCGACGTTGCCCGGACATTGCCGATCTGCGAAAGGTCGCCGAAATCCTCAACAAGGGCAAGAAGGTTGCGATGCTGGTTGGCGCCGGCGCGCTGCACGCCACCGACGAAGTGATTGCGGTCGCCAACCGCCTCAATGCGGGCGTCGCCAAGGCGCTGCTCGGCAAGGCGGCGCTGCCGGACGATCTGCCGTTCGTCACAGGATCGCTCGGGCCTGCTGGGCACCAAGCCGAGTTGGGATCTGATGAAGCAGTGCGACACGTTCCTGATGGTCGGGTCCGCCTTTCCCTACAGCGAGTTCCTGCCCAAGCCGGGCAAGGCGCGCGGCGTGCAAATCGACATCGACGGCGCCAACGTTTCTCTGCGCTACCCCATGGAATATTCACTGATAGGCGACAGCAAGAAGACCCTTGCTGCGCTCCTGCCGTTGCTGGAGCAAAACAACGAGCGCGGGTGGCGCAAATGGATTGAGACCAGAATGTCACTGACATGGTGGGAGACGCTGAAGGAGCGCGCGATGGAGCCGGCGGATCCGGTCAATCCGCAGCGCATCTTTCATGAGCTGTCCCCCGCCTGCCTGACGACGTCATCATGACCGGAGATTCGGGCTCAGTCGCCAACTGGTACGCCCGCGACATCCAGAATCCGAATGCGGAATGATGGGATCGCTGTCTGGCGGTTTGGCCTCGCTCGGCGCCGCGACTCCCTACGCGCTCGCCGCGAAAATGGCTTACCCCGGCCGCCCGGTGATCGGGTTTATCGGCGACGGCGCGATGCAGATGAACGGGCTCAACGTGATGATCACGGTTAGCAAATATTGGCGGCAGTGGTCCGATCCGCGTTTCATCATCATGGTTCTAAACAATCAGGATCTCAACCAGGTGACATGGGAAGAGCGGATTCAGCTTGGTGACGGCAAGACGCCGCTGACTCAGAGCATTCCCGACTTTCCCTATCACAAGTACGCGGAACTGCTCGGCTTCAAGGGCATCTACTGCGATGATCCGGAGCGGGTCGGCGCCGCATGGGATGAAGCTCTGGCCAGCGACCGGCCGGTGATTATGAACATGCGGGCAGATCCAAATGTGCCGCCTCTGCCGCCTCACATAACGTTGAAGGACGCGAAAAACTTCGTGTCCATGATGGCCGATGAACCCGAACTCGCCAGCGTCGTCAAAAATAGCGCCCGGCAGTTGCTCGCCAACATACTACCCGGAAAGCGGTGACGCGGATGATAACCAAGCGCGACTTTTCCCCGCGCGATACGCTCCAGCCATTAGCGCTCATGGCTCCGCTTGTTGGCAACGACCAGTTGCCGAGGCCGGGCTCCAGCGCGACGACGACCCACACCGCGGTGTTGGCTGCCGCGCAGCGCCTCAATTTCGCGGCCGGCGCGATCGCAGGCTCAGTCTTGATCGACAGTGCGATGGAGCATTACCGCGGCAACTTCCACAACAAGGCGATGTGGACGCCGATCATCACGTCAGCGCTTTCAGTAGGGGTCAGCCTTCACGGCGTGTCGGATGATCGCCACGAATCTCATCCGTTGCGAGAAACCGTTTACACGCTTGCCGGCCTTGTAGGAGTGGTGGGAACGGCATTCCACATCTACAACGTCACTAAAAAGGTCGGCGGGTTCAGCTGGCAAAATATTTTCTATTCCGCGCCGCTTGGCGCGCCTGCGGCGATGTCCCTGGCGGGCTTGATGGGCTATCTGGCCGAACGCGTTCGCGCCAACAAGCCCGCGGGCGAGCCCGACCGTCTTGGGCATGCCTGCCGGCCGGGTGGTCGCTGCGGCGACTGCAGCATCGCTGATGGGTACGACCGCAGAAGCGGGGCTGCTGCATTTCCGCGGCGCCTTTCACAATCCGGCGATGCTGCTGCCCGTGACGATGCCGCCCATGGCCGCCGTTATGCTTGGCGCAGCGGCCGTCGGCGACCCATCGAAAACCCGCAAGGGCTCGCAGTTTTGGTTGCTCGCAACCGCGGCCATGGGTGTGGCGGGGGTCGGGTTCCACGCTTACGGCGTGTCGCGCGGGATGGGGGGATGGCGCAACTGGCGCCAGAATGCTTTTGCCGGTCCGCCGCTGCCCGCGCCGCCTGCGTTCACGGGCCTTGCTCTGGCCGGCCTTGCGGCGCTGGCGCTGCTTAAGGCATCTACCCGTGAGTGATAGCTCGCGCTATCCGGGC
Source organism: uncultured Pseudomonadota bacterium (assembly GCA_963771455.1). GTDB lineage: Bacteria > Pseudomonadota > Alphaproteobacteria > Rhizobiales > Beijerinckiaceae > Roseiarcus. Next base: position 276,582 of record CAVYTP010000004.1, read on the forward strand.
TATGATGTACTCGCCAAGCGAGATACGCAATCGTGGAACGCCAAGACGCGCGAAGTGATTGCAAAACGCCTGGCAACTCCGGACACGCCAAATTTTTTCGATGCTCACGAGTGGCAGATCGCCGACGCGTTGTGTCGTTGCATCCTGCCCCAGGCTGGGAATGAAGTCCAGGTTTCGTTGGTTGCTCTCCTGGACGCCAAGCTGCTCGAAGATCAAGGCGACGGCTTCCGGGAAGCCGATATGCCCTACATGCGGGACGCATGGAGGCAGGGTCTCGCGGCGCTCGATGCAGAAGCGAAGGCTCGTCACCACGGCCGCGGCTTCGCACAGATCGACGTTAAGGAGCGCGAAGGTATCCTTCACGCAATGCAGGCCGGCGCTTTGAATAGCGAGCGCTGGTCGGCGTTGGATGCTAAGTCGTTTTTCGACCGCCGTATTCTCGTCGATGTACCGGCGCTGTTCTATGCGCATCCAAAAGCCTGGAGCGAAATCGGCTTCGGCGGTCCGGCCTCTCCGAGGGGCTATGTACGTCTCGACGGTGACCGTCTCGATCCTTGGGAGGCGGAGGAAGCCTCGCCCGGAGCCCGCCAGGCAGCCGTGCGAAGGAATGGCCATGTCGTCTGACCCGCGCGCCGAGCCCAGAGCCGATGGCGGCCGTGCGCCCGATATTTTTCGCCAGCGCGGCTGGGTTTCGATGCGCGAATACAGCGAAGCGGATGCCGTCGATTTCCTCATCGTCGGAACCGGCGCCGGCGGCGGGACGCTTGCCGCGATGTTGGCCGAGCAGGGATTTTCTGTGATCGCTTTCGATGCGGGGGGCTATCTTTCGTCCTCTCGAGGATTTCGCATCGGACGAATCCGCCCAGAACCAACTTTACTGGACCGACAAGCGTGTGCTGGACGGCCCCAATCCGATTAAGATGGGCGGCAACAATTCGGGCAAGGCGGTCGGCGGATCGACCGTCCATTATGCCATGGTGGCGCTGCGCTTTCGGCCTGAATGGTTCAAATCCCGAACGATCCTCGGCTATGGCGCGGACTGGCCGATCTCCTGGGAAGAGATGTGGCATTACTACGACCTCGCAGAGCAGCGGATCAACATCTCCGGACCGCTGACCTATCCCTGGGGACCGAGGCGGCCGCGTTATCCCTACCGCGCCCATGAGTTGAACACCGCGGGAAAGCTTTTGGCGAAGGGCTGCGAGGCCATCGGCATTGGCTGGACCGAAACGCCACTCGCGACCCTGTCGGCTCCGCAATCAGGACCGGAGGGCGAAAGCCCGCCGTGCGTCTATCGCGGCTTCTGCCGCTTCGGGTGTTCAACCAACGCGAAGCGGTCGGCGTTGACGGTCTGGATCCCTCGCGCCCTCGCAGCCGGCGCGGAAGTGCGCGACCTCGCCATGGTCGGGCGCATCGAGACTGGCTCCGATGGCCGCGCGACCGGCGTGCATTACCATCGCGACGGCAAGTGGCATTTCCAGCGGGCGAAAAACGTCGTCGTCGCGGGCTACGCCGTGGAGACACCGCGGCTGTTATTGAACTCGGCCAATGCGAATTTTCCCGACGGTCTCGCCAACTCGTCGGGTCTGGTCGGAAAAAATCTCATGACCCAGAGCAACGCCGCCGTGTGGGGCCGGATGGAAGAACAAGTCCGCTGGTACAAGGGGCCGCCAAGCCTCGCGATCACCGAACATTGGAACTACGACGACAAGAAGGATTTTCATGGCGGCTATTGCTGGATGGGTCAGGGACCGTTGCCCATCGAGTGGGCTTCGGTTCTGACCGGCGCGCGCGGGCTCTGGGGCGAGAAGCTGCGCAGCGCTATGCTCGATTACAATCACATGATCGGCGTCAAGATGGTTGGCGAAATGCTCCCCAACGAGGCCAACAGGGTAACCCTCGCCGACGACCTCGATCAATATGGATTGCGCGTGGCGAAGATCACTTACGGCTGGGGGGAAAACGACAAGGGGATGATCCGGCACGCGCTCCAGCAGATGGGCGCCTCGCTACAGGCGATCGGCGCCAAGGAGATGTTCAACCAGGACAATGATACCTGTCACCTTGGCGGTACAGCCCGCATGGGAAACGATCGCCAAACGAGCGTGGTGAACTCCGATTGCCGCAGCTGGGACATACCCAATCTCTGGGTGTGCGACGGATCTGTGTTTCCCACGGTCGGCGGCGTCAATCCATCGTTGACTATTCAGGCCCTGGCGATGCGCACTGCAGATCGCATCTGCAAGCTCGCCAAAGCGGGCGAGCTGTGACGACATCGTTCGGTGGCGCAGGTTCAACCGCGCCCGCTACCAGGCAGTGACCTTTTGACCTCGTCACGCCAACGACACGGCCGGTGAAACCGCGAGACCAACTCGGTCAAGTTCAGAGATCGGCCGAGAGTCGCGTCGGCGCGTTCTCGGTCGCAGGCCTCGGTAAAACAGCCGCTGGGAACGCATGTCCCACAGGTCGGTTCATGCTGCAGAGGATGCATAAATGAAGATCGAAACCGTGCTGGATCATCGGGCAACCATTGGCAAGTCCCCCACTTGGGTTGCGAAGGACGAACAGCTATTTTGGATCGATGTGAAGGCGGCTGCGCTTTATTGCTTAATGGCGCGCACCGGCCAAACACGCACCTGGCCGTTGACGAGCGACGTGGGAGGGTTCGCATTGATGGGTGACGACGCCGCGTTGGTGGCGCTTCGGCACGGCTTATATCGACTTGACCTCAAAACGGGTGCGCTGCGCCAAATCGCCCCGCCGCCCTTTGACCCCGCATTGTTCCGTTTCAACGAGGGCGCATGTGACGCGAACGGGCGATTTTGGGTTGGCGTCATGTTTGACCCGGTCGACGGATCACCACCGGAGCAGCCGGGATTGCTGCATAGTTTCACGCTGGATGACGGTTTACGAGCCGAGCCTGACGGTGCCGAACTTCATAACGGCATGGCATGGAGCGCGGATTGCAGAACGTTCTTCCTTTCGCATAGCTACAGGCGTGAGATCATCGCGTTCGATTACGAGCTGGAAGGCGGTCGTCTTTCCAATAGACGCGTGTTCGCGAGCGTCCCCGAGGGCCTCGGAATTCCTGACGGCGCGGCGGTAGATTGCGAAGGAGGCTATTGGTGCGCCCTCCATGGCGGCGGTAAGCTCAGGCGATACAATTCGGATGGCTCGATTGATCGCGACATCAACCTGCCGGTCAGCCAGCCGACCATGTGCGCTTTTGCCGGGGAGGATCTAGCAACACTCTACGTAACGAGCGCGTCGGATAATATGAGCGAGTCCGAGAAGGCGGAGCAACCGCTCGCCGGCGCCCTTTTCCGACTTTCACCCGGCAAACACGGAATCCCTCGGCAGCCATTCGTCCGGTAACCGCGCGCACGCTTCTCAGCTCTTAATCCGGACTGGCACGCCTTTGGAGGCAGGAGTCTTGGACGCCTTGTCGTGATACCATAGCGGCACCAACACATTCATTTCCGGGTAGTACCCGCCGACACAACCCTCAGGCAAATCGAATGGCGTCACGGCGAGCCCCGTCACCTCGCGATGGACGCCATCGCCGGCATCGCCAACGAGGCTTACGACATCCCCTGCACGCAAACCCTCTCGCGCCATATCGGCGGGACTGATGAGCAAGATCGTGCGAGAACCTTCGAGCCCACGAAGGCGATCGCTGAAACCGTAGATCGTCGTGTTGAACTGGTCATTGGACCGCATCGTGATGAGATGATACCGGCCCGGAGCCTCGCCGATCCCGAGGGCCGACATGACGTCGGGGTGGGTGAATTCGGCTTTGCCGCTTTTTGTTTTCCAGATCCGATCGTGGGCTTTGTTCCCGCGGTAGAAGCCGCCAGGCTGGAACATGCGCGCATTGAAGTCGTGAAATTCCTCGGGATAAGTCTCGGCGATCAAATCGCGGACGATCGCGTAATCGGCAATCCACTCGTCCCAACGCCACTTCGGATGAGCCGGAAGCGTCGCCTTAGCGATGCCGGCCACGATCGCCAACTCGGACAGCAAATGCTTACCCGCCGGCGCGCGCCGGCCAATCGACCCATAAATATGGCTGAAGCTGTCCTCGATCGAGACGGACTGCCGGCCGCTTGCCTGCATATCCTCTTCCGAGCGGGCAAGGCACGGAAGCAGGTAAGACGCTACACCATGCACCAGGTGGCTGCGGTTGAGCTTTGTCGCGATATAGACGGTGAGCGCCTGATTGCGCCATGCCGCCTCCATGATTTCGCGCTCGGGAATGGCGCGCACAAAGTTGCCGCCGAGGCTCAAAAAGGCTCTCACCGCGCCATGGCGAATGCCCTCGCATACGTCGACGGTGGTCAGGCCCTTGTCGCGAGGGGGCTCGAAGTCGAACATGGCGGCGAGCTTATCGAGTGGCACAAGTTCGGGCTTTTCCGAGATGCCGACCGTGCGCTGACCCTGGACGTTGGAATGACCGCGCACCGGCGAAATACCGGCGCCGGGCCGGCCCATATTTCCGCGCATGAGCAGAAGGTTGACGAGCATGCCAATGGCTTGCGAACCATGCACATGCTGGGTCAAGCCCATGCCGTAAACGCCAATTACGCGCTCGGCCGCGATATAGACATCGGCCGCTTGCTCCAAATCCTCGCGCCTGAGACCTGAAACACGCTCGATCTCCTCCCAGGCCGTCGCGCGCGCCATGTCCGCGAATGCTTCGAAGCCATCGGTGTGTTCCGCGATGAATCCGCGATCGAGCACACCGGGCCCGCCAGCGGCCTGCCGCGCGGCATCCACGACCAGGACATGCTTACAAAGGCCCATCAATGCGGCGATGTCGCCGCCGGGACGCACCTGCAAATACATATAGGAGAGATCGGTGCCATGTCCGGTCAGCATCTCAATCGGATTTTGAGGATTCACGAACCGCTCGAGTCCCTTTTCCCGTACAGGATTGAACGTGATAATCTTGCAGCCCCGCTTGACCGCCTCCTGCAGGGGATGGAGGAATCTCGGACTGTTGCTGCCGGGATTCTGCCCGAAGTAGAAGATCGCGTCGCAGCGCTCGAAATCCTCGAGCACGCAGGTTCCAACCGGCGAACCGATCACCTTTTTAAGCCCAACCGATGTGGTCTCGTGACACATGTTGGAACTGTCGGGGAGATTGTTGTGACCGTACATTCGCGCGAAGAGTGCGAACAGATACGACGTCTCGAGGGACGCCTTGCCGGAGGCATAGAAGACGACCGACCGCGGAGGCAAACCCCGCAACAATTCGCCGATGGCCGCAAAGGCTTCGTCCCAGCTGCACGCGATATATTTGTCGGTCGCGGCGTCATAACGCATCGGTTCGGTCAGCCGCCCCTGCATTTCCAGGTCATAATCGTGCCAGCCGAGCAGTTCCGTTACGGTGTGCTGTGCGAAGAACTCAGGAGTGCAACGATCCCGCGTCAGTTCCCAAATGGTCGCCTTGGCGCCGTTTTCACAGAATTCGAAAATGTGCGGATGCGCCGGCTTCCCCCAAGCGCATGAGGTGCACATGTGCCCTTCGGCTTTGTTTTGACGAGCCAGGGTTTCGAGGACAGCGGGAGTCGCGAGCTCCCGCGAAAATACGCTCGCCATGCCCTTCAGCGATCCCCAGCCGCCGGCCGGGCCGTCATAATGCCTCGGTGTGTCTGGCCTATCGGTCATGGAATTCCTCCTGCTGAGGAACGTTGGCGAGAAGCGTCAGTTCCGTCAAATTTCAAATCGTCCCGATGCAGTGGCCTGAACAATAAGAGGCCATTTGGCCGTCACTCGGCGCGCGTGAGCAGATCTGCAAACGACATCATCAGCATCAGCGCAAGGAACAGCCAGCCGACGCTTGCGACGAGGCGCTTCAGCGGATCCAGTCGGGCGACACCAACGAGAACAAACCCAAGCGTCGCGATCAGCGAGGCGGACCCAGCCAGCGCGAACCAAAAGCGCTGCGCGCCGTGGAGGTAAAGCGCAACATAGAGCAACCCTCCCAGCAACAGACCCATCAGCGCCCACGCCGCGACGGGACCTTTCCACGCGATGGAAGCCGTTTGTGAACTCATGAGCAACTCGCGATGTACAGCAGAGGAAACAGGACGATCCAGAACGCGTCGACGAGATGCCAGAACAGCGATGCCGCCTCGATCTGCGCGCTCATCGGGCTGATGCGCTCGCGACGCAGCAGCCAGGCGAGCCGCAAAAGCAGGACGACGCCGATCGTCAGGTGTACGGCGTGCAAGCCTGTCAGCGCCCAGTAGAAAGCGAAGAACGTTTGCGCCGCCGGTTCTGGCAGCGCAAACCCGGCGCCGGGAAACAGATGGCGCGCGAAATCGTCGCGATATTCAAACCCCTTGACTATCAGGAAGGCCACTCCCAGCCCGGCGGCGAGCGCGAGCAGGCGCGCGGCGAACCGGGACAGCCCTGCGTCCGCGGCCCGCACCGCCAGGGTGGCGGCGAGGCTGCTGGTGATCAGAACGGCGGTATTGGCGCCGCCATAGGCCAGAGACGTTTCCCGTGCTGCTGCGGCAAAGGCCGCAGGGCTGATCGCCCGCGAGAAGGCGAACGCGGTCAGCGCCGCTCCGAAGAATAAAAGCTCGCTCATTACGAACAGCCACATGCCGAGCAAAGCCGCTTCGCGCTGGCGCGCGAAACGTCGCCACGGCTCGCGCAGCGGGCTGGGCGCAGCCGCCATCATCGCCCTGCGTCCGTCTTATCCAGCTCGATGCCAGCAAGCTGCCTGTCAATGCTGCGGCGAGCAGGCACGGGAGCGGCACCCGGCTCGTGATAATCATAGGGTTCGCTGTCAACCCGCATGGGAGTGCGGAAATTCCGGGTGGGCGGCGGCGAAGTTGTTCGCCACTCGAGGCCTGTCGCCTCCCAGGGATTGGCGGACGCCCGCTCGCCGCGCCACAGCGACCAACCAAGATAGAACAACGGCAGCAGGTAGGCCCCCGCCAGCACGACCGCGCCCGACGACGACATCACGTTCCAGACTTGGAATTCAGGCGGATAATGGTGATAGCGTCGCGGCATGCCCAGGTAACCCAGAATAAACTGCGGAAAAAAGGTGAAGTTGAAACCGAAGAACATAAGCACGGCCGCGAAACGCGCCCACAATTCGGAATAAAGCCGCCCAGTGATTTTCGGCCACCAGAAGTGCAGGCCGGCGAAAAATGCCGAAACCGCGCCGCCGACCATCACGTAGTGGAAATGCGCGACCACGAAATAGGTCGCCGTGACATGCACATCGATCGGGATCGAAGCGAGAAACAGCCCGGTGAGGCCGCCGACCACGAACAGGCCGATGAAGCCCAAGGCATACAGCATCGGCGCCTCGAATGTGATCTGGCCGCGATAGAGCGTCGCGGTCCAGTTGAACGTCTTGATCGCGGAGGGCACGGCGACCAGAAACGACAGAAACGAGAACACCAGATTGGCAAATGCGGACTGTCCGGAGACGAACATGTGATGGCCCCAGACCGCAAATCCGATCACGGCGATGGCGAGCATGGCATAGACCATCGAGGAATAGCCGAACACGCGCTTGCGGGCGAAGCAGGCGACAATTTCCGAAATGACGCCCATTGCGGGCAGCACCATGATGTAGACGGCAGGGTGCGAGTAGAACCAGAACAGATGCTGGAACAGCAGCGGATCGCCGCCACGCGTCGCATCGAAGATTGGCAAACCCAACCATCGGTTCGCCGCCATCAGCGTCAGCGTCAGCGCCAGCACCGGGGTCGCCAGCACCATCACGAGGCTCGTCGCGTAGATCGACCAGACAAACAGCGGCAACCGGAACCAGGTCAGTCCGGGCGCGCGCAAGGTGTGGATCGTCACAATGAAGTTTATGCCGGTGGCAATCGTGCCGAAGCCGGCGATGAACACGGCTGCCGCCGCCCCGAGCACGTGTCCGTTCGAGAACGAAGTGGAATAGGGCGGATAGAATGTCCAGCCAGTATCGACGCCGCCGGCGACCAGCGCATAGACCGCGCAGAGGCCGCCGATCAGCGTCAAATACCAGCTTGCGAGGTTCAGGCGCGGGAAAGCGACATCCGGCGCGCCGATCATCAGCGGCACCAGGAAATTGCCGAGCGTCGCAGGAATCAGCGGCACAAGAAAGAACCACACCATGATCACGCCGTGCAGCGTGAAAGTGCGGTTGTAACCGTCGTCGGACAGCATCTGCTGCGCGGGCGAGAACAATTCCAGCCGGATCAGCGTTGCTGCGGCGCCACCCAGGAAAAAAAATCCGGTCAGCATTATAGCGTACAGCAGGGCGATGCGCTTGTGGTCGGTAGTCAGCAACCATTCGCTGATCGCTCCCGACTTTGCGGCGAGATACGAGCCGGTTGTCTCGCCGTCTGTTTCGGGCGACGTTTCGTCAAAAGAAGCCGCCGCGTCGGTCATGGAGCGTCTCCAGCGGCCTTGGCTGCGCCGAGGGCGCGGATGTAGGCAGTGAGGGCGAGAATCTGGCCCTCGTCTGCCGCGTTCTTGAATGACGGCATGATCGGCTTGTAGCCAGCGATCGCGTGTGTCTCAGGCTCGAGCATCATGTCTCGCACGAACGCGTCATCGACTTTGGCGAAGCCGCCCGCGGCGAGCGGCGCGTCGCGTCCGTAGACGCCAGCGAGATCCGGCGCGCGGGCGGAACTACCCGGCGCATGACAGCCCGAGCAACCAAGGCTGACGAACAATTGCTTGCCTTCGCCCGCGAGGTCTTCGGCCGGCTGTGCCACGAGCCAGGCCGCGAAATCGGTCTTGGACATCACCACCACCGTGCCCATCATCGCGGAATGCTCGGCGCCGCAGAACTGTGTGCACATCAGGCCGAACGTTCCTGTCTTCGTCGCCTCGAACCAGGTTTCGACGTATCGTCCGGGCAGAATGTCACGCTTGAGGCGAAACGCCGGCACAAAGAACGAATGGATCACATCCTGCGAGATCATGACGAGCCGCACGGGTTCGCCGATCGGAACGTGCAGCGTGTTGATCTCGCGAATCCCGTTGGGATGCTGAATCTTCCACATCCATTGTTTGGCGACGACGTGGATTTCCATTGACGAGGCCGGCGCGACCAGCGCGGCGATCTGGGTGCTGCCTGCCCACCAGAAGAAGAACAGGAACGCAAACAGCGTCGCGGTGGTCCAGCCGATTTCGAACTCGCGCTGCAAAAACGGTGGCAATGGCCCGCGCGGGGCCGAAGATCCACGGCGGTAGCGCGCGGCAAAATACACGATCAGCGCGACCACCAGCAGGGTGATCAACGCAGAGACAATCAGCAACCCATAATACAGCGCATCGGTCTTCGGTGCGAGCGTGGAGGCTGATACCGGCATGAGATCGAACCGATTCATGACGCGGCTCCGTCCCGGTGACGGAACAAAATCGTGACGCCTGCGCCCAGCGCCAGAACCGTAAGAAGGCCCGAGGCCCAGATCGCGATGCGGATTTGGGCCGCATAGAGTCCCACGGCCGGGGCCAGGCCGTAGCAGAGCACACGCAGTTGATCTTCCACGTCGCCGAGTTCTCCGCGGCTCGCCGTGACGAGAGCGCGCCGCAGTTCTCCGGGTTCAATCGCGAGACCCGAAAAGCTCCGCGACAGCCTGCCATCTGGCGCGACCACATAAAGGGTCGCGGCATGCGCATAGCGCACAGAGGCGGAGTCATAGAGATAATGAAAGCCCATTTCGTCTGCGAGCCTGTGAACCTCCTTGGGCGCAGCGATGAGAACGGAGGTCGCACGGCCGATAGGCGTTTCAAGGCCGATTTCGTTTTCCGCCATTTCGCGCGCATCCGTTGCGCCCGCACGCGGGTTGAAGCCGACGATGACAAGTCGGAAGTCTGCTCCCGCTTTGAGGCCGGAATCCTGCAGCGCGCGAGATACGACGCCGAGTATCGGCGAACACAGTTGCGTGCAGAGATAGTCCGCGAACACCAGCACTCCCGCCCTGCCTTGCAGGGCGTCGCCCATTGTCAGGTCGCGACCATCCAGTCCCTGCGCAATGGCGTCGAGCGATAGGCGCGCGTCGGTTGTCGGAGTGGCGCGGATAGTGTCAAGTTGCTGCGCCGACAGGGCCGCTCGCGCTGGAGAGTTCAGCGCCAACAGGAGGCCCAACGCCACGGCCAACAGGTTCATTTCGGCGTCTCCCTGGGTTTGGGAGGCGGCGCGTAGGCGTCGGCGCCCCGCCCGACGACCCAGGTCATCGCGGATTCGATCGGCGTCTGAACGACGCCATGCGCTCTATCGATCCAACGGTAGCTTTCGAGTTCGGCGCGTTGCTTGGCAATTTCGGGATCGCGCACGCCGTCGCTGATCGTGATAAGTCGCGGCTCGGCGAAGGTCTGCGGCTTGACAAACAGAGCCCCCGGTGCGGCCCATCGATAATAGGCATGAAGGCCAAACACGGCGAGTGCGACCAACAAAACATAACTTGCCACCGAGGCGGCGACCGCTCCGGCGTGGACCTGCGGCGTCTCGCGTGCGTCGTCGGGCTCAGGCATGGCTTTGCCCTCCGATGGCGACGGGATGTTCGCTTCCGAGGCGGCGCGGAATGAGTGCAAGCGAAATTGCGGCCAAGCCAAGGCTCGCGAGGACGGCGGCAAGGCAGGCCAGCGCAGACGCGTCGAACCACCAGAGATCGCGCGCCGCAACGCCCAGCATTATGGATGCGCTCATCCACCACAGGCCGGACGCGCGTTCTCGCAGGCCTCGCCATGCAAGGCCGACGATCGGGATCAGCGCTCCGAACAGCATCGCAACCAGCAGGCTTATCCAGGGAACCCCCTCGGCGCGCGCAAAGTACCACGCGGAATCGATCGGTTGGTCTCCGTACCATTTGACGATGAACGTCATCAGGCCGAGGTAAACGGCGCCAAGCGCGCAGGCTAGCATCAGGCCGCCGATGTCGCCGCGGGCCTGCGCAATCGCGCGCCCGGGCTGTATGAGGCCGACGAACGCCAGTGCGAGCAACAATTGTTGCGTGGCGAGTTCCATGCCGATAGCGGAATCGCTGTAGTGCGGCGCGATGACGAGCACCCAGTCGGTTGCGACGACGGTCACGGCGAGGCCGTGGAACACCAGGCCAAGGCCGGCGCCGAGCTTTGTGACCCGCCCTGCGGCCGCCCACCAGGCAAGCGCCGCCCAGCCGACCAGGCCGACGAATCCGCGAGCGGCGAACGCCATGAAGTTCAAATAGAGCCGCGCCACGTCTGCTGCGACTACGGAGGGATCGGCGACCCATGGGTAGGCGAAGCGCGATGCGATCAGCAACGCCAGGAATGCCAGCGGAAGCAGCAAACAAGCTGCCGCGAGGAGGGCGAGCGCAGGCGCGCGCCGCTGGTCCCCACCGTCCGCCCGTCAAGGCGTGGATCAATAGCAGCGCCGTGGCGCCGATGGGCGTCGAACTCCAGAACACGAAGCCGATCAGCCAGCCCCGCGCGACTTCGGCGGGAGCAAATAGCAAGCCCAGCGCCAATAGAGCGAGGCAGACGATCCCAACGCCGGACAGCCACAATCGGTTCGGAAGCATGTAGCTCACGGCGACGCGCCCCCAGTTTGGCGGTCGCCTCAGGCGCTTCGGCGAGGGTCGTCGCCCGGCTTTTCTGAAGCGCGCGAACATAGGCGATGATGGCCCAGCGGTCATGAGCTGGCACTCGGGCTGCGTAAGAATACATCACGCCGTAACCGTTCGTGATCGCGTCGAAATAGCGTTGCGCCGAGGCCTCGCGCAGCGGCGCGTCGTCGAACGACGGCGGGTGCGGAAATCCGCGCCGAACAATCACGCCGTCGCCGTCGCCGGTAAAGCCGTGGCAGGGCGCGCAAAAGATTTCGAAGCGCTGCCGGCCTCGCTGCATCAATGCGGCGTCGACCTTGGGCGGGTCTGTCGGTCCACTGCCCTGTGCGATGGTTCCCTCTGGCGGCGTCAGGGCGGCGGCGCCGTTCGCAAACATCGGCGCCGGCGCCTGCCAGCCGTAACGCGGCTGTTTGGTCATCGATTGATCTTCGCAGCCGGAGGCGAGGATCGCGAGGCAAACGAGCAGATGCCTCATGGCGACGCCTCGATGCGGAGCGCGCGAGACTGGAAAAGCGCTGCGTTGAGCCGGCGTGCGTCCGCCTCTCCGACGGGCGCGGCAAAGACCAGCACAAAACGGTCCGAGCTCGCACGGTCTACCAAGGGAAACGCAAACAGCTGGCTATCGATTCGCGGCAGGCCACAGAAGATCAGCAGCGCCGCGAACCCTGCGACCGCGGCGGCCAGTATGCCGACTTCGAACGGGACGAGCAGAAATACCTGCCAGGAGTTGAGCGGCCGGGCCCCAGATGAGAACGGGTAGAGATCGACCGCCGTCACATATTCGAGCCCGTAGGCGGCAGCCGACGCAACGAGCGCCGCCACGAGCATCGGCCAGCGCATTGGCGACGGACGCAGGCGCAGAGCGTCGTCGAGCCCATCGATCGGGTACGGAGTCAACGCGTCAAGCGCCGGGAACCCGAGCGCGTGCGAATTTCGCAGCGCTTCCATCAGCGCCTCGCTTTGGCCGAACTCGGCGACGAGCAGCCTCGTCATCGGTTCAACCCCTCTCGCAGAAGCTCCCGCGTCTCGTGAATCGAGACGACGGGGATGAAGCGGCAGAATAGCAAGAACATCCACGCGAACAGAAACAGCGGGCCGAAGAGGAACAACCAGTCCCAGAACGTGGGATAAAAGATCCGGTCGAGGCTTGGCAGAAAGCCGTGCGAAAGCGTGTTCCAGATAATGAGAATGCGTTCGAGCCACATGCCGATCAGCACCAGCACCGACACGACGATCAGCGTCGGCAAATGACGGCGCGCCGCCGGAAACCAGAACGCCTGCGGCGCCGCGACGTTGCAGATCAGCATGCCGATATAGACCGGCGCATAGGTGCCGGTGAACTCGAATGCGACCATCCCGCGATCGTCGGGATCGCCGCCGATCCAGGCCGCGAACCACTCGCTCGCGTAGGAGGCGCCCATGACGAGACTCGACGCGAGGATGATCTTCGCCATTGCGTCGAAATGGCGATCAGTGATCAAGGCCTGCAGGCCGAGGCCGCGCGAAATGGCGGCGGCGAGGATTACGACCATCGCAAATCCCGAAAACATCGCGCCTACGACGAAATAAGGCGGAAAAATCGGCTCCCGCCAACCGGGCATCAGACTTGCCGCGAAATCCAGACCCACAATTGAATGGACGGAACAGACAAGCGGCACGGCTAGCGCGGCAAGCGTTATCTGCAGCTTTCGGTAATGGCGCCAATGCGCCGCGGAGCCGCGCCACCCCAGCGCCGCAACGCCATAGATCTTTTGCCTAAATCCCCGTGTGACGTCGCGGGCGGTCGCGAAGTCGGGAAGCGCGCCGACATACCAGAACAGGATCGAGAAGATCAGATAACTGGTGATTGCCCAGAAATCCCATACGAGCGCGCTGCGCCATTGCGGCCAGACACTCATCGTGTCGGGATACGGCGCGAGCCAGTAGAAATAGAGCGGCCGTCCCAGATGCATTATCGGAAACAGACCGGCGATCGCGACCGCGAACAAGGTCATCGCCTCGGCGAACCGGCTGATCGACGTGCGCCAGGACTGACTGGTGAGCGCCAGCATCGAGGAAATCAGCGTACCGGCGTTGCCGATGCCGATCCACCAGACATAGTTGGCGATCGCATAGCCCCAGACCACGCTGGTGTTGATGCCCCAGATTCCGACGCCGCGGGTGAATAGCACGCCGACGCCGTAAACAGTCGCCGCGACGCCGGCGCTGGCGATCAGGAACGCGATCCACCACGTGGGGCCCGCAGGCCGCATCAGCGGCGAGCACACAAGCTCAGTCACGGCGCGATCGTCCAGGCCGGGCGATAGCAACGGCGCCTTGTCGAAGGCTTGCGTCTCGATCGCCGGTGCGAGCGTCATGTCGGCGCCTGCGAAAGCGCGGGATTGGGATTGCGGCGGCGCGCCAGATAAGTTGTGCGCGGGCGCGTGCGCAGTTGTTCGAGCAGCGTGTAATTGTCTGCGTGCTGACGCAAGCTCGAGACTTCGGACTTCGGATCGGCGAGATTGCCAAAATGGATCGCGCGAGTTGGACATGCGGACTGGCATGCGGTGACGACCTCGCCGTCGGAGATTTCGCGCATCTCTTTTTCTGCATTGCGTCGCGCGCGACTGATGCGTTGTACGCAGTAGGTGCATTTCTCCATCACGCCGCGCGCGCGCACGCTAACATCGGGGTTATTGACGGCCTTGACGAGCGGGTCGCCGAGGTTGCGATATTCCTGACCGTCGGCATAGCCAAAGAAGTTAAAGCGTCGGACCTTGTAGGGGCAGTTGGCCTCGCAAAAGCGCGTGCCGACGCAGCGATTGTAGACCTGAACGTTGAGCCCTTCGTGATCGTGCACGGAGGCCTCCACCGGACAGACGGGTTCGCAAGGCGCCGTCTCACAGTGCATGCAGGGGACCGGCTGGAAGACCGTCCGCGGTTTCGTAGTTTCCGCGTGCGTGTAGGCGTCGATGCGCAACCAGTGCATGTCGCGCCCGCGCGTCACTTCTTCGGGCCCAACGACAGGGATGTTGTTTTCAGCCTGGCAGGCGATCACACACGCGTTGCAGCCAATGCAGGCGCCCGTGTCGATCACCATGCCCCATGCGTAAGGATCGCCCTTGGGCGGCGCAACGGGCGCGTTGAACCCTTGCGGCAAGTCCGGCTTGCGGGGCAATTGTTCATCGGGTCTGAGGTCGGGGGCCAGATCCGCGGCCGCGCCGCCGAGCGATCGCAAGGGCGCGGTGCTGGGTACGGCTGTGCGGCGTCCTGTTGGGGCCAGCACGACATTGGGGATGAGGAACGGCGAGGCCGCCCATTGAAGCGCCGCGCCGTCGAAGCCGACCGCGTCGCCGATGGCGCCCGCTGCGCGGCGCCCGCCGCCCAACGTCGCCTCGATGACGCCAGCCGCCTGCTCGGCAACTATGCGAACCGATCCGCGGGTCGCGCGGCCAGCAACCTTCAGTTCGACCTCGTCGCCTTCCGAGAGATTGAACAATTCGGCGTCGCGACTCGAAAGAGCGATCGGAGCGCCCCAGACATGCTTGCCGAACGGCCGCGGGCATTCCTGCAGCCATGCGTTGTTGGCAAACCGCCCATCGAACCAGGAGGGGTCCGGACGCAGGCGCAGACTGAGCGCGCTGGCCGACGCCGCGGGCGCAGGCTTTGGCAGACTTGCGCGGAAGGACACGGGTTTCGCCCCTGCCCCGTCAATCACGCCGTCGATCAGCGCCTGTCGCCAGCGGTCGTCGATGTCGGCATTTTCCCAGCGCGCCAGCCACGACGCGCGTATCCGGTCGTAATCGCTGCGTTTGGGCTCGCCGCTCAACGTGGCGATCAACTCATGCGCGCTGGTACTTGCGTACAGGGGGCGGATCAAGGGCTGGACGAGGCTCGTCGCGCCGCCGCCCTCCGCATCGGACCAGCCTTCTAGGGGGTGATGTTCGGGCGCATGCCATTGGCAGAGCGCGGCGGTCTCGTCTCGATAAACGCCCATGTGGATGGAAAGCGGTACACGCTTGAGCAGTGTGGCGAAGTCGAGTTCGCCCGGGGCCGTCTGAACCGGATTGCTGCCGACAATCACCAGCTTCGAAACCCTGTCGCTGCGGAGATCGGCGGCGAGTTCGGCGAGCGATGCGGCGCGCTGCTCGCGGTCGTCAATCGGATACAGATCCTGCGGCGCCTGAAGGGCGTCGTTGACCCACAGCGCGAGCGCGCCGATCCCCGGCGTCAGCGACTCGCCCGCGAGTACGATGGCGCGGCCCTTGTGGGCGGCAATGTCGGTTACAATCGCGTCGACAAAACGTTTTTGGGTGGGGGGCAGGTCCGGCGCGGGACCGGAAGCGCCGAGTGCGACCGCGAGCCCAAGCAGCATCGCTTCACAATCCGCCGGAGTCGCCGCGAGCCGTTCGTCCGCGGCGGCGCCTGTCAGCGTAAAGCCGCCTTCCGCGCAGTACAGCCTGAGCGCTCCGCTCGCTCGGCGATCCGCAAAGCCGCGCGCGTTGACAACTTGAAAGGGCCCGGCGCCCAGGGGGTCGGCGTCGAATGCGACGATGAGATCGGCATCGGCAAACCGCGGGCGCGCCCGCATGGGCTGGCCATAGGCGAGCAAAGCGGCCTGCTCCGCACCCTCGACGCTTGGCTCGAACACATGCCAGCGCATGTTTGGATAGCGATCGAGCATTCCGGCGATCTGGTCCAGGAGAGTCGGAGACGAGACGCGCCCCGTCAATAGCCGCAAGCCCTCGCCCTGATTGCGATCGGCCCCCGACGCCGCGGTCGTCAGCACTCTCGCGAAAGCGGCAGCGTCCGCGATTTCGCCGTTGAACCTGATGGCCTGCGAACGGTCGGGGTCGTAGAGCGACAGGATCTCGGCCTGGGTGAATACATCAGCGGCGCCGAGGCTGAGCGGATGACGCGGGTTTCCGTCGATCCGGATCGGCCGCCCTTCAAAGGCGGTGACGATGACCCCGCGCGCCTCGCCGGCGAGGCTGAGCGCTGTCGCGTAACGTTGTGCGAACTCCGGCGACCATTCCTTCGGGCATATGAACGTAAGGCAGCGTCTCGCCGGCGACGATCTCCTCATGGGGCCTCGAGCAGGCAGTGGCAAAAGCCGCAATGCCGACCCCGCTGAACAGTTTGAGCGCTGAGCGGCGCGAAACGTCTTCGGGCGTTGTCATCGGTGACACACCGAACAATCGGTCAGATGCGTTTTGTCGATAAGATAGTGGATCAACAATTCACGCCCAAGAGACTTCTGATTGGCCGGCGGGGACCAAGAACCAGAGAAGACCTCATCCGCCTTTCTCAGGTATTTCTCAGGAGCCCTGTGGCAGTCGAGGCACCATTCCATAGTCATCGGCTTGGCTTGGCCCATCAGCGGCATCTGGTCCACTTGCCCGTGACAGGTCGTGCAGCCCACTCCTTTGGCGATGTGGATGGAATGATCAAAGTATACGTAGTCGGGCAGCACATGGACGCGCTTCCATGTCATGGGTTGGTCGTGCGCAAAGCTATCGCGCACGGGCGAAAGGATTGGCGCGTTGGCGAAGAGTTGCGAATGGCAGGTCATGCAGACTTCTGTCGGCGGAATGCCCGCGACCGGCGAAGTCTCGACGCTGCTATGACAATACCTACAGTCAATGCCGTCTTCGCCGGCGTGATGCTCATGCGAGAACGGAACGGTCTGATTCGTAACCAAATCTTGGCCCGTCACGAACGGCGTACGCGGAGTCACCGCAGCCGCCACGATGCCAGCGATTGGAAGCACAGCCACTGCCATGAGCACGACGCGAAGCGTAGTATTCGCATAATGGCCGAACAGCTGCACTGCACGACGCCCCCGCCTGATTGCTCGGCACCAAATAGAAACTTGGACCGTTCAGTTCGGTTCCACGCCACCGCGATTTTTTACTCGCACGCACGCGGGGGTTGAATTTCTCGCAACGTCGCGTTGTGGTCGCAAAGTCCGGCGCGAGCGCAGTAGCGTCAGCGCTTGGTCCCGCCCCAAGCCTACGACGCGAATCTGCCAATCGGCGCTGCGGCTCGGACACTACAGCATGATCGTTGCCACGCGCGCGCAAATCGAGCTGCTGTCGATCGTAGACGAACGGAAGAACATTAGCGCCGAAGGAGACACCAATCGACGGGACCTTGTTGAACTGCCATTTGGTGCTATAGGCGCGATGCCCGCCGCAATTTCGGAAGCGGTCTGCGCCGGAGTCTTTTTGCTTCAGAAGTAACGCAGGCTGTCCCATCCAACCACGGACACGCCCGTTGACTGCAGATTCTACCGATCGACCAGACAAAGCTGCCCCGGGTTCTCGTCGCATTTGTATCAGCGATCGCGATCTACATGTTTTATCGAGCGGTAACGTGAACTTTGTTTCGGGGCAAGTTCCCGACGCCGACCCCTGTTGCATACTTGCTGTGGGTCCCAGCGCGCAACGAAGCTTGTCGCGTATGGCCGCACGAACTATTCCAAACAAAGAGGCTGATCGGCTTTTGACTGTGGGTTCACGCGGCAATCGCGGGCCGGCATGCATTCGGGTTCGGCGCCGCCGCCCGGGATGCGGGCGCGCCGAAGGACAAAGATCCAGGCGGCAGGGCAGTCACAAGGGTTTACGGGCGCCTGGACCCGGCGCGGGTATCCTGGCGGTTGCCTTCCCTCTCGTCATTTCATATCCTAAACGCTTTCCATATCCGGTTCTGTGAGAAGGCGACCAAGAGAGTGTCTGAGGGGAGTGGCCTGACGACTGCGCCTGATGGCGTGTCTGAGCACCCATTAGCGCGTTTATTCGCTGCCGAGAATTCTGTGACCGCCGCAATTATTTCAGGAATTGCGGAGGGTTTTTTCGCGCTTGACTCCCAATGGCGCTTTGTTTCGTTCAATCCTGCGGCTGAGGAGATATTTGGGCTTACTCGCAGCGACGTTATTGGCAGGTTGCTCTGGGAGGTTTCACCGACAATCATCGGCACCGAATTCGAGCGTCGATATCGGCTCGTTATGTCGGAGAGAACTAAACAAACCTTCCAGACACATTCGGCGTTATTGCCGGACCAATTTCACGAAGTTCGCGCTTTTCCTGTTGGTGATGGCATCGGCGTCTCCTTCCGCGATGTGACGCATAACCGAAAAATCAACCAAGAATTGCATGATCGTGAAGCCCAACTGGCGAGGGTGCAGCGGGTGGGCCGCGTCGGAGGTATGGAAGTAAACTTACGCGACGAATTCCCTAGCCGAAGGTCGCCGGAATACCTTGATCTGCATGGCCTCCCGGCGAATGCCGCGTATGAGACGCACCGAGATTGGGTTGGACGTTTGCATCCCGAAGATCGCGTGCCGGCCGAGAGGCATCTACTCGACGTAATCGCCGGAAGCGACACACATTACACGGCGGAATACCGCATTGTTAGGCCGAGCGACGGCGTAGTGCGATGGATCAGGGCCGTAGCTGAGATTGAGCGCGATGATTCTGGTCGCGCCCTGAAACTGGTTGGCGCCCACCTCGGATATTACAGAACGCAGAGAGGCGGAAAGAGCGGCGCAGGAGAGCGCAGAACGGCTACGCTCGATCACCGACGCGCTCCCGCTGCTAATTTCATACGTAGACAAGGACCAACGTTTTCGTTTCGTCAACCGACAGTACGAGTCCTGGTTCGGGCGACCTCTTAGCGAGATTCTCGGCCGAACCCTGGTCGAAGTTATGGGCGCCGAGATGTACGAACAGCGGCGCCCATTTATCGAACGCGCTTTAGCTGGGGAGTCAGTGACATACGAAGCCAGTTTCGAGGGGGCAATCGGCGTTGCCACAACTGAGATTGTGCATGTTCCACATCGCGACGATGCGGGGCGGGTTAGCGGATTTTACGCCGTCGTTCTGGATATAACCGAACGCAAGCTGGCCGAAAAGGCGCTGCGGGAGAGCGAAGAACGGTTCCGAACCATCGCGAATAGCGCCCCAGTTCCTATGTGGGTGAGCAAATTGGATGGGCTGCGTGAATTCGTAAATACCGCATATGTCGAGTTTCTTGGCTGTTCTTTCGAGGCGGCCTTGAGTTTCGATTGGCGCAAAGCGCTTCATCCGGAAGACTTGCCGCGAATACTGGCCGAGCAAAAGGCTGGGGAGAGCGGGCTGCGGACGTTTACACTTGAGGCGCGCTACCGGCGGGGCGACGGGCAATGGCGCTGGCTACGCTCGGAATCTCAGCCTCGCTGGAATGCGGTCCGGACAGCATGCAGGATTCATTGGGGTTGCGCACGACGTCACATATTCGAAGGAGGCAGAACAAAAGCTGGCGCTCCTAAACGAGACGTTGGAGCGCCAAGCCGAGAAGCGTGCCGCTGTACTTGCCGCGACGGAGGCCCTCATCCGAACGTTCTTCGAGCACTCTTCCGAGTGCCACGCCGTGTTGGTTGAAACAGACAATGGTCAGTTTCGATACGAGGAAATCAATCCAGCCACGTTGCGACTTTATGGCAAGTCAAGAACACAAGTGATTGGATTTACCACCGACCAGGTGTTTGGAAAAGAAAGTGCGGAGCAGGTCAATCGCCAGCTAGCCGCCTGCTTGAGATCCGGCTCGCCACGTCAGTACGAGCGCGTTCAGGGCAACCGCGCCATCGAGGCGATAGCTACGCCTGTTCCAAATGAGGCCGGCGAGGTTCGCCGGGTGGTCGTAAGCGCCAGGGATGTTACGGACCGACTCCGCCTCGAGGACCAATTGCGTCAGGCTCAGAAGATGGAAGCTGTTGGACAATTGACAGGGGGCATCGCGCACGACTTCAACAATCTCTTGACGCTCGTTCGCGGCGGCGTGGAATTGATCGGTCGACAAATCCCGCATTTGCCAGATCTCGCAGCGGTTTCGAAGATTGAACGCGCCCAGGAAATGGCGCTTCAGGGGGTGAACCGCGCTGCCGCATTGACAAGTAGATTGCTGGCATTCTCACGCCAGCAATCGCTTGCGCCCCAATCTATTGACGCCAACACGTTGGTTATAGGACTCAGCGACTTGCTCCGACGCACCATCGGGGAGACAGTCTCCTTCGAAACGGTGTTGGCAGGCGACCTCTGGCGCGCCTACGTCGATTCCAAGTCAGCTTGAGAACGCTCTGCTCAATCTCGCACTAAACGCTCGGGATGCGATGCCGAATGGCGGGCGCCTTACGATCGAGACGGCGAACGCCTTCTTGGATCGCGATCGCGTTGCGTCACTCGCCGAACAGGTCCCTCCCGGCCATTATGTGACAATCGCGGTCTCCGATACAGGCATAGGCATGGACCTTGAGACGCAGAGGCGCGCCTTCGATCCGTTCTTCACCACTAAGGACGTGGGCAAAGGGACAGGTTTAGGTCTGAGTCAGGTCTACGGTTTCGCACAACAATCAGGCGGCCACGTCAACATTCGTAGCGAACCGGGGCAAGGCGCGACGATCAGGCTGTATATTCCGCGGTGGCTTGGCGATGATCCGGAAGTCTCTGCTGAGGTCCCAGTGATGAGCGGCGGCGCTCTTGGCGTCGAGAGCATTCTTGTCGTCGAAGATGACGCAAATCTCAGGATATACGCGACCGATTGTCTGCGTGAGCTTGGCTACCGGGTGTTCGAAGCCGCAAATGGCGCGGACGCCATAATACAACTTCAACAGATCGACGCCGTCGACCTGCTGCTCACCGATGTCGTGATGCCTGGGGGGATGAATGGCCGACAGCTCGCCGCCGAAGCCCAAAAGATTAGATCGAACCTCCGGGTGCTATTCATGACCGGCTATTCTCGGGATGCCATTGCACAGCACGGGCGGCTCGACGCCGGAGTCCGGATGATTGCGAAGCCATTCTCCTTCCATGAATTGGCGGCCAGAGTTCGCTCTCGGCTTGATGAAGAAGACTGATTGAGCATCTCAGTGCTTGGCCGGGGGACTGCCTTTGCAGTGGGGGCGACGGACTATCAGGGCCTTGGCCGGCGGACCGATATCCCTATCTGACGATGCGGCTCAAAGCCTATGGTGGGCTCGACGCCGTGCGCGCCGTCAAGAGCCGCGCCGAGATCGGCAACCGCGTCGTTGTTGTCGGGCGAGCTAAGGCGCGGGCGCGGCCTTCGCGACCGCGGCTTATGAGCCCACTGTTGATTTGCGCGTCAGGTAGACCCGTTTTTCCATTTGGTGTTGACCCGTTACGTTCGACAAATTCTCAACGAATAGGTTAATTCTTTGCTTAACCAGGCGGGTTAGAGAACGACGGAAAAGTGGGTCAATCTGTCGCGGAAATCAACACGCCTTCGACAAGATTGACCCCATTCGTCGAAATCGACCTTGTTTGTAACGCGCACCTATCTCGTTCGCGCAACTCAATATCGCGATGTCGACGGGGAGCTTTTTAAGTTTCACCGTTCGAAGGTCAAAAGCCCTCCCTGTTCCCCAGCGCCAGCGCGATCCCATAGCAAAATGTGTCGAGCAGGTCGTCTTCGCGCTTGCTCTTGTTGTCGCCGACGCGAAAGCTCTCGACCTGAGCGAGTAGATGATTGAGCGAGCGGCCCTTGTAGACGGATTTCTTATTGAAGACGTCCGCGGTGTATTTCACCCGTCCGAGATGCACGTGCTTGGAAACCGAGATGGCGCGCTCGTCTTTGCCCAGAGATGTGAGCTTGGATTCGATCGGGCTCGCCGGCAGATTGCGCTGCCGCGACTGCTGAAGCAGGACCGTCCCGGAATTCTTGTCTTCGATGAATGCGCCCGCCGAACCCCCGCGCGCCCCGCACAAGCGTGCAAGTTCTTCAAGGCGCCGAAACACCCCCGGCAGCCACGTCTCCAGGAAGGCGCCCTCGATTTGCGCAATGTCCCAGTCGAGGACAAAAAGCTGAGTCGGCCCGAATTTTTCTCGCGCGAAATAGGTGACCGCGGTCGCGTCGTTGTCGGTACCGGTCTTTGAGGCGGTGTCAATGACGGCGAACACGTACTCGCATCGCGTCGGCATCGCCACGGGCTGCCCTTCGACGAGCAGGTTTTCGGGGCTGAAGAAAGCCGCGCCAGACCAGTCTACGAACTCAGCCATGTATTCCTGCGCATAGACCAACGGGTGGTTGCTGCTGCGCAGTTCCGCGATGGCGGCCTCGCGACGTGAGAGCCACGCATCCAAGGATTCGCCTGCGTTGCGCAGCGGAAGAAGTGGGTTATCCTCCGTCGTTGCGTGAAATTCTCGGAAGCCGTGTTTCGGATCATTGCATATGCTGAAGAAGAAGTTGTCGGGGTTCTTTCCGGCCGAATTCGAACAGACGAGCGCCTCGCCTCCGGTGTCGTAGAGCGTGGGCTTGATCACTTTTTCCCACATCGACATCATTGAATCGTCAACCTGAAGATCACCGTTTTTGGCAAATGCCGCCTCGTCGATGACAACGCGGCTATAGCCGCGGCCTCGACCGGAAATCCCATTCTCCAGCGACCAGAAGTCCAAGCGCCCGCCGTCACTTAGCCTGAGAATAGCAGGTGTGCGCGAACTCGACTGTACGATTGGGTCCAACATGTCCGCCAGTTCCGCCCAAACCTCGGAAGAAGTCACGTGTTGTGGAGCGAACCAGGCGCACTGTTGCCTTTGCAAGAGCGCATGGGCGATCCAGGCCTTTGCGAGTTCTGTCTTGCCAAACCGCCGCCCGCACCGCAGCGCCTTGAACCGGTGCGGGAGCAACGTCCGCAAGGCTGTCAATTGGCCAGAATGCAGTTCCGGGAGCACGATCTTCTTCGCGTCAATCGGCAGCGGATGGGCCTTGAACTCGCGTCGCCCCATTATTTTGGGGCCAGCTGCGCCGGGCCCGTCGCCGTCCCCGACCCATCGGGGCGCGCGGTCGCTGAATTGATAGCTTCCTGGAAACGCGCCGGGCCCAGGAGATCTGCCAGCACGTTCTCGACGAGAATAGCATCCAAACCTACGTCGCCGTTGCGCTCGGCCTGCTCGTAGATCGTGGGAATGGATTCCGCGGCGGCAATATCACCTTTCCTTGCCCGATCGACGATCATCTTCAGAGCGAGTTCTCGATATGTTGTGTCCTTAGTGCGACCTCCCTCGCGGTAAGTGACCGGAGTGTCGAGCACGGCGTTGATTTGCTCGGCCAGCAGACTTGGCCGGCGTTTTGGACGGCCGTTCGGATTCCCCGAGACGCCCGGCGCAAACCGGCCGCTCACGGGCGGCTTGCCGTATCCGATCTCATATTCAACCATCATTGCCCCCCGCAACCGGCGGCGAGAATGAGCGGGTATATTCGCTCTCCACAAATTTGATCTGGGTCGACTTTGCGGCCCGCTTCTCCGCGAAGGCCTGAAACTTGAGCAACGCCCGCGACGCGCGGGCGCTTCCGGCCGTCGACTTCTGCACGAGATGCAACATGATCTCTTGAATCGCGCTAAGCTCGACAGCCTCATCGTTTACGGAGACAGTTTTCCGTTGAGCCAATAGCCCATCGAGAATCTCAAGGGTGCTTGTCCGCCGCGCTTTTTTGCGGGGCCTGCCATTTGCCGGCCAACGCCTATGGCGTTTGCGGGGCAAAGACTTGCCGGGCTTAGGAGACGGTTTCTCAGGCGGCGGAGCGCTCAAAGTCACGCGGGCTCCTCCGCCCGCGCGCGTTCGGCCCGGATTTCGTCGAAGGTCTTGCCGGTGGAGTGCTTGGCGACTTTGCCGGTCACGCGTTGCCAGCGTGCGATGGCCGTATCCACGTGCAGGGGATCCAGTTCGATGGCGTAGCCGCGCCGCCCTACCCTCTCGGCGGCGAGGATCGTGGAGCCGCTGCCTGCGAACGGGTCAAGCACGATGTCGCCGCGCTTGGTGACGTCGAGGATCGCATCAGCGACCATGGCGACCGGCTTGACCGTCGGGTGAAGATCGACGCCGCGTGTTCGGCCTCGTCGCGAGAACGAATTGGCGCCGGGGTAATGCCAGACGTTGGTGCGGTTGCGGCCGTGTTGGCCAAGCCGGACGTTGTTGACGCGCTGCGCGCCACGCTTGCCGAACACGAACACGAGTTCATGCTGAGAGCGGTAAAGCGACCCCATCCCGCCGTTGGTTTTCACCCAAACGCAAAGGTTCAGGACTTCGCAGCCCAGAGCGAGGATCGCGCTGTTGAGCTCGACCAAATGGCGCCAATCCATGCAGGTGAAGAACGTGGCGCCCTCGTCGGAGTGCAGGATCGCCAGCCGCAAAGCATCGCGAAGAAAGCGGCAGAACTCGTCTTCGTCCATCTCACCGGACGCCATTGGGAATTCACGATGCCGCTTGCCGCCCTTGCCGCTGACGTGACCCGCGATGCGGACGTTGTAGGGCGGGTCGGTAAACACCGCCGCGGCCATTTCCTCGGCTAGCAGAGCCTCGTAAGAGTTCGGATCGAGCGCGTTTCCGCAGTAGAGGCGATGATCGCCCATCATCCACAGGTCATGAAGTTGGGAGACCGGCGGCCCCTCAACGGGCTCTATCTGGTCGACACTGTCGCCAGGCTCGTCCGGCGGATCGAGCGACTGGATCCGGAGGTCGATCTCGGCGGTTGCGAAACCTGTGTCCTCGAGCGCGAAATCGAGCACGATCTTCGAGAGCTCTTCGAAAACAATCGCGACCTTACGATCATCCCAGACCGACAGATCGGTGAGCTTGTTGTCTGCTAGCCTGTAGGCCTTGGCCTGCTGCTCACTGAGATGTTCGAGGCGGACGACCGGCACAGTCTTCAGCGCGAGCAACTTCGCCGCTTCGAAGCGGCCGTGCCCGGCCACAATCCGATTGAACTTGTCGACCAGGATCGGGGCATTGAACCCGAACGCCCTGATACTGCGGGCGATTGCGGCAATCTGTTCGGCCGAATGTTTTCGCGGATTGCCGGGATCCGGAACAAGCAGTCCGACGGCCACATAAGCTATGACCGCGCGAGGGGTTCTCGCGGGCCGTTTTCTGCGAGCAGGGAGATTTTTGGGCTGGGGTGTTTTATTCATCGGCGGCTCTCGGTCAGTCGGAAATCGTTCCGACCAACCCGAGCGATGGCAGCCTTTTCGGCTTCAAACTATGAAGTAAAGTCTGTAATTGTCTTCGCACTAAAGTGCAGTTTGGGTCCCCCTTACGCCTTCGAGTGACACTTCGGCGAGATCCAACGATTTGAAATTCTGCGGGTAGACTTCCTCTCGCAGGTGCGCGGATCCCATTCGGCCATTTGCGTCAGCAGAGACACTTCGAGAAGGACGCGGACCTGCTCATGAAAGGTCTCCAGGGCTCACGAATCCGGGATCCGACGAGCCTTTGATTGCCGCCGCGAGTGGCTTCCGCCAACACGCGAGGGGAGCCATGACCCTCGTAACTCGCTCCGGCCGCCGGCAAACACCGATATTTTCTCGGCGATTTCTGCCAATCGCAGACCACCCAGTCGCGGCGTCTCGACATGAAACCGACGCCACAGCTCAACCGCCAATAAGGAACAAAATATCTTCGGCTTCGTACTTTCGGGCGCGCGCGCTGGCCCGGGACCCATTTTCGATTTCCCCTTGTCATCGGTCAGCGTGGGTCCGTCGATCGCAGCTTCCACGCGATCCTCTAACTTGATCTAGCGCCATCACCAGCGCCGGATCGGATAATCTCGGCGTCTTTCGCGGCCGGCAAAACATCCATGTATCGGAAGCGAAGAGAGTTCAACGCGCAGCAATCGGCAGCTGTCCGCATTTGTTCGAGCCTGGTCGCGCAGCTGGGAGCGAAACGGTTTGAGCTCGTCAATCCCCTTCGTCCATATTAGCGCCTCCAGCAGTTCGCCCAACATTCTCGCGACCCACGGCGGCGCGTCTTTTCCCGCGATGAGTTGGGAAATCTCTTGAATAGCTCCGCGCGCGACTTTGCGTAACATCGGCATACCAATAGCCCCCCAAATCAAAACCTTGGAACACCAAGAGTTAGTTATTAATCCACAGTACCGACAGCCAACTCGTCTGTGATCATTAGTCTAAATCAAGTTCATGCCGCCCCTGCAACATTTGCGATCATAGATTACCAAGCTCTCGTCGCTTTGCGAGGTCATGTACTCAACAAAGATATTCTCGGAAGTGTTCACCCAGGTCCTCGCTGGATGATCTCGTAGAAACTTCCGTTCACGGCCGATTTGATTGCGCGCCGATCAACGATCACTTATGCTGACTGACATCTCCGCCCGCGAATGCTCGCCGTCAGGCGACGAAAGGAACGGAGTAGATCGGCCCTATCGAAGCAGGCGAGTGCCGCCAGAAGTCTGAGCGCAGAGACCCTCATGGGCCGTAGCAACCAATAGTTCCAGCCCGCTCGTTCGAGCCGGCAACAACCAGATACGATTCCCTCGGTAGTACCTTCGCCCCTTCCGAATCCGACTGCTATTTGAATTGCGACGCTATCAAAGGAACTTTTTTCGCTGTTCCAGGGATAACAATCCGCTGTCCGGCTGAATGATTCCCGTTTTGATTCTTAGGGAATTTTCTTGTAAGTGGCTGGATCGACGTCTCGTTTTCGACTCGTCTTAACCGACGAAAATGCGCCAAAAATGCATAGATTCCTGGAATTTTCCCTGTTAGCAGGGAATTTGGCATGTCGCAGACCTCTTTCGCCAGGACTGCGTCCGCCACCAGGTAGTCCGCGCTAGCGGCCCTGGTTTCCCCGACGGAAGAGTAGCCCGACATTCCCGAGGGTTAAGACGCGAAGGCGGCGTCTGCGGAGACGGGGCTGCGACGTTTTGCGCCTTTCGGGGCCTCATTCGCCCGCCAGTCTCTGCCGCGAAAATTCCGTTTCCCGGCGCGATGGTTCGCGTGCGAAGTGAGGCAGGTTTTGGTCGCGCGGACGAGCGAAAACGCCCGCTGCGTCTTCGAAGCTGATTTCGGATTTGCCGCGCCGGACTGATGGCGGATGTTGTCAGTCGCGCGCGGGGACCTGCAGGCCAAGGGCGACCCACTGTTCAGGCCAGGCCGGCGGAAGGTCCATCAGTCTCTTCAGCCCGAAGCCGCGCGGAAGCCTTCCCTCGATCGCCGCCTCGACGAGGGCTGGGTCAAGGAAGGCGAGAGACAGGGTCTGACGGATCGACCGTTCCGATCGGTCCCCGTCGGTTGCAAGCGCTGCGATGGTAAGAGCAGGGTCGGCGACGAGACGATCGAGCGACGCGCGCGCCTTCCCGTAGGCGGTCACGAACGCTCGACGAGCTTCCAGCCGCATCGGCCGAAGTTCCGGTTGCGGCGCCCCGTCGCCCTGAATGATTTCGCGCTGTCTTTGGGTCGACGTCGGCGACCAGGGAACTGAGAGGACGCGCGTCGATCCATCCGCGGCCCTCGGATCAGTCCAGCGGATGTCGAGGCTGGTCCGACCGATCGTGATCTTGTCCAGCGCTTCGCGAACGGCTTCCGCCGGCAAGTCGCGGCTGCCCATCGCACTCCTGACGGCTTCCAAAACACTCGGTTCGATCTGCGCAGCGGAAACGCGCGCCACCGAGCCAGCATCCTGCTTGCGCCCCTGCAGGATCGCCTGCGAGATGTAGTAGCGCCAGCGCTTGGCCCCTTTGGCGGCTTCGCTTGGACTCATGCGGTTGCCGCGATCGTCATAGAGCTTGCCGACCAGCAAGGCATCGGAAGAACGAGAAGGGCGCGCTTTCCGTTGAGCGTGGGCGGCGAGCAGGGCTTGCGTCTGATCCCAGACATCCCGATCGACGATCGCGGGGTGCTGCCCCTCGTAGACCTGGTCCCTGTGGGCGACCTGGCCGATATAGATCGGGTTCGACAGGATCTTGTAGAGATGTCCGCGGCTGATCAGGCCGCCGCCGGTTTGTCTTGCCCGTCCCGTCGATGCGGATCGGCAGGCGGACGTTTTCGTCATCGAGCGCCGCCTTGAGCCGAACGACCGAGCCAAGGGTCAGATAGCGGCGGAAGATCGCCCGCACCAACTTCGGCGTGCTCTTCCACGATATGCAGCGCCCGGCTCTCGACCCGAAAGCCGAGCGGGACGACGCCGCCCATCCAGATGCCCTTCTTCTTCGACGCCGCGATCTTGTCGCGGATGCGCTCGCCCGTGACCTCGCGCTCGAACTGGGCGAAGGACAGCAGAACGTTGAGCGTCAAGCCGCCCCATGCTGGTCGTCGTGTTGAAGGCCTGGGTCACCGAGACGAACGAGACGTCGTGCTCGTCGAACAGCTCGACCAGCTTGGCGAAGTCGGCGAGCGAGCGGGTCAGGCGATCGACCTTGTAGACGACGATGACGTCGATCCGGCCCTGCCGGACATCGTCGAGCAGCTTCTGCAGCGCGGGCCGCTCCATCGAACCGCCGGAGAACCCGCCGTCGTCGTAGCGGTCGCGGATCAGCTTCCAGCCCTCATGGGTCTGGCTCTTGATGTAGGCCTCGGAGGCCTCGCGCTGGTTGTCGAGCGAGTTGAACTCCTGTTCGAGACGGCTGTCGGACGAAACGCGGGTGTAGATCGCGCATCGCAGGTTCGCCTTTCGGGTTGCCGGCTTCATGGCGCCGCCTCCGAACGCGGGGCTGACAATCGCGGGCGTCCGGATCCTGGCCCGCGAGATGTCGCTACTTTGCCCGCGGCCGGAGCGCCCGACCGCAGGCCGAAGAAGCGATGGCCGTTCCAGCTTGTGCCGGTAATCGCCTTGGCCACCTGCGACAGGCTGCCATAGGTCTTGCCGTTCCAGGCAAAGCCCTCTTCCAGCGCCGTGACCCGTTCGAGCTTGCCGCGCCATTCGCGCGCAAGCATCGCGCCGGGTCTGAGGTCGACGCCCTCGCGCGTCGCGGGCGCACGGTTGGCGAAGGGCGGAACAGAGGAATCGGATTCCCCATCCGCCGCCGCTCGCCGCACTTTGCGCAAGGCGGCGGCGCTGACATCGCCGAACGCCTGCGCCTGAAGGCGAAAGGCCAGCACGCGCGCCAGCAGCCAGCCGGGCAGATGGGCGGGCGCGGTTCCGCCGAGATGGTTGCGCCAGCGCAGCAGCAACTGCGGCTTGTCGAGGCTCCGGCAGGCTCGCGATGAGCCTGCCCAACTCGTTCCGATCGTTGGCCGGAAGCTTGGGCGACGCGGATGCGCCGCCCGAGTTCTTCCCTTGTCTGCGAGCAGCCATCTCACGGGGCCTCGTGCGGTCCGGCGACGGCCGCATTGGGCGTCGCCGCGCGGCGGCGCGTGCGCGGAGCGGGGGCTGCGGCTGTGCGCTTGCCTTCATCAGCGACCGTCTGCCTCGGCGACGACGCCGAGATCGGGCGAAGATCCCGAAGGCGGCGCAGCCGCGATCCGATAGATCGAGCCGCGCGTTCGGTCGGTCCGATCCGAGGTCAGCGCATAACCTCGCTTGCGCAGCCCCGTCAGCGCGGCCCGCGTCGTGTGCGGCAGCCAGCCGGTCGCTGTGACGACCTCGTCGATCGTCGCTCCCTCCGCGCGACTGAGCATGCCGATCACCGCGGCGATCTTGCTCCCGGCGCGGGGCGCGAATGCAGCGCCGCCTGCGGCAGGCGATGCGCTCGATCCCGCGACGGCGTCTTCACTTGCGAGTTCTGGGCTGCCCTCGGGCGCACTCGCCGGCTCCGACCCATCGCCCACTCGGCCGTTGCGCACCGCCGGATCGGTCGTCCTCCGTGGCGACGGCCTTGATCGCCTTCAGGCCCGCCGCAGTCAGCTTGAGCGCGTAATCGCAGCCCGCCTCTTCGTCTCGCCTCCAGACCGGCGCATCGCCCTTTGCCCTGACCTCCCTGACGAAGCCGGCTTCCACGAGCCTGGGGGCGGCTTTCCGCAGCCTGAGCCAGCTTGCCGCCTTTGGGCGGCGTCAGATGGCGGTCTTCGCGCTGCGACGCCGCGCTGAGCAGGGCGGTTTGGGTCTCTGTGAGTTTGATAGACATTGTTGAACCCTTCGCATCTCGAACGGGTCCGGCCATTCCGGCCCCGTCACTGACGCGAGCCCCGGATCGAGACGATCCCTGGGGCTAAGGGCTCACCGCAGAATTTCAAAGCCTGCGGACGTCCACATGAATGCTCTGTTTGCGTGCGAATGCCAGTGCTTTCTGCAGACCTCGGTGCACTTTTTCCGTGGCTTTAGGTTGTTAGCCGACGGTCCGAGTGGCGCGACGGCTCTCTAGTTTCCTTGACAGCGACTAATTCAATTTGGCGGTAAAATCTTCCAGATACTCAGAGGTCGGTGACACGCCTGTGAGCAGAAGATGCTCGCGCGCACGCGTGCAGGCGACGTAGAGCAGTCGTCGTTCGGTTTCGTAGATATCGTCGAGTTCGGCTTCGTCGGCAGCGTCGGCCACGCGCTCGTCAAGCGGCAGAATGCCCTCGTCGCAAGCCATCACAATGACCGCGCGAAATTCCAGGCCCTTGGCGAGGCTCATAGGCGCAGTTGTCATTTCCCCTTCGCCAGCGAGCCCGGCGATGGCGGCGCGGGCGCGAGCGACGAGTTGCGGCGTCCGGACGAACAGGCCGATTTCGTGGGGTGCGATGCCCTCGCCAAGCCAGGTCTCGACGGTCTGGCGCACCGTGGCGGCTTCGGCGGCGACGTCGGCGAGGGATTTCACCTCGGGCGCCGGACCGTCGAAAACCGAGATGATGCCGCGCCGCTCGTCCTCGAGCCCATCGGTGTCGCGAAGCACCGTCGGCAGCAGCTTGTCGGCGGCGCGACGGATCTGCTGCGAGGTGCGGTAGCAGACCTTGAGCGTGTGCGACCGGCCCCGCACATCGACGCCGAGGCTCGCCCATGAGAAGGGATGTTGGAAAATACGCTGGCCGACATCGCCCGACAGGAACAGGCCGTCCGGCTTCGCGGGCGCCAGGGCTGCGAAGAACCTAAGCTCCGCCGGCGCGAGATCCTGCGCTTCATCGATGACGACGTGGTCGAACGGCTTGGTCTCTCGCGTCGCCAGTGCGTCGGCCAGGCCGGTAAAGACGTCCGCCCAAGTCGTATAGCGCTCGGCTGCCAACGCTTCGCGCACAGCCTGGAATACCGGCCACAGCCTCGCACGCTGATTAGGGCCAAGCCGGCTCTTGCGCCCCATGCGCTGGACGGTCGAATAGGCGTCGAGCGAGGTCAGCCCCCAGGCGTCAATGACATTGGTCCACTCGGACAGCAGGAAGCGTTCGGAAAAACCCTTGAGGCCTGCGGACGCCGCTGCGGCTCGTAATCTATCTCGCAGCACGGCATCGGTGGCGATGCGTGGGCGCACCCCGTGCTCGAGCTGAAACATCTGCTCGGCAATGCCCTGAAAGGACGCCGTGGTAATCCGAGGGACGATGCCTCCGGTCTCGGGAGCGAGAACCAACAGCTTCTTCGCCAATTCGGCCGCAAGTGGTCAGAGAAACTGGCCAGTAATACTCTCGCATTGGATTCTCGCGGGCGAGCCGGACGGCTCGATGGATCGCCACGATTGTCTTGCCCGTGCCGGCCGAACCGGCCACCCGTGCCGGACCGGTAAAGAGCGTTCGACAAGCGCACGTTGGGAAGGGTGAAGGAAGACGCCCCATTTTTCCCAAGGAAAGGCCAGCGCCTG
>CAVYTP010000005.1:0-316618 GCA_963771455.1 uncultured Pseudomonadota bacterium
AAGGGCTGGGCTCGTTCGCCGGGCAGTTGACCGAAGATCCGATCACCAAGGTCACGATCACCTATGAAGGCGGCGTCGCCGCCCTAAAAATCAAGGCGCTGACCTCGGCGGCGATAGCGGGCTTGCTGCGTCCGCTGCTGGCCGACATCAACGTCGTATCGGCGCCCTCCGTCGCCGCGCAGCGCGGGATTGTCATCGAAGAAGTGACGCGCGCTTCGCAGAGCGACTACGAGAGTTTCATCACGCTTTCCGTGACGACGGCGAAATTGGAGCGATCGGTTGGCGGCACCGTCTTCCACGATGGCAAACCGCGCATCCTTTCAATCAAGGGCATCAAGGTCGATGCGGCGTTCACGCCTTCAATGATCTACGTGACGAACGAGGACAAACCTGGGTTTATCGGGCGTTTCGCCAGCGTGCTGGGCGAAGCTGCCGTCAACATCGCCACGTTCGCGTTAGGTCGCGACCGCGAAGGCGGTTCTGCGATCGCCCTGGTGTCGATAGACGGCAAGGCGCCGGAGGCGGTGATCGACCGGGTGACCAGACTTCCCGGCGTCAGGCAGGTCAAAGCTTTAAACTTCTAAAGGAGACAGACAGCGGCTCGCCAAGCGTGGTTGCGCCCAGCGCAACCAGGAGCGCCAACCCGTCGCGACTCACACTGGAATCATTGCCAGGAGCGCAGCGACGATGCAATCCATGCCTCGTCTGCCGCAAACCATTGTAGATAAGTAGCAAACAGCGCGGCAGTCGAAACCTGGGTTGCTTCGCTTTGCTCGCAATGACAGCCGAGGCACGCGCCGCATCAAATTATAACATATTAGATTAGTTTTTTACGCTTTCACGGATTGTTAACGCTTGCGGCATGAGCTTTGCTTTGATCGAATGTTGTTGAGTCGATAAGATAGTTTAGCGCGGGAGAGTGAGGACGCGCTGGCGGAAAGCGGGATGATGTCGGAACAGCGAAAGCCGCAGAAGGCGCTGATCGTTCTTCACCAGGCGCATTCTACGCCTGGCCGGGTCGGACGTTGGCTTCGGCAGGCGGGATACGAGCTGGATATTCGTCGACCTTGTCTCGGCGATCCCCTGCCGCAGACATTGCGGGACCACGCTGGCGTCGTGGTGTTCGGCGGCCCGATGGGCGCCAATGATTCGGAGCCCTGGATCAGCCGCGAGATCGAATGGCTTGGTGTGCCGCTCGCTGAGGAAAAACCGTTCCTCGGCCTGTGCCTCGGCGCGCAAATGCTCGCCAAACGCCTTGGAGCCAGGGTCTTCAACCACGACGGCCGCCACTGCGAGGTCGGATATTATCCGATCCATGCGACAGCCGCGGGCGACGCGCTATGCTCCGCCAAATTTCCTCGCCACGCCTACCATTGGCACAGAGACGGCTTCGATCTGCCCCGGGGCGCGACGCTGCTTGCGGAAGGATGCCGGAATTTTCCGCATCAGGCTTTTCGTTATGGACGAGGAGCGGTCGCGCTGCAGTTCCACCCGGAAGTCACGTATCACATGATCTGCCGCTGGACGATGCACGGCGAGGAACGCTTATCGCACCCTGGGGCGCGTCCCGCTCACGAACATCTCAGCGGCTGGTATCAGCACGATCAGGCCGTCGGGCGTTGGTTGGATAAATTTCTGGCGGCCTGGATCGGCAACGCGTTGCCCAAGGTCGAGGCGCTTTCATTCAAGACGATCGCCGGGCGCCCAGCCACCCCTCTGCTGGCCGCGGCCTACCCTGAAATCTGAAAATCTTCCTGCTCAAGGCCCCGCAGACTGCCGAACCTTTCGGCGTCAACTCGCCTGCAACTCGGCGCGCTCCTCGAGCCCGGCAAACTCTTCCGACCGAAAGCTGTCCAGCCAGTCCCTGAGCTCAACTAGCCCTTCGGTCCGGATCGTATAAAGTCGCCGAGTTCCCTGGGGCTGCTCCTGCACCAATCCCGCGGATTTCAAGGCCTTCAAATGCTGCGAAACGGCGGGTCGTGAAACGGGAACGTGCGCTGCAAGAGCTCCGACGGATTCCGGTCCCGTTTTAAGCCGCTCAAAAATGGCGCGCCGCGTAGGATCTGCCAGGACGAACAATACTTGTCGGTAAGCCATAGCTTACCTTATTTGACTGGCCTTTGACTGTCAAGCCACAATTCGGAAAATTCGTTATGTCAGATCATGAGCAATGAAAGTCTGAGCGAAATTAAGCGCCATTGTTGTTGTGAAAACCCGCCACGCGCCCGCAAATGGATCAACGCGTCAAACCCTTGTAATCTTGGAGGAGAACTCACCACCGCGCAAGCCTACCTTTTGCCGCGCGTCGTCCCTAACGAGTTGAAACGCAGTCCGTAGGACTATGCGGAATATCTCCCCGGGCAGGACAAGGGCTTGTGTAAATCAGAAACAAGATCGTCTAATGCAGATAGAGGCAGCTGCGGCTGAGAGCTTCTATCGAGACTTCTCTCGCCAGCGGGCGACGGCGGCGGCGTCACTTTCTTTGGCGTCCACCCAGCCCTCGCTAGAGCCGTCAGTGAGGATCGCGCGCTTCCAGAACGGCGCGCGGGTCTTGAGGAAGTCCATCACATATTCCGCGGCCGCGAACGCGGCGCCGCGATGGACAGATGCGGTCGCCACCAGGACAATCCGCTCGCCGGGAAGAATCTGACCGTAGCGATGGATCGCCACCACGCCGCCAAGCGGCCAGCGCGCTTCCGCTTCCGCGGCGACGCGTCCGATTTCGTCCTCCGCCATGCCGGGATAATGTTCGAGTTCCAGCGCAGACAGGGTCCCGGCTTCGTCGCGGCAAAGACCGACGAACGTCACCACGGCGCCGAGGTCCCTGCGGCCGGCCGTCAACGCCGCGGCTTCGGCGGCGACGTCGAAGTCCTCGCGTTGCACCCGCACCACGCGCATTAGGCTCAGCCCCCGGTCATCGGCGGAAAAAACGCGATCTCGCGAGCGCCAGCGATGCGCGCGTTGGGTTTGACATGAGCCTTGTCGATCGCCGCGCGAATCGAGGACGCGCGCTCGAAAGCGTGCGCGTAGTTCTCACCACGCGAAGCGAGCCAGGCGACCAGATCGGCGATCGTAACGACCTGAGACGGCGGTTCGATCTCTTCTTCCCCGAGCCCGACTCGTTCCCGCACCCAGGCGAAATAGACCGCCTTCACTTTGCTAGCTCCCAAAATGCTCGTAGCTCGCCTTCATATAGTCCCAGCCGGTGTAAAGCGTGAGAATGGCGGCGACCCACAGCAGAACGACCCCGACTGCTATCGAGCCGGGAATCAAGGCTTCGCCGGCCTCGCCTGCGATCAGGAAGCCGAGTGCGACCAGTTGCGCGGTGGTCTTCCACTTGGCGACGGCGGTCACCGGCACAGGCACTCGAAGCTCTGAAAGATATTCGCGCAGGCCCGAGACGAGGATCTCGCGACACAGGATGACGATCGCCGCCCACAGGTTCGCGCCGTGAATGGTGCGATCGGCGGTGAGGGCAAGCAGCACGCTAGCGACCAGCAGTTTGTCGGCGATCGGATCGAGCATGCGTCCGAGCGAGGATTGCTGCGACCAGGCGCGGGCCAGGTAGCCGTCGAAGAAATCGGTGATCGCCGCCGCAATGAAAATCGCCAGCGCGGTCCAGCGCGCCCAGTGCTCGTTCGGCCAAAACAGGAAGGCCACGACGATAGGGACCGCCGCGACCCGCCCATAGGTGAGCAGGTTGGGCAGGTTCAACGCGCTGCGCGCCAAGCGGGCCTGACTTTCGGTCATCTCGCGCCCAAGTGAACCTTTCGCCCCTGCGTCGTCAATAGAGCGCGGCCCAAGACGAAATCTGGGGATGAGCGCGAGAGGCTTCGCGCTAGACCCTCGGTTGCGGCTAGTATTTCGGCAAAGTCCCAGCGGAGTTCGTCATGTCCAACGTGCGCGTCGTCGATCACCCCCTCGTGCAGCACAAGCTGACGCTGATGCGCGACAAAACCGTCTCCACCAAGGGCTTCCGTCAGTTGCTCAACGAAATCGGCATGTTGCTCGCCTATGAGGTGACGCGCGATCTGCCGCTCGAGATGATCGAGGTCGAGACGCCCCTCATGAAGACCATGGCGCCGACGATCGCCGGCAAAAAACTGGTGTTCGCGCCCATTCTGCGCGCGGGAGTCGGCTTTCTGGACGGGATGTTGAATCTCGTGCCGAGCGCGCGGGTCGCCCACATCGGATTGTACCGCGACCCCAAGACGCTCGAGGCGGTGGAATATTATTTCAAGGCGCCGACGGATATCGCGGACCGGCTCGTGATCGTAATGGACCCGATGTTGGCGACCGCGAATTCAGCCGTGGCGGCGATCGACCGCCTGAAACGCCGCGGCGTGAAGGACATTCGTTTCGTGTGCCTTCTGGCGGCCCCTGAGGGTCTGGAACGTCTGGCGAAAGCCCATCCCGAAGTTCAGGTCTGGACCGCCGCGGTAGACGAGCGCCTGAACGACCACGGTTACATCGTGCCGGGCCTCGGCGACGCCGGCGACCGGATGTTTGGGACCAAGTAGCGGGCTCGTCCCGCTCGAGGGCCACAGTCTCGCACAAGACTACTGACCCAAAACTCGTGTCGATGCGGAGCGCAGCGGCGCCAGCCCCTCGCGCTCGCAAAGCGCGAGGAAGCGGCGGTGTTCGAAACCATCAGCGATGACAACTTTGTAAACCGCTTGCGCGACAGCGTATGGGCGTTGGGGCGCCCAAACGAAACGGCGCCGAAACGGACGCTGCGGCTTCAGCCGCGTGGAGACGTCTCCGGTCACGTGGATCATGATTGGCTGATCTGGCGGCTGCGCGGCGAAGCGCTGGAGTTCGTCGGCGCTTCGGCGCCGTCACCGCACGGTTCGACAAACAGGAAATGGACGCCCAGGGCGCGCTCACGCTCAAAGGCCGTATCCTTGCTGAGGCCGGCGAAGCGGGGGAATGCGTGCTCGTCGAGGCGAAGGCCGAGCCTCAAATCGCCGACTCGACGTTATCCGGCCGCCGCAATCTGGTCGTCATGCGGGCGGGCAATGCGGGGCTGTTTCCGGACTGGAAGCCGGCGGCGACGCGCAACTGGGATTTGGCCATCTCTTTCTACGGCGAGGGTAAGCCGGATTGGGGGCAGGAATATTTCCACGCCGCGAAGGGGCCGAAGTGGGAGCCTATCCACCTGTGGTTGGCCGAAAATCCCTACGTGCTCAAACGCTACGACTATGTCTGGTTCCCCGATGACGACCTCGCGACCAGCTGGCGCAATGTCGACGCGTTGTTTCAGATCTGCCGCGACTACGACCTGCAACTCGCTCAGCCGGCGCTGACGCAAGACTCGTTCATTTGTCATTCCGTCACCGGCCAGGACGCCAATTGTCTGTTGCGATTCACGCTGTTCGTGGAGGGCATGGCGCCTCTGTTTCGCATGGACGCGTTGCGCCTCTGTCTGCCCGTGATGCAGGAG
Source organism: uncultured Pseudomonadota bacterium (assembly GCA_963771455.1). Classification (GTDB taxonomy): domain Bacteria; phylum Pseudomonadota; class Alphaproteobacteria; order Rhizobiales; family Beijerinckiaceae; genus Roseiarcus. The sequence continues at coordinate 5,444 of CAVYTP010000005.1, forward strand.
CCGAGCCGCTACGGCTGGGGCCATGACTGGATATTCCCAAAACTGCTCGGCTATCCCCCCAACAAGATCGCCGTCATCGACGCCTGCGCGGTGCGTCACACTCGCCCGCCCGGCGCGAACACCGATCGCGCCCTCGCCCACCGCCAGATGGTCGAGATCGTGCAGAAATTTGGCGCGCGCTGCATGGACCATCGAGTCCGCGGCCGCATTTCCCTGGAACCCGAGCCCGGGAATTTTGCGCCATGAACATATTTGACAACGCCGATCTGATCGTGGTCGGGGCCGGCTTCTACGGAATGACGGTCGCCGAACGCGCGGCATCGGAGGGTTTCAACGTCGTCGTGATCGACAAGCGCGCTCATATCGGCGGCAATGCCTATTCCTATTCCGATCCGGCGACGGGAATCGAAATTCATAAATACGGTCCCCACGTATTTCACACCAACAGCGAACAGATCTTCAAATACCTGTCGCGGTTCACGGAGTGGGAGCCCTATGAGCAACGCACCTGGTCGCTGTCGCGCGGGCGCATTTATCCGATGCCGATCAATCTGGCGACAATCTGCCTATTCAATCAACGCCTGATGTCGCCGGAAGAGGCGCGCGCCTGGGTGCAAGAGAGCGCACGCGAAATTTCCGAGCCCCACAATCTCGAGGAGAAGGCGATTTCGCTGATCGGCCGTCCGCTCTACGAGGCGTTCATCAAAGGCTACACTTGGAAGCAATGGCAGACCGATCCGCGCGACCTTCCCGGCGAGATCATCACGCGCCTGCCGGTCCGCTTCAATTTCGACACCCGCTATTTCAACGACGCCTATCAGGCGATGCCGCGCGACGGTTACACCGCGATCTTTGAAAAGATGCGCGCGTCACGCCGCATATCGTTGCATCTCGGGATCGACTGGTTCGAACTCGACGGGCGCGACAGGCCTCCGGCGCCGATCGTCTACACTGGTCCAATCGATCGCTATTTCGACTTTCGCCATGGCGTGCTTGGTTGGCGGACCATCGACCTCGAACTCGAGACGCTCGACAAGCCGGATTTCCAGGGCTGCCCGGTCATGAACTACGCCGATCTGGACACGCCCTGGACGCGCGTCAGCGAATTCAAGCACTTCCATCCGTCGCGCGAATCCGGCGGCCGAACAGTGATTGCCCGCGAATACAGCCGCTCCGCCGGCGCAGCGGACGACCCCTATTATCCAATCAATCTTGCCGCGGACAAGGCGCGCTTCCGCGCCTATCGAGAGCTCGCGCGCCAGGAGAAAGACGTTCTTTTCGGCGGCCGTCTCGGAACCTATCGCTATCTCGACATGCATCAGGCGATCGGCGCGGCGTTGAGCGCCTGGGAGAAAGATTTGCGTCCGCGGCTTACGAACGCGCAGCCGTTCGAATTCCGCGAGGCCGGCTGAAATCCCGGCAAGCGCGAGCCCCGAAGGCTCAGGCCGCGGCGCGAACCAAAGTCGAAAGCGAAAGCCCCGAGAGCTGATCGACCTGCGCCAGTTCGGCGACGCTAAGCTGACGCAGCCACTCGATCCCCTGCCCCCAACTGACGCCCGCTTTCGCGCCGGGCGGCGGCGTTTCGCCTAGATAGCGATAGAAGCTCTCGAACAGACAGGTATATTTGACCGTCGGTTCCAGCGTGATCGCCGGCTCCGGCAACCGCGCCTTCATGATGAGACGGAACAGGCGGTCGCCGACGGCGGCAAATTCCCTTGGTAGCGTCACCCAATAGTGAAGCAGCGAGAAGGCGTCGGGAAGAAACAGGTAGCAGTTGGTGTCGACGTGATCGCCGGCGGGCGCATCTTCCCCGCCTGCTATCGCCATCACGCTCTCATCCAAGCCGCACGAACTCTCGCCTCGCGATCACGTACGGCGCCTGCGGGTTCGCCCGCGCGGCCGCGAAGCAGGTTTCGAGGTGGTTGTCGGCGTACCAATTGTCGGCGTCGAGGAAAGCGATCGCCTGATATTTTTCTGCAATCGCCAACAACGCAGCGACGCCGCGCGCGGCATTGCCGTAGTCGCCGTGCGCGCGGTCTAGCCGGATGTGGCGGACGGGGGCGGCGTCAAGCCAGTCTTGGGGAAAGCCGTCGGCGACCAGCAAGTGATCGACGGCGAACGCCTGCCGGCGAACGCTTTCCAGGCAGCGCTGAAGGATCGCGCGATCCTCCCGATAGTACGGGGTGACGACGCAGATATTTGATTGGGGGGAATGGGGATTCATCTAGCGCCGCCGCCTTGGCGCCGACGCGCCGCTGACGCGACTCTGCAGCCAGGGCCTTTTGCGAGCCTGATGATGAAGCTTACCAGATTAGACCCTTCTCCCGCGTGCGGGAGAAGGGCCGCACCTACATCTGCCCGAGCAGGTGCGCGGCGCCGGAGAGGTCGGCTTTTCCAGGCGATTCCTCGATATTCAGCTGCTTCACGACACCGTCGTCGACCAACATCGAATAGCGGCGCGAACGCAAGCCGAGTCCGCCTGCCGAGGCGTCGAATTCCAGGCCCAGCGCCTTGGCGAATTCTGCGCTGCCATCGGCCAGGAAGGTGACATGGCCTTCGGCGCCGGTCGCCTTCTGCCACGCGTCGAGGACGTAGTGATCGTTGACCGAGGTCATCGCGATCTCGCTGACGCCCTTCGCCTTGAACGCCTTCTCTTCGGTGATGAATCCGGGCAGGTGATTCTTGTGGCAGGTCGGCGTAAAAGCGCCCGGCAGACCGAACAGCACGACCTTGCGGCCCGCAAAATATTCCGAAGATTTGATGGGTTTTGGGCCGTCTGCGGTCAACACCCTCAGGGTGACATCCGGCAATTTCTCGCCAACCTTGATCGTCATGTACGCGCTTCCTCGTCGCTGGGAAGGCCGCACCATAACCGGCTTGCCCGGACGCGCAAGCTTTACCGCCCGGGCTCCGTCGTCACCTCTTCGAGCTTGACATCGTAACCCCAGAGCCGCCGGATATGTCGCAGCGTCGCTTCCTTGCCCTGATCGGCGATTTTCACGCCGTCGCGGGCATTGTGCCTGAGGGTCAGTTCGCGAGTGCCCCTGATGTCGACGTCGATCACTTCGATGTCGGGTTCGCCGGCGCCGACATTGTAGCTGTCGGCAAGCGCGGAGCGCACCCGACGATAGCCCTCCGCGTCGTGAATGGCGTCGACGCGATAGGCCCGATCCGATTCCCGATCGGAGAGCAGGAACAGCTTGAACTTGCGAATCAGATGCGGGCTGAGGAACTGCCGCACGAACGACTCGTCGCGATAGTTCGCCCAGATGTCCCGCAGCGCGCCGCGCCAATCTTCCGTGCCCGCGAGATCCGGGAACCATTCGCGATCCTCGTCCGTCGGCGCCACGCAGATGCGCTGAATGTCCTGCATCATCGCAAAGCCGAGCGCATACGGATTGAGGCCGCTGAACCGCTGGTCGTTGTAGTCGACCTGATAGACCACATTGGAATGGCTGTGCAGGATTTCGAGCAGCGCGCCTTCGGTGATCTGACCCTGATCGTACAGCTTGTTGACGATGTAATAGTGCACGAACGTCGCGCAGCCCTCGTTCATCAACTTGGTCTGGCGCTGCGGATAGAAATATTGGGAGACGTTGCGAACGATGCGCAGCAACTCGCGCTGCCAGCCATGCAGGATCGGGCTTTGCTTTTCGAGGAAATAGAGCAGGTTCTCTTCAGGCAGCAGCAGTTTCCGCTTGCGCTCCGTCGCCTCAGCCTCGGTGATCGTCTGCTCCTTCGCCCGCGCCCGCGAGGGCAGCGTGCGCCACAGATCGTTATAGCTCTGCGCTTCCTGGCTCAGTCGTTCGCGCCTGCGTTGCTCGTATTCGCCGAGCTTGAGCTTGGCCGCGCGGCGATAGCGAAATACGCCCTGCCCCTGCAGCGCATGCGCGGCGTCGAGAATCGATTCCACTTCGGCCGGCCCATATCGCTCCTCGCAATCGGCCACATAGCGCTTGGCGAATTCGAGATAGTCGAGGATGCCGCTCGGGTCGGTCCAGTGCTGGAACAGATAGTTGTTCTTGAAAAAATGATTGTGTCCAAACGCTGCGTGCGCGAGCACCAGCGTCTGCATCGCCATCGTGTTCTCCTCCATGTAATAGCTGATGCATGGATTGGAGTTGATGACGATTTCATAAGCGAGCGCCTGATAGCCCTTCCGATAGAGCGTTTCATCACGCACGAAACGCTTACCATATGACCAGTGCGAGTACATAAGCGGCATGCCGACCGAACAATAGGCGTCGAGCATCTGTTCGGCGGATATCACTTCGATCTGGTTGGGAAACACGTTCAGGCCCAGGTCTTCGAGCGCGATCTTTTCCACCGCGTCATAGGCCCTCTGCATGGTCGCGAAGGTCCATTCCGAACCCTCGAACAACAAGCCGCTCGTCTCTGACTTGACGTCGGCGGGCACGGCGATCGTCATGTCGGGGTTCCTTCCCGCTTCGCCTTCGAGAACAATTGCCGAAATACGGGATAGACGTCGGCGCGATCCCGCACATGACGCATGGCGAAATTGGGCTGGCCCTTCGCCATTTCGACGTAACCACGCCAAAGGTCCTTGGCATAGGCGGAGAATGACATGCCCTCGTCCCGGGTGGGCTCTCCAATCTCGATATAGGCGTAATACTGGGTCAGCGGCAGAATGACGTCCGCCAGCATTTCGACGCAAACTGCCGTGTCGCCGCTCGAATTGTCGCCGTCCGACACCTGAGCGCAATAGATGTTCCAGTCCGACACCGCATAGCGCTTTGCCTGGACCTCAATCATCTTCTTCAGCGCGGATGAAACCACCGTGCCGCCGGTTTCGCGGCCGCGAAAAAACGTCTCCTCGTCCACTTCGCTCGCCTCGTGGGTGTGGCGAATGAAGATGATCTCGACCTTGTCGTATTTGCGCTTCAGGAACAGGTGCAGGAGAATGAAGAACCGCTTGGCGAGGTCCTTTTCGCGCTCGCCCATCGAGGCCGAAACGTCCATCAGGCAGAACATCGCGGCCTTGGCGCGCGGCACCGGCTTCGGTTCGAATCGATTGTAGCGCACGTCGATCGGATCGATGAACGGGATCGCCCGTTGCAGGCGCTTGGCTCGTTCGATCTCGAGAAACAGCTCGACTTCGCGATTGAGAGTATCGACGTCGAACGGGCCCTCGCGCAGCTCCGTCAACTCCTCCTCGAGCCGATCGATTTCGCTAGTCGACGGACGACGCAGCGCGAGCCGTCGGCTCATCGAAGTCCGCATCGTGCGCAGCACGTTGAGGTTTGGCGTGGAGCCGTCGTTGGAGTAGCCCGCCCGACGAAACTCGACCGAAACTTCGTCTTTCAGCGTCGCCTTGACGAGGTCAGGCAATTCGAGGTCGTCAAACAGGATATCGAAGAATTCTTCCTCGGTCAGCGCGAAGGTGAAGGGATCTTCGCCGCCGCCGCTGTCGGCGCCGTCACGTCCCCCGCCCCCGCCGGAGCCACCTTCGGGCCGAGGGATTTCGTCGCCGGAGACGAACTTCTTGTTGCCCGGGAAAACGCGCTGCCGATCTCCGCCGGAGTTCGACAGATTGAACGACGGTTCTCCAATGCCATCGCCGGGGATGGTGACCGAACCGCCTTTGGTGACGTCGGCGATGCCGCGCTCGCGGACGGCCTTGTCGACCGCCTGCTTGATCTGTTCGCGCGTCCGCCGCAGAAACCGCTGGCGATTGCCAAGGCTCTTGTCACGCGGATTGAGACGACGGTCGATGAGTTGGGGCATGACCTCGACCTCCGCGTGCGGCCTATCCGGCCTTGTTCACCCGCATGTACCATTCGACCAGTCGACGAACCTGACGTTCCGTGTAGCCGCGGGACATCATGCGGTCGAGGAAGTCGGCGTGGCTCTTCTCCGTCTTGGAGTCCTGCTTGGCGCCGAAGCTGATGACAGGAAGCAGGTCTTCCACCTGGCTGAACATCCGCTTCTCGATCACCTCGCGAAGCTTCTCGTACGACGTCCAGGAGGGATTCTTGCCGCCGTGGGCGGCGCGGGATCGCAGCGCGAACTTGACGATCTCGTTGCGGAAGTCCTTCGGGTTGGCGATCCCCGCCGGCTTTTCCGTTTTCGAGAGTTCCGCATCAAGCACCTGGCGGTCGAACACCTGGCCCGTGTCGGGATCCTTGAAGTCCTGATCCTCGATCCACGCATCTGCGTAGGCGATATAGCGGTCAAACAGGTTCTGGCCGTACTCGCTGTAGGATTCGATGTAGGCCTTCTGGATCTCGCGGCCGATGAAGTCGGCGTAGCGCGGCGCGAGGATCGACTTGATGAAGTCGACGTACTTCTCTTCCGTATCCTTCGGAAATTGCTCGCGCTTGATCGCCTGTTCAAGCACGTACATCAGATGGACGGGTCGGCGGCGATCTCTTCGCTGTCGTAGTTGAACGTCTCCGAAAGCACTTTGAACGCGAAGCGGGTCGAGATCCCGCCCATGCCTTCCGAAGCGCCGGCGGCCTCACGATATTCCTGAAGCGATTTCGCCTTCGGGTCCGTGTCTTTCAGGCTTTCGCCGTTGTAGACGCGGAGTTTTGAGTAGACCGGCGAGTTCTGGTGCTCTTTCAGGCGCGTCAGGATCGAGAAGCGCGCGAGAATTTCCAGCACTTCCGGCGCGCAGGGCGAAGCGCCGAGATCGCTGCCTTCGAGCAGCTTGCCATAGATTTTCGACTCTTCGTCGACCCGCAGGCAATAGGGAACTTTTACCACACAGATGCGGTCGAGGAACGCCTCGTTGTTCTTGTTGTTCTTGAAGTGCTCCCATTCCGACTCGTTGGAATGGGCGAGCACCACGCCCTGGAACGGCATGGCGCCAATGTTCTCGGTGCCGGCGTAATTGCCTTCCTGCGTCGCCGTCAGCAACGGATGCAGGACCTTGATCGGCGCCTTGAACATTTCGACGAATTCGAGCAGGCCCTGCGTCGTGCGGTTGAGGCCGCCCGAATAGGAGTAGGCGTCGGGATCGTGCTGGGAGTAATGTTCGAGCTTGCGGATATCGACTTTGCCGACCAGCGCAGAGATATCCTGATTGTTGTCGTCGCCCGGCTCCGTCTTCGCCACGCAGATCTGGCGCAGTTTGGACGGATACATCTTCACGACGTTGAACTTCGAGAGATCGCCGTCGAAATGATCGAGCCGTTTGGCCGCCCAGGGCGAGCAGACGCCGCTCAAACGCCGCAGCGGAATGTTGTAGGTCTTTTCCAGGAAGGCGCCCATCGTCTCGGGCCGGAACAGGCCGAGCGGCGATTCGTAGATCGGGCTGATTTCGTCGCCGGCGGCGAGCACATAGACCGGCTGCGATTCAATCAGATGCTTGAGGCGCTCGGCGAGCGAAGATTTGCCGCCGCCAACCGGCCCAAGCAGATAGAGGATCTGTTTGCGCTCTTCGAGACCCTGCGCGGCATGTTGGAAGAAGCTCACAACGCGCTGGATCGTATCTTCCATGCCGAAGAACCCGACCATGGAAGGATACATCTTGATGGTTCGGTTGAGGAAGAGGCGCCCAAGGCGCTGGTCTTTGCTCGTGTCGATGATTTTCGGCTCGCCGATCGCCGTTATCATCCGCTCCGCTGCGCTGGCATGGTACGAGGGATCGTCCTTGCAGGCCTCGAGATAGTCGGTCAACGACATCATCTCTTTGCGCTCTCGCGCGTAAGCCTGCGAGAACATGTTGAACACATCCGCGCCTGGGGCGCGGGCCCCTGCTTCCGACTGCGGGGAAGTAGTTGACGCAAACCCGAAAGCCGCTCTGCTGTTCATTGGCAACCTCCAATGTGATCGAGATCGGACGATGCAAGAAGGATGCTAAGGCTATGGTTAACGAGACATTAACAGGTCGCCGGCAGGTAACGATTCTTGCGATCTCGCATAAGTTGAGACAATTTTGTCACACTCGTATAAGGCGAGCCGCATCTCGCCCTCTACCAGGGCTTTAACTCTCATACGCGCTGCTTTGTGCCAAAATTATAGGCGCACTAAATTGTAGGTCAAATGCTCATGCTCGGAACAAATGTCCACACAGGCGCGTTTGGTCGCGCTCTCGACCGCCAACTCGCGGCTTTCGTGGGTAAAGGATTTCCCGGCGCGGTCGCCCTTGCGGCCGATCGTCGCGGGCTCCTGTACCGGGGCGCCGCGGGCGTGCGCGTCCTTGGCGGCGCGGCGCCGCTCGACGCGGACAGCGTACTCACGCTGTTTTCCTGTACGAAACCGATTACCACGGTCGCCGCGCTGCAATTGTGGGAAAACGGTCAACTCGACCTCGACATTCCTGCGGCGGAATATGCGCCAGAATTGAGGACCTTGCAGGTGCTCGAAGGGTTCGATTCTGCAGGCGAACCGCTCCTGCGCGCGCCCCGTCGCGAGATCACGACGCGCATGCTGCTGCTACATACCGCCGGGATGAGCTACGATTTTCTTAACGCGGATTACGCCGCGTTGAAGGCGCGCCTCGGCGCCGGCGGGCGGCCGTGGACGCAAGGCCGAACTGATGCTGCCGCTGGTCTTCGATCCCGGCGAGAGGTGGGAATACAGCCGTTCGATTGATTGGGTCGGTTTGGTTGTGGAAAAGATTTCGGGCCGACGTCTGGACGCCGTGCTTGCCGAACAAATCTTCGCGCCGCTCGGAATGAAGAGCACGGGATTTCGTTTGAGCAAATCAATGTTGGATCGGCGGGCCTCGATGCACGAGTACGATTCGTCGGGCGCACTGAAGCCTACCGAGTTCGGCTATGTGGAGAATCCCGAAGTGTTTATGGGCGGCAGCGCCCTGCTCGGCACCGCCAACGACTATCTGCGCTTCCTGCGGATGTGGATCGACGGCGGAATGGGCGAGGGCGGACCCGTGCTGAAACCCGAGACGATCCGTTACGCCGCGCAGAACCATCTCGGCGATCTGCGGGTGCGCGCTTTGCCCGCTATCGATCCCTCAAGGACGCGGCCGGTCAACGTCCCGCCGAACGTAGAGAGATCCTGGGCGCTGAGTTTCATGCGGCTCGAGGAACCTTCGCCGACGGGACGACCTGCGGGATCGTTATCCTGGGCGGGGCTCGCCAACCTCTATTTCTGGATCGATCTGGAAAACGGAATCGTCGGCTTCTGGGCGGCGCAATTCCTGCCGTTTTTGCACGAGGACGCGCTGGCCAGCTACTTCGAATTCGAGCGCACGATTTACGCCGCGATGCGTGAAGCGCCTTAAGCGATCAGCGGCGCGGCAGCTCAAACGATGTCTGCCTCGGTCCGTCGCCGCCGGTCAGAGTTGCGGACACGATCAACGGTTGGGTCGGGTCGAGCGGCGGCTGCTGCAGATTGAGTGCGAAACACTGCTGGCCGGCGCTCGCGTCGACCGACTTCGTTTCCAGCCACGCGCCCGGCGGGGCTTCGATGAACAGATCGCGCTTTTCGGACCCCTGCGCGGCTAAGCATAGGCGCCAGTTGTGTTGGTCGACCTCGCTGATCTCTCCGCCGAGCGCCGCGAAAGGGGTCGCTTTCGGCGCCTGATCCCACGCTGCGGCGAGCGCCGCGCCGTGCGAGCCTGATGCCCCCTTGGGCAGGTCGAGGCTAAGCGCGGCGCGCGCTGGCAGACAGATCTTTTCGCACACGGCATAATTGAGGTTGAGTTTCAGACGCGACCGGCGCGCCCGCATCCTTCGGCGCGACGCGGATCGGGAAGATCACCTGCTCGCGATAGCCGTTCGCGCTCGATCCGTCGGGCTCGGGGATTCGCGAAGGCGCGGGGAAGACCACGTCAGCGCTCGCCATATTGCTGGAGCCGCTGAAGTCGAATGTCGGCGGCACGCCGGATTCGCCGGGATCGCGCCAGTAGGTGATCGCCCCTGGCGCGAGCTCGATTTCTATCCCTGCGCCGCCCGCGCCGTCGGCTATCAGCCGTGCCCGCGATTTCGCAGCCACTGCCCATTCGGAGGCGAACGGATCGGCCGCGAGCGCCGGCAGCCGCGGCAACTCCGGCGACCGTGATCACCGCGCAAATCCATCTCATTTTCATGGCCTTCCCTCTCTGGATTGCGCGTTCTGCTCAACCAGAATTCGTCGCAACGCACGCCTTCGTTACCGGGCGCCCATTAACTGTGCAGTTTGCAGAGCGGACAGCGCTTTGACAGCCGGAATGGGAGCGCTAGCATACCGCGATGAAGCGCATAACGAAGTCCCCGCCTTCGCATGGCTATGAAGGCCAGGCGCTGATGGCCATGCCGGGCCTGCGCGATGGACCGTTTGCGCGGTCCGTCGTCTACATGTGCGCGCATCGCGACGACGGGGCGATGGGGATCGTCATCAACCAGCGCGTCGAAGAGGTCGACTTCGTAAAACTCCTGAAACAGCTCGACATCGTGTCGGAAGCTCAGGCGGCGTTGCTGCCGCCGCGGGTGTTCGCGGTGCCTGTCTTGCGCGGCGGTCCGGTCGAAACCGGGCGGGGGTTCGTGCTGCACAGTTCCGACTACAACGCCGGCTCGGCGACGGTGAAGATCGACAAGCAGATTTCCCTGACGGCGACGCTCGACATCCTGCGCGCCATCGCGTCCGGCGAAGGACCGGAGCGCGCGGCGCTGGCGCTCGGTTGCGCCGGATGGGGCTCAGGCCAGCTCGAGGGCGAAATCCTCGACAATTCGTGGCTGGTCGGCTCAGTGCCCGCGGACCTGATCTTCAGCCACGACTTCGGCCAGAAATACGACCGCGCGCTCGCCGGTCTCGGCGTCAGCGCCGCCATGCTTTCCGGCGACGCCGGTCACGCCTGATCGGGCTTGCGGGTGACGCGCCCCCCGGCGACCTCATAGACCTGCGCGGGCAGCCCCAGGAACGCCTGCGGATCGGCGCCGGTGACGAACACCTGCCCGCCGATGCGGGTCAGCGCCTCGAACAGCGCGGCGCGCCGGCGCGGGTCGAAATGCGCCGCCAGTTCGTCCAGCAGCGCGAGCGGCGCGATGCCCGACATATCGGCGACCAGCCGGGCGTGCGCGAGCACCAGCCCGACCAGCAGCGCCTTCTGCTCGCCGGTCGAGCATTGCGAGGCGGGCGCGGCCTTGGGGCCGTGGCCGACCACCAGATCGGAGAGGTGCGGCCCGATCAGCGTGCGCCCCGCCGCCGCGTCGCGGGCGCGGCTTTCGCGCAGCGCGTTCCGATATGCCTGCTCCGCCTCGATGGCCGGCCGGGCGCGCGCCAACGCCTCGACATCGCCTTCAAGGGCGATCTCAGCCCACGGGAATGGCGAGGCTTCATCCCTTGCGGCCTGGATCGCCGCATCGAGCCGGACGACGCATTCGAGCCGCGCCGCGGCGATCGCCACCGCGAGTTCGGCCGCCTCGCGCTCCACCGCCTCTAGCCAGGCGTCATTGCGCGCTCCCTGCTCCAGCAGCCGGTTGCGGCCGCGCAGCGCACGTTCGAACTGGCTGTATCGGGAGCTGTGCTGCGGGTCGACCGCCAGCACGAGGCGGTCGAGGAAGCGCCGACGGTCGCCGGCAGGACCCGCGAACAGCCCATCCATCGCGGGCGTCAGCCAGACGAAGCGCAGATGGTCGGCAAACTCCCGCGTCGAGGCGGCCGGCGCCCGGTCGATGCGCGCTATGCGCTCGCGGCCGCCGGCCGCCGAAGGCTCGACGCCGACGCCGAGATGGCGCCGCTCCTCGTCCTCTTCCACTTCGATCGAAATCGCAAACCCGCCCGCGCCGCCCTCGCGCGCAAATTCGGCGAGGTCGGCGCGCCGCAGTCCGCGCCCAGGCGAGAACAGCGACAGAGCCTCGATCAGGTTCGTCTTGCCCGCCCCGTTTTCGCCGGTCAGCACGATCAGCGAACCCTCGAACGCGATGTCGAGCGACGCATAGGAGCGGAAGTCCTTGAGCATCAGCCGCCGCACATGCGGACGACGACGCTCGGCCGCGGGATTGGGGGGGCTCGCCATCGCCGCCGATCTGCCACGTCCGAGGGGCTGAAGAAAGAGGGCGCTTGCCGAGCCCCGCCGTTGGCCTCCAAAGTCGGCACGACGAACAAGCGAGGTTGAGCGGGTGGCGAACGGCGAAATTCTGATGGCGGGACCGGGGATGCCGATCATCGCCGAGCGGCTGCAGGCCGCCGCGACCCTTCACCGCTACTGGACCTTCACCGACCCGGATGCGGAGCTGGCGCGCATCGCCGACCGCATTCGCGTCATTGTCGCGACGGGCCACAACCCGCGTATCGACGCCGCCTTCATGTCGAAGTTTCCCAAGCTCGAGCTCGTCGCGAGCTTTGGCGTCGGCTACGACCATATCGACGCCGCCTGGGCGGGAAAGCACGGCATCGTCGTCACCCACACGCCGGGCGTGCTCGACGCCGAGGTCGCCGACACGGCGCTCGGCCTGATCCTCGCCACGGTGCGCCGGCTGCCGCAGGCCGAGCGCTACCTGCGCGCCGGCAAGTGGCCTGAACGCCCGTTCCCGCTGAGCGCCTCGCTCAGCGGGCGGACGTTGGGCATTCTCGGCCTCGGCCGGATCGGTCGCGAAATCGCCAAGCGCGCCGTCGCCTTCGGCCTGGAAGTCGTCTACCACGGCCGCCACCCGCAGGAGGACGCGCCCTACCTCTATTATCCGTCGCTGAAGGCGATGGCGGAGGCGGTCGACATCCTCATCGTGGTTGCGCCCGGCGGCGCCTCGACCCGCCACATCGTCAATGCCGAAATTTTGAAGGCGCTCGGTCCGGACGGCGTACTGATCAACGTCGCGCGCGGCTCGCTCGTCGACGAGCAGGCGCTGATCGAAGCGTTGCGCAACGGGACCATCCTGGCCGCAGGCCTGGACGTGTTCGAGCGCGAGCCTGAAGTCCCCGAGGCGCTGATTGCGCTCGACAATGCCGTGCTGCTGCCGCACGTCGGCTCGGCCTCGGAGGCGACCCGGCTGGCGATGGCCAATCTGGTGGTCGACAACGCGCTTTCCTGGCTCGCCCGCAAGGGACCGCTGACTCCGGTGCCGGAGACGCCTTACCGTCCGAAATGACGGGCTGAACATCAGGCCCGATGAACGCCGTCTTTCCCCTGGCTCAGCGGTCCGCGCGCCGAGGGAACGCCCAGTGCGTCGAAGCGTTGAATTCAGTCAACGCGAGGACCAAAAAATGGAAACGGATCAAACGGAAGGCATCGTCGAACGAGCCGTCGCTTTTGTAAAGAATGTGCTAAGCCCGGCGCCGCGCGTCGAAGACGATTTGCCATTCGGGCCACCGGAACCCGGCGTTATCGCAAGCGATCCCAGCTACGCTCGACCGACTTCGCTGGCCGACAAGAGCGCCGCGGAACTCAACGACGAAAGCGCAAGGCGCGAAGACGGAGCCGAATGAGCGATTAAAGTTTGTTGAGTCTCACGTTTAAACCTGGCGGGCGTAAAGCGCCGCTTCCCGCGCGGCAGTCAGTCTTTGTCCTTTAAACGGAGGGAGGGCCGCGCTACAGGCTCCGACACCAACCTCTTGAGGAAACCCTTGCGGATCGGCGCCTCGGACGCAGCATCGCTAAGCTTCTTGCCGGCTTCGGGCCAGATGGCGGAGTTGATCGCCTCGTTTGACTGGGCGAGCACCCCCCTCGGCCCGATCGAGAGGTGGCCGCAGAGCCTCAAGAGCATCGTGGGCTTTCGTCGTGCGCGCGCCGCTGCCGATCGTGCTGCTGTGGGGCGACGACGGCGTGATGATCTACAACGACGCCTATTCCGTGTTTGCGGGCGGACGCCATCCACAGCTGCTGGGCAGCAAGGTCCGCGAAGGCTGGCCGGAAGTGGCCGCGTTCAACGACAATGTGATGAAGGTCGGTCTCTCCGGCGGCACGTTGGCGTACCGTGACCAGGAATTGACGCTGCATCGATCGGGCAAAGCCGAACAGGTCTGGATGAACCTCGACTACTCGCCTGTGATCGACGACAGCGGGCGGCCCGGCGGCGTCATCGCCATTGTCGTCGAGACGACAGCCAAGGTGCTGGCCGACCGCCGCGCCGCCGACGAGCAGAACCGGCAGCGACGGCTGTTTGCTCAGATGCCCGGATTCGTGGCGGTATTGAGCGGGCCCGAACACGTCTTTGAGTACGTCAACGACGCCTACGTCGAATTCGCAGGGCGCGTCGATTATCTAGGCCGCAGCGTTCGCGCCGTTTTACCGGAGCTGGTTGACCAGAGGTATTTTGAACTGCTCGACCAGGTTTTCGCCACCGGCGAGCGCTTTGTCTCCCGCGGCATGGAAGTCCGCCTGAAGGGCAGCGAAGAGTCCCAATATATCGACTTCGTCTATGAGCCGATCCGCGACGAAATGGGCGCCGTCACAGGCATTTTCGTCGCCGGCTACGAGGTGACCGAAGTGCATCGCGCCGTCGCCAGCGTTGAGGGCGAGCGAGGCGCGGCTGCGCGATCTCAACGCCAATCTCGAACGGCAGGTGATTCAGCGCACGCAGGCGCGTGGCCGCACCTGGCAGGTGAGCCCCGACCTGATGGGCGCGCTCAATGCAAACGGCTATTTCGAAACCTCCAACCCGGCGTGGAAGACCGTGCTCGGCTGGTCCGAGGAGGAGGTCGCGAGCATGTCGATCTTCGAATTGCTGCATCCCGACGACGTCGAGCGGACGCGCGTCGGCTTCAATCTGACCCAGCAAGGTCAACCCGCGATCCGCTTTCCCAACCGCTACCGCTGCAAGGACGGCGGGTATCGCTGGATATCCTGGGTCGGCGTGCCCGAAGACGGTATGGTCTATTGCTCCGGCCGGGACATCACGGAAGAAAAGGCCGCCGAGGCCGAACTCGCCAACGCGCAGGAAGCTTTGCGTCAGGCCCAGAAGATGGAAGCCATCGGGCAGCTGACCGGCGGCATCGCCCACGACTTCAACAATCTCTTGACCGGGATCACCGGCAGCCTCGAACTGCTGCAGACCCGCCTCGCTCAGGGACGCCTGGGCGAGGTCGAACGCTTCATGGCGGCGGCTCAGGGCTCGGCGCGCCGCGCCGCCGGGCTCACGCAGCGCCTGCTGGCGTTTTCGCGGCGGCAGACGCTCGATCCGAAACCCACCGATGTGAACAAACTGATCGCGGGCCTGGAGGAACTGATACGGCGAACCGTAGGACCCGCCATCTCGGTGGAAGTGGTGGGCGCCGTCGGCCTGTGGGGAACGAAGATCGACCCGTCGCAACTCGAAAACGCGATCATCAATCTCTGCATCAACGCGCGCGATGCGATGCCTGACGGCGGTCGTCTCACCATCGAGACGGCCAACAAATGGATGGACGCGCGCATCGCGAAAGAGCGCGATCTCGCGCCCGGCCAGTACCTTTCGGTGTGCGTCACCGATTCCGGCACGGGCATGTCTCCTGATGTGATTTCGAAGGCGTTCGACCCGTTCTTCACCACCAAGCCGATCGGACGCGGAACGGGACTTGGCCTCTCGATGATCCACGGGTTTGTCCGGCAGTCAGGCGGCCAGGTTCGCATCTATTCGGAACTCGGCAAAGGGACGACTGTCTGTCTGTACCTGCCTCGCTTCGTCGGCCCCGTCGACGAGGCGGACGCGCCCGAGCCCGGCCGGACAGACAATTCCGCGCAAGGCGAAACCGTTCTCGTGATTGACGACGAACCGATGGTGCGGATGTTGATTGTCGAGGTGTTGGAGGACGCCGGCTACGTCGTCATCGAAGCGCAGGATGGGCCCAGCGGGCTGAGGATTCTTCAGTCAGACGCGCGCATCGATCTGTTGATCACTGACGTCGGATTGCCCGGCGGGATGAACGGCCGCCAGGTCGCGGACGCCGCGCGCGTGCACAGGCCCGACCTGAAGGTGCTGTTCGTGACGGGTTATGCGGAGAACGCGGCGATCGGAAACGGGCTGCTGGCGCCCGGAATGCAGGTCATCACGAAGCCGTTCGTCATGGCCGCGCTGGGCGACAAGGTCCGGGAGATGATCGAGGCGTAGCTGTTGCGGCTCGTCTTCTGTAGCCGCGGTGGCTGGCTGAGGCCTGATATTCCGTTGCCATTGCCGCTTTACTCGCCGTCCGGCCTAGCACGCATTTAGAGCTTTGCTGGGCCTGCATTAATCCGTCATTGTGAGGCGCAGCCGAAGCAATCCATGCTTCGTCTGCCGCTCGATTTGCGCTTTATTCGCAACAGCTTGCGGCAGGCGAAACATGGATTGCTTCGTCGCTGCGCTCCTCGCAATGACGGATTCAGAGTTAAGCGCGAAACGCGCTAGCCGGCGCGTTCGTCCCGTCCTCCCGCAGCATTTTTACTCTGAGTGGACCGTCATCACCGACGCTTTTGCCGATCTTCCGGTAAGAGATATCTGAGCCGCCAAAAGTTCTGGAGAGGTCGGAAAATCCGTAATTCTTATCGGCAGTGCGATTTTGCCTTCAAAGACCATTCGCAGTCCTGTCAAGACAGCCATTTGGTTCTGCTCGATCTCAGCACGACCCCTGGGGACGTATTCCCCTTCGCAGTTCTTCCTCAGCAAATGCGTACCCCAATGCCCGCGACATCGCCAGAAGTAGCGCGACCAATCGATCATCAATGCGCTGATTCCAGGCCCTCATCTCTTCATCAGGCGCATTTGGGTTTACCGCTCCATATTCCCCAAAGAGAGAGCGCCATGCGTTGATTACGCCTCGATCTTTCTTTCCGCCGAACTTTGAAGGAGTAAATTCAAGATCAATCATGTTGAGAGCGCGCACAAAGTCGTCGTTCAGACGGGTCGCGCGGTTCGCCATGAGCGTCTGAAAAATACGTAAGCGTGTCCTTCTCTTTTCGGTCACGCGCTCAAGCCACTTTTGTGTTTGAACCGCAACCACTGGCCCGACTATCGTTGCCGCGACAACCCACCATTCCAGCGCCATGAGTGCCCCCGCAATGCACCAACCACGGCTCTATGACCGTATTGCCATAGACTCTCAAGTGTAATGTTCTTAGTTTGTTCTCGCAATCACGATGCACAGTGATCACGGTGACACTTGCACTTTTAACTATGTGATATCGATGCCGCTCTCCTGGGCGATATCTAAAATTGGTAAATATACATCCAACTCCGCTTGCGACATAGGCACATTGGGCGATTACGCATTTTACGACGTTACAGACATAGGAGGCGGACCGATGTTCACAACGAAAGCAGGCGGCCCGCCGTTGGCACGTTCGATGATAGTAACTTGCTGCGTCGCAAAAGCCCCAATCGGCACACCTTCAAAAACATAGACGCGTCCGCGCAACTCAATATCAAACTTCGATTCGACGCGCGCCCGGATAACCTCAAACGGATACTGAAGGTTGGTGTACCCACCGTTTGAACCTCATAGCCATCCACCGACATTACGCCGGGAGCCATATGGAATTCCTTAAAGAAAGTTTGCGTATGCAAGCCGCTTTCCATTAAATGGCTAGGCACAGTCATGAGTGCTCTTAAAATCATTTCATGTATTAGCATGTTGGCGTAAGCAGCGGCAATTATATTAACACCGTTATGCGTTAGTACAGCAACATTCATATCAAATGTGGTAGGGACCGTTTGAGTAGTGCCGCTTTTAACGACAAGCTTAAAATCGGCAGTCGAATTTGATTGATCTTGATGAGCAATATGAAAATTGGTGACTGTATCGCTGATATTGAATTCATCTGACGCTTTTAAAATGGTTATTCTCGGATTGTTATTTGCAGCGGCTTTCGCGTATCTGCGAAACAGTTTTGGCAACAAAATATCCAGCTTGCGCATTAGCTGCAGAAATCTTCTCGCCAAAAACAAGAATATGGTCCTTGCCGACGGTCTTATTCCAGTTGCGAGCTTCAAAAATAAAAGTAGATCTGTACCCTCCGCCTAGGTCGAATTCGATCCAAACATCAATTTCATGCTTTACCCCATCAACAACAATGATCTTGCGAAAGTCGATTGTGTAGGATTTCTCGGAAAGGTTTGGATTGGCCTGCAAATTGCGCGTTCGATAGCGCCTATCGCGTGTTCGAGCGCTTTGCCTTTTTCGTGGGCCGTCTTGGTTGGGTTGGATCAGGCCGGAGGCGCGCGCGTCCGCCTTGTTTCAGCGGCCATGGTGACTACCAAATTGCATCAGAGTGTCCGTGATTTACGCACCAAACAAGCCCTTGATTTCATAGCGTTCGAAAAATGAGGCGTAAATGTTGCTGGAGAACTCGGCTCACTCGTCAGCAACACGATCAACAGTAGTCGGCAATACGGTGACTCACGCTTATTTGCTGATTTTACGCCAAGATGGAAAAGCGCCGTTGTCAAAAATATGATTGAGCATCCGCACCGCAAATGACGGAGTGCACAAAACAAAAGATCGACGTGGCAATGCTGGAGCGGGCGAAGGGAATCGAACCCTCGTATGAAGCTTGGGAAGCTTCCGTTCTACCATTGAACTACGCCCGCGCTTCGCCCTCTATAGCGCGGCCTCGGGCCGGCGGACAAGGGCGCTTTCAGCCTTCCCGGTAGTCTCTGAAGTGCTTGGAGAGCTTGAGGCCCTGCCCCTGATAGTTCGACACCGCGGTCGCGCCGTAGAGTTCGTCGGCGGCGCCGGCGAGTTCCTCGTAGACAGCAGGCGGCCGACCGGCTGGCCGTCTTCGAGCAGGAACGGGCACGTCGCGGCAGCGCACTTCCAGCACGGCGCGGGCGCAGGGCGCGCCGTCGGGCCCTGGCCGAAGCCGGGATCGAAGAAGCCGGCGTAATGGACGCGGAACTCGCCGATCGCGGGATCGATCGGCGCCATTTCGGCGGCGAGATCGGCGGGGATCTGCATCTTCTCGCGCGAGGCGAGGATGTAGAACTCGTCGGGATCGAGGATCAGGCGGCCGTCGTGCGCGCGCCCGGATCGGCTCCCAGAAATCTTCGGCGGGATAGTGGCCGGGGCGGTCGACGTCGATCACGTCGCCGTTCTTGATCGCGCGGTAGCCGACGATCTCGCCGGCCGCTCCGGCGAGGCCGACATGGACGATCAGCCCCTCGCGCAGCTTCAGCGGCCCGTCGACCAGCGGCGCTGCCTCGTGATTGCGGCGCAGCGCGTCGTCGCTGAGCGCAAACGAGTGCATGTCCTCCTGCCCCGCGGCGCGGGCGCGCAGCCGGAGCTGGTTGAGCTTCGAGCCCTCGCGGACGCGGACGCTGATAAGCTGCGCGGGCAGATCTCGACCCAGAGCTGGCCCTGGTAGCCCTGCGGCACGGAATCGAACGCCTCGGAGCCGTCGACGATCAGTCGCGTGAAAATGTCGAGCCGGCCGGTCGAGCTCTTCGGGTTGGCGGCGCCGGACATGAATTCCGGCAGGTCGAGCCGCTCCTGCAACGGCGCGAGATAGACGATGCCCTTCTCGAGCACCGCGCCGTCGCCTTCCAGCGACAGCCGCTCCGGCGTCAGGCTTTCGAGCCGCTCGCGCACGCTCGACGCCGCGGCCCGGCAGAAAGCTCGCGCGCAGCCGATACGCCTCGCGGCCGAGCCGCAGATCGAGGCTCGCGGGCTGCAACTGGCTCGGCTCGATCAGACGGTCGGCGCGAATCTGCCCGCCGCGCATCAGCGTCGAAAAGCGCTGGCGGGAAATCAAGCCATAGGGGGCCTCGGCGTCCATGGGCTTCTATGGCTGCGGCGGTTTGTCGGCGTCAAGCTTCAAGAGACCTGCGCGACCGCAGGGCGGCTGGTGGTCAGATACCAGAGGACGGAGGCGAGCACGACCAATGCGCCGACGATGACCGCGAGGGACGGCTGCTCGGCAAACAACAGCCAGACCCAGAACGGCCCCAGCACGACATCGAGCATCGATATCGAGCCCGCCTCGCCCGACGAAATCAGCCGGCCGCCCTTCAAAGCCAGAACATAGGCGAGCCCAGTGGTCAGGCCGCCGTACAGCGCGCAGGCCAGCAGCTCAGAGGGCGCGGGAATGCCAGGCTGCATGAATGGGGCGGCGAGCGGGATGCACGCCAAAGCGGAAAGCGCGATCAGGGCCGTAAGGTCGAGCGACGGATGCTGCTTCGCGTTGACCAGTTGCGCAGCAAAGCCTGACGTCATGACGAAAGCGGCGAGAATGCCTGCGAGATCGCGCGATGTCGCGACCGCGCCTGCCGTCAGGGCGATGCCGGCCAGCGCGAAGGCGCCAGCGACCAAAAACCGTGTCGTGACGCGTTCGCCGACCCAGACGAACGCCATCGCCGTCGCGATAAATGGCAGCGTGGCGTAGACCGTCATGACATTGGCGACCGTCGTCAGGCTCAGCGCCACCGTATAACTGATGGTGGAAACCACGAGCATGACGATCGCGACGATGCCGGGCGCGCCGAACCCGGTGAAGCTCTCGATGAGCCGGCCACGATTTTGCACGACGGCGATGACGAGCAGGGTCAGCGCCGCGAAGATCGAGCGCCAGAACACGATCGTCCAACCATCGAGATGGGCCATTCTGACGAACAGTCCGGCGGTGCTCCACAGCAACGCGGATACCGCGACGAGCATCACGCCGCGCCGATGGTTATTCGCCTGATCCATCGTTGCTCCACGGCGATGCCGACGCCACCGCTAGCACATCGTCGGGCTCGCCGCCGTGGTTGTGACGATTGTGATCGGGAGCGCTACGAGGCGGACAGCGCCTGTGGATTTTTTTGTTGGCCCTTCCGGCGTGCGGCGAAGCTCAGGCCAGCAAGGCCCAACAGCATCATCGCCCAGGTCGATGGCTCGGGCACGGCTGACACCGTGATCGAGTAGGCGCCGGAGTTATCGCTAAAAATGCCGTCACTGACGCCGAAGTGAAGAAATCCCGGGGTCGACAGCCCGGTGTAGAGCTCAAACGTATATTCGTGGCTGGGATTGTAGGCCGGCAGGCTGCCTACCAGGAAATTCTTGGCGTCTTGAGCGGCGACAAGCGGGACCAGGGTGGTCGCACCAAACGTCAGTTGGTACCAGTTGGCGTCGTTATACGTACCGTTCGGATCGGTATAAACATAAAATGCGTCGTTGAAGTTGGTGGCGGCCGACTGACCAACTCCCGAAACAGTAACATCCACAAACCCATCATATTTGTTTGCAGTGACTCCGCCATCCGCCTGCAGGAAGGTCGCCGTCAGGGTTTCGGTGGCCATGGCGGACCCCGAAAACAGCAAGGAAAAAATCAAGCCGCTCGTCAATGATCGCATTGCCAACTCCCGTTCACTTCCCACGCGCAACTCATGTCACCGCGACGGCGAGATCGACGCACTTCGCTGACTGGTTCGCCCGCGAATTGGCCGGGGCGCCTTGCCGGCCGTGCGACTTAACAATCTGTAAACAATTACGGAAAGTAAGTCCAGCGATCTCAAAGACAGGAAAACTAGTTAATACTTCTCTGATCCGCAGAATCCCTGCGATTTCGTGACACCAATATTAACCTTGTCGATAAATAGATTTGGCTGGATTATGACAAGCTATGGCCGAGCTTAGCGAACGTCGTCAAAACGGTCGACGTGACTTGTCTTAAAGGCGCCGAAGCCGCGCCTCCAAAACGAAACAGCCGCCGCAGGTGCGACGGCTTCCGTCACCTTGGCGTTGGCTGTTCAGATCGCCGACGTTGACGCAGGCCCCCGAGAGGCCTATGACCCGCTCTCCGTGGTCCTTTGAGCCGATCGGCTTGCCCCCCACGTTAAACCAAGGGCTAAAAGATCGGGGTTTTTCGAAAGACTCCGCTCTCTTACGCCCACGCGCCTTCCGGCGCGACTCGAGGAGCGTTGAGAATGACCAGTCCCCGCAAGTCCCGCGATCCCGCGACCCTTCGCCCCGCCACGCAGCTCGTGCATGGCGCGTCGATGCGTTCGCAGTTCGAGGAGACTTCGGAGGCGCTGTTCCTGACCCAGGGCTATCTCTACGACACGATGGAGCAGGCCGAGGCGCGCTTCAAAGGCGACGCGCCCGGCTTCATCTATTCGCGCTTCGCCAATCCGACGGTCGCGATGTTCGAGCGCCGCATGGCGCTGCTCGAAGGCGCGGAGGCCGGCGCGCGCCACCGCGACCGGCATGGCGGCGGTCACCGCCGCGCTGATGGGCCAGTTGAAGGCCGGCGACCATGTCGTCGCGGCGCGCGCGCTGTTCGGCTCGTGTCTGTACATCGTCGAGGAGCTGCTGCCGCGCTTCGGCGTCGAATCGACGCTGGTCGACGGCGCCGATCTCGACGCCTGGCGCAAGGCGATGCGGCCGAACACCAAGACGACGTTCATCGAAAGCCCGACCAACCCGACGCTCGAACTCGTCGACATCGCCGAGGTCGCCGAGATCGCCCACGCGCACGGCGCGACGCTGGTCGTCGACAACGTGTTCGCGACGCCGCTGCTGCAGAAGCCGCTGCAACTCGGCGCCGACTGCGTCGTCTATTCCGCGACAAAACATATCGACGGCCAGGGCCGCACGCTCGGCGGCGTGATCCTCGGCTCCGAAGCGTTCATCCAGACCCACATCCACAATTTTCTGCGCCAGACCGGGCCCAGCCTGTCGCCGTTCAACGCCTGGGTGATGCTGAAGTCGCTGGAGACGCTGCAGGTGCGCGTCGCTCCAGCAGCAGTCAGCTCGGCGGTCAAGATCGCCGACTTCCTCGGCCGGCGCATCCCGACGGTGCGCAAGGTGTTCTATCCCGGCCGCGCCGACCATCCGCAACATGCGCATCGCCCAGAAGCAGATGACGGGCGGCGGCACGCTCGTCGCGTTCGAGGTCGAGGGCGGCAAGGCGGGCGCGTTTCGCGATGGCCAATGCGCTCTCGATCATCGGCATTTCCAACAATCTCGGCGACGCCAAGAGCCTGATCACCCATCCGGAGACGACGACGCATCAGCGCCTGAAGCCCGAGCAGCGCGCCGCGCTCGGCATCGGCGCGGGCCTGCTGAGGCTTTCGGTCGGCCTCGAGGACGCGGACGATCTGATCGAAGATCTCGCCCACGCGCTGGAGGCCATCGGGGCGTCGCGCCGCGCGGCGGAATAGAAGCGCCGCCGCGAACATTCTCGAGCCGCACCAAGCTCAAGCGTCCTTCGACGGGCTCAGGACGAGATCCTTTTCTTCCGAAGCGCCGGCTTCAGAACTCCCGCGCCGCGTCCATCGGCGCCGGCGCCCAGACTTCGCTGACCGTTACGCCGCGCACGAACTCGTCCGCAGACTGGGCGATGCCCGGGAAGGTCATATAGTGGCAGGGGATCACGACCCTGAACCGGAAGAAGCGGTTCACGGCGAGCGCCGCCTCGCGCGCGCCCATCGTGAACCGGTCGCCGATCGGCACGAGGCCGATTTCGGGTCGAAACAGTTCGTCGATCAGCGCCATGTCGCCGAACGCGTTGGTGTCGCCGAGGTGGTAGATCGAGTGGCCGCCGGCGCGCGCGATGATGCCGCCGGGTTCGCCGCCGTAGATGATCTTGCCATCAGGCGCCGCATAGCTCGAAGTGTGATGGGCGCGGGTCAGCGTGACCTCGATCGGACCAGCAGCCGCCGTGCCGCCGATGTTCATCATGCAGACCTTGGCGTCCGAGAATTGCGATGTGACGTACGAGCAGATCTCGTAATTGGCGACCAGCGTGGCGCCGGTGGTCCTCAGGATTTCGATCGTATCGCCGAAATGGTCGTTGTGCGCATGCGTCAACAGCACATGCGTCGACGCCCGCGATCGTGGCGGCGAAGTCGCCGGAAAACTTCGGATTGCCTTTCAGAAAAGGGTCGAACAGGATTTCCGCATCGCCGAGCGACGCTTTGAACGTCGCATGTCCAAGCCACTGAATTTTCATAAGAGTTCTCCGCAGGATGCGGCGCTGCGCAGCGCTGGCTTTTGTTCGCCAGTCCAGCGTTGGCCGGATCCCCTCTCGCCATCGTGCGCGCAGACTATGCGGCGCTGCAATAACGATGTAAAGCGCGCCAAAATTCCCTGCCCTTTCCGAGGCTCCGATGATGATGAACCTCGCGCCCGATCGCGCCGCGCGCTGATTTCCGTCTCCGACAAGACCGGGCTCGTGGAGCTCGGGCAAGGCGCTCAGTCAGCGCGGCGTCGAAATGGTCTCGACCGGCGGCACGGCCGCCGCGCTCGCCGCCGCCGGCCTGAAGGTGATCGACGTCGCCGAGGTGACGGGATTTCCCGAGATGATGGACGGGCGGCTGAAGACGCTGCACCCGCGCGTGCACGGCGGCCTGCTCGCGATCCGCGAGGAGCCCGCGCATCAGGCGGCGATGATCGCCCACAACATTCCGCAGATCGACCTGCTGATCGTCAACCTCTATCCGTTCGAGGACGCGCTGAAGCGCGGCGCAGCGTTCGACGACATGATCGAGAATATCGACATCGGCGGCCCCGCGATGATCCGCGCCGCGGCCAAGAACCACAACGACGTCGTCGTCATCGTCGACGTCGCCGACTACGCGGCCGCTGCTCGCGGAGCTCGAAGCTCACAACGGCGCGACGCGGCATGCGTTCCGCCGCGCGCTGGCGCAGAAGGCGTTTGCGCGCACCTCGGCCTATGACTCCGCGATCTCCAACTGGCTGGCGCGCGAGATCGGCGAGGAGGCGCCGACCTGGCGGACGTTTGGCGGCAAGCTCGCAAGCCGGATGCGCTACGGCGAGAACCCGCATCAGCAGGCGGCGTTCTACGTCGGCCCCGAAGCGCGCTCCGGCGTCGCCACCGCGCGCCAATTGCAGGGCAAGGAACTCTCCTACAACAACATCAACGACACCGACGCGGCCTACGAATTGGTCGCCGAATTCGACCCTGCGAAGTCCGCTGCGGTTGCGATCATCAAACACGCCAACCCCTGCGGCGTGGCGACGGGTTCGACTCTGCTCGAAGCTTATGAGAAGGCGCTCGCCTGCGATCCCGTTTCGGCGTTCGGCGGCATCGTCGCGCTGAACCGCAAGCTCGATGCGGCGGCGGCGCAAGAAGATCGTCGAGATCTTCACGGAAGTGATCATCGCGCCCGACGCCGACGAAGACGCGATCGCCATCGTCGCGGCGCGTAGGAATCTGCGGCTGCTGCTGGCCGGCGCCCTGCCCGACCCGAAGGCGCCGACGCTCACCGTGCGTTCGGTCGCCGGCGGTCTGCTGGTGCAGGATCGCGACAACGGCGCCGTCAACGCCGACGATCTGAAGGTTGTCACCAGGCGCGCGCCGACTGCGGCCGAACTTGCGGACCTGCAATTTGCCTGGAAGGTTGGCAAGCACGTCAAGTCGAACGCGATCGTCTATGTGAAGGATGGCGCGACGGTTGGAGTCGGCGCCGGGCAGATGAGCCGCGTCGATTCCGCGCGCATCGCGGCGCTGAAGGCGAAGGAATCCGGCCCCGGAACCGCTGGCTCCGTCGTCGCCTCGGACGCGTTCTTCCCGTTCGCCGATGGCCTGATGGCGACGGTCGAAGCGGGCGCGACGGCCGTCATCCAGCCCGGCGGTTCGCTGCGCGACGCGGAAGTGATCGCCGCCGCCGATCAGGCGGGGATCGCGATGGTGTTCACCGGCATGCGGCACTTCCGGCACTGAGGCCCCTCACCCCAGCCCTCTCCCGTAAACGGGAGAGGGGGCGATACCCTTCTCCCGCCTGCGGGAGAAGGTGGCGCGAAGCGCCGGATGAGGGCTGCCTGCCTACTTCACCACCCTCGGTTCCCCGACATCCGCGCCCGACGGATCGAGGCCGTAGGACTTCAGGAACCCGGCCAATCCGCCATCCTTGTGCAGCTTCTGGATCTCATCATCGAGCGCGGCGCCGAAGTCGGTGATTGGCCTTGCTGTAGATGATGTTGGCTTGCGCCGCCTGGGTCGACGCCTGGACGCGCTGGTCCGGCTCGGCGACCTTGATCTGAATGCCTTCGTAGCCGCCGTGTTTCTGCGCGTAGGCGCCGGTGCCGTAGCTGTCGACGCCGATTTCGACACGGCCGGCAGCCAGATCCTGGGCCAGCGCGACGGGGTTAGGATAAAGCGTCAGATTGGCGCCAAGCAGCTTCTGCAGCTCCGCCACCCACAGGAAGCCCGACACCGTCCCGACCTTCTTGCCGATCAACGACTCGACCGTCGACGCGCCGGACTTCGAGTAGATGCCCATCTGATCGAGATAGGTCGGGTACGACAGGCCCATCACCTTGGCGCGCTCCGCCGTGCGGTACCAATCGCCGGTCGCCACGTCCGCCTTGCCTGACACCACGTATTGGATCGTCGCGGCAGGATCGACCACCACGGGAACGACCGCGAGGCAATTGGCGGCGGCGAACGCCTTGACGACATCGCTGTCGACGCCGCCGATCGTCGCGCCATCGGACGAGGCGGTGGTGAAAGGCGGATATTCGTAGATCGCCACCGTCAGCTTGCCCGGCGCGACTGTCGTGAACGTGTGGGCGGGCTTGCAATCGTCCGCCCAGGCCGCCGACGTCGCGAGCGCCGCGGTCAACACCGCCAGCCCGAGAGTTTTGTTCAACAAAGCCATGATTTGCCTTCCTCCAGTTGCCTAAGTCCTGCGCCCGAACGGAGCGCGTTGTTCAGTTCACGTGCCGTCCGAGCCTGCGTTCGAGCGCAGAGACGGCGATCGTCGCAGGGATACAGATCACTGCATAGAGCAGCCCCGCCAGCAACAGGATCGACATGTAGCGGAACGTGTTGGAGCCGATGACATAGGCTTGGCTGACCAGTTCCGGCAGCGCAATCGCGAAACACAGCGAGGAGGCCTGCAGCATCATGATCGAGAACCCGAACAGCGGCGGCACCGACACGCGCAATCCCTGAGGCAGGATCACGTAGCGCAGCGCATCGAAGCCGCTGAGGCCGATCGCGGCGGCGGCCTCCTTCTGGCCATGCGGAACGGCCTCCAGCCCGGCGCTGATGATCTCGCTGGTGTAGGCGCCTGTGCACCAGGCGAGCGCAATCGTCGCCGACGCGAACGCGGAAAGCGACAGTCCGGCGCTGGGCAGCCCGAAATAGGCGAACTGCAGCAGGATCAGCGCCGGCGCGCCTCGACCGATCTCGACGACGGCCAGCGCGATCCCCCGCCATATCGCAAGCTTCGACTGGATGCCGAGCGCGAGCAGCAACCCCAGGGGAATGCCGAGCACCAGACAGGCGGCCGTGACTTCGAGACTGATCCTGAGGCCATCGAGCAGATTCGGGAGCCATTCGGCCCAGAAATCGAGCAGGTCGCTCATCGCGCCACCCGCGCCCGGAGACGAACGTCGGCCCATCGCGTCACCCACGCCATCGGGAGGCTGATCACGATGTAGAGCAGCCCGGCGATCGCATAGACGTCCAGACTGTGAAACGTGCGCTGGGAGGTGTGGTAGGCCTGAAAGGCGATCTCGTGCACGCCGATGGTCGAGGAAATCGCCGTGTCTTTCAACAGCCCGATCGCGAAGGTCGCGCCGGAAGGCAGCGCCACGCGCAGCAATTGCGGTCCGATCACGTCGACGAAGCGGTGGCGCATCGACAGGTTGAGCGCGCTCGCCGCTTCCCATTGGCCGGCATGGATCGCCGCAAGGGCGCCGCGATAGATCTCCGCCATGTAGGCCGACGAAATCAGCCCGAGCCCGGCGGCGGCCGCCTCGAACGGGCTCATCTGCAGATAGCCGGAGCCGATGCCGAAAAATATGAAGAACAACCAGACGATCGGCGGAATCGAGCGAAGCGTCAGGATCATCGCGCTGGCGAGAAATCTGACGGCGCTCACGCGCGAGAAGCGCATCGCGCAAAGCGGCAATCCGAGCAGGGCGCCGATCAGGAACGAGACGAGCGTCAAGGCGATCGTCCAGGGAATGCCGGACAGCGATGGCGCCAAGAATCTGCAGCGTCATCGATCGACCACGGCTTTCAGGAACTGTCGGGCGCGCGCCGTTGTCGGGTTGCGCATGACCTGCGCGCTCGTTCCCTCCTCGATGATTTTTCCGTCCGCCATGATGATGACGCGGTCCGACACGCTCTCGGCGAAATGCATTTCGTGGGTGACGACGATCATCGTCATGCCGTTCTCGGCGAGCTCGCGCATCACGGCCAGCACTTCCAGGCCGAGTTCCGGATCGAGCGCGGAGGTCGGCTCGTCGAACAGCATGAGCTGCGGCTCGAGCGCGAGCGCACGGGCGATGGCGATGCGCTGCTGCTGGCCGCCCGAGCAGCGGCCGGGATATTGCCCGGCCTTGTCGGCGAGGCCGACGCGCTTCAGCAATTGCATGCGACACTTCGTCCGCCTGCTGGCGGCTGCGTCCCATGACGCGCTCCTGCGCGAGACTGACGTTGCGCAGCACGGTCAGATGCGGGAACAGGTTGAACGACTGGAACACCATTCCGACCGAGCGCCGCAACTGCATCAGATCCTTGCGCGAGGGCTCGCGGCCCGCCTCGATCACGACGCCGCCAAGCGCGACGCGGCCCGAGGTCGGCGGCTCGAGCTGGTTGATGCAGCGCAGCAGCGTGCTCTTGCCGGAACCGCTCGGCCCGATGATGGCCACGACTTCGCCGCTCCTGACTCTGAGATCGACGCCGGAGAGGGCTTCGAACGATCCGTACCGCTTGTGGATGCCGTCGAGCCGCAGCAGCGGCTCGCCGTCTGGATCGTCGAGCGGACGGGATTCTTCGACGACCGGGCTGGCGCTCATTTGTGCTCCGACAAGGGGGCTCCCCGAGAGGACGTGACGTACTCCGACTTCAAGGCGTCAATCTCGACGCTGTCAATCAGGCGGGCGGCGTCGGCAGTGGCGGCGGTCACGTCGCGCGGCAGACGAGCGTCGCCGATGGCGATGGCAAGCAAGCCGCGTGCCATCAGCGGCGCCGACAAGGCCGGTCTCAGGCGACACGTGTCGAGCGTCGAAACGACGCAGTCGACATCGGTCAATCGGCGGGCGCGCTTCGCCGAACACGCCGCTGAGGCGCACGGTGCGGCCCTCGATCGCCGCAACCTTGGCGCGGTCGATGATCGCGATGCCGCGCGCCGCGCAATCGCGCAGCAGCGGATAGACGGTGGTCAGCCCGTCGCCCTCGCCCGGATGGAGCATGGAGGTCGCCAGCGTGACCCGCGTCTGCGGTCAGCGACAGTCGTTCCGCCGTCAGCAGCGCCGCGAGCCCGCCCATCTCGTCGCGCACGACGACGTGGCCGCCGGCCGGGAGCGGCATCGTAGGGGCCGACTTCGCGGCACAGCTGCGCCGCGTCGCGGCGCCGGCCGTGACCCGGGACCGAACCCGTGGCGAGCACCACGAGGTCGGGCGCCGCCGCCGCGAGATCGATGCGGCCGCCGCTGCCTCGCCGAGGCGAACCTCGACGCCGAGCCGATCGAGCTCGCTCGCTCCACCAATCGATCAGCCGCAGGAACTCGCGCGCGCGACGGCGTCTGCGCCCAGCGCGCCATCTGTCCGCCAATCGCGTGCTCGCGCTCGACGAGCGACGTCGCCCAGCCGCCGATCGCGAGCCGCCGCGCGGCCTCCAGGCCCGCCGGTCCGCCGCCGACGACGATCGCGCGCCGGCCGCTGCCCCAATCGCTCGTCCGGTCTCGTCCGGGCCGGCCGACGTCGGGGTTGGCGAGGCAGGTGAGCGGTTTGTGCGCCAGCAGCGAATTGATGCAGACGTTGGCGCCGATGCAGGGCCGCACGGCGCGGCGCCGCCGGCGCGCGCGATTTCGGCAACAGTTCGGGATCGGCGATATGGGCGCGCACCATGCCGACGAGATCGGCGTCGCCGGACGCCAGGATCTCTTCGGCCAGCGCCAGAGTCGTGACGCGGCCGACCGTGGCGACGGGCAAGTCGACCGCCGCTTTGACGGCGCGCGACAGATGGCGAAAGGCGCCGAACGGCGCCGGCGTCGGCGGCCAGTGATCGACGCGCGCGAGCTTGAACGTGTTGTTGCCCGCGGTGACGCTGACGTAGTCGACCTGCGCCGTCGCGAACGAGCCGCTGCGCGATCGCGGCCGCCTCCTGGGCGTCGATGCCGCCCTCGACGAGTTCGTCGCCGGGCATGCGGACGCCGATGATCGCCTCCGGTCCCATCGCGTCGCGCACCGCGGCGAGCGACCTCGCGCGGGAACAGGGTCCGCCCTTCGCGGTCGCCGCCGTAACGATCGTCGCGGCTGGTTCATCAGCGGCGACAGGAAGCTCGCCAGCAGCATGCCATGCGCCATCGTCACCTCGACGCCGTCGAGTTCGCCTTCGCGGCAGCGGCGCGCTGCGGCGCGGTAGGCTTCCAGGATCTCGGCGAGTTCGTCGGGCGAGGCCTGGCGCGCGCGGTGCGCTGGGTGATTTCGGAGCGGGCGCCAGAGGCGCTGACGATCGCGTCGCCGGCGGTCTCCATCGCGCCGACATGGGCGAGTTGGGCCAGCATCAGGCCGCCTTCGGCGTGCACGGCGGCGGCGAGCACGCGGTAGCCCGGCACGATCCGGTCGTCGATGTTGACGAGCGTCAGTCCGTCGGCCCAGACGTCCGACCAGATGACCGGCGTGGCGCCGGTGATCTGCATGCCGAGCCCGGCGCGGGCGCGCACGGCGATGATAGGCGATGTAGCGCTCGCCCGGCAGGCCGCCGTCGGCGAGCCCGGGCTGATGCGCCGGGCAGATAGACACGGCTGCGCAAAGTCTTGCCGCGAAGCTTCAGCTCGCGGTCGACGTGCGGGAAGGAGGGCGCGTCAGTCATCGAAGCCTATATGTTCGGGCTGAAGCGGCCCGGTCAATCGAAACGCGCGGCCCCCTCCTGTAGGCGAGGTCGCCGACCTCGCTGGCCCCGCTTGCACGAAGCTTTCACAACCTGCCCTGCCGAGGTCGGCGACCTCGGCTACAGTAGAGGCCCGACCTCACAAGTCCTTCATCAGCCGCAAGGCGTCGTAGATCGCCGCGTGCGTGTTGCGCGCGGCAACCGCGTCGCCGATCCGAAACAGCTGGAACGCGCCCGCCGCGTTGCTGGCCCGCTTCTGCGGGCGCCCGTCGATGAGGTCGTCGTAGTCGACGGCGCCTTGATTGCGCGACAGCGGCTTCAGCTCGAAATAGAGATCGTCGAGCGGCAGCGTGCCGTGATTGACGACGACCTGATCGACCATCCGTTCCTTGTCCACGCCGCCATAGTCGCTGCCGATGGTCGCCAGCAGTTGATTGCCGACGCGGCGCACGCCCTCCAGCCGGAAGGTCACCGTGAAGGTCACGTCGCGCTTCTGCAGCGAGCGCATGTAGGGCACGAGGTTCATGCCCATCACCTCGGGCGCGAAGGCGCGATCCGGCGTCATGATCTCGACCTTCGCGCCGCTCGCCGCGATCACCTCGGCCGCCTGCAGCGCGGCGTGATCGCCGGCGTCGTCGAAGATCAGCACATTGGCGCCCGGCTTGACGTCGCCGGAGATGATGTCCCACGCCGACACGACGAGGTCGTCGCCGCTTTTCAGGACATCGCGCGGGCGGCAGGCCGCCGGTCGCGACGATGACGACGTCGGGCCGCTCGGCGAGCACGTCGCCGCGTCGGCCCAGGTGTCGAAACGGAACCCGACGCCGGCGGCTCGCATTGCGCCATCCGCCAGTCGATGATGCCGATCATCTCGCGGCGTCGCGCGCTGCGCGCGGTGAGCCGCACCTGGCCGCCGGGCTGGCTGGCGGCCTCGAACACGACGACCTCGTGTCCGCGCTCGCCCGCCACGCGCGCCGCCTCCAGCCCGCCGGGACCCGCGCCGACGATGACGACCTTGCGCCTGACATCGGCGCGCGGAATGTCGTGCGGCATCGTCAGCTCGCGCCCGGTCGCGGCGTTGTGGATGCAATACGCCGCGCCGCCCTGATAGATGCGGTCGAGGCAATAGTTCGCGCCGACGCAGGGGCGAATGTCGTCCTCCCGGCCGCTCGATGATCTTGCGCACGATGTGCGGATCGGCGATGTGCGCGCGCGTCATGCCCACCATGTCGAGCTTGCCGGCGGCGATGGCGTGGCGCGCCGTCGCGACATCGGGAATGCGCGCCGCATGAAAGGTCGGGAATTTGGTCGCGGCGCGGATCTCGCCGGCGAAATCGAGATGCGGCGCCGACGCCATGCCCTGGATCGGGATCACGTCGGTCAGGCCGGCGTCGGTGTCGATGTGTCCACGCACGACGTTGAGGAAATCGACCAGGCCGCTCGCCTTCAGGCGGCGCGAAATCTCCAGGCCGTCCTCTCTGCTCAGGCCGCCTTCGAGATCTTCGTCGGCCGTGTAGCGCAGGCCGACGATGAACTCGGCGCCGACGCGCTCGCGGATCGCCGTCAGCACCTCGAAGGTGAACCTCAGCCGGTTGTCGAGCGAACCGCCGTAGGGCGCTTCGAGGTCGTTGGTGAGCGGCGACCAGAACTGATCGCAGCAGATGGCCGTAGGCCTCGAGCTCGATGCCGTCGAGACCGGCCGCCTTCATGCGCTCCGCCGCATCGGCGAAATCCTTGACGATGCGCGCGATGTCCCAATCCTCGATCTGCTTCGGAAAGGCGCGATGCGCTGCCTCGCGATGATGCGAAGAGGAGACGACCGGCAGCCAGTCGCCTTTGTCCCAGCGCGTGCGCCGGCCGAGATGGGTGAGCTGGATCATCACCGCGGCGCCGTGCTCGTGGCAGGCGTCGGCGAGTTCGCGCAGCCAGGGCACCACCTCGTCCTTGTAGGCGAGCACGTTGTTGAACACCGGCGGGCTGTCGCGCGATATCGCGGCCGAGCCCGCCGTCATCGTCAGCGCGACGCCGCCCTTGGCGCGCTCGACGTGATAGGCGCGGTAGCGCTCCTTCGGCATGCCCGTCTTCGGCATAGGCCGGCTCATGCGAGGTCGTCATGATCCGGTTTCGCAGTGTAAGATGTTTCAGCTGATAAGGCTGCAACAGCGGATCGTTCAGCATTCCGACACTCGTTCACGACACGTCGGCGGCAAGGAGAGTGGAAATGGCCAACAACGTCAATCGAATTGGCGCACGGGCGCTCTTTCGCGTGATGGAAGAAGCGCGGCGCTTCACGCTCGAGCGAAGGCTTCGAGCTCGCGCGTCATAGCTTGCCTCGCCGTAGGCGCCAGCGAAGCGATGGCGGCGTCGCTGGCCGAGGCGACCGTTTCCGCCGAAGCGTGCGGGCAAGCCTCGGTCGGTTTCCGACATCTCGTCGACTATCTCGCGAGTTTCAGGGAAGGCCGGATCGACGGCTCGGCTGACCCGGTCGTTTCGTTTCCGGCGCCTGCGCTCGTGCAGGTCGACGCACGCGGGGGCGTAGCGCAGCTTGGGTTCGACCGCGCTTTCGCCGAGCTATGCGAGCGCGCAAAGACCTACGGAGTCGCGATCTTCGCTCAGCGCAACAGCTACACCACAGGCGAACTCGGCTATTATGTGCGCCGCCTGGCCGCGGCCGAGCTTGTCGCCTTCGCCGCGACGAACGGGCCGCCGCTGATGGCGCCGCCCGGCGTCAAGCGGCCGGTCTATTGCACCAACCCGCTCGCCTTTGCCGCGCCCGCGGGCGACGGACCCGCGCTGGCGCTCGACCAGGCGTCCAGCGCTACCGCTTTCGTCAACATTCGCGAAGCCGCCGAGCGCGGCGACGCCATCCCCGAGGGTTGGGCGGTGGACGCCAACGGCGAGCCGACGACTGACCCCGCGGAAGCGCTGCGAGGCGCTCTGCTGACGTTCGGCGGCGCGCGGGGCGCCAATATCGCGCTGATGGTCGAGGTGATGGCGGCGGGACTGACCGGCGCGAACTGGTCGCTCGACGCGCCCGATTTTGTCGCCGGCGATCGCTCGCCGGGCGTGGGTCTGTTCGTGATCGCGCTGACGCCCCGCCTGCTCGATCCCGAGTTCGGCGAGCGGCTGCAGCGCCATCTGCAGCGCCTGGCGGGGCTCGGCGTGCACGTGCCCGGAAAGGCCAAGGCGGCGCGCGAGGAACTCGCGGCGTCGGAGGGGATCGAGTTGCCTGCGTCGCTCGTGAGGACCATCGAAGCGTTCGCGGCGGGGTCGCCCGACCCCTTCTCCCGCGCGCGGGAGAAGGTGGCGCGAAGCGCCGGATGAGGGCAGCGCCCCCTCACCCCGGCCCTCTCCCGTAAACGGGAGAGGGAGTCCTACTCCACGTCCTCGACCTTGACCGTCCGCCCGGACAGCCGTTGCGCGAGCGAGGCCTCCATGAACGGATCGAGATCGCCGTCGAGCACTTCCGACGGGCGTGCCGGACGTGTAGCCCGGTGCGCAGGTCCTTCACCATCTGGTAGGGCTGCAGCACGTAGGAGCGGATCTGGTGGCCCCAGCCGATCTCGGTCTTGGAGGCCGCGTCCGCGCTGATCGCGGCTTCGCGCTTTTCGAGCTCCATCTCGTAGATGCGGGCGCGCAGCATGTTCCAGGCGGTGGCGCGGTTCTTGTGCTGGGAGCGCTCCATCTGGCAGGCGACGATGATGCCGGTCGGGATGTGGGTGATGCGCACCGCGGATTCGGTCTTGTTGACGTGCTGGCCGCCGGCGCCGGAGGCGCGATAGGTGTCGATCCGGCAATCGCTCTCGTTGATGTCGACGTGGATGCGGTCGTCGACAACGGGATAGACCCAGACCGAGGCGAAGCTGGTGTGGCGGCGAGCGTTGGAATCGAACGGCGAAATGCGCACCAGGCGGTGCACGCCGGATTCGGTCTTGGTCCAGCCGTGGGCGTTGTGGCCCTTGATCATCAGCGTCGCCGACTTGATGCCGGCCTCGTCGCCCGGCGGTCTCTTCGATCAGCTCGACTTCGAATTTGTGGCGCTCGCCCCAGCGCATGTACATGCGCAGCAGCATGCGCGCCCAGTCGCAGCTTTCCGTGCCGCCGGCGCCGGAATGGACTTCGACATAGGTGTCGTTGCCGTCGGCCTCGCCCGACAGCAGCGCCTCGAGCTGGCGGCGTTCGCACTCGACCTTCAGCGCGCGAAGCGCGGCGAGGCCTTCGGCCTCGGTCGCGGCGTCGTCTTCCATCTCGCCGAGTTCGACGAGCGTGACGGCGTCTTCGAGATCGCGGTCGATCTTCTTGATGCCGCCGAGCCGGTCTTCGAGCACGGTGCGCTCGCGCATCAGCTTCTGCGCGGCTTCCGGGTCGTTCCAGAGGCTCGGGTCTTCGGATTTGGCGTTGAGTTCGGCTAGACGGCGGGTTGCGGCATCGACGTCAAAGATGCCTCCTCAGCAGTCCCGTGGACTGCTTGATGCTTTCGGCGAGCGATTCGGCTTCGGCGCGCATGAGGCGTTCGGATTCCGGTGCAAGTTCGGGCGGCCGGTTTAGACGACGCCGGTCAAGCCCGGCAAGGCGCTCCCGAGTAGGTTTCGAGGTCCCGACAAAAAAGGAGGCCGCCCTGTCGCCAGAGCGGCCCGAGTTTAGGGAGGAAACGCCCAAGGAGGGCATATGCGATGGAAACCATCGCACGATCCGAACCTAATGGTGCAGCGCAGCATTGTCAAGAGAAAGGCGCACGCAAATAAATCCATCCGGCAGATGAATTTCAGTTGCGGTATATCAGCGTATACGCGGCCACCCGCCCGCGCGCCAATCGTCTGGAGTTTTATGAAATAATCCGCCCCGAAAAAAAGGAGGCCGCCCTGTCGCCAGAGCGGCCCGAGTTTAGGGAGGAAACGCCCAAGGAGGGCATATGCGATGGAAACCATCGCACGTTTTATATATATTGGTGCGACGCAGCATTGTCAACCACTGAACCAAATCTTCTGACCATCCGGTCAGAATTGATCGCCGTCAGTGCGGCGAGGTGGGACCGCGGGCACGTAACAGGCGCATTTTCCTCTGAAAGCCGGCTCAGATGACCGCAGCACGCAAAGCCCCGACAACGTTGGGGCGTTTGCTCTTAATCGTCGTTATCGTCGCGCTGGCGGCGACCGGTTACGCGGTCTGGGCGACCGGCTCTAAAACTCCGTCTGACTTCCTCGTGCGCATCGGCGGCCTTTGGAGAAGCGCTCCGGACGGCCTCACCCTGCAGGGCAATGTCGAAGTCCGGCAGGTCAACCTCGGCTTCAAGGTCGCCGGCCGGATCGAAAAACTGCTGGTCGACGAAGGCGACGCGGTCAAGGCGGGCCAGCCGCTGGCCACGCTCGAGACAGTCTACTTCGACGAAGCGCTCGCCGCAGGCGCGCGCCTCCCGCGATTCGGCGGCCGCCGCTTATACGAAGATGAAGGCCGGCAATCGCGTCGAGGACATCGCGCAGGCCGAGGCGACGCTGGTCGAGCAGCAGGCGACCTTGCAGAACGCCACCCAGACGCTCGACCGCGCGCAATCGCTGCTCAACACGGCCGCGGGCACCATCAAGTCCTACGACGACGCGATGGGCGCCCAGCGCGAGGCGGCCGCGCGCGTAAACGTGGCGCGGGCCGCGCTGGACGCGATGAAGGCCGGCTTCCGGGTCGAGGACATCGACGCCGCCGCGGCTCAACTCGCCGCGCAGCAGGCGCAGGTCAAGACCTCCGAGCGCCAGCTGCTCGACACCTCGCTCGTCGCGCCGAGCGACGGCATCGTGCAAAGCCGCGCCCAGGAGGTCGGCGCGATCGTCGGCGTCGGCGCGCCGGTGTTCGTGCTGAGCCTGACAAAGCCGGTCTGGATCCGCACCTACGTGTCGGAACCCGGACCTGCCGCGCGTACAACCCGGCATGGAGGTCGAGGTGACGCCCGACAACCCGGGCGCCTAGCCGCTCAAGGGCCGCGTCGGCTTCATTTCGACCGAGGCCGAGTTCACGCCGAAGACCGTCGAGACGCGGGAACTGCGCACAGCGCTCGTCTATCGGCTGCGCGTCGTCGTCGACGATCCCGGCGACGCGCTGCGGCAGGGCATGCCGGTCAGCGTCAAGCTGCCTGATCGCGACCTCAAGCCGCTGACGATGGACGAGCCGCTCGTCGTCATCGCGGACGCTGACAAAACGCTTTGCCGCCGACGGCGCCGCGGCGATCGACGCGTTGACGTGCGAAGATCCTGCCTGGCCGCGTCACCGGCCTCGTCGGTCCCGACGGCGCCGGCAAGACGACGCTGATGCGGCTGATGGCGGGACTGCTGAAGCCGACGTCGGGTCGAACTGAAGGTGTGCGGCTTCGACACGATCGCCGAGCCCGCCGAACTGCACGACGCGATCGGCTACATGCCGCAGCGGTTCGGCCTCTACGAGGACCTGACCGTCATCGAGAACCTCAATCTCTATGCCGACCTGCGCGGCGTTGTCGGCGGCGCGCGCAAGGAAGACATTCGAGCGCCTGCTCGCCTTCACCGATCTCGCGCGCTTCACGACGCGGCTCGCCGGCGCGCTGTCCGGCGGCATGAAACAGAAGCTCGGCCTCGCCTGCGCGATGCTGCGCTCGCCGAAACTGCTGCTGCTCGACGAGCCCAGCGTCGGCGTCGATCCGATCTCGCGCCGCGAACTGTGGCGGATGGTGTATCATCTGATCGGCGAAGGCGTCGGCGTCGTCTGGAGCACGGCCTATCTGGACGAGGCCGAGAATTGCGCCGAGGTGATCGTGCTGAATGCGGGGCGCGCGCTGTTTCAGGGCGACCCGAAGGCGATGACGAAATCGGTCGCCGGTCGCGTGTTCCGCCTCGAAGGCGCCGGCGCCGAGCGGCGGCAAGCGCTGACGCTGGCGCATCAAGCGCGCCGACGTGATCGACGGCGTGATGCAAGGCTCGGCGTTGCGGCTGGTCATGGCGGAGGGCGCCCCGCCCCGCAAGCCGCCGAAATCACGGCGGCGCGGGGAGCTTCCCTCACCCCAACGGCGCCGCGCTTCGAGGACGCGTTCGTCGCCGCGCTCGGCGGCCAGCCCAAACGCACGCCGACGCTCGCCGCGCGGCCTCAGGACGCGCGCGACGGCGCGGCGCCGGTCGACGCGATCGGCCTCACCCGCCGCTTCGGCGCCTTCACGGCCGCCGATGACATTTCGTTCCAGATCCGGCGCGGCGAAATCTTTGGCCTGCTGGGGCCCAACGGCGCCGGCAAATCCACCACCTTCAAGATGATGTGCGGGCTGCTGCGGCCAAGCGCGGGCCAGGCGCTGGTTGACGGGCTCGATCTCTACAAGGCGCCGGCGGCGGCGCGCGCGCGGCTCGGCTACATGGCGCAGAAGTTCTCGCTTTACGGCGACCTCAGCGTCAAACAGAACCTGACTTTCTTCGCCGGCGCCTATGGGCTCAGCGGCCAGGCGCGCGCGGACTGCGATCGATCGCGCCGTCGCTGCGTTCGATCTCGCGCCCCATCTCACAACCAACGCCGGCGCGCTGCCGCTCGGCTTCAAACAACGGCTCGCTTTGTCCTGCGCCATCCTGCACGATCCGCCGGTGCTGTTTCTCGACGAGCCGACGTCAGGCGTCGATCCGCTGACGAGGCGCGAGTTCTGGGGGTTCATCAACGCGCTGGTCGCGCGCGGCGTGACGATCATGGTCACCACGCATTTCATGGACGAGGCGGAATATTGCGATCGCGTCGCGCTGATCTATCGCGGCCGCAGCATCGCGATCGACACGCCCGAGGCGCTGCAAGCGCGCGTCGCGACGGCGGATAACCCTCATCCAACGCTCGAGGACGCGTTCGTCGGGCTCGTCGAGGCGCAGGACCGGATCGCCGCATGAGCGCGTTTGGCCCTCGCCACGGGCGCCTGCGTCGCATCCGCGCGCTTATCTGGAAAGAGAGCCTGCAGGTTCTTCGCGATCCCTCGAGCTTCGTCGTCGGCTTCGTGCTGCCGATCATTCTGCTGGTGTTGTTTGGCTACGGCGTTTCGTTCGATGCGTCGCGGATCCGCGTCGGGCTCGTCGTCGAGGCGCCGACCGCGGAGACCGCGTGGTTCGTCGCCTCGCTCGCCGATTCCCCGTTCTTCGATGTGCGGCTGGCGACCGACCGGCGCGCCTTCAACGCCGACCTTGCGTCAGGCGCGATCAACGCCGTTGTAGATCTCCCCGGCGATTTTTCCGAGCGCATTGCGCGCGGCGACACGGCGGGCGTCCAGCTTGTCACCGACGGCAGCGACCCCAACACGGCGAGCCTCGCCAGCGGATATCTGCAAGGCGCCTGGCAATCCTGGCTCAATCAGCGCGCGCTCGCGGCCGGGGCGCCGGCGCTTTCCGGCATCGATGTCGAGCCGCGCGTCTGGTTCAACCCGGAACTCGAAAGCCGGCGCTTTCTGGTGCCGGGCTCGATTGCGCTGATCCAGATGATGATCGGCTCGCTGCTCACCGCGCTGGTCGTCGCGCGCGAATGGGAGCGCGGCACGATCGAGGCGCTGCTGGCGACGCCGGTCGGGATCGTCGAATTCATGATCGGCAAGCTTGCGCCGAATTTCCTGCTCGGGCTCGCAGCAATGACGGTCTGCGTGCTCGCGGCGCTGTTTCTGTTCCACATTCCGCTGCGCGGCTCGCTCTTTCTGCTCTACGGCTTTACAGCGATCTTCCTCTTGGTCGCGCTGGCGCTCGGCTTGCTGATCTCAACGCTGACGCGCGCGCAATTTCTCGCCAGCCAGATCGCGATGCTAGTCGCGTTCATGCCGGGCTTGTTTTTCTCCGGCTTCCTGTTCGAACTGTCGAGCATGCCGGTTCCGCTGCAATGGTTCTCGCGCATCGTGCCGGCGCGCTATTACGTGCAGGGACTGCAGACGCTGTTTCTGGCCGGCGACATCGGCTCGGTGCTGATCCCAAGCTCGCTGGCGCTGCTGGCGATGAGCGTAATCCTGTTCCTGCTCACGGCGTCGGCGACGCGCACCCGGCTAGACTAGAAGGCGAAGCGGCATGAACGCCACGCGCATCCTCGCGCTGATCGTCAAGGAACTGCTCGCCGCGTTCCGCGACCCCAAATCGCGCATCGCGCTCGTCGCGCCGCCGCTGGTGCAGCTGATCCTCTATGCCTATGCCGCGACGATGGACGTCAACAACGTCAGCATCGGCGTACTCAATCAGGATTGGGGCCTCGCCTCCACGCAACTCGTGGCGCGGCTGGAGCGCACCCCCGCGTTCGCGGAAATCCATCACTATCAGAGCCTCGCCGAGGTCAAGGACGCGATCGACGCGCAGAAAGTTCTCGCCGTCGTCGCCATCGACCAGGATTTTTCGCGCAAACTCGCGCGGGGAGAGCGGCCTACCGTGCAATTGGCGCTCGACGGCCGGCGCTCCAACAGCGCGCAGATCGTCAGCAACTATTTCAACGTGATCGTCGCCGAATTCGCCGCCGATCAGGGGATCGGCGCGGCCGCCGCTCCGGTGAGCGAAGTCGTCGATCGCACCTGGTACAATCCGAACCACGATTTCCGCACCGTAATGGCGCCGAGCCTGCTCGCGACCTTGACCATGACGACGGTGCTGATGATTGTCGGCATGTCGGTCGCCCGCGAGCGAGAGCTCGGCACGTTCGAACAATTGCTGGTGTCTCCCCTGCAGCCGGTCGAGATCATCATCGGCAAGGCGGCGCCAGGCATGGTCGTCGGGCTCGCGCAGGGCGCCGCGATCGCGCTGATCGTCGTCTACGGC
This sequence comes from uncultured Pseudomonadota bacterium, assembly GCA_963771455.1. Lineage (GTDB taxonomy): Bacteria > Pseudomonadota > Alphaproteobacteria > Rhizobiales > Beijerinckiaceae > Roseiarcus. Next base: position 45,792 of record CAVYTP010000005.1, read on the forward strand.
TTTGGCATCCCAATCACCGGCTCGGTTCCGCTGCTGTTTGCGAGCCTCGCATTGTTCCTGGTCTCTGTGATCGGCGTCGCGCTGTTCATCTCGTCGCTCGCCGCCAATCAGCAACAGGCGATGATGGGCATCATGGTGTTCATGATGCCGGCGATGATGCTGTCGGGCTTCAGCTCGCCGGTGCAGAACATGCCGGATTGGTTGCAACCGATTGCGATGATCAACCCGCTGACCCATTTCCTGGTCATAACGCGCGGCATTTTCCTGCGCGAGATGCCGTTAGATCTCGTAGCGCATCGGCTGTGGCCGATGGCGCTGATCGCGATCGTGACGATGTCGGCGGCGAGCTGGCTGTTCCGCCGCAGGGCGCAGTAGCATCCTTCGACAGGCTCAGGACGAGGAGGCGGACGCGTCCGACTTCAGGACGCCGCGCGCGCCGGCATTCCGCGCTTGCGATAAGCGGCCTCAGCCGCATCGATCGCCAGTTGAAGCGGCGCTCTCATGGCGGCGCGACCGAAATGTTGCTCCACGAACGCGGCGCCCCGGTGCGATGCGTCGAGCCAGTCTTCGTCGCTCGCATCGAGCCAGCGCAGCGTCGCATCCGCAATCGCCGCCGCGTCTTCGCAGACCGACGCGACCTCGGAAAATCCTGGCAGGCCTTGCGCGCCTACCGCTGTCGTCACCAGCGGAATACCTTCGCTCAGCGCTTCGACCGCCTTGAGTTTGACTCCGGCGCCAAACCGCAACGGCACGATGGCGACGCGCGCGTCGGCATAGCGCGCAGCGAGTTCCTCGCTGGAGATCCAGCCGGTCACTTCGATGCGCGCGCCAGCGAGCGCCTGCACCTCCTCGGTCGGGCTCGATCCGACCAGCGAGAGCATCGCGTCCGGGCGGGTCTCGGCGATCCGCGGGAAGATCTCTTTCGCCAGCCAGATGGCGGCGTCGACGTTCGGCGGATGCGCGAAGCCGGCGACGAACAGCAGCCGGGCGCCGCGCGTGGGGCGCCGCCGATTGGCCACATGGTCGAACCCATAGCCGGGCACAGCGAAGGCGGCGCTTTGAGGCTCCAGTTGCAGAACCTCGTTGACCTCGTCCTGCGACAGATAAATGGACGCGTCGGCATCGCGCCAAAGCGATCGTTCGATGTCGAACAGTTTGGCCGCGCCTTTCGCTTTCTCGGGTTTGTTCATCAGCTCGGCTTCGCGCTGCTGGCGCACGAAATGAAGATCGTGGCCGTAGTAGAGCACCGGCGCACGTGTGCGCTTCCGCACAGCTTCGAGCGCCGCTTTGGCGACCCGCGGACGCGAGAGCACGACCAGATCGATCTCCTGACCGTTTTCCTTCAACCAATCGTCCAGCGAAGTGACATAGGGACCGTAAAGGGTCTCGACGCCGAGTCGTTGCAGCAACGGCGTGTACTTCGGGTGAAAGCTGCGGTTCTCCGGCCAGAACTTCACCAGAGAGCCCATCGACTGCAGCGTGCGGATCAACTGCATCATGGTGCGCGAGCCGGCGTCGCGGTCGGGCTCCGGCGTGAAGTGATCGACGATCAGCACGATGCGCTTGCGCCCCGCGCGGTCGCGCGCGCGCATCAGATGAGTTGCGTTGGCGAAATGTTCGCGCGCCAGCAATTCGCCATAGCGCTCGTGAAACTTCTTGCCGTTGACGACCTGATAGAGCCTTAACGCCCTTTGTGACGTCGACGCCTTGCGTGACGCCTTCGAAATGGGTGACTGTTGAAGTCGGCAGATAGTAGACCTTCAGGCCGAGCGGCACGTACCCGCATCGCATAGTCGGAATCTTCGCAATAAGCGGGCGCGAAAAGCGGGTCGAAGCCGGCGAGTTGGTCCCAGACAGCGCGCGGCGTCAGGATGGCGGCGCCGGATATGTAGTCCGCCTCGCGCACATAGTTGAACTCGGGCTTGCCGGGGTCGTCGGAACGGCCATAATTCCAGGCCGAGCCGTCCGACCACAGAATGCCCCCCGCCTCCTGCGAGATAGCCGTCCGGGTACAGCAGACGCGAGCCGACGAGCCCGGCATCCGGATGGCATTGCGCAAACGCGACGAGTTCATCGACCGCGGCCTTGCCGACGATGGTGTCGTTGTTGAGCAGGAACAGATACTCGCCGTGCGCCTGTGCGGCGGCTGCGTTGCAGGAGCGCAGGAAGCCGAGGTTGTCGGGATTCTCGATCAGCCGGATGCCGCTTACCTCCCGCAGGCGCGCCACATCAGGATCGCCTGACGCGTCCTCGACGACGATGATCTCGATGAGCGCAGAGCGGCGGGTTATCGGCAAGCGACTTCAGGCAGTTGAGCGTATGTTCGACCTGCCCGTAGCAGGGGATGACGATCGAGACCTCTGGGACTGCCTTCGTAGACGGCGAATTTCAGGGTCTTCGGATCGATGTCGCGCTCGAGTTCGACGCGCGGTCTTGCCTCCAGCAGTGTGCGACGCTTGGAACGTTTCGGCATGCCCAATGCGGCGCGCAGAGTGTATTTCAGTTCCTTCGAACAGCGAGACGCGGATTCGCAAATAGTTGGCCTTGTCGGAGAATTCGCACGACAGACGCGCGGCGCGGACGGCGCGTTTTAGGCCAGCGCATCGCTGTTTTCAACGCCGGGGCTCAGCGCGCGCTGAGCTCCGAAGCGAAATTGAGGATAGGTCTCCGCGAGTTCGTCGGTGACGCGGCCGCGCAGCAGCGCAAGCGATTCGCGATCAGGCGCGCGAGTCGACGGCGCATCTTCGCGACCGTCATAGGCAAAGCCCGTCAGGGCCTTGATTTCAGCGCCCGTCGCGCCGCCATGAACACTTCGCAATACGAAGCGTTTGCGATCGCGATCAAACGAAAACAGCGCCTTGGAGGTCAGCAGGGCGTGCGGCCCGCCGCTGCGCTTCACGCCATCGCTCGAGCCCGGCGCGCTGATGAAATCGACCTGGTCGACCAGCACGCGGGGCGAATGCTCCTCGCGAAACAAGATGACTTTCGGCACAAGGAAATAGAGGAACGCCGAGCCGAACGAGCCCGGCCAGCGCACATCCATCCGTGGGTACTCGCCGATGCCGACGAGGTTGACGTTGGCTTCGCCGTCGATCTGGCCGCCGCCGAGAAAGAACGCGTCGATTCGGCCCTGCGCCGCGCAATCGAACAGCTCGAAAGCGCCATTGGTGAAGAAATTGTGCTCGCGCGAGCCGAGCACGGCGATGCGGACCGGCGGCAAGCCGCGTTCGGCGTGACGGGCGCGCAGCAGCATCGCGCCTGCGGCCGGAATCGGCGAAGTCGCCCCGACCGCGATCGTGCGCGCGCCGTCGAGCAGATCGGCGATGGTCGCGATCAGGATTTCGCGCGCGGTCGCCGGCGCTTCGCTCACGCCGCCGCCTCAACCGCCTGGACGAAGGTTGCGCAGGTAGTCGGCGAAGCCCTCCGCGTTCGCGCCATGGGCGCGTAGCGCGCGATCTCCGCGTCGTCGGTCCGGTATTCGCCCCACAGGCCCAGCGGCCAGGCGCCGTTGCGGCGCGATGGCGATCGCTGTCGACGTAGAGCGCCGGCAGCACGCCCGCGCTTTCGTTCTCGTCGGCCAGCAGCGAGGTCTCGACGATCCGCTCGACCGTGACCAGCGTCGATTTCGCGGCATAGGCCATCGCCGCGAGTTCGGCCTGCCGGCCGATCCGGACATTGCCGAACCGATCGGCCTCGGGAGCGTGGAACAGAGCGAAATCCGGATGGATAGCGGGCACGACGACGATGCGGTCGCCTGGCTGGAACGGGTTCTCGATGATCTTCCAGTCGGGCCGCGCCTTCATCAGATCGCTGCCGATGAAGCCGCGGATCGGCAGGAACGGAACGCCCTTCTGGGCGGCGACCAGGCCGGCGAGCATCGCCGGGCAGGTCGCGTCCTTCAGCGTCGAGCCCGCCCTCACGCACGGCCTCAGCGAACCGCGGCGCGCCGCCGGCTTCGCCGAGCGTCACCGCGCTGGTCTCCAGCGACGCCGACGCAGGCCGGCGCCGATCAGCATGATCGGCCTGCATGCCGCTGACGGGCGCGCAGATCAGATGCAATCGCTTCGGCGCCGCGCGCGATCAGCGCCGCGGTCGCCGCCATCGCGACGCCGGAACGGTCGGCGGGCACGACCAGCGAGGCGCCGTCGGTGATGCGCGGCGACGAGCGTTTCGAGCGCGACGAGATTTTCCACGCGAACCTCCCGGGGCCGACCGTGATGCGAGGCGCCGAGCCCTGTCAACCGCCCTGCAAGGGCAGGCGCGTCTGTAGCCGCGGCCGGTGACCGCGAGGCTCAACAGTATGAGCGACCCGTCTACAGAGGGGCGCCGCGCTATACAGTCCACGCCACCACTTTTCGTCCCAGTTCCAGCCCGCCGCCGGCGACGGCGACGGCAGCAGGAAGATGCGCGTCGCGCCGATCGCGCTCCGACTGCTCGCCAAAGCCGGCGTCGCGGCCGAGGAACCGCCGCCCTGCCGTGAGGCTCGTGAAAGCCAGCACCGCTGGCGCAAACATCTCAATCTTGGCGCGCAGCTCCTCGCAGGCGAGACGTCCCAGCGCGCCCCGCGGCAGCTCGCTGTCCATGCCGCTGACCGTCTTCGCGATATCGGTGAGGCCGAGGCCGAAGCTCGGCATGAGCGGAAACTCCGCCGGCGCCAGCCGCCGCGGGGTCAGCTCGGCCGCGTGCAATGCGCGCCAGAACTTGTTCTGCGGGTGCGCATAATAGGCGCCGCGCGCGGCCGAAACCGCGCCCGCCGCGGTGCCGCAGAACACGATGCGCAGACCGGGCGCGAGCACGTCAGGCAGGAGATGGACCATGGCGCTGAACTCGGCCTGCGCCAGCGGAAATACCCGCGATCAGCGACGCGGCTACAGCCGGCGCCTCTGTAGCTGAGGTCGCTGACCTCAGCCCTCAGTGGGCGTCGGCCCAGATGCGCTTCTTGGTGAAATACATCAGGCCGGCGAACACGATCAGGAAGATCGATGGCGCGCACGCCGATCTTCTTGCGCTCGACCATCGTCGGCTCGGCCGCCCAGAACAGGAACGCCGACGATGTCCTTCGCGTAGTTCTGCAGCGTGCCGGGCGTGCCGTCGGTATATTTGACGGCGCCGTCGGTCAGCGGCTGCGGCATCGCGATCTTGTGGCCGGGATAGTAGAGGTTCCACTGCGGATCGTCGGACTTCGTGTAGCCGTTCAGGATCGCGTAGATGTAGTCGGCGCCGACCTCCTGATAGGCGGTGAAGATGTCGAACACGAACCACGGGAAGCCGCGCTCGTACTTGCGCGACTTGGCGAGCAGCCACATGTCCGGCGGCGCCTTGCCGAACTGCGCGGCGGCGGCCTGATCGTTCGGGAACGCGTCCGGCGGCGGGAAGTCGTCGGCCGGCGTGCCCGGGCGCTTGAAGATTTCGCCCTTGTCGTTGGGCTCGTCGTTGGTGATCTGATAGGTCGCCGCCAGCGCCTTCACCTGATCTTCGGTGTAGCCCGGGCCCGTCGGGGTCGGCGAGCGTGCGGAACGGAATGCTGAGGCGATGGCAGTTGCTGCACACCTCCTTGTAGACCTGGAAGCCGCGCTGCAACTGGGCGCGATCGAACGTGCCGAACACGCCCGTAGAAACTCCAGGACTGTGCGCGACGGCTTCGGCTGGTCGTCGTCGTCCTGGGCGACGGCGGAAACGCCGCCGGCCAGCATCAGCGCGAAGCGCCGCGGGCGCAAGGAAGGAAGTCTTGAAACGGATCATGGTCGTTGTTCCCTGGCGCTTCGCGTTCACTCGGCCGGCGCGTGCTTGGTGAGCACGGCGTCCGCGATCGAGGCGGGAATGGGCTTGGTTCTCTCGATCAGCCCGAGCAGCGGCAGCGCCACCAGCAGATAGCCGAAGTAGCCGAGCGCCAGGATGCGCGCCATCAGCGTCGTGCCGTCGGACACCTCCTGCGAGCCGAGATAGCCGAGGCCGACGCAGCAGATCGACGAACACCCAGAACAGCACCTTGAAGATCGGCCGATACTTGCCGGAGCGCACCGGCGAGGTGTCGAGCCAGGGCAGGAAGGCCAGCAGCACGATCGCCGCGCCCAGCGCGAGCACGCCGGCGAGCTTGTTCGGGATCGCGCGCAGGATCGCGTAGAACGGCAGCAGATACCATTCCGGCACGATATGCGCGGGCGTCACCAGCGGATTGGCCGGGTTGTAATTGTCGGCGTCGAGCAGATAGTTCGGGATGAAGAAGATGAACCACGCGTAGCCGATCATGAACACCGACATCGCGAAGAAATCCTTGATCGTCGCGTAGGGCGTGAACTGCACCGTGTCGCGCTCGACGTTCTTCACTTCGACGCCGTCGGGATTGTTCTGGCCGACGACATGCAGCGCCCAGACGTGCAGCACGACGACGCCGGCGATCATGAACGGCAGCAGGAAGTGCAGCGCGAAGAAACGGTTCAGCGTGGGGTCGCCGACCGCGTAGCCGCCCCACAGCCAGTGCGCGACCGGGACGCCGACGAGCGGGATCGCGGTGAACAGATTGGTGATGACGGTCGCGCCGGCGAAACTCATCTGCCCCCAGGGCAGCACGTAACCGAAGAAGCCGGTCGCCATCATCAGCAGATAGATGATCACGCCGAGGATCCACAGCACCTCGCGCGGGTTCTTGTAGGAGCCGTAGTACATGCCGCGGAAGATGTGCAGGTAGACGGCGACGAAGAACGCGGAGGCGCCGTTGGTGTGGATGTAGCGGATCAACCAGCCGAAGTTGACGTCGCGCATGATGTGCTCGATCGACGCGAAGGCGAGCGACGAGCTCGGCACGTAGTGCATCGCCAGCACGACCCCGCTGAGGATCTGCACGCCGAGCATCATCGAAAGGATCGCGCCGAACGTCCACATGTAGTTGAGGTTGCGCGGCACCGGATAGGCGACGAACGAGGAATGCACGAGGCCGATGATCGGCAGGCGCTCCTCCAACCAACGCGCCGCCGCGTTCTTGGGTACGTAGGTGGAATGTCCGCTCATGGATTGTCTCGGGAGATGACGAGAAACGGGGTCTACGGGCCCAGGAAGGACCCGGTCGCTGGATCAGCCGATCTTCACTTTCGTGTCGGTCAGGAAGCTGTATTCCGGCACAACCAGGTTCAGCGGCGCCGGCCCCTGCCGGATGCGGCCGGAGGTGTCGTAGACCGAACCGTGGCACGGGCAGAGCCAGCCTTCGTAGGCGCCCTCGTGGCCGATCGGCACGCAGCCAAGATGCGTGCAGACGCCGATCACGATCAGCCATTCGGGCTTCTGGACGCGCTGGGCGTCGGTCTGCGGATCGCGCAATTCGCTGACGTTGACGTCCTCGGCCGCCTTGATTTCCTTGGGCGTGCGATGGCGCACGAACACCGGGCCGCCGCGCCATTTGACGGTGAGGATCTGGCCCTCGGCAACCTGGCTGAGATCGACATCGATCGAAGACAGCGCGAGCGTCGAGGCGTCCGGGTTCATCTGGTCAATGAAAGGCCAGATGGCGCCGGCGACGCCGACAGCGGCGACTGCTCCCGTTGTGATGAACAGGAAATCACGACGACTTGGATTCTCGATGGCCGCGCTCGACAAGTCTAAACCCCCGATCTGAGAACGAAGGGCGCAAGCAGCCCGACGCCCCTCTCTTCATAGCGCTTTAGAAGGCTCTCGGCTTAGGCCGTTTTAGCTTTCGAGGCGCGACCTTGCGTCGCAGCAAAGTCGAAATCTCGGGCTATTTCGCATCGATCGACAGCGTTGTCCATAGCCGCAGGCGGGATTGCGGCGCCAAAACGCCGCATTTTCCGGGCGTCCCGCGACGGTCGTCATCACATTGAAATGAAAGCAAGAGTTTCATTGGTAAAGCTGACGCAAAAGCGAATTGCGTCATAGATGCAGGCGCGGAATTAGCCTAAAAGCGGCCCCGATGCCACAGGCCGACTTGCTCCTGGCGCTCTTCGAGCCCGACATCGCCGCGAACGCCGGCGCGATGTTTAGAACCTGCGCGTGCTTCGGCGTCGATTCGGCGATCATCGAGCCCGCGGGATTCCCGTTCTCAGACCGCCGTTTTCGACGTTCCGGCATGGACTATCTCGATGCGTTGCGGATCGACCGGCATGCGTCGTTCGAGCGTTTCGAGGCTTGGCGGCTAGCCGCGGAACGTCGGCTCGTGCTGCTGACCACCAAGGGCGACACAAACCTCTGGGATTTCGGGTTTCGAACCGGCGACGTGCTTCTGGTCGGGAGGGAATCGGCTGGCGTGCCCGATTTCGTCGCGACGCGCGCCGATGCGCGGGTGCGTATTCCGGTACGTCAACCTCTGCGTTCGCTTAATGTTGGCGTGGCGGCGGCGATCGCGATCGCGGAAGCCTTACGGCAATTGCGAGCAAATTGACTCGCGTCAGTTGGGGAAAGACTGGAATCTGCGACATTGACGTGACAGAGGATGTCAATTCGACGATGGTTCAGTAACGAACGCAAATTAGTCCTGGAGGGGAAACGCTTGAGCGACACCGTGCATGTACTCATCGCAGACGACCATCCGCTCGTTCTCGGCGCGCTTGAAACACGCAGTGCTCGGCGCGCTGCCCGACGCCCAGATTCACGAAGCCGGCGATTTCGAGAGCCTCGCTGCGTCGCTGGCGGCGCATCCGGATATGGATCTCGTGTTGCTCGACCTCTCCATGCCCGGCGTTCGCGGCTTTTCCGGGCTGATCTATTTGCGCGCCGAGCACCCGAGCGTTCCGGTCATGGTGGTTTCCGCCAACGATGACCGATCCGTCATGCGTCACTGCCTCGAATTCGGCGCCGCGGCCTTTGTGCCGAAGTCGCTCGAAGTCGAGACCATGCGCACCGCGATCCTCACGGTGCTCGACGGCGGCGAGTGGGCGCCTTCGGACTTGCACGCGGGAACGCCCGCAAACCGGGAGACGACGGCGCTGGTCCGCCGCCTTTCTACGTTGACGCCACAGCAGGTGCGCGTGCTGATGATGCTGTCGCAGGGCCTGCTCAACAAGCAGATCGCCTACGAGCTCAGCGTCTCCGAGGCGACCGTGAAGGCGCACGTCTCGGCGATTCTGCAGAAGCTCGGCGTCGAAAGCCGAACCCAGGCGGTGATCCTCGCCGCCAAGATCGAACGCGTTCCGGAGTTGGCGGCCGCAGAGTGACGCGTTCAGTCAGGCGGCGGGACCTTTGCTCCCGCTGCTAGCTCAGCTTCGCGGCTGAGTTGCAGAAAGCGGCGGATGCTGAACGGGATCGAACCGAGATAGGCGAGCGACAGCCGCGATGAGAGATTGCAGCGGGAAGTAGGCGACGGTCAGCAGCGCCGCGGCGAGCGCGATCAGCACGACGGCGACATATTCGCGCGGCACGCGACCGATCGACTTGCCGGAGAAATGCGGCACCCGGCTCGCCATCAAAAGCGCGATGGCCAGTACGTAGAGCGCCTCGAGCACAAGGAGCGGCAAAGGTCCGGGCCGGTCGCCCTGGACGAGAAAATCGATATAGACCGGCAGCAGGCCGACGACCGCGCCCGCCGGCGCGGGCATGCCGACAAAGAAACGCCTTGCGCCAGGCGGGCATGTCAGGGTCGTCGATCATGACATTGAAGCGGGCGAGCCGAAGCGCGCAGGCGATCGTGAAACAGCAGGATCGCGAGCCAGCCAAGGCCGTGCGAGTTCGTCGAGCCCGGAGAGATAGAGCACGATGCCCGGCGCGACGCCGAAATCCACGAAATCCGCGAGCGAATCGAGCTCCGCGCCGAAGCGCGATGTGCCTTTCAGCGCGCGCGCGATACGTCCGTCGAGACCGTCGAGCACCGCCGCGGCGGCGATCGCGCTCACCGCCCATTCGATCGACGCCCTCGTAGGCGAACCGGATCGCCGTCAGTCCGAGGCAGAGCGCGAGCAGCGTGATGAGGTTGGGGATCAGCAGGCGCAGCGGCACCGGCCGAAAGCTCGGCGCGCCGCCGCGGGCGGCCGACTTCGCGCGAAGCGACAATTGTTTCCGCTTCGTCCATGGCCGCCGTCCCCCGTCAGTTCTTGCGGAACTGTCGCGCCGGCTCGTCGGCCGAAAGAATGCGCGATCACCGTTTCGCCGGCGACGCTGCGGCTGTCCAGACCGGCGACGATCCGCGCCCAGGACGGCATATAGACGTCGACTCGCGAGCCGAACCGGATGAGGCCGAATCGGTCGCCGGCGCCGATGTGGGCGCCCTCGCGCACGAAACAGACGATCCGCCGCGCGACCAGGCCGGCGATCTGCACGACGCCGAAATCGCCGTGCGGGGTCTCGATCACCACGCCGTTGCGTTCGTTATCTTCGCTCGCCTTGTCGAGATCGGCGCTGACGAACAGGCCCGGGCGATAGGCGATGCGCCGGATGCGGCCTTCGACCGGCGCGCGGTTCACATGGCAATCAAACACCGACATGAAGATCGAGACGCAGGGCAGCGCCGAAGGCGCCAAGACCCAGTTCCGGCGGCGGAACGGCGAACCCGACCGCAGCAGACGCGGCCGTCCGCCGGCGCAATCACGAGATCGGAGCGCAGCGGCGTGACCCGCGCGGGATCGCGGAAAAAGTAGCAGCACCACGCCGTGGCGATCAGCGCCGATCCAGAACAGCGGCGCCCACAGCCAGCCCAGGATCAGCGTCGCGACCACGAAGGCGGCGATGAACAGATAGCCCTCGGGATGGATGGGCGCGAGATTATCGCGAATTGATTTGGTGACGGACATCTCGAGGCCTGACGTTAGCGGCCGGTCTTTTGGCGCCAAAAGGCGCAAAAGTCACTCGGCCGCCGTCTTCGGCGTCCGTCAGGCTCGCTCCAGTTCCCCTGCCCGCCGCAGCGCTTCCTCGGCCGCGTCGACTTCGCGCTGCCGGTTCCAGAGCCCCGCGTAAATGCCGCCGTGCGCGAGCAGAAGCCTCGTGCTTGCCGCGTTCGGCGATGACGCCCTTGTCGAGCACCAGGATTTCGTCGGCATGGACGATCGTCGAGAGCCGATGGGCGATGATGAGGTCGTGCGTCCCTCGGAAACGCGCTGCAGCGCGTCCTGGATTTCGCGTTCGGTAAAGCTGTCGAGCGCGGAAGTCGCCTCGTCGAGCACCAGGATCGGCGGCCCCTTGAGCATGGTGCGCGCGATCGCGACGCGCTGCTTTTCGCCGCCCGAAAGTTTCAGGCCGCGCTCGCCGACCTGCGCGCCGTAGCCCTGCGGCAAGCGAGCGGATGAAAGCGTCGATGCGCGCGTTCTCCGCCGCCTCGCGCACCTCGTTCGTCGGTCGCGCCGTCGCGGCCGTAACGGATGTTGTAGAGCACGGTGTCGTTGAACAGCACGGTGTCCTGCGGCACCATGCCGATCGCCGCGCGCAGAGAGGTCTGCGTGACGTGGCGGATGTCCTGGCCGTCGATGGTGATCCGGCCCGAGACGGGCTCGTAAAATCGGAACAGCAGCCGCGAAATCGTCGACTTGCCGGCGCCCGAGGGGCCGACGATCGCAATCGTATGGCCCGCCGGCGCGTCAAAACTCACGCCGCGCAGGATCGGACGCAGCGCGTCGTAACTGAACACGACGTCTTCGAACCGCACCGCGCCCGCGCTGACCTTCGAGATCTTGCGCGCCGGGCAGATCGACGATCTCCGGATTCTGGTCGAGGATGTCGAACATGGCGCCGATGTCGACGATCGCCTGCTTGATGTCGCGATAGACCATGCCCATGAAGTTGAGCGGCTGGTAGAGCTGCAGCATCATCACGTTCAGCAGCACGAAATCGCCGACAGTATTGTGTCCCGAGCGCACGCCGTGGACGCACATGACCAGCACGACGATCATGCCGATCGTGAAGATCACCGCCTGGCCCGCGTTCAGCACGGCAAGCGAGACATAGGTGCGCACGCTCATGCGCTCGTAGCGCGCCATCGACTTGTCGTAGCGCAGGCTCTCGCGCCGCTCGGCGCCGAAATACTTGACCGTCTCGAAGTTGAGCAGGCTGTCGATCGCCTTCGTATTGGCGTCGGTGTCGCTCTCGTTCATCGAACGTCGGATGCGCGATGCGCCAGTTGGTCGCGATCGTCGTGTAGACGAGATAGACCAGCACCGTCACCTGAAATGACCAGCACGTAGCGCCAGTCGAACGAAAAGGAGAAAGCGCCGATCACCAGCGCGAATTCGACGACGGTCGGGCGCGCGATCAGCATCGAGGTCCGCACCAGCGTTTCGATGGCGGTGCGACCGCGCTCGAGAATGCGCGTCAGGCCGCCGGTCTTGCGCTCGAGATGGAAGCGCAGCGACAGGTTGTGCACGTGGACGAAGACTTCGAGCGCGAGACGGCGCACGGCGTTCATGGCGACCGAGGCGAACAGGGCGTCGCGGCCCTGCTGGGTCAGCGACATGGCGATGCGCAAGCCGCCATAGATCACGGTCAGCGCGACGGCGCCGCCAAGCAGGCGCCGGCAACGGGACCTCCGCCGCGCCCTTGGCGTTCGCCAGCGCGTCGGTCGCCCATTTGAACGAATAGGGAATGGCAATCGTCACGAGCTTCGAGACGACCATCAGCGCAATCGCCGCCAAAACCGCGAAGCTTCAGGTCGGACCGGTCGTGCGGCCAGATGTAGGGCAGCAACAGCCGCACGGTTCCCAGCAGGCCCGCTGTTTCCCTGGAACTGGCGCCGGACGCTAGGAAACTCGTCGAATTCAGATGTTTCATCGCGCCCCGCCCGATCGGCCGTATACGCGCCCCATATAGACCCGCAGCGCCGCGATTGCCAGCCCTGCCGCTGCGGGACGAAACCCGCGCAATTGTCGTATCGCCGCGAATTCAGCGCAACTAAACCTGGAAATACGCTTCTCGGTTGTATCGATATATTGCACTGCAAAGTTTTGCCGCAGTCCGTGTAGTTTTCGCAAGTTGCAACCGGGCCGCGCAGGTTTTCACTGTGCCGTGCACAACTTGAATAGCAGCAAAAAAAACTATTAAGACAGTCTTGCGGTACAGTCGTTGCGGCGTTATGCAATTGTTGCACGCGAATCTTACGAATCGAGACGTGCTGGTATAAAGACGTTTTTAGCGCCTGGTTTGGTTTTCCTCGCTGCCTGAACGTCGGTTGGGTTGGAGCGATGTAGTCATGAGCGAAACTGATAATTTTATAGAGTTGGCCGCGGAAATCGTGTCCGCCTACGTATCAAATAATTCAGTTCCGGCTAGCGAATTGGCGGCTTTGCTTGGCGACGTGCATGGAGCCATCCTGCGGGTCGCTTCGGGCGTGGCGGTTCCGGCGCCTGTTGAGGCCGCCAAGCCCGCCGTTTCGCCGAAAAAATCGATTACCAACGATTACATCGTATGCCTGGAAGACGGACGCAAGTTCAAGTCGCTGAAGCGCCATCTGCGCACGCAATACAACATGTCGCCCGAGCAATACCGCGAAAAGTGGGGTTTGCCGCCGGACTATCCGATGGTCGCTCCGGCTTATGCGAAGGCGCGCTCCGCGCTCGCCAAGCAGATGGGTCTCGGCCAGCAGCGCCGGCGTCGCGCCAAGTAAAGAAGGCCGACTACTACGAAAGTCGTAGGTTTCGTGACAGAAAAGCTCCGCCTTGGCGGAGCTTTTTTGTAAGGGGAATACTGCAGACGACGCCCTCCCCTGTAGCCGAGGTGGCCGACCTCGGCCGGCGCGAAGACTTCTATTTCCTGCAAATCCTCTGCGCGCGGGACCACCGCGGTCAGCGACCGCGGCTACAGAGCCGGCGCGTTGCTGTGACCAAAAGGGGTGAAATTTGATGGCTGGGCGCCTGGATTCGAACCAGGGGATGGCGGAATCAAAATCCGCTGCCTTACCACTTGGCTACGCCCCAACGAGCCCGCGCCGGATTCGGGTCCGCGAAAGCGCGCGGACCATAGTGGCCAAAGGCGCTGCGCCGCAACCCGTGCGCGCTCAAGCGAAAACAGCGAGATCGGCGTTGCCGCCGCAGAGCAGCACGCCGACCCGCTCCGCCGGGCCGGGCGCATAGGCGCCCGCTCATCAGCGCGGCATAGGCCGTCGCGCCGCCGGGCTCCGCGACGACGTTGAAATCGCTGCCAGATCCGGCGCTGCGCCGCGCGGAATGGCGGCGTCGCTGACCAGCACGACGCGCTCGACCCGGTCGCGCAGAATCGCGAACGGCAGAGCGCCCGTCGGCCGCGCGCCGAGCGAATCCGCGGCGACCGAATCGATCTTGGCGGTTCGACCGGAGTGCCGGCCGCGAGCGCCGCGGCGAGCGACGCGCGCGCCCTCGGGCTCGACGCCGATCACCTTGACGCGGCGTCGAACCAGGCCGCGACGCCCGCAATCAGCCCGCCGCCGCCGACAGCGACGAGCACCGTGTCGAGCTCGGGCAGGCCGAGCCGGTCGAGGTCCTGCTCCCATTCGAGCCCGACAGTGCCCTGGCCGGCGATCGTCTCCGGCGCGTCGTAGGGATGGATTTTCAGCGCGCCGCGTCTTGGCGACATAGGCGTCGCAGAGCGCCTGCGCGTCGAAATAGTCGGCGCCCTCGATATGGACGTCCGCGCCATAGGCGCGGATCTTGGCGACCTTGGCCGGCGACGAGATCGAGGGCACGAAGATCTTTGCGGGGATCTCCGAAGCCGCGCGGCGGCATAGGCGACCGCGGCGCCGTGGTTGCCGCCGGACGCCGTCGCGCAGCCGACTGCGGGCGCCGGCGCGGGTCAGCAGATTGTGGAAGGCGCCGCGCGCCTTGAACGAGCCCGAATGCTGCAGGCTTTCGAGCTTCAGCGAAACGGGCGATCCACCCGCCGGCGACGCCGCCTCAATGAGCGGCGTGCGCCGGATGTGGATCCGGATGCGCTCATACGCCGCCTCGATTTGCCGGCGGCCGATGGCGTTCCGTCAGGCGGCACGCGTCGCGCCCTCGAACGGGATCACGTCGACCTCGACATCGCAGCTCGTGCTCGCCCGACGAGACGATCACGCCCTCGACCGGCGGCACGTCGGCGTAGTCGCGGCCGCGCGCGACGACGACGTGATCGTCGCTCTCGGCGATCGCGTTGGTCGGGATCGAGGCCGAGCCAGCCGAAGGCCGGGCCGCACCAGACGCTGACCCAGGCGTGCGAGGCGTCGGCGCCCTGCAGCCGCGGCTTGCCGGGCGGCGGAATGGTGCGGATGTAGCCGCTGACATATTGGGCGGGCAGGCCGAGGCCGCGCAGCCCGGCGATCATCACCTGCGCGAAATCCTGGCAGACGCCGCGCCTGCGCGGCGAAGGCCTCTTCCGGCGAAGTCGTCACCTCGGTCGCCTCGGCATCGAAGACGAAATCGTCGTGGATGCGCTTGCTGAGTTCGACTGCCGCCTCGTAGATCGGCCGACCCGGCGCAAAGCTCTTCCTGCGCATATGCGGTCGACCGGCGTCGAACAATCGCTGACCATGCGGCTCGGATAGATCGCGAACACCGGCGAGTCGCGTCTCGCAGCGATTCCGTCTCGGCGGCGAGCGTCGACGATCGTCTCCCAGGCCGGCGTCAGCGCCGCGATCGGCGGCGCGGCGCGCTCGACTTCTACGCGCGACGAGCGCCTTGATCGAGAGTTCCTGATGCGGCGTCTCGATGCGGATGCGGGTCGTGCGGTTGCCGAAGATGTCGAGCCGGTCCTCGGAAGTCTGCGGGCTCGGCGAGACCTCGATCTTCGCTGTAGGCGACCATCTGCCCCGGCTCGTCGCGCGGCGCGAGCCGCAGCACGCAGGCGTTGACCGAGACCGGCGCGCCATAGCGATAGCGCGTGAGATGGATGACGTCGTAGATCAAGCCAGGCCCATGATTTTTTCGGCGCGCGCGTGCGACGCCGCCCTGCAGGAAATAGCGCGTCGCGATCGACTCGGCGAGCGCCGTCGAGCCGCTGCTCGATGGCGAGGATGCGCGAGTCTTCCATCTTGTCGGCATATTCGGCCGCGAGTTCGGCGCTGAGCAGCGTCGCGAGCCGCATCGGCTCCTCGGGGATGCCGTCGTTGCGCAGCACGGGAAGGTTGGCGATGTGCTCGACGATCAGCTTGGTCTGGAACGCGACCGAGCGCGGATTGAACGGATCGAGCAGCGCCATGTCGCGCACCGGCGCGAGCGCGACGCCGATCAAGGTGCGCGAGCGATAGGTGATCTGCGAATCGATCAGGTCGAGCAGCACGTCGAGATGGGACTCGGTCGCGTTCTGATGCGCGAACTGGCGCGCCAGCCGGCAGGTGTTGATGCCGCGCTCGATGCGGCGGCCGAGCTCGTAGAAGATCCAGCCGGCGCCGCGATTGAAGTTCTCGTCGAACAGGCCGGAGAGCGCGGCGATCGTCGTCAGCGCCTCGTCGACGCAATCGAGGATTTCGGCTTCGGTCAGCGGCCGCTGCGGCGTCTCCAGGATGAGTCGTCTCGAGCCGGCCGATCAACTGCCAGGTCTGCGGCGTCAGGCGCTCGCGGATGACCGAGGCGGCGAACCGCGCCGAGCGCGCGATGCAGAGCGCCGAGCCGTAGTGCTCGGGCTCGCGCAGCGCCGCCTCGGCCCATTGCGTCGGCCTGCCGCCGCTCGTCCTTCGGATCGAGCGCGCCCCAGGCGACCAGCAGCGCGCGCAGCCGCTCCAGCGACTGGCTGGCGCCGACCATCGGCGCATCCGGATCGACGGCGCGGGCGCTGAGGCAGCGCACCAGCCGCAGCGTCGCTTCCTCGCGCTCGAGGTAGCGGCCGAACCAGAACAGATTGTCGGCCGCGCGGCTCGGCAGATTGCCGAGCATGCGGACGATGCGCACTTTTTCCGGCGTCGGCAGCAGGCTCGTCAGTGACGACCGGCTTGTCGGCGAGCACCCAGACGTCGGCGGATTCGACGCCGGTCGCCATCGACACGGCGCGCGCGTCGGGCTTGTCGGAAACGCGGGCGAAGCCGCCGGGCATCACCTTCCAGCCGTCCGGCGTCGCCGCGGCGTAGACGCGCAGCACGAACGGGCGCGGCGACAGCTCGCCGTCGATCAGCCGCGGCGTCGTCGAAGCCGCACGATGTCCTGGCCGACGTAGTCGACGCCGCGCGCCCGGATCGCCTCGCTGAGCTTGGCGCGCGCCTTGGCGTCGAGTTCGCCGCCGACGACGCTCGCTGCCCGCCGGGCAGCCCGATCGGCGCCGTACTGGAAGGCGGGCGCGATGGCGACCGATGTCGAGCGAACTCGAGCACGTCGCTCGCGCTCGGCCGGCTGGCCGCACCACCAGGTCGCGATGTTGGGCATGGCGAGGTCCTCGCCGATCAGGCGGCGCGCCAGTCGACGGCAGGAACGCGAGCATCGCGCGCGATTCGACCAGGCCCGAGCCCGGCATGTTGTCGACCGCGACGCCGCCCGCCGCGGATCGCGTCGATCAGGCCGGGCACGCCGATCTGCGAGGCCGCGTTGAGCTCGAGCGGATCGCACCATTCGGCGTCGACATGCCGCCAGAGCACGTCGGCGCGCTTCAGGCCGGCGATGGTGCGCACGAAGATGCGCCCGTCGCGCATGACGAGATCGTTGCCCTCGACGAGCAGGAAGCCGAGATAGCGGGCGAGATAGGCCTGCTCGAAATAGGTCGCGCTCAACGGGCCGGGCGTCAGGATGCCGATGCGCGGTTCGCTGCGCTCGCCGCTCGCCTTCAGTCCGGCGCGCAGTTCGGCGAAGAACGGCGCGAGCCGCTCGACGTTCATGTCGCGGTAGATGGTCGGGAAAGCCTGCGAGACGACGAGCCGGTTTTCGAGCGCGTAGCCGGAGCCCGAGGGCGCCTGCGCGCGGTCGCCGAGCACCCACCAGTCGCCCGTCGGGCCCGCGGCCGATGTCGGCGGCGTAGAGGCGCAGCCAGCGCCCGCCCGGCGGCTTCACGCCGCGCATCGACGGCAGGAAATCGACCGAGCCGGCCACCGCTGCGGCCGGCAGCGCGCCGTCGGCGATCAGCTTGCCCTCGCCGTAGATGTCGGCGAGCACGCGCTCCAGCAGTTCGGCGCGCTGCGCCACGGCGCTGGCGATCTCGCGCCATTCGGCTTCCGGGATCAGCAGCGGCATGCGGCTGAGCGGCCAGACGCGCTCCTGTTGCTTCGCCCTGCACGCGATAGGACATGCCGCGGTTGCGCACGCGCTTGTCGGCGGCGGCGAAACTGTGCGCGACCTCTTCGGGGCCGAGCTCGGCGAGCGCTTCGAGCAGCCGCGTCCAGTGCGGCGCGACGCTCGCCGTCGGCGCCGATGAATTCGTCGGGAATGCCGGGCAGCGGCGCATAGTCGCGCGTCCACGCGTCGACGCGTTTTTCGATCATGCTCGGTTTATCGGCGGTGCGGACGCTCGCGGCCAATCTCGCTCCAGAAAATCTTCTTGGCGCAATCCCCCGCGCCCCCTCGCAGTGCAGTATGGCCGCCTTTGCTGCAATGCGCTAGGCGGCGTCTTCCGAAGCCCGCGTCCGTGTCGATACCCAACCAAGCCAGTGATTTGGAACTCGCCCCGTTCCGCACCGGTTTGACCAACATGCTGAAATTCGCCCGTGTTGCGAACCAAAGGCAAGGAGAGAAACATGTACCGACATCTTGCGCCCTGCGCAATTCTCATAGGCGGAGACTCGCGTTTTCGACGATGGGCTTCGCGGCGACTGCGTCCGCGCCCTCGGCCGGCGCCGTGCGGGCGCCGGCGGCGCATGCCGTCGCGCCGGCGCCGGGCGCCGTGAGCCGCCCGGTATTTGGGCCGCCAGGGACCAACCCAGACCTTGGCGAGCCCAACGGTTCCCAACCCGCCCATCGCCAGCCAGAGCCCGGCGTTGACGACCCCACAATATCCGTCGACCTCCGCGGGGATGGGAAATACGCTCGGCGTCCCGAACAGCCTCGAGCACGCCCGGGATCGGGGGCAGCCCAACGGTTGCAGTTCCGGAGCGATGTCCCCGGTGGGCGGCTGCGTACCGTAAAAGACGGTTTGCCCCTGAATTTGGCCGAAATCGGCAAATCGGCTTATGTCGGCGCGCATATGTCAATTCAGGGCGAAGCTTCATGAAGCTGCCGAGCGAGCTTGGCCCCATCCATTTCATCGGCATCGGCGGCATCGGCATGTCCGGCATCGCCGAAGTGTTGATCACGCTCGGCTACAAGGTGCAGGGCTCGGACGCCAGCGACAACGCCAACGTCAAGCGGCTTCGCGAACACGGCGCCACGGTGTTTATCGGCCATGACGCTGAAAACATCGGCGAGGCCGCCGTCGTCGTCGTCTCCACCGCGATCAAGTCGCGACAATCCGGAACTGGTCGCCGCGCGCGATGAAGCGCGTGCCCGTAGTTCGTCGCGCGGAGATGCTCGCCGAGCTGATGCGCCTCAAGCAATGCGTCGCGATCGCCGGCACGCATGGCAAGACGACGACCACTTCGTTGGTCGCAACCCTGCTGGACGCCGCGAGCCTCGATCCGACCGTCATCAACGGCGGCATCATCAACGCCTACGGCACCAACGCCCGGCGCGGCGGCGGCGACTGGATGGTGGTCGAGGCCGACGAGAGCGACGGCACCTTCCTGAAGCTGCCGGCGGACGTCGCGATCGTCACCAACATCGATCCCGAGCATCTCGATCACTTCAAGACGTTCGACGCGATCAAGGACGCGTTCCTCACCTTCGTCGAGAACTTGCCGTTCTACGGCTTCGCGGTGATGTGCCTCGACCATCCGACCGTGCAGGAGTTGGTCGGCCGCATCGAGGACCGTCGCGTCATCACCTACGGCGAGAATCCGCAGGCCGACGTGCGCCTGCTCGACGTCGATCTCGCAGGCGGAATCACGAAATTCAACGTACTGATCCGCGATAGGCAGACAGGTCGCGCGACCTATATCGACAATCTCGCGCTGCCGATGCCCGGACGTCACAATGCTTTGAACGCCACTGCCGCGATCGCCGTCGCGCACGAACTCGGCGCCTCCATTCCTGTCATCCGAAAAGCGATCGCCGCGTTCGGCGGCGTCAAACGCCGGTTCACGCGCACCGGCGAGTGGAACGGCGCGATGATTTTCGACGACTATGGGCACCACCCCGTAGAGATCGCCGCGGTGCTGCGCGCCGCACGGGCGGCGACCAAAGGGCAAGTGATCGCGATCGTGCAGCCGCACCGCTACACCCGCCTGCAGTCGTTGTTCGCCGACTTCGCCCTGTGCTTCAATGACGCCGACGCTGTCATCGTCGCCGATGTCTACCCGGCCGGTGAGGCGCCGATCGCCGGCGTCGACAAGGAGGCGCTGGTGGTCGCGATCAACGCCCATGGCCATCGCAACGCGATCGCCCTGCCTTCTCCCGACAAGCTCGCGGGAATCGTGAAGGGCCTCGCAAAACCCGGCGACTACGTCGTCTGTCTCGGCGCCGGCAACATCACGCAATGGGCATACGCGCTGCCGGGCGAACTGGCGGAATTGCCGTGACGGCGCCGAATGAAGCCCTTCTCCCGCGAGCGGGAGAAGGTGGCGCGAAGCGCCGGATGAGGGCTGCGCGCGGATGCCGTGAAAACCGATGGGTCGCCCGCGCTCGTGAACTACCTTGAAAGCTCTCGTACTCGCGTCGAGTCTCCCCTCATCCGGCGCTTCGCGCCACCTTCTCCCGTAAACGGGAGAAGGTGTGCATCGCCGACGCCCGCATGAGCCTTTTGAGTGACGAAATCCGCTCCTGCGCCCAAGGCGTGCGCGGCCGTCTCGCATTCGACGTCGCGCTCGCGCCCTACACCTGGTTCCGTGTCGGTGGCCCGGCCGAGGCGCTGTTCTCGCCCGCCGACGAGGATGACCTCGCCAAATTCCTAGCAGCCCTACCTCATGGGGTTCCTGTCACCGTCATCGGCGTCGGCTCCAACCTGATCGTGCGCGACGGCGGCGTCAGCGGTGTCGTCATCCGGCTCGCCGCCCGGGGATTCGGCGCCATCGAGATCGCGCCCAATTCTCGCGTGGTGGCCGGCGCCGCCGCGCTCGATGCTCAGGTCGCTCGCGCCGCGGCCGACGCTGGCGTCGATGGGCTGGCCTTCCTGCGCGGCGTGCCCGGTTCGATCGGCGGCGCGCTGCGCATGAACGCCGGCGCCCACGGCGGCGAGACAAAGGATACCTTGATCGAAGCGCGAGGCCTCGATCGCTCCGGCGCCCGGCGCGTCTTCAACGCCGCGGAGATGGGCTTCTCCTACCGCCACAGCGAAGCGCCCGACGACGTCATTTTCACGCGCGCAGTTTTTCAGGGCCGGCCCGGCGACCCGCAAGCCATCCGCGCCGAAATGGACCGCATCACCGCCGCCCGGGAAGCTTCGCAACCGATCCGGGACAAAACCGGGGGTTCTACCTTCCAGAATCCGCCGGGCCACAAGGCGTGGCAGCTGATCGACGCGGCCGGCTGCCGGGGATTGAGGATTGGCGACGCGCAAGTCTCTGAAATGCACTGCAACTTCCTGCTCAACGTCGGCGCCGCGACCGCGGCCGAAATCGAAGCCCTCGGCGAAGAGGTGCGCCGGCGCGTGCGCGAGACCAGCGGGGTGGAATTGCAGTGGGAAATCAGGCGCGTCGGGCAGACGCGCTAGACGGCGAGCCGAAAAGCGGTACGTTAGCAGTGGCTGACGTCGATTTATCCCCGACGACGGCGAGGTCCCGTCGTACAATTGCGCAGAGATCGCCGCCCATGATTCTGAACGCACTAGCCTACGTTCTCAGCTCGTTCCTCATAGCGTTGAGTTTGCTCATGATGGCGAACCGGGCGGGTTACGCGGTGTTTGTCGTCGGCCCGCGGACCTTGATCGCGCTTGCGCTGCTCATCGCCGCGGCTGGCTTAGCGTTAAAGTTTGGCGCGTGACGCGTCAGAAGCAGCTGAACACGTCGATGCGGCACGGCAGGTTCTCCCAGCCGCCGGACGCATTGGTAAACGCCGGTCCCTGGATCGTGCCCTGGTTCGACAAGGTATCGGTGAAATAGCGGTTGCTCGTGCCCGGCGCGGGCACGCTGTTGTTTTGAATGTCACGGCCGTGTGGCGCGCCATTGTACTGGTTGTACGGCTGCTGCCTCTGGGGGGTGACTTGCAAGCTGTCCGCTTGTGCAGCGTCAACAGCCGCCGCCGCGAGGACGGACGCCAAAAGGACAACAACTAGTCTACGCATTAGGCGCCCCAAAGGCTCTTCGCTTTCAGGTACATGATAACGGCGACCCGGCGCAATGCTTTTGAGGTCACACCCCGGGACGAAATTCCGATATCGCCAATGAAATCGCAACGCCCCGCCACCCCGCCGCGCGGACGTGACGCACATGGGACGGTATTCGGAGGCAGAAAGACAGCCATCAGCCTGCTGCAAGGTCGCAACGCCCGAATTGCCGCGCCTGTCGCAGCCGCCGTCTGAACGGCATCCGCGACGTTTGACGGCCGTCAATGCTCATCGTCTCGGAGAAGTCCACAAAACTCCGCCACGCCAAAGAGGTCGATGGAGACGATGACGCCCGTTTCGCTGACGTTCTCAGGCGGCCTGTTGATGGGATTGGCCAGCAGCCTGCATTGCGCCGGCATGTGCGGCGCCATCGCGTCGAGCTTGCTGATGACCTTCGACCCCAATGCGGGGCCCGCGGCCCGCGCACGCACCCATTTTACCGCACAGTCGGGGCGGATGCTCGTCTACGTGCTGGCTGGCGCGACGCTCGGCGGCGTTGGCGCGTCATTCTACGGCGCCTTTGATCATGCGTCGGCCCATCTGGCCTTGCGTTGGGCGGGCGCAGTCGCGCTCGGCTGGATCGGCCTTTCGGTCACCGGACTTGCGCCCTCGCTCGCCGGCATGGACCGCCTGACGGCGCCGATCACCCTGCGCATCGACCGCATGCGCGGCCACGCGGGAGTCGCGCAAGGCGGCGCGTTCCTTTCGGGCTTGATCTGGGGTTTTTTGCCGTGCGGCATGGTCTATGGCGCGCTGTTCTATGCGATGCTGTCCGCCAGTGCGCTCGGCGGCGCCGCGGTGATGGCCGGGTTCGCGCTCGGCACCCTGCCCTCGGTAACCGCTGTGGCTTTCGGCATGTCGAGCTTCCGCCGGTTGGGCGACGCCAAAGCGGCGCGGCTTTCGGTCGGCCTGGCGATCATGGCGCTCGCCGCGATCAGTGTCGCGGCCCCGGCCGCAAGTCTCGCGGCGCTCTGCGGTTCGAGGACATAGGCGCAGGAGGCCTTGGGCGCAGGAGGCCTTGCCTCCCGAATGGGGACAGAATCGCTCGCGGGGTTGTTTTCAAAGGCCCATCGTGGAAGCTAAGCCGGGGATCTTAGGGATAACTGGCTAACCGTTATGGACATCGCGCCCGGCGCTTCGCCGGATAGAGTTTGCGTCCTCATACTTGGCATGCACCGCTCCGGCACCAGCGCCGCAGCGCGTCTGGTCAGTCTGATCGGCGCCAGCCTGCCGCGCCATTTGATGGATGCGAGCGGTTCCAACCTGGCTGGCCATTGGGAACCGAAGCTGCTCGTCGAACTTCACGACCGGTTCCTGTTCGGGGCCCGCAGCGCCTGGAACGACTGGCGCCCGTTCGTCCCGGAGGCCGCACTTCCGCCGCAGGCGCTCGAACATTTCCGAGGCGAAATCCGGCGCACGATCGTCGAGGAATTCGCCGGCGAGCGGTTGTTCGTTCTCAAGGACCCGCGCATCTCGCGCTTCGCGCCGTTTTATCTGGAGGTGCTGGCGAGCCTTGGCGTCACCGTCAAGGTCGTCATCATTTTGCGCCATCCGATGGAAGTCGCCGCCTCACTCGAAAAACGCGACGAAATGCCGACGAGCGACGCGCTGCTGCTGTGGCTCCGACACAGTCTCGACGCGGAGGCGGGCACGCGCGGCGTCGATCGCGTCATCCTGTCCTACGACGCGCTGATGCGGGATCCCGATGCCTCAATCCGGCGTTTGCAGACCCTAGTAAGTCCTGGCGAGCCGTCAGATTCCCATTTCGACTCGTCGGCCGCGCGGGCGTCGTTACGAGGCGAGCTTCGCCATCACAGCGCCGAAGCGATAACGTGCCCGGGCCTTCCCATGGCCGCCGACTGGGCGTCCGAGGCCCAGACGGCGTTCCTGGAACTCGAACATGACGAAGCTTCGGCGGATGCCCGATCCCGCGTCGACAAGGTGCGCTTCGAACTCGACGCCGACGCGCGCGCTCATGGCGACCGTGTCGCTTATCTGATCGCCGTCGAGCGCCGCGCCAGCGCCGAAATTGACGATCTGACCCGGCAACGGGACATCATCGTTGAGCGGCACAACGATGTCGCTGAAGACTACCGGCTCTATCGCCGCGATCGAATCGCTCAGCTCGCCGCGACGAAGCGCTACGATTTCAAGATACCCAAGGAAGTGCCGATAGAGCTCTCGCCCTGGCGCGCGATGCGGCTGGTGAAAAGGCGGAAGATCCGTCAGCGCCTGCATGACTATGTCACGCTGCTCGCCTCGCCGCTGTTCGACAGCGAGTTCTATCTGACAACTTACCCCGACGTCGGGAGCTCCGGGTTTCCGCCCGCGCTGCACTACCTGCTGCACGGCTCAGACGAGGGCCGCCAGCCGAGCGCGATCGTGAATGCCGAAGAAATCCTCGAATGGTTTCCGGACTTGCGGGGGCTGCCAGGAAATCTGGTGTTAAATCTCATTGACCTGCATACGAAGCCGACGGGCTCGCCCTGACGAGCCTTAGGCGGCGCGGGCGCGGCTCATGCGCCGCTCGAGCACGTTGACCAGGCGCACGAGCGGCCAGAAAAACGCGATATAGATGACCGCCGCCATGATGAGCGGCGAAGGATTGGCATAGAGCGCCTGAGCGTTGGTCGCCTCGTTGAGCAGTTCCGGCAGCGCGACGGTCGAGGCCAGCGAAGTGTCCTTGAACATCGACACGCAATTGCCGGTCATCGGGGGAACGACGGCGCGCACAGCCTGCGGCAGGATCACGCGCCGCAGGGTGAGTAGAAACGGCAGGCCCAGCGCCGCGGCCGCCTCGAACTGTCCCCTCGGCACGCCCTCGATTCCTGCGCGATAGACTTCGGCGGAATAGGCGCCCATCACCAGAGAGAACGCGAGCACCGCGGACTCCCAGGACGTCAGCTTGATGTTGAGAAACGGCAGCGCGTAGTAAACCAGGATCAGGATCACCAGCATCGGCGTCGCGCGGAAGATGTCGATATAGAAGATCGCAAGCCAGCGCAGCGGCGCCATCGCATAGAGCCGGATCAGCGCCGCGACCAGGCCGAGCGCCGCGCCGAACAGGATGCTGAGCCCGCCGAGCACGAGGGTGTTCAACAAGCCTCTCAGCAACGCAGGCAACGCGTCGAGCATGACGCCCGCGTTGAAGAAGGTCTGGATCAGCGACATGCCAAGGCCTCGAGAGCGATTGCAGCCCTTCTCGCGCTGGCGCGAGAAGGGCTTGTATCCTGCGGCCTACTTGGGAATGGGCGCGGCGGTCACGGTTGACGATCCCGCCGGCGGCTCGACGCCGAACCATTTCTTGTGGATCGCGGCCAGCGTTCCATCGGCCTTCATCGCGCCGATGGCGTCACTGAGCTTGATCAGGTTAGGATCGTCTTTCGCCATCATCAGCCCATATTGCTCGCCGGTCTTGATACGATCCTTCACGGTCAGGCCCTTCATGGTCTTGAACGCATACAGCATGCCCGGAATGTCGCTGATGACGGCGTCGATGCGGCCGGCGTTGAGGTCGAGCAGGAGTCCTGCTGCGCCTTATATCCCTTGATGTCGGCGAATCCGTCGGCCGCCTGATTGTCCTTCACCCATTTCTCGCCGGTCGAGCCCGAGAGATATCCAATCGTCTTGCCCTTGAGGTCGGCGACAGTCTTGATCGGGCTGTCGGTCTTGGTTGCGACGCCCATGTCGGAATCGTAATAGGGTTGCGTGAAGCCGACCGACTTCAGGCGCTCCGGCGTGATGGTGATGGTCGAGATCGCGACGTCGATGCGCTTCGAGGCGATGGCCGCGAACAGGGCCTGAAAGCCGTAGTCGGCGATGCTGGTCGTGAAGCCCGCCCGCTTGGCGGCCTCGTTGACGACGTCGACTTCGAAGCCTTCGAACGAGCCGTCGGGCAGCTTGGTCTCGAACGGC
The DNA here is from genome assembly GCA_963771455.1 of uncultured Pseudomonadota bacterium. Taxonomy (GTDB): domain Bacteria; phylum Pseudomonadota; class Alphaproteobacteria; order Rhizobiales; family Beijerinckiaceae; genus Roseiarcus. Next base: position 71,850 of record CAVYTP010000005.1, read on the forward strand.
GGATTGGTCGGATAGGCGCCGACGTTCAAGCGTCGCCTCGGCGCGCGCCGGCGCATTCGCCGAACATCAAGCACGCGGCGGCGACGCCCAGAAACAAACGACGATCCATGTATTCCCTCCTGCCCTTCTTCACACCGCGCGAGCGGTCTTCAATTTGACGTTCTGGCGCTGCGCGCGATCACGCGGCGCGGCGTTTCCTCGAAGCGCGCCACGTCTTCGACCGTATTGTAATGGACCAGCGAGACGCGGATCGCGCCGGTCTCGAACGGGATGCCGAGCCGCGCCATCAGGCGCGGCGCGAACATGTGGCCGTCGCGCAAGCCGACGCCCGCCGCGCCCATCGCCGCCGCGAAATCCTGCGGCGTGATCGACGGCAGCGAGAAACAGAAGGTCGGAGACGCGCTCGGCGATCTCCGTCAGCCTCGATCGACGTCCGTGGATCTTCGCGCCGAGCCGCTTCAGCGCGCCGAGCATCGCGAGCGACAGGGTCTGTCTCATAGTCCCGGATCGCCGACATGGCGGCGGCGAGCGCCTCGCGGCGCGACGACAGACGTCGCCCGACGTAGCGACGACCGATCGATTCCAGATAGTCGACCGCCGCCTTCATGCCGGCGACGTTCTCATAGGGAAAGGTGCCGACCTCGATCTTGTAGGGCGGAACGTTCGGAATGAAATCCTCGCGGAACGTCGCGAGTTTTACGAGCGCGTCGTAGCGGCCCCACAGAAAGCCCATGTGCGGCGAAAAATTCTTGTAGCCGGAGCAGACGAGATAGTCGCAGTTCCAGGCCTGCACGTCGATCAGGCCGTGCGGGCCGAAATGCACGGCGTCGACGAACAGTTCCGCGCCCGCCGCATGCGCCGCCGCGCCGACCGCCGCGACATCGACGATCGTGCCGATCGAATGCGCCGTCGCCGTGCAGGCGACCAGCCGCGTGCGCGCGTTCAGCAGCGGCAGCAGATCCTCGACATGCAGGCGATGATCGGCGCGCATCCGCCACCAGCCGATTTTTGCGCCGTATTCCTCGAGCGCCGACCCAGGTCGAGATGTTGGCGTCGTGGTCCATGTCGGTGACGACGATCTCGTCGCGCTCGCCGAGGTCCTTGCCGATCCCGAGGCTGACGAGCCTGATGAACGAGGTCGCGTTGAGGCCGAACGAGATTTCCTCCGGGCTGGCGCGCGTTGACGAGGTCGGCGACCGCCTCGCGCGCCTCCTGCAAGTTTGCGATCGACGCCGGCGCTGATCGGATATTTCGCCATCCGCTGGACGTTGAAGTCCATCAGATGGTTGGCGACTGCGTCGATCACGCGCTGCGGAACCTGCGAGCCGCCGGCATTCTCGAGGAACAGGAAATCCGGGTGACGACTGCAGGGCCGGAAATTCGGCGCGCAGCTCATCGACGGGAAAAGCGTTTGGACGGCCAATTTTCATTTCGCCTCCAAGGATCTGTTCGGTTCAGAGTTTCGCAGGCTGAGCGCCGCGGCGGCAAGCCCGTCGCGCACAAGTTCGAGATCGGCTCCGACAGTCACCAATTGAAATCCCTGCGCGACGAATCGCTGCGCGAGACTCAGGCGAAAAAGCATACGCGCCGCAAGGTTTATTGACCCGCTGGCAGGCGGCGAGGATCGCGGCGCAGGCCTCTGCGTGGGCTTTGCCCGATGGCGGGAAACTCGCCGAGCGACAAGCGCGAGATCGCCCGTTCCGATGAACACGAAATCGACGCCCTCGACAGCCGCAATCGCTTCCGCGTTGGCGAGCCCGGCGCCGCGTCTCGATCATCACGCCGACGACGGTGTCACGCCGCGCGCGTTCGACATAGGCGGCGAAATTGCGGCCCGGCCGCACGCCGCCGCCCGAGCGCGGCGCCCTGCGGCGGAAAGCGCGCCGCCGCGACGATCGCTGCGCGCCTGCGTCCGCGGTCTCGACCAGCGGCGCCAGCACGCCTTCGGCGCCGGCGTCGAGCGCCTCCGAAATCGCGACGGCCGAATGGTCGGCGAGCCGGACCATGACGGGCGCGCGCAGCGCGGCATGGCCGATCGCCCGCTTCCAGCGTCGCGCGATCCCACAGGCCATGCTGGCGGTCGATGACGATCAGGTCGGGCCCGGCTGCGCCGGCGAGTTCGGCGATCGCCGGGCGAGCCGAGGCTCAGCCAGAGCGCGCCGAGCGGGCGCCCGCTGGCGAGTTTCTCGCGCAAGGTTTCGCGTTCCCGCTCACTGGCGCAGCCCGGCTTCTCGAAGCAGCGGCAGCACGCGCTCGGCAGAAGAACGGCAGCTCCTCGCGATAATTGACGAAGCTCAGCGCCGCGCCCTCGTAGCCCTGCCCGGCGATCGCGCCAATCTGCTCCGCGATCCGGCGCGGCGAGCCGACGAGCGGAAACGACCCGGCGCCGCCGGCGAAGCGCTTGCGATGCAGGCGATAGGCCTCGTCGTCGTGGCTGCTGCGAATGCGCCTGCTTGCCGCGCATGTGCTCGTCGACGGCGGCCGTGTCGGCGAGTTCCACCGCGTAGCGCTCGTAATAGGCCTCCGCTTCCGCGTCGGTCTCGCGGCAGACGACATGGCCGACGGTGTAGACGCCGACCTCGCGCCCCGCCTTGGCGCTGCGCGCGCGCATGTCCTCGACATGGCGGCGGCCGTCCTCGAGCTTCGAGAAGGTCGAGAACAGATAGTCGCAGCGCTCGGCGGCGAAGGCGCGCCCGGGCTCGCCGAAGGCGGCGTTCATCGTCACCGGGCGCGGGCGCTGCAGGCTCGCCGGGCGGCTGACCACGCCCTGCAGCCGATAATATTCGCCCTCGAAGTCGAACGGCTCGTCGCGGCATAAGCGCGCTCGATCGACGCTGCAGCCATTCCCGCGCCTGATCGTAGCCGCGCTCGTCGAGCGGCGCGCCGAACATCGCGAATTCCTGCGGGTTCCAGCCGCAGACGATGTTGAGGCCGGCGCGGCCGCCGCTGATGTGATCGACGGTCGCCAGCGCCTTCGCGGCGTAGAGCGGATGCACGAGCGGCACATGCACGGTCATGAACAGCGCGATGTCGCGCGTCGCCGCCGCCAGCCCCGCCGCCCAGGTGAAAGTCTCGAACGAATGTTCGCGCGCGCGCGTCTCGCCGCCAAAGCCGCGCCAGCGCGCGATCGGCAGCAGGAAATCGAAGCCCGGCGCGGTCGGCGATCTCCGCGGCTGCGAGATTGTCCTCCCAACTCGCCCTCCAGCGCTCCGGCGCGCGGGTGATCGCCAGGCCGCCGTCGGCGTTCATCGAGAACACGCCGAGCTTGAAGCGGTTCGGGCCGCGCAGCGGATGCGGGCGCAGTCATCTGACGGTCCGCTCTGCGCTCCCGCTTGGGCTGGCGTTTTCGTGGTCGTATACAGTATGCGTTTCGCCAGCCGGGTCAATCTGCGCCCGGCGCTTGGGAATGCCGATGCATGAATCTCGTTCGCCCCGAAATCGACGCCATGGAGGATTCGCCGATCCTCGACGTCTGGCGCGTCGGCATGCCGTGCCGGGCGTCATCGGACTTTGGGCGGGCGAGCCGGACACGCCGACGCCCGCCTTCATCTGCGACGCCGCGATCGCGGCGCTGCGCGCGGGGCACACGTTCTACACCCACAATCGCGGCATCCCCGAACTGCGCGCGCTCGATCGCCCGCTACATGCAGCGGCTACTACGGCGTCGACGTCGCGGACGACCGGATCGCCGCCACCAGCTCCGGCATGAACGCGGTCGCAGATCGTCTGCCAGGCGCTGCTCGGCGCGGGCTCGAAGGCGGTGGCGATCACGCCGTCCTGGCCCAACATCATGCGCGCGATGACGATCAACGGCGCCGAGGTGACCGAGGTTCCGCTGCGCCGCTCCAACCAGCGGCTGGTCGCTCGACTATCGAGGCGGTCGAGGCCGCCTGCGGCGCCGGCGTGAAGATGCTTTATCTCGCCAGCCCCGCCAATCCGACCGGCTGGACAGATCACGCGCGACGAGGCCGAGCGTCTGCTCGCGACTGGCGCCGCGCGCGCGGCATCGCGCTGCGTCAGCGACGAGGTCTATCACCGCATCGTCTACGACGCGCCGCGTCGCCTTCTCGTTCCTGGAGATCGCCACGCCCGAGGACAACGTGTTCATCATCAACTCGTTCTCGAAAGCCTGGGCGATGAGCGGCTGGCGGCTGGGCTGGATGATCTATCCCGACTATTTCCTGCCGACCGCCGAAAAGCTCATCCAGTTCAACACCTCCGGCGGCCAGGCGTTTCTGCAATATGGCGCGATCGCCGCGCTCGACGAGGGCGAGGCTTTCGTCGCCGAATTCGTCGAGCGCTGCCGCGCCGGGCGCGAGATCGTGTCGCGCCGGCTCGCCGCGATGCCGCGGCGTGCGCGAGATCGCGAGCAACGGCTCGTTCTACTCGATGTTCGAGGTCGACGGCGTCACCGACACGCTCGCCTTCTGCATGGACCTCGTGCTGAAGGCCGGCGTCGGCCTGGCGCCGGGCGTCGCGTTCGGCAAGGGCGCCGAGACGCTGATCCGCCTTTGCTACGCCAAGAGCGCGGAGACGCTGGAGACGGCGATGGACCGGCTGGAGGCGTATCTGGCGCAAAGGTGACGGCGCGCTTAGGCATGGACGCATATCGGTCCTCATCACCACGCTCCTCGTCCTGAGCCTGTCGAAGGACGCCGCCTGCGCGCGCGTTCGCCTGCTATCGCAGGGTCGCGGGGAGGAGGCCTGGCGGACGTCGAGCGGCCAACGGGAAGTCCTTCGACAAGCTCAGGACGAGGTCGGTGGACTGCGGAGCAGGGCTTTGTGTATGCCCTGCGCGAATTCCGCTAACCCTTCCGGCAAAGTCCGTTTCGGTTTCGGCCTTCCAGTTCCGTTTACGAATGGCTCTCAAAACCCGGGGCGTTTCAAAGGCTTCCGGCGCTTTAGCGGAGGCGACGAACTCTGTCCGAAGCCGCCGCCGCGTTCTCACCGCCTCATATCATTAGAATTGCAGGCAAATTGCAAAGCCTCCTGCAATCGGCCCCAGCCAATAGTCGCACTGAGAGTTTCGGCGTCAGCGCCGCCTACAAACTGGGTGCGATCGTGAGCGGCTATTCCCGGAATTACTATCTTGAGACGAGCGACGACGAGCCAGTGAACAGCGGCGTTCGCGAACCCCTTGCAATGCCGGGCGTCTGGATTGGCGCGGCACGCAGCCAAACCAGCGCTAACACGCTTTCGACGGACGTCGCGCTCAACCGATCGCCAAGCTGGCTGCGCCAGCTGGAACAGTCCTTGACGCTCGCCCTGCGCCGGTCTTCGACTCGGGGCGCCTACGTCAAAGCCTAGTTCGAGCAGACCGTCAGCGACCTGATGCGACGGCACAATTTGTCCAAATCCGGCATGGCTTCGACGACGCCCCGCGCGGTGCGCGGATAAAATACCCTGCAGTTCCCCGGGCTGCAGGGGACCCGTCACCTGAGACGGGTCGCAGTTGGGACGCGATTTCAATCGAGCGACGTACATCGTGTTGACGGGCGTCGCGAAATTCCGACGCCACTTCCAACAGCTGCATGAAAGCTGGATTGTCGGTATCTGCCCCGCATTCGGACAGCGGCCAAATTGTCAACTGACGGGCGGACGCCAGCAGCGGTCGAAGTTGCGCGACGTCGATCGTCCAACTCGGACGGTCGTGCATCGCGTTGTGGAGCCCCTGCCTCAGATCCTGCGGTATCAGCGACCTGCAGCGCCGCCGCCAGCGCCAGCAAGGGCAACGACAGCGCAGCGGGCAAATAGCGCATCGCGACGACGGTCGCGCCAATCAGGATCAGATAGGTGACCGGCCAGAAGAACCGGCCGCTTGACCGCATCTGCTCCAAGATGTGGGGGCTGCCTTTGATCGCGACGACAAGATAGTTGCCCACATAGATTTTCGTGGACAGCGCAATCAGGATCAAAGCCGCCGAGATCACTACGAGCCCGAGTTGACTGCGTACAGTGAGCCTCGCGGGTCGGATCAGCAGCAAAGCCGTCGAGACGCAGAGCAGCACGATAATGCCGAGGCCCAGATACTGATAGCCTTCGCCCGTCCAGGCCGTGCCGGCGCCGTCGAAATGAAAGCCGGGGATCAGGCTTGAAAACGTCGGATGGAAAGGCGCCAACAGGTTCATCTGCTGGGTTCCGAAATCGTCTCTAGGCGACCTGGTGGACAGATATCCCAGCAACGCCATGACCAGCACCGTCAGGCCCACCGAAAAGCCAAACCCCAGCGCGGCGTTCTTCCAGGCGGTATCGCGGCGGGCGTATAGCGAAATCGGCGCGGCCGCCAATACGGCTAGAACCATCACCATCAAATAGGGATGGATCAGCAGGCTGACCACCATCAGCAGCGGTTGCCACTTCCAGACAAACCCGCGCTCGTCGCGCAGGATTCGAAAATAGAATCCGATCGCGAGCAGAATCAGGAAATGTCCGGTGAGCGCGGCGTGGCCGATCCGGTAGAGGAAGCTCGGAACCGAAAGCGCGACCACAGCAACAAACAGCGCCGGCGCCAGCCGCCGTTCGCCGGCCGATCGCAAGGCGAACACCGCCGCGATGGGCTGGAGAAAAAACGCGATCGCCAACCACATGTCGATGGTATGAAACCCTGGCGGCAAAATCCCGCGGAGGAGCTTGGCGGGAACGGCGAGCAGGGGAATGCTGTCGGTCAGCGATATGTCGACGCCCTTCGGCGTGCCGAGATTTCGGGCGCGAAGCAACGGCCAGCGCCACGCGTCCGCGATGAAATACCGTTGCCCGACGACATGCTGACCGGCGTCGCCGGCGATCGGGAAATCGAGCGAATGCTGCGGAAACACGCGCTCGAGGGGAAACGCGCTGTAGACCATTACAGCGCCGACGATCAGCGCACACAGATAGCCGACCAGCGCCCTTTGAGTGAAAATGGTGGCCGCCAAGGCGCGCGAGGGCGCGCTCCGCCGCTCGGGCTCCCCCCTAAAGTCGCTCGCGCTCATGGACTCTCCGTCTTCGCCGGATCGCCTTCGTTCAGGCTCGCATCCGAGGGAACATACTTGTCGACGAAATAGAGCGGCCGCGATTTTGTCTCGTTGAACACTCGCCCAAGATATTCCCCGATCACGCCGACCGTCATAAGTTGCACGCCGCCGAGGAACAGGACGACGGCCATCAGGCTCGGATAGCCAGCGACCGGGTTGCCAAACAAGATGGTCCGGATGATCAGCTGGCCGCCGAAAACAAGCGCGAACAACGCGACAATCATTCCCAGATAGGTCGCGACTTTCAGCGGCACGACGGTGAAGCTGGTGATGCCCTCCACCGCCAGGTTCCACAATTTGCGATAGTTCCAGGTGGTGCCGCCCGCGTGGCGCGCCGCGCGGTCGTAGACGACGGCGCGTGCTTCGATAGCCGATCCAGGCGAACAGGCCCTTCATGAACCTGTGACGTTCGCGCAATTGCAGCAGCGCGTCGACCGCGCGCCGGCTGATCAACCGAAAGTCGCCGACGTCGCGGGGGAGCGTAACGTCGCCGCCAATCCGCGCCATCACCCAATAGAAAGCCGTGGAGGTCGATTTCTTCAGCCAGCTTTCCCCTTCGCGCTCGCGCCGCTGGGCGTAGACGGAATCAAAGCCCTGCTTCCACATTTCGACCAGCCGGGGAATCAATTCCGGCGGATCCTGCAGGTCTGCGTCAATGACGATCATCGCCTGGCCGCGCGCGTGGTCGAGGCCCGCAGTCAGAGCAATTTCCTTGCCGAAATTGCGGGAGAGATTGACGAGGCCGACATGGCCGTCGCGGCCGCGAAGGCGCTCACAGCCGTTCCAGCGTCGCATCCTCGCTGCCGTCGTTGACGTAGATGACTTCCCAGACGCCGCCGAGTTCGTTCATGACGGCGGAGAGGCGGTTGTGAAACTCCTCGATGCCCGTGGCTTCGTTGAAACACGGCACGACGACCGAGTAGGTGATCTGACCTTCCGCTATTGCCATGCTCGTCCGACACGTACTCGTAAATGCAGAAAAGCGGAGCGATTACAGTGTGCGCCATGCGCCCGCAGGATCAAAATGCGTGCGAGGTAGACCATGGCGAATGTAGCGAAGTCGAACAAATCGCTGATATGCGCTGCGCGTTGCTCCGGCCGCGCAGTTTCTGAGAAACGCGAGCCAATATCCACGCTCTACATCTTCGATTCGTGGGGCGTTACTGGACGGCGGCCTCAACCCGTTTGCTTCGCCCCGTGTGGCTGAAACAGCCGTCCTCGCTCGGTCGCAAACACGATCGCCAGCGCAGCCAGCGCGCAGATGAAAAATCCGATCGCGAACGGCATCAAAGTCCCATCGAAACTCTGGCCGATCGCCGTCCCGATCGCCATGCCGATCAGCGTCGTGAGCGCGCCGTACATCGACGAGGCGGCGCCGGCGATATGGCCCTGAGGCTGCATGGCGAGCGCTGTGAAATTGGCCATCATCAAGCCCGAAAGAAAAGGTCATCAACGCCCCGATGGCGATGAACAGCCAAAGTGACGGCGCCGATATTTTCACCGTTACGAGCAAGATCCCCGCCACCGCCAGGAAGCCGACCAGCGCCCCATGCGAGATAACCCGCATGCCTAGCCGGCCAACGAAACGCGAGTTGAGAAACCCCGCGACCGCCACGCCGAGCGCCATAGCCGAGAAAGCCAGCGGAAAGTATCGGCCAAGTCCATAGATCCCCGTGAACACCTGTTGCGACGAGAGCACGAGCGCGAACAGAGCCCCCTGTACGCAGCCGGCGGCGAGGGCATAGCCGAACGTCTGTCGTGTGGTGACGGTCTGCCGAAAGGAGCTCAACACGTCGCCGATGGCGAGCGACTTGCGCTCGGACGTCGGCAGGGTTTCCGGAAGGCGCAGCCACGTCCAGATCAGCGGCAGCAAGCCGTACAGCATCAGCACGACGAACACGCCGCGCCATTGCGTCAGCAGCATCACCGCCTGCCCGAGCGACGGCGCGACGACCGGAACGGAGATGAAGATCATCATCGCCAATGACATCACGCTCGCCATCCGGCGGCCGGCGTAACAGTCGCGGACGATCGAGGTGACGATGACGCGCGGCGCGGAGCTGCCAATCCCTTGCAGCACGCGGGCCAGCAGGAGGGTTTCGAACGACGGCGCCGCAATCGCCAGCACGCTTGCCAGGCAATACATCGCCATGCCGCCGATCAGCACGGGCCGTCGGCCGAACCGGTCAGAAAGCGGCCCCATGACGAGTTGGCCGCCGCCCATGCCGACCAGGAACGCCGACAGCACCGCCTGCGGGCGGTTGGCGTCCGTAGGTGGAAAGCCGAAGCAATGTTCGGCAACGCCGGCAGCATCATGTCCATGGCGAGCGGATTGAGCGCCATGACCGCAGCGATCACGGTGACGAATTCCCGAAAGCCCATGGGACGATGGCTCGACGAAACCCAAGAATCGGCACTGATGTCCGTCACGCGCGGCGCCTTTCGGTAGATGAAGCGGAATGTCTGCCTTGGGCGTCGCCTGATCCCGGCGCGGAGCGTATCTCGGCTGGGCCGATTTGCGACCCAGCCCTCCCCATTTGTAAGGCTTGTACTGCGCTATGCGCCCTCCACATGCAACAAAGAGAGCTGGTAACGACCATGTGATTTAAAGCGCGGCGTGCTCCTGCGCCCGTGCCGCCCTTGTACGTCAGGGAACGATCGCCGTCGCGCGCGCGTTGATACGGAAACTCCCGCACCGGAGGCTTCCAATGTCAAATATTGAATCGGAAAACGTTAGGCGTCCTCGTATATCGACAGTAACGTCTGAGGAAATTCCGGTGGGACCGATGACGTCGGTAGAGCCGGACGACATTCAGCCCCCGCCGCATTACAGCGAAAATGGCCCGCCGCAGGTGATCACCGCCGACACCGCGCGTCAGGCGCCGCTTGGACCGAGGGTTCTGTTTATCCTCGTTGCGTCTGTAATTGCGATCGTCGTCGCGTTCGCCCTGATCGCGATCTGGATGCCCAAGCACTAGCGCCCGATCAAAGGCGAGATAGGCGAACCTTGCGCCCCTGGCGCGGGGAATCGGCGTCTGGTCGAACGCCGCGCCGTTAGCTGAAACTAGCTCCATCGTCTGGACACACGGGAACTGTGCGAGAGCACGGCGTAGCGCGTGCAGGCGTCGCGCCCGGCGGTCACGTTGTTGGCGCGCTTATCGGCATGGCGAGCGCCTGGCGGCTGATGGCGGGTTTGATTGCGCTTGCACCGCTGATCTATCAACCGCGATACGCGCTCCGGCGCGGGGCAGACGGGGCATGAGAAGATTTGGCCCGGTCGTGGCGCCCGTGTTTGCGGGGGCGGTGACGAGCGTGCACTGGCGGGCAGTTGTTGCTCGCCATCTCGCAGGCGCCGGTGATCGGGGCGATCGCAATTTTGATCATCGGGAGCCGCAAAACGAAGTCGCTCACTGAAGGCGCCATCTCCGCGCCTGCGCAACGCCTCGCGTTGAGGCTGCCCAATTCCGGTTTGACATCGCGCCTGTCGCACGCTGAGATTGCGGCTTGCGACGCGCACGGGAGCAGACGGTGGCATATGAAGGCGGATGCTATTGCGGGAAACTGCGCTACGAAGCTGCGGGCAAGCCCAAGTTCAGGGCGCAATGCCATTGCCGCCCCTGCCAATATTTCTCTGGCGGCGCGGCGAACATGTTCATGCTGATGTCACTTGACGGTTTTCGCTATACCTCAGGCGAACCGCGCCAGTTCCGTCGTGACGACATAGAAAACGCGGTCACTCGTGAGTTTTGCGGCGAGTGCGGCACTCAGGTGCTGACGCGTCGACCCGGCCTTCAGGCCGTCATTCTGAAGGTCGGAACACTTGACGATCCTAGCCAGTACGGCTCATCTCAGATGGCGATAAACACCATCGACAAGCAGGCTTTCAACTGTATCGCCGAAGGCATTCCCTCATTCGAGGGTCTGCCGCCACGCTAAAGCGCCATCAAGTCGCTTTGGCCGTCAGAGCGGGCTGACCTGTGGAGGATTCGCTGGAGAAATCGGGAACGGAGTGAAAAGTCGAACGTATCTGCACTTCGCAATACGCAAGTAGCGTCATCGCAATCAAGAGCATCGCCAACCAGAACTGAGCGTCCGGAGGCGAGTCCTTATCTGCCTGTAAAACTCTGGCCCGGCTACGTCGTTGAACGTTTCTACTGTGCATCGCAAATCCTCCGTACCGGCACGTGTACAAAACGCATTTTGGGCAGCTTTGTTCCCGCCGGGGTGGAGCACGCAACGCAGCGCCCGGAGCGTGAACTCCGGGCGCTTGAACGCTACGCGACGTACGCTTTACTAGTTGATCACACGCATCACATGGTGATGCCTGTCTACGATCACCCGCTGGTTATTCAGGATCACGTATTGATAATCGGGCTGATTGGGCACCTCGTAGTAGGTGTAGTCATCCGGCAACGCCGACCCAACCACGACTGGCTGTGAATAGACGACCGACGGCTGCGGTGGGAGCGTCGAGCCGACAATGCCGCCCACGCCAGCGCCGACAACTGCGCCTACAGGCCCGCCGACCACCGCGCCCACGGCCGCGCCGCCCGCAGCGCCGGTCAGGCCGTCCGCATAGGCCGAAGCGGCCGTCAATGAAGCCGCAGCGAATGCGGCAGCCATAAAATCTTCTTCATGTCTGTCTCCTTCGGTGGTTTCAACAAACGCACCAGCAAGTAACGTCAACGGGAGAGCAAGGTTCCACGGCTGGCGATTTTCCAGGCTACAGGCGAGCCCCTCTGAGAAAACTCAACTGCAGAGAGTTCTGTCAAGATGTCTCTACGCATTGGATATTAAGCCGTTCCTGGGCGCCGGGAATCTTGTACTTGCCAACTTCGCTGTGCGTATCGATCACGAAAGAGTGTAACGCTGTTGACCCATGGAACGGGCAGATACTCGCTCTGCTTAGAATATTGGATTCGGGCGCGCGTTTGCTTGCGCGCGTTTGTTTGTTCGCCAGAGGAGAGCCCCCATGTCCGACAAAATACGCTCCCTGAGGGGGTACGCCGCCGCCGCCCTGTTCGCGGTCCCCTCGGCCGCCTCGTCGCAGACCATCATCGACGATTGGAGCAGCGTGAAAGCCCCTCCGGCGCCCTCATTAAAGTCCGTGAAAGTCGATCCGAAGACCGACGCGCTGTTGCTGCTCGATTTCGACGGTCATGAAGCCGGCAATTCGGGCCCCTGCAACGACGCGACCCGGCCGCGCTGCATCGCCATCATTGCCGAAGGTCCGGGTCGCTTTGGAAAAGGCTCGGGCGATGGGGGTGTTTATCGTCTACAGCACGACGCATACCGCCGAGGACATCCGTCCGGAAGTCGCGCCGAAGGCCGGCGAACCCATCGTCAAGAGTGGCCCAAACAAGTTCATCAATACGAATTTGCGCGCGCATGCTCGAAGCCAAAGGCATCAAGACCGTGATCGTGACAGGAACGGGTTCCGAGGGCGCTGTGCTGAACACGGCCTCCGACGCCATCTTCAATGGCATGAACGTCGTCCTCCCGGTCGACGGGATGTCGTCTACCGACCTCTATGCCGAGCAATATGTCGCTTGGCACATGACCCACGCGCCCATGGTCGCCGCCAAGACGACGCTGACCACGCTCGACCGGCTAGAGTTCTGACCGCGCCGGACTCCACCCCATTTGCGTTCGGACAAGGGTTTAGCCCCGCTGGCCGTCTTGCCTCGGCCGCCGCCGGGGAAAGCGACCTCGTCAGCGCAGAGCTCCTGAGTGATGCAAGGCCTTGCTCGCCCGACGACGATGCGCGAAGACTGAGGTAAAGCAAACCTGCGCAAAGACGCCAGGGAGAACGCCTGATGGTCGCCGTCACTTCGAACGCTGCGCACACCGGCGCGGGCCCTTCCAAGGTCGGCGCCGTGCTGCGCGCCACCGCCGGCAATTTCCTCGAGATGTTCGACTTCTTCCTGTTCGGACTTTTCGCCTCGTCGATCGGCAAGACGTTCTTCGCCACCGGCAATGAATTTCTCGACACCTCCGTCGCCTTCATCGTGTTCTGGGTCGGCGCGATGATGCGGCCGCTCGGCGCGGTCTATCTCGGCGCCTATGTCGACCGGCTCGGACGCCGCGAGGGGCTGATCCTCACGCTCGGCATCATGGCGATCGGCACAATCATCATCGCGCTGACGCCGTCCTATGCGACGATCGGCGTCGCCGCGCCGATCATCGTCGTCGCCGGCAGGCTGCTGCAGGGGTTTTCGGCCGGCGTCGAACTCGGCGGCGTCTCCGTCTATCTCGCCGAGATCGCGACGCCCGGACGCAAGGGGTTTGTGACCTCGTTCCAGTCGGCGAGCCAGCAGGTCGCGGTGTTCGTCGCCGCGCTGATCGGCTTCGCCGTCAATGCGGCGCTGACCAAGGACGCCGTCAACGCCTGGGGATGGCGTATTCCGTTCGTGATCGGCTGCCTGATCGTGCCGATCATCTTCTTGCTGCGCCGCACGCTCGAAGAGACGCCGGAATTTCTGGCCCGCAAGCACCGCCCGACATCGAGCGAAATCTACGCCTCCGTGCTCGCCAATTTCGGCATCGTGTTTCTGGGCATGATGATGGTGATGCTGACCACGGTCGCGTTCTATTTCATCACGGTCTACACGCCGGATTTCGGCAAGACGCTGAATTTCTCGGCGAGCGACGCCCTGCTGATGACGCTGATCGTCGCGGTCGCCAATTTTATCTGGCTGCCGATCGGCGGCGCGCTCTCGGACCGGATCGGCCGTCGCCCGGTGCTGCTCGGCGCCGCCGGGTTGATGCTGGTCAGCGCCCTGCCCGCGCTCAGCATGTTGGCTGCAGCTCCAAGCTTTGCGCGGCTGGTCGGCGTCGAGATGGTGTTCTCGCTGGGCTACGGCCTCTACAATGGCGCGATGGTTGCTGCGCTCACGGAGGTCGTGCCGGCGCAGGTGCGCGCCTCGTGTTTCGCGCTCGCCTACTCGCTCGCCGCAGCGCTATTTGGCACTTCGACGCCGTTCATCTCCAAAACGCTGATCCAGTGGACCGGCGACAAGGGCGCGCCAGCCTATTGGCTGATGTTCGCCGCCGCGGCGTCGATCATCGCGGCGCTGATCGTTTACAGGGATGGAGAGAACCACAAGGCGGCCTGACGTCCTACTTGCGAGCCTCAGGCGCTCATCGCTAGCCGGCGCCGACGCATTCCCTCGTATCCGGAGTTTTGTAGCTTGGATCGTCGAGGCCGAAATACGCGGACCAGAACGACCCATCGCTAAGATAATTGCGCATCGCGAGCGCGCGCGCAAAAATCACGCAGCGCAGCGTTTCGTTGGTGCGATAGAGCGCGTTGAGGCGCTTGTAGGCGAGATCGACGAACGCCTTGCGATCCGCGTCCGCGATCTTGGGAAGCTCCTTGGCGAAGTAGCCGGTCGCCTGGTCGATCTGATCCTTGACCAGCCCCGCGCAATGGTTGACGACTTCGAGCACGAGCCGCGCCGAACTGCCATCGATGCCGGCGCCGGGCGCATAGGCTGTCGCAGTGCAGCGGCCAGACCATCTTGACGCGGTCGCCGACGTCGACGTTGAACGGCGTGTCGACATAGAACGAGACATCGCGCGCCGCGCTGGTGTACTTGATCGCCCAGTCGCGGTCGACGTTGAGAAATTCGTCGCGCGCCGCCTTCCATTCGTCGCTGTCGGCGCTGTGTTCGATCGCCTGCACCATCCGGTAGGAGGCGTGCCAGCGCGCGTTCACGAGATCGGACACGCTCTGGTAGGTCGCGAGCGCGTTCTGCGTGTCCTTGTCGATCTTGGCGACCTGGTTCTGCCACATCCAGCCGCGCTGCTGGATCCAGGTCGTCGCCATGGCGCCGAGCACGCCGGTCAGCAGAAAGCCGAGGGCTGCAATTATAAGCTTTTCCCGAAGATCTGCCGACAATTTATACTCCGAATCGCGGCGCCGGCGCCCAGATAATGCGCAAGCGCAGCCTACGTCCATAGAGTGACGGCAGCAGCGCTTTGACGCCCTGTTTCGCAATGCTATACGGGGCGTCATTTCGCAACTGCGCACAAAGCGCTGGGGACAGATCATGTCCAAGATCAAGGTCGAAGAATCCCGTCGTCGAACTCGACGGCGACGAGATGACCCGCATCATCTGGCAGCTGATCCGCGACAAGCTCGTCCACCCCTATCTCGACATCGACCTGCAATATTACGACCTCTCGGTCGAGAAGCGCGACGAGACCAACGACCAGATCACGATCGACGCGGCCAACGCGATCAAGGCGTGCGGCGTCGGCGTCAAATGCGCGACCATCACGCCCGACGAGGCGCGCGTGAAAGAATTCAAGCTGAAGGAAATGTGGAAGAGCCCGAACGGCACGATCCGCAACATCCTCGGCGGCGTGATCTTCCGCGAGCCGATCATCTGCAAGAACGTGCCGCGGCTCGTGCCGGGCTGGACGCAGCCGATCGTCGTCGGCCGCCACGCCTACGGCGACCAGTATCGCGCCACCGACTTCAAGGTGCCCGGCAAGGGCCGCCTGACGATCAAGTTCGAGGGCGACGACGGCACGGTCATCGAGAAGGAAGTGTTCAAGTTCCCGGGCGCCGGCGTCGCGATGTCGATGTACAACCTCGACGATTCGATCCGCGATTTCGCCCGCGCCTCGCTGAACTACGGCCTGATGCGCAAATATCCGGTCTATCTGTCGACCAAGAACACCATCCTCAAGGCCTATGACGGCCGCTTCAAGGATATCTTCCAGGAAGTCTTCGACGCCGAGTTCAAGACGAAATTCGCCGCCGCCGGCATCACCTACGAGCACCGCCTGATCGACGACATGGTCGCCTCGGCGCTGAAGTGGTCGGGCGGCTATGTCTGGGCCTGCAAGAACTACGACGGCGACGTGCAGTCGGACACGGTCGCGCAGGGCTTCGGCTCGCTCGGCCTGATGACCTCGGTGCTGATGACGCCGGACGGCCAGACCGTCGAGGCCGAGGCCGCGCACGGCACCGTCACCCGCCACTATCGCGAGCACCAGAAGGGCCGCGAGACTTCGACCAACTCGATCGCCTCGATCTTCGCCTGGACGCGCGGCCTCTCGCATCGCGCCAAGCTCGACGACAACGAGGACCTCGCCAAATTCGCCGCGACGCTGGAGAAGGTCTGCGTCGCCACGGTCGAGGCCGGCTTCATGACGAAGGATCTCGCCCTGCTGGTCGGCCCGGAACAGAAGTGGCTGTCGACGACCGGCTTCCTCGACAAGATCGACGAGAACTTGAAGTCGGCGATGAAGGTCTGAGGCGATTCGAGCCCTAATTTGAGTGAGCCCGGGCCTCGGTCCGGGCTTTTTTCTTTGGGCCGCCGCGCCGTCGCCCGAATAGAGCCGCAAGATTGATGCGGTTGGGAAAGGGCGCAAGGAGCGCCCAACAGGACGGAAATGCGAAAGAAAAACCTGAACTGGATCGGCGGCGCTGTCGCGGCGGCAAGCTTCCTGGCGTTGTGCGCGGCGTCCGCACAAACCGCCGATCCGGGCGCCGCGGTCGCCGCCTATGACCGGGCCAACATGACTCCGGCCAACATAGCGCCGACGATCGCCACCGCCTCGCACGAAGGCGTCGCCGTCTTCGGCCAGCCGCGAATGGCTGTCGGGCATCCGAACACCCTTTGGGACAAGGAAGACATCGCCCATTACAAGGAAATGCTGAAGACAAGCCCGGAACTCCGACAGAAACTAGAGGAGATGCGGTCCCAAACGGAGCAGCTGGTCAGCTCCCACGCCGAAAT
Organism: uncultured Pseudomonadota bacterium; assembly: GCA_963771455.1. Taxonomy (GTDB): domain Bacteria; phylum Pseudomonadota; class Alphaproteobacteria; order Rhizobiales; family Beijerinckiaceae; genus Roseiarcus. The sequence continues at coordinate 88,615 of CAVYTP010000005.1, forward strand.
CCCACCGCCGCAGAAAAATGAAGACGGAACGTGGCGGTTCCCGGGCGAATATTTCCCGCAGGTTCCCGGCAAGAGCACTGACGATGCGCGGGCGCGATTTCGGATGAATTACGAGCGTGACGCCAATCTCATTTCCAATCTCGGCATCCTTTACGCGTTGACTGACGACGAGAAATTCGCCGAATCTGCGCACGACCTGTTGCTGGCCTACGCCCACGCCTCGCAATACGGCTTTACCGACGCCGTCGACTATCGCTTCGCACAGGGACTTTCCGACCAGTTGCTGGTTGAGGCGTTGACTGTTGCAAAAACTCGCCTTCGGCTACGACCTCACCTACAATTGCAGTTGCTGGACGGCGGAAGACCGAAGACGTATCCATGACGAGCTGATCTATCCTTTCGCTTCGCAGTTGCTCTATCCAGGCTCGCCGGAGCGTTTCCCCGCCAGCAATTTCGCCGGGATGGTGAACAATCGTGGCTCCATCGGCGGCGTGGCGGCCCTGTGGGCAGGCTACGCCACCGACGATCCGGAATTGATCAACGCGGGGCTGTATGGAATTCAGCCGCTGATCAAAAAGTCGGACGCCCCGCGGCGCAAACACTTTCCCCCGCCAAAGGACTGGGTCGCGGCCACCGAGGATCACCCGGCCAACGGGTTGCTGACTATCGCCTTTTCCACGAAAGGCATTCCCGCCGGCATGTGGGTCGAGCCGTCGCCGTCCTATGCGTTTTACGTTCTCGGTTCGCTCATCGACGCAGCGGAAATCTCTTGGCATCATGGTCTCGACCTTTACCGCGTCAACGGCGCGATCTTGAAATATATGTTCGACGCGCCGCTGCTGCTGGCCTTTCCGGATCTGACGCTGCCAGGCCAGGCCGACGCGCAGCGGCGATTTGTCGTCGATGAATACAACCCTTCGATGTACGAATACGGTTGGCGCCGCTACCGCGATCCTCGCTATCTCTCCATCATCCGCGCGGGGATGGGTTTGGATATGACGAGGTCGCCTGGTGTAGCGCTCCCTCCGCTAAATATACGCACGAGGTCCCGCCATCTTGACCTGACCAACATCGGTAGCGCCCCGCCGTCGCTACTGTTCGACCTCGACGAAACGCTGGAGGCCCCAAAGCCGGATTTTCCAAACGCGAATTTTCCCGAAGTCGGCTATGGGATACTGCGCGTTGGTTCGCCGTCGAACAGCCTCGCCAACCTGATGCTGACCTACGGACCAAGCGCCTCGCACGGCCATCCCGACAAGCTGCACATCGATCTGTACGCCGACGATGATGTTCTTTTGCCCAGTCCGGGGATCGACTTTCCTTATTACAACAATCCGCGGATCGAGGCCTGGTATCACACGACCATCGCTCACAACACGCTCGCCGTCGATCAGCAGACGCAGCCTTTTATCGTGAAACTCCTGGAAGCTGAAGCGGACGTCGCGAGCTGACCAGGTCCTGTTCGCGCCCACGCCGCGCGTTGGCCTGCAACGCGCCTTCACCGATACCGCGTCGGTCGGCGTCACGATGGATCGCTCCCTGTGCCTGACTGATTCCTATCTGGCCGACCTCTACGGAGCCTTTTCGGCCCAGCCCCACACCTATGAGCTTGCCTGGCACATTCGCGGCGCATGGACCTCGGATTTGAAGTTTTCGCCGTTCAGTTTTGGCGCATCGCCCGAGCGCGGCTACGACACGCTGACCGGAGTCCAGCAAGCGCAGCCGGCGTCCTCCCCCTTTGCAATCGGGTTCGATCATCTGGGCCACAAGTCCCGCTTGCTCGGCGCTGGCGGAACGGCGACTGACGTCATCGTCGGAGATGGAGGCTTTTTCGTCGACACGACCTCGGACGCTCCGCATCATATGCCCCCTGTTCCCACCGTCATCGAACGGCGAAGCGGCGCCTCTTCCACCGTCTATGGCAACGTGCTCGCTTTCAAAGGCGACGGCGACGCGGGCGTGTCGGACGTCGCCCTTCTGGGTGGCGTTGAGCAAGAGTCTGCGCTCCTCCAGGTCACGACGCCGCGCGGCCGCGACTATTGTTATGCCGCCTACACGAAGGGCGTCCACGCGCTCGGTGATCTCGCGACCGACGCGGTACAGGCCTTTGCGCGGGTATCAAACACCGAAGTCGAGGCATTGGTGCTCGGCGGCGGGACGACGATTAAAGTCGGCTCGGCAACGCTTGAGCGCAGCGAATCTGGCCTTGCCTATGTGGAACGCAGGTCCGACGGCTCCTACGAGATCGGCAACCCCTCGCCTTCGGCGGCGACTTTGACGATCAGGCTGCCGGACGCGGCGAATTACGAGGCGCCGCCGAACTCCGTCGCAGGCCCCGAAAGCGCATTCGTCGTTCGGCTCGATGCCGGTTCGACTGCGATCCTGACCCGCAAACAACGCGTCAAACAATAGCGCGCTGCTGGTAATCCTCTCAGGCCGCCGCCCGCGCCCGGACGCCGGCCTCGACGGCGGCGAGCGCCTCGTCGGCTTTCGCGCCGTCGGGGCCGCCGGCCTGCGCCATGTCGGGCCGGCCGCCCCCACCCTTGCCGCCGAGCGCGGCCGAGCCGAGCCGCACCAGATCGACCGCGTTGAACCTGGTTGTCAGATCCGGCGTGACGGCGACCACCAGGCTCGCCTTGCCGTCCTCTCCCGTCGCGACGATCGCGATAATTCCGGAAACGACGCTGGGCTTTGCCTCGTCGGCGAGCGACTTCAGGTCCTTCATGTCGACGCCGGACACCGCGCGGGCGTAAAATTTTACGCCGGCGACGTCGCGGATCGCGTCGCCTGCTGCGCCGCCGCCGCCCATCGCGAGCTTGCGCTTGGCGTCGTTGAGTTCGCGCTCCAGCTTCCGCCGGTCTTCGAGCACCGCCTCCAGCCGCGCCGCCGCTTCGCCCGCAGGCGCGCGCAATAGGCCTGAGAGCTCGGCGAAGGCGCGCGAATCGTCGCGCAGATGACGGCGCGCCTCGTTGCGGGTGCGCGCCTCGATTCGACGCACGCCCGCCGCGACCGCGCTTTCGCCCGATATCGCGATCAGGCCGATATCGCCGGTGCGCTCGACGTGGGTGCCGCCGCACAGTTCGACCGAATAGGGCCGCGGCCCATTGGCGCCGCCCTCCATGACGCCCATCGAGACGACGCGGACTTCGTCGCCGTATTTTTCGCCGAACAGCGCGCGGGCGCCGCTGGCGCGCGCTTCCTCGATGCCCATCAGGCGGGTGACGACAGGCGCATTGGCGAGCACGATCGCATTGGCGATGTCCTCGACCTCAGCAATCTCCGCCGCCGTGATCGGCTTCGGGTGCGCGATGTCGAAGCGCAGCCGGTCGGGCGCGACGAGCGAGCCTTTCTGCGCGACATGGTCGCCGAGCACCATGCGCAGCGCCTCGTGCAGCAGGTGAGTGGCGGAATGGTTGGCGCGGATGCCCGAGCGCGCCGCGTGATCGACTTTCAGTTCGAGCGCCGCGCCGACTTCGAGCGCGCCTTCGAGAACTTCGACCTCGTGGGCGAACACGTCGCCGAGCTTCTTCTTGACGTCGGTCACCTTGATGACGACGCCCGCGCCGACCATCGCGCCGATGTCGCCGACCTGGCCGCCGGATTCGGCGTAGAACGGCGTCTGGTTGAGGATGACGAGCCCCGTCTCGCCCTTGCGCGAGCGAGCCGACCTCCGCGCCGTTGCGCACCAGCGCGGTGACGACGCCCTCGGCGGTCTCGGTGTCGTAGCCGAGGAACTCGGTCGCGCCGACGCGCTCGCGCAGCGCGAACCAGACGGTCTCGGTCGCCGCCTCGCCGGAACCCGCCCAGGCCTTGCGCGCCTCGGCGCGCTGGCGCTCCATCGCGGCCTGAAAGCCGGCATCGTCGACGCCGAGACCGCGGGCGCGCAACGCGTCCTGGGTCAGGTCGAGCGGGAAGCCATAGGTGTCGTAGAGCTTGAAGGCGACCTCGCCGGCGAGCTTTTCGCCGCTCTTCAGGTCGCGCGTCTCGTCTTCGAGCATGGCGAGGCCGCGCACCAGCGTGGCGCGGAAACGCGTCTCCTCGAGCTGCAGCGTTTCTGTGATCAGCGCTTCGGCGCGGATCAGCTCGGGATAGGCCTGCCCCATTTCGCGCACCAGCGCGGGCACGAGCTTCCACATCAGCGGATCGCGCGCGCCGATCAGCTGCGCATGGCGCATCGCGCGCCGCATGATGCGGCGCAGCACGTAGCCGCGGCCCTCGTTCGACGGCAGCACGCCATCGGCGACCAGAAACGACGAAGCGCGCAAGTGGTCGGCGATCACGCGGTGCGAAATCTTGTGCGGACCGTCGGCGTCGACGCCGCTCGCCTCGGCGCTGGCGCGGATCAGCGCGCGCATCAGATCGATGTCGTAATTGTCGTGCTTGCCCTGCAGCACGGCGGCGATGCGCTCGAGACCCATGCCGGTGTCGATCGAGGGCCGCGGCAGTTTTACGCGCTCGCCGCCCGGCAGCGTCTCGTATTGCATGAACACGAGGTTCCAGATCTCGATGAAGCGGTCGCCATCGGCGTCTGCCGAGCCGGGCGGACCGCCGGGGATCTTGTCGCCGTGATCGAAGAAGATCTCCGAGCACGGGCCGCAGGGCCGGTGTCGCCCATCGCCCAGAAATTGTCGGAGGTCGGGATGCGGATGATGCGCGAGTCCGGCAAACCGGCAATGCTCTTCCAAAGATCGAACGCCTCGTCGTCGTCGTGATAGACGGTGACGGTGAGCCGATCCTTCGGCAGCGCCGAAATCCTTGGTGATCAGGTTCCAGGCGAGTTCGATCGCCAGCGGCTTGAAATAGTCGCCGAACGAGAAATTGCCGAGCATCTCGAAAAAGGTGTGGTGGCGCGCGGTGTAGCCGACATTGTCGAGGTCGTTGTGCTTGCCGCCGGCGCGCACGCATTTCTGGGCGGTGGTGGCGCGGTGATAGGGGCGGCGCTCGACGCCGGTGAACACGTTCTTGAACTGCACCATGCCCGCGTTGGTGAACATCAGCGTCGGGTCGTTGCGCGGCACGAGCGAACTGGAGGCGACCGTCTCATGGCCGTTGCGCGCAAAAAACTGCAGAAAGTGGGAACGTATCTCGTTTACGCCGCTCATGAACCCGGCCTTCGCGTCGCGGCTCGCCCGGCGCTCCCAGAGGCCTTCGCCGAGGAACGTCGCGTGCGCCGCTTCCAAAAAACTGCTTGTTGACGAAATCGGCGTCCGCCTCGTCGCCCCGCGGACACGACCGTCCCCTAAGGCGCCGCCTGCAGCCGCCGTACGCCGCCACCTTCTAAAGCGAGGCCCGGAAAAGGGAAAGCCGCTTTTTTCCGCGTTGCGGAAGGCGGTTTTCGATTGGCGAAGCCCGCGCAACGAAAAGGACCCGCCCCGGGGCAAGGGGCGGGTCCAGAGGGCGACGCGACCGCCGGACGAAGGTGAACTCCGCCGACGGCCGCGCGCTCGCAACGCAACGCTCAGGACCATTCTGGGGGCGGATCGGACGAGCCCGCTGAGGGCGGGCGGGCTCGCCCAGAATGAACGGACCTCAAGCGTCGGCGGCGTCTTCGCCGCTGTCGCCAGCGGAGAGAATGCTTTCGGCGATCAGGCCGGAGTTTTCGCGGATCGCGGCCTCGACGCGGGCCGCCATTTCCGGATTGCCTTTCAGGAACAGTTTTGCGTTCTCGCGGCCCTGCCCGAGCCGGATGCTCTCGCACGAGAACCAGGCGCCCGATTTCTCGACCACGCCGCATTTGACGCCGAGATCGACGAGTTCGCCGAGTTTCGAAATGCCCTCGCCGTAGCGGATGTCGAACTCGACCTGCTTGAACGGCGGCGCCACCTTGTTCTTGACGACTTTTACGCGGGTCTGGTTGCCGACCACCTCGTCGCGCTCCTTGATGGCGCCGATGCGGCGGATGTCGAGACGCACCGACGCGTAGAATTTCAGCGCATTGCCGCCAGTCGTGGTCTCCGGCGAACCGTACATCACGCCGATCTTCATGCGGATCTGGTTGATGAAGATCACCATCGTGTTGGAACGCGAGATCGACGCGGTGAGCTTGCGCAGCGCCTGGCTCATCAGGCGCGCCTGCAGGCCCGGCAGCGACTCGCCCATCTCGCCTTCGATTTCGGCGCGCGGGGTCAGGGCGGCGACCGAATCGATGACCAGCACGTCGATCGCGCCGGAGCGCACCAGCGTGTCGGTGATTTCGAGCGCCTGCTCGCCGGTGTCGGGCTGCGAGATCAACAAATCCTCGAGGTTGACGCCGAGCTTGCGGGCGTAAACCGGATCGAGCGCATGTTCGGCGTCGACGAAGGCGCAGACGCCGCCGCGCTTCTGCGCCTCTGCGATGACGTGCAGGGTGAGGGTGGTCTTGCCCGACGATTCCGGCCCGTAGATCTCGATGACGCGGCCGCGCGGCAATCCCCCGACGCCGAGCGCAATGTCGAGCCCCAGCGAGCCCGTCGAGATCGTCTCGATCTCGACCGCCTTCTGGTTCTTGCCCAAGCGCATGATCGAGCCCTTGCCGAACGCGCGCTCGATCTGAGACAGCGCGGCGTCAAGCGCCTTGGTCTTGTCCACGGGGGTGCCCTCGATAACGCGAAGATTCGTCTGACTCATCGCCTGTCTCCCTTTTCACATGGCCGCTTGTCGATACGCAACTCGACCCAACGTCCGATCCGCCTGCGGAGAATGTACACTCTTTGTTCTCGTCTGCAAGTTCTATTTTTGTTCACGTCGGGGATAATGCTACAGGCCGGAAACTGGACCAGTTTTGACTGAAAATTATCAAACCGCATTCGTATTTTGAAATTCTGCGGCTTGAATCGGGAGCGCCACATTGCGGATCACATCGAAATTAGATTCGGAAAGGCAGAATGACAGGGCTGGGATTCGGCTCGCTACTCGGCCGGGCTCGTGACACAGACACACTGCAATGATTGCTCGGCCGGCAGACAGAAAGATGGGAACTACTTACCTTCGACGCTCTGCGGCGTTTTGTGTCTATATATCACACTACTGGACATTCGCTATTGAGTATGTCCAGGTCATAGGCACTCGATATACGCACTCAATGCCTTGGCTTGTTCAGCTAAATCGGGAGCTTTCATCGGCTCGGTCGCATCCCCAATCTGAAATTTAACACCATTGTCTTGCAGAAAATTTGCAGCGATCGACGCTTTGATAGCAAAATTTACATTCTCCGGTATTGCACCTTGAGCCTTAATCGTATTCCAAACGTCGAGTTTCGAGGTGACGATCCCAACTAGATTTCCATATTCATCGAGAAGCGGACCTCCTGAGTTTCCTGGTTGAACAGGCGCGGAGATTTGATAGAAGCGGCTGTCGTCGCTTATTCCGGCAAGGGCAGTGACGTTACCGGCAGTGAAGTTCCCGGTCGTCGCCAATACTCGACTCAACGGGTAACCAAAGACTTCAACGTTGCTCACCTAGTCTTGCACCGACGCGAAGCGCCGCCAGCTTCGACGGATTGGTGTCCACTCTTATGAGCGCCAGGTCATTAATTGGGTCTGGCTACAAGGCTGCCGACCACGAAGCCCCCCCGACCAATTCCGACACGGATCTCCGAGCAGTCTTTAACGACGTGAGCATTAGTAATTATATCCCCATTGTTTGTGACGAAGATACACCCGTACCCGAATGCCCGGAACGGGACTCGGCTTGCGGTGGCGCATTTGGCCCGGCTGTGGCGCGGGATTTAACCCTGGTGTCTCACCCGCCTCTGGCCGTCCAGATTTTATAGTGAAGGGCTCTGTAAATGGTCCGCGGCCTGCCGATGACCACAATGATCCAGAAATAAGTGTAGCGATACGTTCAACGTGCGCATCACTCGCGGCGTGGTTCCAAGACAGCGAAAAACCGATACCGACGTGTCCGTTTTGGTGATAACGAATATATGAGTCTGACTGAACTCCGTCAGAAGAAGAGAAGACAAAGAATTCGTCCCGATAAATTTTGAATAATAAATATTTGCACCGGTCTGCGTCAACTTCTTTTGCAAAGTCTCGAATGATAGCCGAAGGTTAAATTCTGGAAAATAGTCGTAGGTCAGCACTACACCTAGCGGCTGGTTAACAAATTTCAGTCCGCTTTCAATTCGCTCTTCTACCAATGGCAGCCCAATAGGCACCCAAATGTAATTATTAGTCATAGGGTGCTTCACAATCTGGAATCTCCAAGTATTGAGGTAAACCCCCGCGATCGCACGGAGGCGATCCATTTCCTGCTCTGACATCATGCCCACCGGTGGGAATTTGTTGTCGACTTGAAATCGGATGATGGCGTCGAAGAAGTCGAGAGCTGAAATCGCTGTCCGGAACCGCAGGCCAGTAGCCCGCAGCTGTCAAAAGCACTTGAAGTTTGACCTTTTCGTCGAGAGTTAGCCGCATAAACGCGCTATCAGCCTGAGCGTAGTCGGATAACGTTGTCAGAGCGGCAGCCCGTGCGCTGAAGGGGTAGCTCGGTGTGCAAAGCCCGAGGGCTAGAAGCACAACTTCGAACGCAGCAATCGATCGGCGCAAAATCACCAATTTTTACAAAGCCCCCGACAAACTAATTCCTGACCGTTGAAGTACCGACAAATTAAGCGCGATCCCGGGCAAAAACAACTTTGCTTGTGGGATAATCAGAAGCGGCATTCCGCTTGGGTAAAAACTGTCGTCAAGGTTGCCACGTATTTCGCAGGGACTCATTAGGTGATCCAAACCGCTGTGTGGAAACCATGATTTAGGCGCGTCGGCACCGACTACATGGTATAGCGTTTCCCATGATCTCGCGGCACATCCAGACGGCAGACCAACTTCTGATAATGTCGCCCGCAGACGTCGGGCGTATAATGCTATTGATCGCCAAGGAAGTGTATCAAGGTCGCCGGTTTTACTTACGAAGCTATAACACAGGTGCCGGTCGGCACGGGGATGACACTCGAATATGAGAGCGGATACCCGTTTCATAAGCAGGCCCAGGTCAATGATCACCTCAACAAAGCATGGCGTCTGTTAGAGCGTGAAGGATATATCGAGCCTGCGCCAGGCATGAACGGCCGAAATGGCTGGCGCGTCTTTACCGATGTTGGTGCGGCCGTAGCGAATGGGCAAGACTGGGAAGCGACACGCACGGCCCTCCTTTTTCCGAAAGAACTGATACACGCGAGAATTCGCGACAAAGTCTGGGCGGCTCTCGCGAGAGGCGATTTAGATGAGGCAGTATTTGCTGCCTTCAAGGCTGTCGAAGTTGCGGTTCGTGAAGCGGGCGGGTACGCGGCGACGGACTTAGGCGCGGACCTAATGCGCAAAGCATTTGATCCAAGCGACACGCCTAAAGAAAATCGCGGAAAGCTAACGAATCTTGCCCATCCTCTTGGAGAACGGGAAGCATTGGCACACATGTTTGCCGGGGCAATTGGGTCCTATAAGAACCCACATTCGCACAGGACAGTGAACCTAAATGACCCGGCCGAGGCACGTGAACAGGTGATGCTCGCGAGTCATCTGCTGAGGATCGTCGATACCCGCCGAACGTTGTGATGGCCTACGGGACGCCACGATCGGAAAGCCGGTGGGCTCGATAGTCGCCACATCGTTGGTCCGCAATTCGACACAACCTGGGGTTTGGTTCGAAATCCGGCTTGGGTGTACGCCTAAATTTGATACGCGGCTCTTGTTTGAATGTGCCTAAAATACAACTAGTGTTCGGTAAATTCCAGTCAAAACTGGTCCTGTTTCTACTTAGTAGCATTACCCCTTTTTGTTCACGTCGGAATAACGCAACTGGCGCCTTAACGAACCCATGGCGGAAGCTCGCAAGGCGCCGCGTTGACCCATCAGGAACGCGCGGACGCAAAGTTTCTGCCGATGTCACAATGCGCTCATGCGTCCTGTATTGTGATCTGCTACATTTGTCGACCTTGGCGAAAAATTCCGGGGGCGCGCTGTGGCAAATTTCACCTGGATTGGCGTCCTCGGCGGCGATTGGAACAACGCCTCAAACTGGCTCGGTGTTGGCGGCACGCCTGGAATTGGCGACAACGCGAACTTTCTCGACCTGGCGACCAACTATACGGTGAATGTCCCCGCCGGCTTGACGGTTGGCGACGGCACGGACGGTCCGTTCATCGCGATCGACGCCGACCCCTCCGGCGCCTTGACCGGCACGCCAACGATTTCCATCAGCGGGACGCTGACGGCTGATTTTCATTACAGCACTTCGGCGAGTGGCCCTGCGACCGTACTTTCGATTGAGGCCGGCGGGGCGCTCATCGTCCCCACCCTGCTCTACTCGACCAATTTTTCCGAGACGGTGACGATATCGGCCGCGGCGGGCACAGCCGGCGGGCGCCTGGAGCTGGGCAACATAACCGTAGGCGGTTTTCTCAGCGGCACAAATCCCCTCGTGACCCTGGACTTCGCCAACGCCGGCCCGATGGCTCTGAACACCGGCGTAATCCAGATCGACGGGCTCGTGCCTCAAGGCACAGTCGCAACCCAGACAATCGCAGATGTCGCGAACGGCGACGCCTTCGTTTTCACGGGCCTCGATCTTACAGGAGACACGGTTTCTTACGACTCCGGCGACACCACCCTGACGGTGAACAACGGCGGCTCCACCCTGTTCACGATGGACAGGGTCAGCCTGGGGACGGGATTCACGGGCGGTTTTGAGATCGTCAATGCGAACACCATTGAAGCCATCACTTGCTACGCGCGCGGCACGATGATCGCCACGCCGGATGGCGAGGCTGCTGTCGAGACGCTGCGGGCGGGAGACTTCGTGCTGACGGCGGAAGGCGCGCTGAGAACGGTGCGCTGGATCGGCCGGCAAACGGTGTCGAAGCTATTCGCCGACCCCTTGCGCAGCTATCCGGTGCGCGTGAAGGCTGGCGCGTTGGGCGACATGGCGCCGTCCCGCGACCTGCTGATCTCGCCCGATCATGCGCTTCTGTTCGACGGCGTGCTGCTTCAAGCGGGCGCACTGGTCAATGGGACGTCGATCGTTCGCGAACGGACCGTGCCGGAACTCGTTCGTGTACTACCACGTCGAGGTCGACGACCACTCGCTCATCCTCGCCGAAGGCGTTCCGGCGGAAACTTTCGTCGATAACGTCGACCGGTTGAACTTCGACAATTGGTCCGAGTTCGAAGCGCTCTATCCGGAAGGCAAGTCGGTCGAGGAAATGCCCTACCCGAGGGCCAAATCGCATCGGCAGGCGCCGCTCCACATTCGCGTCCAACTTGCCGAGCGCGCGGGCGCGCTAGGTTACGCATTAAGCGAAGTCGGGGTTGCCTGACACATGCGCCCTGCGTAGCCGTTGGCGGCAAATCCAGCGCGTCGCGCTGACTGAGACCAAGCGCTTCGCGGATGTGGCCTGTCGGCTGCCGATCAGCCGTTCACCGCCGGTTCATTCCGCGCGTTGGATGTTGCCCGGGCACGGTCCCGCCATCGGCGGTCCGCACGCGACTACGCGGGAGCATTCTCATGACAACGATGTTGATCGGCGGCTTCGCGCTCGGATTCACGAACGTTTCCGCGCAGGCGGGCAATTGCGGCGCGGCGCATGCCTGACCCCGCCGCGAGCGCGCGCTCAAGACCTACGCGAAATCCCGCCTGGCGGCGACGCTCTGAAGGCGGCCCGGCGATGCGGCTTGACAGGAGCGGGTCCCACAGGGCGAATGGCGCGCTTTTTCATCGTGGGAGTTTGAATGTACGCCGGTTCGCTTGCGCTCGCTTTCGCCGCCGCGCTCGCGGGCGCGGGGCTTTACCTCAACTGGGTGGAGCAGCCTTCGCGCCTGTCGCTCGACGATTCGGCGCTGCTCAGCGAGTGGGCGCCGAGCGACCAGCGCGGTTTTGCGCTGCTGGCGAGCCTCGCGCTCGTGTCGGCGATCTGTGGCCTTTCGGCGTGGTTTTCGAGCGGCGACGTGCGATTCGCGATCGGCGCGATCATCGTGATCCTCGTCTGGCCCTATGCGTTCTTCGTGATGGCGCCGCTCAACAACCAGATCCTGACGCTGAAGTCGGGCGACGTCGGCGCGGCGCGCGCGCTCGTCCGGCAATGGGGCTTGCTGGAATACGGGCAGACCGCCATCGCGCTCGTCGCGACGGTCATCTATCCTGTGGGCGCTCTGAACCCGTCGCGCGCCGCGCTGCGGCGGCTCGGCGCCGATCTCGGCGCCAACGTGCGGTTTTTCACGCGTCTGCCCTGGCCGGGCGCGGGTTTCTCGCGGCCCGATTTTGCGCAGCATCGCCTGGGCGGCGCCGCTGGCGGGCGCGCTGGTCGGGCTCACGGGCGCGGTCGCGCTGATGGTCGCCCACGCCCTGCGCCTGCCCGCGACAATGGCGGCGACGATCGCGCTCGCCGTCACGATCGCCGCGACCGGCGCGCTGCACGAGGACGGCCTCGCCGATGTCGCCGACGGTTTTGGCGGCGGCGCGACGCGCGAGCGCAAGCTCGAAATTCTGCGCGACAGCCGGCTCGGAACTTATGGCGTCGCCGCGCTGGCGCTTTCGCTGCTGCTGCGCGCGGCGGCGATCGCCGCGTCGATGCGGATGGGCGATCTCTATGCGACGGCGGCGCTGATGCTGTGCGGCGCGCTGGCGCGGCTGGGCGCGCTGGCGCCGATCGCCATGCTGCCGCCGGCGCGCGACGACGGCGCCGGGCGCCAGCGCCAGTCTCGGCGTCGGAACGCCGCAATTGCGGCAGGCGGGGCTGACGGCGGCGGCGCTCGCGATCGTGCTCGGGCTCGTCTCGCTCGGCCTCGCGCCGGCGCTGTTCGCGCTGGTCGTCGCTTGCGGCGCGGCGCTGCTCGTGGTCGCCCTCGCGCGCCGCCAGATCGGCGGCCAGACCGGCGATGTCGGCGGCGCCGCGGCGGCCTGCGGCCGAAATGGGCGCCTGGGTGGCGCTTCTCATCGGCTTCGCGCCGGGCTAGGATGGTTGCCATATGAACGATAGCGCCCTCCCCCCGCGTCACCTTGCGTAAAGATCTGCGTCGTCGATCCGCTGAGCGGATTTTGCATCGGCTGCGGCCGCACCATCGAAGAAATCGCGCTATGGCCCGAAATGAGCGGCCTCGAGCGTCGCCGCACGCTGGATAGTCTGCCGACGCGCCTGGTCGCGCAGCGGCGCTCGCGCCTCGCGCGGCGGCCGGGCGGGCGGCCGGATGCGCGAACGCCGCGCGCCGTGGGCCTGATCGCGCCGCTCGCGATTCTCGCCGCGGCGCTGGCGGCGCTGTTTCTGACGCCGCCGGCCGAGCCGATCCTGGGCGATGCCGCACGGCCAGTTCGCGAGCGTCGCGATCGGCGTGACGCTGCTCGCCGGGCTCGGGCTGCGCGGCGGCTTTCTTCCACTGGCGCGGGCGCTCGTCTCGGCGCTGACCTGGGGCGTGATGCTGTTTGCGCTCTGGTTCGGCTATGGGCATCGCGAAGCGCTCAGCGGCCTGCTCGCGCAGGCGCTCGACACGCTCGAGCGACGAACAGCCGGCCGTCAGCGCGAACGGCGAGGTGACCATTCGCAGTCTGGCTCGGCGGCGCGTTCGTGGTGCCGGCCAAGGTCAACGACCGACCGGTGAGGTTCGTGTTCGACACCGGCGCTTCGACGGTCGTGCTGACCGCGGAGGACGCCGCTGCGGGTCGGCCTCGACCCCAACGCGCTCGACTTCACCGCCGAGGTGACGACCGCCAACGGCGCGGCGCTGGCCGCGCCGACCGCGGCTGGCGCGGATCGCCGTCGGCCCGATCGTGCTGCGCAACGTGCGCGCGCTGGTGACGCGGCCGGGCGTCATGACGGAAAGCCTGCTCGGCATGAGCTTTCTCGACGCAGCTCGACAGCTACAAGGTCGAGCGCGGCAAGCTGACGCTGACCGCGAAGCGGCGGGCGGGGTAGCGGCGGGGGCACGGCCGCTTCAGGAAATGGTCCTTCGCCCGCGAGCGGGGAGAAGGTCCCCGAAGGGGGATGAGGGGCAGCCGCATCACGCGGGCGTCGTTGCTGCCGTGCGCTCGCGACACCTGTTTCGTACGTACGGTCCTGGCCGCCTTGCCCTCATCCGGCGCTGCGCGCCACCTTCTCCCGCGGGCGGGAGAAGGGGGTTCACCACGCGGGTTGATGGCGGCCGAGGGGGCCTGCGGGCAGCGTCCAGCGCGCGGGCGCGCCTTCGACCTCCAGCGGCGGCCGCAAGCGGCGCATCGGGCCCCAATCGGTCTGTTCGAGTTCGGGGGCGTAGTCGGCGTCCGATAGGGGCGCCAGCGGCGCGCGCGTCGCTGGCGGCGGGCGCGCTGACGAGAAGCGCCGCGACGCGCGCCAGCGACATCCGCCAGCGCGAAGCCGGTGTTCGTGCGCTAGCGCGCGTTGAGGCCGTCGAGCGCGCAGGCGGCGAGCAGGTAGCCGGTCGCGTGATCGAGCGCCTGCACCGGCAGCGGGACGCGGGCGATCGGCGCCGTAGCGGCGCATGCCGGCTTCCGCGATGCCGGAGCTCATCTGCACCAGGCTGTCGAAGCCGCGCCGACGCGCCCACGGCCCGGTCCAGCCGTAGGCGTCGAGCGAGACGTCGACGAGCCCGGGCCGGATCGCCTGCCGGCGCGCGAATCGAAGTCCAGCGCGTCGAGCGCGTCCGAGCGATAGCCGTGCACAAGGATGTCGGCGCGCGACAGCAGCGCCACGAAACGCTCGCGATCCGTCGCGCGTCCGCAGATCGAGCCGGGCGCAGCGTTTGCCGAGCGTCACGTCGGGCAGCACCGCCGGTTCGTCCCAGAGCGGCGGATCGATGCGCAGCACGTCGGCGCCGTACCCGGCCAGAAAGCGCGTCGCGACCGGCCCGGCGAGCACGCGGGTCAGATCGAGCACGCGCACGCCGGCCAGCGGACGCGCCGGCATCGATGGCCGGTTCCGCGGCGCGGCTGGCGTCGCCGTCTTCGCGCCGGATCAACGGTTCGGCGGCGACCGCGGCGCCCTGCGCCGAGCGCGCCCAATCGCTCTGCGCTGCGCATGGCTGCGGCGCAGCCGCCGCGCGCCACCACCTGCGGTCTCGAGTTCATCTGCCGACCAGCCGGCGACGGCGGCGGCGACCGCCTCGCGTTCGGCCGGCGCGCCGAGCGCGGCCAAGGCGGCGTCGCGATGGTGGGGCGCGTTGGTGTGCAGCCGGATGAAGCCGTCGCGGGTCGGATAGTCGCCGGCGATCGGGTCCCAGACCGGCGGCGCCTTCCAGCCGACCGGCGCGCACGAGGCGCGCAAACCACAGCGAGGCCAGCCGCCGGTCGACGGCGACGGACGGCGCCCGGCCGGCGAGCCCCGACGCGGTCGGCGAGCGCGAGGCCCGCCGCGGCGATGGAGGCGGCGGCAAGATCGGTAACAGGGAAGAGCGAAGGCAGGCTTCCCTCTCCGGCAAGCTCCACGGATAGCCGGGCGTCCCGGGCGCATGGCGCTCAGGAAGGCTTCGAAGGCGGTGTCGGGGAAGGCGGCATGGGCATACGCGGGCCTCATCGGAGGAACGCCTTTACCTGACGCGGCATTTTGAATATCGTCAACATTGATAATTGAAATCAACATCGGTCTTAGCAGATGGCTCGCTATGTCTCCGCGACCGAGGCGGCGGAAAGGCTCGGCGTGGCGCGGGCGACCCTGTACGCCTACGTCAGCCGCGGGTTTTTGAAGGCGCGCGAGGACGGCGATCCGCGCCGCAGCCTGTACCTCGCCGAAGACGTCGAGCGACTTGCCAAGGAGCGCAAGCGCGGCCGGCGGCCGGGCGCGATCGCGCGCTCGACGCTCGATTGGGGCGTGCCGGCGCTCGAGTTCGGCGCTGACGCTGATCCGCGATGGCCGGCTCTACTATCGGGGCCGCGACGCGGTTGCGCTTTCGGAGGCGCAACCTCTGGAAGCCGTCGCGGGCTTGCTATGGGGCGCGGAGGGGGCCTTTCCACCGACCGCGCCTGAGGCGCCGCGCCGCATACGACGCGCTGCTGACGCCTCTGCGCGACGCTACGCCCAACGAGGTGATGCTGCCGCTGTTCGCCGCGGCGTCACAGGACGAACCCACCGCCTATTGGCGCAAGGACCCTGCGAGCCCTCGCGACCGGCTGCGGCCATTTGGTGCGGCTCACGGCGGCGGCGGCGTTGCGGCGCGCGCCTTCGGCTGCGCCTATTCATCGCCAGATCGCCGACGCGTTCGGCGTCGACGACGAAGGCGCAGAGCTGGTGCGTCGTGCGCTGGTGCTGTGCGCGGACCATGAGCTCAACGCCTCGACATTCACCGCGCGCTGCGTCGCCTCGACCGGAGCCTCGATCCGCGCCGCGGTCATCGGCGGCCTTGTCTCGCTGAGTGGCGTCCTGCATGGCGCGATGACGATCCGCATCGAGCATTTCTGGTCGAGGCTAGGCCCGCGCGACGGATTGCGGCGGGCGCTCGACGCCGGCGAGACGATTCCGGGCTTCGGGCATCCGCTTTATCCGCAGGGCGACCCGCGCGCGTCCGCGCTGCTCAGCGAGATCGGCAAGCGTTCCAGCGAGGCGGCCGAGCTTGCTGCGGCGGTCGAAGAGCTGACCGGCAGGCGTGCGACGATCGACTTCGCGCTGGTCGCGCTGCAGCGACATCTGTCGCTGCCGGCGCGCTCCGCGTTCCTGCTGTTCGCAATTGGCCGCTCGGTCGGCTGGATCGCGCACGCCCTTGAACAGCGCGCCAGCGAAAAGCTCATTCGTCCGCGGGCGAATTACACCGGGCCGGAACCGGAATGATCGGCAGACCGGTCAGGCGAACGCCGGCTCGCGGCGGACCTGAAATACCGCCTCGCGCAGCGTCGCGAGCCCTGCCCCGCGCTTCACGCCTTCGGTGGCGAGCTTTTGACGGTACAGCCGCGCGCCGGGACGGCCGGCGAACAGGCCGAGCAGATGGCGCGTCATGTCATGCAGCCTGACGCCGTTGGCGAGTTGGCGCTCGACATAGGGATAATACGCCTCCAGCGCCTCGAACGGGTCGGCGAAGGGGCTTCACCCCCGAATATTGCCTCGTCGACCTGGAGCAGCAATTCCGGCTCCTGATAGGCGGCGCGGCCCAGCATGACGCCATCGACGAAAGCGAGCTCAGCGGTCGCCGCGGCGATGCTGTTCAGCCCGCCGTTGATCGCGATCGGCAGCGCCGGGTGGGCGGCCTTCAGATCGTGCACGAGGTCGTAGTCGAGCGGCGGGATCGTGCGGTTGTCCTTCGGGCTCAACCCGTCGAGCCAGGCCTTGCGGGCGTGAACGACGAGGCCGTCGACGCCGGCCGCGACGACCTCAGCCGCAAACGCGAACAGCGCCTCGCGCGGCTCCTGCTCGTCGACCCCGATGCGGCACTTGACGGTCACGGGAATGTCGACCGCAGCGCGCATCGCGGCGACGCATTCGCCCACCAACTGTGGCTCGCGCATCAGGCAGGCGCCGAACCGGCCGCTCTGCACGCGATCCGAAGGGCAGCCGCAGTTCAGGTTGATCTCGTCGTAGCCGAACTCCGCGCCGATCCGCGCCGCTTCGGCAAGCCGCTTCGGCTCGGCGCCGCCGAGCTGCAGCGCGACCGGATGCTCGCCCTCGTCGAACCCGATCAACCGCTCGCGCGGCCCGAACACGACCGCGTCCGCCGTCACCATTTCGGTATAGAGCCGCGCGCGCCGCGTCAGCAGGCGATGGAACGACCGGCAATGCCTATCGGACCAGTCCATCATCGGCGCGACGGAAAAGCGCCAGCCCGGCAGAAGCGCCAGTTTCTCTCTACTCTCGGTCGTCGCTTGCATGAAAATCCGAACTATCCTGCCTTATTTGTCGCTATTCCAACCCTTGACCTAGCCCTTACAGCACGATGGCGCGGTGACAGGGTCCATCGTGTAGAGCGGCCAACGTTCAGAAGAGGCCGCGCAATAACGGGCCGACCTATTTAGCGCAACTCCCGATAGGCCGGAAAGGCGTCCCGAATATATAGGAGGCCGAACATTTGACCGCCGGCCGACAGCGGACGGCGCCTGGAGCAAAAACAATCAGATAACTTGAAGTTTGAAATACTTTCGCGTCCTGACGTGCGCGTTTGCCTGCACGAGGCGCCGAGCCGAAGGGAACGCGGAGGCGAGCGCGTCGTTAACCGCTGGGGCAATCATGAGGCGAGAGTGGCTGATCATACGTGGACGCACGGGCCTTCCTTTGTGTCGGACGGCGTGGACTTTCGGCTCTGGGCGCCTGCGGAAGCACAGGTCGAGCTTGTCATCGATAGCGGCTCGCCTCGCCGGATGCAGCGCGGTTCGCAGGGATTTCACAGCCTGCATGCGCCAGACGTCGCGGCGGGCGCCCATTATCAGTTTCAGCTCGCTGACGGTCGCCTCATTCCCGATCCAGCCTCGCGATTCCAGCCTTTCGGGGTCGCGGGTCCAAGCCAATTGGTCAACCAGCAAGCCCGTCGGGGCAAGCTTGGACCGGAATTCCGTGGGACGAGATGGCGCTCTACGAGCTGCACGTCGGCGCCTTCAGCCCGGAAGGCACGTTCGCGGGCGTCACCAACCGGCTCGATCATCTCGTCGAGCTCGGCGTCACCGGGCTGCAGATTGATGCCGATCGGCGCTTTCGCCGGCGCGCGCAACTGGGGCTATGACGGCGTGCTGCCTTATGCGCCGCGGCGACCTACGGCCGGCCCGAAGACTTCAGGGCGCTGGTTGAAGCAGGCGCACGCGCGCGGCCTCGCGGTGTTGCTCGACGTCGTCTACAACCACTTCGGCCCGGAAGGGAACTTCCTGCCGCTCTACGCTCCCGAATTCTTCACCAACCGGCATCACACGCCCTGGGGCGCCGCGATCAATTTCGACGGTGCCGGATGCGGGGCCGGTGCGAGCCTATTTCATCGAGAACGCCCTCTACTGGATCGAGACGTTTCAACTCGACGGCCTGCGTCTCGACGCCGTGCATGCGATCCGCGACGACAGCAAGCCTGATATTCTCGAGGAGATCGCATCGCGCGTGCGCGAAAGCGTCGATTGGCCGGTCCATCTGATGCTGGAGAACGACGAGAACGAAGCCGCACCGGCTGCCCCGACAGGACGGGAAACCCATCCATTATACCGCGCAGTGGAACGACGACGCGCACCATGTGCTCCACGTCGCCGGGACCGACGAAACGCACGGATACTATTCGGATTACGAAGGCGCCCGCCTCCTCGGCCGCGCCTTGGCGCAGGGTTTTGCCTATCAGGGCGAAATGATCGAACTACCGCGACGGTCGCGCGCGGCGCTCCGAGCGGCGAGCTGCCGCCGGACGCGTTCGTCGCGTTCCTGCAGAATCACGACCAGATCGGCAACCGCGCGTTTGGCGAGCGCATCGACAGTTGACGACCCCGGCGGCGATGAAGGCGCTGGCGAGCGTCTATCTGCTGCTGCCACAAACGCCGATGCTGTTCATGGGCGAGGAATGGGCCTCTGCGCAGCCGTTTCCGTTCTTTTGCGACTTTCACGGCGAGCTCGCCGAGGCGGTGCGCAAGGGCCGACGCGCAGGAATTCGAGCGGTTTCCGGAATTTGCAGATCCTGTGCGCGCGGCGCAAATTCCCGATCCGCTCGACGAGGCGACGTTCTTGTCCGCCAAGCTCGATTGGGACGCGATGGACGTCGACCGGCTCGCGCTTTATCGCCAGCTGCTCGGCCTTCGCAGACGTTTCATCCGACCCGCTCCTCCCTGAGCTCGAACGCGGCGGCGAGGCTGTCGTCCTCGGGGAAAAGGCGGTGCGCGTCATCTGGCAAGCCCGCGAGTCCAAGCTTGTGCTGGACGCCAACCTCTCGGATCGCGCCGAGTCGTTTCCCATCCTTGAAGGCGAGGAGGTTCTGGCGGATCGGCGAAGCGGGCGCCGAGTTTGGGCCGTGGAGCGTGCGCTGGAGCATTGTTTCGCCATGACGGTCCCCCGCGCCACCTATCGTCTCCAACTTCGCAGCGGCTTCGGGTTCAAGGAGGCTGCGGAGATCGCGCCCTATCTGGGTCGCCTCGGCGTCAGCCATGTCTATCTCTCGCCGTTCTTCAAGGCGCGGCCGGGCAGCACGCATGGCTACGACATCACTGATCATGCCGAGCTCAATCCCGAGCTCGGCGACGAAGCCGACTATCGCGCGATGCTCGAGGCCTATCGAAGCCACGGGATCGGCCGCATCGTCGATTTCGTGCCGAACCACATGGGCGTCGGCGGCTCCGACAATCCGATTTGGCTCGACGTGCTCGAATGGGGACGACATTCCAACCACGCCGCCTGGTTCGACATTGATTGGGACGCGCAGGGCGGCAAGCTGCTCTGCCCCGTTCTCGGCTCGCAATATGGAGAGGAACTGCGCAACGGCCATCTGAAGTTGAAGTTCGAGCCCGATGGCGGCTTCGCGGTCTGGGCCTACGGAGATCACAAGCTGCCGGTTTGTCCGTTGACCTATCCGATGATCCTCGGGCGCGAGCAACACCGAGCTGGACGCGGTGTCGGACCTGTTCCTCGACCTGCCGCAGTGGATGCCTCAGGCAACCGAGCGCGCCAAGGCGCTGAAAGGCCAGCTTGCCGCCATCGCCGAAGAGAAGGCTCAGCTGCGCAGAGATATTGAGGCGCGCGTCGTCGAAATCAACGCAAACTGGCGCGAGCTCGAACGGCTGATCGACGCGCAGTACTGGCGCGTCGCGTTTTATCGGGTTGCGGAAGACGAGATCAACTATCGGCGCTTCTTCAACATCAACGACCTCGCCGGTCTCCGCATGGAGTTCGCGCCGGTGTTTATGGAAGCTCATGCGCGCCTGTTTCAAATGCTTCAGGACGGCGAAATCGATGGCGTTCGCATCGATCACGTCGACGGTCTGTTTGACCCCAAGGCCTATCTGAACGCCCTGAAGGCGCACACGGCGCGCCCGTTCTATCTGGTGGTCGAAAAAATCCTCGCCCCGCACGAGTCGCTTCGCGAGGACTGGCCGGTCGACGGAACCACCGGCTACGACTTCCTCAATCAGGTGATCGGCGTGCTGGTCGACGGCTCCGCGGAGGCTGCTTTCTCCGCCTTCTATCGAGATTTCACCGGCGACGCCGAGGATTTCGAGACCCAGGCGCGCGCGTGCAAACTGCGCATCATGGACAACGAAATGGCGAGCGAACTCGCCCGGCTCGGCAGATGGGCGGCTTCGCTGGCGCGCCAAAGCCCGATGACGTCGGACTTGACCTCGGCGTTGCTGCGCCGCGCGATCAGGGAAATGGTGGCGGCGTTTCCGGTCTATCGGACCTATCTCGATTTCTCCGGCGCGCCGACCGATGCGGATCGCAGGGACATCGCCTGGGCGCTGGCGCGCGCGCGCCGGGCGGACCCCGAGGTGCACGCCTCCGCCTTCGACTTTCTGCAGAATGTGCTGCTCGCGGAAATCGACAAGCCGCCGACGCAGGAGCTCAGTCGCACCGCGGCGCTGCGCCTCGCCATGCAGTTGCAGCAGTTTTCCGGCCCCGTCATGGCCAAGGGCGTCGAGGACACGGCGTTCTATCGGTTCAACCGATTCACAGCTCTCAACGAAGTCGGCGGGTCGCCTCAGATATTCGGCATCGCGCCTGCGCAATTTCACAAGGCCAATCAACTACGCGCCGAGCGCTGGCCGCGCGCGATGCTCGCGACGGCGACCCATGACACGAAACGCGGCGAAGACGCGCGCGCCCGCCTGGCGGCAATTTCAGAGATCCCCGAGGAGTGGCAGCGCAACGTCACGATCTGGAGCCGGATACTGCGGGCGCGCCGCGGCGACGTCGAGGGCACGGCGCCTCCCGATCGCAGAGACGAATACATGTTCTATCAGATGATAGTCGGCGCCTGGCCGATGGACATGCTGAAGTCGGTTGAAGCAAATTCCCTCGAGGCGCTGCTCGCGCGCCTGCGCCCGGCGATCGAGAAATCGCTGCGGGAAGCCAAGCGCCGCACCAGCTGGACCAGCCCCGACGCGGATTACGAGGCGGCCATGCAGGCGTTCGCCGCCGACGCGCTGCGCCCAGAACAGACCAGCTTTTTCGCCAGCTTCCTTCCGTTTGTAGAACGCATCGCCCGGCTCGGCGTCCAGAACAGTCTGCTGCAGGTGGCCGCCAAGCTCACCGTCCCCGGCGTTCCCGACATCTACCAGGGGTGCGACCTATGGGACTTCAGCCTCGTCGACCCTGACAACCGCCGACCCGTCGATTTTGCGGCGCACGAACAGGCGATGAATGCCGTCGCGCGAAGCCTCGAGAACCAACAAACGCGCTCCGGCGCTCTCGCGGCATTCGCCGAAAACTGGACGGACGGACGGGTGAAGCTGGCCGCCATAGCGCTTCTGCTGGCGATGCGGCGGAACGATCCCCCCTTGTTCCTCGAAGGCGACTATCGTTCGCTGGCCATCGAAGGGGAACAGGCGGATTGGGCGTTCGGCTACGTTCGCAGCTTTGAGCGACGGCGCATGGCTGTCATCCTGGCGCGCTTTCCCGCCCATCGCGAGGCGGAGCCGAACTGGGAGGCGCGGGTAAAACTGCCGGAGGGGAGTTGGCGAAATGTGCTCGACGACAAGCCTTTCGACGCCAGGCGGCCGTTAAGAGACTCGTTGGGCCCGCTGCCGTTTGCGGTCTTGCAGTCCGCCGAGGCAACGGAAAGCTAACTATGCCGGCGCCGATCTCGCGCCTATCCGGAGTTGCTTTACTGTCTATGCACGCCGCTTCGCGCATTTTCGCGTTAAAGTTGTCTCGACTGCTCCTGCCCAGGCGCGGCGAACGACGGAGCTGGACCCATGCGCGGCGCGCAGCAGATATGCATCGTCGACGAAGATCCCTACCACACCAAGGTGATGGGGCTGATGCTGCAATACCGCAACGCCTACAAAACCTTCGCCTTCCACAACGTGGAGCGCGCCTGGGCGCACGTGCTGATGTTTCGGCCTTACGCCATCGTCTGCGACCTCCGGCTGAAGCCGGTCGATGGCCTGGGGCTGTTGCGCCGAGTGCGTTCCCACAACCTGACCCGCAATGTCCCGTTCGTGATGGTGAGCGACGAGCCGAGCGAAGAAATCTTCCGCCGCGCCCACGACGAGGGCGCCGACGTGCTGCTGCCGAAGCCCTTCACGTTGAGCATGTTTCACGACGCGATGACGGAAGTGTCCGGCAAGCGCCGGGCGTAGGAGCGATGGCGAACGGAAAGATGGGATCGCGGCTT
Source organism: uncultured Pseudomonadota bacterium (assembly GCA_963771455.1). Taxonomy (GTDB): domain Bacteria; phylum Pseudomonadota; class Alphaproteobacteria; order Rhizobiales; family Beijerinckiaceae; genus Roseiarcus. Next base: position 111,783 of record CAVYTP010000005.1, read on the forward strand.
TCCCTCATCCGGCGCTACGCGCCACCTTCTCCCGCAAGAGGCGGGAGAAGGGTACGGCCCCCTCGCCCGCTTGCGGGTGGAGGGTTGGGGTGAGGGCGGTTGAACCTGATGCGCTAGATTACAAATTGTTCTCATCGCCGCCAATCAGCCGCGTGACAAAGGCTTCGACGCCCTTTTCGACCCTGATGCGGCGGGAACGCTCGCTGGCGATGATCGCGACGATCAGTTTGTAGGCGCGCTGCAAATCGTCGTTGACGACGACGTAATCGTATTGCCGCCAGCGCTCGATCTCCCGCTTGGCGTTTTCCAGCCGGACGCCAATGGTGTCGGCGGAATCTTCGGCGCGACGCTCGAGCCGGGCGCGCAATTCGGTCATCGAAGGCGGCAGGATGAAGATGCTGACGACGTCGTCGCCGAGCGCATCGCGGACCTGCTGGGCGCCCTGCCAGTCAATGTCAAACAGCATGTCGCCGCCTGCGGCGAGCACGTCCTCGACGGGTTTGCGCGGCGTTCCGTAGCCGTTGCCATGGACGTCGGCCAATTCCAGCAGGTCGCCGGACGCGCGCATCCGATCGAAGACGCGACGGTCGATGAAATGATAGTGGATCCCGTCGACCTCGGACGAACGCCGCACCCGGGTGGTGACCGAAATCGAAAGCGTCAGGTCGAGCGCCTTATCCTGCAGCAGCATGCGGGTCAGCGTCGTCTTGCCCGCGCCCGAGGGCGAGGACAGGATCAGAATCATGCCGCGACGGCTGAGGGACTCGGACTTGGTCATTCGATGTTCTGCACCTGCTCGCGCAATTGCTCGATTTGCGTCCGCAACTCAAGCCCCTGCCGGGTCAGCGAGGCGTCGTTGGACTTGGCGCACAGGGTATTCGCCTCCCGGCCGAATTCCTGGGCCAGAAAATCGAGCCGGCGCCCGACCGGACCGCCCTGGGTGAGCAAAACCCTTGCCGCCGCCACGTGCGCTTTGAGCCGGTCGAGCTCCTCCCTGATATCGGCCTTGGCGGCGAGCAGGATGGCTTCCTGGTGCAGCCGCGCCTCGTCGAGTCCCCTGCCCGAGCCGATCAGCGCCGCGACGCTCTCGGTAAGCCGCGCCTTCACCGCTTCCGGCTTGCGGGCGGGATTGACGTCCGCCGCTTCCGTCAGCGCAGAAATTTCGTCGAGACGTTCGCCCAGCACGACCGCGAGCGCTGCTCCCTCTGAGCGCCGCATCGCCGCAAGCGCTTGAGTTGCCTCGTCGAGGCTGGCGACGATCGCGGCCGCGACCGCCGTCAGTTCCGCCTCGTCGTCGCCGGCTTCGACCAAATCGACGACGCCGCGCACGGCGAGCAGCCCGTCGAGCGTCGGCGGCGCAAGCCCGAATTTCTCGGCCGCGGCGCGCGCCGCGACCGAAACCTCCTCGAGCAGCGCGGCGTCGATTTTGGCTTTCTGCGTCGCCCCGTCGCGGCGGGCGTCGATCGAGGCGAAACAGGTTCCGCGCGCCAGCGCTTTGGTCAGGCGGGCGCGCGCCTCAGGCTCGATACGGTCGAACGTCGAGGGTATGCGCAGCCGCACGTCGAGCCCCTTGGCGTTGACGCTCTTCAGCTCGACCGTCCAGCGCCAGGCTCCGCGCGTACCGGTGGCGCGGGCGAAGCCCGTCATGCTGGAAAGGGTCATCGAAAAGGGCCCGGGAATCGGAAAATCGTCATGGCTTATAGCAAAAGCGGCCGCGACTGCACGTTTTGGTTTGGTCGGCGCCTCTTGAGGATTGCGCCGAGGCGAGCGGAGAATTGAGGCCTTCTCCCCTTGCGGGAGAAGGTGGCCGAAGACCGCAAGCTGCATCCTCACCCAGGCCGGCTGGGGACCATTCTCGCGGCAGGCGACCCCTCATCGCCCCTTCGGGGACCTTCTCCCGCAAGGGGAGAAGGGGTCTATCGCCCGAGAGCCAAGTTGCGCTCGCCAGCCGACGCCTCTATTTTGCGGCGCTTTCCCAACACCCTCAGAGCGTGAATTATGGCCTTTCTTGCGAACGTGCTCAGCCGTGTAAAGCCTTCGGCGACGATGGTCCTGACCCAGAAGGCCAGGGATCTGAAGGCGAGCGGTCGGGACGTGATTTCGTTGACGGTCGGCGAACCCGACTTCGATACGCCCGACAACATCAAGCAGGCCGGCATCGACGCCATTCGCAAGGGCATGACCAAATACCCGCCGGTGCTGGGCATTCCCCCGCTGCGCGAGGCGATCGCCGCGAAATTCCAGCGCGAGAATCGAGCTCGACTACAAGCCCTCCGACACGATCGTCGCGACCGGCGGCAAGCAGATCCTCTACAACGCGTTTCTGGTTACGATGAACCCGGGCGACGAGGTTATCGTGCCGGCGCCGTTCTGGGTCAGCTATCCCGAGATGGTGGCGATCAACGGCGGCACGCCGGTCCTCGTTCCGACCCACCTCGAAGATGGGTTCAAGCTGCAGGCGGCGGATCTGGAAGCGGCGATCACGCCGCGCACCAAGTGGGTGATCCTGAACTCGCCGTCCAATCCGACCGGCGCTGCCTACACCCGCGCCGAGCTGAAGGCGTTGACCGACGTGCTCGTCCGTCATCCCCATGTCTGGATCCTGACCGACGACATGTACGAGCATCTGGTCTATGGCGACTTCGAGTTCACGACGCCGGTGCAGATCGAGCCGTCGCTGAAGTCGCGGGCGCTGACGATGAACGGCGTCTCCAAGGCCTATGCGATGACCGGCTGGCGCATCGGCTATGCGGCGGGACCGGCGGAACTCATCAAGGCGATGGACATGGTGCAGGGTCAGCAGACATCGGGCGCCTGCACGATCGCCCAATGGGCGGCGGTCGAAGCGCTCAACGGCCCGCAGGACTTCGTGCAGACCTCCCGCAAGGCGTTCGAAGAGCGACGCGATCTGGTGGTGTCGATGCTGTCGCAGGCCAAATATCTGCAGTGCCCCAAGCCCGAGGGCGCCTTCTATGTCTATCCGTCCTGCGCCGAGGCGATCGGCCGCACGACCGCTTCGGGGACCGTGATCGAGACCGACGAGGATTTCGTCCGCGAGCTGCTGCAGGCCGAAGGCGTCGCGACGGTGCACGGCACGGCGTTCGGCCAGGGGCCGAACTTCCGTGTCTCCTATGCGACTTCGCTGAACACGCTCGAGGACGCCTGCGGCCGTATTCAGCGCTTCACGGCGTCGCTACGCTAGCTGAGGGCGCTGGCGCCCGAGGGGGAGGTCGGCGATACTGACGTTGCCGGGTGGACTTCGTGTCCCCCGGCCAAGCCGGACACGATCTCGGATGGGCGGGCGATGAGCGAAGATAAGGGACTGGAAAGTTTCGAAGAGGTTGACATCCCGTCGGCGACCGGCGTTCGCGGTTTCCTGCGTCGCCATGCGCCCTATCTGCTCGTGCTGGCGCTCGCGCTGGCGGGCGTCGCCTACACCAACATGTCGCAGCGCCCGCTGGTCGGATATTGGGAGTTTCTGGCCCTGATCACCGGCGCCGTCAGCGTGTTCGCCGGCTGGGACAAATACGACGAGCAGCACGCGCGCCTGCGTCTTGTCTGGACGCAAGCGCTTCATTGGGTCGCTGTGCTGATCGCGATGAACATCATGCTGCTCGCGGGGGTGCAGCAGCTCCTGCTGCCCGCGGGCACCAGCCTCGTTCTGCTGATGCTGCTCGCGCTCGGCGCGTTTCTCGCCGGCATTCATTTGTTGTCGATCCAGCTCTGCTTCCTCGGCGTCGTCATGGCGCTCGCCGTCCCGGCGCTGTCGTGGCTTCAACAGTCGATGCTGTTCTTCATTGTCGCCGCCGTGTTCCTGATTGGACTGGGCCTGACCTTCCTGCCCAGCCGCCGCAAGACCTGACGGATTGGCGGATGGGACGGCGGCGCGCTTAGCAGCGACCGCCTGATTTCGCACGCATATCTTTGCTGCACGCCGACAGCCGCTGCGTACGATTTTGCGGCGGAACTCCCGACAGCTTCAGGACTTGCTACTGCACCAGCAACTCAGGAAGCAGAAATGAAAGCTCTCACATGGCACGGCAAGGGCGACATGCGCTGCGAGAGCGTGGCCGATCCGCAAATACAGGACGGGCGGGACGCCATCATCAAGGTGACGAGCTGTGCGATCTGCGGGTCGGATCTGCACCTCTACGATGGCGTGATGCCGACGATGAAAAGCGGCGACGTGGTCGGCCATGAGACGATGGGCGAAGTGGTCGAAGTCGGTCGCGACAATCAAAAGCTGAAGGTCGGCGATCGCGTGGTCGTTCCGTTCACGATTTCCTGCGGCGAATGTTTCTTTTGCAAGCGAGGCTTCTATTCCGGCTGTGAGCGGTCGAACCCCAACAAGGCGCAGGCCGAAAAACTGTGGGGCCATTCGCCTGCCGGCTTGTTCGGCTACTCGCACATGCTGGGCGGCTTTTCCGGCGGCCAGGCGGAATATCTGCGCGTGCCGTATGCCGATGTCGGGCCGATCAAGGTCCCCAATGGGCTGACCGACGAACAGGTGCTGTTTCTTTCCGACATCTTCCCGACCGGCTACATGGCGGCGGACTTCTGCAACATCCAGCCAGGCGACACGATCGCGATCTGGGGCTGCGGCCCGGTCGGGCAGTTCGCGATCCGCAGCGCGTTCCTGCTCGGCGCCGAGCGCGTCATCGCGATCGACACGGTGCCCGAGCGGCTGGCGCTGGCGCGAGCGGCCGGCGCCGAAACGCTCGATTTCAAGAAGGACGATGTCTACGAGCGCATCCAGGAACTGACGCACGGCCGCGGCGCCGACGCCTGCATCGACGCGGTCGGGACCGAAGCCGTCGACGACGGCCAGCTTCGACTCCGTCGTCGATCGCGTCAAGGTCGCGACGTTCATCGGGCACCGACCGGCCGCACGTGCTGCGCCAGGCGATCCACTGCTGCCGCAACTTCGGCACCGTGTCGATCGTCGGCGTCTACGGCGGCCTTCTCGACAAGATCCCGATGGGCTCGGCGATCAATCGCGGCCTGACCTTCCGCATGGCGCAGACGCCCGTGCAGCATTACATGCCGAAGCTGCTCGAGCGGATCGAGAAGGGCGAGATCGATCCGTCCTTCGTCATCACCCATCGCGCCACGCTCGAAGAGGGTCCGGAGCTTTACAAGACCTTCCGCGACAAGAAGGACGGCTGCATCAAGGTGGTGCTGAAGCCGTAGCTAAGGTTGTTATCCTCATCCTGAGCTTGTCGAAGGATGTTCTCCGCTAACACGCGGTGGCGTCAATCAAACAAACAAGTGCAGGTTCATGTCAATGGCGCTTGCACAACCGTGCAAGCGGGACATCCTTCGACAAGCTCAGGATGAGGTTCGCTGAGACACGAGCCCCGTCTTAGCGCAAGCCCGCCTCATGCTGAGCTTGTCGAAGCATGTTGCGGTTGGATGGGCCAACGTGCAGCGCCGCGGCGCGCCTATAGCTGCGGATCCGCAATCGGCGCCCGGATCTGATCGAAGGTGCATTGGCGCGGCGCCTTGTCGGGTCGCCAGCGCATCAGCTTGGTGCCGTGGCGGAAGCGGTCGCCGGTGACGTGATCGAAGCGCACCTCGACGACCAGCTCGGGCCGCAGCGGCTCCCATTCGCCGCTGCGCTCGGTGCTCCAGCGGCTCGGGCCGCCCGGGCGCTTTGCCGGTGAAGCCCGGCGCCTCGCGCAGCGCTTCGAGCTGCTGCGTCAGCTGCGGCCGCTCCGTCGTCGGTGATCGTCGACGTGAAGCCGACGTGGTCGAGCTTGCCCTCGTCGTCGTAGAGGCCGAGCAGCAGCGAACCGACCTCCCGGCTGCCGCTCTCGTAGCGAAAGCCGCCGACCACGCAATCGGCCGTGCGCAGCCGCTTGACCTTGATCATCGTCGCGCTCGCCGGGCCGGTAGGGCCGTCGAGACGTTTGGCGACCACGCCGTCGGTGTCGCCGTGCCCCGCCACGGCTCAGCCATTGTCGGCCGTGCGTCGCGTCTGGACGTGGCGGGCGAGAGAACGAACGCCTTGGGAATCTCCGCTTCGCGTCATCGAACGCCTCGAGCGCCCGCCGCCGCGCGCTCAGCGGCTCCGCCGATCAGACGCTTGCCGTCCGGCGCCGCCAGCATGTCGAAGACGACGAACCGCGCCGGCGTCTCGCGCCGAGAGCTTGCGGATCCGGCTCTCAGCCGGATGCAGCCGCATCTGCAAGGCGTCGAACGCAAGTCGCCCCTCCGATCTCGATGACCAGTTCGCCGTCGAGCACGAACCGATCCGCGCGGAGGTCGCGCAGCATCGCCACCACTTCGGGAAAATAACGGCCGAGCGGCTTGCCCGACTTGGCGCGCAACTCCACATCCTGCCCGGCCTTGAAAGCCAGGCAACGAAAGCCATCCCATTTCGGTTCGAACTGCCAGGCGCCCTCGCTGGACGGCAGCTCCTCAGCGGTTTTCGCCTCCATGGCTTGCGTGTCAATCGGCAACGCAAAGGCGCTCGCCGGCTTGCCGCGCGCCTGCGCTGGTTGGGTTCGGAGAGATTTTGCCCCCTGCCGACGTCCAGCCCTTTCGTCGCCATGATCAAACCCTGCCGTTCGCACGCTTCGCCGATCTCCATGAACCCGCACGCGCGCCGCGCCGTTCCCTTGATGAAGGGACGGATATTGTCGCTCGTGACCTCGGGGACGGGGAGCCTCTCAGGATTGCGCCGCGCTAACTCACAACGCTCATGCTGGCGCCAGGCGGCGCTGGATTACCTGCGGCGGCGTGCCTTTGCTTCAGCCGCGCTTGCAACGGCATGACCCCCGCTTTGAACTCTCTCAGCGAAAGACAGAGAAGGCAGGCGGAGTTCAATTCCTGCAGCGTGAAGGGCTTCAGTAGGAATTCGGTTGCCCCATACTGGATGGCGCCGCGCCATGGGGCCTCGGCCAAACTCGCCGTCATCAGGATAAACGGTATCTTGGCCGTATAAGGGTCTTTGCGGACCCGGATCAGCAGTTCGATGCCGTCCATCAGCTCCATATTCCAGTCGCTGATAATCAGATCAAACCGTCGGTCCTTGAGATATTCGCGCGCCGCAAATCCATCTGGAGCAGTTACGGTGTAACGAAACCCACAACGTCCAAGCATCAACTCCAAGATACTTAGGAACTCAGGATCGTCCTCAACGGCGAGCGCAGAGTAAAATTGCAAGGAGCTCATTCTCTGTTCTCCTTTAACCAGAACTCGGGCCTCCCTGATAATGATCTGTAAACGTAAGGGCGCGGTTACTACATTTGGTACATTTTTAGACAACTTATTAACTATGATACGCCCAAGTAAAAGAATATCTCGATGCAGTGCTTTCAACATTCAAACAATATATGCAATAGCGCCGCGCTGCGTCATCGGATAGTTGACGAGTTTTCCTCCAAGATTGGAGTATAGCCGGCCTGATTAATGGCTTTGACCGAGAAGCCGTTTCGCCCAGCCACCCGATAGGCGGAGTAAAGCTGTGGGAATGGCGTGAACGCCAAAGCTCCGCATTGAGGCTTGGGCGAGGACGATCTGGCGCTCCGATCGTTCGACGTAGCTCCGGTGGGCCTTAACGTACCCCGCTTGCGAACCTGCGGAAGTTGGACTTCCAGAGCCCGCTTGTAATTAACGCAAAACCGCCGCAGGTTGGGCTCGAGCGAGACGCCATCCCGGTAGGCGCCAGCTCGCCATCTGAGGGGATCCTTGAGATGCAGAATCCGATCACCCCAAGTTTATTTCTGGCCGACCTCGACGATTACATCGACAACGGCGCGAACGACTTCCAATACGATGATTACCTCGTAGATGGCTCACTGCAAATTGACGTCGCGCAATATGAGGTGGAGGTCAGTCTGCTGACTAAGGTGCGCGCCTCCAGCGGCGACGACATCGTGCTCTTCGATAAAACCTCAAAGTTGCTTGGTTTGTCGGACGACGACTTAATCGACCTGTCGAAGTATGGCGTCCATGACCTCGAGTGGAGCGGCCACCGGCCGCTGTTCAGCGTCGCGCAGCAGTCTGAAGTCGCAGACGCCGGCGTCAAGCCAATGCCCAAGCTCGCTAAAGCTATTACGGTCTCGGAGCTCGCCAGCCTCGAGGCCGATCCTGGCATGTTGGCGCAATGGGGAGTCTCCAGCGTCTATGTCGACGACACGGCCGCAAATGTCGAGACCCTGACGCCGACGCAGATTTCCTCCATTCCCTCGTTCGTCACCGATATCGAGATCAGCGATACGACGCTCGATCTCACGGTCGCGCAGGCCGTCGCGCTGGAGAATGCGGCGCTTCCGATCGAACGTGCGACAAAATCCATCGACGTCTGGGTGGTCGACACGAAGAAAAACATTGAAGGTCTGGGGCCCAACCATCTCGCGGCGCTGGGATACATCGGCGTTAACGAGATCTCGGATGAACACGGCAATCCTCCGACGTTTACCGATGCGCAGATGACCGCGCTCGGCAAGGCCGGGGTCTCGGTCGTGACCCCGCCCGACGACCCGACGCAGAACGACGGGACCACGACGGTCGTTGGCGCGGACGGCGGCATGACGATCAATGTGATTTGGGCGTCGTCGGTCGCCTCCGCCCCTGCGGACTTCGAAACCATGGTCATCGAGGGCGAGCAGGACCTCGCGAACGCCATCAGCAGCCCGATCACCGCGAACATCGTTGTAGGCTATGGCGAGATCAACAATTCTCCTGGCGGCATAGCGCCCGGCTTTTCCGTCGGCTCAGCCAAGTTCCTGCCGCAACAGGTGTCCTACGCGGATTTGGTCGCTGACCTGCAACAACATGCAACGACTGCGGCGCAAAAGCTTGCTTACGGCGACCTGCCGCCAGCGAGCGCAGGGTCGGTCCAGGGGCGGAGCGCCTTCAACGTCAGCGACGCCCTGGCCGACGCGCTCGACATTGCCGGCGGCGCCGGGGTCGCCGTGGATGGCAACATAGGTCTGGGGGTCGGCTTCACCGGCAATACTCTGATCGGCGGCGTCCTGCATGAGACGGCCCACGCGCTTGGCCGCGACGACAACGGCACCATCCTTGACTTGTTCCGCTATTTCACCAGCAGCCTGGGATCCGGGTCTCCGCAACACGATTTTACCTCGGGCACCACTCCCGCCTATTTCTCGATCGACGGCGGCGTCACGCGGCTCGCGGACTTCGGCACCAGCACCGACAGCGCCGATTTCCTCAACGCGCCGGATAGCGAACTGACGCCCAGCGACCCCTTCGACCAGGACATTGCCGGCCACGAACTGACGCCCGTCGATCTGGTAGAACTCAACGTCATGGGGTTCGCTATCAACAAGACGCAGACCTACACGCCTGGCGTCCTCGATAAATTCGCCCAGAGCGATTTCGACTTGTTGAAAATGGCCGGGGTGAAGACCTTGGCGGCGACAGGCGGAGACGTCACCCTCACGCTCGCGCAGTACGATGAGCTCGTCGGGGATCGCCTGAAGATCGCCGGCGAGCCGGTGACCGTCGAGGCCGATTTAGCCACGATCCTCGCGCTTTCGACTGCGGCGGCAGCCGCCATCGCCGAGAGCCATCGGCTGGCGGTATTCGACATGGCGGCGACTATCGAGGCGCTAACCTCGCAGCAGATTTCCAGTCTAGCCGACCTCAAGGTGAGCCTTGTGGAAGCCGATGACGTCCGTCTCGTCATCTCTATGTCGGAAGCTCTCGCGCTCGAAGCCGCGGGCATTGCTGCGGCGTCACCCCTGGGGGGCGGCGCCGTCCTGTCGGATAGCTCGAGCGCGCTCGAGGTCCTAACCGCGGCGCAGCTTGCTGCGCTGAAATCGATCGGGATCGTGAAGGTCGACGCCAGCGAAGCCGTCACGTTGACCGCCGGGGAGGCTTTGAATTTCGAATCCGCCGCCATCGCCGTGCAAGCGCCGAGCGGAGATATCGTCGAGGTCGCCGACCACGCCGGGAAATTGGAGGGCCTGACAGCGAGTGAGATCGCCGATCTCAAAGGGATTTTGGTGACCGAACTCGTTTCGACGCGCGGGGATGTCAATTTCAGCGCCAGCCAAACGCAAGCGATCCTCACGGCGGGTCTGACCGTCGTGGCCCAGGGGGACGCCACCGTGACCGAGAATTTCGCCGACGGCGATTATTCGGTCTACCAGAACGGCGAGTTGATCACGCAAAAGACCGCAAATCTCGGCGGCGGCTACGAAATCTTCGACTATGACGTCGCCGGCGAGAGCTACACTTCGGACGAGCGCGTCTATACCTCCCTTGGCGCCGAGATCGCCTTCGCGGCTAACAACGCGGATGGAAGCGGCGCCTTGACCCTCGAGGGCGTCGCGCAAACCAAGGTGGTGGTCGGACCCGGAAGTCTGAAGGTGGCCGCCGGCGTCGATGCTTTCACTTTGAAGGCCCACGCGACCGAGACAATCTCAGCGGCTGGCGCGGGTCTCGAAACCTTCGTCTTCGCGCCGGCCTCCGCCACACTGTCGGTCGATTGGGCCGTTAACCTCGATGGCTTCGTCGCGAAGGGAAGCGCGCACGATATTTTGCACTTCACGGCCTCAGCTTTCGGGGGCGTGAGCGGCTCCGCCAACGATCTCACTCTCTTACTGGATCACACGGTCCAGGGCCTCGACGGAGCGGTCATTACCGACCTCTTCGGTGACAGCCTCACGCTCGCGGGCGTCTCCAAATTGACGCTCGCCGCGGCGGGAAGCGCAGGAGATTTCAAGTTCACATGAGCGGCGGGCAAGGGTCGCCGCATGGACAACGAGACACGTTTTGTAATTGATTACAGCTGTATTGCTCACAGATCGCCCGAAGCGAGGCAAATCTGGTTGTACCCTCGAAACGAAGCTGGGATCTGAGCTTTTCGACGTTTGCCGCGGTCCCAAACTGCGAGAGTTATCTGGTCTTCGCCGCGCGCGGTTCCAGACCTAACGGTCTGCGCGAACGTTAGGTCCTCCGAAGGCGCCCGCCAGGTGAGCGAGCCGTGACAGTGCTGTGTCGGTCTCCGCGCCGCAGCCAAGCCGCGCCTCTATTTCTCGACCTGAGTAACTCCGGGGATCCTCATCGGCGCGTCCCTCAAGTCTTCGGCGCGCAGGACAATTTGTCGAGGACGGCCGTTAAACCCATCGAGTCCAGAACCTTGCGGAAATCTTTGCGCGGACCAACTCTGTCACGACCTCCAGGTTGTCCCGCACGGCGTCCCAACGAAGATCGTCGCTGGATGCGGACATTTTCAACCGATCGTCAATTGCGGCCCGTTCGACGACAACGACGATGGGTCCATCGTCATCGAATGTGCTTAGCCTCACGGAATATGCAGACGAACTCATGATGGTCAGAGGTCCCATCGAGGACCCCGAAACGGCGAGCTGCTTTTTGAGCGCATGATCAACTCTCTCCCTCACAGCCCTAAAATACAATTTCCTCGGCGTCGAGCGACACTTTTCCGGATTCCCACACTTCAACAATTCGCTTGGCCTCCGAAAGGTCCAATGCACCGGCAAGGTCGGTTTTGAGGCTGACGCCGGTGTGCCCCTCCTTGGCGATGGACACCGCAAATTCGCAAGCCGGTATGAGGTTGTTGAACGAATGAATGTGTTCGTTTCCCCTTATTGAACCGCCGCTCACTGCGTCCGCGGGCGGGCGAGAATGGACGTCGACAGACTGATTTATTGGAAGGCGCGGCATTCAATCACCCATGGTTGCTTGGTTGAGATTGTCGGTCGGCATCGGTTTTTCAAGTCGCGCGAGCTTAAGCGGATTATTTGCGCCAGCGATGGACTTCGGGAAGAGCAATAAGCTCGGGTTCATAGCCGATCCAAGCCGGCAAGCGCCAGGCAACTCCTTCGTGTGTCGTTTACGAGCTTCCCGGTCGACCCGGAAGATGTCATCGGTATGATGGGAGCGGTTCCTCCCGGGGCAATTTCAACCGAAAACAGAACTCCCGGTTGGGCTCCCGTTATATCATTGATAAGATTGAATGAGCTGGTGCCGGATGAGGGAATCGAACCCCCGACCTTCGGTTTACAAAACCGCTGCACTACCGCTGTGCTAATCCGGCCCGCCGCGCGAGTGCGTTGGCTACCAGCGCGGAGCGTTGCAGGCAAGGGGCTCGGGCGACAGTCGCTAGCGCGGCCTTCGAGCGCCGCTCCGGCCGTCCCTTTTTCTTGGCCGGGCATGGGCTAGGGCTCCGCGATGGATGCGCTCGTTACCGAAGATCCGATCGCCGAGCGCCGCTACGCTTACGCACGAGCCGCCGCGCGCGACCTCGACTGGCAGACGGCGTCGGATGTCCTGGAGCAGACGCTCGAGATCGACCCGCGGTGGTCCGCGGCATGGTTTGCGCTCGGCGAAGCGCGCCAGCAGCTCAGCGCGTTCGGGGCGGCCGGCGACGCCTTCGCGGAGGCGCTTCGGCTCGATCCCCCGGATCGGCAGGGCGCGTCGCTGCGGCTCGCCGCGCTGGAAGGACGGCCGCCCGGCGAGTTGCCCGCGGCCTACGTCGCCCGGCTGTTTGATGATTACGCGCCGCGCTTTGCCAGCCATCTGGTCGATGACCTCGGCTATTGCGGGCCACAGGTTCTGCTCGACGCCGTGCAGGCGGTCGCGCCCCGGCGCCGGTTCCGGCGCGCGCTCGACCTCGGCTGCGGCTCGGGCCTCGCAGGGGCAACCTTTCGGCCGCTCGTCGATCGATTGACCGGCGTCGACCTCTCGCCCGCCATGATCGAAGAGGCGCGGCGCAGCGGCGTCTACGACGCAATCGAAGTCGGCGAGGTCGCCGCGTTTTTGAAGGCGCAGCGCCCGGGATCGGCCGACCTCATTATCGCCGCCGACGTCTTCGTTTACCTCGGCGATCTCGGCCGAACGCTCGCTGCCGCGGCGGCGGCGCTTGCAGCCGATGGCGTAATCGCCTTCACGATCGAGGTCGAACCCGGCGACGGTTTTGCGCTTGGCGAGACCTTGCGCTTCCGGCACTCGCGTCTCTATCTCATCGAGGCCCTGGGGGCCGCAAACCTTCAAGTCCTGAGCCTCGAGGCCGCCGAGGTGCGAAGCGAAGCGAGCGTGCAGGTCGAAGGCGTCGTCGTCATCGCCAAACTGCAAATGTGAGGCCCCGTGTTTGTCGCCGCTACCGATACTGACCTGCCGAGAATCGTCGCCCTGATGAACCGCGCCTATCGCGGTTCGGACGGGTCGTCCGGCTGGAGCACCGAGGTCAGTTTCATTTCCGGAGATCGCACGACGGAAGCGCTGCTGCGCGCCGACGTCCTTGCGCAGCCCCACGCGACGCTGCTGAAGTGGGAGGAGGCGCCGGGGGGCCCGCTGCTCGGCTGCGTCTGGCTTGAGCCGCTGGGCGACGATGTCTGGTACCTCGGCTCGCTCGCCGCCGATCCGGACCGGCAGAACGCGGGCTTCGGCCGGACTCTGCTTGCCGCCGCCGAGCGCTGGGCGAACGAGCGAGGAGCCAGGCGCATCCGGATGAGCGTCGTCAACGTAAGGGAAACGCTGATCGCCTGGTATATCCGCCGCGGCTATCGTCCGACGGGGGAAACGAAGCCATTTCCGTATGATGACAACAGGTTCGGAACGCCGCTGCGCGACGACCTCCGTTTCGTGATCCTCGAGAAAGAGCTCGCGCCGTTGCGGTCAACACCCTCCTCCTCGCCCTGAGCCTGTCGAAGGGCGCTGCTGTCCGCGCGACCCTGCGCAAGCTCGCCTGCAATCGCAGAGGCTCTGCAGCGAATTCTCGCGGAAGCGGAGCGGCCAACCAGACGTCCTTCGACAAGCTCAGGACGAGGTCGGTGGGCGGGGCCGAGACGCTCGGAGCCGCTCGCGCGGGCTCGAAAGCCCCCTATCGGCGCTACACCGGCGCTATGCCTCCGGCTCCCACAGCAGCGTTCGCAGCAGGCCGCCGTACTCGGCCCGCCATTTGCGATACTCAACTTCCGTCGCGCCGACGAAGTTGACCGCCTGGGTTATGGTCATCCCCGACGCTCTGAGCGCTTCAATACGCCGCAGCTTCGCGACGATTTCGCCCTGGCTCTTTCGCGCCTTTTGCATGTTGCCTCCTCCCCGACGAGGGCGCCGGGCGGCCGGAGGGTCCTCCCTCCGTCCGACCACCCGGCTCGACGCGCACAGGAACTTGCGGTGACTCCCGGCGCGCCGACCTCGCGCGTCAGGCCTTGGGGAGTTCGAACGCGAAGAAGCGCTCGCCCTGGGCGGTCTTGACGGTCATCAACACCGCCTTCTTGCCCTGCTGCTTGGCCGCCGAGATTTCCGCCTTGACCTGGTTCGGCTGCGACACCGGCTTGCCGGAGACCGTGAGAATCACGTCGCCTTCGCTGAGGCCCTTGCTGGCGGCGACGCCTTCGGGATCAACCTTGACGATCGCCACGCCCTGATCGCCGGCTCCCGCCATCTGCGCCGCAGGCGCCAGCTGGAGGCCGAGCTTGAAGGAACTGTCGGACGACTTGTCGCCCGCCATCGCCATCGTGTCGTCCTTCTGCGTGCCGAGCGTGACGCTGGCCGTCTTCTCGGACCCGTCGCGCAGATACGTAAACTCGGCTTTGTCGCCCGGCTTCAACGCGCCGACATGGCGCGTCAGATCCGCAGCGTCCTTGACCGCTTCGCCGTTCACCTTGGTGATGACGTCGCCGGACTTCAGGCCCGCGTTGGCGGCGGGAGTTCCGGGCTCGGCCTGATCGACCAGGGCGCCGTTGACGGTCTTGAGGCCAAGTCCATCGGCGATGTCCTGACTGACCGGCTGGATCATCACGCCGAGGTATCCGCGCGAGACGTGGCCGCCATTTTCGAGCGCCGTGACGACGCCATCGACCGTGGTCGAGGGAATGGCGAAGCCGACGCCGACGCTGCCGCCCGACGGCGAGTAGATCGCCGTGTTGACGCCGACAACCTCGCCCTTCAGGTTGAAGGTCGGGCCGCCGGAATTGCCCTTGTTGATCGGCGCGTCGATCTGGATGAACTGGTCGTAGGGGCCGCTGCCAATATCGCGCCCTTCGGCCGAGACGATGCCCGCCGTGACGGTGCCGCCGAGGCCGAACGGATTGCCGATCGCCACGACCCAGTCGCCGACGCGCGGCTCAGACTTGGCGAACGAGACGAACGGATAATCGCCCTTCTCGGTCACTTTCAGCAACGCCAGATCGGTCTTCGGGTCCGTGCCGATGACCTTCGCTTCCAGCATCTTGCCGTCGTTGGTGGTGACCGTCACGGTCTTTGCGTGCTCGACAACGTGATTGTTGGTGACGACATAGCCGTCTGCAGAAATGAAGAAGCCGGAACCTTCGCCAACCATGTGATGGGACTGGCGGGAGTTCGGCGCGGCGCCGTCGGGATCGCTGAACTGGTTGAAGAACTGGCGCAGCTGCGGGGGCACGTTGTCCATCTGCCCGGCAACCTGATCGGGCTCAGCGGCTGCATCGTCGATGTCGACCTTGACGGAAACCACCGCGGGCTGCACGCGCTCGACGACATTGGCGAAAGTCGGGGCGGATGTGACCTGCAGATCGCCGGTCGCGATCGCCGCGGCGTGGGCAGGCGCCGACGCGGACATCAGGGATCCGCCTACGGCGCCGGAAGCCATCAGAGCCACCACGGCCGCAGAGGCCAGAATGCGATTGCGGTAGGGGCCTTGAAATCTGGAATTGAGGGCCGGCATGGTTTCGTCTCCATCGTGAATTGATCGCGTACAGCGGTCGATGGAGGGCAACGTAAGACTGCGGACCTATACGGCGCGTATCCACCGCATTAAGCATTGGTCATCAAGGGACCCTTCTCCCGCGAGCGGGAGAAGGGCTTCCGCGAGGGCGCTCGTATGGAGGGCCCAAACAACCAAATCTCTCAGAACTCGCTCCAGTCAGCATTGGCCACCTTCTTGCGCGGCGCGACCGTGCGCTCCAGCGGCGGACTCGAAGCGGCAAGTCCGATGCGCCTGGCGCGTTCGACGGGCGCCGCCGTGCTCCCGCTTTCGCCGACCTTGAACTGGCGCATCAGCTTGCCCAGTTCATCGCTTTCGTCGGCGAGGTCGCGGCTCGCATTGGTCGCCTCCAGCGCCATCGAGGCGTTCTGCTGGGTCGCCGTGTCCATCTGGGTCAACGCCTGATGGATTTCGTTGACGCCCGCCAACTGATCCTTGGCGGTGTCTGCGATCTCGCCGACGACGCCGTTGATCTCCGACACCTTGCGCGCGATGCGATCGAGCGCAGCTCCGGCGCTGACCACGAGTTCGGCGCCGGATTCGACTTGCGAAATCGAGGCCGAAATCAGTTCCTTGATCTCCTTTGCGGCCTGGGCGGATCGCTGCGCCAAGGCGCGCACTTCGGAGGCGACGACGGCGAAACCCCTGCCCGACTTCGCCGGCGCGGGCGGCCTCGACTCCGGCGTTGAGCGCCAGCAGATTGGTTTGAAACGCGATCTCGTCGATCACGCCGATGATCTGTCCGATGCGCGACGAGGATTCGGTGATCGCGCCCATCGCCTCCACCGCCTTGCCGACGATCTGCCCGCTCTGCTTGGCTTCCGCGTCGGCGCCGGAGACCACTTCCCGCGCGCCGTAGGCGCGCTCGGTGGCGTGTTTGATGAGATTACTGATGCGGTCGAGACCGGAGACCGTTTCCGAGAGGCTGGCGGCCTGCTGTTCGGAGCGCGACGAGAGGGCTTGAGCGGCGTTCGCGAAGCGGCTTGCGCCGGCGCCGACGCTCAACGTGCGTTCGTTCACCGCCCGCAACGCGGCTTGCAACTTGCCGATCGCCGCGTTGAAGTCGGACTTCATCGCCGCGTATTGACCCTCCAGCTCTTCGGTGATGCGGGTCGTAAGATCGCCGTCGGCGACCCGGGCTAGACGGCCAGCAAGGATCGCGGCCGTCTCGCTTTGCTGGGCGTTGGTCCTGGCCTGAAATGTCTGTGTCTGATTCGCCTCGCGACGCTCGGACTGGCGAGCCGCTTCAGCCTGCTCAGCGGCAGCCTTGGCGGCGCCGAGAGCCTCGTCGGCGCGATGGCTCGCGCTCGTAGAATTGACGAGCGCCCGGCTGATCATGGTGGACATCCAGATCAGGCCGCCGGCTTCGATCAGCAGAATGACGGCGTGCATCAGAACCCGCACGATGTCGGAACCGCCTGGATAGATGGCCGCGGGCAACAGGAAGTTGAGCGTCAGATGATGAACGGCGACGGTCGCCGTCGCCGCCGCGATCGCAAGCGGATCGCAGAGAACAGCGACCAACGCGACGCCGGCGAAGTAGGCCATATGCACGTCGACCTGCCAGAGCCCGCCCGCCGAAGCGCCGAGCAGCAAGGAAATCTGGCCCATCAGCGCGACCGAAATGGTCACCCGCGGCGCGACGTGCGAGCCCCCAAATCGCCAGGCGGCGGTGGCGACTAGCGCCACGCCGACGCCGGCGACGCCGATCACCTTCCACGGCCCGTTGAGATTGAACGCAACGGCGGCGCTCAGCGGCGCCAGCAGCCAGATCGCGCCGACGAGCAGGCGGCTCGCCTGGTTGCGGTAGGTTTCGATATTCCACATGGCGGCCGGCTTCCCTGCCTATCGCGTCAAACAAAAGCTGAACCTGGACCCGTCGACGGTCATCAGAGCGCCCGCCGCCCCGAGCCGCGAGGCCGTGTCGGGCGCGCGCCCGGAGACGGCGACGATGAATGAAAACCGGCCGACGCCAGAGACCGGCGCGACGGCGAGCGCGCTCGCCAGCACCCTGTCCGCGGTCCACCACGGCGGGAAAATGGCGGCGATCCGATCGCCGCGCGGGCGGGTATCCGAAAACGCGGCGACCGCGAGCGTGGCGCCGACCAACAGCACCGGCGTCAGCCACGACAGCGCCAACACGAAGGCTGGGCTTCGCCGCGCTGGACTTTGCGAGGATTGGTTTGATTTCGCGCTCACGTCGCCAGGCTCGGCCGTCGTCCGATCCTGATGATCGGCGGCGACCCAAAGCCTCTCTCGTCATGAGCGGGGCGGGAAAGGGCGTATCGGCTAGGCTTAGGGCCTGTTGGTTAAGGAAGCTTTATCTCGACCTTCACCCTGGCCTGCAGCCCGTCACGAACGTGTACATCGAGTACAGCGAGGTCGTGCCGGCGATGAACAGCCGATTACGCTTCGTTCCGCCGAACATGACATTGGCGACCATCTCAGGGATGAGGATTTTTCCGATCAGCGCGCCGTCGGGCGCATAGACGTGCACGCCTTCGGCGGTGCTGGTCCAGATGCGCCCTTCGGTGTCGACGCGAAAGCCGTCGAACAGCCCCGCGCTGCATTCTGCAAAGACTTCGCCGCCTGACAGTGACTTGCCGTCGTCACCGACCCGGAATCGGCGGATGTGACGCGGGCCGTTGTCGACGTGGGTCGCGCCGGTGTCGGCGACGTAGAGCAGCAACTCGTCGGGCGAAAAGGCGAGGCCGTTCGGCCTGACCATGTCGTCGATCACGCGCTCGACCTCGCCGCTGCGCGGATCGACGCGGTAGACGTGGCAGCCCTCGATTTCCTGGGTCCTGACGATCGCCCTCGTAGTCGGCGTCGATGCCGTAGGCGGGATCGGTGAACCAGATGCTGTCGTCGGATTTCACGACGGCGTCGTTGGGCGAATTGAGCCGCTTGCCCTGCCAATGCGTGGCGATCGGCTTGATGCGAGCCGTCCCATTCGGTGCGCGTCACCCGGCGCGTCAGATGCTCGCAGGTGAGCAGCCGGCCCTGATTGTCGACGGTGTTGCCGTTGGAATTGTTGGAATGCTCGCGGAACACCGAGACTTCGCCCGAAGGCTCGACGAACCGCATCATGCGGTTGTTGGGAATGTCGGACCAGACGAGATAGCGCCCGGCCGCGAACCAGGCCGGGCCCTCCGCCCAGCGGCGCCCGTCCACAGCCGCTCGACCCTGACGTGGCCGGCAAAACAGGCCTCAAATCGCTTATCGACAACGACGATGTCTGTGCCTTCGACCTGGCCATGGTACATGGCGCCCTCCCGATTTTTGTTTTCGTGTCCCCCTCCCCTCGTCCTGAGCTTGTCGAAGGACGCCGCCGCTCGCGCGACAGTCGCCACATCCTTCGACAAGCTCAGGATGAAGGGGGTTGGCGCGACTCTAATCCGCGCGCATTGACCCCACAAGCGCGCGAGCATCGTGACGGGCGAGGCGGTCGAGCAGGAAATCGACTTCCGCGCGGGCCTGCGGCGTCAGCGCGGCGGCCGGCGCGCGCTGCGCGTCGCTGGCGATCGCGCCGCGCCGCATCATCACGTATTTGCGCACCGCGAGGCCGACGCCCGGCTGCTGCTCGTAGCGCAGCAGCGGCAGATGCGCGTCGAACAGGTCGTGCGCCTCAGCGCGCTCGCCCGCCTTGCGCGAGGCGCACGACATCGACCAGCATGTCGGGGAAGGCGTAGCCGGTCATCGCGCCGTCGGCGCCGCGCTCCACCTCGAAATCGAGAAACAGGCCGCCATTGCCGCACAGGATCGAGATCGGCCGCATCGAGCCCTCGGCCTGGAAGCGGCGCAGGGCGGAGATCTTCTCGAGGCCCGGCCAGTCCTCGTGTTTCAGCATGACGCAGGAGCGCGACGCCTCGCACGATCTCGCGGATGACGCGCGGCGTCATCACGACCTGGAAGTTGAGCGGATAGTCCTGGATCACGAACGGAATGTCGCGCCCGATCGCCGCGACCGCCTGCGCGTAATAGCCGACGATCTGGTCGTCGGTGCGCAGCGTGTTGGGCGGCGCGATCATCACGCCCGCCGCGCCGGCGAGCATCGCCTCATGCGCGAGCGCGCGCATCGCGGCGAATCCCGGCGCCGAGACGCCGACGATGATCGGCAGGTTTTCCGCACGGGCGATGACGCGCTGGACGATGGCGATCAATTCCGACGCCTCGAGTTTTGGCGCCTCGCCCATCACGCCCAGCACGGTGAGGCCGTGACGCCGGCGCGGAGATAGAAGTCGACCATGCGGTCGATCGACGCGAAATCGACCGCCCCCTCGGCCGTGAACGGCGTGGGCGCGATGGCGTAGACGCCGGAAGCCGTGGCGAGGCTCATGCGCGCCTCGGCGTCTGGTCGCGGGTCATTCCGCACTCATGCGCGCGAGCCAGCTCAAGCCATCCGTGGTGCCCGCGGCAGGGCGATATTCACAGCCGACAAAGCCGCTATAGCCGAGTGCGTCCAGCGCGCGAAAAACCCTGAAGTCGTCGAGTTCGCCCGTGCCGGGCTCATGGCGTCCGAGAACGCTTGCGACCTGCACGTGGCCGATGATCGGCATCAGCGCCTGCAAGCCCTCGACGACAGCGCCGCGCATGCGCTGGCGATGATAGATGTCGAACTGCAGCTTCAGGTTCGGCAGCTTCACCCGCTGGATCAGTTCGGCTGCATAGTCGAAATCGTTCAGGAAATAGCCCGGGAAATCCTGCGGGTTGATCGGCTCGATCAGCGCCTCGATTCCGTCTTCGCCGAGCGTTTCGCAGGCGAATCTCAGCGCCTCGACGTAGGAGCCGCGCGCGGTCGCCTCGCGCCGGTCGGCGTTGCCGCTCATCACGTGCACTTTCGTGACGCCGAGCGCCGTCGCATAGGCGCGGGCGCGCAGCACCGAGCCGCGGAACTCCCATGAGCGCCCGGGCAACGCCGCAAAACCGCGTTCGCCCTTGGCCGCGTCGCCCGGAAACACGTTGAACATGACCAGTTTCAAGCGATGCGCGGCCAGGCGCTCGCCGATGTCGTCGGCCGCGTAATCGTACGGGAACTGAAACTCGACCGCCGCAAATCCCGCCGCCGCCGCCGCGCCGAAGCGCTCGAGGAACGGCAGTTCCGTAAACATCATGGTCAGGTTGGCGGCGAACTGGGGCATCAACTCATAACGTTGCGGTTGCGGTAGGGGTTGAAAGGTAGCGGCGCGCCGTGCGCCTGTCATTAGAGAGGTTCGCGAAGGCCTTCCGGCCCCGCCTCCGCTCTGCTACCAACCTGCCAACGCTTAACGGGAGTGCGCCATGACCACCGAGACCATCGGCTTCATCGGCCTTGGCAATATGGGCCATGGCATGGCGAAGAACATCGTCGAGAAGGGCTATCCGCTCACCGTGCTTGGCCGCCGCAATCGCAAGCCCGTCGAGGATCTGATCGGGCGCGGCGCGAAGGAAGCCAAAAGCGTCACCGAGCTGGCTGCAGCATCGTCTATAGTCGTGCTGTGCGTCACTGCCTCCCGCGACGTCGAAGAGATCGCGCGGGGGTTGAAGGAAGGGCTCAAGCCCGGCTCGATCGTCATCGATACATCGACGTCCGACCCGAATTCGACGCTCGCGCTCGCCGCCGATTTCGCCAAGTCGCAAGTCGAGTTCGTCGACGCGCCGCTGAGCCGCACGCCGAAGGAGGCCTGGGAGGGCACGCTCGACACGATGGTCGGCGCCACGGAAACCGCCTTCGCGCGCGTAAAACCGTTGCTGGCGACCTTTGCGGGCAAGATCGTCCACATCGGCGGCGTCGGCGACGGGCACAAGATGAAGCTGATCAACAATTTCATCTCGCTCGGCTACGGCGCGCTCTACTCCGAGGCGCTCGCGCTGGCCCAGAAGGTCGGCATCTCGCCGGAACGGTTCGACAGCGTGATCCGCGGCGGCCGGATGGACTGCGGCTTCTACCAGACGTTCATGCGCTGGACGCTGGAGGGCGAGCCGAACGCGCACAAGTTCTCGATCGCCAACGCCTACAAGGATCTGCGCTATCTCGCCTCGATGGCCGACGCCGCAGGGCTCGCCAATCCCATGGGCTCGGCGACTAAGAACGCCTTTGCGGAAGCAAGCGCGGCGGGCGGCGCCGGCCATTTCGTGCCGATGGTCGCAACCTACGTCGAGCGCGCCAATGGCGTTGTGAGCGCAAGGTTCGCGCAATTGCCGAAGCTTGATTGAGCCCCCACACGCCCTTTTCCGTCATGGCCGGGCTAGTCCCGGCCATCTACGCCGTCGTGCGAGCATGAGGCCTTGGCAACTGAATCCCAATGCAACTGCAAGACCTTAGCCCCCGAACAACCGCACGGCGTGGATGCCCGGGACGAGCCCGGGCATGACGGCGTGCGGCGTCACGCGCCCAGTATTTTCCCAAGCCCGCTAGAGGAGCCTCATGGTCTACAATCCCAACTTGCCACGTCTGAAGTTCGATGAGTTGCAGGGCTGCGTCGGCTCGGAGATCGGCGTTTCCCGCTGGTTCGAGATCGACCAGAAGCGGATCGACGCTTTCGCCGACGTCACCGAGGACTGGCAGTTCCTGCACGTTGATCCGGAGCAGGCGGCGAAGACGCCGTTCGGCAGCACGATTGCGCATGGCTTCCTGACCCTGTCGATGCTGTCGGCCTGCGCCTATGACGCGGTGCCCCGGCTCGAAGGCGTCGCGATGGGCGTCAACTACGGGTTCGACAAGGTCAGGTTCGTCGCGCCGGTCAAGGCGGGTTCGCGCGTGCGCGCCAAATTCAAGCTGCTTTCGATCAAGGAACGCGGCCGCGGCGAATAGCAGATGCCTACGGCGTCGAAGTCGAGATCGAGGGCTCGACCAAGCCGGCGCTGGTCGCGGAATGGCTGTCGATGGTGTTCCTCGACAAAGACGCCTGAATTTTCCTTCTTTTGCGCGGCGCCCGCCGCGCATGATATGAGCCGCGCCATGACCACCCACGCCCTATCCAGCCTCGCCGGCGCCACGCGCGCCGAACTGGCGCTTGCGCTCGCCGAACTCGGCGTGCCCGAGCGCGAGCGGCGCATGCGCGTCTCGCAGCTCTGGCACTGGATCTACCACAAGGGCGTCCGAGATTTCGGCGAGATGCTCAACATCGCGCGGCCGCTGCGGGAGAAGCTCGCGGCGAGCCACACGCTCGCCCGGCCCGAAATCGTCACCGAGCAGGTTTCCGCCGACGGCACGCGCAAATGGCTGATCCGGATGGCGTCCACCGGCCCGCACGACAAGGGCGCCGAGATCGAGTGCGTCTATATCCCCGAAGTCCGACCGCGGCACGCTGTGCGTCTCGAGCCAGGTCGGCTGCACGCTGACCTGCACGTTCTGCCACACCGGCACGCAGCGCTGGGTGCGCAACCTCACGCCCGCCGAGATCGTCGGCCAGCTGCTGGTGGCGCGCGACCGGCTCGGCGATTTTCCGGGCGGCGTCGCGCCGACCGACGGGCTCGTGCCTAGCGGCGAGGGCGTGCGCGCGGTCTCGAACATCGTGTTCATGGGCATGGGCGAGCCGCTCTACAATCTCGACAACGTCCGCGACGCGATCGGCGTGCATGACCGACGGCGACGGGCTCTCGCTGTCGAAGCGCCGCATCACGGTCTCGACCTCCGGCGTCGTGCCCGAGATGGCGAAGCTCGGCGAGGAATGCGGCACGATGCTCGCCGTCTCGCTGCACGCGACCAACGACAAGCTGCGCGACGAACTCGTGCCGCTCAACCGCAAATATCCGATCCGCGATCTGCTGCAGGCCTGCCGCGACTATCCCGGCGCCTCGAACGCGCGCCGCATCACCTTCGAATACGTGATGCTGAAGGGGGTCAACGATTCCCCGGCCGAAGCGAAGGCGCTGGTGAGGCTGCTGAAGGGCCTGCCGGCCAAGATCAACCTGATCCCGTTCAATCCCTGGCCCGGCAGCCCCTACGAATGCTCGGACTGGGACGCGATCGAGCGGTTCTCCGAGATCGTGTTCAACGCCGGCTATGCGAGCCCGGTGCGCACGCCGCGCGGCCGCGACATCCTCGCCGCCTGCGGCCAGCTGAAGAGCGAGACCGAAAAGCTGCGCGCGCGCGCGCGCCTGATGCTCGAGGAGAGCCTCGTCGTTGCGCAGGATTGACCTCGAACAAGGCGCGAACGGCGGCGGCATCCAGGCGAAATGACGGCGCATGAGCGAGACGACGAGCGAACCGGCCGACCCCGGCATTCCTGCCCTGATCGCCGCGAGCCTCGGCGCCGTGCTGAGGCCGCCGCGCTTCGGCGTGCGCGGCCTCGCGCTGGTCGGCGGCTTCGTTGCGCCTCGGCTGGCTCGCGACCTCGATCTATCGCGTGCAGCCCGACGAACAGGGCGTGGTGCTGAGGTTCGGCAAGTGGGTCGACACGACCGGTCCCGGCCTGCATATCCACTGGCCCTACCCGATCGAGACCGTGCTGTTCCCGAAGGTCACCAAGATCAACCAGATCCAGCTCGGCGGCAGCGCGGCGCCGTCCGGCGATCCGAGCGCGGGGCGCGAGCGCCAGACGCTGACCGGCGACGAAAACATCGTCGAGGCCGACGCGGTCGGTGTTCTGGAAGATCCGCGACGCCGGCGAATTCCTGTTCCGGGTCGACGAGCCCGAAGCGGCGGTCAAGATCGCCGCCGAGGGCGCGCTGCGCGACATCATCAGCCGCACGCCGATCCAGGCCGCGATGTCGAACCAGCGCCAGCAGATCGCCGAGGAGACGCGGGCGCTGCTGCAGAAGCTGCTCGACACCGCGCAGTCCGGCGTCGAGATCACGCAGGTGCAATTGCTGCGGGTCGAGCCGCCGCTCGCCGTCATCGACGCGTTCAACGACGTGCAGCGCGCGCTCGCCGATCAGGAGCGCGCCCGCAACGAGGCGCAGGCCTACGCCAACGACATTCTGCCGCGCGCGCGCGGCGAGGCCGAGCATACGCGGCAGGACGCCGAGGCCTATCGCGGCTTCGGTCGTCGCGCTCGCCGACGGCGAGGCCAAGGCGTTTCTCGACGTGCTCGCCGCCTATCAGTCCGCGCCGGTCGTCACCTCCTGGCGGCTCTACATGGAGGCGGTCGACGAGATGCTGAAGAAGGCGTCGACGGGTGCTGATCGACACCTCCGACAAGGGGCTGTCCGGCGTCACGCCCTATATGTCGCTCGACGCGCCGCGCCCTATCAGCGCCCTGCCGCGCCGCCGCAGATCCTCGACTCGCCCGCCGCCGGCGCGCCGATCCGCCGCGGCCGCAGGGGGACGTCGAAATGAGACCGCGCGCTGTCATCGCACGCTGCGTGTCGTGCTCGCCGCGCTGGTCTGGCTCGCCTCGGCGTCGCTCTATATCGTCAGCGAGGGCCAGCAGGCGCTGGTCGTCCGGCTCGGCGCGCCCGTCGGCGTCGATCGACAAGCCCGGCCTCAACGTCAAGGCGCCGCTGATCGACAGCGTGTTCATCTACGACACGCGGCTGCTGCTGCTGTTGCCGCCGACCGAGCAGGTGATCCTCGGCGACCAGAAGCGGCTCGAGGCGCAGCCCTATGCGCGCTACCGCATCGTCGATCCGCTGCGTGTTCTATCAGGCGTTGCGCACCGACGAGCAGGCGCGCGCGCAGCTGTCGCAGATCGTGTCGTCGTCGATGCGGCGCGAACTCGGCCAGGTCTCGCTCGCGCAATTGCTGACGCCCGGAGCGCACCAGAATACTCGAACTCGGTGCGCGACGAAGTCGCCGCCAAGACGCGGCCGCTCGGCGTCGAGATCGACGAGGTCCGATTTCATCGCGCCGACCTGCCGTTCGAGACCAGCCAGGCGATCTACGATCGCATGAAGTCGGAGCGTCAGCGCGAAGCCAAGGAATTGCGCGCGCAGGGGTTCGAATGGGCGCAGCAGATCCAGTCGAAGGCCGACCGCGAGCGCACCGGCGTGCTGTCCGACGCGCAGCGCGACGCCACGATCCTGCGCGGCGAAGGCGACGCGGAGGCGAGCCGGACGCTGTCCGACGCGTTCTCGAAGGACGAGGCGTTCTACGAGTTCTACCGCTCCGTGCAGACCTACAAGCATTCGCTCGCCGACAGCGGCGCGACGCTCGTGCTCACGCCCGCCTCCGCATTTCTCAACCTCCTGACTGCGGGGCCGAAAGCCCCGTCGACAAAATAGCGTTCAGCGGATGGACCTCAGCGACGCCTCTGCCTGGTTGACGGTTCCGCTACAAATCCTGCTCGTCGATCTGCTGCTCGGCGCCGACAATGCGCTCGTTATTGCGCTCGCCTGCCGTCGCCTGCCGCCACAGGAAGTGCGGCGCGCGGCGACGCTCGGCGTGCTCGGCGCGATCATTATTCGGATCCTGCTCGCGCTGGTCGCCTCTGCGCTGCTCGCCCTGCCGTTCGTCAAGCTGATCGGCGCGATCATACTCCTCGTCATCGCGATGAACCTCGTCGGCGACGCACAGGGCGACGAGCTCCCGGTAGCGCGGCCCGGTGCGAGCCTCTGGTCGGCGGCGGCGACAATCCTGATCGCCGACACGATCATGAGCCTCGACAACGTCGTCGCGCTCGCCGCGATCGCGCAGGGCAATATCTGGTGGCTCGCCGCCGGCGTTGCGCTCAGCCTGCCGATCATCGCGTTCGGCGGCGTGATGCTGGCCGACGTATTGAAGCGCGCGCCCTGGCTCGTCGAGATCGGCGCCGCGCTGCTCGGCTGGATCGCGCTGCAGCTCGCCATGACCGATGCGGTCATCGGCGACGCGATCGCCGTTAACGCTCCCGCGCTCGGCGCGTTGGCGCCGTTGCTTGGGGCCGGGTTCGTGTTCGCCTACGGGCGGCTAGGGGCCGGCGCCCAACGACGGGCGCCCCGCAGAGCAGCTTCCCCAATCGGGGGCGCCGGCTCACGGAAGATTGAGGACGTGGTCGCTGCAGCGCCGAAAGCCGAAACGACATCCATCAATACGACGCGTAATGCTTCTTTACTTGCAGCGAGCGTAGAGCGGGGCAACGAAATCAACACGCCGCCGGCCACGCGTGTTCGCGCCGCGCCCCTCTACGATACGGGGCCCGAGCCGCAGGATCAGCACGAGCCGCTCGCTGTTCCCAGAACGCGCGAAGATCGCGTCGCCATCATCGGCGTCCTGTTGCTCGCCGTTGTCGCCGGGACGATCTTGATGCTGGTTTCTTACCTGGACTCGTTCAATTGAAGCGGCCTCCTGGGCCGCCGCCGGCCGGTTTTGACCTCAGCCTACTGTTAAAAACCGCTTAGAAACGTAGGCATTCGCCCCGTTAACTTCGCAAGCGCCAGAGCATCTTCCCTGGAGCGCAGAACAATTCTCGCGAGAAGTTGCAAATTGCTTAGTCGCGAGCGCCTTTGTTGACGCCTTTGTCGCCCCAATTTAGACCAGACTGCCTAGAGCGTAAGCAAAACTTGAGGTTCGAGGCAACCCCTGCTTGTGGCCTTCCTATGGGTAACATAAGCTTAAAATTGTCTATATTGCTGAAATCACTAATTAAACAACCCCTAATTACAAAAATGACGTAGCGGCGCCCGGTTTCGCTTTTCCGGTTGCACCCAAACGACAAAAGTGTTTAAAAGTGAACAGCAGGTAAATGGCGCGCCCTGCCCTTAGTGAGGGGTTAACTTTGTCAGGCGTGGACGTAAAGTTCGAGCGTACTTCTGCTGTGGCCGTAGCCCGCGGATTGTTGGTTGTGCGGTATGCCTCAAGTGGAGTGGAACGCGATTTCCCCGTCGCCATGGTCCGCCCGGGCGCGCAGTCCGATCGAATAGTCGAAATCATATCTGCGCCGGGCACGACGCAAGGATGTCTTGAGAAGCCGGGCGATTGTCTGGTTGTCAGGGTCCATGAAGCCGGGCGGCTGGAGATCGGACTGAGGCGCAGCGATCCGAACGGATCGCTGGACGCTAGCTTTCAAATTGATACGCTCAGTGGCGGCAAGGCGGCGGAGCCGATTGTCGAAAACGCACGGGTGATCGCGGAGCCGATCAAGTCGTCCGTCGTGCCTCCTTTCTATGCGCCGCACATTGTTGCGGACGATGCGGTGCGCCCCGCAGTTTCGTTGATCGCTCACGTCGCCATGCGCGGTGATGTCGAGGTCGCAGAAGATCAATGGATAGCAGGGCCGAATGCACCCGCGCCAATCGAAGGCCTCGTCATTCGCAGCGAGAGCCCCGAACGGCTGACGATTGAAACACAGGTGCTGATCGCCGGCGCCCAACAATGGACGGATTGGGCTCAGTCCGGCGCCTATGCTGGCACGCGGGGACGCGGTTTGCCCCTGTTGGCCATGCGTTTGAGACTTTCGGGTCCTGAGGCCGCCCGCGCCGAACTCGTGGGCGAGGCGCTGTTTCTTGGCTCCCCCTCTGTGGTGAAGAAGGGGCGACAAATTGAGTTTGCCAGTTCGTCCGGGAGTGATCCTCTGGTTGGACTGAAAGTTGGCGTTCGGACGGCGCAAAAGCCCCCGGTCGCCGGTGAAGCCGATGGTTCGTGGCGGGACCGTGGCTCTCGGGTGCGCGTATTTCGTTCGTCGACAGCGGGATAGCGGTTTCGACCGCTAAAAAACAGAAACTAACAAAGGGGTTTGGTCATGCCGGTTTACAATCAATTGGACCAGTCGCAGTTGCGCGATGTGCTCATCGGCTCCAACAATTTGATCGCCAATGACTCTCCGTTCAACAATGCCGCGCTCGGCACCGCAAATTACCGCATATTTGGCAACGATCCGGTTCTGTTCCAGAACGTGCAGAACGACAGCGCTGGCGGCAATGTTACTCTGGCTGCGGGCAACAGGATTTTCACGGAACACGGCGCCGTGTCGGTTACCCTGACGACCAACGGAGAAGCCGCGGCGATTGTAATGAATAGCATGGGCGACCCCACGCTGACGGTGCTTGGTTCGGTTGGAGATGCCGGCGACGTAATCTACGGCGACAACGCGAACGGTGAAGTGATTACCGTCACGCAGGGCGCCAACTACGTGTTCGCCGGCTCCGGCTCCACCACGCTGCAAGCCGGCTCGGGCGCAGATACGATGTGGGGCGGCGGCAATTCGGTTGTGAAAGGCGGCACCGGCGATAACCAGAGGCTGTCGGGCGGTTTTTCGATCGGGGCCCATGACACGCTGATCGGCGGCTCGGGAACGGAAACTCTGTGGACGGGCTACGGCGACAACTCGATGGTGGCCGGTTCGGGCTCCCAGACGCTATACTCGGGCATCGTCGGCAACGACTCGATGGTCGGCGGCGGCAAGTCTGACATGATCGAGCGCGGCGCCAACGTCACCATGTGGGGCGGCGCGAACTCGAGCGCTATGGACACGATGACCGGCGGCAGCGGGTTCGACTCGATGGTGACGACGGCGGGCACGACCGACATCACGACCGGGTCAGGCAGCGCGTCGATCACGTCGGGCGGCAGCGATTCGATCTATCTGACCAACGGCGGCTATCAGCAGGTTACCAATACCGGTGGCGCCGACACCGCCTTTGTCGGCGGCACGAACATTCAGACGGACACGATTTCCGCCGCGACTGGCAGCACAACGGTCGAAATCAGCGCGAGCCTCGGCACGGGAACCTCGCATCCCGGCGCCGGCCCCGGCGGATCCACGGTGCTGGCGTTCTCCAACGGAACTTCGATCACTTACTCAGGCAACGTTACGATCGATTACTCGTCGCACAACTTCTCCTGAGGCTGAAGTTCGAGACTCTGAACTGTGGACCCGGCGTTTGCGCGGCGGGTCCGCTGTTTTTGTGTGTCGCATTTGAGCGGCGGTCGGATCTTTTTTTGAATTGCGGCCAGGGAATGCGGTCCGGTTTTTGCGGCGCCGAAATGGCGTGAACTCTTCGCAGGGAATGGTAAAGTCGAACGCCAATATCGACTCCATCCCTGTCGTTGAACGCGGCAAAAAGGCTGTCCCACTTTGAATTTTCTATTCGTTCACAACAATTTTCCGGCCCAATTCGTCCGCTTGGTTAACGCGCTGATCGGTCGTCCTGAGCATCGGGTCGCCGGGATCGGATGCGAAACTGCCCGCGAGATGCCCGGCGTCGAACTCCGGCGATACCGGACGCCGCAAGGCAACAAGAACACCCACCCTTTTGCGCGACGCTTCGATCACGAGTGCCGGCGGGCCGAGCAGGCGATGTTCGCTGCAAGCGCCTTGAGAAGCTCCGGCTTCGAACCTGATTGCGTGATCGCCCATTGCGGATGGGGAGAAAGTCTTACCCTGAGATCGATTTTCCCCAAGGCCCGCTTTGCGGTTTATTGCGAGTTCTACTACCGCGGCGAGGGGCAGGACGTTCACTTCGACGACCAGTACGGGCGGTTCGGCGCTGACGGATTGGCCGGCGTACACTGCAACAATGCGAGTACGTTGCTATCCTTGGCCGATTGCGATGTCGGGATCTCGCCGACCGAATGGCAGCGCTCTACTTTTCCGGTTGAATTTCAGAGCAAGATCGAGGTCGTGCACGACGGCATAGATACGTTGCGGGCGGCGCCAAATCCCCGCGCGCGTTTCGCGCTGCCCGGCGGACGTTGGCTCACCCGCCGTGATGAAGTGGTCACCTTCACCACTCGGAATTTCGAACCCTTGCGCGGGTTTACGTCGTTGACGCGGGCATTGCCGAAAATCCTCAAGGCGCGGCCGAATGCGGAGATCGTCGTCGTGGGCTCGGAAGGGCCGGGCTATGGCCCGCCGGCGCCCGGCGGCGTCGGTTGGAAAACGTTCTGTCTGCGCGACATACTTTCAAGCGTGGATATTTCGAGGGTGCACTTCCTCGACTTCCTTCCCTACGAGCGGTTCCTCAACTTGCTGCAGGTGTCCGCTGCTCACATTTACCTGACTTATCCTTTCGTGCTATCCTGGTCCCTGACCGAGGCGATGTCTGTCGGGTGCAAAATTGTCGGTTCCGATACTGCGCCCGTGAAGGAAGTCATTCGTCACGGTGAAAACGGTTTGCTTGCGCCATTCCACGACCATGATGCAATCGCGGAACTGGTTGTCGGCATTTTGGCCGAGCCGCACCGGTACGAAGATATGGGCAGAGCTGCGCGAAGTGCGGTCCAGAAGCAGTTTGACTATCGCACATGCGTTCCGCGCGCGCTTGAAGTTCTCGGAGGTCGCAATGAGGGCGTCAACGTCGGCAGCGCCGCTGAGGTGGCGGCTTTCGCCGCAACGGCCGCTTAGCGGCGCGCCTGCGCGGAGATTTGCTGCGAAATTGAATCAAGCGGAAATTTAACGGTGACCGAACAGAACCTTGTACGCTTCGAACTTGACCCCGCTGCGGTACCGTCGCCCCTGGCGTCTGACGGCCGTTTCGAGTCGATGTTGGCGTGCCTGGTGCATATCGCTCGCGCGCAGGGCCTTTTCCTTTCGGTCCCACAACTTGTACTCGACAACCAGTTGGCGGGCGACAGACTTTCCCCGCAGCGTCTTGCGCTGATTGCCGAAAAAGTCGGGATGCGATCTCGCGCCATTCGGATGTCGGCGGAAGATCTGTTCGACCTTCGCGGCGCGTGTCCGGTCGTAATCACGCTGAATTCGGGCGCGGCCATGGTGCTCGAGCGGGTCATAAAGCCCGAGAGCGGACTTCCTTCGGTCGTCCTCATCGATCCGCTCGGCGAGCAGGACGCCAAGGTAACCGTCGACGTCGCTCGCCTCGAGCAGAGCTGGACCGGCGATATCATCTTGTTGAAGCGGATTTTCCAGTTGGCTGACGAAGAACAGCCTTTTGGAATTGGCTTCATCGCCGGCCTGGTCATGAAGGAAAAGCGAATTGTACGGGATGTGGCGATAGCTGCAGTCCTTGGAAGCTTTCTTCAATTGGGTCCCATCATCTATTACCGGGTCGTGATGCGAGACGCCGTGGCGGTCGACGCCATGAGCACGTTTCAAGTCGCGACGATCGTGGTTTTCTGGGTGATCGCGTTCCTGACCGTACTGACTTTCATGCGACAATACCTGCTGTCGATTATCAGCATTCGTGTCGACGCACGCATGAACGAATACATTTTCAGCAGATTGTTGAGCCTGCCGATCGACTATTTCGAACGTACTCAGGTCGGCGAAATCGCCCATGCGATCAATGAAGCCGACAAGATCCGGGCGTTCCTCGTCGGACCGGCGGCCAATGCGCTTTTTGATACGAGCTTGCTGTTCTTCTTTCTGCCCGTGATGTTCTTTTTCAGTTGGCTGATGACGTCGGTTTTTATCGCCGTGATGGGGATTGTCGCCATCGTCATCATTCTTTCGATGCCGAAGCTGCAAGCTGCCGCAGGTCGGCTGGTGCAGGCGAGAGTTGCGCGAGGGTCGTTTCTCTTTCAGACCTTGTTCGGCATCCGGACGGTGAAATCGTTGGCCCTGGAGCCCAGACAACTGGCGAAATGGGATGTTCTCACAGCAGCGGTCGCACGTCGGAATTTTGAATTTCTAAAGACCGCGAACACCGTGGAATCGATGGTGTATCCGTTGCAGCAGATTGCGACGACCGGAGCGTTCGCCGCCGGCGCCTTCCAGGCGTTGTATACGCACGACCCTATCTATTCCGCCTCGCTCTATTCATTCATTATTTTGGCTGGCAGGGCGTCCAGCCCCCTGATGCAACTCGCAAAGATGATCCAGGAATACGATGAAGCGCGCATAGCGGTCGACCTGGTGAAGGCAGTCGTAAATCGCGCGCCCGAGGAAAGCGCCGGGGACCACGGGATTCGCGCGCCGCTTTCCGGGAATGTGCAGTTCATCAATCTGCGATTCAAATATTCGGGTTCGCAGTCCTATGCGCTGGACGGCGTGACTTTCGACGTGCCGATCGGGACCACCCTGGGTCTTGTCGGCCGAAGCGGCTCCGGCAAGACGACGGTGACCCGTCTGCTGCAGCGGCTTCATTCCGAATATGACGGATTCGTCAAAATCGACGGCATCGACATTCGTGAGTACGACCTGCCTCATTTGCGCCGAAGCCTCGGCGTCGTGTCTGCAGGAGAACTTCCTGTTCAGCGGCACCATTCGTGAGAACATCGTAGCCGCCAAGCCTTCCGCGTCGTTCGACGAGGTCGTCAACGCCTGCAGACTTGCCGGGGCCGAGGAGTTCATCGACCGGTTGCCGCGCGGCTATGACACGTGGGTCTACGAAGGTTCGCCAAACCTGTCGGGCGGTCAGCGGCAGCGCCTCGCCATCGCCCGCGCGCTGATCGTCGATCCCCGCATTCTCATCCTGGACGAAGCCACGAGCGCGCTCGATCCGGATAGCGAGGCGATCGTCAACGACAATATCCGACGGATCGCCGCCGGGAGGACGATGCTGGTCATTTCCCACCGGCTGTCGTCGCTGGTCAATTCGGACGCAATTCTGGTGCTGGAACGTGGTAAAGTCGTGGACCAGGGTCCGCATGCCGATCTGCTCGAACGATGCGAGATCTACCGCACCCTCTGGAATCAGCAGAATCGGCATACGACGGCGGCTGCGGCGCGCCAGAGCGTGAGAGGGCCGAGCCGTGTCTCTTAGGATTTCAGAGAAAAAGAGCGCCCTTCGGATTGTCAAGCAGTATCAATCGGAAGTCGCGGAAATTCGGGAAGCCCCGCCGCCCGTCACCGCCCAGCTGACGATTTATGCGCTGGTCGCTTTCGTCGTCGGAGTTGTGCTGATCTGCGCATTCGGCCGGACGGATCGCGTCGTGACCAGCCTCGACGGACAGATCGTTCCCAAGGAATCCCCGATCGTCGTTCAGGCGTTCGATCCCGGCGTCATTCGCAGTATTGACGTGGGACCGGGCGAACGCGTCACCAAGGGTCAATTGCTCGCGACGCTGGATCCTACCTTCACCCAGACCGCGGTCGATCAATATCGGTCCCAGGTTAACGCGGCGACGGCGCAGATCGCCCGGGACGAAGCCGAAGTACAGCAGAAACCGCTGGAGTTTCCCGTCTTGGCGGACCCCGGTTTCGATCACTACGCGCAAATCAATCGCAGCCTCTACGATCAGCAGATGGCGAACTTCCGCGCTCAGCTCGCCAGCTACGATCAGCAGATCGCTCTGACCAAGACGACCATCTTCAAATTCCAGAACGACCAGGCGCGCTTCAAGGAGCGGGTCGAAATTCAGGATCAGATCGAAGGCATGTATTCGACGCTCGAAAAGCACGGCACCGGATCGCTGCTGAATTCGCTGACGTCGTCAGATACGCGGATCGACACTTCACGCAGCATGGAGTTCGACAAAAACAGCGCCGAGGAAAACACCCATCAGCTACAAGTCCTGCAGGCCAATCGCGAGGCCTATCTGCAGCAGTTTCTCGTCACGGCGAGCCAGGATCTGGCTACCGGAAAAACCAATCTGGACCAGGCGCAGGCGCAGTTGACCGGCGCCCTGAAACATCGGGAACTCGTCCGCTTCGTCGCCCCCGAGGACGCCCAGGTGATGTCGATCGCGAGCCTTTCGGTCGGCTCGGTCCTGGACGCCGGGCGCGCATTGATGACCCTGACGCCCGTCAGCGTGCCTCTGGAAGTCGAGGTCAAGCTCAGGCCTGCGACGATTGGCTATATTCGCGTCGGCGATCCCGTGACACTGAAGATCGACGCGTTCGAATTCACGGAGCACGGAACCGTGCAAGGCGTCGTGCGCTGGATAAGCGAAGACATCGTAGATCCGAACCGCCCGGATCCGACCACGACGACAGGCGTTCAGCCCGCCGGGGTCGTTTTGTCGTCGAGCGGCGCGGGCAGCCAGACGCTGGCCTATTACAAGGCGCGGATCGAAATCCAGAAATCCGACCTGCGCGCCATGCCGGCGGTATTCCATTTCAGCCCCGGCATGACTCTCGCGGCGGATATCAAGGTGGGCACCCGGTCCGTCGGCGGATTTCTGTTCGGATATGTCTCAGGCAACTTGTCCGAAGTCCTGCGCGATCCCTGAGTGATACGGATGCGGATTTTTTTGAAGTCTTTCAGGCGCGCGCGACGCGCCATCGCGCCGCGCCGCGGGTTGCAGCGCGGCGAAAAGGCGTTGCAGCGAAAGGATCCCGTCGAGGCAATTCGCGAATGGCGCGCCGCCACTCGGCGGTCGGCGTGGGGGAAGCGGCCAGTCGTCTAGGGTACCTGTATCTCGACACCCGGCGCGGATTCTATGCGCCGCTCGAGGCCAAATATTGGTTCGAGCGCGGAGCCGATCTCGGAAATGTCGAAGCGAGCTATCGCGCCGGTCGCATGTTGCGCTCGCGCATGAGCTACGAGGACGCGGATTTTTGGTTGACGCCCGGCCCAGACGAGGCGCCGCTGGAAGTGCGAACGATAAATGGCGCGGCCCTGTTTCCGCACGGCCATAAGTCGGAGCCCGATTTCGTCGCTGCAGCGCAGCGGCTCAAATTTGCGGCTGACGGCGGGCACGGCGCGGCCGCGGCTGAACTCGCCGACCTCTATATCAGAGGCGAAGGCGTCGAGAAGGACCTCGCGTCGGCGCTGAGCTACGCCGAGAGAGCTGCCAGAAGCGAGCGTAGCGCAGGGCATGTTCATGCTCGGCGACATATTCTACCGGGGAATGGGTGTAGACGCTGATAAGAGCAAGGGCGCCGACTGGTACGAGAAGGCCGCCACGCATGGCTACCTGCTGGGCAAATTCGCTCTCGCGACGATTTATGAGACGGGCCAGGGCCGCGACAAAGATCTCCAGGCCGCCGGTCGCCTCTATGCCGAGGCGGCCCAAATGCATATGCAGGCGGCGCAGTTCAAAGCCGGCATGATGCACCTGACGGGCGAAGGCCTGCCGCTAAATACGCTCCGGGCGGAGACCTTGTTGCGCAGCGCCGCCAAAGGCGGCGACCTCAGGGCGATTCAGGCGCTGGGCGAATTCTATAGCCGCGGTCAGGGTTCCCCGCCCAATTTGCGCGAAGCGGAGTTCTGGTACGTCAAAGCGGCGGAACAAGGCGACGTCAATGCGCAGTTCATCGCCGGGCGCCTGGCCGCGACAGGCGACGGCAGCGTTCAGGACCTCGCGGTCGCAGCCCGATGGTTCCTCATGGCCGCCGAGAGCGGCCACCCCATCGCCGCCCACAACATCGCGACCTTCTATTCCAACGGCCAGGGTGTTCCCCGCGATATGGAGAAGGCGCTGCATTGGTTCCGGATTGCCGCGGAGGCCAACGTCTCGCAGGCCCAGGTCAAGCTGGCGCAATTGTATCTCGACGGCGCCATCGGGGACCGGGATACGAAGATGGCCCGGCAATGGCTCGACAAGGCCATCGCCCGCGATGACGCCGAGGCCAAGGCGCTGCTCGGCTCGCTTTATCTTTCGGATGTTTTTGGGGCCCGCAATACGGACAAGGCGATGACCTTGCTGAAGGAAGCGGCGGCCTCGGGTTTCCCGGCGGCGGCGACCCAACTGGGCCATCTCTATTCGGGCCGCTACGAAATGAACCCGAGCCCGGGAGACGCCGTCCGATGGTATCGGCTCGCCGCCGAGAATGGGCAGGCCGAAGCGCAGTACTGGCTCGGCTTGATCCTGCGGCGCGGCGCCTTGGCCCCGCGAACCCGCAGGAGGCGGCCATATGGCTCGGGCGCGCGGCCGAGCTCGGCCACGCCCTGGCGCAATTCGAGCTCGGCGTCATGTATTGCACGGGCGAAGGCGTCGAGAAGGATCTCGCCGATGGGCGCCCGTCTTTACGCGGCAGCGGCGGAATCCGGGCACGCCAACGCGATGCACAATTGGGGCGTGATGCTGTCTCAAGGAATGGGCGTCGAAAAGGACGAGGCCGCAGGTCTGGCCTTCATCGAAAAGGCGGGTCTGGCGAAGGCCGCCTCGGACGCAGGCTCGAGCGCCCCGCAGGACGGCGCGTCGAACGCGCAGCCGCCGAAGCAGGTCCGCCAGCCGACCTAAATCCAACAGTGTTCTCCACCACACCGCCGATGCGCACGTGCGCGTCGCGTAAAAAAACTCGAAATTTCTTGATTCTGTTTATCCGAAATGATAGCTTGTAGTTGTTTCAATCATTCCGCATTCATTAAGCAGACAGCCAACGTAACATTCAGCGCCTCGGCGGCAATCCGCCTCGTGCGCAGAGGCCCGGCCACGCGGCGTCTCGCCGTCGGTTTCGGTCCGCCAAGACATTTTGCCGGTTCCAAATTTTTCCGATCCATTTGAGTTTCCCCATGCTGCTTCCCAAACTCGTGCAGACGCCGTCTCCCAACACGTCGGGCCGCAACGGCGCGCGCGTGAGACTTATTGTGGTGCACGATACGGAGGGGAGTTACGCAGGCGCGGTCGCCTGGTTCGCTCGGCCGAACTCAAGGGTCTCCGCACATCTGGTGATGCGCGAAGACGGCGCCGAGGTCACCCAGATGGTCCCGCTGCGCGACAAGGCCTGGCACGCATGCGACTACAATCCCGTCTCGATCGGCGTCGAAGGCGCCGGGATCGCGGCGAACGGTTTCACAAATGCCTGGTGGAGCGGGATGGCGACGATCGTCGCCTGGTTGCTCCATCGCTATGGATTGCCCTGCCGCTGGGCTGAGGGCGGCGTCGGGGAAGGCGTCTGTTCCCATCACGATCTTGGACTTGCCGGCGGCGGCCACGATGATCCCTGCGCGATCGGAGACGAGGATTGGGTCCGATTTCTCAACCTCGTCCAAACCGCTTACGACGGATTTTGCGGCGCGCCGCCGTCCGACTGGGCCCTGCATGGCCCGCCGGCGCCGACGACGATCGCCCTGCCCCCTTCTGCAGGCGCTGACGCAAACTCGCACGCAGGCCGGCCGGGCGTTGAAACAAAGGTCGACATCGCTCCGGTCGCCGGGTCGCCCTACCCCGTCGGCTCGCTCACCGACATTCAGCGGCGCCTCAATGTCGCCGGCGCGCATCCCACTCTCGAAATAGACGGCCTGCTCGGACCCGAAACGCTAGCGGCGATCGAGACCTTTCAGCTCGCGCGGAAGCTGAACCCCGATGGCGTCGTCGGCTCGGCGACCTGGGTTGCGCTCGAACGCGCAACGGCCTGAACGCCGGCTCCGTCACC
Organism: uncultured Pseudomonadota bacterium; assembly: GCA_963771455.1. Lineage (GTDB taxonomy): Bacteria > Pseudomonadota > Alphaproteobacteria > Rhizobiales > Beijerinckiaceae > Roseiarcus. The sequence goes on from CAVYTP010000005.1 coordinate 149,472, forward strand.
AACCCTCATACCGATGATCCGCCGACGTCCTTTCGCCGCGCGCGAACGTTCTTCGCCTCGCCAAACTCACGGAGCGTTACCTGATGCGGCTGCGCAGTTTGCTTGTTGCTCTCGCCATCGGATGCCAGCCGGCCGCCGCGGCATACCTGGACATCCCGCCCCTGTCGGGCGATGTCACCACATCGGCCGGAAGCAGCGTATCCGCGATCGCGCCTGGCGCCGTAACTTCGTCGAAAATGGCGACAGGCGCAGCGGCGGGCAACCCGTTCACCGCGCCCGGCGCGACTTCTTCCTCGACGATGTCGTCGAGGGCCGGCCACACGCTCAACGTGGTCGACGACTTCGGGGCGGCGTGCGACGGTTCTACGAACGACAGCACGGCCTTTCAGAACGCGAGCAATTCGCACAAGAGCTTCTTTGTTCCGCCAGGGTTGAATTGCGTTGTTGGCAACCTGGTCTTCAACTCCAACTCGGGCCAGGAGTTCAATGGCAACGGCTCGACGCTCACCGCTCCCGCCGGGTCCAGCTATATCATGCTGGTCGAAGGGTTCATGCCACATGTCCATGGCGTCTACACCGTCGATAACGGCGCGCTCGTCTCCCAAACCACAGTTTCCGGCGCGCTCAGCACCAGCGTCTCGCAGGCGACAGTTGTCGGCATAGGGTCGGGCGGCTCGGCGGGCACCTGCACGCTGACCGGCACAACGGGAACGGGGACGCCTGTTGTCGGAACCATAGTTGCGAGCTGGCGCGACGCTGACGGCGGGCGCGGCGGTCACAATCACGACAGCAGGCGCCTACAGCGCCAATCCGACCAACTATCAGAATGAGCCCGTCACCGCGACCGGATGCGGCTCTCTGACCGGCGTAACGCTCGCCTTCAACATGACGGGCCCGACGACCTTAACGGTCGCCAGCGCCACTCAGGGGCCAGGCATACAGGTCGGCCAATGGTATCAGATGCAGGAGACCAACGGCGCCTACAAGCGCGGCTTCGTTTCGGCAGTCAGCGGGACGACCCTGACGCTGTCTGATCCGCCGGATGTTCCGGTCGCATCAGGCGCGCCGTTCTGGGCGACCTTCGGCGCGATTCAGGTCGCCAACGCATCCTATCCGACCCTTGACGACATCAGATGCAACGCCAACTGGGGCTGCGTCTACATCGACGACGAGTCCTATGCGAGCGATGCCTACAAAGGGGTCAACAGCGGCATTTTCAGCCGGATCTCCACGACCGGCGGACATATGTTTGGTGTCGTCGTCGGGCATGGCGCGGGCACGAACCTGGTTTCCAATTCGCAGTTCTTTGGCGGGTTCGCACAACTCGACAGCTATACCGGCAACGGAGCCACGACGGCTTTTTCGACGAGCTATTTCCTGAACCTCAAACGCGAGATGTATCACACCCAGTTGAACGGGGTCACGCAAACCCCTGTTGCGACGATCACGGCGGGGGGCGCCAGCTATGGCGCCAGCGTTACGGGAACGATGATGTGGAGCGGATCGGGTTGCTCGACAAATCCCGTCCTGAGCGCAACGACCAACAGCTCAGGCGTGATAACTTCGGTTTCGACTGCGACTCCAGGCGTATGCTCGACCGCGCCATCATCGACTGCGACGACCTGGGCTGCGGGCGGAGGCTTGTCGGCTGGTTCCGGAGCGGAGTTCCAGATCGCACAATATGTGATCAACACTAGCGGGCTCGGCGTCACTTTCAGCACGCCGCCAGCGAGCGGCGCGGCCATCGCGATCAATTATTACACCTACGGCGGCGCGGGATTCATCGACGCGACCGGCACGACCGCGGGCGGCAACACGTTCTCTTCGAGCAACGCGCTGCAATGGTCAGATGATCTCTATTACGACAACGCGAACAATTTTACCGCAGACAATATCACCGCCGACGCGGCCGCATTTGATGTCATGGTGCTGGACCGCACCGCGTTATCTCCGGGTCAATTCTCAAATATGTTGCTTTATTGGGGCGCCACACAAGTCAAGGCGAAAAACAACGCGACGAATGTCAACATCGCGTCTGGATTTTCCGCGCCGCAGCCAAGCAATTACCCAGCATCTGGTTTGGCTGGCGCCGCATTTTCGTTGGACGCAGGGGCAAGCATCAACGCTACGCTGACGCAAACCGGGGGGCCACAGACCTCGCTGATCGCCGGATTTCCGATCAAGTGGTATGGCGGGTCGAACTCCATCCCCGGCATCGGCCTCAACTGCGGCCCTTCGGTTGCATTCGGCGGCCCCATTTCGATTTGTGGCTCCACGACAAGCAACCAAATCCAAATAAGTCCCGACGCGTCGCAGATTTCGATTCCCGGCGCGTTCTCTTATCTGACCAACGCCACGACAAACGGTGTTCTTGACGTGCAGGCAATTGGCGCGGGCGGCGTCGCGCAGTTGAAAGCAACGGCACACGCCAAGATGATCGTGAACAGCGTGACGAACCTTGATTGTAGCACGACCGCTTGCGCGTTTGGGTTGCCTGCTCAGGTCCCGACATACACAGTGGCGACACTGCCGGCTTGTGGATCGACCGTCGCCGCCGGCGCAATCGCTTATGTGACCGACGCCTCGTCGCCTTCCTACAACGCGGCGCTGGCGGGCGGCTCTTCAACCAAGACGCTCGCCATGTGCAACGGTTCCGCCTGGACGGCGCATTGATCTGATTGGAGTCCACTGCGATGGCGACATTCGTTGATGCAAACGGGACCATTTCTGAGGGCGTCGCCTATGCGGGCGGCCTCGGCAGGGACTATTCCGCCAACCAGCCGACGCTGCCCAACATCGGCGTCAATTTCGGCGGCTCGGGCCCTTACGCCAATTACGTGCTGATCGCGACCGTCCCCGCCAACCCGGCGCGGTTCGCGATCGATGTCGAGAACAATTCGGGCGCGCAGATCGCCATCATCCGCGACGATGGCGCCGCGGCGAGCTCGGCTGCGCCCGTCAACGCCTCTGTGTTCGCGCTGAGCGCAGGGACAGGCGCCGGCGCGCAGGGCGGCGCCTGGTCGTCGCAGACGTTCAAGGGGCGGCTGCAGATTTACGCCGCTTCGTCCGGCGCGCAAGTCGCCGTGATGGGGGACTGACGATGCCTAGCAGCCTGCCCCCCGCCAGCGTTCATGGTCTGCGCCTGCCGGCCTCTGCGGCGATGACCGCTTTCGCCGGAGGCCTCGCCGCGGGCCGAGGCCTGCCGACCCCGCTCGGGCCGCCCGCCACGATTACGCCGACCGTCTCCATGTCGACCAGCGTGTCGGGAACGACGCCGACCGCCATCGCCGCGGTCGCCAGCACAGTCCCCAACACCGCCAATTTTGCGTTCACCGGGCCAGGCGCGGCAGTCTGCCCCTCGATCACGTTCCCCTATTACAACCAGGTGATCCGCCAGCAGCCGCCGAGCCAGACGCTCGGCTTCGGCGCGGTCACCGTCGAATTCCAGTCCGACGCGCCGGCGATCAGCTTTGTCCATCAGCGCAACAACGTCGGGCTGCAGCGCCTGATGGTCGACATCCGCGACGGTCGCGGCTTCATTGAGGCCTATCGCATCACCAACGGCGAGCGCGCCGGGACCGCGCAGGCCGGCGCCGCCTCGACCATCACGCTCGATTCCGGGTCGTCGTCGAGCAACAATTACTGGAGCAATTATTGGGTCCACATCACCGGCGGCACGGGCGCCGGGCAATGGGGCCAGATCCAGAGCTATGTCGGCTCGACCAAGGTCGCCACCATGACCGCGGCGTGGGCGACGGCGCCCGACGGCACTTCGACGTTCGAAATCATGGACACGAGATCGATCGTCACCAACCTGACCAACACGGGCGCGACCAACTACTATCTGCTTGCCTCGTGGAGCGGCGAGCGCCGCATGCGCACCTACAAGCTCGAGTGCGTCAACCAGGCGTTCCAGGGCGTATATGTAACGGCGGCGATCGACACCGTCATTCCGCCGCCAAAATCCACCGCGCCAAAATGGTTCTGGTGCGGCGACAGCTACAGCGCCGGCACCGGCGCCGATCTCGGCGAGCTCAACGCGCTGTCGCATATCTGCGTCGACCGGCTCGGCGGCGAACTGATCAACCTGTCGATCGGCGGCACCGGCTATCTGAACCCGAACAGCGGCTCGCTGCTTTCACTGACGGCCCGGCAGCGTCTGATCCCGCCGGTCAACGCCTGGTTCGTGCAGTACAACGGCGCCTCGGCCGGCTCGTTCACCGTGACCCAGAACGGCCTCACCGCCTCTGTCGGCTACGCCGATTCCGCGTCCACCATCCAGGCGACGTTCAACACCGTCTTCGGCGCCGGCGCGTTCACCTGCATCGCGGGCGGCGCCGCCACCCAAAAGAACCTCTGGCTGATCGGGCTCGGCGCCAACGCCTCGGTCTCGGGCGCGATGACCGCGAATTTCTCCGGCATGACGTTCTCCGGAACCTCGACCGCGCTGATCCGGCGATATCCGGGCGAATTGGCCCCCAACGCGCCGCTCGATGGCGCCGGCGTCCCGCTGCCGTTCTCGATCGTACTCGCCAACGGCCACAACGACACTTCGGATTCCAACGCGGCCTACACGGCAGCCGCTGTGCAGGCGGAATTGACAACCCTGCTCAACCAACTGACGCAACTCTATCCGCTCGCGGATATCTATGTCGTCGGCAATATGTATGTCGGCGCCTACGATGCGGCCGTAACCGCGTGCGACGGCGCGATCCTCGCCGCCTGCCAGGCCGCGCTGCCGCTGATCAACGGCAAGCTGCCGTTCATCGAGACGCTGACCGCTGGCCTCTACACGGCGACCACCGGGCACGCCCAGGCGCCCGCCGGAACCGGCACGATGGACCTGTTCTGCTGGACCGACGCCGTGCATCCCTGGAACACCGGGCATCACATCTACGGCGATTTCATCGCGTCCTCGATTCAGAAGATCTGGGGGATCTGACGCTCATGCAGAAGCAATGTTTCCTCCGCTATTTTGCGCTGCTGCTGGCGATCGTCGCCGGCCTCGTCATCGCGTCATTCATGGGCGCGCCGCAAGCGGTCTGGCGCGGCGACGCTTCGCTGATGACCTCGGCCATTGCCGGGCTGTTCACCCTCACGCTGGCGCGCATCGGCGCGGCGTCGTGGGCGGGCGGAACGGGACGCGCCGTCGAGTTCGGCCATCTGGCCGTCCGCCTCTCCGTGATGTTCGGCTTCGTCGGGACGGCGATCGGGCTTTCGTTGCAGGCGCAGGCGCTGGCGACGGAGGGGTCTGCCTCGTTGGGCGCGCTTTCGACTTCGCTGTTCACCACAGCAACCGGCGGCGTCGCGGCAGCGTTGCTCGAGATCATGACCTTTAATCTGGAGAGCTCGCGCGATGCGTGATCGTGCGCCGATCTGGATCGGCCTATCCGACCTGCTGCTCTGCGTGCTCAGCGTCGTGATCGTCGCTGTCGCGCCCCACGCCAAAGCCAAGGGGCCCGAGCAGAAGGCCGAGTTCTTGATCAGCCTGGAGTGGAGCGTCGACGTCGACGCCGACGTCGACATCTGGGTGCTCGGTCCCTCCCGACGACCGGTCATGTACGCCAACCGCGAGGAAGGCTGCGCAACCCTCGATCGCGACTCGCGCGGTTTCCCAGACAACCACGTCACGCTCGCCGACGGATCGGTCGTCAAAGTCGATGCGGCAAAAGAGACAGTGACGCTTCGTTGCATCACGCCCGGCCGCTTCGATGTCGGCGCGCACCTCTATCAGTATCGCGGCGTCGTCCGACAGGATCAGACGGCCGGTTACGGGCTCAAGGTTCATGTCGAGCTTGTCAGGCTCAATCCGCAATTGCGGACGGAATGGCAAGGTGACGTCACGCTCGATCGAGCCTGGCAGTTCGTCAACGCCGTTTCCTTCGAACTCGCCGCCGACGGGAAGCTCACACTGGTCGAGCCGCCGCTGGAAGCGATCGCAAACGGGTTCTATAGCGCGGCGAGGGCGCCATGAATGACGTTCAAGCTTTTTCGATCGCTTTGGGCGCTTCGCTCTCTGGCCTGGTCGTCATCGCCGCCTGGCAGTTTCGAAACACTTCCGCGCCGCTCGCCGTCAAGCTCCTGTTGCCGACGCTAATGCTCGGCTGCGCGCTATTTGCTGGCGAGCGATTCTCTGCCCTGCTCGGCCGCCCGGTTTCGACAACGCTCGCTGCGATGCCCGAGCAGGTTTCGTTGATCGCGTTCAGACCGGTCGACGCTGAATCGCGCGTCGATCTCTGGATCGGCGAGGGCGCATCGACGCGCGCCTATGAAATTCCGCTCGACGAGCAAACCAAACATGCGCTTCGCCAGGCGCAGGATGAATTGGCGCAAGGCCGCCCGGTCAGGCTTTCGCAACACAAGACGCGGCGCAGCGCCAGCGTGCAGGGCGATCCTACCAGCGACGATCCCGTCGGCTTCGAACTGGATCCCATCCAACCGAAATTACCTCCAAAAGACTAGGCGGCCCCCATGCGCGCTGTGCTCGTTGCGTTCGTTTGTTTGATCGCGTTTCCCGCAATGGCGAAATGGGGCGCGCCGGCAAGGCCGGCGGCGCTGAACCCGAGCTGCAAGTTCGCCTACGCAGGAGAACTCAAGGCGGCGCGGACGATTTCCGCCAGGACGCGCTGGGAGGTCTACCCGATCGAGGGCGGCGACGTTCGACGGTTTCTTGCGCTGTTCAACGCCGCAGAACCGAAGACCGACTTCAAGGCGGAGAAGATACTGATCGCGGTCAATTCGGACTTCGCCTACGTTGAAATGTTTTCGGGCGGCTGCATGAGCAATGAGGGCAAGCTCGCGCCGTCTGCGTTCAACGCCCTCATGCGCCAGGCGTTTGGCGGTGAAGTCCCCAACGGAACGGCGATCTGATGCCGCACGCCTGCGCAGAGGCAAGCGCCGAACTGATCGCAACGCTGCGCCGAAGTTTTGCGGCGCTCGTCACGGTGCGCGACGACGTCTCGGTCATCCGCGAGGGCGCCGGCGCGACGCTCTATCTTGTAACCCTCGAAAGCCCGCTTATTTCGGAAGATACGCCGGAGGTCGAGATCGTGGTCGATAGAGACGGTCTGCGCTTCAAGCCGTGGAGAGAGGCATGAAAACCGGGTTGGGTTTCATCGCCCTCGGCCTGCTGGTCGCGGTCGCCGGCGCCATCTGGTTGCCGTCCGACAGAACAGTTATCGCGCTGATCCTTGGGGTCGCGTTGATGGCGACCGGGGCGGCCAGTCTGCTGGAAAGATGGCAGCGGCGCTCCAGGAAATGAACACGCCTAGGGCCTCGGATTACGTAGTTTGCAGTACGTATTAGTTCGTAGAGCGGTAGGAAAATCCACCGGGTGTTTCGGCAGATCTTGCGGCGCCGAGCTTCATGTTCGGGTTCACGGAGTCCTCTTCTAGCATTCATCATGCGTTCAGGCAGGTCGGCCTAGCCTTTATTTACAGGCTGACGCTGTCCGGACTGGCGTGAAGGCTCGGGCTTGTCTGTTTGAACCTAGACTGTGGCCGGCGAAGTCAGGGCTCTCCAGAGCCTTCCTGCGTGGCCCGAACCCAGGGGAGGTCCTGCAATGTTGCGTAAATTCTGCCTATCCCTCGCGATACTCGCGAGCTTTGCCTTTCCGCTCGGCACTGCCGCCGAGGCGGCGGTCGCGGACAGCCCGTTTGCGACGGCCGATCAGGCCGCCCAGGACACGCCCGTCCAGGATGTGAACTTCATTTGGGGCGGCAGGGCCTATTGCTGGTACCCCAACGGCTGGCGTGGCGCCGGCTTCTATGTTTGCGGATTTCAGTGGTCGACCGGCGTTGGCTGGGGCGGCGGTTGGGGCTGGAACGGTTGGGGCGGCGGCTGGCAAACGGGCTGGAACGGTCGCGGCTGGCATCGCGGCATGACGGTCAATCATCATATCCACCGGAATTGGAACGGGAACAATCGTCCCAATCACAACCGGCCTGGACACGGCCACAACCGTCCTGGACACGGCAACAATCGCCCCGGTCACGGCGGAGGCGGAAACCGTCCCGGACACGGCGGCGGTAACCGTCCCGGCCATGGCGGCGGCGGAGGCCGACCAGGACACGGCGGCGGTAACCGTCCGGGACACGGCGGCGGCGGAGCCGACCAGGACACGGCGGCGGCGGTGGGCATCGCGGCGGCGGCGGCGGCGGACATCGCGGCGGCGGCGGTAGGTGGGCGTCGGCATTGACGCCAAAACGCGGGAACCGCGAGTTCCCGCAAGGCTCCAAAATCAGGGCGCCGCTCCAGCGGCGCCCACGGTCGGACGTAACCCTGAATTCGCTTACGTGAGGTAGGTGACGACGCCGCTGTCGAGATCGTAGATGGCGGAAACGATCTTCAGCTTGCCCTTGTCGACCAGGCCCGAAAGTATCGTACTCGCCGAAGTCAGCCGCGAAGCCGTGCGCTTCGCGCTCTCCTTGGTCGTATTCAACACGAAGTCGCCCGCAGCGTCCCGTACTGCGAGAGCTGCCGGAACAATCGGCTCGATCATGGGGCCGATCGAACCGGGAAAGGTTGCGCTCTTCGTCACCACGTCGCAGGCCGCCTTGACGGCGCCGCACGAGGTATGTCCGAGCACGACGACGAGCGGCGAACCCAGAACGGCGGCGCCGTACTCGATCGTGCCCATCGTCGCGGTGTCGACGAGGTTGCCCGCGTTGCGAGCCACGAACAGATCGCCGACCCCATGACCGCCGAACAGCAATTCCGGCGGCACGCGGCTGTCGGCGCAGGCGAGCACCGTCGCCCAGGGCGCCTGGTGCCCCGCGACCTCGCTGCGCTGCTGGGCAAGATTGATCGAGCAGAGCTGCGGCTGATCGACATAGCGTTTGTTGCCTGCCTTCAAAGCGGCCAGGGCTTCATCGGGCGTGAGTTCTGTCGGATCCGCGGCGCGCGCCGAACCTGCAAAACCGCCGAGCGCCCATGTGGCGGCGGCGGCGGCGCCAAATTTGAGAAATTGCCGGCGACCAAAACCCTGAGCTTCACAAGTCTTACACATCGTCGCCCTCCCTCTGCGCTTCCCCGACGGTCGGCTTTATGCGCCGATGACAAGCTCGCGCAAGGCTAATCATGCGCCGCCGAGCGAGCTTGTCGTTCGGCTATGTCGGCTGAAGTTTAAGGGGGCGACGCTAGTTGCTGCTCACAAAAGAGACAATCGAGCGTATCTCTGCGAGCTTTTCTTCCGATAAACCCGTAAGCCGCCCTTCATCCAGATGCCCCTGAAATATCAAGCCCGCGAAGACCGTAAGAAGCTGCGAGTAGCGATAATCGAAGGCAGCTTCAACTTCGCGTCGCTCCTGACGTAAATAGTCTTCGATTTCCCACATTTCGGAGGGCGTAGCGACCGCGCTGGCCTTCGCCTTGAATTCGGTCATGATCTTGGCGAGGGCAGTTTCCAGCGCGTAGTCGAAGGCCGCGCGCGCGACTTTCTTTTCATGCGGGGACCATTTGATATCGTGCAACTTGGAATTCCGCAGTGCTGGTTGGACACTGACTTCGGAAATTAGAGCATTTTGCGGCTAAGTCGATCCGTCATTGCGAGCGCAGCGAAGCAATCCATCGTTCCGCCGCCGCTCGGTGCGCGCGCTCCTCGCAATGACGATTTAAATGCTCCAATTCCACACGAAGTTCGAATAAGGAGGTTGACATATTTTGGCGCGGCCAGTCTGGCAATGCGCACGGTACAGGTAGATCGAGCCGTTGAAGACTGACCGACGCAAGAAGCGCCCTCCGCCGCTCGTCCGTTCAGAGCTGCCGCACGATACGGTCGCGTTCGCGCGCTATCTGCTGGGCAAGCTGGTGCTGCGCGAGTTGCCTGAGGGGATCGTCAGCGGTCGCATTGTCGAGACTGAGGCCTATGTCGTCGGCGACGCCGCCGGTCACGCCTTTCGGGGGATGACGCCGCGCAATCGATCGCTGTTTCTCGAACCTGGACACGCCTACGTCTATCTCGCCTACGGCATCTCCTACATGCTGAATGTCTCGAGTGAGGGCGCCGGCGTCGGAACCGGCGTCCTGATCCGTGCGCTCGAGCCGGTCGAGGGCATCGCCATCATGCAGCGCAATCGCGGCGTCGAGCCGTTGCGAGATCTTGCGCGCGGGCCCGGCAGGCTCGCTTCGGCGCTGCGCATCGATCGGTCGCTGGACGGGCTCGATCTCTGTCAACCAGGGCCATTGTGGCTTGCGCCCGATGACCGCGAAGTCGGCGAAATTGGCGCGAGCGTCAGGATCGGCATCTCGCAGGAAAAGCTTCGGCCACTGCGGTTCTATATCCGAGGCAGCCCGTTCGTCAGCGGCGCCAAATCTCTGAACGGATGAGCGGAGCGCCGCAACATTTCCCTGGGCCTCGAGAGAGGCAATCAGGCGGCAGGCGCGTCTGCATAGAGATCCCGCGCCGCGCTCGGCTGGGATTGAAGCAGGAAGTAGAACGCGAGGAAATGCGTGATCATCAGCAGCGGCACGTAGAGGATCGGAATCGCATAGGCCGCGCCCAGCCATTCGGCGTGATCCGGAAGGCCGACCTTGATGGCGTGGTAATAGGCAAAGAAGATGTCGATCGTCCCCACCACATTGAAGGCCCAGTGAACAACCAGAACGCCGGGCGGAACCGGAACGTGAAAAGCGCGAGCATGGCGAGCAACCCGGTCGCGAAGTCGCCGTAGGCGGTATCGACGGCGAAAGCTGCAGGCAGGTCGGGACTGACGACGCCCGGCAGGATGAAGACCAGCCCGAAGAAGCGGAAGCTGTGCAAAGTCGCAATCGCGCGAAGCGCCGTGGGCCTTTCCATCGACTTCAGCCACGGCAGGACGTAGGCGCTGACGCACAGCAGCCACGCGACGTAGCCTAGAGCCAGATGCGTTTGGAAGATCATCGCCGTCGGCATTTTGTCTGACCTTGCATTGCGTTTGAGCGGCATTCGAAATGCGTCGTCGCTCGGCCAATATGCGGCGGCTTCCCGCGCACGACTATCCGTCATAATGTCGACGGGCCATGAAGCAGAACTTCACAATGAGGCAAGGCGCGCTCGACGGCGTGGAGGCATTCCTCGGCGTGGCTCGGCGGCGCAACTTCCGTCAGGCCGCGGCAGACCTCGGCGTCACGCCGTCAGCGATAAGTCAGGCGGTGCGCAGCCTCGAAGCCCGCATCGGCGCCGCGCTGTTCATCCGCACAACTCGCAGCGTCGGCCTGACCGAGGCCGGCGAACGGTTTCTGGCGCGGGCGAGACCGGCCTTTGATGAGCTTGTCTCGGCTAGCGAGGACGCGCGCGAACTCATGCAACGGCCGATCGGGCTTTTGCGCCTGACCGTCCCGCGCGCGGTGATGCCGATTCTGCTGGAGCCTTTGATCGCGTCGTTCTGCCGGGCCTACCCCGATGTCGAGGTGGAGATCTCTGCCAGCCCACAGCTGGTTGATATCGCGGCGGAGGGATTCGACGCCGGCATTCGGCTCGGCCAGCACATCGAGGCGGATATGGTCGCCGTGCGGATGACGCCGGCGTTTCCGTTGGCGGTCGTCGGCAGCCCCGACTATCTGCGCCGGCGGCCGCCGCCGGAGCTGATTGAGGATCTGCGGGGGCACGCCTGCCTGCGTATGCGGCGCACGAACGGGACGATCGCGCCATGGTCCTTTGTCAACGGCAACGAAGCCGTCGAAGTTGCGGTTGCCGGCCCCATGATCGCCAACGAAATGTCGACCCTGGTGGGAGCCGCGGTGGAAGGCATGGGACTCGCGCAGGCGCCGGCGCCCGTGGTGGACGGCGCTGTGCGGGCGGGGAAACTTGTCCGTCTATTGGAGCCCTACGCGCCGACGACGCCAGGCGTTTTTCTGTACTACCCGAGCCGCTACCGCATGACGCCGAAACTTCGCGCTTTTGTCGACCACGTGAAATACCGGCCGGGCGCCCGGACGGCCATTCAAATAGTATTGACTAATTTATTAGTGAACGCTATTTGATTGCACATGGTCGCTACCAGCCCCATCGATGCCGTCATGCAGGCGCTCGCCGTCCCGACCCGGCGGGCGGTGCTGGAGCGGATCGTCCAGTCCGGCGAAATCAACGTCGTCGAGTTGACGCGGGGAAGCGGCGTGACCCAGGGCGCGGTCTCCCAACATCTGAAGTCGTTGAAGCTGGCGGGTCTGGTCTCGGAACGCGCCGAGGGCCGCAACGTCTACTACCGCGCCCGGCCCGAAGGTCTCGAGCCGCTGGCCGACTGGATGAGCCATTACGGCGAATTCTGGCGCGACCGGTTCGCCGATCTGCGCGCCCTCCTCAAGGAAATCGATCCATGAACGACGCTGCATCCGACATCAGGGACATCGTCGTCGAGGAGGTGTTTCCGCACGCGCCGGAGACAATCTGGAAAACGCTGACGTCAGGCGAATTGATTGGCCGCTGGTTGATGGCGCCGACAGGTTTCGAGCCCGTGAAGGGAACGCGGTTCACGTTCCAGACCAAGGCCGGCGGCGCGTGGGACGGCGTGATCCATTGCCAGGTGCTGGAGGCGATCCGGAACGAGCGCCTCGTCTACAGCTGGAAGGGCGGCCACGAGGACAACGTCGGCTACGGCTCGCCGCTGGACACTGTCGTCACCTTGACGCTTTCCAGGACGGCGAACGGCACGCGCCTCCGCCTCGTCCATGCCGGCTTCGTCATGCCGAGGAACAAGTCCGCCTTTGAGGTCATGGGCAAGGGTTGGAAGACGATCGTCCCGCGGATCGGCAGAATCGCCGACGAGCAGGGTTGACGCCGAGCGCCTCCGCCGACGCTATCACCTGCAGGAGAAAACCATGAGCGATGCCTACACCGGCGGCTGCGCCTGCGGCGCCATCCGCTATGAGATCCGAGCCGAGCCCATTTTCGCCAACCATTGCCAGTGCCGCGACTGCCAGCGCGCCAGCGGCACAGGACACGGCTCCTACCTGACTTTCCCGTCGCGCGCCCAAGTGAAGCTCTCGGGCGAGGCAAGACGATGGGACATGGTTGGCGACAGCGGCAACGTGAAGACCCACGCTTTCTGCGGCGCCTGCGGGTCGCCGGTATTCCTGGATCTTGTCGGCGATGCCCGATCTGTTCACCGTCCACGCCGCGAGCCTCGACGATCCCAGCCGGTACGCGCCGCAGGTGGTGACCTACGGAGTGCGGCGGCTACGGCTGGGACCACGTCGACTCCGGCGCTGCCGAAGTTCGAGAAGATGCCGCCGGGTTGAGCGCCAAGGCATGTCTTGCGGTCCCGAGATATTCTGGATATAATTCTGGATATAACCTTGAGGCCAGCCGTGAGCAAACTTGCGCAGAAACGAGCCATCGCAAACTTTCGCAGTCGGCTCGCTGAAAAAGGGCTGGTTCGCTTCGAGGTGACGGGTCGTGACACCGATCGCGAACTCGTTCGCGCCCTCGCCCGCCGGCTGGCCGAGGACGGACCGGAGTCCGATCGGCTCCGCGCGGCAGTCCGGCAAACCGCTGAGGGAGATGCCGCAAACAAAGGCGGAATCCTCCGCGCATTGTTGGCATCGCCGCTTGTCGGCTCACAACTCGACCTTACCCGTCCTCATGAGGATGGCCGCAAGATCGATCTTTGATGCGCTACCTGCTCGACACCAACATCCTGAGCAATTTCACGAAGCCGCAGCCTTCGGAATCGTTGATCGAATGGATGGCCGAGCAATCGGACGAGGATCTGTTCATTGCGTCCCTTACTCTGGCGGAAATCCGCCGGGGAATCCTTGAAAAGCCTGCAGGGAGACGGCGCGAGCAACTCGACGAATGGTTTTCTGGTCCGCAGGGACCGCAAGCGCTTTTTGCCGGGCGCGTGCTCTCGTTCGATGGCGCGGCGGCATTGATCTGGGCGCGCCTGATGGCGGACGCCAAGGCGAAAGGACGGTCGCGCAGTGGCTTTGACGCCATGATCGCAGCGGTAGCGGAAGCCAACGGGTGCATTGTCGTGACAGACAACGTGCGCGATTTCGCCGACGTCGACGTGATCAATCCGATGCGAGGATCGAAACGATGAGCGCGTTTCCGTCGCAATCCATCGGCGCGTCTCTACGACGCGCCCGCGCGCTTTCGCCAAACATTCATCTCGACCCCGTGCTCCGGGTCTAGCGGAATGCGTTTGCTGACCGCGAGGCCGGCTTGCGCGAGCACGGCCTCTGCGGCGACGCCCCGGTCGCAGGCCGAAAAGACGCCGCGCCCGCCGGGGAGACGCACGCCGCGCGCGCGAGACAATGTGAAAGGCTTCAAAGCCGACGCCCAGGAACAGGTCGAAGGCGACCTGGCCGCCCGAGATTGCGACCTCGCCGCCGCCCGGAAGGATGGTCTCCGCGATGGCTTCCCAAGCGATGTCGCCGGGATTCCACCACCACGCGTCGGCCCTCTTCTCCAGCGCCGCGGCTTTCCGCGAAAGCACCAGCCGCTTGTCGCCTCTGGTATTGGGCTCGAGTTGATGGCTCGTGTGGCCGAGCACGATCAGATCGGAGCGGGCGAGCGCGCCCTGGTAGTAGTTCCAATCTGCCTCATTGCGCAGCGAGGGCGGAGTCAGCCCATCGGCCCCCGCGATCTTGTCGTCCTCGGAGACGATCGCGTAGCCATGGATTTCGATAGGGCGGGCGTGATCGGCGCTCATGCTGTTTCCCCTGGGGTCTGGATCGGAACCATCGAAAACTAAGACGTCGACTGCGGCCGCTTCCAAGCCGTCCATGAAAACATAAGCAGCGACAACGCGATCATCGCCAAGCCTGCAAAGAACACCGGATCAATCCTAAATTTCAAATCCGGAAGCCACCAGGACAGCGGCAGCGAGATGAGACCGGTAAGCGCGGGCACCAGCAGGAAGAACATCGTGACGAAGCCATTGTCGTTGTCGGTCACCGTCAACGATATCTGGTAGAATACGCGTCCCGCCGACAGCCGCGATCATCGTGCCGACCAACATCAAGACGATCGCCGGGAGTTCGCCCGAGAACGGGGTCTTGCCGAGGATCATGATGGCGAGCGTGATGGGTATCAGCGTGAAAGACGAGGCGACGAAATTGGCCGCGATCGCAGCGGATTCATCGTAGCCGGCAAACCATTTTCCAATCAGCGTGCCGCCGAGGGCGGAGAGCAGCGGGATCGGGATCGCGTAAACCCAGCTTCCGCGCCCAATGTTTTCGATCAGCTCGGCGATCGACGGCGTCTGGTCGCCGCTCATCTGGCTCCAGACCACCGCCATCGCGCCGAGGAATGCGCCCGCCAGGCAGCCGTAAAATATCGTCAGCGGGACGGAGAGCCGTTTTCCCGAGATGACCCGCGCGACCAGCGAAGCCCAGAACGGCGACAGATTCAGGATCGCGGCGATGATAATGGGATGGGCCTTGCCGAGGCTGAGGTTGTACAACAGCAGGCCGCTCATGCCGATGGCGAAGATGACGGCGAGTTTCCAGTATCCGGCAAAATCCTTCAGTATTTTGCCAAAATCCTGGCGGCTCGAACGGCGAAGAATCAGCAACGGCACTGATAGCAGCAACGCAGTTTGCGTCACGAAGACGAATTGTGCGAAATCCAGATGCTTGGCGGCGGCCGAGGAAAACGGCTCCTGGCAGGCCAGAAGCACCGCGGTCGTCAGGGATAGCAACGTGCCCAGGCGGTAATCGTTGTGGCGTGAGAGCGTGGGCATGCAAAAGCTTCTTTCGTCGCGGACGTTCGCCTGGATCATCAGAAGATAGCGCGAACGGCGTGGCTGCGACGACCCGTGCACGTGTCAGAAAAGAGGTCAATCGATGGCGAATATCGGAAGATGACACGCTCCCCCGCCATGACCGCGTCTTGCTCCTGCGGAGCCGTCGAACTCAAAGCTGCGGGTCGCCCGATCACGAGCGCGGACAATCTCGACAAGGTGTTCGAGGCCGCCGAAAAAGTATTCGGCGCCGCCAACATAAAAGACCTTAAGCTGGAGGCGTACAAATACTCCTATACCCCCGGAGGGGACATTGGTGTTGCAAACATTGAGGTGCGGCCGAGCCCCGAACTTTTGAAGTTGCAGCAGGAAATGATTGCCGCCGTGAGCCCGTACACGCTGGAAATAGGGCCGATCAGCGCGTTCACGGCGCCGCAGGCCAATGCCGCCGAAGATGCGCTTCTCATTGATTACGTGGCGACTTTCGTTCCCAAACAGGTCGGCGACCACTACGATCCGCATGTCAGCCTCGGCGTCGCGACGCGAGACTATCTCGACAAAATGGCCACCGAACCGTTTGCGACGTTCACTTTTTCGCCCGCTGGCGCAGCGGTCTATCATTTAGGCCCATTTGGCACCGCCGCGAAGAAGCTAATAGGATGGAACTAATGCATGGCAAGGGCATTTAGCCTGCGTCGAGTTCACGCCAACAGCGTTTATTGGTACGCGGATTAGGTTGGCGAGCAACCGCGGCGCGGCTTGCATGTCGTGCGTTTGGCCCGCGGTCAGCGTCACTTTAAGCGGCAGGCCGCGCTTGTCGACCGGCAAGTAAATCTTGGTCGTCGGTGCTCCTCGGGAGCGACCGATGCAACGATCTCGATCCCCCTTTTTACCGCCGCCGCATGCTGGTGGACGCGAACAACGGAACGGTCGATCATCTGCACGTTGCCTTTGTGGGCCTTGGCGATTTCGTCCATCAGACGGTCGCAAACTCCCTTGTTCCGGCAACGGTTGAAGCGATTGTAGATCGTCGTTGGCGGGCCATAACGGCTATGAGTTTACGCCCTAGCAGGCTGGACGAACACCGACCCCTAGTGATGGGCTCGAGCCGTCGACTCGAAAATCAGGTTGCCGTCTTCAAACAAACTACGACGGACCGTCGTCCGCCAGATCGGAACCGGTCCTACGCCCTCGGCTTGCCGACAAACAGGCCACGAAGGGGGGCCAGGACAAACAACACCGCCCCTGCGCCGAGCGCCAACCAGTACCCGTTTCTCAGGTCCGAAACCATCTTGATCTTGGGGCCCGCCGGGACTTCCAGTTTCGAAACACCAATGAAATTGGCCCCGGCCCATCCAGCCTTCAGTTCACCAATTCCATAAGTAAGTCCGACAGCGATCAGGTACGACAGGCCAACAAGTCCAATCAGAACCGCCGCAATCGGCAACCTGATCCGGCCCAGGGAAATCCGCCGATCCAAGAAAAGACTGGCCGCAAGAGCCAACATGCATACGGTCAGATACGTCCACATGAACGGGGCGAAGAACCATGGCATGGACCAGAGAGCATCGTCCGCATTGGCTCTCACCTGGGCCACCACGTCCATGCCCCAAGGGTGCAACACCATGTGATCATCGCCAGGGATGATGGCGACTTTTGCACTCCACCACGGCGAGAACCATGAATAGAGCATGAAAGCGGCGCCAGCGACGAGCAGTACGCGGAATATCCAGGCCCCCACACCGCCACGCGAAGTCCCTGCCATATCAGTCTGCGTCATCATCCCTCCGGTCAGGCCGCCATCTTTGCAGCGGTTGCTGGTCCCATGCATTTATGCAGTCAATACCGACGATAGATCGGCGATCCGAGGTCGCATGTAACTGCGCCATTTTCTTTGGGTCAAGCCTCGGACGCCCTGTCGGAGGGCCGTCGCCTGACTGCCGACGGCATCGCTTCGCGGATGAGAACGCGAACATCGCGCCATCTCTCCCTAAAGATTTGTTCGCGCTGAACGGAACCGCGAAACTCCGCAGCGCCGCTAATTCTTTGCCAAAACATGAGCTTTTGCGCTTGATCCGTAACCGCGGACAAACGTAGTCGCAGCCTGTTCTGGCATCGGTGAAATGAGCCGGGAATCTCATGTCGCTGGAATGGGCGCTGGCTCGACCGCGCCGTTTAGAAACACGAGGACCAATCTGGTATATTGGAAAATCAAATGGCCGACGCGCGCGGCCCCTGGTGGAGCTCCGCCGCCAACAAGCTGGATGCCGATCGCGCGTTCCGGAGTATGTCTGGTGATTGCTGACGCCGCGTTGACGGGGCTCTTGACCAAGAAAGGCACGCGCCAGGACAGGCGCGTTGCGCGGCCATTATCGCCGCTTGCAGCGGGGTTCGCTTCCGTTCGGCGCCGCGGTCCGCCTCGGGCTTCTTTCTCACATAGCCTCACGGCTCCGAGCGCCGGGTCTCACAACGGTGGGTCCTGCGAGTTGTCTCTCGCCCGCGGTTGCTACAACCTCGCCCCGCGGAGGACCTTCACCTCCAACGCGGCGCTCGCGCCAAGCACACCCGCCCGGGCCACGCCCTCGCTTCGACAACCCCGCGGCCGCGAGTTCTTACCCGAGATGTCGCCGGGCGGGCGTTCGACCAGCAGGTCGCTAAGGGAGCGGATCATCTGGTTTTGCATGGACGGGCCATAGTCGGTCCGGCAGAACTCGATGACTTGCTGATAGAAGCGCGCAAAAGTCGGGTGGGATAGCAAATGCTTGCGCATGGCCAACACGACCCGCCGCCCTGGAGTGTCGATGTCGAACAGCTTGACGTTTTGCAGAACATTCTGACTGAGTTCCGGGATAAGGCTGCGCAGCACATGGGAAGTGGCTAAGCCATCCGCCGTGAATTCTATCGAAGCCGCGAAGGTCGGCGCGCGAAAGGTCGGCACCGAATGGGGCAGATTGCCCACAAACCATTCGGTTGAGGCGTGACGGGTCGGAACGGCAGAGTCGATGTCGACATAATGCCGCAACATCGGGTGAATGTCTTCAGGTCGGCGTCTCAGGCCTGAGAGCGCGTCTGATTTCTTCATCTGTCACCGCAGCTGGCACCGCCCAAATGACCTTGTCGTCGAACAAGTTGGCGACGGCGAAAGACGACGCGTCATCGACGAGAGCCTGTTCCGCGACAACGGCAAAGTTGACGTGATGCATCCGAAGCTTTTCGACGAGCAGCGACGAGTTGAGGTCGTAAATCATCTCAAAACGCGTGAAGTTCGGCAAATTCAGCGCTATCCGGGCCGCGCCGCTGATGAAACGACCCCGCAAGGCTGGCGTCACTCCGAACTTGATCACCAGATTTGCGTTGCGGAAGTTCTGGTCATGCTCATTCAAAAGCGAATGCATTCGGTCTGTCATCTCGGATGATGCACGATACCAGAACTCCCCCGCCGGAGTGAGCGAGATGGATCCGGTACGGTTGCGGTTGATCATTTGCACGCCAAGGCATTCTTCCAGCTTGCCAAGTTGCTGGCTGATCGAGGGCTGGGACAAACCGATCCGATGACTCGCCTTGGTGATCGAACCCGCCACTACAACGGCGCGAAAGATTTCAAGTTGGCGAAAAGTGAGGTCCATGGCGTCGAGCGACCTTCTGAACGGTCAATGGATACAATAAGGATTGATTATGGCCGACGGGAAGGAGGGAAGGCACACGATTCTTCGATGATGAGTATAATCAAAACGAATAACACGTGAAAAAGCCGTCGCTGCGAGGCGACGGCCTGGGAAAACGGCTGTGACAGCTACGATATCGACCCTGTCAATCGCTTACATATCGCCCTTTGGGCGCGATGGGGGCGAGGACTGAAGAGCGCTACTCAACCACTGCGGCTTTCCGATCCGCTCTTTTGTGTATAATGGCGCCAAAGACAGCGAGGGTCGGAGGTGGCGCGAAGAGGCATATTTGGATTGGCGTGCGCGGCGCTTTTGCTCCCGACGGGAGCAATTGCCCAGCAGGCGCAAGCCCCAGCTCCCGGCGCGCAGAACGTACTGCCGACGGTCGACGTGGTGGCGACGACGCCGCTGTCCGGGTCCGGGGTCGACGTCAACTCGGTTCCCGCTGCGGTGACGACGATCAATTCTCGTGAGATCGCCGAACAGCATTCAGCCAATGCCGTCAGCTCGCTCAATGCAAATACGCCGAGCGTCAACGTCAGCGTCGTTTCCGGCAATGCGTTCCAGCCCGACGTCACGTTCCGCGGATTCGACGCTTCGCCCGTCGCGGGGACGCCGCAGGGGCTCGCGATCTACCAGAACGGCATGCGCATCAACGAATTGTTCGGCGATACCGTCAATTGGGATTTCCTGCCGACCGTAGCCATCCATTCCATGGACGTCGTCAGCAACAATCCCGCCTTCGGGCTCAACGCGCTCGGCGGCGCAATCAGCCTGCAAATGAAGAACGGCTTCACTTACCAGGGCGGCTCGGTCGACGTGTCGGCCGGTTCGTTCGGCCGCCTGCAAGGCTCGCTGCAATATGGCAAGCTCGTCGACAACTGGTCCACCTATATCGCGGTCGAGGGCGTGACCGACGACGGGTTCCGCTACTTCTCGCCGTCGCGGATCGAGCGGGCCTACGGCGATATCGGCTACCGCAACGAGGGCGGCGAGTATCATCTCAACCTGGGCGGCGCGAGCAATACCTTCGGCGCCACTGCCTCCGCGCCGTGGGAACTGCTGCAGAACAACTGGAGCTCCGTCTACACGACGCCGCAGACCATCCAGAACCAGGTTGGCTACGTCAACGCCACCGCTAACGTAAACCTGACGCCGACCTGGACCTTGCAGGCCAACGCCTATGTGCGCTCCTACTTCCAGCACACGCAGGACGGCAATTCGACAAACGCGCAGCCCTGCGCCGACCCGACGTTATTGTGCTACGGCGACGCGGTCACGCCGGCCAACGGCGTCAACGGGCAGCAGCTTTCCAATCCGTTCGCAGTCGACGGCGACGCTGGGCGAGAACGACCGCACGACCACGCAGACGACAAGCACGGGCGCCGCCGTTCAGGCGACCAACATCGACAAGCTCTGGGGCCACGACAACCATTTCGTCATCGGCGCGAGCCTCGACTACGGCGTGACCCATTTCGGCTCGACGGCGGAACTCGGAACCGTGCAGCCGAACTTCGTCGTCGATGGTTCGGGCCTGTTCCTCGGGCCTTCCGGCGATCCGACCAGCGACGGCCCGGTTTCGCTGCGGGCGACCAATCTCTACGAAGGCGCCTATGCCGCCGACACGTTCGACGTCAACGACCGGCTGTCGCTGACGGCTGGGGCGAGGCTCAACGTCGCCAATATCCGCCTGCAAGATCAGATCGGCACGGCGCTCGACGGCCAGGACGCGTTCTGGCGGCTCAATCCGAACATCGGCGCGACTTACAAGATCGGCGGCGGCGTCTCGGTCTACGGCGGCTATTCGCAATCCAACCGCGCGCCGACGCCGCTGGAACTCGGCTGCGCCGATCCCGACCACCCCTGCGTACTCGCGACCTTCCTCGTCTCCGATCCCCCGCTCAAGCAGGTCGTCGCCGAGACTTTCGAGGCGGGCTTTCGCGGCCAGCATGACATCGGGCCTGACAATGGCGCGCTCACCTGGCGTCTCGGCGTGTTTCGCACGACGAGCCGCGACGATATCCTCGAGATCGCCGATCCGATCCAACAGGGTTTTGGCTACTTCCAGAACGTCGGCCAGACGCGCCGCCAGGGCGTCGAGGCGGAAGCGAGCTACAAGACCGACAGGTTTTCGGTCTCCGGAAGCTATACCTATCTCAACGCCACGTTCCTGAACGGGCTGACGCTCGCCTCCAACTCGCCCTCCGCGGACGTCGACGGGCTGATCTATGTGCAGGCAGGCGACAAGATACCGATGATCCCGCAAAACACCTTCAAGCTCACCGGCGAATACAAGGTGACGCCGGCGCTGGCGATCGGCGCCGAACTGTTTGCCGTCGGTCCCCAGTATTTCGCCGGCGATGAGTCCAACCAGAATCCGCAAATGCCGGGCTACGCGGTCGTCAATGCGACGGTCAGCTATAAGGTGACGTCAAACATCCAGGTCTATGCGAAGGCCGACAATCTGCTCGACCATCGCTACTACACCTATGGAACCTACTTCGAGACTGACGCCATTCCCAATTTTGCCAACGGCGGAGCGCCGTTCGTCGACCCGCGGTCCCTGACCCCGGCCGCGCCGCAAGCCTTTTACGCCGGAGTGAGAGCGACGTTTTGACTTCGCCGGCGAACATGGCGCTCGGTTCCGCGCTCGGCCCCTGGCCGGCCAGCGCGAGGGGCGCCGTTGCGCCGCCGCTGGTCACGGTCAGCGAAGGCGGGGCGAAGCCGCCCCGATTCACGCAGCGCGGCTCGACGGGCTCGATCTCACGATCTTTTCTTCGGTCCGTAACCGTTCGGCCCGGCGGACGGTCTGGGGCTCGGCGGTATCGGCGACCCTGCACGCGCTGATGGTCGCGGCGGCGGTCCTCTGGTCCCAAACCGTCATTAGCCGTGCGCCCGAGCCGATCGCCGTGGAAGTGGTCGTCGAACGGGCGCCCGATGCTCCCACGGAAGATGCGCGCGCGGCCCCGGCGCTTCCGAAGGACGAGCCGAGCCCTGCGCCGATTGCGGAGCTCCCGCCGCCGGAAATCGCGAAGGCGCCTGACGCGACCCCGACGCCCGTCGAGCCGGTCGCCGAGCTGCCGGCAACTCCGAAGGTCGAGCCGAGCCCTGCGCCGGTCGCGGAGCCACCGCCGCCCGAGGTCGCTAAGGCGCCTGACGCGACCCCGACTCCAGCCGAGCCAGTCGCCGAGGCGCCACCGCCGCCGAAGGTCGAGCCGACCCCTGAGCCTGCAACGGAGCCACCGCCGCCCGAAGTCGCGCGGGCGCCTGAACCAACGCCGGCGCAAGCCGAGGCGCCGCCGCCCAAGGCCGAGCCCGTTCCCACGCCGGTCGCCCAGGCGAAGCCGCCAGAGCCCGTCGCCTCTCCCGTTCCTGAGATGGCTCCCAAGCGGCCGCCCGTTCCCGCCTCGGCGCCCGCAAAGCCGGCGCCGGTGAAGGAGGCACGGCGACGCCCAGGAAGGTCGAGCCGCTGGCGAAGGCTTCGTCCAAGCCCGCGGCGACGCGGGCCGCCCCAAGTTCCGACGCGCCGCCCGCCGCAGCGAATGCGTCGAGCGCTGCGATCGCCATGTACCGCGACAGCCTGTTCGCCCGAATCAACGCGCGCACGCGCTATCCCGACGCCGCGCTGGAGCGCGAAGCGCGCGGAACGGCGACGGTGAAGTTCACCCTTGACGACGCCGGTCGGGTGATCTCCGTGGCGCTTGCCCAATCCGCGGGCGACCCCGCGCTCGACGCCGACGCGCCGGCGACCGTTCGCCGCGCGGGCCCCTTCGGTCCGCCGCCGCGCGGCGCTCCACACGACTATGTCGTGCCGATACGCTACAGGCCGCGCGCATGAGGCAGCGCCCGCCCGGCGTCGCCGTCTATGCCGCGCTCGGCGACGACGACGCCACGCGGGTGTTCGACGCCAAGACCTACAAGCCGCTCGGCGAGCTGCCCTCGGGACCCGATCCGGATCCATCCGCGGTTATCGCGGCCGCATAAAACTTCACCGATGGCGAACTGTTGAGCACCTACGACATCGACGCGGCGATCCGCCTATCAGACACGATCAATGGGCTCTCGTCGCGCCGCGCCACGATCGTTTGTCTCCTCGAGATCGCCACGCCGCGATGCTGCAAGAGCGCTGAGGCCGCGGCGCGAAATCGGGGCCGGGCCGCGACGAAATCAGCTCGCGCAAGCCGGCAGTTTCTTTTCTTCGATCGAGAACATGCCGCCCTGTTTGATCGCCACGTTACGGACGACGCAAACGCGACCCTTCTGGTCCTTGAACTTGACGTCGTAGACGCCCGTCGCGACGCCGGTGATTTTCAGCCGCTCGTCAAAATCGACCGAATGGTCCGGATCGTTGGCGGTCTGATCGGTCCCCCAGTCGTTCTTGCCCGGCGGCGAGACCTGGAACGCCGTGATCGTGTTCGCGGTCAGATTCCAGAACTGCGTATCCTTCGCCTGCGCCAAGCCTGTGAAGCCCAATGTCACGAGGGTCGTCGTCACAATCGTCCAATTCGCTCGCAAGAGCACCTCCCAGGATCGTCCGCCTTGATTTGCCAAGAGCGGCGGCGGCTTTGTCACGTTCGCGAGTTTTACCTGTCAAGGCCTTCGCATCGCGAATCTTTGCCGATACAGAAATCAATGGCTTTATACCATCTCCCGCTGAACGTGACCCGCTTGGGAATCGCATGGCGTTTGATTTGATTGACGGCGTACGGAGACGTAGCGTGCCGTATCGAGCGTCGGTCCCTGCCGAGATGCGGGGCGATGCCGTGCACTGGGGTTGGCTCTTTCGGCGGAACAATGGGGGCTGCGTTGAAGGCCGTTCTAGTGTTTGTTTTGGCGACAATCGGATTTTATTTCGCGATTGAAATCGGATGGTTTGCCTATGCCGAACATGCGCAGGTGGCGGACCGCGAAGGCGGCGTAGGCATGGCGATCGTGTTTGTCGTCGGACCGATAGGCGCCGTTGCCCTCGGCGCCGTTACTGCATTTCTGCTGGGGGGAAAGAAGCATCGAATTCAAAGTAAAAGTGGCCGCGGGGATAGTCGGACTTCTAATACTGACGGCGCTAGTTGGCACTTTGCTTGGATTGTGAGCACAGCAAGCAAACAGCCGAGTCCTCGGGAGCGGCGCGCAGATTTTCGCGAGGCTCAACAAGGCGCTTCAGTTCGTCGTCGCTAAGAGCTGCGCCAGGTCGACGGTCAACTCGCGGCGGCAGTCTTCTTTCGCCAAGGCGCGCGGATGAACTCACAGTCCGTCGCCTGCTGGGCGTTTTGGGCTTTCGTGGTGGGGACAGTCAAAAAGCCAACGCAGCCGCCACACTCGTCACTCACTGGACTAGACCAAAACGTTTATATTCCAAGGGCCGATTGGAGTAATTGGACGGTGTCCCAGTCGGTGTGGGTAGCTCAAGGCGACGGCAGCGAGCCAACGCTGCCGAATTCCAACTGAAAGTAGGTTATTGGCTGCGCGCGCCCCAAGCGCTCGCATCCGAGTGAACGCGAGTACAAGCGATTGCGTGATATATTGCCTGCTGGCCGGCAAAGGCGTCCGGCGAAGGTAGGCGCCCCTCCCCGCGTCGCGCGTACGGTGTCGATTGACTCCTTCGCGTCGCAAGTGTCACATTATTCACGACGAAGTCGAGGCGCGCCTATCACGTTACTGGTGTGATGAGGAGGGCGCGCACTGATCAGACAAACTGGCAGGGCTTCGCAAGGGAGGACTATCGACATGCGCGCAATGAAATGGCTATTTGCGGCGGCGCTCACGGGAGCCGTCATGACTGCGGCGCCGGCGACCGCGAACGATTACAAAATCGGCTACTCCGTCTTCTGGGGCACCAACCCCTTTCTCGTGACGATGGTCAACGGCGCCAAAAAGGCGGCGGCGGAATGGAAGGCTAAGGGAGTCAATATTGATCTGATTGTCACCAACGGCGGCGACAACGACAAGGCCAAGCAGGTTTCCGATCTCGAAGACATCAGCGCCCAGAAAGTCAACGGGGTACTGATATTTCCCGGCGACAGCGTGATGGTCGCCGAGCCGATCAAGACCATTTTCAACGCGCAGAATATCCCGGTCGTCATCACCGACATCGGCATCCGGTCGGGCAAATACATCAGCCTCATCATCACCGACAATTTGAAAGGCGGCGAGAGCGCAGGCGAGTACATGGCGAAACTGCTGAAAAAAGGCGATAAGGTCATCACGCTTGACCACGCTCCCACCAACGACAACGGCCAAACCCGCCGCAAGGGCTTTGAGACCAAGGCGGCGGAACTCGGTCTCAACGTGATTCACGAGCAGCCGGTCGCATTGCTGACGCTGGATTCTGCGCGACAGGCGATGGAAGACCTGCTCGTATCGGAGCCCGACGTCAAAGGCGCGTTCGCCTTCAACCAGCTGGTCCTGCAGGGCGCATACCAGGCGCTCGAACAGGCCGGAAAGGCGGGACAGGTGAAGCTCGTGGGGTTCGATCTGGATCCCGTCTCCTATCAGATGGTGAAGGATGGGAAGATCGACGCCCTTGTCGTGCAGGACCCGTTCAAGATGGGCTATGACGGCATGAACACCGTCATCACCAAACTTCAGGGCGGAGACGTCAAGGAATTCCAGGGTCTCGGCACGAAATTGCTGACCAAGGACAACGCCGCCGAGTTCGCCAGCGATCCGCAGGTCACAGGCCACTGATGATCGCCGGAACTACGCCGGCGATCTTGCCCGAGGCTGCGAGGCTCCCGGCGGCGACAGCCGCCGGTCCTCCGGTGCTCGATTGCCGAGGGCTGACGCGAAGTTTCGCGGCGGTTCGCGCGCTGCGCGGCGTCGATTTTTCTGTCAACTCCGGGCGGGTTCGCGGCCTTGTCGGCGAGAACGGCGCGGGAAAATCGACGCTCGCAAAGATCATCGCCGGCGTCCACGCGCCAGATTCCGGAACGATCGTCTTTGAAGGGCGTCCGGTTCGTTTCATAGGCGCCGAACAAGCGTTGGCCTGCGGCATCGTCACCGTTCATCAAGACATCAATCTCGTACAGACGATGACGGTCGCCGAGAATTTGATGCTCAATAGCGAACCGACATACGGCCTTGGCATCATTCGCGGCAAGAGCATGCGGGCCAAGGCGAAGGCTCTGCTGGAAAAATATGAGATCGCCGTCGAACCCGACGACGTCGTCAGCGCACTGCCCAACGACCTGAAGAAAATGGTGCAGATCGTCAAGGCGGTAAATCTCGATCCGAAGATCCTGATCCTCGACGAACCGACATCGTCGCTTACGGAATCGCAAGTGCGCGTTGCGTTGCGGCTCATTCGGCAGCTGGCTTCGCAAGGCGTCGGGCTGGTGCTGATCTCCCATTATCTCGCGGAGATATTCGAGGTTTGCGATGATCTGACGGTCATGCGCGATGGCGAAGTCGTCTCCGACGGCCCCATTAACGCGACAAATTTGCCGCGGGTTGTCTCCGAGATGGTCGGGCGGAATGTCGAGCCGTTGCGCCGCGAGGCTCTCCCCGAAGATCGGACCGCGAACACGGCCTTGATGTCGGTCAGCAACCTTTCCGTGCCGGGGCTGCTTCGGGACATTTCGTTCACGCTCCGGCGCGGCGAAGTGCTCGGCGTCACCGGCCTCGCCGGGTCCGGCCTTGGGGAACTCGCACGCGCCGTGTTCGGGGCGCCGACGCGCAAGTCCAGCGGCCACGTGCAAATCGAAGGACAGACAGTGCGCGGCGGCGATCCCGCCGCTTCGCTCGAGGCGGGGATCGCGCTGCTCACCAGTGACCGCCTTCGTGAAGGCATTCTTCCCGACTTTACTCTGGTGGACAATATCTGCCTGCCTATCCTGTCGCGCTTCGGCCGCCTCGGCGCTCTGGATCAAGCGGCGATGAGGGAGACGGCTGATCGCAACATCCACAGGCTGGGCGTCCATGCGCCCGGCCCCTTGGCGTTGGCGCGTCAGCTTTCCGGTGGCAACCAGCAAAAGGTCCTGTTCGCGAAATGGTTGGAGACGAGGCCGAAGGTGTTCGTGATGGACGAACCTACGATCGGCATCGATGTGGGCGCGAAGGAGGAGATCCGCCGGATCATCGACGAAATCGCCGCCGCGGGCGTAGGCATCGTACTGATCACCACGGAGCTCGACGAACTCGTCCTGCTGTGTGATCGCGTGCTTGTCATGTTCCGGGGCGCTCTGGTCGGCGAGTTGACTGGCGACGCCGTGCATCGAGAAACCATTCTGCAGGCTTCAACGAGCGGGAAAATCGGAGCGATGGCCGCGGCATGACGACAGTATCTACAGCTTCGTCTCCGGCGACCGAGGCGGGCGCATCGCGCTGGCTGACGAGCCTCAGGCGCTCCTACAGCCTCATTCAGGCGCTCGGCGTCCTGGCGATCCTGATCGTGGCGATGCAGATCGCCAACGACCGATTTCTTTCGCCAGCGAACGTCGGCAATCTGCTCGGACAGATGACGGTGATGCTGATCGTCGCCGCCGGCATGACGATCGTGATGATCGCAGGCGAATTCGACGTCTCGGTCGGCTCGGTGGTTGGATTGTCGGCGGCTGTCGCCGGTTGGATCATGGTTCGATGGATCCCCGCCCCGAGCGCCGACGAACACCCGTGGTGGGTGATCGCGCTGGGCCTCGTCGCGCCGCTGTTCGTCGGGCCGCTGCTGGGGGCCTTCGTCGGCTTCATCGTCACCAAGGCCAGGATTCCGTCGTTTATCGTCACGCTCGGCATGTTGATGGTCGGCAGAAGCCTCACGCTCGTCGTCACCCAGGGGCAGCCGATCCCCGACATTCCCCACGTGATCAGGCTGTTTGGTCAGGGGCGCTGGGTGCAACTGCCGCTGCCGGTCGGTTTCTCTGCCTTCAGCGCCTCTGGATCGATTTCCGACCTGCTCGTCTGGTTTCCGATTCAGAACATCGTCTGGGTCGCTGTGGCTGTCTATGCGGTCGGTTGGTTCATCATGGAGCGAACGACCTTCGGCAAGCGGGTCTACGCCGTCGGGGCAAACCGAACCGTGGCGATCCTCTCCGGCATTCGCGCGGACCGCCTCAAGATTCAATGTCTGATGGTCGTCGGATTCACGGCATCGCTGGCAGGGATCGTCAGCGTGTCACGGCTTGGGGCGGTGTCTCCCAATACCGGCGAGGGCCTGGAATTCGAGGTCATCGCCGCCGTCGTGATCGGCGGCACTGGCCTGTACGGCGGCCAGGGAAAAATCCTGCGCACCATCATCGGCGTGATCATCATCGCGCTCACTCGCAATTTCCTCAACCTCGCCCGCATCGAAATCTTCTGGCAGGGATTTGCGACCGGCACGATCATCCTCGGCGCGGTTCTGCTCGAGGCGCTGCAACGTCGCATCTCCGACCGCCGCTGAAATCCATCCATCTATCAAGGCCAACCAACATGATCCCGACGGAAACCCGTAAGCTCGGCAAGTCCGGCGTCACCCTCACCCAGCTCGGCTTTGGCGGCGCGCCGCTCGGCGAGTTGTTCATGCGGGTCGACGAGCCGACCGCAGCCGCAACCTTGCAGGCGGCCTGGGACGCGGGCGTGCGCTACTTCGACACGGCGCCCTATTACGGCAGGGGACTGAGCGAAATCCGCACTGGTCGTTTTCTCGACGCCAAGCCGCGGTCCGATTTCGTGCTGTCGAGCAAGGTCGGCCGCTGGTTCTTTCCGCCCGCCAAACCTGACGAGTTCCAGACCGGTCCCGTCTGGGCGGGCGGCCTACGCTTCGACCACGTTCACGACTACAGCTACGACGGCATCATGCGCTCTTACGAGCAGTCACAGATGCGACTCGGCATGAACCGCATCGACCTGTTGCTGATCCACGATCTCGACTTCTGGTTTCACGCCACCGAGGCCAAAGTCGCTGCGTATCTGGCTCAATTGTTCACGTCGGGTTGGCGCGCTCTCGACGAATTGCGATCGCATGGCCTGATCCGCGGCATTGGCGCCGGCATCAACGAGTTAGGCATGATGCCGCGCTTCCTCGACGCAATCGGGCTGGACTTCTTTCTGGTCGCGCTTCGCTACACTTTGATGGAGCAGGAAGTGCTCGAGGCGGAATTCCCCTATTGCGAGCGCTCCGGCGTCGGCATTGTGGTTGGGGGCGTCTACAATTCCGGTATCACTGCAACAGGCGCCGTCCCCGGCGCGAAATACAATTACGCGGATGCGACGCCCGATGTGATGGAGCGCGTGCGACGGATGGAGGCCGTTTGCAAGGCGCATGGCGTTCCGCTGGCTGCGGCGGCGCTGCAATTCCCGCTTGCCCACCCCATCGTCGCTTCAATTATTCCGGGCGCCGTCAGTCCTGAACAGGTGCGACAGAATGTCGAGAACTTCAGGCATCCCATTCCGGCCTCTCTCTGGTCGGACCTGAAACGCGAGGGTTTGCTGTCACCCAAGGCGCCGACAGCGGCTTGACCTCGGCTCGGCCGCCGCGCTGTCCTTCCATCAACTCAGCCACGGCGGTTCATCCGCGGCTTCGATCCCGTATTTGTCGATCGCGGTGGCGACGATTGCGTGGTTCACTTCGCCCTGCTCCGCAAGCGCCGCAAGCGCCGCGACCACGATGTGACGGCGGTCGACTTCAAAAAAGGCGCGCAGCGCCGCGCGCGTGTCGCTTCGACCAAAGCCATCTGTGCCAAGAACCGTAAACGGCGCCCGGAGGTACGAGGCGATCAATTGCGGATAGGCGCGGACATAGTCCGAACATGCGACAATCGGAGCGCTCCCCGGAAGGCAGGCGGCAAGATGGCTGGTCTGTCGCGCTTCTCGTGGACGTAGACGGTTGTGGCGCTCGACCGCTCGGGCGTCGCGTGCAAGCTCCGAATAACTGGTGACGCTCCAAACCTCCGAGGATACGCCCCACTCGGTTTCCAGTTGCTGCGCCGCCGCGATCGCCTCGCGCAGGAGGGCGCCGGAGCCGAGCAGGCGTACTTTGCCGACGGCCCCCTCGGGCGATCCCGCGTCGAAACGGTACATGCCCCTGATGATATCGGCGCGCTCTACTCCAACCGGCATCGAAGGTTGGGCGTAGCTCTCGTTCATGACTGTGATGTAGTAGAACTCGTCGCGTTGTTCTTCCATCATGCGGCGCGCGCCATGATCGAAGATCACCGCGAGTTCGAAAGCGAAAGCGGGGTCGTAGGCGCGGCAGTTGGGCACCGTCGCCGCCATGACGTGGCTCGCCCCGTCCTGATGCTGCAGGCCTTCTCCGCCCAATGTGGTTCTTCCGGCCGTCGCGCCAATGAGGAACCCGCGCGCGCGCTGATCGGCTGCGGCCCAGATGAGATCGCCGACGCGTTGAAAGCCGAACATCGAATAGAAGATATAGAACGGCAGCATCGCAATGCCGTGGTTGCTATACGAGGTCGCAGCCGCGGTCCATGAGGATAGCGCGCCGGCCTCGGTGATGCCCTCTTCGAGCAACTGTCCGTTGGTGGCCTCCCGGTAGGCAAGCAGGGAGCCTGCGTCTTCAGGTTCATAGAGTTGGCCGGACGGGGAATAGATGCCGATCTGCCTGAACAGCGTCGCCATGCCAAATGTTCGCGCTTCATCGGCCACGATCGGCACCACGCGCGGCCCGAGAGCTTCATCCTTCAGAAAATTGCCAAGCAACCGAACGATCGCGAGGGTGGTTGACATCTCCCTGTTCTCGGCGTGGAGGGCCCAGCCCGCATAACCGTCCAATCGAGGGACGGTGACCGAAGGCGCGCTTCGGCGCCGCTCCGGCAGATTGCCGCCGAGCGCAGCCC
The DNA here is from genome assembly GCA_963771455.1 of uncultured Pseudomonadota bacterium. GTDB lineage: Bacteria > Pseudomonadota > Alphaproteobacteria > Rhizobiales > Beijerinckiaceae > Roseiarcus. Next base: position 180,564 of record CAVYTP010000005.1, read on the forward strand.
GTCTGGCCTTCAAATAGATGATTTCCGGGCTTTCCTCAGAGGGGCGGTAGAATTCAAGCCGTTCGACCTGCTCGTTGTTGAGCGGGAGCCGCATCCGATCCCGGAACGCCAGAAGCGCCTGCACATCCAGCTTCTTCGCCTGATGAGCAATCATTCGGGATTCCCCGGCGCCGCCCATTCCGTAACCCTTCTTGGTCTTGGCGAGAATCACGGTCGGCCGTCCGACCGTGGACCGCGCGGCGTCGAATGCTGCGTAGAGCTTGCGAAAATCATGGCCGCCGCGCTTTAGGCCGTCGATGTCGCCGCTCGACATCTGCGAGACCAGAGCGAGCACGTCAGGGTCTTCTTCAAAGAAATGCGCGAGATTGTAGGCGCCATCCTTGGCGCCGAGTGTCTGATATTTGCCGTCGACCGTGGCGGCGAGCCGACGCAGCAGGGCGTGGCTATGGTCACGTTCGAACAGCGCGTCCCATTCCGATCCCCAGAGAACCTTGATGACCCGCCAGCCTGCGCCGCGGAAAGTTCGTTCCAGCTCCTGAATGATTTGCCCATTGCTCCGCACCGGGCCATCGAGGCGCTGCAGATTACAGTTGATCACGAACGTCAGATTGTCGAGCCCTTCGCGGGCCGCGAGCGACAGGCCGGCGAGCAATTCAGGCTCGTCCATCTCGCCGTCGCCAAAAATGCCCCAGACGCGCCGATCGCCACTTTGGGCCAGCCCGCGGTCGCTGAGGTAGCGCATGAAACGCGCCTGATAGATTGCGCTGATCGGTCCAATCCCCATCGACCCCGTGGGCGTCTGCCAGAAGTCGGGCATCAACCAGGGATGGGGATAGGAGCTCAGTCCGGAGCCGCCGATCTCGCGCCGGTACCCATCAAGCCTGTCTCGCGAAAGTCGTCCTTCCAGGAATGCGCGTGCGTAAACGCCCGGCGCGGAGTGCGGCTGAAAATAGACGACATCGCCGCCGCCCTTGTCGCCCGCGGCGCGAAAGAAGTGATTGAAGCCCATTTCGAAAATTTCGGCTGCCGAGGCATAGCTCGCGATATGGCCACCTAGCTCGCCCGCTGCGAGATTTGCGCGCATGACCATCGCCAACGCGTTCCAACGCACGATGGCCGTGATCCGCTCCTCCATCGCGAAGTCGCCGGGGTAGGGTTTCTGTTTATCGCGCGCGATCGTGTTGCGGTAGGCGGAGAAAGGCAGTTCGTCAGAGAGAACGCCGAGTTCGTTCGCCTTGGCGCCGAGCTTGGCGAGCAGGAAAGCCGCCCGATCGCTTCCCGCATTCCGGAAAACGAAATCGAGGGATTCCAACCAGTCCGCTGTTTCGAGGCTGTCGGCATCGGCCAATTCATTTCGCAGGTCGTGCAAGCGCGCATCTCCGAAGGACGTTTGCCCCTGAGATTACCAGCGACCGACCCGGCCTTTGTGCCGAACATCATTGCGGAGAGGTCATCTTTCGGCATAATATGCTGTTATCTGGTTCCGAGTCGGTATATCATGTCGAATATTGAGATAGATGCAGTCGATCGTAAAATCCTCGCGGCGTTGCAGGAAGACGCCAACGAGACGAACGTTCGCCTCGCGGAGCGGGTGGGCCTCTCGCCGTCTCCTTGTCTCGCGCGCGTGCGGCAACTCGAGGAATCAGGCGTGATCGTCAAGCGGGTCGCGCTTCTCGATCCGCTGAAAGTCGGCGCCGCGATCAGCGTTTTCATTCAGGTGACGCTCGATAAGCAGACCGAGCCGGCGCTCGATCGATTCGAGAACGCGATAAGTCGCCTGCCCGAGGTGATGGAATGTTATCTGATGACCGGCGAGGCCGATTACCTGCTTCGGGTCGTCGTGGCGGATATCGTCGATCTGCAGAATTTCATTGTCGGAAGATTGTCGAAGACGGCCGGGGTCGCGAACATCCGCTCGAGTTTCGCGTTGAAGCAAGTCAAATACAAGACCGCGCTGCCGTTGGATGAGTTGATGGCGCGGCGGGGGGCTCGATAACGCCTGCGTCGTCAGCTCGCTTTGAATCGTTGTCGGTTCACCCGACGCTGTCGGTAATATTTGACCACCTGATCCAGCACGACTGCGATGATGATGACGGCGCCGGTGACGAACGTGCTCCAGGTGGCGTCGATGCCGAAGAATATGATTCCGCTGCTGATCACCTGGATGATCAGCATTCCGATCATCGCCCCAAACACCGTGCCGTAGCCGCCAGACAGCGGCGTGCCGCCGATGATGACCGCCGCGATCACGGTCAGCACGAAATCCGAGCCTTCCTGCGGATCGATGGCGCCGCGAAACCCGACATAGAGAGACCCCGACAAGCCCGCGATCGCGCCCATGAGAACCAGGGTCTGCAGGCGCACGAGCGAGTTCGGTATGCCCGCGAGCAGCGCGGCTTCGGGGTTGCTGCCCACGGCCTGAACGCGATAGCCGAAGCGCGTCCTGTGCAGCACGAAGTGAAGCGCCACGGTCAGCACGACAAACACAATCGCGACGACAGGCACGATCCCGAAGATTTTCGCCGAAATCAGGGTAAAATACGAAGTCCGACGTATCGGGCGGGTTGATCGCCCTGCCATTGTTGCTGACCAGCGAAAGACCCTCGAACATCGAGAACGTGCCGAGCGTGACGATGATCGAAGGCAGTCTGAGGGTGATCGCCAGCAGGCCGTTGACCAGGCCCAGCATGGCCCCGAACGCGATCCCCGCCAACATTGCGATCCAGGGGTTGACGCCCCAGACCATCAGCAGCGCCGCTACGACGGCGGAAAAATTGAACATCCATCCGACCGAGAGATCGATCTCGCGGATCGCCAGCAGATAGACCATGCCAAGCGAAAGCATGCCCTGGAACGTGGTGTTGCCAAGCACGGTGAACAGATTGATCGGATTGAGAAAGCGCGGCTTGGCGAACCCGATCACGGCGATCATCACGATCAGCGCCAGCAGAACGCCCATCTCTTCCGGCAGTTTCCAGCGCGGACGCGACGCCGGCGCGACTGGCGACGCCTGCCCTACTTGTTCGGCGTCAGTCATTGAAGGGCGCTTTCGGTCTGCGTCGGCCGTTCACCGGTGTTGATCATGTGCAGGAGCGAGCGATTGTCGATTTCGCCGCCGGGCGCTTCACCTGCCAGCCGGCCCCGATACAACACAAGTATCCGATCACAGAGCCCGATCAATTCGGGAAGCTCGGTCGAAGCGAACAAGACGATTCGCCCGTCAGCCGACATCTGTCGGATCAATTCGTAGATCTCCCGTTTGGCGCCTATGTCGACACCGCGGGTGGGATCATCGAGCAGGATCACGCGCGGCGAGATTTCCATCCATTTCCCGATCACCACCTTCTGCTGGTTTCCGCCGGAGAGGTGATTGACGATGGCGTCGGGCGAGCGCGTCTTGATTCTCAGCCGTTCGATCTGACGCAAAGCCCGAGAGCGCGCCTCGCCCAGACTGAATAGAGGCGAGCCGCGGTTGAGCGCGCCGACCGCGACCTGACTGATGTTGAAGGCAATGCTCTGATCGAGCATCAGGCCGACGCGCCGGCGGTCCGCCGGCACCATCCCCACCCCGCGACGCGCGGCATCGGTCGCGCTGCGCGGCAACCCTCCACCGTCCGGGAAAGTGGCTGCGCCCCCACTCGCCCTGCGAACGCCGAACAGAATGCCGAGCAGCGTCGAGACGCCGGCTCCATCCAGCCCGGCGAACCCGACGATCTCTCCGGACTGCGCGGTAAAATGAATATCTTCCAGCTCTCCGCCCGAGAGGCCCTCGACAATCAGCTTTTCCGGCGCCCCGGAGCTCCGCGCCGGAAGCGGCGGAGGGAACAGGTTTTCCTGATGAGTTCCAATCATCGCGTCGATAACCTCGGGGATCGTGAGCCCCGAGCGATCGCGCGTCAAGACGTCCTTGCCGTTCCGGGTCACCGTGACGCGATCGGAAATCGAGAACACCTCCTCCAGCCTGTGCGAGACGTACAGCATCGTGGCGCCGCCGATGCGCAATTCGCGCAAGACAGCGAACAGCCGGTCCGTTTCACGCTTGTTCAATGCGGAGTTTGGTTCGTCGAGAATCAACAACCTCGGTTTTTCGAGCAGCACCCGCGCCAGTTCCACCAGCTGCTGCTCGCCGATTGTGAGACGGCTCACCGGAGCGTCGACGTCGACGCGCAGCCCAAGGCGATCGAGGATATCGCGGCTCGATTCCCTCATCGCGTCCGTCGACACCAGTCCGCGCCGCAACGGTTCGCGATTGACGAACAGATTGGCCAGCACCGAACGTTGGGGAAAGAGCGACAACTCCTGATAGACGATGCCAATGCCGCGCCGCCGCGCGGCGGCCGGCAAATCCATCGACACTTCACGCCCCTCAAGCAGGATCTGACCGGCGTCGGGTTTCACAACGCCCGCCAATACTTTCATCAGCGTGGATTTGCCGGCTCCGTTCTCGCCGACTACGGCGTGAATCAAGCCGGGCTGACACCTCGAGATTCATCCCGGCGAGAGCCGTGACCCCGCCGTACCGCTTCACTAAGCCGCGGACGGAAACGACCGGCGCCATCAGGATCTACCCGATGGCGCGGTCGCCCGAGCGGCGAGAAACGATACGCTCAATTCAAACGCCTCACTGCGCTTCCGCTTCGATCGGCTGCATGCCCGACGGGCCCGCGGCCCCAAGTACCGTCTTGGTCCACGGCTTGTAGAATTCAGCCGTCGCCTTGGGGTCTGCCGCCATCTTCTGCAGTTGATCGAACGTCACCGTGGGCAATCCGCTGCCCATATTGACGCTGGTCGCGGTCACGACCTGCGTTCCCGCATCGAAGAAGCCGACCGGCGCCGGCTTCTTGGCGCGAATGGCGTCAACCAGCAGCACGATCGGCAGATAGCCTTGTACGAATGGGCTTTGGCCGAGCGACACGTAGGCGTGGCCGTCTTTGATTGCTGCAAGATTTTCGGCGGTGAGGTCGTAGCCGCCAGCAACGAACTTGTCGCCATTGGCGGCGTTCAGCTTGCCCAGGCTCGCGATGTCAGGCGCGCACAGGCCAATCATCGCGACCGCGTCGGGATTTGCGGCGTAGAGTTGCTCCCAGTGATTGTAGTTGTCGACCGCGCTGACCTTGACATCGAACGGACCCAGGACGGTGAGCCCAGGCGCCGCCTTCAATGATTCCTCGACCCCCTTGGCGCGATTTTCCAGAACCGGGAAGCCGGGGAAGCAATTGCCGATGACGACCTTGCCCTTGGCCGAGGCGCCGCCGAGTTTGTCCACTATCATCTTGCCGAGGATGCGCCCGCTCTGCGTCGACTTTTCGCCGACATAAGGGCCCTGCACCGACTTGGAGAGCATGTTGAACTGAACGACGGGCACGCCGCTCGAGACGATTTCGTTCATCCCCTTCGCCATCGCATCGCCAGGCATCGAAGAGGCGACGCCCACAGCGCCAGCGTTGGCGAGACCCTGCGCGAGCTTGAGCTGGCCTTCGGGCGAACCGCCCGGCGATTCCTGAACCTTGAGCGTCACGCCGAGATCGGCGGCGGCGGCCTTCGCCCCATCGACAATCTGCTCGACAAACGGGTTACCCTGAGCGTGCGTGACAAAGCCGACCGTGAGGTCGTCGGCCGAGGCTTGAGTCTGCAGACCGCCAATCGTGAGCGCAGCCGCGCCCATCGCAAGCAGATGACGTCGGTATGATTGAAGCACCACAAGTTCCTCCCTAGAAAAAATTCCGATGCGCTGGGTCTTCGCCCAAGCTTCGCCGCCGCGCCTCGCAGGTCTATGAGAGGAATAATAACGTTTCCATGCCGCAACTGTCAATCAAGCAGGACGCGTTTGCAGCGCGTATATGCCGCTTTCTTGGGCGCGAACTCCAGCTCGCGCCATCGGGCCGGAGGGCGCCAGAATAATGAGCATTTCAGCGGCAATCCGAGTGTCCACGGAATGGATCGGGTCGGCAAATAGAAACTGGCTCGCAACAGCGAACGCGATCGCCGCCTCGGTAGAACATAAAAATCGTTTCCACCAAGGCAGCCATACTGCGCGTTCAGTTGACCTCGGGAACCACCGCCTTGCCGTCGCGCGCCGCCGCATATGCAGCTTCCACCAATGCGTAGGTTTTCAGATTGTCGTCGCCAGTCAACTCGGGGTCCTTTCCGGCCCGCCAGGCGCGCAGGATCGCTTCCTCAGTTCTCAGCACGCTTTCCTGAACCGTGTGCCAGGGCTCCGACGTCCACGGCAGAAGTGGAGACCCGAACCGTTCGTCCCGCGATTGACCTCCCGAAGTGATATGGCCCGCGAGCCCTGGCCCCACGGACGCCGAACCGAGTTCGCCCTCGATGGCGACCAGCGTTTCCGGAAAAGGATCGGGATCGATGCGCGACTCCATCGAGCATTCGACCACGCTGACCGCGCCTGAACGATGCTTCAACATGATGGTCGCGGTGTCCTCGCCGACATTCTCCGGGTTGCGGCGCTGTGTCTCACACGAAACGCGCTCGACGTCTCCGAGGAAGAAACGGGCGAGATCGAGCATATGTATGCCGACATCGAGAATGGCGAAGCGTTTAGCCTGGTGCAGATAGGGCTGCACCGCATAGATGTCGTAACCGGTCCGGAAGGCGATCCGCGCCCAGGTTGGCCGTCCGATAGCGCCGCTGTCCAGCACGCCCTTCAGCCTGCGCATCGGCGCCTGATATCGGAAATTTTCGTGGATCGCGAGCCGTACACCTGCGCGCCGCGCTGTCTCTACGACTTCGCGAGCGGTCTCCCAACTTGGGGCCAGAGGCTTCTGAAGGACGATGTCGATGCGCTTGGCGCAGGCAAGCTTCACCATCTCCAGATGGGTATCCATCTGAGTGACGATGTCGACGAAGTCGAGCTTCTCGTTGTCGAGCATCGTCTTCGCGTCAACGTAGAAGCGCGGAACGCCGAACGTCTTGGCCGCCGCCTCCGCTTTCTGCGGATCGATGTCGCAGACTGCGACAAGCTCGACGCCTTCGACCGCAAGGTCGCGCCAGCCATTCAGATGGTTCTGCGCGAAAAATCCGCACCCGATGACTGCGACCCGCATGCGTTTTTCCCCTCAGGAGGACCCTCACTCCAGCCCCTCCCGCCCCTTCGACAAGCTCAGGGTGAGGGCGGGAGAGGGCGGCGTTTTCTAGTGCGCCCAGAAGCTGTATCGCTGATCGCCGCCGGGCGAGTCGCCGCCGACATGCGCAAAAATCTCGCGCAGATCAGGCGCGGGCGACTTCAGCACCTCGGCCACGACCTGCTCGATCGCCTCGTTGGTCTCGGCCTGCATTTCTTCGAGGCCGCCAGCCGAAAGAACCCTTTCCGCCATCAGTCGATCGGCGAAGATTTTGATTGGATCGCGCTTCAACCAGGCGTCGAGTTCGCCGGCGGGGCGATAGCTGCCGGGATCGGATCGCGAATGACCGGAATAGCGGTAGGTCTTCATTTCGACCAGCGACGGACCTTCGCCGCGACGCGCGCGAGCGACAGCCTCCGCCATCGCCTCGGCGACCTTGTCGACATCCTGGCCGTCCGCAATGACCCCGGGCATGTTGTAGCTCGAGGCGCGGATGGCGATGTCCTGAACCGGCGTCGAAAGCTGAATGCGCGTATATTCGCCATAGAGGTTATTCTCACAGACGAACACGACCGGCAGCTTGTTGATCGCCGCGAAATTCAGCGCCTCGTGGAAGGCGCCGATATTTGCAGACCCGTCGCCGAAGATGGCGACCGCCACGCGACCATTCTTCCGCGCCCGCGCCGCCATCGCCGCGCCGCAGGCGATCGGCAATCCGGCGCCGATGATGGCTGCTGTGGGCAACAATCCGACGCTCGGCTCGACAAGATGCATCGAGCCGCCGAGGCCGCCCGCGCAGCCGATCGTGCGGCCGCAGATCTCGCCGATCACGCCGGCGGCGGTGACGCCAAGGGCAAGCGCGTGACCATGTCCGCGATAAGTGCAGGTCACCACGTCGTCGGGGTCAATTGTCCGCGCGATGCCGACGGATACCGCCTCCTGGCCATTCGCCAGGTGCGTACTGCCACGGACGTGCCCCTCCGCGAACAGCTTCTGGATGCGGTCTTCGACGCCGCGGATTTCCACCATGCGCTGCAGCTGGTCGCGCCGGTTTCGGAGCGCCTCCCTGCGCGCCAACGGTGAATTTGAATTCGAGATCGTCATGCTGCGGTCCTCCACCACGGCGCCGGCGCCTTGTTGTTTGAAACAAGCGACGCAATCTGCTCGCTGACATAGGCGGCGTTCGGCAGGTAACGGGCTTCCAATGCGCCGCTGTACGGTACGGGCGCGTCGGGCAGCGTGATGCGATGCGGCGGCGCCTTCAGCTTGCCGAACAACTCGCTCGCGACCGTCGAGACGATGTCGCCGCCCCAGCCGGCGCTTGCCGTCGCCTCTTCCAGCGTCACCAACCGGCCGGTGCGTTCCACAGACTTCAAGACGCCTTCACGGTCCCACGGCCATAACGTCAGCAGGTCGATGACTTCGATATTTGCGTCGCTATTGGTGGCGGCTTCGAGCGCGACGCGCGTCATGGCGCCGCAGGTCACGAGCGTGACGTCTTTGCCCGGCCGCGTGATTTCCGCCTTGCCGATTTTGATCCGGTATGACGGATCGAATTCGTATTCCTCACGATCGGAATAGAGAATGCGAGGCTCGAGCACGACAACAGGATCCGGATCTTCGATCGCCGAGCGCAGCAACCCGTAGGTCGTGCGCGCGTTGCTGGTCACCACCAGCTTCAACCCCGGCGTGCCGCGCATCCAATGATCGAGCATCTGCGAATGCTGGCAGCCGAAGCCCTGCCCCGCGCCGGCCGACGCTCGAACAACCATCGGCGTCGTCAATCGCCCTCGGGAAAGGTATCGCATCGTCGCGGCTTGCGTCGTTAGCTGATCCAGCGCCACGCCGAGAAACTCGATGAACATGATCTCGACCACGGGCTTCAGCCCGCACACCGCCGCGCCGACCGCCGCGCCCATGAACGCCATTTCGGAAATGGGGGTGTCGATGACGCGTTCCGCGCCGTGTTTGGCCAGCAGTCCTTCTGTGACTTTGAAGGGACCTCCCGCCACGGCGACGTCCTCACCCATCAGGATGACGGTGGGATCATCGCTCATGGCGTCGTCGAGCGCCCTCAGCACCGCCTGTCTCGTCCATATCTTGGCCATCTGACCTCCCTCAGTTCGCGCGATCGCAATGGCGACCCTATTTGATGTCCATGACGATCGTCGGGGCGCCGGTTTTCACCTCGTCGCCTACGGCGATCAACACTTTCGATATCACCCCGTTCGCCGGCGCCGGAACCTCGACATGCGCCTTGTCGGTTTCGACGACGAACAGGATATCGCCCTTGCTGACGGAAGCGCCGCTCTCAACCTTGAGCTCGCTCACCACGACCTCATCAACGGCGTCCCCGACCTTCGGCATCTTAAGCGTCGACAACATGCAATCTGCTCCGGTCTATTCCACAAAGTTCAGTTGGCGGTCTGCAGCCATTCCGGCGCTTCCGGAATTCCCTGCACGATCCAGCCGCCATCCACAACAATCGATTGACCGGTCATGTAGGAGCTTTCATCGCCAGCCAGGAACCTGACCGCATTGACGATCTCGTTGACTTGCGCAAGCCGCTTCATCGGAACGCGCGCCACCATCCAGTCTTCCTGAAGCGAGCCGTCCGCGAGCCCCTGCTCGATGAATTTGGTTCGCGTGAACCCGGGCGCTACGGCGTTGACGCGAATTTTTGCCGAAGCCACTTCGAGCGCCAGCGCGCGGGTGAGGCCCAGAATGCCCGCCTTCGCGGCGCAATAGGCGCCGCGGCCCGGCAATCCGACGAACGCCGCCGTCGAGGCGATCGAGACGATCGCGCCGCCCTCCCCCTGCTTGACCATGCGCGGCACCGCCTGAGATGCGCAGAGGAAGAACCCGTTTAGATGGGTTCCGACCACGCTGGAAAAATCAGCGAACGATACCTTTCCAACCAGTCCGACGCGCTGAATCCCCGCATTGTTGACGAGGATGTCGACCCGTCCCGCCTCGGCGTCGATGGCCCGAAACGCCGCCGCAACGCTCTCCTCATGGGAGACGTCGGTTTCGAGATAAGTGATGCCCTCGCGTCGCTCCTCGGGCGCCGACCTTGTCCAGCGCGAACACGCGAGCGCCATCGGCAGCCAGCCGGGTTGCGATGCCGTCTCCGATGCCGCGCGCGCCGCCGGTCACGACAGCGACTTTGCCAACCAATGAGGTCATGGGCGCCTGATCCTCCGTCAATACATCAGCCATCCGCCGCTGACATTCAATGTCGCGCCGGTGATGTAATCCGCATGATCGGAAGCAAGGAACAGCACCGAGCCCACGAGTTGCGAGGGATGAGCCATATAGCCGAGCGGAATTTGCGCGACCGTGGATTCCAGCGCCGCATCCGTCATGCCGCTACGCATCATCGCGGTATCGGCGGCGCCGGGCGAGACCGCGTTGACGGTGATTTTGTCTTTGGCGAGCGAGCGCGCCAACCCGCGGGTCATCGAGACGATGCCGCCCTTGGTTGCGGCATAGGCGACAGAACCGCCGAACCCGCCGCTCTGCCAGCCCTGCGAAGTAAAGTTGATGATCCGGCCGCCTTTGCCGGCGGCAACCATCGCGCGCGCCGCCGCCTGAGCGAGAAAGAACGAAGCCTTGAGATTGACGTCGTGCTGGATGTCCCAATCGGCTTCTGTAACATCGAAGACGCTGGCCCGTCTGACCAGCACGGCGGCCGTCTGTACGAGCACATCGAGCCCACCGAGTTCGCGAGCAACGCGTTCAACCAGCGCTCCGTGTCCCGCCACCAACTTCAGATCGCAGCCAATCGCGATGTGCGACCCACCCTCCATTTCGGCAACAACTGCATCAACCTGCGCCTGGACGAGATCGACAGCCGCAACGCGCGCGCCCGCCGCCGCGAAGGCGAGCGCAGTCTCCCTTCCGATGCCGCCGGCAGCCCCTGTCAAAAGGACTTTCCTACCCTTCAGCCCGCTGCCGAGATCGAATGGCATGTCTACTCCTCGTCGCTGCTACCGGCCGTCCGGCGGCGACACCACCGTCTGCTCTTCAACGAAGCACGACTGCGCTTCCCGCATGAACTTCTTGCGGTCCTCGATCAGTTGGGAGCGATAGGGCTCCGTCGCGAATGCGGCATGCGCCGCTTCGATGCTGTCGAACCAGACCTCGCCGACGCCGTCCCAGGCTGCTTCGTCGGGCGTCCAGCTTTGCACCTTGCCGAAGCGCAATCCCCGGACGCCCGGCATCTGCCTGACGATGTCGGCGTGCGGCCCGGTCCAGTGGGCGAAAAACTCCTCGCGGCTCATGCCCTCTTTGCGGCGCAGAAAGCTGATGCGCTTGATCATCGGTCGCGCCCTTCTTCATGCTCGGACTGAAAATTCACTGCGCGCTTCCCCTAGATCCGAAATATGCGCTCGGCGTTGCCGGAGAACATACTCACCTGCTCGTCGCGCGTGAAGGACGCAATGATGGCGGCATAGGCGTTGACGACATCGGGGTACGAACTGAACATCCGGTCCACAGGCCAGTTGGTGCCGAACACCACGCGGTCGACGCCGAAAGCCTCGATGCTGCCGAGCACGTAAGGGCGCAGCGAGTCGATTGTCCAGTTCGGGTCGCACATGCCGAGCCCTGAAATCTTCATCGTGACGTTCGGGCTTCGCGCCAATTCGGTCATCGCGGCGCGCCAGCGCCGGTACGATTCAGGGTCGCGCGCCATCGGGATTGCGCAATGGTCGACACAGATCGTCGTCGCCGGGAAAGCGCGCGCTAGGTCGAGCAATTCGGCGGCAAGTTCTACCCGCGTGTCGATGCAGGAAACAAGATTGCGCGGCGCAAGCTCGGCGAAACCGCGGCGCCAAGCCGGATCGACCAGATAGCGGCCGTCGCCGAAGTTGCGAACGCCACGCACGTTCGCGTAGCGAAGGTGGCGGTCGAGCACAGCGGCTGCGTCGGGTTGCGCCAGATGGCACTCCGCTATGATGCCCTGCGGAAAGCCGGTCTCGTCGGCGAAGGCTTGCAACCACGCCGTTTCCACGACCGGATCTGGAGTATTCACCGCGGCCTGAACATGAATGGCCTTCGACACGTTCGAAAACCGAATTTCCGCCAGATAATCCTTGATCCGATAGCGCTGCGCTTTCAGGGGATCGGTGTCAGGCAAGAAAGCCGTGCGTCGCATTCGGCTCCAACCAACCGTAGCGCAGCTGCGGATGCTTCATGTCGTGCAGGTGAAAATGCGTGTCGACGAACGGGAGCTCAGCCATGGGACGGAGCTTCCGGCGCCGCATGCGCAGAGACCGCTTCGGCGATCGCTGTTCCGAGCGAACGGGTCGAACCCGTCCCGCCCATGTCGGGCGTCAGATTCTCGCCCGACGCCAGCACGCGCTCGATCGCGCTCACGATCGCGCTCGCCGCCTCGGTGGCGCCGAGATGCTCGAGCATGAGGGCGCCGGACCAGATCTGGCCGATCGGGTTGGCGATGTTCTTTCCGGCGATATCGGGCGCCGAGCCGTGCACCGGCTCGAACATGGAAGGAAAGCGCCGCTCCGGATTGAGATTTGCGGAAGGCGCGATGCCGATCGTCCCGGTGACGGCGGGACCGAGATCGGAAAGAATGTCGCCAAACAGGTTGCTCGCCACGACGACGTCGAAGCTCGCGGGGCGGCCTACAAAATGCGCGGTCATGATGTCGATGTGATATTGCTCCGTCGCGACATCGGCATATTCGCGGCTCATGGCTCGGAACCGCTCGTCCCAGAAGGGCATCGTATGAATGATGCCGTTGGATTTGGTGGCGGACGTCACCCGGCGTTTCCGCTTGCGCGCCAACTCAAAGGCGAAACGCATCACGCGGTCGCAGCCGCGACGGCTCAGGATCGTTTCCTGAATGGCGGTTTCTTCGTCGGTGCCCGGATACATCCGGCCGCCAATCTCCGAATATTCGCCTTCGTTATTTTCTCGCACGATGCACATGTCGATGGCGCCGGGGTTGGCGAGCGGCGAACGAACCCCCTTGAACAACCTCACCGGTCGCAAATTCACATATTGTTGAAACCCGCGGCGGATCGGCATCAACAGAGTCCACAGCGATTCCACGTCGGAGACGGTCGGCCAGCCGATCGCGCCGAGGAAAATTGCGTCGTGCCCGGCAATCAGCTCAAGGCCATTCTCAGGCATCATCCGGCCGAGACGGGCATGGCGGTCGCAACTCCAGTCGAGCTGATCCCAACTGAAGTTCAGGCCAAAGCGACGCGCCGCGGCTTCGAGGACGCGAATGCCTTCCGGCACCACCTCCTTGCCAATCCCGTCGCCCGCGATCACTGCGATTTTGGACGCCGCCATAGGTTTTCCCGCCCCTTCCGCGACTGACGACAGCGCGTGATTGCAATAATATCGTTTCCAATCCTAACAGCCGCCCTCGCGCATTTCAAGCCAGCGCGGATACGAATTGGCCAAACGTCTGATCACACTGAGGACATTTTCCCCTAGATCGCAGCTATGAGCCTCGCCGCCGATCGCCGTCACGCAATGTTTTAGACGCGATTGAACGCTTGAGATCCAAAGGGTCGCGTAGTCTGAGATTGAACGCCTAGCCCTGTGTATTTACTCAGGCTTTACCCCTCGCTTGCGCGATTGAAGTCGCCAACTCCCAGATCCGCTGCGCCAAAAAACAGCGCCGCGCGAGCTTCTGGGTTGCGGCGGCCCGGAAATCGGCCACAGCGCCGCTGGCTTGGTGTGCCGATCAGGACCACGACGAAGACGGCAAACAAATCGCTTGCTTGTCTCGGTAACGTTTCCATATAATTTCCCAAAGCTCGGTCTTGACGCTCCGGTGACACGAACCGCGCTGCGCCGTGAGATCGCGGAAGGAGCCGATGGCGTCGAAAGGGAGAAAGGCACTCGTTACGGGGGCGGCGAACGGCATCGGCCGGGCGACGGCTCAGCGTCTCGTCGCCGAGGGTGTCGAAGTCCTCGCTGTCGACGTCGACCGTAAAGGCCTGGATGAGATGGCCTCAGCCGGTTGCGAGGTTCTGTTCGCCGATGTCTCCGACCCCACCCATCGAGCCGAGATCGCAAGCGCCGCCGATGGGTTCGACTATCTCGTCAACGCCGCCGGCATATTGCGCGTCAAGCCGATATTCGAGGTGACAGTCGACGACTGGCGGAGCGTGCAGGCGATCAACGTCGAATTCTGTTTTCTTCCTGTGCCAGCAGGTTGGCGGCCAGCTCAATCCCGGCGGCGCCGTCGTCAATCTTTCGTCGAGTTCTGCGAAGTTTGCGACATCCGTCGACGTCGCACCATATGCGGCGTCGAAGACCGCGATTCTCTCGATCACCAGGTCATTTGCTTACGCGCTCGCCGACCGGCCTGTGAGGGTGAACGCGATCTGCCCGGGCATCATCGAAACCGAAATGCAGGCGAAATTCGTTGAGCAGGTCGCAAAGGTCCGCGAGATCCGACCGGCGGAGTTGGACGCGCAACGCAAGAAGTCCGTTCCGCTCGGACGCGGGGCAAGCGCCGCAGAATGCGCGGGGGTTATCTGGTTCCTGCTGTCCGACGAGGCGGCCTATATGACCGGCCAGGCGATAAATTTTACCGGCGGTCTGGTCAATTGGTGAACAGGGAGGCGAGATTGAAAAGACCGATTCTAGTGCGGGCGACAGGCCTCGGGCACCCCGAAGGCCCCTATGAGCTCGACGACGGACGCGTCGTTTTCGCCAACACCTACGCCAGCGAAATCGGCTGTTGGGACCCCAGGAACAACGCCAAGACCACTTACGCTATGGTGGGCGGCGGCCCAAACGCCTGTGTGCTCGGCACGGATGGCGCCATCTATTCGACGCAGACCCCAACAGTCGGGACCTGGGTGGCGCCCATCCATCGGCCGCCCTCGATCCAGAAGACGAGCGCTGACGGCAAGGTCGAAGTACTGGTCAGCGAAGCCGACGGGCGAAAGTTCGATGGGCCCAACGACCTCGCGTTTGGACCTGATGGAAAGCTCTATTTCACCGATTCCGGCGACTGGGATCAGGTTGGAAAACCGCACCCGGGCCGCATCATCGTCGTCGAGAAAAATGGCGTCGCCAAGATCCTCGAAGAACTGGACCATGTCTATCCGAACGGGATCGTCGTCGAGAAGGACGGATCGGTCGTCTGGGTGGAATCCTACACGCTCAACGTTATCAGGCGCAGGCCCGACGGCGGCAAATCCCTTCTATGCAAGATGCCTGAGGGCCATATTCCCGACGGGCTGAAGATCGACGCCAACGGCGACTTCTGGATCACCGCCGTCGCGGCCGGCGGCGTCGATCATTATTCCAAGGACGGCAGGCACATCGAATTCCTGGAAACCGGCGGGACCATTCTGAACTGCTGTTTTGGCAAGGGCGGCAAGCTGTTCTGCTGCGACATGGGCCCCTTCGACACCACCGGCGCAGCATTGACCGGCCGGTTGATCGAGGTCGACCTTGGCGTTGAGGGCATGACGCCGTTCCGCGGCGCAATCGGGTAACGCATCATGAAGATCGCCAAAGTCGAACCCATCCCCGTCAGCTATCCCGAGCCGAACGACTTCAACGCGCTCAGGCATCTGTGCCTGGTCAAGATCACGGCGGACGATGGCCAGGTCGGTTGGGGCGAGTCGATCACCCAGTTTCCGGAAGCCAATTTCGCCACCAAGGCGATCGTCGAGGGCATGGCGCCCAATTTGATCGGCAAGGATCCCGTCCAAACCGAAACACTCTGGCGTCAAAACAAACAGCAGGCGTGGTGGTACGGCTATCACGGCGGCATCGCCTCCTACGCCACCGCCGCGATTGACATCGCGCTCTGGGATCTCAAGGGCAAAGCGCTCGGCAAAAGCGTGCTCGATCTGCTCGGCGGCCCCGTGCATGAGCGGCTGCCCGCGATCGCTTCCTGTCACGCGCCACTACGATTCGATCCCCGAAATGGCCGCCGAGACCGCGGAATGGCTCTCGACCGGCTTGCAGGGCCTGAAGACAGGCTTTGGCAAGCGCGGCAACGCCAATCTCGGCTACGAGCACGACCGCGACGTCGAATATGTGAAAGCGATGCGCGAGGTGCTCGGCCCGAAGAAGATGCTGATGATCGACAACGGCATCGCGATCAAATGGGACGTGACGGACGCAGTTCGCCGCGCCAAGGCGATGGAGGAATACGACCTCGCCTGGATCGAGGAGCCGCTCGGCGCCTGGGACCCCGAGGGCTACGCCAACCTGCGCGCCAAGACGACGACGCGGATCGCCTACGGCGAACGCGAATGGACGCTGGAGCAATTCGAGCGGGTGCTGGCGACGGAACGGTCGACGTGATCGGCGTCGATCCCGGCCGCGCGGAGGGCATCACCGGTTTCAAGAAGGTGGCCGAACGCTGCGAATTCTATCGCCGGCAGGCCAACGCCCACGCCTGGTCGTCAGCGATCGTGACCGCGGCAAGCCTGTCGATTTCGTTCAACTCGCCGGCGTGCAAGCTGTTCGAATTCAAGCCTCTGAGGAACCCGATGCAGCACGACCTGGTGACCCATCCGTTCGGGCACGTCGACGGATGGGTGTACCCGCCGACCGGGCCCGGGGCTTGGCATTGAAGTCATCGAAGAGGTCGTCAACCGCTACCGCAGCGAAAAGGTTCTGGGATAACGGTCGCAGCCGGGTCCTGTGAATGTAACCCGACAACCAAGTCGGAATGAAATCGTCTAGCTTTGGGAGGAAGCGATGAAAACATCAGTCAAGTATCTGCTGGCAATATCGGTCGGTTGCGTCGGCGTTCTGCGCGGCGTCACAGGGCTTTGCGCAAACGCCGAGCGAAAGTCAGATTCCGACCAGCGGCGAGAAAGTCGGACGGGGCGCCAAACACGGTCAAGCGGGACTGGGGAGTGTTCAAGCTTGCCGACCGCATCGCCGACAAGGTCAAGAAGGGGGAGCCGATCAACTACGTGTTCTCCTATCAGGCTTCCGGCATTCCGCTGTTTTCGCCGCAATACAAGGCGGGCTTCGACATGGGATGCAAGGTCGGCAAATCGATCTATCCGATGGACTGCGCGGCGATCGCGCCGGTTCAAAACGACCCGAACCAGCAGGTCAGCCAGATCGAGGCGAAGCTGGCGGCCGGCGAAATCGACTGCATCGGAATCGAGCCGGTCAGTTCGGACGCCATGACGGCGATCACCAACAAGCTGATGGATCAGGGCATCCCGGTATTCACGGCGGGCGTGACTTCGCGCGGGCATGAGTTCTCGAACTTCACCCAAATTCCCGACAAGGAAGGAAAATACGCCGGCGAGACCGTGCTGAAGTGGCTCAAGGACAACAACAAGACCGACATCAAGGTCTTTGCCGTCTCCGGCGGCGATCCCACCCAGTTCTGGGCTCAAGGCCGCATGAAGGGCTTCCAGGACACGATCAAGGCCGCCATTCCTGACGCGAAGTTCATCACGACGGCCGAGACAGGCCTCAACACCAGCTATGAGCCCGGCAAAGCCTACGATGTCTATCGCGCGTTCCTGACCGCAAATCCCGACGTCCAGTTCATTCAGAACGTCGACATCGGCGCCGAGCATGCCGACCGCGCCATCAAGAGCCTCGGCCTGACCGGCAAGGTCTTCACCATCGGCTGGAACTCTTCCAAGGGTCAATTGAACGCGATCGAAGAGGGCACGCAAGTCGCAGAATTCGATCAGCGGTGGCCCGATCAGGCCGCGTTCGGCGCTGTGGCCTGCGCGCAGTTCCTCAAGAACGGCGCGATCCTGCCCAACATGCAGACGCTCAAGGCGATCCTGAAGCCGGACGTCGGCCAGGCGCGCACCGAACTCGACCGAACCATGAAGCAGTAAGCCAGCGGTTCGACTGTCTGCGAGGGCGGCGCGAAGGCCGCCCTCATTCCCTTTTTGAAGGCTCCTCATGAGCAGTGATTTGACCCAGACGCCAAGTCGGACGCCAAGTTTCTCGAAGTTCGGCAAAGCCACGGTTGATATCGCGGCTCGCATCGGCGGCCTGTTTGCGGCGGTGATCGTCGTCGCGGGCGTCTTTCTCATCATCAATCCGCATTTCGCCAACCTCAATCTCGGCGTGTCGATCCTGCGCACGATGAGTTCCGTCGCGATCATGGCGATGGGGCTCACGCTCGTCATCGTTGTTGGCGAGATCGATCTGTCGTTTGGCGCCATGTACGGGCTGGCCGCGAACGTGCTCGCGGTGATGTGGGTTGTCCATGGCGTGCCCGTGTATATCGCGATCCCGCTCACCCTCGTGATCGCCGCTCTGGTTGGAACATTTAACGGCTTCCTCGCGACGAGTTGGCAGATTCCCTCGTTCATCGTCACGCTTGGCAGCTACAACCTTCTGTATGGACTGTCCCTCTGGGTCAGCAATTCAGGCACCTTCAACCCGAATTATCCGCCCTCGGGCGCTGACCTGCCGGAAGGCCAGCTCAACTTCTTCATTGGCCTCACGCAGAGCTTCGGCAAATACCAGCTCTCCGCCGAAGTGTTCTGGATGCTGGGCATTGCGGCGGTCGTCGGATTTCTTCTGCACCGGTCGCTGTTCGGTTTTCGACTGATGGCGATCGGCGGCAACGCCGAGGCGGCGAGGCTCGCCCGCCTTCCTGTACGACGCTACAAGATCTCGGCCTTCATTCTTTGTTCGGTTCTGGCGGGGATCGCCGGCATTCTCGACTTTTCATTCATTCAGACCAGTCAGCCCGACATCGGACTCTCCCAGACCTTCCCGGTTTTTGCGGCCGTCATCATCGGCGGCGCCAGTCTGGCCGGAGGCAAAGGCACCGTCATCGGCACGCTCGGCGGCGCCCTGCTTCTTGCTGAACTCCAGATCGGGTTGGCGCTTCTCTCGCCGGGACCGCACGTTCAGCAAATATTCCTCGGCGCGGTCACAATCGTGGCTGTCGGCCTCGATCTGTTTCTCACGAAACTGCGCAAGAGCCGGGTATGAGCGAGCCGCGATCGGGCGTTGAAATCCGAGGCTTGACCAAGCGCTACGGGAGCACCATCGCGCTCAACGGGCTTGACCTCGATATCCGCCCGGGGGAAATCCTCGGGGTGGCGGGACCGAACGGCGCCGGCAAGTCGACGCTGGTGCGCATGATTGGCGGCGAGGAGACGCCGACGTCTGGCGCGCTCACGCTCGACGGGCAGGCATGGTCGCCGACGGAAAGATGGGACATCGTCTCGACGGTTCATCAGGAACCGCAGCTGTTTCCCAACCTCACCGTCGCTGAGAACATGGTCGCAGGCCGCGAGGGCGCCGGAAACGGCTGGCCGAAGCCCAGCGACTCCGACGTCCAGATCATGGACGCGCTCGGCCTTCATGCGGTGCGAAACGTCGCCCTGGGTGAATGCTCTCTCGCCATGCAGCAGCGCACCGAGATCGCGCGCGCCGTCGCACGCCAGGCGCGGATCTTTCTGTTCGACGAGCCGAATTCCGCGCTGACCCAGGCAGAGTCCGACGAGTTGTTCCGCGAGATGCACAAGCTCGCCGCATCAGGCCGCATCGTTGTCCTGATCACGCATCGGCTGAGCGACCTGGTCAATCATTGTGTCAGGGTAGCCGTCGTTCGCGACGGGCGCGTTCGCACGGTCCTCTCCGGCGATGGATTGACCGAAGAGGGTCTGGCGCGCCAGCTGGTGACCGAGACAACGCTCGCGGCGACCGCCAGCCTTCGATCGGCTTCGCAGACGCCCGACAGCCGCGCCAATTTTTTCGGTGCGAAACTGGTCAAGCGCCAGGCAATTTCCACCGTGTCGAATTTTCTGCCCGTCCCGGCGAGATCGTTGCGCTGATCGGCGTCGAGGGATCAGGGGCGCGCGAACTGCTGCGTTCGTTCTGCGGGCTTGAGCCGTGCACAGGCGCGATCGCGCTCGCGGCGGCGCCCAACGGTGAGTTGGACCGGGTGCGCTGTTATGTGCCCGCCACGCGGGCATCGAGCCTCTATTCGAACTTTTCGGTTGGTGAAAATCTGCTTGGCGCGGCTGGGTATCCCTGACATCGCCAATTCGTTTCTCGCTCTGAACAAGGGCCGCATGGCGGCGCTCGTCGCAAAGTTCCGTCCGCCGGTTTCTGGTCAAGACTTCCAACCCTGCCCAGCCGATACGCTCGCTCTCGGGCGGAAACCAGCAAAAGGTGGCGATTGCGCAGGCGTTGAACCGCTCGCCGGAACTTTTGCTGCTTGAAGAGCCGACGCGCGGCGTCGACATCCATTCGAAGAACGAGATCTACAATTTGCTTCGCGACTATGCGTCAAAGGGAAAGGTCGTGATTGTTTTCTGCACAGAGGTGCTCGAGGTATTTGAGGTTGCCGACTGCGCGTATGTCGTGCGCGAAGGCCAGTTGTCGGCGCGGTTGAACATTGCGGATTATGAGCACATCGAAGTGCTGGCGACTGACATTGCGCGCATCGAGCAGGAGGCGAGCGTTGTAGAAGCGGCTTGAAAACAAGCGTGGCGCGCCCTCACCCCAACCCTCTCCCGTAAACGGGAGAGGGGGCGATAGCCTTCTCCCGCCTGCGGGACCGAGGGAAACGCTTCGCGTTTCCCGGGGGGTGGCGCGAAGCGCTCAGCGACAAGCTTGCTTGTCGCGGGGATGAGGGCGGAGCCGCGTCAATCAAGCATTGGGAGGTTGTTACACGCGGTATTTCGCGATGACGCCCTCGTCGAGCACCAGACCAAATCCTGCCCCCTGCGGCACCGCATAATACCCGTTGTCGAACTTCGAGCGATTGGCGACCAGCGCATAGAACATCGGGTCCCGATCTGGATGAAACGTTTCCAGATAGGTGCCGTTGGCGACCGAGGCCAGGAGGTGCGCCGAGATCTGCGGTTCTTCGTGATGGCCCATCTCGACCGCGAAGCAGGCGGCGAGCGCCGCCACCCGGCGCCATTCCGTCGGCCCCCCTCCCCAGCTCGCATCGAAATTGCAGACGTCGATGGCGCCGGACATCATCAGATCGCGGCAGCCGGAACGGCTGATCTCGCTCTGGCCGGCGCAGACAGGAATTCCCGTCTGATTGCGCACCGCCGCGAGGTCGAGGCGGTCATTGGGCCAGTGAACCGGCTCCTCGAACCAACGGATGCCCAGATCGGCCGCCTCGCGCGAAAACGCCACCGCCTCACGCAGGCTGTAACCCTGATTGGCGTCGACCGTCAGGATGAAATCGTCGCCCGCAGCCTTGCGGGCGACCTTGACTCGCTCCGCATCCTCGTGCGGGCGTTCGGCCCCCAACCTTGAACTTGCAGCCGCCATAGCCACTGGCGCGAATCTGCTCCATTTCCCGGCCAAAATCGGCCAAAGTCTTGTTGGCTTCGTAGTAGCCGGCGATGCAGATAACGGGAAGCCGGTCGGTATAGCCGCCCCAAATCTTGTAGAGCGGCGTCTCCAGCGCCTTGCCAACCGCGTCCCACAGGGCGCTATCGACGCAAGCCTGGGCGCACATCGCCAACTTCCGGTCACGCAGAATGTTGTTGCTGGGCGTGCGCATCGACTTCCAGCAACCCTCGATGTTGAAAGCGTCCTTGCCGATCAATTGCGGCTGGATCTCCTCCAGAATGATCTTGACGACTTCGGCCTGAGTCTCGAACTCGTCGCCGTTGTAGACCTCGCCGACAATGCCTTCAGCGGTGTAGACCCGGGTGATGATCGTGCAGCGGTGAGTCATGAAGTAACTGCTGCCACGGAATGTCCGGGGCAACGGCATGCAGAGTGGAATGCACTCGATCCGCTGTATCGTTAGCCGCCGCGTCATGGATCGTTCGCCTTGACTTTGAAATCGAAACGTTTCCAATTTTACCGCGCCCGTTGCAACGGGGTCAAGCGCCTTGCTATCCATGTGGGAGGGCGTTTGACCCAACGGCCGAGGTATTGATCGCCAGATTATTTTTAGAGGGGCCGGCTTGAAATCCATCGAGGGCAAGACAACAACGATCCGCGATGTCGCACGTCTCTCAGGCGTCTCCGTAGGCACGGTATCGCGAAGCCTCAACGCGCCCGATACTGTGCGGCCGGGCACGCTTGGCAAGGTGCGCGCGGCGATCAAGACGCTCGGCTTCCAACCCGATGCACGCGCCCAAACCATGCGCCGGCGGACGACGATGACCGTCGGTTTTGTCATCGACGATATTGCAAATCCCTGGCATTCAAGCTGCTTCAAGGCCGTCGACAGCGAAATGCGCGCCCGCGGCTATTCGCTTTATTTGATGAGCACCAACGGTCGCGCCAGCGACGAGGCGGCGGCGATCGACATGCTTCAGCATGGGAGGGCCGATGGCGTCATCCTCACGCTCAACAACGAGCAGGATTCGCGGACCATCGCCCGGCTCAAGGAATTGCGCATCCCCTCGGTGCTTCTCGACCGCGAACTGCCCTTGGACATCGACGCCGTCCTGACCGACCACGCAAGCGGCCTGAAGCAAGCGACCAACTATCTCATCGGACTTGGTCACCGCCGCATCGCGATCATTACGGCCGGATTGGACATTCGCCCGGGTCGTGAGCGAGTGCGCGGGTTCCTGGAGGCGTTCGGAAAGAACGGGCTGCCGCCGCCCCACGATCTCATCCGTTCGCAGAGCCTTTCGGTCGACTTCGGCTTCCGCGAGGCGAGCGCACTGCTGCAGATGCCGAACCGACCGACGGCCATCATTGCCGCGGGCAACCGCATTCTCGTCGGGGTCCTGCGGGCGATCCAACAAAGCAGACGTTTCGATCCCGGCCGACTTATCTTGATTGCCTGCGACCGCTCGGATGTCGCCCTGCTGTACCCTGGCCCCATCACGCTGATCGATCGCCCGGTGGAAGAGATCGGACGAACCGCCGCCCAACTGCTGCTCGAGCGGCTGACAGGACAAAGCACGCGCCCTGCCCAGAAAATCGTGTTCCCAACTCAACTGATATTGGGGGGCACGTGCCTCCCAGTTCAGGCAGACGCCGCGGCGAAACGATAGGCTGCACCTGGGCCACGTCATTGCGAGGAGCGAAGCGACGACAAGGGCTCCCTCTAACTCGAGGTCTTTGTCGCCAGCTTCTCCAATATCTCCTTGGTGTCGGCGCTGAATGGCCGTCCCGCATGACGGACACAGCCCGGCGTCTTGGAAAGCCGCGCAACGACATTCTGCATGGCGATGCCATCCACCTCGGTGATGATCTCGCGGGCGCGAAAATGCGGGTCCTGAAAAATATCCTTCATGTCGAGTATCGGCGCTATCGCCGCATCGACTCGCTGGAACTCACTCATCACCTCGTCGAACGTGCGCGCGCCGACCCAATCCCGCACATGTTGTTCGAGAGCCTCACGATTGACGCTCCGAGCCTGGAACGTCGCGAAACGCTCGTCTCCGGTGAGGTTCATGAGATCGAGCAGCCGCGCGGCGACGCTGTCAGCGGTGGCGGAAATCGCCACCCACTTACCGTCCGCGCAACGATACGTCCCGCGCGGGACAGTGTAGGGAATGCCAGAGCCAAGCCGGGGCTGAATATAGCCGAGATGCGCAAAGGCGGAGACCAGCGGGCCCATCATCTGGAACATCGATTCTCAGTAGGTTGACGTCAACAACCTGTCCCTCGCCCGTCTTCTCCGCGTGGCGCAATGCGGCCAGCGATGCAAAGGCCCCGACCAGCGCGGTGATCTCATCGGTCAACGCAATCGGCGGAAGCAATGGGGGCCCGTCCGGTTGGCCGAGGAGCGCGGCAAGGCCGCTCATGGCTTCCGCAATGGTCGCAAATCCGGGCCGAAGCGCGTAGGGACCGTCCTGGCCGAAACCGCTTACGCGCAGCATGACGATTTTGGGATTGCGGGCGAAGAGCTCCGTTGGACCAAAGCCCAGAGCCTCCAGTTTTCCCGGTCGCATGTTCTCAATCAGAATGTCGGCCGTTTCGAGCAGCGCCCACAACGTTTCGCACCCTGCTGCGGTTTTCAGATCGATCGCGATCGTCTGTTTGTTGCGGTTCAGCAGTTTCCAGAAATACGAATCCGCTTCGCTCGGCCCGGTCCACCCCAACCGGCGGGTCGGGTCGCCCCCTGGCGCCTCGACCTTTATGACGCTCGCGCCGAAATCCCCCAGGTACTTTCCGACCCCAGGGCCCGCGACCACGGTTGCAAGTTCGACAACGCGAACGCCCACGAGCGGCCCAGTTCTGGAATCCGACATTACACGTCCCCCGCCGGCCGAAACGGTAGCAACACCGCGCGCGTAAAAGTGCAGACGAGGCGTTGGTCCTGATTGAACCCATCTGTTCTTACTGTAAGGACGCCCTGACCTGGCTTCGACTTGGAGCCGCGAACCGAGAGAACTTCGGTGGCCCCGTAAAGAGTGTCATTGTGATAGAGCGGCGCCACGTGACGCAAATCGGAGACGCCGAGATTCGCGATCGCGCGACCCGAAATGTCGGGCACGCTCATCCCGAGCAGCAACGAGTAGACGAAGGTGCCGACGACGACGTTGCGGCCATAGGCGCCCTCGGTCTCCGCCCAGTGGCGATCGACGTGGAGAGGGCTGGCCGCCAGGGTCAGCAGACAAAACATGTGGTCTTCGGCTTGCGTCACCGTCTTGCCCGGCCAATGGCGATAGACGTCGCCTGGCTCATATTCGTCGAGATAGCCGCCGAACCGCCGGTCTCGCGCGATGAATAGCCGTCCCATCTCACAACCCTCCCGCAAGTCGGGCAGTTGGGCGCTTTCTGCGTGCCCTCGCATCCTTCGACAGGCTCGGGATGAACGAGGTGGGTTGGGGAGGGAGCAACGCGCCGGTCACTTGCCAACGCATTTTGGCTCTGCCCTTTCATCGAGATCAGGCGACATGCGCAGCCCTGTTGTAAAGGCTGACGCCACTCGCGGCGTCAAACAGGTAGATGTGGTCAGGATCTGGGAAGAGGTCGACGAGATCGCCGCGACGGGGCGCTTCGCCGGCGCTGATCCTCAGGTTGAGCACGCGCGCATCGGCCTGGGCGAGCTCGGACTCGCCTGCCGTCCCTTGTCGAACGTAATCGTCCGCGGAGCGGACCACGACGCCCGCGTCGGCGGGCGAGACCACGACATAGGATTCCGGCTCGAGTTGCTCGACCAGTTCCACCCGGCCGCGAATCGCCGAGGGGTCCGGCGCGCCGGCGGGCCGCCAGCGAAGGTGTTCCGGACGAATCCCGACCAGCACCTTGCCACGCGCCTGGACGCTCGCCACGGCGGCCGCGGGAGGCGTTGCGATCCGACTTGTCGAGATTGCGATTGAGCTTCCCGCGTCGCCATCGAGCGCGCCTTCGAAGAAGTTCATGGCCGGACTGCCGACGAAGCCTGCGACGAAGGCATTGACGGGATCGTGATAGATCGCCTGCGGCGAAGCGTATTGCTGCAACACGCCCTGAGAGAACACCGCGACGCGATTGCCGAGCGTCATCGCTTCAATCTGATCGTGCGTGACGTGGATGGTCGTGACCCCGAGGCGCGAATGGAGCCGGCTCAGTTCGGCGCGCATCTGGACCCGCAGCTTGGCGTCGAGGTTGGACAAGGGTTCATCCAGCAGGAAAGCCCGTGGATGGCGCACGATGGCGCGCCCCATCGCCACGCGCTGGCGTTGCCCGCCAGAAAGCTGCTTGGGCTTGCGGTCGAGCAGCAGGACTGAGATCGAGGATGCGCGCCGCCTCGGTGACGCGTTTGTCGATTTCGGCGCGCGACAGCCGCCGCTGCTCCAGCGCGAAGCCGATGTTCTCGCGAACGCTCATATGCGGATAGAGCGCGTAGTTCTGGAACACCATCGCCACATCACGCTCGCGCGGCGGCATGTCGTTGATCACCTCGCCATCGATCTTGATCTGGCCGCTCGAAATGCGTTCGAGACCGGCGATCATCCGAAGCAGCGTCGACTTTCCGCAGCCGGAAGGTCCCACAAAGACGACGAATTCGCCGCCGTCGATCTGCAGGCTGACGTCTTTGACCGCCACGGTTCCGTCGGCGAATACCTTGCGCACGCCCTCGAGATTGATCGATCCCATCGTCCCGTCCCAACGGCGCGCAAGACCCGCGTCGGCGCTGCTGCGCCGGCGACTCGTTCCGCGCAGCAGACTAGGAGGCCGCATTTAGTGTCAATCGATTGACTAATTCGCAGTCAATCGGTTGACTGGAATTCGACGCGCTCCTATCCTGTCGGTCGACAGAGCGCATCGCAGAGCCGGGTAAGAGAAAATGGCCGCATCGTCGATCATCACCGATGTCAGCGTCGCCACGATCCAGGGCCAGTTGCCCGCGCCGGTGGTGTTCGGCGACTGGATCATGAGGCATCGCGAATTTGTCGTCGTGCGCATGCGGACCGCCTCGGGGCAGGAAGGCTGGGCCTTCACGCTGACGCGCGACGGCGCTGTCGCCGAACAGATCCGCCGCACCATCGCGCCGGTCTATGTCGGTTCCGATGTCGCCGAGCGCGCGCGCGACCTTTCGCACGGCGTGGCGGCGCAGCCTTGCCTCGCATTGCGGCGGCGTCGGACTGCGCGCGCTGTCGATCGTCGACCTTGCCGCCTGGGATGTCGCGGCCAAACTCGCCGATCGCACGATCGCCGAATTCGTCGGAGGTGCAGCCAAGCCGATGCCGGCTACCGCAATCATCGGCTATCCGCCGGCGACAGTCGACGCGCAGATGATCGGCAAGCAAGTAAGCGAGCTTTCGCGCTGCAGGCTGGAACAGATTCAAGGCCCCGATCGCGCCCACCTTGGAATCGTCGGCGGCTCGCCTGCGGGCTGCGCGCGCCGCCGCGCCCGAGGCCTGGCTCGGTTGCGACGCGCGCCTGGATGTTCGACGACGTCGACAAGGCGGCGGAGTTCGCCCGCTCGATCTCGGACGTGAATCTTGGCTGGTTCGAGGACATGTTTCCGCCGGGCGACGCGCTGCAGCTCGCGGAGTTGCGCAGCAAGATCGAAACTCCCATCGCCATGGGCGACGAACAGGGCGGCTCGTATTATCCGCAGGCGCTGATCATGGCCAATGCGGTCGACATGGTGCGCGTCGACTTGACGTGCATGGGCGGCATCACCGGCGCCCGGCGCATCGTCGACGAGTGCCTCGCGGCAGGGATGCGCTTCTCCGCCCACATGTTCGCACATGTCCATAGCCAGGTGTTTTCCGGCTGGGGGTTTACGGATGTGCCGATCGAATGGGGCGTGCCCTGGACGGGCGTCGATCCCTATGCCGACAGCCTCGCGCAGCCCGTCATAGGAGCGGACGGTCTGATGCGTCCGCTTCCGCAGTCGGCCGGCTTTGGCGCGATGCTGAACCGCGACTGGGCGCTCAGCCAGCCCCACGACGACCCCGACCATATTCTCGACGGATGAGGGCGACGCCTGCGGCCCGGAAAGGCAAGCCAGATGTCGCAGCCGGAAGAACTCTCCGTTCCCGCCGAGCTACGCGAGCGGGCTATTTGATCTGAGGGGCCGCGTCGCCGTCGTGACGGGCGGCGGCAGCGGCCTCGGCGCGGCGATGTCGATAGGTCTTGCCCAGGTCGGGGTGAAGGTTGTCGATCGCCGACGTGAACGCGAAGGGCGCCGAGGCGACGCAGCGCCGACAGTCGAGAGCCAGCGAGGGCGCCTCCGTCGCGACGACGCTCGATGTGACCAACCGAGAATGCGGTCAACGAACTCGCGGACCGGGTGGAGCGCGACTTCGGCCGCATCGACATTCTCATCAACAGCGCCGGCTCGGCGTTCCGCTCGCCGGCCGAGGACTTCCCCGAGGATAAGCTCGACTTCATTCTCGATCTCAATCTCAAGGGCACATATCTGTGCTGCCAGGCCTTCGGCAGGAAAATGCTCGCGCAAGGCAAGGGCAGCATCATCAACATAGCCTCGATCGGTTCGTTCACCGCCTATCCCTGGGCGAGCGCCTATCTCGCCTCGAAAGGCGGCGTGCTTCAATTGACTCGCGCCCTCGCGCTCGAATGGCGCACGCGCGGCGTTCGCGTCAACGGCATCGGTCCGACGTTGATGGACTCGCCGCTCGTGCGCGCCGCGGCGCAAACGAGTTCCGTGACGTCCGATTTCATCAAGGCGCGCATGTTGAGACCGCGCCTGGGCCTGCCGCGCGAACTCGTAGGAACGGCAATATTCCTGGCGAGCGACGCTTCGGACCTGGTGAATGGCCACGTCGTGATGTGCGACGACGGTTACCTCACGGCGTGAGGCCCAGCGCGATAAGGAGGAACACGTGGCCGGCATCACCAAGGCGCACCACACGGGGCTCACCGTTCTCTCACTGGAGCGCTCGATTCAGTTCTACCGGGACCTGCTCGGCTTCGAGGTCGCGTTCCAGTGGAATCCCCAGGCGCCGTACATCGCTGAGTTGGTCGGCTACCCGACGGTCGATCTCCATTCTGCGATCCTGCGCATTCCGGGCTCGGACGTATTCCTGGAACTGCTGGAATACCGGGGCGTTCCGCAAACTTTCAACGACATGTCGAATGGAAACATCGGCAATGCGCACATCGCGTTTTTCGTCGACGAGCTGGAGCCTCTCTACGCGAGGCTTACCGCACTCGGCGTGAAGAGCGTTTCAAAGCCGATAACCCCGACCATCGGCCCGAACCGGGCGGCCGCGCCGTCTATCTGATCGACCCCGACGGCTTTCGCGTCGAACTCGTCGAAACGAAGCGCAGCTTCGACGACTATCAGGCCGCCGAACCGACAAATTCTTCGACCGCAAGCCCGTAAGCCGGAGTTGATGGCTTGAGCACGAAATGATCGAGACGCCTCGCATTACGAAGCCCAGACGGATCAAGCTGCGGGATGTCGCGGAACGCGTCGGCGTTGACGCGAGCCTGGTCTCGCGCGTGCTCAACGATCACCCCAAGGCGAGCGCCGGCCCGGCGACCCGGATGCGCATTCTCGAAGCGGCGCGCGAACTCGGTTACCAGCCCAATGTCGCGGCGCGCGGCCTGCGCACCGCTAAAACCTGGACCCTCGGCCTGCTGCTCCCGAACCTTACAAACCCTATGTACGCGACCATAGCGCGAGCTTGCGCGAGACGCGCGCAGGAGCGCGGATATGGCCTGGTGTTTGGCGCGCATGTCGAGGGCGAGGACGCGGAGACCTTCGTCCGCATGATGCAGCAGGGCCGCGTCGACGGACTCCTGACGGCCAGCGGCGTGCTCGGCGACGCGTTCCTGCGCAAGGTCGCCACCGGCGCAATGGGGCCTCTGGTGATGCTCAACCGGCGCGTTCGCGGCGTTCGATCGTATGTCACCGTCGACGACACCGCGGGCGCGGCGATGGCGACACGGCATCTGGCGGATCTCGGCCACACCGACATCGCCGGCATTTTCGGGCCCGGCGCAATCGACACCACGGTCCGCCGCCTCGCAGGCTTCGAGGAGGCCGGCCGGCTGACGAAAATCCGCCTGACCAAGATCGAGGGAACGGGCCTCGACCCCGCGGCCGGAGCCGCGGCGGCGAAGACAATCTTCCAGCAACATCGCGAAATCACCGGCATCTTCGCCTCGACTTTCGCTATCGCCATGGGCGTGCTGCATGCGGCGCGGATCGCGGGGGTGCGTGTGCCCGACGACGTTTCGCTGGTGGGTCTGCATGACAGCGAGCTCGCCGACTATCTGGCGCCGGCGCTCACCACGGTGCGGCTTCCGGTTGAGGAAATGGCGGGACGGGCGGTCGACCTGCTGCTCGACCAGATTGGCGGCGGCGAACAACTCGGCGTGATGCTGCGAACCCCACCCGTCCTGATCGCGCGCGAGTCGACCGCACGCCCGAGGAAGGTCAAGCGCCTGAATGTTCTGGAGCAGTCGGCGTAACGCGGGGATCGACCTCGCCGGCAACCGAAGTAATTTTACACAACTTTGTTTCCGCAACACTCGACCCTCATCCTGAGCTTGTCGAAGGATGTTCGGTTGGCCGCAGCGCTTACGCCGGCCTTTGTTGCCGAACCCGCGCCAAGCCGCGCGGCTTCGTGCTGGCTGGAGCGCCCTTCGACAAGCTCAGGACGAGGGACGTGGTGACAAAGGCCGGCATCATCGGGGCTTCGTGGCGGTTGGGTTTTGTGAATCTGATAGCGGGCGGGAGTGGGGACAATACCCCTTTCCTTTTTACAGGAGAGGCAGCGCCAAGCGCGGCGCTCCGGTCTGTAACCTGCCAGTGAGCTCTGAACGCCGCGCTTCCCTTGACACAAACCACCCCTCTCTGTAGGTTTCAAGTCAATCGATTGATCTTCGTGATCGACGCCCGGCTCTCCTGCGCCCTTCCGCGGCCGGCGCGGCGCCAGAAAAAAGAGATGCGGTTGGAGGAAACAATGTCCATCGCGCCCCGAAGCGTCGTCGTGACAGGCTGTGGATCAGGCATCGGCCGCGCCATCATTCTGCGGCTTGCCGCCGACGGCTGGAACACCGCGGGCGTCGAGATCAAAGCCGCCGACGCCGCGAGCGTGCGCGAGGAACTCGGCGCCGGCCACACCATCGTCGAGGGCGACGCCGCCGATCGGGCCGTGCTCGCGAAAGCTCGCGAAGCAGCTGAAGCGCTCGCCCCCCTCCGGGGCTGGGTCAACAATGTCGGCATAGCTGTGATGAGCAACCTCCACGAGCCGAACCCGGCCGAGGTCGACAGGTTGATCTCCGTAAATCTCATGTCGCATTACTGGGGCTGTTCGGAAGCGATCCGGACCTGGGTGCGCGACAAGTCCGACGGCGCGATCGTCAACATTTCCTCGGTCCACGCGCGCGCCGCCTTCAACATGTGGGCGTCGTACGACGTCGCCAAGGCCGGCATCGACGCGCTCACGCGCTATGTCGCCGTGGAATACGGACCGATCGGCATTCGGGCCAATTCGATCCAGCCTGGCGCGACCGCCACTCCCCTCGTCAAGCAGGTGATCGCGGACAGTCCTGATCCCGAAGTTGCGCGTAGAGAGATGTCGATCATCCATCCGCTCGAGCGGATCTGCGAACCAGACGAAGTTGCGGCGGCTGCAGCGTGGCTGCTGTCGTCGGAGGCAAGCTTCGTTTCCGGTCAGCATCTCGCGGTTGACGGAGGCCTGACCGCGCGTTGCTATCGGTACGAACCCGACGCGAAACTGGTTGAGCTTTATCGGGGCCGCGGCGTCTGACCCTGTCCAGCTTGCAGGCTGGACGGCGCGCTCCGAATCCAGTTGGCATAATGGCGTAACAGGTATACCAATACGCCAAAAGTCGACCCAACAAAATGCAACCGGGAGGAAAACATGAGCGACAAGGATCTTACGAAAAGCCTGAGCCTGCCAATGGACCGCCGTACTCTGATCAAGAGCGCGGGCGCGTTCGGCGTAGTCGGCGCCCTGATGAGCGCCTATGCAGGCGCACCGGCCATGGCCGCGGGCTATGACCCGAAGAAATACGCCGGGACCAAGCTCAACATCCTGATGACCGGCGACGAGAATGATCATCGCGCGCTCGGTGACCTGCTGCCGCAACTCGAGGCGGAAACCGGAATCAAGCTCGAGATCACTTCGCCGGCCCTCGGCGCCCTGATCGAAAAGACCCTGCAAAACCTGAAAGCCGACAAGTCGAGCTTCGACCTTATCGAATATCTCGGCTTCCTCACCACCCAGCAGGTCGGCGGCGGATATTTCGAGCAGCTCAACAAATATATCGACGACGCCAACGAGACGCCGCCCGACTGGGACTTCAAGGATTTTATTCCCGCCGCGATGAAGAATGTCGGCTACTTCGATTTGAAGACCGGCACGCTCGGGCAGGGTCCGGACGTCTACGGCATTCCCGGCATGCATTCGGGCTCGGTGATCTACTTCTACCGCAAGGATCTGTTCGACGCGGCCGGCCTCAAGCCGGCCAAGACCTGGGACGAGTTCAAGGCCGCGGCGCAGAAACTGCACAAGGGCGACGTCGCCGGCTGCAGCTTCATCGGCGCCAACGATTTCTCGCTGGCGGCTGTTGATTGGTACACCCGCTTCATCACCACCGGCGGCGTGCTGATGAGCGGCGACCCCCACGCGAAGACCTTCAAGCCCAATGTCGAGTTGCCGGAAGCGGTCGGCGCGCTCCAGATGCTGATCGACCTGCTGCCCTATGCGCCGAAGAACGTGAACTCAATACGGCTTTGCGCAGAACGTCGACGGGTTCTCGACGGGGAAGATCGCCCAGATGATCTTCTGGTCAACCATCGCAGGTCCGATCTTCGACAAGGAGAAATCGCTTGTCGCCGACAAGACCTCTACGGGACCCGTGCCCGCCGGACCCGGTCACACCCCGCAGGCCATTCAGGGCGGGTGGGGCCTCGGCATTCCCAAGAACCTCGACCCGGCCCGCAAGGCGGCGGCCTGGCGTGCGCTCACCTGGATCACCAACAAGAAGGCCAACATCTACGAGATCCAGAAATATCAGATCGACGCCAATCGCACATCGGCGTTCGCAGATCCGGAGTTGCTGAAAGAATTCCCCTACTTGCCGGATTCCGCGGCGGCGATCGCCAACGCCAATACGATCCCGACTTCGCTGATTCCGGAATTCTTCCAGATGAACGACATGATGAACGTTGAGTTCAACAAGGCGCTGATCGGGGGGCAGGACGCCAAGACCGCCTGCGCCAATGTTCAGAAACAATGGGAGGGTGTGCTCCGCAAGGCGGGCCACCTGACCTGACGTTGGCGCGCGAGGGATAGCGACATGGGGACTGGATCGCTGACGGCGCCGAGAGCCGTCAGCATCGGGAGCCGGATGGACAGGCCCGAAACAGTCGTTTGGCTGTTTCTGGGCCCGTGCCTGCTCTATCTCGCCGCCTTCGCGATCTATCCGCTGATCTACAGTCTGCGGCTTTCGTTCACGGACCTCACCGCGACCGATGGCACGGGACATTGGGTCGGCTTCAGGAACTACATCGACCTGTTGACCGATCCGCTGTTCTGGGACGCGGCCAAGAACAGCGTGATCATGGTCGCGGCGAGCGTATCGCTGCAGGTCGTGCTCGGCACTGCGATGGCGCTGTTCTTCAATCTCGATCTCAAGGGGTCCTGGATCGTTCGCGGCATCCTGGTGCTGCCGATGCTGCTGACGCCGATCGTGGTCGGCGTG
This sequence comes from uncultured Pseudomonadota bacterium, assembly GCA_963771455.1. Lineage (GTDB taxonomy): Bacteria > Pseudomonadota > Alphaproteobacteria > Rhizobiales > Beijerinckiaceae > Roseiarcus. The sequence continues at coordinate 213,686 of CAVYTP010000005.1, forward strand.
ATGTGGCGCGCGCTGCTGAATCCCGACTGGGGTCTGGTGAACTGGGTCATCGCCCAAATGGGTTTCGAGCCGCCCAACTGGCTCGGATCCATCAACATGGCGATGAAGACGCTGGTGATGGTGGATGTCTGGCAGTGGACGCCGTTCGTGTTCGTGGTCGTCTATGCGAGATTGCAGGCGTTGCCGCAGGATGTGTTCGAGGCGGCGCAGCTTGACGGCGCCAGCGCCTTCGCGACGTTCCGGCGGATCACCCTGCCCTTGCTGATGCCGGCGATCTCGCTTGCGGCGGTGTTCCGCGCGATCGACGCATTCCGCTCGTTCGATCTGATCTATGGGCTGAGCTACGGCGGGCCGGCGCGCAGCACCACCACGCTGAGCTTCCTTTCGTTCCAGAACGGCTTTCAGTTCCAGAACTACGGCTATGCCGCGGCTGTCGCCTATCTGATGCTGCTGATACTGATCGTCGGGACGACGGTATTGCTGCGGTACGTCAAGCTGCGTTCGGGAGGCGAAGCGTGAGACGCCTGATCGGCAGGACGATCGCTTATCTCGTGCTGATTGCGCTCGCGATCGTCGGGCTCGCGCCGTTCGTCTATCTCGCCATCCTCTCCTGCAAGAAGCGCATCGAGATCCTCGCGCAGGTGCCGCCCACGCTGCATTTCGATTGGTCGACGATCCAGCGCACCTATACCGAGGTGTTGTTTGGTCAGGGCATGCTGTCGTTCACCAGCAACTCGCTGATCGTCGTCGCCTCCGCGACCTTGCTCGCCGTGGTGATCGGCACGCCCGCGGCCTATGCCTTTTCCCGCATGAAATTTCCGCGGCAGTGAAAATCTCGCCAGCACCATCCTCAGCATGCGCTTCATGCCGCCGATCGCCGTCGCCATCCCCCTGTTTCTGATGGTCAAGGCGATTGGCCTGCAGGATACGCATCTCGGCCTCATCCTGCCCTACACGGCTTTCTCGCTTCCGCTCGTGGTGTGGATCCTGATCGGCTTTTTCGACGAAATCCCGCGCGAGATCGACGAGGCGGCGTTTGTCGATGGTTGCTCGCATTGGGTAATTCTCTGGCGGGTGATGTTGCCTCTGGTTCGGCCGGGCATGGTGACGGCTGCGCTGTTTGGCGCGATCTTCATCTGGAACGAATTTCTGGTCGCGCTCTACGTGATCGAACTCGCGCGGCCTGCAAACCATTTCGCTCGGCGCCGCGACGCTGGTCAGCGCGCAACGGCCGATCGACTGGAACATTGCCGCCGCCGTCGGCATCGTCACCGTGATCCCGATCCTGATCTTCTCGCTGTTGGTGCAGCGCTACATCGTGCGCGGTCTTACCGCTGGAGCCGTCAAATGACCCAAGGAAAGAAACCTGAAGTTGAGTTGATCGCTTCCGGTCTCGGCTGGCCGGAAGGGCCCGCCGTACTGCCCGATGGCAGCCTCGTGTTTGTGGAAAGCTACTGCAGCCAGCTCACCATCATCGGCGCCGACCTGAAGCCACGACAGTTCGCCTATGTCACCGGCGCGCCGAACTCATGCGTGGCCGGCGCGGACGGGGAAATGTATGTCTGCCAGAATGGCGGCACGGTTGGCCCCTGGCGCGCCAAGGAGATGACCACGCCGTCGATACAGCGCGTGCGCAAGGGCGGCGTAGCGGAGACCATCGTCACCGGCGCCGGATCGATCGCTCTCAACGGCCCCAACGATCTTGTCTTCGCCGCGGACGGGCGATTGATCTTCACGGATCCGGGCACCTACAACCCGAGCAATCCTGATCCAAGCTACATCTTCACTTTGTCGCCTGACGGGGTCGCCTCGGTCCTGATCGCCTTTCCTCAGCCGGTGTTTCCCAACGGCGTCGCCGTGGAAGCGGATGGCTCGATCCTCTGGGACGAGTCCTATACGGGGCGGGTCGGGCGCCGGCGTCCCGATGGAACGATCGAAGATCTCGGCCGCATGCCCGGCGACAATCCCGTGCTCGACGGCATGAAGGTTGGCGCCGATGGGCGCATCTACGTCAGCGATCTCGTTGCGGCGGGGCTTCACGTGCTCGCCCCCGATGGCGCTGTGCTCGACTTTATTCCGACCGGCGGCGCGCCGAGCAACCTCGCCTTCGACGGCGAGATCCTGTGGGTCACCAACGCCGGCGTGCTCGCCGCCAGCACCGAGCCCTCGACCGCGGGCACGATTCAACGGTTGCGCATTCCCGGTGGCGGCGGGCCAACCCACCGCGGCACGATCCGAGGGAGCGTAAAGTCATGAGCGAACGCGCAACTTTTCCCGGTATTTCCTACAAGGGCATGACCTGCTTCGTGACGGGCGCGGGCTCAGGCATCGGACTTGAAACAGCGCTCACCTTCGCTGACCTGGGCGCCGATGTGGCGGTGCTTGATTGGACGCCCGGCCACGCAGCCGCCACAGCCGCGCGCATCGAAAAGATGGGCCGCCGATCCCTGGCGATCGAGGGAGACGCCGGCGACGAAAAGACAGTCGTTGACGCGTTCGAGTTGACACAGAAGAAGTTGGGGCCGGTTGATGCCGCTGTCGCTTGCGCAGGCGTGCTCGGCGAAGGCGGCCCCGTGTTTACTACGTCTGTCGCCGATTTCGAGCAGGTGATGGGCGTCAATGTGCGCGGATCTTTCCTGCTGGTCCGGGAAGCGGCCAAGCAGATGCGCCCGCGCCGCTCGGGCGCGATCGTGCTGCTGTCGAGCCTCGACGGCACGGCGGCGGAGCACGGGATGTTTTCTTACTGCGTTTCGAAGGGCGCGCTGCTCAATCTTGGACGCGCCGCCGCGCTCGACCTCGCCCGGGATTCCGTGCGCGTCAATTGCGTTTGTCCTTCGGTGACTTTTACGCCCTTGCTGGAGGGACGTCTGGCGACCATCCCGAATGGCGCCGAAGTGCTGAACGCCTATGCGGAGCGGCATCCGCTCGGCCGCGTGCTGACGCCGAGAGACATCGCTTCGGCGATCGCCTATATCGCCTCGCCGATCGCAACAGGCGTCACCGGTATAGCCCTGCCCGTTGACGCAGGCATCGGCGCGACCTGGGACAATTTCCGCGATCCGCCATGGGTAAAACACTAGAGCAGCGCAGAGAGCCCGCCGTCGACGAGATGATACGACCCGGTGATGAAACTGGCGTCGTCAGACAACAGAAAGGCGGCGAGCCGAGCCACTTCGATCGGTTGGCCGATACGGTTGAGCGCATGTTTGGCGCCCCAGACGTCGAATTGTTTTTGAGGATCGCCGGGGGAGTACATCTCGGCGACGGCCCGCGCCAACGGCGTCTCGATCGTGCCGGGGCAAATGGCGGTGACACGAATCTTTTGGGCTCCGTGATCGACGGCCATGACGCGGGTCAGCGAGATGACCGCGCCTTTGGTTGCGGTGTAGGCGGCGACGTCGCGCTGGGTGGCGATCGCCTGCACCGACGACATATTGACGATCGCCCCGCCCCCTCCGGCGATCATATGCGGGATGATGTGTTTGGAGAGCAGGAAAATGGTCTTGAGATTGGCGGCGATCACGCGATCCCAATCCGTTTCCGGCATGTTGACGACCGTGCCGTGGATCTCGAGTCCGGTGCAGTTCAACAGGCCGGTCACCTGGCCGAGGCCGGCAGCGGCGTCGGCGACGCGTCGGCAATCTTCGTCATGCGTCAGGTCGGCCGCTACCGTATGGATTCGTTCGGACGAAAGGGTTGCGAGGCCCTCCGCATTGATGTCTGTCGCGACCACCATCGCTCCGCAGTCGGCGAAATGCGAAGCCGAGGCGCGACCGATGCCGGAAGCCGCTCCACTCACGACAACGATGCCCGAGAGTTTATTCATCGCCCGCCCTCCCCGTCTATTTGCAGGTCTTACCGCAACCTGATCGGTCGCGCCAATGCCTATTCGATGTTCAACCAAACTGGCTTTTCTACAGGACGCCATGCGATATAAGGACCGATATCCTGATACGGGAGACTCGTCGAAATTGAAAGGCAAGCCGGTCTCGTCACCGCGCGCGTCGCCGAAGGCGAAGCGCCTGCCCGGCCCCGTCAAATCGGGCGCCGCGCCGAAGCGTGGCGGCCAGGCCGCGGCAGGCGGAGCAACGGCGAAGCCAACACTCAAATTGTCCGAACCGATCCGGCGTCGAAAGCTTTATGAGGAGATCGTCGCCCGCCTGGAGGCGGACATCCACTCGAGCCAACTTCTTCCCGGCGACCTGTTGCCCTCGGAACGCGAGCTCATGCAGCATTTCGGCGTGGGCAGGCCGGCGATCAGGGAAGCTTTGTTCGCGATGCACCGGATGGGCCTGGTCGTGCTCGCCAATGGCGAACGCCCGCGGATTTCAAGTCCGAGTCCGAAAACCCTGCTCGGCGAACTCTCCGGCGCGGCGCGGTTGCTGCTGGCGAAACCGGAGGGCGTGCAAAATTTTCAGCAGGCGCGCCGGCTATTTGAAGCGGCGCTCGCTGAGGAGGCGGCGCGGATGGCCTCCGACGCAGACATCGCGAGGCTGAGGCTGGCTCTGGCGGCAAATGCAGCGGCTATCGGCGACGATGCGCAATTTGTCACGACCGACGTGGCGTTTCATCTGGCCGTTGCGGCGACGCCCCAGAACCCCATCTACGTCGCCCTACACGAAGCGATAGTGGAATGGCTGGTTGATCAACGCCGCGTTTCCTTGCGCAGCATCGGCGCCGATCGCAAGGCGTTCGAAGCGCACCAGCGCATCTTCGAGGCGATTCAAGCTCGTGATCCCACCGCGGCCGGCGACGCCATGCGACGCCATCTGACCGAAATCGAGAAGCAATATTGGAAGGTGAAAGGGGCCGCCAGATGACGCGCTTCGCGGTCATTGTCGAGTTCAGCGTCGGGGCGCAGAATCACGACCGTTTCAGAGAGCTCATACTGGAGAATGCTGCGGCCTCACTGCGAGATGAACCTGGGTGCAGACAGTTCGACGTTCTGGTTCCCGAGGGCGGAAGCGCAGGAGGCGAATTTTCGCTTTATGAGATCTACGACAATGCCGACGCTTTCGCCCAACATCTGAAGGCGCAGCACTACCTGCAATTCGACGCGATGGCGGCGCCGCTGGTCGTCAACAAGAAGGTCATACGCCTTTCGATCCTCGAGCCGGGCGCCTGACCATGAACGACGCCAACCAGAGATGGCGACGCGCGGCGTACAGCCTCGGCGCCATGCGCACATTGGCGGAGCGCGCATTGCCGCATTCGGTGTTCGACTTCGCGGACGGCGGCGCCGAGGACGAGCGCACGCTTCGTCGCAACGAAGCCGCGTTTTCACAGTACGATCTGCTGCCGCGCCCCCTGAACGGGGTGGGCGATCGCGATCTTTCGGTCAATCTGTTCGGCGCGCGCCTGTCGTTGCCGGTGATCATCGGCCCCACGGGACTATCGGGGTTGTTCTGGCCGGGCGGAGAGATCGCGGCGGCGCGCGCAGCCACCGCGGCGGGAACCGCGTTTTGCCTTTCCCATGCTTCGACCTGCACCATTGAAGAACTGGCGGCGACCGGAGTAGCGCCGCGATGGATGCAGGTGTTCATCTATCGCGACCGCAACTTCACCAAGGAGTTCGTCGAACGCGCAGCGGCCAGCGGCTACAACGCCCTGGTGCTCACCACCGACAACCAGCTGCTTGGCAATCGCGAGCGCGACATTCGCAATGGCTTCACCATCCCGCCGCGCCTCTCTCCGCTGGAGATAGCCGGAATGGCGAGAAAAATGCCGTGGCTGATGCGCATGGCGAAGGCCCTGCCGAAAGTCACCTTCGCCAACTACGTCAAGCCGGGCGAGAGCGCAAACATTGGCGCGTTGGCCGGCCGCATGGGGTCGCTGCTCGATCCAAGCATGTCATGGCGCGATGTTGATTGGTTGCGCGGACTTTGGAAGGGTCCTTTGATCCTCAAGGGAATCCTTCACCCGGCAGAGGCGCAGGAGGCCGTCGCCAGGGGCGTGGACGGGCTCATCGTATCGAACCATGGCGGACGCCAACTCGACGGCGCGCCCGCAACAATCGACGCGCTGCCGCAAATCGCCGCCGCGGTCGGCGGTCGCATACCGGTCCTGCTCGACGGCGGAATTCGGCGCGGTTCGGACGTCGTGAAGGCGATGGCCCTGGGCGCGAACGCCTGCCTGATCGCGAGGCCTCAACTCTGGGGCCTCGCGGTCGCCGGCGAAGCGGGCGTCGCGCAGGTATTGGACATACTACGTCGCGAGATTGACAGAGCGCTTGGCCTTATGGGCGCGTCGCGTCTTTCGGAACTGGGTCCGGATTTGCTGCTGCCTCGACGCTAGTGTAGCGCCGCCCTCACCCCAGCCCTCTCCCGCAAGCGGGAGAGGGGGCGCGAAGCGCACAGCGACAAGCTCGCTTGTCGCGGGGATGAGGGATGTACGACTTCAGATTTCCTCGACCCGTCCGGAGGCCATGATGGCCTCGATGAAATCGGGAACTTCCAATCCCGCCTTGACCTTGGCTTCGAGGCTTGCTTCCGCCGCCTTGATGCCTTCGAGCTTGCTGAGTACGTTCGCGGCATCGGCAAGCGGCACGATGACGACGCCGTCGCGGTCCCCGACGACGATGTCGCCGGAGTTTATCAGCACATCGCCAATCACCACCGGCAAACCAACAGTGCCCGGCCCGCTGCGAGCCGGCGAATTCGCGGTGATTCCGGCGCAATAGACCGGCAGACCTACGCCGAGCACGCCGATCAGGTCGCGGATCAATCCGTCGGTGACCAGTCCCGCTACGCCGCGATTGCGGGCCATGCCGAGCAGCAGGTCGCCGGTGACGGCCGTCGCCGTGAAGGCGTCCGTGGCGGCGATCAAAACATCGCCCTTTTTCGCCGCGTGCACGGCGCCAAATAGAGCCAGGTTGTCAGCCGGCCCTGCGTTGCACGTGACTGCCACGCCGACCATCACCTCGTCGCGCTGGACCAACGGCTTGATGCGATAGTCGAGACAGCCGCGACCGCCCATGGCGTCGACCAGGTAACCGGTCGGCACGCCTGCGAATCCCGCCAGGAGTTTAGACGATGGGCGTTTGAAGCCGCGCCGGATCTTTAGCAGCGGGGGATCGGTGATCATTCAAGCGCCTCCCAGCGACGTTCGTCTTTGTTTGGTTTTTTTATCTGACAGGCCATCGGGTGTCCAGCTAAGAGGCGCGCGCGTCTTGCAAAGAGAACAACGAGGCGCCAATCTCTGTGTGATCGAGGCGTTCCCCGATACGCTTTCGGTTGATGATTTCGCAGCCATTGAAAGTCGCCTGCAATGCCCGCCAAAGCCATCCATTCCATGATCCGCGTGCTCGACGAAGTTCGCTCGGTTGATTTCTACAAGCGCGCCTTTGGCCTGGAGGTGGCGGACCGCTTCGCCTTTGACGGTTTCACACTGGTCTATCTGCGCAACAAAGAGGCGGACTTCGAAATCGAACTGACAATAAACCACGATCGAGACCGACCCTACGAATTGGGCGACGGCTACGGTCACGTAGCAGTGGCGGTTGACGACATCGAAGCGGAGCGCGCTCGCTTCGAGCGCGAAGGGCTCAACCCTCTTCCTTTGAAGCAATTCGATCGCAATGGCGAAATGCTGGCCAGGTTTTTCTTCGTTGTGGACCCCGACGGCTACAAGATCGAGGTCCTGCAGAAATATGGCCGATATCGCTGAGACGAGGCGCCGACATCTATCTCGCCATTGGTTATTTGCCTGCCGATGTCGCCGCCCGCCCACCTTCCCATCCGTGTTTCGACAAAGCATCGGTCGCTTCATCTGGCTGCGCGGGCCCACGGCACATTTTCCGCGTCAACTTGATCCGTTTTTCCAGATGCTGCTGACCCGTCACGTTCAACTAACTCTCAGTTAGTCGACTAGTTCTTGGCGCAGGGCAGCTTTCAGGCAGCGCAGTGTTTGCTCCGACGGCTGCGACTTCCGGAGTCGAACCGCGGGATGTCGGCGCTAAGATGCGTCGTTGCGCGGGCTGATGGGTTTCAGTGCCCGAACAGGAAGTACGCCACCGAGGCCGCAGCCCCCACTTTCGACCATTCCGCGCCGAGGTCGCGCGCCAGCGTGCTGGCGTTTGTCGTATGGGTCGGCGAAAGGGCCGACGGAGCGCTTTCGGACGCGATCGCGAATAGCGTCTGCATCTTGCCGATCGACTGCGCGTCGCCTTGCAGCTGGACGTTGAACGAAGCGCCATCGCCGTTGGCGTCGGGCGTGCTCTTCAACAGATAGGCGCCGCCGTCATTGTCGACCAGCACGAGTTGAAGTCGCCGTCCGCCGAGACCGGACACACGGCCGGCGAGCGGATGGGCGGCATCAATGTTTGTCGCATCCAGGGTGATCTTCGCCGCCAGCGCGTTTCCGTTTGCGGTAAGCTTCAGCAAGCTGACCATCGGACATTGGGCAGACGCGAGCGGCAGGCCAGCGATCACGGGGTCCACGCCCATTGCCCGTTTGAATTCGGCTTCAAAACGATCGAAGTCGTTGCGGTCTCCAGCGATCGCGTCAATTTCGTCGCTCCCCGGCGCGCCGGGCCGTAACGTCGCAAGGAAGCATGGGCCGCCGTCAAACGCCTTGAGGAACGCCCGCACTTTTTCGGTCGTATCGGCTGACGACGCCGGCGTCGGCGTGTTCAGGGGCGTTGGGGTCGGGGTTGCCGTCTCGGCCGGGGTTGAAGTCGGCGTCGGGCTCGCGGTGACGACCGGCGTTGGCGTATGGGTTGGCGTCGCCCCGGGCGCGATGGTCAGCTTGACCGTCATCCGTCCGCCAACTCCGTTTGCGTCGCTGGGCACAACCTCGAAACTATAGACTCCCGGCTTGGTTGGCCGACCCGCCAACATGCTGAAACCGGCGCCCGCGTCCGCAAACACGAGGCCTTCGGGCGGCTCGGGTTCGGCGCGCAACGTGAGGCCGCGCTGATCGCTGCCGAGGCGGAACGGCGGCAGCGCCGCATTGTAGTCGCGACCTGCAACGGCGGGGGCGAGCGTTACGTTCGCTTGCGACGGTTGCGGCGCGCGTAACGGGCCCGCCACGGTGAGATTGGCGGTCATTGCGGCGCTGCGACTGTTGTGGTCGGTCGCGATGATTTTTATGGCGGATGCGCCGGCGCGCGCCGGAGAACCGGAGATTTCGGCGGACCCGTCGCCGCGATCCCGAAACGTCAGTCCGTCCGGCACATTCTGCGCCGTCAGCTTCAGGCCCTTGCCTCCGGCATCGGTGAACGCAGGCAATTCCGCTCGATAGGGTTTGCCGATTGTAGCGCCCGGCAGATCCAGGCTGGCCGACGGCGCCCGAGGCGGGCTGGCATCCAAAATCTCGTCGGCGTTCGGGGGCCGTGTAGGTTTGACTTCCGGCGTAGATGTCGGCGTCGGCGTCGGAGTTCTCGACGGCCGTCGGCGTCGGGGTCGGCGAGGTCGTTTCCGTCGGCGTCGCGGTCGGAAGTTTGGGCGGCGTCGGGCTGACGGTTGGCGTGACCGTCGGCTCAGGCGTGAGAACCGGCGGTTCGACCTTCTTCGGCTCCGAAGGGGCCGTCACAGCGGCGAGCCATCGGCTCAGATCGCCGCGAAACACGTAGCCGACCCCCGCGAGGCTCGCGACGATCAGCAAAGCCGCGACGAGCGCCGCCATGCCGCCGCCCGCGCTCCGAGAGCTCGCCTTTTGCGGTTTCGCCGATCGCTCCAGCGTAGCCGCGACAGCGGCCATGCTGGCCGGCCGGTCGTTGGGATTGGGCTGCAACAGCGACTGCAACACCGGCCGGAATTCGGCGGGCACGCTGGCGAGATCGGGAATACGACGGCGCTTGTCGAGGATTTCGAGCGTCGTGCCATTCATGTTGAGCGCCCTGCCGCCCAGCGCTTCGGCCAGCACGAGACCAAAACTGTAGATGTCGGACTTCGCGGTCACGACGCCGCCCGCGAGACCCAGCTGCTCGGGCGAGACATAATTGTATTTGCCGGCGAAGCCGTCGCCGATGATCGTGCCTTCACTCGATTGCAGCGAGCGCGCGATGCCGAAGTCGATCAGCTTGGCCTTACGCACGTCGCCGTCCGGCAGGATGATATTGTCCGAGGAGATGTCGCGGTGGACGACGCCGAGGCGGTGGGCGGCGTCGAGCGCGCCGCCGATCCGGGTGACCAGAATACGCGCTTCCTCCGCGCTCAGCGGTCGCTCGCCGATACGCTTGGCAAGCGACGGCCCTTCGACGAACTCCATGGCGAGATAGGCGCGCTGCAGCGTCGGATCGGCCGAGAACACGAAATAGCGGACGATGGCTTCGTGATGGAGATTGAACAGCGTCGACGCTTCGCGGCGGAACAGCGCGATCACGTCTTCGTTCTCCGACATCTCGGCGCGAATCATCTTGATCGCGACCGGATCGCGGGTCTGGATATTGAAACCCTTGTAGACCTCGCCCATGCCGCCCTGTGCGATCAGGCTCTCGATCTCGTAGACGCCGTTCAACCGGACGCCCGGGCGGACGCCTTCGAAGCGCGGTTGAAATACGGTCTTCTCGTCCACCCAACACTCCCGTCGCGCCGCCCCCTACAACGAATATCCGCATTAAACGGATCGAGAAACAGGTTTCGGTCAGATCCAGACCGTAAGCCGTTTGCGAAAGCGGCGTCGAGCCGCTAATCCCCAGGCGTATGACGCTGACGGGATGTTTCGTGATAAAGTTACGGTTTCCGCGCTCGCGCGCGGACTACGCGAGGAGTTGAAAATGCGCAGGTCCTGGCTTCCCTTCGTCGGCGCGACCCTGTTCCTTGCAGCTTCGCCCATGGCCACCCTCTCGGTCGCCCACGCCGATCCCGCCTACACTTCCGATAAGGTCATAGACGTCTTCTCCAAGGCGAAGGCGGCCAAGAAACTTGGCGCAGCCCGTAGCATCTGCGTCATCGGCGCGGATTCTAGCTGTGGCAAGCCGCCCCAGCCGGCAGTGTTCGATCTGCTCGTCACCTTCGAATTCGATTCGGAGAAGCTGACGCCGGCGGCAAAGGACAACCTCAACCAGTTCGCCAAGGCGCTGCTCGATCCGCGCCTGAAGGGCACGAAGTTCGAGGTCGACGGCCACACCGACGCGACCGGCGCCGAGGACTACAATTTCGGTCTGTCCGAGCGGCGCGCCAAGGCGGTCGTCGAATATCTCGCTTCGCTGGGCATCGATCCCGCCACGCTCGCCGCGCACGGTTTCGGCAAGACCAAACCGCGCGTCGCCGACCCGTTCAGCCCCGAGAACCGGCGAGTCGAAACCCATCTGATCGACTGAACGCCTACGCCGGCGGCCCCAGCAATCGCCATTGCTTGAGCGCCGGCGCAAGTTCGGGTCCCGCACGTCCATTTACGGGACCTGCATAGTAGTTGGCGGATTTCAAAACCGTCTGCATCGCTTTGACGGTGTCGGGACTCCAGCTCTGCGACTTGGCCGTCAGTTCGCTGAGGCACTCCCCGGAATCGGCGCCGACGCAGGCGAGCAGTTCCTTCGCTGCTGCCGTCGGATCCCTCGGCGCGTTTCGGCCTTCGTCCAGCAACACTGCCGCAGCGCGTCGCGCGGCCGGTTCGCCCTGGCTCGCCGCCTGTCGGAACAGCGCCAGCGCATCTCCCGGACGGCCGCCAAAACCGCCCTCCACCAGCGCCGCGAGGTCGTAGGTGGCGCGCGCGTTTCCGGCGTCGGACGCCCGTTTGAAAAGTTCGTAGGCGCGCTTGACGTCCTTGTCGACGAACTGGCCCTTGGCGAGCGCGAAGCCGAGGTTGATCGCGGCGTCGGCGTTGCCGCGATCGGCCGCCTTTTCGTAGAGCGCGTAGGCGCCTTTCACGTCCTTCGGCTGATGGTCGCCGGCCTCCATCAACAGGCCAAGGCTCACCATGGCGCGCGCATCGCCGCCGTCCGCCGCCTTCCGGTAAGTCGCGATCGCCTCATCGAATTCGCCGGAGGCATAGAGCGCGCGCGCCAGCAAAGCCTGATAATGGACGATTTCCGGATGGCGGCTTACCGCCGCCTTGCATGCCTCGACCGCGTCGGATGCGTGCGCGGCGAGCGTCGCGAAATCGACGCCGGCCGCGGTCGCCGTCGCGTCGGCGGGAACCGCGGCGAGACGTTCGCAGACGATGCCGGAATTGTTGCCCGCCTGTTCGGCGGACTTCACGCTCTCGAGCAGCGCGCGCGCATCTTCCGCGTGGCGTCCCTCCGGGTAGCGCGCCAGATAGAGTTCAACCAGGGGGCGTTGTCGCGAGCTCAAGGCGATGCGCCAGAGTTCGCTTTCGGCTTCCGCGGCAGGGCGGATCGGCGCAACGGAAACATGAGCCTGCACCAACAGGCCCCGCGCGTCCTCGGCATGCGGTCCCTTGGGATAGCGGTCGAGATAGATGGTCAGCAGATTCTTGTCGCGCTCTTTGGCCGCCGCCTGCCAGAGCAGCGCTTCCGGCGTAGACGCGACCGCGCCCCCGCCGCCGGCGAAATAGAACGAGCGGGTCAGCGAGGAGCTATCCCACGGCACCTGTTCGCCGCCGGTCGCGGCGACGACGTCGCGCCGGACCGCTATCATCAGACTGGACACATCGACGCCGGGCGTCGCGATATGACCCAGCAGCGCCTGCGCAAATGGACTGTTCCGCCCCGCGCCATCGAAGGCGACGAAATTCGGTTTCGTCCCATAGGCGATGAAGAAGCCGGCGGATTCGCCCACCTCCGCGAGCCCCTGCCCTTCGTTTGGCAGGCTAAAGGTTTTGATCGGATTGTTGCGACAGGCGTCCAGAAAGACAAGCCGCAGCCCGGACCCTTTGGCGAGCGCCTGCATCACGTCGTCGAACGGAAACGTGCGCGCGGTGATATCGTCGGGCGAATGGAATTCCGCATCGACGGGCACGAGGAAATTGTGCTGCGAGACCTGCAACCCGTGCCCACCGTAGTAGAACAGCGACACGTCCGCCTTTTCGGCCTTTTTAGAGAAAGCCTCGACCGCCGAACCCATGGCCGCGAGGTCGGCGTCGACAACGATCTCGACGTCGAAACCGAGGGCTTTCAGCGCGGCGCCGACATCGTGCGCATCGTTGGGCGGGTTCTCCAAGCCGCCGATCGCGCGATAGCCGCCGTTGCCAATGACGAGCGCCACCCGGCTTTCCGCGAGGGCGGGAAAGGCAAAGCACAACCACGCAGCGATTACGACGAATGCTCTGTAGAAACCCATCTGCGATAGGCCTCCTCGGCCACCTTGCCCGACTTGGCGGCGCGGCCGGCGCGTGTCAAGGTTTCGCCAACGCAGTCGCAGTCCAGGCAAATGCGGGAGGCCTTTGTTTGTTGCCGCGAGCTCCATGACGAAACCCCGGGCGTCCCTGCTGCTGACATTCGCGCTGATCGTGTTTGCGGCCAGCGCTGGGCTCATCGCGTGGAAACTTTGGCCGGAGCAGGCGCCGAAAACGGCGGCGATCGAAACGCCAGCGGCGCCGGAAACGCCGGCCGCTGCGGAGAAGGGCGCCGAGCCAGCCGCCCATCACGTCTCGACCATCATAGACCTGCCGGGCGACCCGGTGCTGGTGCGCCGCACGGCGGTGTCGCCTCCGCACGAACTGCGCGTCACGCTGCCGGTGAATCTTGCGGCCTCCGCGCCGAAGAGCGAGACGGCCGGCTATTTCCTCGCCTCGCCGCTGATCTCGCCCGGCGGCGGCTACATGGGCAAATATACCAGTTCCGGCGGCGAGGCGGCATCAGCGGCGGCGCAGCTCGCCTATAATGCGGCGGTCGCAACTCAGGGCGCTGCCGCCGCCGCCACCGAGGATTCCGACGACGACGGCGGCGCCGACACGCCCGCCAATGCCGCGGCGCAGTTTCTCACGCCCGAAAACAGCAATCAGGTCGACATCACATTCGCCAGCCGTCCGTCGCGCCAGGAATTGATCCTCAAGACCGTCGTTGCCGTCAAGATCGAGGACCTGCTGACGTCCGCCGGCTATTCCGCGGAGAGCGCGCGCGCCGCCGAGGCGGCGTTCAAGGCGAGTTTCAACGTGCAGAGCCTGCCCGCCGGCGGCGCCGCTCTCGCCTATGGTTCGCTCGACGCGACCGGCGATTATCGGGTCGATCAGCTGGCGATCTGGGAGGGCCACGAATACGTCGGCGCGATCGGCCTGTTCGAGACCGGAGCTTACGGCGAAGCCGCGCGGCCGCGTGCGCCCGAGGGGTTGCTGGAGGATGTCCCGGTCGCCCAGACGCCGGCGCAATACACGCTCGCCGATGGGCTCTATTCCGCTGGCTTGCGCAATGGCGTCCCGGAGAATGTGATCCGCGAGGGGGTCGAGCTTCTCTCAGAGCTCGTCGACCTGAAGGGATCGCTTTCGGCCGACGAGACCATGCGCCTTCTCTATACGCGCGACGTCCGCGCCAAGGGCAAATCGCGGGCGCACGTGATCTACGTCGGCTTGCAGGGTCCAGCGGGAACTTACGAATGCTACGCCTATGAGGGCGCTGACGGCGCCTATCTGTGCTTCGATCCGAAAGGCGGCGGCGAAGGAAAAGGCGGCGGCGCCACGCTGAAATGGATCGGAGGCAACAGCGGCGCGGTGACGGTGGCGGGCGGCGTGCTGGCGCCGATCAAGGGCGCGCCGATCACTTCGCTGTTTGGGATGCGCTTTCACCCGATCCTGCATATCCTGCGCCTGCACGGCGGCATCGATTTCGGCGCGCCGGTCGGTTCGCAGGTGCGCGCCGCGGCCGATGGCAAGATCGAGATCGCCTCCGAAGTCTCGGGCTTCGGCAATCACATCCGCATCCAGCATCAGGGCTTCGAGACGTCGTATTCGCACCTGAGCGAAATCCCCGCGACCATCCATCCGGGCGTCGAAGTGAAACAGGGCGACATCATCGCCTTGTCCGGCAACACCGGGCTGTCGACCGGCCCGCACCTGCATTTCGAGTTTTACTTGAATGGAACTGTGACCGATCCGCTGCCGCACCTCAGCCCGGAAATGCAGGCCAGCGCCGCGTCGCTCGCCAGCGCGCCGTCGGCTCCGATACCGCCGACGCCGCCAACGGGCGGAGCGGCCGCGCCGTCGGGATCGGGCGGCGGCCATCCGACCGAGGCGGAGAAGGCAGCCTTTCCGGCCTACAAGGCCGCCGTGGATGCGACACTGGAGCTGGCGGCGAAGTGACCCTTCAGCCGGCCTCGCAGAACACGGCGATCACCGAAACATTGTCGCGGGCGCCGCGCTGCAGGGTCAGCGCAATCAGTTTGTCGCAGGTCGCGCGGGGGTCGGCGCCCTGGATCGCCACCGCTATCTCCGCATCTTCAACATGGGCGCTCAAGCCGTCGCTGCAGAGCAGATAGCGATCTCCAGCGTTGGCGCGGCTGTCGACGATTTCAAGCTCCAGCGCTTCGCTGGCCCCGATCGCCCGAGTCACGACATTGGCTCTCGGCCACGACTTCGCGTCGGCCTTGTCGAGCGCGCCGCGATCAACAAGTTCCTGCACCTCGGAATGGTCATGGCTGACCTGCGAGAGTTTCCCGTCGCGCAGCAGATAGACCCGGCTGTCGCCGCACCATACGCACGCAAAATGGTGGTCGTAGATCAGCAGCGCGGCGAGCGTCGCGCCAACGATGCCCTTGCCTTCGCGGCGCGCAAAATCGCGCAGGCCCCGATGGGTCGTCGAGACGCTCGCCTCGAACTGGTCAAGAAAAGTTGAAGCCGAGTTGGGCGCCGCCAGCTTGGCGAGCGCATCGACGATCGCCCGGCTCGCGACATCGCCGCCGCCGTGGCCGCCCATGCCATCGGCGACCACCCAGAGGCCAATTTCCGGACGGTCGAGCACGGCATCCTCGTTGAGCGTGCGCTTGAGCCCGACGTTGGTCAGCGCGGCGGAGCGGAACCGAAGCGCGCCGCTCATTCCGGCGCCCCCGCCTGCGGGGCGAACACGCCGGTAAGGAAATCAGCGAACCGAGCCGAAGACGGCAGACCACGCAATGCAAGCGCCAGCGGCGGGAAACCCTCGCCGCCGATTGTCCACCAATAGCTGTCGCCGGCAAAGGCGTGGCGATGATCGAAACGCCGCGCGGCGCGAAACGCGAGCGAGACCTGATCGCCCATGTCGCGAGCCAGCGCGCCGCCTTCGTCGAGCGGCGTCAGCCCGCCAATCTCGGTCGCGTCCTCCTGGCCCTTCGGCGGAGGCAGACTGGCGAGCGACCGCGTGTAGGCCTCGAAATCGACGCCCGGCTCGAGCGCTTCGAGCAGTTTCGTTTCCGCGGCTTCGAACCAATCGGCCTGCGGTTCGAGTTCCGGCGGCGCCAGCGCGCCCTCGTCACCGGTCGCCATCAGAATCAGCGGAAACGCCCGGCCGACGCCGTCGACCGAGGGCGTCCAGGCGCCAATGACTGGCTCACCGCAGATGTCGGCGCCGAGCCAGAAGCGCCACAGCGGGGCGTGATTGTAAGCCTCGCCCCACCCAGCGCCGAGCGCGAGCTTCGAGGCGGCAAGGCCGTTCTGCAGCCAGGGCTCAAAACCGTCGAGAAACCGGCGCGAGACGTTGAACGCGATGAAGTCGCGTTTCGCTGGCAGTTTCCCGAACAATCCGAGCCCCATCTCGCCTCACAATCCGTTCGGACATTTGAAGGTGCGGAGGGCCTGCAGGGTCAGCGGATTGTTGAGCGTCGCGGCGCCGAACTGGAACGACACGTCGCGCCCGCCGATCACGAAGCCGACATTGACCGAATTGCCGCGAGGCGTGACGACCCCCGCGTCAACCAGTCGAAACAAAGCCCAGGCGCCGGTGCGCTCCAGAGTCGACTTCTGGTCCGGGACATCGGGCGCCAGGGTGATCATCGCATCCGCCGCGCCGGCGCCGGGCCAATTCACCACGCCAGGCTTCGGGTCATCATGCTGGATTTCGAGATCGGTTCCATTGATCGACAGCTTCGCCGACGTCGCGTTCGAGTTGAGCGTCAGCAGCTTCGCCTGCAGGCTGACGTTCGGCATGCCGCCGCCGGTCGGGAAGAACGTGTCGCGAATGTCGGCTGCGGCCTGGAACTCGCGCAGCGTCGTATCGGAAAGCTTGCGCGTCGCGTCGGCGTTCGGACGCCAGCTCCACGTCTTGCCGGAGAGGTTGGCGAGCGGGGCGAGATTTGCGGAGAAGAAGCGATCGATGATTCCGTTCGGCGCGAACAGCCGCGCAAAATCGGCAAGCGGCGTATCACGATCGCTCTTCGGCGAGAACGGGTAGCGGTTTCCGGTGATCTGCATGCAGGACGAAGTCACGTCGGACGCCATCTGCTGCGAGAGCTGCTGGATCGAGCTCTGGTTGGTGTCGCCAGCGGCGTCGTTGGCCGCCTTCTGGACCATGCCGGCGAGCGGCTGCGGCAGGCGCGTGATGTTGGAGCGCAGGCTGGCGATCTGCACCTGCGCCTGATCGAGCGCCTGCTTTGACTGGCCGGGATTGGTCGCGGCAAGGGTCAACTGCCGATAGAGCTCGTTGAGATTGGCTAGCAGAGCGTCGATGGGACGCGAACCTGCTTCGCCATCAACCAGAATCTGGAACGGCTTGAAGTAAGCCTCGATTCCCGCGCCCGGCGTTTCGGGCGGCGGATCTCCGGCGCGCTGCTGCGATTTTATCGCCAGTTCGAGCGCCGTGCCGCTCGGCCCGGTGAGCTTCTGCAGCGCCGCTTTCTTCAGATCGCTCTCCGCCTCGCCTTTGACGTTGACGGTCTTGTGTTCTCGTGTCAGCGCGGTCTGGTCGCGCACCGATTTAAAGATCAACCGGATCGGCGAAGTCGGCGCGGAAGCCGCGGCCAGCGCTAGATATTTGGGCTTGTCGGCGAACAGCGGCCGCAATTGCAGGTTGCCGAGCGCTGCGTTCCAGCTCGCCAGGAAATCGCGGCTGTACAGTGTGATCAGGTCTGGCAACAGGCTTTGATATTGCTGTTTGACGGCGTTCTGCTCGCCGGCTGCGCCGAGCACCCAGTTCTCGCGCGCCATCGAGTTCGGCGATGGTCGTCATGTGGTTGATGAGGCCGATGTAGAAACCATCGTAGGTGAGGAAGCCCGGCACCCTAACGGTGTCGAGACTGGCGCCGTTGGCGGCTTCAAACACCAGCGCCATGTCAGGGCCGCCGCGCTGCGAGGCGACCCAGTCCTCGAGCGGCTCGTTGTAGGCCTCCGCCTTGAGCAGAGTGTAGGCGCGCTCGGACACCCTCATGCGCGACAGCGTCGCCTGCGCCTGTTCGACCAGCGGACCGTTGAGCGACACCGTATCGCCGGTCCCGTCGTCGAGATCGAGCATCGCCTCGAGATGCTCCCTGAGACGCGCGCGTCCCTCTGCATAGGGCGCGCCCGGAAACAGACGGGTTTCCCAGTCGCGCGTAAACCAGTTGAGGATCAGGTTCTTGTCGACCTTGGGGGCTCGTTTGCCGAGCATCAGATAGACTTTCAGCGCCTCGTAGACGTAAGTCGAATCCTCGATGTTCTTCTGGATCTGCTGTTCCAGCGACAGCACGAGGCGGGGCCGCATCATGCGCTCAAGCGCGGTATGATAGATCGCTTCGGACGCATCGAGCACACGCGGGCGCTGGTCGAGACCGAAGGTCGCCGAAAGCGGCGAGACCTCGTGACGATGGGCGTAGCCGGCGGGCAGATTCGGAAGCTGGTCGACGAGTTCGTAGACCGGACGCACGTCGGGATCCGTGATGTTGGATTGTTTGATCAGCGGCGCGGCAGACGCCGCATAAGCGTCGATCCCGGCCTGGCTGGACGCGATCAGCGCCGAATTGCGCGAATAGCTCAGCGCCCACAGCGCCAGCACGCCCGCCGTCGCCAGCGTGATCAGCGCGAAGACCGCCGTGCGAGCGACGAACGAGCGACGAACGGCGGCGATGTTGGTCGAAACCCAGCCGGCCTCGAGAAAGATCACCTTGGTCAGCAGATCGTGCAGGAAGAAGCTGCGGCCCGGCCCCGAGAACGCCGCTGTGCCCATGCTGTCGACGCCATAGCTGCGCTGTAGAGCGCCGACGACGGCGTCGAACGGCGCCCCCTCCTGCGTGCCCGACGTGAAATAAAATCCGCGCAGTGTCGCGCTCGACTGGAAACGCGACGGTTCAAATATCCGGTTGAGGAAATCGACGACCGACTTTTTCAGCGCCGCCATCTGCGCCGGCAACCCGAACAACTGCGCCCTCGCCCGCAGGTCCGGCTCGTATTGCAACCTGTCGGGCATGCGGCGCGAAATGCTGTCGATCAGCAGATCGAGTTCCGCCGGAACTTCGCCGACCTTGTTGGAGCGGCGGTCGGCTGTCTCAAAGGTTGCGCCCCAGACCTGCCGGCGCCGTTCCTCGTCGAGATCGGCGAAATAGGGCGTGAAGCCGGAGACCAGGTCCATCTTGGTGAACATGGCGTAGACCGGGAAATTGACCTTCAGTTCTTCATGCAGTTCGTGCAGCCGTTTACGGATAGCGTCAGCATGCGCTGCGACTTCTGCCGGCGAGAGCGTCGCGATGTCGGCAATGCTGATTGCGATGATGACGCCGTTGATCGGCTGGCGTGGCCGGTTGGTCCGCAACAGGTCGAGGAAAGACAGCCAGCTTGCGCGGTCGGCCTTGGCGTCGGAATCCTGCGTCGTGTAGCGGCCGGCGGTGTCGATCAGCACCGCCTGATCGGTGAACCACCAATCGCAATAACGCGTGCCGCCCATGCCGGGCACCGCCTTCGCATAGGCTTCGCCAGCGAGCGGAAAACGCAGCCCCGAATTGACCAGCGCCGTCGTCTTGCCGGCGCCTGGCGGGCCGATGATCAGATACCACGGCAGATCATAGAGCGAGCCAGCAGAGCCGCCGGTCGTCCGCTTCAGCGTGGCGAGCGCCTCCTGCATGCGATCCTTCAGCACGCCCGCGTCGGAATCGTCGACCGTCAGTTTCTGTCAAAGCCTTTTCAAGCGCGGCGGCGGCGCGGCGGCGCGAGATGATCCGCCAGGCGATTCCTCCGCCGACAATCAGGAAGATGACGAGTATGATCAGGACGCGAGTCAGTACGCCATCGAGCGGCTGATAGTCCGCGATGACGATCAGGGGACCCACGATCCAGATCAGCGCCGCGAGCACCACGGCCGCCAACAGGCTCAGGGCAATCCCAATCCAACCCATGGCATTCATTACGCGTCCTCACACGCCCTATCAGGGGCGGCCTTCGTGTACGGCTTTACGGTCAGTCCGTGCGCGGGATCGAGATTTCGACCCGCCGGTTTTTCGACTTGTTGGCTTCTACGTCGTTGGGCGCGATCGGCTGATCGGCCCCCTTCCCGCTGACGGAGACCCGCTCGGGCTGGGCAAGATCCTTGCGCATCAAGACCGCAACCGATTTGGCGCGCGCCACCGAGAGCTCGAAGTTCGAAGGGAAGGCGAGCGTCTTGACCGGATCGTTGTCGGTATGGCCGACGATGTGGATATCGCCCGGCTCCTTGTCGAGCGCGGCGGCGATCTTCTTGGCGATCGGCGCGAAGCTGTCGTTGACGGTTGCGCCGCCGGACGGAAACAGCACCAGACTGCCGATGCGCACGAAGATCGTCGTGTCGTTCTGTTCGGCGCTGACTTTGCCGGCGAGGATTTCGGCGGCCAGCGCGGCGCGGATGCGCTCCAGCTGGGTCTGCGAGCGCGCATTTGCCGGCGGCGGCGGCGGCGGTTTGACAGCGGTCTCGCGCGCAATCGTCAGCGGTTCGACCGGATGGACCGCCGCCATCTTGAGCGCAAGCGCCTCGGCCTGACCAATCAACAGCGTACGCAGCGACGAGATAGTACGCCAACCAGGATCACCGCCGCCAGCGCCGCCACCGACCAAACCGGCAGCTGAAAGCGGCTGCCTGAAAGCGCGATCGACTGCCCTTTCCAGTGCGGCGAGAGATCTGTTGCGGTCAGCGGCGCGGCGCGGCGGATCGTCTCGTAGAGATCGCGCCGGATGCCCTGCAACGCGCCCGCGCCGCCGCCGGCGCGATAGACGCCCTCGAAGCCGAGGCAGAGACAGGCGTGCATCAGTTCGAGCAGGCCGAGATTGACTGTCGGGTTCTGCTTGGCGCGCTCGAGTTCCTGAAAGAATTTGACGCCGCCGGTGCGCTCGGAGAAGAACCGCACCAGCATGCTGTATTGCGTCCACGTGCCGGCCTCGCCGGGCAAGTTCTGCACGATGTCATCGGCGGTGGCGGCCAGCGCGTATTTGCCGGCCAACGTCTGATCGGCGGGCGCGCCGCCAGCGCGGGCGTCGGTCTCGAATTGCTGGATCGCTTGCGCGACCTGATCCATCAACTGCCCCGCCCTCGCGCGCGACAGACTGGCGCGCAGGCGTCCGAGCAGCAGCAGCAGCGATGCGGCGGAGCGTAGCAGCGGATCGCTCGCCACCGCGCCGAGATCGACCGAAACATGCGGCAGCACTGGCGCCGGCGTCATCGGCGTCGTCGCTGCGCTCGCCTGCAGATACGGCGAGACGCCGGGCTGCTTCGGCGCCTGGTTCAACCACATGTCGGCGTCAGAGCTGCTCGGGCGCGGCGCAGCCGGGCCGGAGGGATAGGAGACATCGCCGCGCGGGTTCGACGCCGGCGGCGCGCCGCCTGGCGCAGGGGGCGCCGCATTCGGCTCGCTGACCGGCCCCCGTCGTCCGCCCGGATTGGGGCGGATCACGGTCCGGTCGCTGCGACCGAACGGATCATCGGTCCCGCTCATCGCCTATCTTCCCGGATGGCCCAGAGTTCGAGTTGCAGATCGGGCCAGTCGCCCGCGAAATGCATGCCGAGCGCCGTCGCGATGGAGAACTCCGGCCACAGAGGCGACGTGCGGTCGAGATAGAAATAGACGTGATCGGTCAGCGCGCGGATTTGTGGCGGCGGCGTTGGCAGATGGACGAGCGGCACGCCCGGCAGATGCGCCTGCACGATCTCGTTCATCTTCGTGTTCGGTCCGACCTTCAGGAACGCCGGCAGGTTCTGCTGGATTTCGCTCAGCGGCCGGCGCGCCGAGACTTCGAGCACCAGTGTCGCATTGCGGAACAACGAACGGTCGCGGATCGTCGAAATATAGGCGTTCTGGCCGCGTTCGATGAGCTCGAGGCGGATCGCGCGACGATCGAGCCGTGCGCTGAGGAATTCCTGGATGTCGCGCAACAGGGGCGCAAACGTCGTCTCGAGATCGTTGTGATCGTAGAGCGGCGTATTCGCGCGCGCGCCGTTCCGAGGTCGCGAAGGTCGCGAGTTCGCCGGCGACCCTCAGCAGCTCCTCGTAGAGCCGCTCGGGATGCACGTAGCGGGAAGACGCGGAAATGGTTGAAGCACCGGCGCCTCGCGATTGAGCATCTGCAGCATCAGATAGTCGGCGCTCTGCAGCCCGCCGCCCGCGGTGACATCAGCCGCATAGCGCGACTAGTTCGTCGAGTTTTGCGCCGATCCAGCCGATGACGCGATCGATCCAGCCCTCGACCGTCGGATGCGCGGCGGTCGAGCAGCACCGGCGGCGCGAACTTCTCGTCAAACACGATGCGTGCGGTCGTGCACCTCGACGATGCGCGCGACCGGCAAGCTGACGAAGCCCGGCCGCGGCGTCTTGCGTATCTCATAGGCGAGCCGGGGATAGGCGACTTCGATCTCTTCCTCGATGCGCAGATGCGAGGTCGAATCGATGATCGTCTCGGCGCCGACGACAAACCGCGCTGCGTTGTCGCCGCGCTCGGGGCTGACCTCGCGCACATTGTCGGCGCGCTCCGGCGCCGACCAGCCAGACCAGCAGGCCGGCCGCATTCTCGGGCGCCTCAACGGGCGCGGGGCCTGGGCTCTCGGCAGGAAAGTCGAAAATGCCGCCATCCGGAAATACCCCGGCGGCGCGGCGCAATCCGAACTTGCCCTGGGCGGCCAGATCGCGATCGATCTCGACGACGCTGAAGCCCCATGGATAGGGCGAGATATGGCGCGTGCGGCCTTCGAGCGCCGTCTCCAGATAGCGGTCCGCCTGCTGGAAATGGTGCGGCCGCAGAAACAGACCCTCGGTCCAATGGACCTTCGCATTCCAAGACATTCAAGCCCTTCCAGAGCGGCGTCGCCTCAACGGTTTCGGTTCAGCATGCGATCATAAGCTTCAGCGAACAAGGTGGCG
This sequence comes from uncultured Pseudomonadota bacterium, assembly GCA_963771455.1. GTDB lineage: Bacteria > Pseudomonadota > Alphaproteobacteria > Rhizobiales > Beijerinckiaceae > Roseiarcus. The sequence goes on from CAVYTP010000005.1 coordinate 236,776, forward strand.
AATGCTTCGTTGAGACGACCGTCCGATCGTTTGGTGCGCAGCCGCCAGCGTTCGGCGAACACATCCCACAGCTTCGCCTTACGGGATCCCACCAACGCGCCGATGCCGCGATCGGGCTCGACCGACTTTTCGAGGCTTGTCGGCGCGAATTCCTCGAACAGCTCTTCAATCGCGGCCTGGGTCGCGAGCCCCGTCAGCACCTGATGGTTCTTGATGTCGGCGAAGCTCTGCGTGATCGTTGCGCGGGCGTTCAGATACGAGGCCGAGGGTGGCCCGAACATGATGGCGAGCGCATCTTCCGGCGAGGCCGAGAATTTGAGCGCATTGTTCTCGCGCGCGCTGATCATCGTGCGGCTGGAGGACCGCATCAGGCTTTTGCTCTCGGCCCGCGCTGAGAGCATCTGCGCAAGATTCTCGACGCTGAGCCGAAGCGCGGCGCCGATCTCGTCGATGACGACCTGAGGGTCGCGGCCGGCGAGCGCCCGCTCCGGGATTCCGGCCGCGGCGGCGAGGCGGCGCAGCAGATCGGCGGGGTCGCCGCCTTGCGGCGCTGCGGCCGGAGCAGGCGCCGGCGGTTCGGGCGTGAGCGGCGCGGGGGCGGGCGCAGGCGCTGCGGGAGGCGGCGGCGTGGGGGGCGCAGGGGGACTGTCCCAGGCGGCGGCTGCGGGCGGCGCCGTGGCCGGCGCAGGCGTGGGTTCCGTCCAATCGGCTGGGGGCGGCGGCGCAGGCGCCCGTTCGACGGGCCGGCGCGGGGTTGGCGCCGCAACCGGCTCGACCACGGGCGCAAAATTGACCGGCGCAGGCGCCGCCATCCATGCCTCCGGATCGGCGCGCGGCGGGGCGAAGGCTTGCGCCATCGGGTCTTCCGGGCGAACCGAGGCGGCGAAGTCGAGGAAGTCCGGGCTTCGGGGCTGGGCCTGCGCGTTCTTGAAAGACCTTCGGTCTTCCGGCTCAGCGGCGGCGCCGACTTCACCCCACGGGTCGGACCCGGCGGCAACGGGCGCGACAGACGGCCGCGCCGTCGCCGGCGGCCCACCCTGAACCTCGACGGCAATGACATATTGGCCGATTGTCAGGCGATCGCCGTCCCTCAGCAAATAAGGCTCAGACAGCCGAAACTGAGAATCGTTGACGAAGGTGCCGTTGGTCGAGACGTCGTGCAGCCAATAGCCGCCATCTCGAAAACGGACCTCGCAGTGTTTGGACGATACGTAGCGCGAAGGATCGGGCAGGGTCCAATCGAGATGCGCATCACGGCCAATGTCGAGCCCACGTGAACGCACCTCTACCCGCACCGGGCCGCCGTCCGGCAGACGATCCATATTTTCGATCGAAAGCCGCAGCGTCATGATCCGCTCCGCCTGTCCCGCGCCGCGCGCGTCATCGTAAGACCTCCTGGGCGCTTCTCATCATGGCGCCGACCCCTGTTGGTAAAACCCGCGCGTCGGCGGCGCAACCCTGCGTCGCAAACGGATCACAGTTCAGCGGACCGCAGCAGCTTGGCTTGCGCGACCCCAAAGGTCCCATCAATCGCGCGTTCGACCCTGGCGCCCAGAGCGGCCGCGTTTGGATCTTCGCCTCTCAATAGGGCAATCGTCTTGTTGACCTGGATGGCGGCAGTTTGCAACGCGCGCGCAACTTCGGACCTCGTTTGCGCCGCCCGCACGTTCTTCGCGGCCTCGCGCACGATGGCGGGCAACGCCTGAAGCCGCGGCGGCATCTCCCGGGTCAGATATTCGAGCTGGAGCGCGTAGCGATCGAGGGCGTTGGCGATACAGAAATTCGCCTGATTGCGGCCGCAACTGGCGATGGCAGCATCGGCGCCTTGGCTTATGCTCAGCATTCCGACGAGCGAACCTGTGAACATCCCCTCGCCCAGCGGCGCAAAGCCGCGGCCGTCGCCGGCGCCGCCTGAGCCGGTTCCGGTCGCCCCGCCCGCGGCGGCCGCGGCTCCCGTTCCTGCACCGGCGGCCGAACCTGCGCTCGCGCCCGAGCCGCTTGCTGCGCCGGAACTTGCGCCCGACCCTGAACTGGCGCCGGCGCCCGAACTGGCGCCCGCGCCGGAACTGGCCCCAGTTCCGCCGGCCGCCGCGCCGGGCGCCGCGGTTAGCAGAAATGGAGCCGAGTCGGCGGCGAAGACCTGCGGCCGATTTTTCGTCAGCAGTTCCGGCGGCGCAATGACGGCGGCGCGCGCCGGCGCTAGGCCGAGCAGGCCGATCATGGCCGCGGCTACGAGCGAAAAAGGAAGCGAAGCACGATGGGGCGACATGACCACTCCGGGGGTTCGGTCATGAGTTACGGTCCGGGTTTTTGCCGCGCCCGCGCGTCCCGTAAGCTCCGGCAGTATCAGGGCGCCGCCGGTCCGGCTATAATCCCCAGCGGGCGCAAAAACGGAGACGCGAAGGCGATGGTCGGGCTTCCATCTGCGGCGCGTTGGGGCGCGACGGCGATCCGCGCCGCGCTCGTACTCGTCAGCCTCATCGCCTCGAGCGCCGCGTTCGCAGAGCGGCGGGTCGCGCTGGTGATCGGACAATCCCAGTACGTCAACGTGCCGAAACTCGACAATCCCGCCAACGACGCCAAACTGATCGCTTCCACCCTCGCCAAGCTTCATTTCGAAATCGTCGGCGGCGGCGCCGAGCTCGATCTCGACAAGGCGCATTTCGACGACGTGCTGCGCCAGTTCTCTGACAAGGCGCAGGGCGCCGACGTGGTCGTCGTCTACTATGCGGGCCATGGCGTGCAGGCCGACGGCGAGAATTTTCTGGTGCCGATCGACGCCAAGCCCGCCAAGCCGGCCGACGTCTATCTGCAGATGGTGCAGGCGACTGTCATCCTGAAGCAACTCGAGGACGCCGGCGCGAAGCTCAACATCATCCTGCTCGACGCCTGCCGCAACGACCCGTTCGGTGGTCGGTCCATCCGCGCCACAGGCGGTGGCCTGGCCCAGATGCGCGCGCCGGAGGGCACGCTGATCTCCTATGCGACGCAGCCCGGCAATGTCGCGCTCGACGGCGAGCAGGGCGACAGCCCCTACACGCTCGCGCTCGCCGAGGCGATCCAGAAGCCGGGTGTGGGACTGTTCGAGACGTTCAACGCGGTCGGGCTTGCCGTGAAGCGGGCGACGAACGGGGCGCAGCAGCCGTGGGTGTCGTCATCGCCGATCGAGGGCGGGTTTTATTTCTCCGGCGTCGCGCCCGGAGGCGTGGCGCCGGTTGTCGCCAAGGTTGAAACGCCCGCCGACGGCAGCTCCTCGGGCCGCACGCCGGGCCCGCCTTCGACGCCGCAACCTTCCCCCTCGCCCGTGGACGTCGTTTCGGCGTGCGATGCGCTCGCCGGCAGCCCGCGCGACAGCCAGTTGCCGCCGGGTGTGCGGGGCGTCGATTTCGCCGACGTCGATCCCGACAAGGCGACGGCGGCCTGCCGCGAAGCGACTGTCGCGAACCCGAAAAGCGGGCGGCTGATGTTCGAGTACGGCCGGGCGCTGCTGAAGTCCGGCGACTACGATCAGGCCGAGCAATGGTACCGGAAAGGCGCTGCGGCCGGCAGCTTCGCGGCGATGGATGGCGTCGGGCAACTCGCCGAGACCGGCAAGGGCGCCAAGCGCGACCTCGCCGCCGCGCTCGCCTGGTACAAGAAGGCCGCGGACGGCGGCAATTCGACCGCGATGTTCCGCATCGGCCTGCTCTACTACAAGGGGCTTGGCGTGACGCAGGACGACAAGCAGGCCTACCTGTGGTTCCTGAAGTCGGCGCAGGCGGGCGACCCCGCCGCCATGACCGGCGTCGGCAAGGCTCTGCTCGAAGGCAACGGAGTGGCGAAAAATGCCGGCGAGGCGCTGCTGTGGTTCCGCAAGGGCGCTGAGGCCGGCAACGCGTCTTCGATGACCCATCTCGGCGTTTGCTACGCGAAGGGCGAAGGTGTCGCCCGCAACCCCACCGAAGCCGCCTCCTGGTTCCGCAAGGCCGCGGAGGCAGGCTATGCCGAAGCGATGCTGAAACTCGCCGACGCCTACGAGACGGGCGACGGCGTGGAGAAGAACGAGGCGCAGGCGAAGCTCTGGCGCCGCAAGGCGAAGCAGTGAGTGAGATTTCGGCCCTCAGACCGCAAGCCCGGGTGCGCGATTTATAACCGAGCTCAGCACCGCTTCTACATGACGGCAGCCCTCTGTTACTTACCCTTAACCATATAGTCCAAGCGCCGGTGGTCTCGTTGCATCTGCGGGAACACGGCGTGGCTGTCGAGGTTAACAGCCTGAAGGGAGGCAGGGGGGCGATCTGCGCCACATCGGGTTTGGTAACACCCACGCCGTACACTCGCCTTCGGCGCCTCGATCGCAGTCCGCGACCGCGCCTTTCGGAGCTATGCATGTCTGTCGATGAATCATCCCCCCTGCACCTGCTGATCGGCCGCGACGCGGGTGGCCACTGGGTCGTCAGGGATAACGAGGGCCGTTGTGGCGGCCTGTTCGCCAGCTACGGCGACGCGGTGCGCTACGCCCGAGCGGAAAGCCAATCGCGACTTCCGCGAACGACAATTGTCAGCGCCGTGGATTCGCTCGAATTAGCGCCGATCTTCGTTTCCTCGCACGCGGCCTGACCCAACCTGCGGCGAAGGAGACGTCGATGCCCATCCTACCCGCCGACGACGACTACGCCCATTCGGTGCTGGCCATATTCCGCGCCCGCCACTTGCATGCGCGCCACTCGCTCAAAGGTCGCCGACGTCCGTGCGGATTTCCTGCTCAGGCGATTCGGCTTCGATCCCGATTTTTCCGCCGCGATCGATTTCGCTGTCGCGTCGGGCTGGCTGACCCTGGAAGGCGACCGGCTGCGCCTGAGCGAGCGAGGCGACGCCGAAGTGTAAAAGCCGCCCGCGCGCCTCGACGCGGGACGCCCGAGTTGCGACACTGGCCGGCATGGAATCGGCTCTCATCAAATCCGTCGGCTTCGTCCATCTGCCACGTCCACAGCGCCTTCTCGCTGCGCGAGGGCGCGCTCGGCATCGAGACGCTCGCCAAGCTCGCCAAGGCCGACGCCAGCCGGCGCTCGCCATCACCGACACCAACAATCTGTTCGGCGCGCTCGAGTTCTCCGAAAAGCTCGCCAAATCCGGGCTGCAGCCGATCATCGGCGCGCAGATCACGGTCGATTTCGGCGACACGCCCAAGGGCGCGCGTGTCGCGCGTTTCGGCAACAGCAGTTCCGGCGCGCGCCGATCGTGCTGATCGCGCGCGACGAGGCCGGCTACGTCAACCTGATGCGGCATCGCCTCCGACGTCTGGCTGAACCCGCCGGACGGCGACGAGCCGCACGTGCCGTTCGAGGCGCTCGGCGACTGCGAAGGCCTGATCGCGCTGACCGGCGGCCCCGCCGGCCCGCTCGACCGGGCGCTCGCGCTCGAACCTCGCCGACATCGCGCTCGCAACGGCTGCAGCGGCTGTCGGCGCTGATTCGGCGATCGGCCTCTATGTCGAGCTGCAGCGCCACGGCGCTCGACAGCGAACGCGCGATCGAGGACGGCGCTCGATCGACGCTCGCCTACGACCACGGCCTGCCGCTGGTCGCCACCAACGAGCCCTACTTTGCGACCGCGAGCCGATTTCGAGGCGCAGGACGCGCTGCTCTGCATCGCCGAGGGCGCCGCTGCTCGCGACGCCGGAGCGCCGCCGGCTCTCGCCGGAGCACCGCTTCAAGACCCGCGCGGAGATGCGCGCGCTGTTCGCCGATCTGCCGGAGGCGACCGACAACAGCGTCGAGATCGCGCTGCGCTGCGCCTACCGGCCGCTGACCCGCAAGCCGATCCTGCCGCGCTTCTCGATCGCCGGCGGCGAGCTGGTCGACGAGGACGCAGGAGCTGCAGCGGCAGGCGCACGAGGGGCTGCGAGCGGCTGCTGGAGCGCTACGGCACGCGCGCCCGGCTTCACCGAGGAGGATTATCGCGCAGCGGCTCGCCTTCGAGCTCGACGTCATCGTCCGCATGAAATTCCCCGGCTATTTCCTGATCGTCGCCGACTTCATCAAATGGGCGAAGGCGCAGGGCATTCCGGTCGGGCCGGGGCGCGGCTCGGGCGCCGGCTCGCTCGTCGCCTATGCGCTGACGATCACCGATCTCGACCCGATGCGCTTCGGCCTGCTGTTCGAGCGCTTCCTCAATCCCGAGCGCGTCTCGATGCCGGATTTCGACATCGACTTCTGCCAGGACCGGCGCGACGAGGTGATCGCCTATGTGCGCGAGCGCTACGGCGCCGACCGCGTCGCGCAGATCATCACCTTCGGCTCGTTCCTGGCGCGCGGCGTGCTGCGCAACGTCGGGCGCGTGCTCGAAATGCCGCTCGGCCAGGTCGACAAGCTCGCCAAGCTCGTGCCGCAGAACCCGGCCAAGCCCGTCACGCTGAAACAGGCGATCGCCGACGAGCCGCGACTGCAGGAGGCCGCCGAGCGCCGACCCGAAAGTCGCAGACGATGCTCGCGATCGCCGAGCGGCTCGAGGGGCTCTATTCCAACGCCTCGACCCATGCCGCCGGCATCGTGATCGGCGACCGGCCGCTGGTCGAACTGGTGCCGCTCTACAGCGACCCGAAGTCCGACATGCCGGCGACCCAGTTCAACATGAAATGGGTCGAGCCGGCCGGCCTGGTGAAATTCGACTTCCTCGGCCTGAAGACGCTGACCACGCTGCGCATCGCGCAGAAGCCTGATCAAGCGCGCGCGGCATCGAGATCGACCTCGGCGCGATCCCGCTCGACGACAAGCGAAGACCTACGAGATGCTCGGGCGCGGCGAGACGGTCGGCGTGTTCCAGGTGGAAAGCGCCGGCATGCGCAAGGCGCTGGTCGAGATGCGCGCCGACCGGTTCGAGGACATCATCGCGCTGGTGGCGCTCTACCGCCCCGGCCCGATGGCCAACATCCCGACCTATTGCGCGCGCAAGCTCGGCCAGGAAGACGCCGGACTACATGCATCCCAAGGTCGAGCCGGTGCTGAAGGAGACCTTCGGCGTCATCATCTATCAGGAACAGGTGATGCAGATCGCGCAGGTCCTGTCCGGCTATTCGCTCGGCGAAGCCGACATGCTGCGCCGCGCGATGGGCAAGAAGATCAAGGCCGAGATGGACGCGCAGCGCGAGCGCTTCGTCAACGGCGCGGTCGAGCGCGGCGTCGCGCAGGCGAAGGCCGACGAGATCTTCGACCTGCTCGCCAAATTCGCCGACTACGGCTTCAACAAGAGCCACGCGGCGGCCTATGCGCTGATCGCCTACTAGACGGCCTGGTTCAAGGCCAACCATCCGGCCGAATTCCTCGCCGCCTCGATGACGCTCGACAAGTCGCAACACCGACAAGCTCGCCGAATTCCGCGCCGAGGCGCAGCGGCTCGGCATCAAGGTGCGAGCCGCCCTCGGTCAACGAATCCGACGTCGATTTCGACGTGCGCTACGACGCCGTCGGGCGCGCCGCGATCGTCTACGCGCTGAGCGCGATCAAGGGCGTCGGCGACGGCGCAGGCGCGCGCGCTCGTCGAGGCGCGCGGCGAGCGGCCGTTCGCGTCGCTCGGCGACTTCGCGCGCCGCATCGATCCGCGGCGCGTCAACAAGAAGGCGCTGGAATGCCTCGCCAACGCCGGCGCGTTCGACGACCTCGAGCCCGACCGCGCCGCGGCCTTCGCCGCGGTCGAGCCGATGCTCGGCGCTCGCGCAGCGCAGGCGCGAGGAGCGCGCGCGCGGGCCAGAGCGGGCTGTTCGGCGACGCCGACGCCGCAGCCGCTCAAGATGCCGCGCGCAGCCCTGGACCGCGGCCGAGCGGCTGCGCGCGCGAATTCGACGCGGTCGGCTTCTTCCTGTCCGGCCATCCGCTCGAAGCCTACGACGGCGCGCTGAAGCGGCTCGACGCGAAGCGCTGGGCGGAATTCGCGCGCGCGGTGCGCAGCGGCGCGACGACCGGCGAAACTCGCCGCCACGCGTGCTCGACCGCTACGAGCGGCGCACCAAGTCCGGCTCCAAGCTCGGCATCATCCAGCTCTCCGATCCGACCGGGCAATACGAGGCGATCATCTTCCAGGAGGGCCTCGCGCACTATCGCGACCTGCTGGAGAAGGGCTCGGACGTGCTGCTGACGCTGCAGGCCAACGTCGAGGGCGAGGACGTGCGCGCCCGCATCACGCACGTCGAGTCGCTGTCCGAGGCCGCCGCCACGCCGCCACAAGGGCCTGCGCATCTTCGTGCGCGACGAGGCGCCCCTGCCCTCGATCGCCGAGCGCACTCCGCGGCCGCGGCGAGGGCGAGATCTCGCTGGTCGTGATGCTCGGACCGAAGGACGGCGAGGTCGAGGTGAAGCTGCCGGGCCGCTATCCGGTGACGGGCGCGCTGGCGGGCGCGCTGAAGGCGGTGGCGGGCGTGGTGGCGGTGGAGCACGTGTGAGGCGCCGACTCTGAAACTATCTCGCAAGCGGAGCCAGCGAGGTCGGCGACCCATGGGCGCTAGGTTAAGGCGTTTGAGGCGCTGTCGGCCGTCATGCGCGGGCTTGTCCCGCGTATCCACGCTGTTCAGCTGCCCGGGTTGGCTCAAGGTTTTGCATTTGCCGCGCGCTTTACCTGTCAAGGCTTCACGCTTTGCGTGACGGCGTGGATGGCCGTGACGAGCACGGCCATGACGGAAAGCGCGATGCCGACCCCAGTCTCTGCTTAACCTAGCGCATATGGGTCGGCGACCTCGCCTACAGGAGCGCCATCTGCCCGCTTAAGCCGTAAACTCCTTCGGCCGCGCGGCTCTGGCCAGCGCGTCGAGCACGGCGTTGATCATGCCGCTCTCTTCCTTGCCGAAGAACGCCGCGGCGACGTCGACGTATTCCGAGATGGCGACGCGGCCCGGCACGTCGGTGCGGAATTTCAGTTCGTAATAAGCGGCGCGCAGGATCGCGCGCATCAGCGCTTCGATGCGCTTCAGCGGCCAGCCTTCGGCGAGCGTCTCGTCGATCGTCTGGTCGATGGCGAACTGGTCCTTGAGCACGCCGGAGACGATGGCGCGGAAGAACTCGACCTCGGCCTCGTTGTATTGGTCGCCCTCGACTTCCTTGCCGATCCAGTGCCCCTCGAATTCCAGGAACACGTCGCTGACGTCCTTGCCGGCGACCTCCATCTGGTAGAGCGCCTGGACGGCGGCGAGACGCGCGGCGGCGCGGCGTTCGGCCTTGCTCATTTGGCGGATCCGCCCCGTTTGAGTTCGGCGAGCCGCAGCGCGGCGCGGGCCGCGTCGCCGCCCTTGTCGCCGCGCTTGGGATCGGCGCGCACTTCGGCCTGCTCGACGTCCTCGACGGTGAGAATGCCGTTGCCGAGCGGCAACTTGCGCGACACCGACAAGTCGATCAGCGCGCGCGACGACTCGCCCGCCACGATCTCGAAATGGAAGGTCTCCCCCCGGATGACGCAGCCGAGCGCGACGACCCCGTCATAGGGCCGGCCGGCAGCGGCCGCGGCGTCGACGCAAATCGCGATCGCGGTCGGGATTTCGAGCGCGCCGGGAACGGCGACCGTCTCGACCGAGGCGCCCGACGCCCGGATCGCCTTCGCGGCGCCCGTGTGCAGCATAGCGCCGATGTCTTCGTAAAAGCGCGCCTCGACGATCAGGAAACGGCCCTGCGGAAACTGCGGAATGGGCGCCGGGGCGCGCTGCGGTTCGGCCATCAGAATGTCCCCTGGAAGTCAGCGCGACTGCCTTAGAGGGGCCAGGCGCGCGAGGCAAGGCGAGGCGCCGCAACCCTGCCCTGCGCGTCTGCAATCGCGACTCAGGATTTTGCGAATTTCTTCTTCAGCGCCGCCACCACATTGGCGGGCGCGAAAGCCGCGACGTCGCCGCCCATCGCCGCGATCTGGCGCACCAGCGTCGCGGTGATCGGCCGGACCGGCGAAGACGCCGGCAAAAACACCGTGCGCAACTCCGGCGCCATGCCGGCGTTCATGCCCGCCATCTGCATTTCGTAGTCGAAATCGGTGGAATCGCGCAGGCCCCGCACGATGATCCGCGCGCCGGCCGCCCGCGCCGCCTCGATCGCCAGACCCGTGAACGAGATCACATCGAGCGCGCAACCCTCGGCCGCCAGCGGCGCCTCCGCCGCTTCGCGGATCAGATCGCAGCCGCTCCTCGACGGTGAACAGGCTTTGCTTGTTCGGGTTCGTGCCGACGCCGACCACGATCCGGTCGCAGAGCCCCGCGGCATGAATCAGCACGTCGAGATGACCGTTGGTCATCGGGTCGAACGAGCCGGAGTAGAAGGCGATGCGCGGCATCAAGACGAGTTACCTTCCCGACAGGTCGACGGCAAGGGGCTAACGCGTGGCGCCGACAATCGAGGCGAAGCTCACCATTATCTAATCGTCACTTCGATCATTGACGGACCGCCGCGCGCCACGGCCCGCGCGCTGGCCGCGAGCACGCCCTCGCGATCTACCGTCAACTCGTGGGGTACGCCCATCGATCGCGCCAGCGCGGCGAAATCGATCGGAGGATCGACGATCTCCATCCCGACGAATTTGCCGGCGACCGCGTTGGCGTAGCCGAGGCCGCGCGCGACGTTCTGCAGCACGCCGTAGCGGCGGTTGTTGAACACGTAGAACAGCACGTTCGCCCGGGCGTGCGCCGCGCTCCATAGAGCTTGCGGCGAATACATCACGCCGCCGTCGCCGACGAACGAGGCGACCCAGCCTTTTGTCGCCAGCGCCGCGCCGACCGCCGCGGGCATGTTGCAGCCAAGCACGCCGCCGCGCGCGAAAAAATAGCGCCCCGGCCGCGTCGTCAGCAATTCCTGCACGCGGCCGAACGTGGCGGCGGAATCGTTGGCGATCAGCGCGCCCTCGGGCAGCGCGTCGAGCGCCGCGAGCACGGCGGCGTCGGGCGAAAGGGGTTGCGCGGCGTCGGCGAGGATTTCGGCGCGCAGCGCATCGTTCGCCGCCTGCTTGACCTCGCCGCGCTTCTTCAGCCGCGCTTCGACGGCGCGCCGGTTGACGCGCTCGGCGACCTTCCCGGCCACTGCGAACAACGTGTCGCCGATATCGCCGAGCAGCGCGAGGTCGGCGGGTTGCTCGCGCCCGAACGCCTCGCCGCTGTCGGCGACGTGGTAGAGCGCGACGCCTTCGGGAACCGGCCGCTCCTCCCGATAGGGGTAGGCGACGAAGGCGCGGCCGCCGACCACGACAATCGCCTTCTTGTCGAGGAAGTGCTCGCGCATCCAGGCGAAATCCGGCTTCATGACGCCGCCCCAGCACGGATGCGTCGAGGGGAAGGCGGCGCGCGACGTCAACTGCGCGCCCCAGACCGAGAAGCCCGCGCTCTCGGCGAGCGCGACGATCCCCGGGCTCGCGGTCGCCGGCAGATCGTCGCCGAGCAGGATGACCACTTTGTCCGGGATCGAGCCCGGCGAGCTTATCCGCGAGCGCCGCCGCCTCTGGCGACGCGCCGAGCTTTGGCGCGCGCGGAAGCCGGCGGCACTTCGTCGTCGACTTCGGCGTCGAGCACGTCCATCGGCAGCGACAGGAACACCGGCCCGCTCGGCGCCGTGCGCGCAATCGCGAACGCGCGCCGCAGCGCCGCGCCGACGTCTTCGCCGCGCCGCACCTCTTTCGCCCATTTCGTCACCGGCGCGGCGAGCGCGACGAGATCGCCCGAGAGCCACGGGTCGCTCATCAGGTGGCGCGTGTCCTGCTGCCCGGCGGTGACCACCAGCGGCGTCTCGCTCGCCTTGGACGCGACCAGCACGCCCATCGCGTTGCCGAGCCCGCCCATCGCGTGAAGATTGACGAAGCCGACCTTGCCGGTCGCCAGCGCCCAGCCGTCGGCCATGCCGACCGCCGTCGCCTCCTGCAGGCCGAGCACGTAGGTGAGGTCGGGCGCATCGACGAGCGCGTCCATCAGCGGCATCTCGGTCGAGCCAGGATTGCCGAAAATGTGGGTGACGCCTTCATCGCGGAGAATGTCGAGCAGAATGTCGCGGGCGCGGCGGGTCATGGCGGGCTCCTGACGTAGGTCGCCTAGCGATACCCTAAAAGGACGCCCGCAATGATGCGCGATCGCGTCTCGCATCTATGCCGATATCGCCGATCCTCGCTGTCCAATCAGGCTGGGGCGGCAGCCTGCTTCCCGTCGCCGTGAGCCGGCTATCCATGCCGCATCACGGCGCCGCGTAGAGCGCTACGGCCTTGCAAGTGCGGCTGGAGCGCCAGTCCGAGTCAGAGCGTCAGGCCGCGATCGCCTACGTCCGAAGTGTCGATGCGCCGTCACGACGCTTCGTACGCCACAGGAATACATCGCGTTAGGCAAAGCTGCGATCGCGTCGGACTATAGTTCGCAGACTTCGCAGGACGGCCAGATGACTTACCGCGCCAATGTCGGCGGCCATAGCTGGGTATTTGATACGCTCGCCGAACTGATGGCGAAGGCGACGCCGCCGCGTTCCGGCGACCGGCTCGCGGGCATCGCCGCAAGCACGGCGGAAGAGAATGTCGCCGCAAAATTCTGTCTCGCCGACCTGCCGCTGAAGCGCTTCCTCGAAGAGCCGCTCATCCCCTACGAGACCGACGAGGTGACGCGGCTGATCTTCGACACCCACGATACGCGCAGGCGTTCGCGGACATCGCCCATTTCACCGTCGGCGAGTTTCGCAACTATCTGCTTTCGGACGCCGCGACGACGGAGCGCTGGCGGCGCTCGCGCCCGGCGTCACGCCGGAAATGGCGGCGGCGGTCAGCAAGCTGATGCGCAATCAGGATCTCATTCTGGCGGCGCGCAAATGTCGCGTCGTCACGCGCTTCCGCAACACGATCGGCCTGCCGGGAACGATGGCGGTGCGCCTGCAGCCCAATCACCCCAACGACGATCTGAAGGGCGTCACCGCTTCGATCATCGACGGGCTGATGTATGGCTGCGGCGACGCGACGATCGGGCTCAATCCCGCCTCCGACAGCCTGGTCGCACTCGGCGAACTCGTCAGGTTGATTGACGACATCATCCAGCGCTTCGAAATCCCGACCCAGGGCTGCGTGCTGACCCATGTGACCGCAACAATCGAGCTCATCAACCGCGGCGCGCCGGTCGATCTGGTGTTTCAGTCGATCGCCGGCACGGAGGGCGCGAACCGATCGTTTGGCGTCAATCTCGCGATCCTCAAGGAAGGCTACGAGGCCGGCCTGAGCCTGAAGCGCGGAACGCTCGGCGAAAACGTGATGTATTTCGAGACCGGGCAAGGCAGCGCGCTTTCGGCCGGCGAGCATCACGGCGTCGATCAGCAGACGCTGGAAGCGCGCGCCTATGCGGTGGCGCGAGCGTTCAAGCCGCTGCTCGTCAACACCGTCGTCGGCTTCATCGGCCCGGAATATCTGTACGACGGCAAACAGATCATCCGCGCCGGGCTCGAAGACCATTTCTGCGGCAAGCTGATGGGCCTGCCGCTCGGCTGCGATGTTTGCTACACCAACCATGCGGAAGCCGATCAGGACGACATGGACAATTTGCTGACCCTGCTCGCCGCGGCGGGCGTCACCTACATCATGGGCGTTCCCGGCGCCGACGACGTGATGCTGAACTACCAATCGACCAGCTTTCACGACGCGCTTTATGTCCGCGAAATGTTCGGCCTGAAGCGCGCGCCGGAATTCGAGGCGTGGCTCGAGCGGCATGCGCATCTCGGGCGCCGACGGGCGTCTGCTGCCGCAGACGGCCGGCTATCCCCTGCTCGCCGCGACGTGGCGCCTGACCGACGGCGCCGATCCCGCGATCCCTGGCGCGAGCTTGCCCGCGTCACGCCGGCGCGGATCGCGCTCGGGCGCGCCGGCGCCTCGCTGCCGACCCATGAGGTGCTGAAATTTGCGCTCGCCCACGCGCGGGCGCGCGACGCCGTGCACGCCGATTTCGACGCCGAGGGGCTCGGCCGCGAAATCGAGGCGCTGGGCTGGCCGACGCTGCAAGTCGCCTCCGCCGCGCCGGATCGCGCGACTTACCTCCGCCGACCGGATCTCGGCCGCAGCCTCGACGCGGCGAGCCGCGAGACGCTCGCCAATCTTGAGCGTGGCGGCTTTGATCTCGCGATCGTCGTCGCGGATGGACTTGTCGGCGACTGCCGTCCACAGTCAGGCCGTCCCGCTGCTCTCCGCGTTCCGGCCGCACGTCGCCGCGCGCCGGCTGGACCGTCGCGCCTGTCGTCTTGGCGCGCCAGGCCCGCGTCGCGCTCGGCGACGAAATCGGCGCGATGCTCCGCGCCCGACTGACGATCCTGCTGGTGGGCGAACGGCCGGGCCTATCGTCAGCCGACAGCCTCGGCGCCTACCTCACCTACGCGCCGCGCATCGGCCGCAGCGACGCCGAACGCAATTGCATCTCGAATATTCGCGAAGCGGGCCTCACGCCACGAACGGGCCGCGTTCAAGCTCGCGTGGCTCGTAGACCAGGCGCTGACCGCGGCCTCACGGGCGTGGCGCTGAAGGACGAGTCGGATTTGTTGCTGGTTGAGAGCCCGGCGCCGCAACTGACGCCGTGACAGGCCCCTCAAGGCGCGGGTTCGTCGACCGGGCCAAACAAATCCGCGACCTGCAGCTGCAGGCCCGGTGGCGCAAGGGTGAGCGCGCCATCCGTCAAAATCCGCGTTTCGATCACCCCGTCTTGCCCACGCTTATGGTGGATCAGCACCCGTCGGTCGGCGTCCAGGATCAGATAATGCGTCAGCGAAGGCAGCGAAAAATAGCCTTCCAGCTTGATGCCGTGGTCCAGCGCCGCCGTCGCCGGCGAAAGCACCTCCACGACGATCAGCGGGTTTTCGATGACGACGGCGTCGGGCGGAGGCGGCGGGCAGACGACGAGCGCATCGGGGACGAACGCGCGATCGTCGCGGATGCGAACCGTCAAAGAGTCGACGATCGCCCGACAAGGTACGCCCGCGCGACGGATCGCCTCGCGCAACGCGAAACCTGCTTCGGTCTTCGTAAATCCGTGCCTCGCTCGTTCTGGCGACATCGCGACGACGTGCCCGTCGTAAAGTTCCCATTTGCCCTCGCGCTTTTCAGCGTAGGCGACAAAGGAGGTGACGTCGAGGAGCGGCAGAGCGCGAGCGGACATGGAAGAGGTTTAAAACAAGACGAGCCGTAGGGCGAGTTGAGGGCTCCGAACTCCTCGATATCCTTACGCGCGGCGACTCCCGGAAAATGCGAGACAGCCAAATCTGGCGCGACAAACTCAACAATCCTTGAAAATCGATATTTATTGTAGTAACAATAAGTAATTCAAAGTTATCGCGAACCGAATAGTTGTGGAAGTTTGGACATCCGGCGAATGATCACGGCGCGTCATCTCCTTTAAGTTTGCCAATGGAAGACCCTGACGACGCGCCGGACCTGTCGCTACCGGAATGGGCCGAAAAGCTTGCCAAGGCGCCAGTCCGGCGTGGCCGGCCCGTGAAGGCCGTTCCCAAGGTTTCGACGACCATCCGTCTCGACGCCGACGTTATGAATGCCTTCCGCGCCGGCGGCGAGGGGTGGCAGTCGCGCATCAACGCGGCGTTGAGGGAGTGGCTCAACAACTCGAGGACGCGAAGGCCATAACGGCCCCTATCGCCGCCCCTCACCCCTCCCCTTCTTCCGCCTCGCCCTCTGGCTCCGAAATCCGCTCCACGGCGACGACCCGCTCCTCCTCGGCCGTGTCGAACACGATTACGCCCTGCGTGCCGCGGCTGGCGATGCGGATGCCGTCGACGGGGCAGCGGATGAGCTGGCCGCCGTTGGTCACCAGCATCACCTCGTCGCCGTGCTCGGCGGGGAACGAGGCGATCAGGTTGCCGTTGCGGGCGTTGACGGTCATCGCGACGATGCCTTTGCCGCCGCGCCCGGTGACGCGATATTCGAACGACGAAGTGCGCTTGCCGTAGCCGTTCTCGGAGATCGTCAGCACGAACTGCTCGGCGGCCGACATCTGCGCGTAGCGCTCCTGCGACAGCGCCCGACGGCGCCCGGCGCCTCGGCCTCCGCTTCGCCCTCCGGTTCGGGCGTCGCCTCTTCCGCGGTCTCGCCGGCCATCGCGCGCCGCATCTTCAGATAGGCGGCGCGCTCCTCGCTCGTCGCGTCGAACTGGCGCAGGATCGCCAGCGAGATGACGGTGTCGCCTTCGGCGAGCGCGACGCCGCGCACGCCCATCGAATCGCGGCCCTTGAACACGCGCACGTCGCCGACCGAGAAGCGGATGCACTGGCCCGCGGCCGTCGTCAGCAGCACGTCGTCGTTCTCCGAGCAGATGGCGACATCGACGATGCCCTCGCCCTCGTCGAGCTTCATGGCGATCTTGCCGGCGCGATTGACCTGCGCGAAATCGGAAAGCTTGTTGCGCCTCACGGTGCCGCGCGTGGTCGCAAACATCACGTCGAGATTTTCCCAGCTCGCCTCGTCCTCGGGCAGCGGCATGATGGTGGTGATGCGCTCGCCTCTGTTCGAGCGGCAGCATGTTGACGAGCGCCTTGCCGCGCGCCTGCGGCGCCGCGAGCGGCAGCCGCCAGACCTTCTCCTTGTAGACCTGCCCCTTCGACGAGAAATACAGCACCGGTTGATGCGTCGTCGCGACGAACAGCCGCGCGACGAAATCGTCGTCCTTGGTCTCCATGCCGGAGCGGCCCTTGCCGCCGCGCCGCTGGGCGCGATAGGTCGAGAGCGGCACGCGCTTGATGTAGCCGCCATGGCTGACCAGCACGACCATGTCCTCGCGCTGGATCAGATCCTCGTCGTCCATGTCGGCTTCGGAATCGAGGATCTCGGTGCGGCGCTTGTCGGCGAATTCGGTCTTCACCGCGATCAGTCTCGTCGCGCACGATGCCCAGCAGTTTTACGCGCGAGCCGAGAATTTCCAGATATTCGGCGATCTCGACCGACAGCTTGTTCAACGCCTCGGCGATTTCCTCGCGGCCGAGCGCGGTCAGGCGGGCGAGCCGCAGTTCGAGGATCGCGCGCGCCTGCTCTTCCGACAGCCGGATCGTGCCGTCGGCGGCCATCACGTGGCGCGGATCGGCGATCAGCATCACCAGCGGCGCCATGTCGTTGCGCCGGCCAGCTGCGATCCATCAGCGCGGCGCGCGCCGCGTTGGTGTCGGGCGAGGTGCGGATCAGGCGGATGACTTCGTCGATATTGGCGACCGCTATCGCCAGACCCACCTGCAGATGCGCGGCGTCGCGCGCCTTGTTGAGCAGATGTTTGGTGCGCCGGGTGACGACCTCCTCGCGGAATTCGAGGAACGCGCATCAGCATGTCGCGCAGCGTCATCATTTCCGGCCGACCGCCGTTCAGCGCGATCATGTTGGCGCCGAAACTCGATTGCAGCGGCGTGAAGCGGTAGAGCTGGTTCAGCACGACCTCGGCGACCGCGTCGCGCTTCAGCTCGATGACGACGCGCATGCCGTCGCGATCGGATTCGTCGCGCAGATCCGAAATGCCTTCGATGCGCTTCTCGCGCACCAGTTCGGCGATCCGCTCAACCAGCGAAGCCTTGTTGACCTGGAACGGGATCTCGTCGATGATGATCGCTTCGCGATCCTTGCGCAGCGTCTCGATATGGCTCTTGGCGCGCATGATGATCGAGCCGCGCCCGGTCGAATAGGCGAGCCGGATGCCGGAGCGGCCGACGATCGAGGCGCCGGTCGGGAAGTCGGGGCCGGGGATGATCTCCATCAGCTCTTCGACCGACATCTCGGGCTTGTCCATCAGCGCGAGCGCGGCGTCGATCGCCTCGCCGAGATTGTGCGGCGGGATGTTGGTCGCCATGCCGACCGCGATGCCGCCGGCGCCGTTGACGAGCAGGTTCGGGAAGCGCGCCGGCAGCACCGTCGGCTCTTCTTCCTTTTCGTCGTAGTTGGGCTTGAAGTCGACGGTGTCCTTGTCGAGATCGCCGAGCATCGACAGCGCGATCTTCTGCAGCCGCGCCTCGGTGTATCGCATCGCCGCGGGCGGATCGCCGTCGACCGAGCCGAAATTGCCCTGACCGTCGATCAGCATCGCGCGCAGCGAAAAGTCCTGCGCCATGCGGACCAGCGCTTCGTAGACCGCGATGTCGCCGTGCGGATGATATTTGCCGATCACGTCGCCGACGGTGCGCGCCGACTTGTTGTAGGTGCGGTCGTGCGTGAAATTGTTCTCGTACATGCCGAACAGGATGCGGCGATGCACCGGCTTCAGTCCGTCGCGCACGTCGGGCAGCGCGCGGCTGACGATCACGCTCATCGCGTAGTCGAGATAGCTGCGCTTCATCTCGTCGAGGATCGAGACGGGCTTGATATCGGAAGGCTCGGGACGAGGGGTCTTTTCGTCGCTCAAGGCGGGCAATCCTGGGAGGGCAAGGAGATTGCGGCCTGTCTAGCTGATTCTAACGCTTCGCGCCACCTTCCGCGATCGGAATTTTCCCCATTTTCGCCAATGGTTTAGCGAAAAATGAGACGGCCGTTGTCATATGGGCGATCATGCCTATCTCCCTGTATGAGGCGAGAAGGTCCGCGAAGCAGCGATGAGGGGGCGCCGCCGCCGAGCGCAGAGCCCTGAAAACCTCGCGTAAGGGACACACGCCTCCGCCCGCCTTGCCCACCTCCCGTAGACGCGGATATGCTGCGGCGGGAACCTGTCGAAGCGCCGTCTTCACTGGCGGCGTTCCCGCGCAGCGGCAGTTTGGGGGACGAACGGCTTGAGACTGCGAAGTCCCGACTATAGTCACGACGAAACGCGAGGCGGCCTGTGGGACGCGCTCGGGGAATTTCTCATGACGGCGGTCCGTCCGCGCTCTGCGCTCGCCAAGGCGATCGTCACGGTGCTGTGGCTGAAGCTCGCGCTCGTCGCGTCGTTGAGCCTTTATCTCCATGTGCAAGGATCGAAGCCGGTCACGGCGTCCCAAACGCTCGACCGACTGCTCGACCCCGCGCCCCGCTGATTTATTACGGACGGCAAGAACATGGATGTGCTTGAACTCTCGCGATTGCAGTTCGCGACCACGGCCCTCTATCACTTTCCTGTTCGTGCCGCTGACGCTTGGCCTCTCGTTCCTGCTCGCCATCATGGAGAGCGTCTACGTGATGACCGGGCGGCAGATCTACAAGGACATGACCCAGTTCTGGGGCAAGCTGTTCGCGCATCAATTTCGCGATGGGGGTGGCGACCGGCATCACGATGGAATTCCAGTTCGGCACCAACTGGTCCTACTACTCGCATTATGTCGGCGACATTTTCGGCGCGCCGCTCGCCATCGAAGGGCTGATGGCGTTCTTCCTCGAATCGACCTTCGTCGGGCTGTTCTTCTTCGGCTGGGACCGCATGTCGAAGGTCGGCCATCTCGCCGTCACCTGGCTCGTCGCGCTCGGCTCGAACCTCTCGGCATTGTGGATCCTGATCGCCAACGCCTGGATGCAGCATCCGGTTGGCGCAAAATTCAATCCCGACACGATGCGGATGGAGCTGACCTCGTTCTCCGAGCTCATCTTCAACCCGGTCGCGCAGTCGAAGTTCGTGCACACCGTCAGCGCCGGCTATGTCTGCGGCTCGATGTTCGTGCTGGGCTTCTCCTCCTTCTATTTGCTGCGCGGGCGCCACATCGGCTTCGCCAAGCGGTCGTTCATCATCGCCTCGGCCTTCGGCCTGCTGTCGATTTTTTCGGCGCTCGTGCTCGGCGACGAGAGCGGTTATCTCGACGGCGAAAACCAGAAGATGAAGCTCGCCGCGATGGAGGCGATGTGGCACACGGAGCCGGCCCCGGCGAGCATTTCCGTCATCGCCTGGCCGAACATCGCCGCTCGCCGCAACGATTGGCAGATTCAAGTCCCCTGGCTGCTCGGCCTGATCGCGACGCGGTCGTTCGATACGCCCGTGCTTGGCATCGACGATCTCGTCGACCGCGCCCGGGTCAGGATCAAGGATGGCATCGTCGCCTACGCCGCGCTCGCCAGGTTTCGCGCCGAACGCAGTGACGCCGCGCGTCAGGCCCTCTCCGAACACAGCGACGACCTCGGCTATGCGTTGCTGCTGAAGCGCTACATCGACGATCCGACCAAGGCGGACGACGCGATGATCGACAAGGCGGCCAACAGCACGATCCCGAACGTGTTCGTGATGTTCTGGGGCTTCCGCATCATGGTCGGCTTAGGTCTCCTGATGGTGCTCATGTTCGGCCTCGCCTTCGGCATGTCGACCATCCGCAGGTTCGACCATCCCTGGGCGCTGCGGGTGTTTGCATGGTTCTGGTTCGTGCCCTGGATTGCGATCGAGTTTGGCTGGATCATCGCCGAATACGGCCGACAGCCCTGGTCGATCGACGGCGTGCTGCCGACGGCCATCGCGGTCTCCTCGCATGCGGCGGGACAGGTGATGTTCACGCTCGGCGGGTTCTTCCTGTTCTATTCGGCGCTGCTCGTCGTCGACGTCGTGCTGATGCGCAGATATATCCTGATGGGGCCGCTGAAGGCGCTGCAGCCCTCTTCGCCGCCGCCGGCGCCCGTCGCCGTTCTCGCAGAGTGAGGCGACGACCATGACACCTCCGATCTCCTACGAAGTCCTGCGCCTCATCTGGTGGCTGTTCCTGGGCGTCCTGCTGATTGGCTTCGCGATCATGGACGGCTTCGATCTCGGCGTGGCGAGCCTGCTGCCGTTCGTCGCGCGCACCGATGCGGAGCGACGCCAGACGATCACCTCGATAGGGCCGTTCTGGGAAGGCAATCAGGTCTGGCTGATCCTCGGCGCCGGCGCGATCTTCGCGGCGTGGCCGGCCGTCTATGCGACCGCCTTCACGGGTTTTTACGTGGCGCTGTTTCTGGTCCTGCTGTCCCTGATCATGCGGCCGGTCGGCTTCGAGTTCCGCAACAAGGTCGCCGACACGCGCTGGCGCGGCTTCTGGGATTTTGCGCTCTACGTCGGCGGCATCGTCCCCTCGCTGGTGTTCGGCGTCGCGATCGGCAACGTGTTTCAGGGCGCGTGCGTTCACGATGGATGAGGATTTGCGCATCGACTATCACGGCTGGGGGCTGTTCGAACTGCTGAACCCATTCGGCCTGATGTGCGGACTCGTCTCGCTGTCGATGCTGGTCGGACACGGCGCGGTCTATCTGACCAGCAAGACCAGCGGCCTAGTCGCCGAGCGCGCGCTGTGGATCGCCAAGCGCGCGCCCTTCGTCACGGCCGGCCTGTTCGCGCTGGCGGGAATCTGGATCGCGTTCGGCGTGCAGGGCTACAAGATCACCAGCGAGATCGTCAGCGACGGCCCGTCGAATCCGTTGATGAAAACGGTTGAGCTCGTCACCGGCAGCTGGCTCTACAATTACGCGCTGCATCCCTGGATGATATTTGCGCCGCTGATCGGTTTTGCAGGAATGTTCGGCGCCGCGCGCCTGTCCGCGATGCATCGCTCCGGCCTTGCGTTCTTCGCCAGTTCGGCTGGGATTTTCGGCATCGTCGCCACGGCCGGCGTCAGCCTGTTTCCATTCCTGCTGCCCTCTTCGTTGCAACCCAATGCGAGCCTTACGGTGTGGGACGCATCGTCGAGCGCGGGCACGTTGTTCGTGATGCTGTGCGCGACGCTGGTGTTCCTGCCGATCATCCTCCTCTACACCATCCTCGCTCATTTCGTCATGCGCGGCCGCGTCGGTCCCGCTGACGCCGGCTATCATTGAAGGAGACGCCCGATGTGGTATTTCGCCTGGGTCCTCGGCGTCGGCCTCGCCTGCGCCGCGGGCATCCTCAACGCGATCTGGCACGAGTTTCATATGCCAGACGAACCGCTCGGGGATTGAGGGGCGCAGTTCAGCGATCAAACAACGCCAGCGTGATTGACCCTTCTCCCGCGAGCGGGAGAAGGGATTGCGCGGGGATGACACGAGGCGAGGCGCGTTATAGCTTCAGAGGAAAGCTGTTGGGGCGGAAGCATGATTGCCAGAACTGTGATAGCGTCCTTCGTCCTCGCCCTCGCCGCCTCGCACGCCCATGCCGACGAGCCGATCGACGCCTGCCAGAAGGCGCCCACGCGGACGTGCGTGCTGGAAACTGTCGGCTCGATGGCGGACGGGCTCACGCAAGCCTATCCGAAAGCCAGCTTGCTGCTCGCCGTTTCCGCCATGCAGCAACGCGCTGGACATGAGGACGCCTCGACGGCGACATTGGCGCGCGCCACCGAGGCGATCAAACAGATACCGGCCAGCGAGCCCAACGGAACCCCACCGCCGGGGTTGGTCGCCGTGCGCGCCGCCAAGGGCGACATGGACGGCGCGATCTGCGCTCGCGCGGGGCTTCGACAAGCCGTTTCAGCGCGTCTACGGTTTAGGAGCGGTCGGCGCGGCGATGCAGCGGCAGGGACGCGCGGAGGAAGCAAAGACCTGGTTCGGACAAGCGGTCGAAGCTGCCCAATCGGCGCCGGCCGACCAGCGCGCCTTTCTGATCTCGCTGGTGGCGCGGGGGCAGGCGGACGTCGGCTCCCCCGACGCTGCAGCAACCTACGACCTCGCGGTCTCCGCCGCCAAGGCGACGGGATCGGGGGGCGCGATGACGTCGGTCATCGGGCAACGCATCCGGTCAGGCCAGTTCGACCGCGCGTTCGTCGACATCAACGATTTGCCCGCAACTTCGCAAGACTATCTGCTGGTGCGGCTCGTCAAGGGGCTGGCCAACGCCGGCCGCATCGACGACGCTCTGACGATCGCGCCATCGATCTCGACGGATTTCTACCGCGTCGACGTCTACACACACCTTGCCATCGCGGATTTTCTCGCCGGCCGGGCGATGGCCGCCGCCGAGCTGCTTGTCAAGGCGCAGGCGATCGCGGCAAGCGCTTCCGTTCCTTCCACCAAATCGGAGGCCTTGGCGTCGGCGGCCGGCGCCGAGGCGATAGGTGGTATGACGCTGCGAGAGAACGCGCATTTCGAGGAGGCGCGCAAGGCGCTCGAGGCGGAGACCGTAGAGAGCTTCAAATGGGCGCTCGCCACGAAGCTCACGCGCTCATTTCTGCAGGCCGGCCGAACCCAGGAGGCGCTGGATGTGCTGCGCGCCAAGCTCGATGCGAAGTCGCAGTCCTCGGCATTGGCCGAAATCGCTGAGGATCTGATCGGCGAGAAACTGTATCCCGCGGCGTTCGCCGCGATTGCCGGCATGCCTGACGATCCGCGCCGGGTCGGCACGATGCTGGAATTCGCCGACAAGCTGCCGAAATGACGTCGGCGCGTCGGCTTGTCGCGCCGTTCCAAACCGCCTTATATCGCGCGTGAACTCTTGTGGAGGGCGCTCGTGCCGCTCATTGTCATCGACGCCGCGCCGCGCGGGCTCGACGAGATATTTGACTCAGACCTCTGGGCGCGCCTCGAGCGGCTCGGAGATCTCGAAGTCCATCGTGGCGAGGGCCGCATGCCCGCCGAGCGTTTCGAGCGGCTGCTGCCGGAAATGGAGCTTCTGCTCGGCCAGACCGACATGCCGCGCGCGCGGCTGGACAAGGCGGCGAAGCTGCGCGCGATCATCAACGTCGAGACCAACTTCCTCCCCAACGTGGACTACGCCGCCTGCTTCGAGCGCGGCGTACATGTGCTGACGCCGAGCGGCGCGTTTGCGCGCCCGGTCGCCGAGATGACGCTCGGCCTCGCCATCGATCTGTGCCGGGGCGTGACGTTCGCCGATCGCGCGATGCGGCGCGGCGACGAGCGATGGTTGCTCGACGGCTGGAAGGGCTCGCGCACGCTGTTTGGCGCAAAACTCGGCCTGATCGGCTTCGGCGATCTCGCCCGCGCCTTCGTCCCGCTGGTCGAGCCGTTTGGTTGTGAGATCGCGGCCTACGACCCCTGGGTCTCCGCCCACTATCTGAGCCAGTTCGGCGCCCGCGCCGCGGCGCTCGACGAGGTGCTGTCGGGCAGCGACGTGATCATCGTGTTCGCGTCGGTGAGCAGCGAGAACCAGGGCTTTCTCGGCAAGCGAGAGTTCGAGTTGATCCAGCCCGGCGCCGCGTTCCTGCTGATGAGCCGCGCCGCGGTGGTCGACTTCCCCGAATTCCTGCGCCAGGTCGGGACCGGGCGTTTTCGGGCCGCGACCGATGTGTTTCCTGTCGAGCCGGCGCCGAAGCACGATCCGGCGCGCGGCGTCCCAAACCTGGTGCTGTCGCCGCACCGCGCCGGCGCGACGCCCGACGCGCTGCTGGAAATTGGCCGGCAGACCGTCGCGGATGCGGAGCTGATCCTACGCGGTCTGCCGCCGCTGTCGTGCCGTCGCGCGCAGCGCGAAACCGTCGCGAAATCGCGCTCGAAGCCGGTGGAGTAGGGCTAGAGTGTCATTGTCGAGCAAGCGGCCGATCTGCCGCCACGCTCCTCGTCCTGAGCTTGTCGAAGGACATGGCCGCGTGCGCGATCCTGAGCCTGCACGCCCGCATTCGCGTGATCGTTGGAACAGTTGCGGGGGCAGACATAGCGGCCAACCGAAAGTCCTTCGACAAGCTCAGGACGAGGGCGGTGGGCTGCAGAGTACAGATGTGTGCATACCGCGGCGCGAACGCGGGGACGAGATGTTTGGTATCCAACTGCAGGGAGCGACCCCATGATCCGTTTTGGCATGCATGCGAGCCTGTGGGCTCAATCCTGGACGCGCGAGGGCGCGGAACTGGCGATCACCGAGGCGGCGCGCTACGGGCTCGACCTGATCGAGATCCCGCTGCTCGAGCCCGACAAGGTCGATGTCGCGCATTCGCGCCTATTGTTTGAGAGGCACGGCGTCGCCTGCACAGCGTCGCTGGGGTTGCCGCTTGAGGTGGAAGCCTCGCAGTTTCCCGCCGAAGCGACCGCCTTCCTCAACCGCACGCTCGACGTCGCGCACGGGCTTGGTTGCTCGACGCTGACCGGCGTCATCTATTCCGCGCTCGGCTATCGCAGCGGCTCGCCGCCAACCGAAGCCGAATACGAGAACATCGTCAAGGCGCTGCAGCCGGTGGCGCGCCGCGCGCCGCGATCTCGGCATGACGCTCGGGCCTCGAGGCCTGCAACCGCTACGAAACCCATCTGGTCAACACCGCCAAGCAGGCGCGCGTGCTGCTGGAGCGGATCGGCGAGCCCAACGTGATGATCCATCTCGACACCTATCATTCCAATATCGAGGAGAAGAATTTCGGCGCCGCGCTCGCCGACGGCGGCGGCCATGTCCATTACGTTCATCTCTCGGAGAGTGATCGCGGCGTGCCGGGCTCGGCGAACGTGCGCTGGAAAGAAGTGTTCGATACGTTGAAGGCCGCGAATTTCGACGGCGATCTGGTTGGCGAGTCGTTCGTCAACATGATGCCGCAGTTGGCCCGCGCGCTCTCGGTCTGGAGGCCTGTGGCGCGCAATCGCGAGGACGTGCTCGAGATCGGCATGCCGTTCCTGAAGAGCTACGCGAAAGCGGCGGGGTTGATAGGCTAGCAGGCGATTTATATTGGTCGGGAGTTGGCCCGACCTAAAGACCCGCTTAGCGCAGTATTTTCTGGACGATCCAGGTCTTGCAAACGACGGGCGCTTAGGTACGCTGACGCGTCAACTACCGACGCCCTGACTTCGGCGATAGTGGATTTGACGCGCCTTCAGGCGCAAGATTTGTAACGTGGGGGTCGAGGATTATGAATCGTTGGTGCGTCGGTTTGTTGTTGCTTTGCGCCTTGAGTTTTTCGGCATGTGGTCCAAAGAACCCGCCTTCGGCCAGTGCTTTTCAAAATCCGGCCGTAACCACGACGCCGCCGCTTGGTTCTATGCCGGCCGACGCCGGCCCGGCGCCGCCGGCATTCGACCGCTATGGAAACGCCAACTACGATTCCAACGGCGCATACACGGGCGGACATGGCGTAGGCACGAAGGTCGATAACCCCGACGCCGCATCGTCGATGGGCGTCCCGAGCCCGAGTATGCCGGACATGTCCAAGATGCACTGCACAGGTTCTTCGATTTCGAATGCCGGCACGATGAACTGCACCAGCAACTGAGCGGGGTCGCGGCGTGTTATGGGGTGACGCGATGATGCCGAAGCGAAAATTGCCTGAACTCGCGCTCGCCATGATGCGCCAGTTGGCTCTCGCCACTCTGCTACTTTTTGCAGTCGCTGCTGTGCGCGCGGAAGAAGTCAGTCACCAGTTGCCGAATGAGATCAAGGCGGGCCCAATTTGGAATGACGGCGACGCGCAGAAGAAATGCCCGAGCGTATGCAGCCATGCCGGCGGTCAGTGGTCTGGCTACTGGAGGACGACTGTCTGGGGAACGATGTCGGTCTGCTCATGCGGCGGCGGCGCGCAGCCCGGATTGTTCCCGGACTGCAGCCTGCCGGATCGCATTGCTCGGCTCCGGCCAACGCGGCGTGCGGGGGGTGCAGCGTCGCTTGCCCGCCAGGCAAAGCGGCCGTGTGCAAGGAAGGCGAAGATCACGGCGTAACTTCGCCGCTGTGTTGGACCAAAGCGAAGTGCGAGTGCAACTGAGACCGTTGCAGGGGCCTCGTTCAGGGCCGGCTGAGGCTCTCCGCCGGCGCAGCGCCGCGCGGCGGCGATAGCATTCGCGCTACCGCCGGACCGGTGATCATCACGCAGAAGAAGCGCGCCATCTGCATCGCGATCACGAACGGCGTGTCAACCTTCGTCGTGGCGGCGATGATGACGACCGTGTCGGCGCCGCCGGGGCTGGTCGCGAGATAGGCGGTAAGCGGGTCGATGCCGGCGAACTTGACCAGCAAGACGGCGAAACATCCGCACAGCGCGATCAGCGCCATGATCCCGAGGAACACCCGTGGCAGGACGCGCGCGGCGTGGCCGATAATATCAGGCGTGAAACGCGCTCCGAGGCCCCAGCCAATCACGGCGTAGCAAAGCGCCAGCAGGGGCGTCGGCAGAGAGACTGTCAGCAAGGCCGCGGCCTTCGCGGCGATGCCGAGCGCCATCGGCAGCACGAGGGGAGCGCCCGGCAGCCGCGTCCGCACGCCGAGCCAGGCGCCGCCCCACGCGACGACGAGCGTCGCGGCGACGGCGCCCCAGGCGAGCGCGGGCGCCGCGGCGGCCGCTGCGTGGCTCGTTGCCGGTTCGCCGATGATGCGCGCCATCAGCGCAGCGACCGCTGCGCAACAGACGACGCGCAGATACTGCATCAGGGCGACCAGGCGCAGATCGGCGCCGTAATGCTCCGACATCAGCGTCATGACGGTCGCGGCGCCGGGCGATGAGCCCCAGATCGCCGTCGTGCCGGGCAGCAGGCGCGATCGCGCCATCAACCATCCGAGCGCCGAAGCGGCGATCAGCGTGGACAGCGTGCCCAAGACAAACACCGGCCAGCGCGCCGCCATTTCCGCGCCGATCGACAGCGGCAGGAACCCCGCGATCATTACGCCGACGACGCCTTGCCCGCAGACGAACGCGGCTTGCGGCACGCGCACCGCATGCCCCCGCGTCGCGAACACGATCGAGGCGACCATCGGGCCGATCAGCAGGGCGCCGGGCAGATGGATCGCGTTGAGCGCGAAGCCGAGCGCCAGCGACAGCGCGATCAGCGCGCCCCAGCGGAGCGCCAGCGGAGGAATTCCCATTGCGCCGGTCAGGCGAGCGCAATCGCGTCGGACGACGCGATGCGTGAAATGCGCGGCAACAGGAATTTGATCGCGACTTCGTGCAATTCCGGGGAGAAGGTTGCGCAGAGATCCTCGGCGACGACGACGTTATAGCCGAGCTCCCAAGCGTGCCGCACCGTCGATTCAACCCCGAAATTAGTGGCGATACCGCCGATGACGATATCCTTCACGCCGCGCCGCCGCAATTGCAGGTCGAGATCGGTGCCGGTGAAGGCGCCCCACTGGCGTTTGGTGATGAGAATGTCGCCGGGCGCCGCGAGCCCTCGGCCAGTGTCGTCCAGGCTTCCGGCATGCCGCCCGGCGGGCGGGCGCTCGGCTGATCGACGAGGGCGGGCGGAGCGTCGGCGTAGTCGGCGGCGAAAGCGACGCGCACCAGCGCGACGGGCGCGCCGGCGGCGCGGAATTTCGCGGCGAGCGCCTTCGCCGCCGGCGAGCACTTCGGAGGCCGGCCGCGGCGCCGTCGGCATGCCGAGAATGCCGTTCTGCAAGTCGATGAGGACGAGCGCGGTCGTTTTGGCGGCGAGCGTGATCATGGCGAAACCTCTTGTATCGACGGCAGGCGCGAGCCTGATATGCGAGGGTAGACTCGCAAATCGATAGTTGAGGGTATCCTCGCAAATGTCAACACCCTTGCCCGCGCAAGCGGTCGCCCCCAAACGGCAGCGCGGACGCGACCGCGTCGAGGCGATCCTCGAGGCGGCGACCGCGCTGTTTGACGAAAAGGCCTATGATTCCGTGACGATGACCGAAGTCGCCGCGCGCTCCGCGACTGCGATCGGCTCGCTCTACCGCTTCTTTCCGACCAAGGAGACGCTCGCGGCGGCGCTGCTCGAACGCTACGGCGAAAAGCTGGTCGGGTCGCTCAGCGAGCTCTGCGAGCGCGCGGAGCCGCTGTCGCCAGCCGAAGCGGCGCAGGGCCTGGTCGGCATCGTGCAGGGCCTCAGGCGCGACCGCTCCGTCGCGCTGCGGCTGCTCGACGCCGGCCAGCCTGCGGAACGGCAGGCGCTTCGACCCGTGCTGATTGCCCTGTTCGATCGCCTGCTTACCCGGCTCGGCGCCCCCGCAAGGGCGCGCGCCGTGCAAGCGGTGATGCTGCTGCATCTCTTCAAGACGGCGTTCGCCCTGCCGCAGCAGGATGCCGAGCTGGCCACAGCGCTCGATGGGGAGGTGGAAGAGGTGATCAGGCTGTATATGGAAAGGGTTAGCTCTTCCCTGTGACGCGCCCCTCTTGTAGCCGAGGTCGCTGACCTCGGCCGCCACGTGCGCGCGCCAACCTTGCGAGTCTCGACCAAGCGGAACCTCCGCGGTCAGCGACCGCGGCTACAGGGTCTCGACCAGGCTGAACCCCGCGGTCGGCGACCGCGCGCTACAGGGCGCGCTTGCCGCCGTCGCCCAAACCTGCTATCCGCCGCGCCTTCACCCGTGGAAGAACGCCCGGTCGCCAGCCGGGAGCCCGTTCGCACCACGAAACTGCAACCTGGCGCGGCCGGCGGGCTCAACCTCGCAGCGGTCGCGCTCGTTTTGGAGCAGCCATATGGCAAAGAAAATTGCCGGCTATATCAAGCTGCAAGTGCCGGCCGGGCGGCCAATCCGTCGCCGCCGATCGGTCCCGCGCTCGGTCAGCGCGGCCTCAACATCATGGAATTCTGCAAGGCCTTCAATGCGCGCACCGCGCAGATGGAGAAGGGCTCGCCGATTCCGGTCGTCATCACCGCCTATCAGGACCGCTCGTTCACCTTCGAGATGCGTCAGCCGCCGGTGACCTTCTGGCTCAAGAAGGCCGCCGGCCTGAAGATCGGCAAGAAGCCGGCCTCCGGCTCACAAGACGCCGGGCCGCGGCTTCGTCGGCAAGGTCACCAAGGCGCAGGTGCGCGAGATCGCCGAGAAGAAGATCGTCGATCTCAACTGCGACACGATCGAAGTCCGCGATGAAGATGATCGAAGGCTCCGCCCGTTCGATGGGCCTGCAGGTGGTGGGGTAAGCCCATGAGCAAGCACGGCAAGAGAATCCGCAAGGCCCGCGAGGGCGTCGAACGCACCAAGCTCTACACGCTCGATGAGGCGGTGAAGCTGGTGAAGTCCAACGCCAGCGCCAAGTTCGACGAGACGGTCGAACTCGCGATCAACCTCGGCGTCGACCCCAAGCACGCCGACCAGATGGTGCGCGGCGTCGTCAACCTGCCGAACGGCACCGGCCGCACGCTGCGCGTCGCGGTGTTCGCGCGCGGCGCCAAGGCTGACGAAGCCCGCGCCGCCGGCGCCGACATCGTCGGCGCGGAAGACCTGGTCGCGACCGTCCAGGGCGGCACGATCGACTTCGACCGCTGCGTCGCCACGCCCGACATGATGCCGCTCGTCGGCCGCCTCGGTAAGGTGCTCGGGCCCGCGCGGCCTGATGCCGAACCCGAAGGTCGGCACGGTGACGATGGACGTCACCGGCGCGGTCAAGGCTTCCAAGGGCGGCGCCGTCGAGTTCCGCGTCGAAAAGGCCGGCATCGTGCAGGGCTCGGTCGGCAAGGCCTCGTTCGGCGAGGACCAAGCTCGCCGAGAACATCCGCGCCTTCGTCGACGCGGTGAACAAGGCCAAGCCGACGGGCGCCAAGGGCACCTACCTCGAGCGCGCCGCGCTCTCCTCGACGATGGGCCCGGGCGTCCGCCTCGACCTCTCGACGCTGGCCACGCAGGCGCAGGTCGGCACTTAAAACTGTCGCTTAGGCGAGAAAAGGGCCCCGTCTGCTCACGCAGTCGGGGCCTTTTTTTGTAGCCGCGGTCGGCGACCACGACTACAGGCTTCGCCGCGCGTTCGCGGCAATGGCGTCCGCGAATTCCGGCCACAACGCCTTCGGCAGGTTGTGGCCCATGCGCTCAACCAACATGAGCTTCGCGCCGGGGATCGAGCGCGCCAGGTCTTCGCCGCACGCGGCCGGGCATAGCGGGTCGGCGGCGCCCTGGATGACCAGCGTCGGCGCCTTGACCCAGCAAGCCGAGAGCGCCGGCCGGGCCGGTGGCGGCGGCGAGGAACTGGCGGGCGCCGCCCTCCGGGCAGAGCGGCGAGCGGAGCGAAGCTCGTTCGGCGCGCTCCCGATCGCGCGCATCCTCCTGCGGGTCGATCCAGGCCGGACGCATCACCTTCCAGGCGCGCACATTGGCCTCGATATATTCGGCCGACATCGCGAGGCGGCGGCGCGGCGAAGATGGCGGCGAATTCCGGCCCTGGCGCGGGCAGATCCGGCTCGCCGCTGCGCGTCGCGATCAGCGTCAGGCTCGCGACGCGCTCGGGCGCGTCGAGCGCCATCACCTGCGCGATCATTCCGCCAAGCGAGAAGCCGACGACATGGGCGCGGGCGCGCCGAGATGATCCAGCAACCCGAGGCGCGTCTCGCGCCATGTCCTCGAGCGAATAGGGCGGTTTGGCGGGCTGCCCCTCGTAGACCGCTGACAGAGCGGCGGCGACGTCTGCGCCGGCGCATCGATCTTGGTTGACCGCCCGACATCGCGATTGTCGAAGCGGATGACATGGAAGCCGCGCTCGGCGAGCGTCTCGCACAATCCGTCGTCCCACTGGATCATGTGCGCGCCGAGGCCCATGATCAGCAGCAGCGGCAGGATCTGTCGGTTTGCCGAAAGTCTCGTAGCAGAGGTGACGCCATTGACTGCGGCGAAGCGTTCGCCCGACGCTGAATTCGTTGGTCATGCCTTGCTCCCGGTTGCGGGCGAAGCGTAGGGTCTTACGAGGCTGGCGACAATGGGAGGGCGACATGAACGAAGCGCGGGAAGAAATATCCGCCAGCCATCCGGCGCTGGTTCGAAGTCGCCAAGGCGCGCGACCCCGCTGGGCTGGACGATCTGCTCGCCGACGAGGTCATCTTTAAATCGCCGGTCGTTCACACCCCGCAGCGGGGCAAGGCGATCACCAAGGCGTACCTTGGCGCGGCGCTTGTGGTGCTCGCCAACGAAGTCGTTCAGATACGTCGGCTTCTGGCGCGCCGAGACTTCCGCCGTGCTGGAATTCGAATCCACCATTGACGGCGTCGTCGTCAACGGCGTCGACATCATCGCCTGGAATGCGGACGACCGCATTGTCTCATTCAAGGTGATGGCGCGACCCTGGAAGGGGCTCGAAAAGCTGCGCGCGCTGATGGCGGAACGGCTCGAAGCTATGAAGCCGCTGAATGTAGCCGCGGTCGCTGACCGCGGTCTTGTCTCTCCGAGCTCGGCGACCTCGGCTACAGGTGCTCACGCCTTCGGCGGCAAACTCCGCACGAAATCCAGCGCGGCCGCGATCAACCGGCGGCGCAGAGCATCGTCGCCGAAGGCCGCGGGGCCGGCGCGCACCCAGCCCTGCATAACGCGGCCCGCCGAGATCATCTGAGCGACGTCGGGAAGCGCCAGCGCCCAGTCATCCTGGCCCTTGCCGAGGCGCGCCAGCATGCCGTCGTCGCGCGCGCCGACGACGAGGTTGCCCTTGTAGGAGCCACGCCCAGCCGCCGAACATCGCTTTTTCAGTGAAGTCGAGGCCGCGGGGCAGGTCGGCGCGGATCAGATCCTCGAGGCCCCGGTCGCGCGCCATCGCCTAGCCGACCCACTTGAACTTGCCGTCGGTGTCGAACGCCAGCGCCCGGCCCTGCCAGATATTTGCGCTGCAGCCGTATCCGGCGCGACGCCGGCCTGCAGATACATCAGCGCCCGCGCCACGCCGCCATGCGAGGCGAGAAACAGGTCGCCTGCTGGCGGACGAGCCAGGCGCTCAGCCGCTCGGCAAGTTCAGCGTAGCTTTCGCCGCCCGGCGGCGCGAAGGTCCATTTGTCTTTTTCGCGCGCCATCACGCCGGCCGCGTCGCGCGCCTCGACCTCGGCCCAGGTGAGACCCTCCCACTCGCCGAAGGTCAGCTCCATCAGACTCGCGGGCGAGCGTGTAGCGCTGAGGCTCGAGGCCCATGACGGCGCGCGCCAGTTCCATGCGTCTGCCGGGTGCGCTCAAGCGGCGAGGCGTAGAAGGCGGAACGCGCCTCGAGCGGTCGAACTCGTCGCGCAACGTCCGGCCGAGCATCCGGCCGACCGCGGCCGCCTGTTCCCGGCCCTTGCCGTTGAGGGGAGTGTCGCGCTGGCCCTGCAAGCGGCCCTCCGCGTTGTAGGCGGTCTCGCCGTGCCGGATGAACAGAATGCGATAAGGATACAATCAAGGCTCCGACGCTGCGCCTTCGCGCGTCCCATGCGCGCCGCGCGGCGTCAAGCCGGCGACGGGCGCAGGCCGTAGCGATCGGCGAGCGCGAGACATTCGGCGACCGACGCGACGCCCTGCGTGGTCGACACTTCCCGCATCGACGCCGCGGCGCAGGCATGGCCGAGCCGCAGGCTCGCCTCGACCGCGTAGCCTTCATGCACGCCGTAGAGCATGCCGGCCGCGAAGGCGTCGCCCGCGCCGTTGACGCCCGCCACCGCCTGCGCCGGCATCGCGAGCGAGCCCAGCGAAACGAGGCCGCCGTCGCGGGTCGCCGCGATCGAGCCCTCGGGGAAATGCGCGACGACGAGTTCGAGCGGTCCGAGGTTCAGCGACCTTCCGCAACGCCTCCGCGACGAGCGGCGGGCTGGCGCGCCCGTCGGCGCGAGTCTCCATGCCGGCGACGCAGCCGATCTCGTAGTCGTTGACGATCAGCATATCGAGATAGGGCGCGGCAGAATGCGCCGAACGCCGCGACGCTGCTCGCGCGCCGTCGACACCATCTCGAGATTGGTCCTCAATCCCGCCGCGCGCGCCCGCCTCAGCACGTCGCCCAGCCCGTCGAATCCTCACCCCAGGGCCCGTCCATATTCGCATGCGCGCCCGGCAAGCCGAGATGCAGGATGCGCGCGTTCAGACCGCGAAATCGAAATCGTCGGGCGTGAGTTGGTCGGCTACGCCGGGAAAATAGAGATGGGTGCGCCGTCCGCTCTCGAGCGAATTGAAGCAATCGCAGAACGGGGTCGCTGCGCCGGCCCGCAGGCTCAGGCGCTCGTCTAAAATTCCGTATCGTGACGCATTCGGCCTTCAGAAAGCGACCGTCGTCGTCGTCGCCGACCACGCCCATCGTCTCAACCGGAAAGTCCGGATCGAGCCGCTTCAGGTCGATCGCCATGTTGCAGCCGGAGCCGCCGCCCTGCCGGTCGACGTCGAGATAGGTGTCATCGTGTCTTCGGCGGGCCAGCGCTCGATCGTCTTGTTGAGATCGGCGCACCATGTGCCCGCCGTTACGATTCCGCGCCGCATGCGCTCATCGCGTCAGGCTCCCTTGAGCGGCGGCCTCGGTGATGACGTCGTCGGCGGCGAGCGCGCGATGCGGGCGTGATGCCCGACTTGGCGAGCTTGTCATGATAGGCGCGCACCGCCTCGCGAGGGCGAGATCTCGCCAGACGCGACGAGCCGCATGAAGCTCACGATGTCGAGCGGCGATTCCGCGAGGTTGATCTTGCGGCCAAACAGCGCGACGCGCGCGCCGTATTTTTCCGCCTGATGATGAGCTCGAAACAATCGCGCGTCGTGCCCGCGCCGCCGCCGAGCACGCCGACGACCAGGGAGGGATCGTAGGAGGCGAGTTCGTCGAGCGCGCGCGGCCCGTTGTAGGCGATCTTGAGGAACAGCGGCCGCTCGGCTTTGGTGAGCCCGGCGAGCGCGCGCACGATGGCGTCGTTGACGAAGCGCGGCATGTCCTCGTCGGAGATGTCGAAGCGACGTTCGGATTGAACACTTCCAGGAAATAGTTGAAGTCGTGCGCCGCCGCGTCGGCGCGGAACGCCTGGAACGCCTCGAGCGAACGCACATCCCAGTCGAGATCGTTGTTGAAGGTGATCGAATAGAGGCCGAGGTCGGTGAGCGTCTTGGCGCGCGCGAGCGAAGCGGTGCGGAACGGCCGCGACGGATTGCCATGGTAGGTCGCGCCGCGATGGCGCCAGATATCGGTCGTGTCGTTGGCGCGGATCGCCGCCTTGACGCAGCGAGCCGTGGAAGGCGTCGCGCTCGACCAGCAGCTCGAGATTGGAGACCGAGGTCAGCATGATGTCGACGATGTCCTGCCGGATCACCGCCTCGATCGAGTCGAGGAATTCCGCGCGGGTGCGCAGCCGCAAGGCCGAGCCGTCGTTGCCGCGCATTCGGTCCGACCGCGTGCAGGCCCGGCCCCATGTCGGGGTCCTTCGCGTCGGCAATGAGAAAGTCCTTGCGCGTGTAGCGCCCGGCGCTGATCCGCGCGAGCTTTTCATCCATCCGCATGCGGCAATCCTCCCGGCGACGCCTTTTCTGTTTCATAGCCGCGCGCGGCGACGGCGACGCAACCCTGCAGCGTGGTCTGCTGGAAGCGCCCTCGCCCCAGCGCTCTCCCGCAATTTCGAAGCAGGAAGAGGGGAGAGGAGGAAATTCAGCCCGCGGCCTTCTTCGCCTCTTCCTCGTAAAGCTCCTTCTTCGAGAGCTTGCCGACCAGCGTGCGCGGCAGTTCCGGGCGGTAGTCGATCGCGGTGATCATCTCGTGCTTGCCGAGCTTGTCCTTCAGGAACGCCTTCATCTCGTCGAGGCGTCGGCTCCGCCGCGCCGGCCTTCAGCTTGACGAACGCCTTTGGCGCTTGCCCGCGGTACTCGTCGGGAATGCCGATCACGCTGACCGCCTCGACGGAGGGATGCTGGTAGATCGCTTCCTCGATGTTGCGGGGATAGACGTTGAAGCCGCCGCACAGGATCATGTCCTTGGTGCGGTCGACGATATGGACATAGCCGTCCTCGTCCATGCAGCCCACGTCGCCGGTGCGCATGAAACCGTCGGTCGTGAACAATTCGCGCGTCGCGGCTTCGTTGTTCCAGTAGCCGATCGTGACGTTCGGGCCCTTGACGCAGATCTCGCCGCGCTCGCCGTACGGGCAGGTAGGTCTTGCCGTCTTCGACGCTGAGAAAACGCATGTCGAGCAGGGCGCCGGCACGCCGCAGGAGCCGAGCTTGCGGCGGCCGTGGGACGGGCGTGAAAGTGCCGATCGAGGCCGTCTCGGTCATGCCCCAGCCTTCGCGGATCACAGGCGCCGCTGGCCTTCTGGAATGCCGAGGAGACCTCACGCGGCAACGGCGCGCCGCCGGAGCTCACCAGTCTTGAGGCTTCGCAGGCTGTCGGGCTTCAGCGCCGGATGATGCAGCAGCGCGACAAACATCGTCGGCACGCCGGGGAAGAAGTTGATCTGTCTTCGTCTCGATATCCTTCAGCACCGCCTCGGGATCGAAGCGCACGTGCAGCACGAGTTCGGCGCCGAGGCGGCACGCCCATCAGCATCAGCACGACCATCGCGTAGATGTGGAACATCGGCAGCACGACGAGCGCGCGCACGTCGCCGGCTGCAACAAGCGCTGCGGCTCGGCGCGGCGCGTCTCCTCGATACATGCGCGAGGCGGCGGTGAGGTTGGCGTGCGTCAGCATCGCGCCTTTCGGCTTGCCGGTCGTGCCGCCGGTATATTGCAGCGCGGCGATCGCCTGGCGTCGGATCGCGCGCCGGCGGCGGCTCGAAGGCGCCGTCGTTGTCGAGCAGGCTTGCGAAGGTGACATTGCGCGCGTCCGGCTGAACTTCGGCGATCTGCTTTGCCCGCCGCGATCTGCGCGCGGATCGGGCCGGGCGCGGCGGAGAATTCGGCGAGGTCGCCGATGACGAGCTTGCGCACGCCGGAATGCGCGACGACCGCGGCGATCTGCGGAT
Source organism: uncultured Pseudomonadota bacterium (assembly GCA_963771455.1). Lineage (GTDB taxonomy): Bacteria > Pseudomonadota > Alphaproteobacteria > Rhizobiales > Beijerinckiaceae > Roseiarcus. Next base: position 273,055 of record CAVYTP010000005.1, read on the forward strand.
AGAGCGCGGCGAGATCGAGCGTGACGAGGATTTCCGTCTGGCTGTCGGCGAGCTTGTGCTCGAGCGTCTGCGCCGCGTCGAGCGGCGAATAGGCGACGATCGTTCCGCCCGCGCGCAGCGCGCCGAAATAGGCGATCGCGAATTGCGGGCAATTCGGCAGATACAGCCCGACATGGACGCCCGGCTTCACGCCCAGCGCCTGAAAGCCCTTCGCCGCGCGGTTGACCAGCGCGTCGAGTTCGGCGATAGGTGATGCGCCGCCCCATGAAATCGATCGCTGGTGTTCCCGGGCCACGCCTTGCGCCGCGCGGCGAGAGGATTTCGTCGACCATGCGAGATGTCGTGACTCGGGATCTGCGTTCACGCCTGGCGGATAGGACTTGACCCACGGACGCTCCATCATTTCTCCTCCCTTGCCGGCTCTATCGGCGAGCGGGCTTCATCAACTGAAGCACTTTAGCACGGCTTAGCGCAATGTCGCGGGAGGAGCGAGCGAGATGCTTGACATGCCAAAACCCCAATTTCTGGCCGTCAACGGCATCCGCCTCGCCTATTACGAAGCCGGGCCGCAAGGCGGGAGCCGCGCCGCCGCTCGTGCTCTGCCACGGCTGGCCGGAGCTCGCCTATTCGTGGCGCCGCCAGATCTCGGCGCTGAGCGAAGCGGGCTACCGGGTCATCGCGCCCGACATGCGCGGCTTTGGCCTCAGTCCCGGGCCCGAAGCTGTGGAAGCCTACGACTCTCCCACATCACCGGCGACCTCGCCGGTCTCGTCGACCATCTCGGCGTCGAAAAGGCGATCTTCGTCGGCCATGACTGGGGCGGCGCCGCTGTCTGGCGCATGGCGCAGGAACACCCCGAAAAGGTCGCCGGCGTCATCGGTCTGAACACGCCGCATCCCGCGCGGGCGCCGGGCAATCCGATCGACATTTTCCGCAAGCGGCTCGGCGACGATTTCTACATGGTGGAGTTCCAGCGGCCCGAGCGCGAAGCTGACCGCATCTTTGCCGACAACATCGAAAAGTTCTTCGCGTTCTTCTTCCGCGGGCCTCCGCTCGGCGGCAGCGGCGCAGGCAAGCCGAACCTCGCCTTTCATAAGATCGTCCCTGCCTACGATGCGTTGAGAGACACCCGGCCCAAATTTCTCAGCGAGGAAGAGATCGCAGTTTATGTCGAGACCTATCGCCGAACCGGCTTCACGGGCGGCATCAACTGGTATCGCAACATCGAGCGCAACTGGCGGCGCGCGGAGGAACTTGATCCGCGCATAACCGTCCCTTGCCTGATGATCATGGCCGAAGGCGACGTGGTCCTGCCGCCGTCCGCCGCCGACGGCATGGAAGCGCGCATGCCCGACCTCGAGAAGCATCTGATCCGCGATTGTGGTCATTGGACGATGCAGGAGAAGCCCGAAGAGGTGAACGCCGCCATGATTGATTGGTTGCGGCGGAGGTTTGGTTGAACGCGCCCCTGTAGGCGAGGTCGCCGACCTCGCTGGGTTCAGTTCCATAAAGCGGCGCCAGCCCTCATCCGGCGCTTCGCGCCACCTTCTCTCGCTCGCGGGAGAAGGGTTTGCACGCAGCTTAGCGGCCCCCTCGCCCGCTTGCGGGAGAGGGCTGGGGTGAGGGCGGTTACAATCACCCCCGCGCGCTGCGGTCGCGGGCGTTCAGCGCCTCGATCGAGGCGCGCGCGGCCTGCCATTCGCCGTCGCCCCAGGCTCGCAACTGGTAGAAATTGCCGCCGGTCGCCAGCGCCTGCGCGCCGTCCATCGCGATCGTCTCGCCGGACAGCCAGTTGCAGCCGTCGGACATCAGGAAAGTGGCGAGGTTCTGCAGCTCCTCGAACGTGCCGACGCGGCCCTGCGGATTGGCGGCTTTGGTTCCCGCGCCCGGATCGGAACCCGGGTTGAGCCGCTTGCTCATGCCCTCGGTCGGGATTTCGCCGGGCGCGATCGCGTTCAGCCTGATGCCGTAGCGGCCCCATTCGGTGGCGAGCGACATCGTCATGCGCCTGGATCGCCGACTTGCTCATCGTCGAGGGCACGACAAACGGTCCGCCATTGCGCGTCCAGGTGACGGTGATCGACACGACCGAGCCCGGATGGCCGCCCGGCGATCCAGCGCTTGCCGACCGCCTGCGTCACGTAGAACGTGCCGTGCATGACGATGTTGGCGATCGCGTCGAAACCGCGCGGCGAAAGGTCCTCGGTGCGCGAGATGAAATTGCCGGCGGCGTTGTTGACGAGGCCGGTCAGCGGCCCGTCGGCGAAGATCTCGCCAACCATGTGGTCGACGGCGGCCGAATCGCGGATGTCGACGCCGAAGCTCCGGACGATGCCGCCATGCGCGGCCATCAGCGCCTCCGCCGTCTCGTCGCAGACCGCCTTGCGCCGCCCGCAGATCGCGACCTCCGCGCCGAGGGCGAGAAACCGCTCCGCCATCGCGCGGCCGAGGCCGGTGCCGCCGCCGGTGACGAGGATTTTCTTGCCGTGAAACAGACCCGCCTGGAACATGCGCCTCGCCTCCCTTCGAACCGCGCCTGGCGCGTAGCGTTGCGCGAGCCTAGCACGATGCGCGCGGCGGCTCCATATCGCCCTCGCTGACTTGCTCGAGCATGGGCTTCGCGGGCGACAAGCGCGCGGGATTGGCGAAGCAGCGAATCCCCTAGTCGACGGGAGCGACATTCGGCCGGCGCCGCGCGCGAAATGCGCCAGGGGTTCATCGACATTCTGCCGCTGTCGGTCGGCACGGCCGCCTACGGCCTCGCCTTCGGCTTTCTCGCCGCGGAAGCGCATATGGACGGCCTGACGACCGGGCTGATGGGCAGCGATCGTCTATGCGGGCTCGTCGCAGATCGTCAGCGTCGAGCGGCTCATCTCCGGCTCCGGCGCCGTCGCCGCGCTGATCGCCGGCGTCATGCTCAACCTGCGCCTGTTGCTCATCACGGCTTCGCTTCGCGACGAATTCAGCGGCCGGCCGTTCTGGCAGATCGTGCTCGGCGTGCATCTGTCCGCAGACGAAAACTGGGCGCTGATGAACCGGTCGCGTCGCGCCGGCAAGACAGGTCGGCTACTGGTATCTGATTGGCGGCGGCGTCAGTCAGATGCTGTTCTGGGTCTCTTCCACAGTCGCCGGCGCGGTGCTGGCGAGTTCGGTCGTCGAGCCCCACGCGCTCGGCCTCGATTTCGCCTTCACTGCCGCGTTCATCGCGATCCTCGTCGGCCTCTGGCGCGGGCGCTCGATCTGCTGCCCTGGGCGGCGGCGGCGACGACGACGGGATTGCTGATGAAGGCGACCCCGCTCGATCCTTCGTGGTCGCTGATTGCCGGCGGCCTGGTCGGCGCGGCGGCCGCCGCATGGGGCCGCGATGAGTGACATCGCGTTTCTGATTGCGAGCCTCGCCCTCTGCACGTTTGCGCTGCGGCTCGGCGGCTACTATCTCGGGGCTTCGCTGCCGAAGAGCGGCGCGTGGGCGCGCGCCTTCAACGCGCTGCCCGGCACGGTCATCGCGTCGCTGGTGACGATGCTCGCGTTGCGCGGCGGCCCGAGAGAATGGCTCGCGGCGCTGATTTCGTTCGGCGTGGCGCTTGCGACGCGAAACCTCCCGCTGACGATGGTCGCCGGCATTGGCGCCATCTGGGCGCTGCGGCATTGGGGGTGAGGCTTGTCGTTTTTCGTTCGCATCGCGCCCGCGCTTTACGAGGCCGACGCTTTCGACGATTTTGTGGCGGAGCCGGACTTCCGGCTGGGCAATGCGCGCGCCCTGATGTGGCTGTCGCAGGCCGCCTACCAGCTCGAAGACTTTCAGCAATTTGACAGATTGGGCCTGTTCGCCGCCTGGGGGCTGGAGACGCCAAAGCCGCTGGTCGCAAAAGATCTTGGCGTCCACACCACGGGTTTTCATGGCTTTCGCGGCGACGCCGCGTTTCTGGTGTTTGCCGGCACCGATCCCGCGCGTTGGGAAACGCTGGCGACCGACGCGCTCGCGCTGCAGCCGGCCCACACCGACGTGCACTTCGGCTTTCTGCGCGCCTTCGAGGCGGTCGCCGAAGACGTCAGCAAATTCCTCGGCGAGCTCGACGGCCGAAAACTGTTCGTCGCCGGCCACAGCCTGGGCGGCGCGCTGGCGATCCTCGCCGCGCGCTTCGCGGTTCAAAGCGGCGTCAAACCCAGCGCGGTGTACGCCTACGGCGTCCCCAGAGTCGGCGGCATCGAATTTGCCGCGAGATACGCCGAAGCGCTGGGCGAAGTGACCTACCGGCTCGTGCACGGCGACGATCTCGCCGCGCGGATTCCGATGTCGACGATCACGTTGCCGGGACGCAAGACGACCCACTACCGCCATGTCGGCCGGCTGCTGACGTGCGAAGTTGGCGAGAGGTTCGACGCCGCCGGCTTATACTCGGACCCCGCCTCCGACGACCCGCCCTGCCCGAGCGCGCGCGAGTTGTTCGCCGCCAATTTGAACGCCCTGATGAGCCGAAAGGCGTTCCACGATCCCGGCCTCTACACCGGTCCGAAGGCGACCTTCAATCGCCTGCGTCCCGCCAGCATGCGCCATCATCTGCAGGACCAATATCTGCACGCGCTGCGGCCAGCGCATCTGCACGCGCGGAAATAGCGCGCTGCCAACCGGAGAGAAGGGATCAATCCGGCTCGGTTGCGGCAAGGAAAGCCGCGCGCTCACGGCGTCAGCAGCCGCTCCAGATAGTCGCGCTCTTCGGTCGCGCGGTTGGGATCGGACAACCGGCGCCGCAGTTCCTGCTGGACCTGACGCGCGCGCGCCGCGGCCTCCGGGCTTTCGTGCAACTGGCCCTCGCTGGCGCCGCGATCGCCGTTGCCGCGGCCGAGCGGATCGCGACCCAGCGTGCGCTGGCCCTTGCCCGCGCATCGCGCGATAGCCGTTGCCGCCCTGGCCCATCGCCTGCATCTGCTGCTGCAGACCCTGTGCGCCCTTGCGAAGCGCTTCCAGCGCGCGGCCCTGCGCATCGACGGCGTCGCCGAGCGGCGTGCGGCCGCCGCGCCCGGGACCCGGCGCCGTCCTGCTGGCCGGGACCCTGCCCCGACGGACCCTCGTCCCCCTGCATGTTGCGCTCGGCCTCCTGCATGTCGCCTTGCGGCGTCGTCGAGGCTCTGTTCGCCTTTCATGCCGAGCGATTTCATGCGGCGCTTCAGGTCCTCGAGCCGCTCGCGCAACGCCTGTTGCTGCTGCTGCAGCGATTGCGGATCGCCCTCCCCTTCGGAATCTTGCCCGGCGTCGGGCGGCTGTCCGTCCTGCTTGGACTGGCGCTGCTTCTGGTCGCGACGGAATGTCTTGTCGCGCAACGCCTGCTGGTCGCGCATCAGCTTGTCGAGTTCGCCCATCTGGCGGCGCAGCTGCTTGCCGGCCTCGCTCTCCTGCGCCGATTGGGCGCCGCGCATGTTCTCGAACATGTCCTGCAACTCGTCGAGCATCGCCTGCGCCTCGTCCTGCGAGCCGTTGCGGGCGCTGTCCTCGAGCTGGTTCATCATCTGATCGAGATCTTTGGCGTCGACCTGCTCGTCAGCTGCGGTCGCCCGGCTTGGCGTTCTCCGCCATTTCGCGCATGTAGCGGTCGGCGAGTTCGCGCAATTGTTTGGTCAGGTCGCGGATTTCCTCCTCGCTCGCGCCGTTCTTCAGCGCGTCGCGCAGCTTCTGCTCGGTGGCGCGCAGATCCTTCAGCGTCTGCGAGGCGTCGCCGTCCTCGATCTGCAGCGCCATCGCCCACAGCAGTTCGGCGACTTCCAGCAGAGACGGCATCGCTCGCTGCGCGCTCGAGCCGGGCATGCGCCGCGCCGAGGCCGAGATAGACGCTCGGCGTGGTGTGGAAAGTGTCCGGCGCGATGCGCAAGCGCGGCCAGTTCGATCAGCGCGCGGTCGCGCGTGCCGTCGGGATCGAGGATCAGCTTGCGCCGGATTTCGACCAGCGCGCGCGGCGAGCGGATTGACGAACACCCGCTGCGGCAGCTTCAGCTTTATCGGCTCGCTCTCGCCCGTCGCGGCCGGCGACGATCGGTGGCGCTGAGCCGCATCGTCACTTCCGCGCCGGCCCAGGGATGCTCCGAGAGGTCGCCCGTCGTGCGCGCCTCGCCAACGCCGCCCGGCGCGTTCGGCAGCGAAAGCCCGAAGCGCGGCGGCTCGACGAGCCGATGCGCGCCGGCCTCGCGGCGAATTCGAAGATCGCTTCCGCGCTCGCCACGCCATAGGCGTCGGCGATCTTGTAATGCAGCGCGAGCGAACCGCTCGCATTGGGCTTGGGCGGATCGAGCAGTTCGACCGTCGGCTTGCCGGCGGGGGTCGCGTTGATCAGCGAAAGTGGCGAGCTGTCGAGCCGCCGCGCGTGACGCGGAACTCGCCGTCGCCGGCGACGCCGAAAGCGGCGCTCGACCAGCGACTGCGGCTTGCCGCCGGCGCGATGCTGGCCGAGACCGCCCGGTCGCGACGCCATCGTAGTCCGCCGACGCGGCGCGCAGGACGATCTGCGAGTCCTCCGGCGCGGAGACGGTCTCGGGCGCGGCCTGGCCGGCCACTTTCAACAGGATCGGCGGCCGGCCGGTATAGGCGGGCGGATCGATCCAGGCGTCGACGCGGTCGCCGGCCTCGGCGAGTCGAAGCGCCGCGAAAATCGAACGCGGCGGCGAGCCGCGCGCCGCGCTGCGGCGCCCGCGGACAGAAACGCCGCGGCGGCCAGCAGCAGCGCCGCAAACCGCAGCGCGCGCGGATCGCGCCACGCCATGCCCGGCGACGGCGGAGCGACTTCGAGCTTCTCGATCTCGCGCGGCGACGCGCGCCCGATGCAGCGCCCACAGGGCGCGCGTGTCCTCATCCGCCGCCGCCATTGGCGAGTTCGTCCTCGAAAGCGGTCGGCAGGCGCGTGCGCTCGCAGGCGAATCGCGGTCGAGACGGCGCAGGCGCCTCCTCGCGGTCGGGAACGCCGGACGCGACCAGCGGAAACAGCGCGGCGAGCAAGACCCGCCGCGAACACCACGAGCCCGGCCGCGCGCGCCCAGCGCGGCGCCGGCAGCCACAGGCCGCGCCCAGGAGACCGCGAGGAACAGCAACGCGACGGCGCCCGCCGCCGACAGCGGCGGCCAGACGCGCTCCCAGATCAGCGCCAGCGCGGGCGCGAAACGCGCAGCCGCGTCGAGCCGGGCTTCCGGGCCCTGGGCCTTCAGGTCGTCGCGGCTCGCGCCAAAATCTCAGAATCGGCTCTCCGGAGCGGTCAAAGCCTCACTCTGCCGCCAACCACGGCGGAAGTTTGTCGAGCCCGATCAATTCGTCGTACGACGGGCGTGGCACGGACCACGGCAAATTCGGCGCCGTTGACGAGCACCTCCGGGACCAGCAGGCGGCGAATTGTAGGTGCCGGCCTGCACCGCGCCATAGGCGCCGGCCGACAGCACGGCGAGCCGGTCGCCGGCTCGCGGGGCCGGCATCTCGCGCGCCAGCGCGAGATAGTCGCCGCTCTCGCAGACCGGGCCGACGACGTCGGCGACGAAGCGCGGCGCGTCCGAGCGCGGCCTTCCGCAGCGGCCGGATCTCGTGGTGGGCCTCGTAGAGCGTCGGGCGGATGAGGTCGTTCATCGCCGCGTCGACGATGACGAAATGCTTGTTCTCGCCGTGCTTCACATAGATCACCTCGGTCACCAGCACGCCGGCGTTGCCGACGATCAGCCGCCCCGGCTCGAAGAACAGTTCGCAGTCGAGGTCGCGCGTCGCGCTGCGCGACGATCTCGGCGTAGGCGCTCGGCGGCGGCGGCGGATCGTTGTCGAAGCGATAGGGAATGCCGAGCCCGCCGCCGAGATCGACGTGGTCGATCGGGCAGCCGTCGGCGCGCAATTCGCGCACGAAATCGGCGAGCAGCGCGAAGGCGTCGGCGAACGGCGCGAGATCGGTGATCTGCGAGCCGATGTGCATGTCGACGCCGCAGACCTTCAGGCCCGGCAGTTTCTGCGCGCGCGCGTAGACCTCGCGGGCGCGCGAGATCGGGATGCCGAACTTGTTCTCCGACTTGCCGGTCGAGATCTTGGCGTGCGTCCTCGCGTCGACGTCGGGGTTGACGCGGATCGCGATGCGCGCGGTCTGCCCGAGCGAGGTCGCGACCTCGGAGAGCGTGTCGAGTTCGGGCTCGGACTCGACGTTGAAGCAGCGGATGCCCTCGCGAAGCGCCGAGCGCCATCTCGGCCGCGCGTCTTGCCGACGCCGGAGAAGATGATCCTGTTCGCCGGGCACGCCGGCGGCCCGCGCGCGCCGCAGCTCGCCCTCGGAGACGACGTCCATGCCGGCGCCGAGCCGCGCCAGCGTCTTCAGCACCGCCTGGTTGGAATTGGCCTTCATCGCGTAGCAGACCAGCGCGCGCCGGCCGGCGAAGGCTTCGGAGAACACGCGGTAGTGGCGTTCGATCGTCGCGGTCGAATAGCAGTAGAACGGCGTGCCGACCTCGTCGGCGATCCGGGCGAGATCGACGTCCTCGGCGAACAGCGCGCCGTCGCGATATTGGAAATGGTTCATCGTCCGCTCACTTGAGCAGCGGATCGAGGACGAACGGCCTGTCCGGCTTGGCGATCGGCGGATTGGGCGGCGGTGCCAGGCCGAGGCCGGGTCGGATTCGTCTGATCCGGGCTGGGCGCTGGCGTGGGCGGCGCGTTGGGGTCCGGCGGCGGCAGCGGATCGCCCTTGCGTCCGCACGCCGCCAGCGCAAGGCGCCAGAACGCCGATAGCGGCGAATGCCCTGAATTCGCCGCCTCCAGCGACGCGCTGCCCAAACCCCATGCCAAAGCCGAACTCCTGCAATTGCCGCGGCATTATAGCGGAAAGCGGCCTCGAGAACGAAAGCGTCGCACTGACGCCGCAATAAGGCGCAGACGCGCCGCATTTTTCGTCGCCGCAGCCGCTTGACCCCTCCGCGAATTCTGAAGATTTTATGTCGTCGAAGGCGCCGCGTCGAAAAAATCGGCCGAAGGCCGCGCGGCGGTTCGAAGAGGGGCGAGCGCGATGAACCGAAATTTCCTCTACGTGATGATCGGCCTGGTGCTCGGCATCGTGCTCGGCGTCTTCAGCTACTATTCGTTCCCCGACAAGGCGACCGCGTCCGACATCGCCAAGTACATGTCGCTGCGTCAGCTCGGTGTTCCTGAAGCTGATCAAGATGATCATCGGGCCGCTGGTGCTGTCGACGCTGGTCGTCGGCATCGGCCACATGGGCGACGCGGCGACGGTCGGGCGGGTCGGCGCGAAGACGATGGCTGGTTCGTCTCCGCCTCGATCGTCTCGCTGCTGCTCGGCCTGCTGATGGTCGACCTGCTGCAAGCCCGGCGTCGGCATCGTGATCGCCGACCAGGCGACGACCGCCGCCAACCTCACGACGCAGGCGTTCAGCATCGAGAATTTCATCGACCATCTGGTGCCGACCTCGATCTTCAAGTCGCTGGCCGACGGCGAGATCCTGCAGATCGTCGTGTTCTCGGTGTTCGCCGGCGTCGCCGTGATGGCGCTCGGCGAGCGCGGCAAGCCGCTGCTCGAACTGGCGGATCGGCGTCGCGCACATGATGCTCAACATCACCGGCTATGTGATGAAGCTGGCGCCGATCGCGGTCTGCGCGTCGGTCGCCTCGGTCATCACCAAATCCGGCCCCGGCATCCTGCTCAATTTCGCGAAATTCCTCGGCGGCTTCTATCTGACGCTGCTCATCCTGTGGGTGCTGCTGATCCTGGTCGGACGGCTGGTGCTCGGGCCGCGCATGGGCGATCTGGTGGCGCGGATGCGCGAGCCGTTCCTGCTCGCCTTCTCGACCGCCAGCTCGGAGGCCTCCTATCCGAAGATCCTCGAGCAGCTGCAGCGCTTCGGCGTCTCGCGCCGGATCGCCAGCTTCGTGCTGCCGCTCGGCTATTCGTTCAATCTCGACGGCACGATGGCCTACACGACCTTCGCGTCGATGTTCATCGCGCAGGCCTATGGCATCGACATGCCGATCGGCAAGCAGCTGCTGATGGCGGCGATGCTGATGATCACCTCCAAGGGCGTGGCGGGCGTGCCGCGCGCGTCGCTGGTCGTCATTCTTGCGACGCTGAAGCAGTTCGGCATCCCCGAGGCGGGGCTGCTGCTGATCCTCGGCATCGACCAGTTCCTCGACATGGGCCGCAGCGCGACCAACGTGATCGGCAATTCGCTCGCCGCCGCGGCGGTGGCGAAGTTCGAGGGCGATCTGGGGCCGGCGGACGAAGCGCGATCCGGCGCCGATCCGCAGGCGGCGATCGCGTGAGCGCGGCGTTGCTGCTGCGGGCTGGCGCAGCGGCCGCGCTGACGCTGTGGCTGGCGTCGCCTCTGGGCCGAGGACCTCAACGGCGCCGACCTCACCGAAGCCGCCGGAGGCCGAGCGAGGCGGCCTGCCGTCGAACTGACCGGCGCGCTCGCCCGCATCCGGCACAGCAGGCAAGATCACGCTCGGCTATCGCGACACGGCGTTCCCGTTCTCCTACGTCCGTCCGCCGGCGGCCGAGCCGCTGGGCTATTCGATCGACCTCTGCAAGGGCGTGGTCGACGAAATCGGGCGCGAATTGCAGGGCGCGCCGCTCGAAGATCGCCTACGAGCAGGTGACGGCGGACAGCCGCATCGACGCGGTCGCCAGCGGCAAGGTCGATCTCGAATGCGGCTCGACGACCGACAATCTCGATCGTCGCAAGCAGCGTCGCGTTCTCGCCCGTCATCTTCGTCGCCGGCACCAAACTGATGACGCAGAACGAGCTCCGAGCGTGACCGCGCATCCGCGATCTCAAACGGCACAAGCTGGTCGTCACCTCGGGCACGACCAACGAGAAGGCGCTGCGCGCGCTGAACGACAAGTTCAAGCTCGGCATCGAGATCGTCGCCGCGCCCGACCACGAGGCGTCATTCGCCAAACGCTCGGCTCCGGCGACGGCCGACGCGTTCGCGACCGACGACGTGCTGCTCAACGGCCTGATCGCCAGCCATCAAGGCAAGCGCGACGATGCAGGTCGTCGGCGATTTCCTCACCTACGAGCCCTACGGGCTGATGTACGCGCAAGGACGATCCCGGCATGGCCGACGCCGTGCAGCGCGCCTTCTCGGCGATGGCGGAAGACGGGCAATGGGACGGCCATCTACACAAATGGTTCCTGGCGCCGACGCCGACCGGCGAAAGCCTCGATCTGCCGATGTCGCTGCAACTCACCGAAGCGATGCGGGCGATGGGCGCCTCCGGGCTGTAGTCCGAAGGGGCGTCTTTCCATGACCGCCGGTCTCGGCTACGCCTCGCTGGAAATCACGCTCTGGAGGAACGCCGATGGCCTACGAAAACGTTCTGGTCGAAACGCATGACAATGTCGGCCTGATCCGCCTCAACCGGCCGCAATCGTTGAACGCCCTGAACAAGGCGCTGATCGACGACCTCAACCACGCGCTGAAGGCTTTCGTCGACGACGCGAAAATCGGCGCCATCGTGCTGACCGGCAGCGACAAGGCGTTCGCCGCCGGCGCGGACATCAAGGAAATTCAGCACCAGAGCTTCGCCGACGCCTACCTCGGCGATTTCATCAAGTCGTGGGAATATGTGAGCACGGTCAGGAAACCCGTGATCGCCGCGGTTGCGGGCTTCGCGCTCGGCGGCGGCTGCGAAGTCGCGATGATGTGCGACTTCATCGTCGCCGCCGACAACGCGAAATTCGGCCAGCCGGAGATCAAGCTCGGCACCATCCCCGGCGCCGGCGGCACGCAGCGCCTGACCCGGTTCGTCGGCAAATCGAAGGCGATGGACCTGATCCTCACCGGCCGGATGATGGACGTCACGGAAGCCGAACGCTGCGGCCTCGTCTCGCGCGTGTTCCCGCTCGCCGACCTCGTGCCCGAGGCGATCAAGATCGCCAAAGGCGTCGCCTCGCTCGGCGCTGCGGCGGTGTTCGCCGCCAAGGAATGCGTCAACACCGCGTTCGAGACGACGCTCGCCGAGGGCGTCCATTTCGAGCGCCGTCTGTTCTTCGGGCTGTTCTCGACCGAGGATCAGAAGGAAGGCATGAAGGCGTTCAGTGAGAAGCGAGCGGCGGCGTTCAAGAACCGCTAGCGCAAGTTGCGCTCAGTTGGAAACGCCCTCACCCCAACCCTCTCCCGCAAGCGGGCGAGGGGGCCACGAGGCTGCAGGCAAACCCTTCGCCCGCTTGCGGGAGAAGGTGGCGCGAAGCGCCGGATGAGGGCAGGCGGCCCTCTCAATCTCAATGCGTATCCGTCAGCTTCTGGCCGCCCGCCAGACGGGCGCCGATCTGCGTCACGACGTCGCCCGACGCGAACTTGCTGTGGTTCATCGAATCGTCGGAATCCGCTTTCAGCGCGCTGAGATCGATCACGTTCACGCCTGCCTTGACCAGGTTCGATTTGTAGGGCTCGGCGCGAGGATCGATATCTCCCAACCTGGGTTCGCCGCCAGCGAGGAAGCTCGACGCGCTCAACGCCTGGTCGTCGTTGGAAACAAACAGCGAGACGGGAGGCGCCTTGCCTGATTGCTCGATCTCGGCGATCTCGCGCCGAAACACCTCGAAATCGATGTCGGGCGAGGCGAGCATGATGTTCCTGATCTTAGGCGACAGTCCGTTGTGCCGGATCGCCATCTGACGAAGCGCCTCAACCGCGACAAAATTGCCCATCGAATGCGCAAGCACGGACACCGACTTCACTTTCGGATTGTCGACGATCGCTTGCAGAACGTTTTCGAGATGGTCGCGCGAATAAGTCGCGCTATCGCGGTCGTAGACATAGTCGAGCAACTGCCCGCGCGACGGCCAGGTGAACAGGACAGGCACCACGGGCGCGCCGGAATCATGGACGATCTGAGCAAAGCGGTAGACCGCTTCCTCGAAGCTGGTGTTGTAGCCATGCACGAACACCAGCACGTTACGGGAAGGCTGCTTCTCCAGGTCAGCGTTGAACGCAGCCTTCGCTCCTTCAATATCGAGTTTCTGCGCGTGAAGGGTGACGAAGTCGCGCGCGGGATCGCCGGGGATGCTTGCCGGCCATTGAATGTCGCCGATCTTGCGGACCTGGTCGGGCGGTATCGAAACCGTGATGCCCGCGAACGAGGTTCCGTGGGCGCGTTCGCCGTTGAACATCACGCCCGGGGGATTTTCGACGCTGGCTCGCGTCGTCGTCACCAGCATGTCGACGGTGCTCGCGCCCGGCGCGGTTGCCGACAGCGCGATGAGATTTCCGGTGGGTCGCGACGCGCACGCCGTCAAGACCAGCGCCACGACGACAATTGTTGACAGTCTGAGTTTCCTGCTCAACCTTCGCCCCCGATCCCCCAATCGGCTTCAACCGCAGGGAGGCCCTACTCGTCTTCCCCAAACCTGTTGGCGACCAGATCGCCGATCGCGCTCAGTGCGGCTTCAGCGTCAGGCCCGAGCGCGGCGACGCTGATGGTTGAGCCAAGGCCGGCGCCGAGCGTGAGGATGCCCATGATGGAATCGCCACCCACCGTCTCGCCGCAGCGCGTCACCTTGATTTTTGCGCCGAAGCGCTCGACGCATTGCACGAATTTCGCGGTCGCTCTTGCGTGCAGGCCTTTGCGGTTGACGATGCGCATCTCGCGAACCAGCGCGCCTTCAAATACGGGCGGTGGCGGGCAAGGCTCGTCGTCGTCGATCATTTGCCGGTGAGGACCTTGCTGGCGACGGTGATGTATTTGCGGCCGGCGTCGCGCGCCTCAATCACCGCGTGATCGAGTTCGGCGCTTTCGCGCAGTGTCGCGAGCTTGATCAGCATCGGCAGGTTGATGCCGCAGATCACTTCGATGCGGCCGCCGTCCATCGCGGAAATGGCGAGATTGGAGGGCGTGCCGCCGAACATGTCGGTCAGCAGGACCACGCCGCTGCCATCCTGAACGCGGGAAGCCGCGTTGAGAATGTCGGCTCTACGCTGCTCCATGTCATCGTCGGGTCCGATCGCAATCGTCTCGAACTGAGACTGTGGACCGACGACGTGCTCAAGAGCCGCCCTAAAGCCATAGGCCAACTGGCCATGGGTCACCAGGACCATTCCGATCATCAACCGCTCACCGATCCTGGCGGCGCTGCAACTTCAGCGTCAGCGTCGCAACTCTCTCGCGTCACATTTTTGTGCAGTGCGGCGCGATGTTCAAGCGAAATTACCAATTGCAGGACATTCTCTAGGCGCAATCCCTAACCGGCGCAACGTCAAGCGGGCCGCAAACACGGCGCCGGGCGCCAGATCCACAGCCATGCGCGGCAAATTTACGTTCAGGATTTCAACGCTCTCCGCCTGCTCCTCGGGAAAACGCGGCGGCGCGTCCCCTTTTGGCGACAAATCCACGATTAACGTCGCCACCGCCGCCGGCTCATGTGGGCGCCGCACGATTCCCTCGCCGCGGCTCTCGATCATCCCCTCGAATCCGGGAATGCAACGCGCAATCAGCCGTCCGTTTGCGGCTTCCAGCCTCACCCGGTCGTCAGCGATCAGCGCGCCGTAACGACCCTGCATCCGGGCCTCATCAATAAGCGCCAGCGCCAGCGTGCTCTTGCCGGCGCCGGAGGGTCCCCGGATGACGACGCCGGCCTCGCCGACAACGACGGCGCTCGCGTGCAGATCGACGCGCGCAGTCATGTTCGCGGCGCCGCGGGAAGGCTCACGACAAATCGCGCGCCGCCGGAATGGCGAACCGGGGCGTCCTCGCCTTCGTCGGCCTCGGCAAGCGGCGGCGCGTCATTCGGCAATGGCCGGTTCTCCGCCCATATGCGGCCAAGATGCGCCTCGATGATCTGGCGCGAGATCGAAAGACCCAGCCCCGAATTCTGGCCGAAGCCCTCGACGGGGCGGTCGGTGTAGAAACGCTCGAACACCCGCTCCAGCGCGTGGGCGGGAATGCCGGGCCCTTCGTCTTCCACCGTGACCACGATGCGGTCCCGCGCCGCCTCGAATGTTTCCGATTCTGGGTCGCGCTCCCGCCGCAGCGCGATCCGCACCTCGCCACCCGGCTCAGAGAACGAGCAGGCGTTGTCGATCAGGTTGGTGATCACCTGGGCGAGCCGGGAATCGTGGCCCTGCACGGCATAGGTCTGACCCGGCGCAATCGCGACCTTCAGCGCGACGCCGCGGCTGCGCGGCGAATCGGCGAGCATCGAGACGACGGCTTCGAGCAGCGCGGCGAGGTCGACCGGCCGCGACTCGTTGCGCGCGAGCTCCGCGTCGAGCCGCGAGGCGTCCGAAATGTCGCTGATCAGGCGGTCGAGCCGGCGCACGTCGTGCTGCATCACCTGCAGCAGCCGCTCCTGCGAAGGTCCGGTCTTCACCCGCGGCAGGGTCTCGAGCGCGCTGCGCAGCGAGGTCAGCGGATTTTTCAGTTCGTGCGCGACATCGGCGGCAAAACTCTCGATCGCGTCGATGCGCGAATAGAGCGCCTGCGTCATGTCGCCGAGCGCGCGCGAAAGATGGCCAATCTCGTCGGCGCGTTCGGTGAAATCGGGAATCGGCTGGCGCGACTTGATGCCCCGCCGCACCCGCTCCGCGGCCTCCGCCAGCTTGCGCACCGGCTCGGCGATCGTATTGGCGAGCGAGAGCGACAACAGCAGCATCACGCCGGCGATGACGCCGAAATAGCGCAGCAAGCCGAGCCTTTCGCTGGTGATCACCTTGTCGATATCGCGGCCCGAGCGTAGAGAGCGCGAGGACGCCCTTGACCTGCCCGTGGCTGCGGATCGGCACGGCGACCGAGACGATCGTCGCGTCGCCGCCACTGACCGACGATGCGGTGCGCCCTTCGAGCGCTTCGGCGACTTCCGGCAGCGTCTTGCCGTTGGCCGCCCAGCCGCCGAAATGCCGGCCCATGCGCTGCGGCGGTTGCGGCGGCCACAGCGTCGCCCACAGCGAATCCAGCCAGGATTTCTGGTCGCTGTCCGGCGCCGCATCGGCGCGCGGCAAAGGCATACGAAAGCTCAGCGTCTGCGTGTCGAGCAGCATGGCGCCGTCTTCGTCGTAAATGCGGGCGCGGGTCTGGGTCGGGCTGACGAGCTGATGCAGCACCGGGCCGATCTTCTCGGGATTGATCGAGAACTCGATCGAATCGTCGTCGTTCGGCGGCGCGCCGCCTGCCCTTCCGGCGTCGATTGCAGCAGCTTGTCGGGATCGACCTGGATGGCATTCGCATCGACGCCGGCGCTCGCCGCAATCGCCGCGGCGATGATGCCGGCCTGCGTCGTCAGGCTTTGCGTCCGCGCCTCGATGATGTCGGCGCGGAAATGGTTGAGCCACAGCACGCCGACGACCAGCGCCAGCAGGCCGCCGAGATTGAGCGAGACGATGCGCCGGGTCAGCGAAGACGAGAAATTCGCCGCGACCAGGCCGCCAGAACTTGCGCCACCGCACCCGCCAGCGCGAGCGCCGCCAGCGCGTGGCGAGCGCCCGTCGACCAGACCGACCCCGCTATGCGCCTCGCTCGTCATGGCGTCGGACGCCCTTCCAGGCGATCAGGCTTCCCGGAAACGATAGCCGACGCCGTACAGCGTCTCGATCATTTCGAATTCGTTCTCGACCGACTTGAACTTCTTGCGCAGGCGCTTGATGTGGCTGTCGATCGTGCGGTCGTCGACATAGACCTGGTCGTCATAGGCCGCGTCCATCAGCGCGTTGCGGCTCTTCACCACGCCCGGGCGCTGGGCGAGCGCCTGCAGGATGAGGAATTCGGTGACGGTCAGCGTTACCGGATTGTTGTCCCAGGTGCAGGTGTGGCGCTCGGGGTCCATCTTGAGACGGCCGCGCTCGAGCACCTTGGCCTCGGTCTCCTTCTGCGTCGCGGCGTCCTTCGGATTGGAGCGGCGCAGGATCGCCTTGACGCGCTCGACCAGCAGGCGCTGCGAGAACGGTTTGCGGATGAAATCGTCGGCGCCCATCTTGAGGCCGAACAGCTCGTCGATCTCCTCGTCCTTCGAGGTGAGGAAGATCACCGGCAGATCCGATTTCTGCCGCAGCCGGCGCAGCAACTCCATGCCGTCCATGCGCGGCATCTTGATGTCGAAGATGGCGAGATCGGGCGGATTGGCCTTCAGTCCGTCGAGCGCGCTTGCGCCGTCGGTGTAGGTCTGGATACGGTAGCCTTCCGCTTCGAGCGCGAGCGAGACCGAGGTCAGGATATTTCGATCGTCATCGACCAGGGCGATTGTCGGCATTGAATGGTTTCCGTGGCTTTACTTTACGCGCCGCCGGCTCCCCTATTACCGCGGCGCGGGCGGGCTTCCTGCGGACGTATAGCGGCTTAAATGTGACAAATGCCGCGAGAGGGTCGCGCGGGCGCTCCCGAATCTCCGGTCAAATCATTACACGAAATGGGTTCTTTTAGCGAATTTGCAATGCGGCGACTATGAACGTCTCCGAATGAACGAAAAGTTCCCTCCGCCTGCCGAAGCGCAGCGCGCTGGCGATCGCCGACGCCAAGCGGCTGATGCGCGTCGCGCGCACCGGCGCGCTCGCCACGTTCGATGTCGAGACCCGCCTGCCGCTCGCGACCCTGGTCGGCGTCGCCAGCGACTGGGACGGCGCGCCGCTATTCCTGCTTTCCGAACTCGCGCGCCACACCAAAAATCTCGCCGGCGACGCCCGCGCGTCGCTGCTGCTGACGAGCGCTCGGCGGGCGCGGCGACCCGCTCAACCGGCCGCGCATCACGCTCGGCGGCCCGATCGCGATCCACGACGACGCCCGAGCGCGAAGCAGCGCTATCTGCGCCGCAATCCCAAGGCCAAGCTCTACGCCGTCTTCGCCGATTTCTCGCTGCGCCGGATGCGGATCGAGAGCGTGCATTTCAACGGCGGCTTCGGCCGCGCCGATGCGCTGACGCGCCGAGGACCTGCTCGTCGCGCCGGCGACGTCTCCGAACTGATCGCCGCCGAGGACGAACTGCTTGCCGAGGTCGATGCGCTCGGCGACGCGGCGCTGCCGCGGCTCGCCGAAGGCGCCTCAGTCCGGGCGGCGGGTCTGGCGCGCGGCGGGCCTCGACGCCGAAGGCCTCGATCTCAGCGCCGGAACGCTTGTCGGCGCGCGTAGCAATTCCCGGCGCCCGAGTTTACGCCCGAAGGCTGGCGCGCGCAGGCTACTGCAAATTCTGAGCGCCACCCAATCTCCAACGTCCTGAAAGATGCGCGATGCCTGAACCGACCCGCCAAAGCCGCCAAGAAGGTCAATCTCGCGCTGCAGGGCGGCGGCTCGCACGGCGCCTATACCTGGGGCGTGCTGGAAGTGCTGCTGGAGCGCGAGCGACATCGAGATCGTCGGCATCAGCGGCGCGAGCGCCGGCGCGATGAACGCCGTCGTGTTGGCGGCGGGCTTGCAGGCGGGCGGCCGCGAGGGCGCGCGGCGAAAGCTGCAGCAGTTCTGGCTGTCGGTGAGCTCGGAGGGCGCCGTGCCCGGCGGCGGAGCGCACGGCTGATCGACGCCTGGGTCGGCGCGTGGAGTTCGTATGTTTGCGCCGACCGCCTGGCTCGACATGGTCTCGCAGCATGGCGAGCCCCTACACGCTGAACCCGCTCAACGTCAATCCGCTTGCGCGCGCTATCTCACCGGCGTCGTCGATTTCGCAGCGCGCTGCGCCGAGGCGACGGGCCGAAACTGTTCATCGCCGCGACCAATGTGTTCACCGGCCAGGGCGAGATTTTCCGGCGCGACATTCTGACCGCCGATCACGTCCTGGCGTCGGCCTGCCTGCCGCAATTGTTTCAGGCGGTCGAGATCGGCGGCGTCGCCCTATTGGGACGGCGGCTATTCCGGCAATCCGCCGCTCTGGCCGCTGTTCTACGAGACCGACTGCCACGACGCGATCATCATCGAGATCGATCCCGATCGAGCGCAGCGAAGTCGCCGCGCACGGCCGATGAGATCGCCAACCGCATCAACGAGATCACCTTCAACGCGAGCCTGCTCGCAGAGATGCGCGCCGCCAATTTCGTCGCCCGGCTGATCGACAAGGGCGCGCTGAAAGCGCACGGAATATCGCCACGAGCGGCTGCACCGCATCGGCGGCGCCGGCAAGCTCAACGAGTTCGACGCCTCGACCAAGCTGGACGTCAGCTGGACATTGCTGACGACGTTGCGCGATCTCGGCCGCGCGGGCGCGACAGAATGGCTGAAAGAGCATTACGCGGCGATCGGTCATCATTCGACGCTCGACGTCCACAAGACGCTGCGCAAACCGCCAGCCGAGATACCGGATTGACAGGCGCCCGCCGCCGCGCGATCCCGTCGCCGAACGATCAACCCAATTGAGCCGCCCGATGAACGTCTACCGAATGCTTACCGGCCCCGATGACTTGAGTTTCTGTCACAAGGTGACCGATGCGCTCAACAAGGGTTGGAGCCTGTACGGCTCAGCGACCCTGACCTTCGACCCAGAGACGAAACGCGTCATCTGCGGACAGGCCGTCGTCAAGGAAGTCGGCGGCAAGACTTATTCGCCGGAGATGAAGCTCAGCGAGCAGTGAGCTATTGGTGAGGAGCGCGGCGCGGCAATCAGACGGAGCGGCGGCTGAGCGATGGATTGCTTCGCTTCGCTCGCAATGACGGATCTATTGCCACCGCGAGCGCGCGCGAACTTTCGCTCAGCGTCCTTCGACAGGCTCAGGACGAGGGGCCTCGCCACTACGCCCTCGCCTGCTGCGCCTTCAGCCATTCGCCTGCCGCGGCGCGGCCGCTGATCGCCAGCTTTTCCAGGAACGACCAACCAAGATTGGACGCGCTTTCGGCGGCGAGATTGTCGATCTCGTCGTGGGCGGCGATCAGGTCGATCGACAGGCGGCCGAGTTTGGGGACCACGCCGAGCTGCTGGCCGTAGCGCAGCGCGTCGAGCTCGCGATTGAGCGGCGCGTTGAGCTGGATCTGCTCGATGCGGCGCGCGATCTCGCTCGGCGTGGTCGGCGCTGTCGGCACCGAATTCGGGCTCACCTGCACGATCAGCATTCGTTCGGCGTCGCTTTTCAGCGCCAGCGGCACCAGCGGGGGATTGGCCGAATAGCCGCCGTCCCAATAGGTCTCGCCATCGATCACAATTTGATGATGAAGCAGCGGCAGGCAGGTCGAGGCGAGCACCATCTCGAGCGTCAGCTCCGAGGTCTCGAATATCGCGCAGGCCGCCGTCACGCGCCCGGGTCGCGCCGACCATCAGCTTGATCGCGGCATTCGCGCCTCAGCTTTGCGAAGTCGACTTCTTCGGCGAGCGCCTCGCGCAGCGGATTGAGGTTGAACGGGTTGAACAGATGCGGCGCGAACGATCGCGCCATGAAGCCGAACCCCTCGATCGGCATGCCGATGCTCGGCGCGAACGCCGGCGGCGTAGCTCATCCGCCGCCAGAACCGCTCGAGTTTGGCGCGCGCCTTCTCCGGGCCGCCCTCGATCAGGCCGGCGGCGAGCAGCACCGCGTTGACGGCGCCGGCGCTCGCCCCGCTGATTGCGTCGATCACGGTCGCCTCGTCCTGCAGCAACCGGTCGAGCACGCCCCAGGCGAAGGCGCCGAACGAGCCGCCGCCCTGCAGCGCGAGCGCGAGTTTTCCGGGCCGGGGCTCATTCACCGAGGCCTCGTCCTCTACGCGAGGCTGCTCGTGGCCAAGCCCGAGCGCCCGCTCAATCCAGAATACAGACAAGATCCGTCATCCTCGTTGTCTCGGCGGGGCGCGTCATCCGCGCAGTCTCTCGCCTTTCGGGTCGTAGACTGGCGCGAAGCTGACCGAGCACCGTGTGCGCCGCTCGGCGACCACGAGTTCGTAGCGGGCCGACAGCACCCAATCGTCCGTCACACCTTCTGGGCGGCGTAGATAGCCGAGGCCGATCGGGCGGCCCAAGGTATAGCCATAGCCGCCGCTTGAAAGATAGCCGACCGGCTCGCCGTCGCGCAGCATCGTCTCGCGCCCGATCAGCGTCACGGCCTCGTCTTCGCAAACGAACGTCGCAAGGCGCTTCTTCAGCGGCTTTTCGCGCTGAAGTTCGAGCGCCGCGCGGCCCAGGAAGTCGCGATCGCCTCTCAGCGACACGGCGAAGCCGAGACCCGCCTCGAATGGATTGTCGTTGGCGGTGATGTCCGCGCCCCAGGCGCGATAGGCCTTTTCGAGCCGCAACGATTCGATGGCGCGATAGCCGGCCGAGCCGCAAGCCGAACTCGTCGCCCTGCTCGACCAGCGCGTCGAAAATCGCCGGCGCGTCGGCGGCTGCGCAATGCAGCTCGTAGCCGAGTTCGCCGACATAGGTGACGCGCAGCGCCAGCGCTTCGCGGCCCGCAACGCGTATCTCGCGCGCGCTGCAGAAGGGGAAGGCCGTTGTTGCTCAGGTCGTTCGTGCAAAGCTGCGCAAGCAGGTCCCGCGCGCGAGGCCCCATCAGCGCCAGCGTCGCGCGCGCTTCCGTCACGTCGCGGAGGCGCGCGTCGAGGCCGGGCGCGATGTGATCGACGATCCAGGCCGCGTCGTGGGTGCGAAAGCCGGTGCCGGTGACGATGTAGAAGCGATCGGCTGCGAGCCGCGCGAGCGTCAGATCGCATTCGATGCCGCCGCGCGAGTTCAGCAATTGCGTGTAGGTGAGCGCGCCCCGGCGGCTTCGACGGATCGCCCGCGCACAAGATAGCTCAAGCGCGCGTTCGGCGTCGGCGCCGACCAGCTCGAATTTGGCGAACGAACTCTGGTCGAACAGCGCGACGCTTTCGCGCGCGGCGCGATGCTCTTCGCCGACCGCGTCAAACCAATTCTGCCGGCCCATGGCGTAGACGTCGTGCGGCGTCGTCCCCGGCGCGCGCGAACCAATTGGCGCGCTCCCAGCCGAGTTTTGAGCCAAACACCGCGCGCCTTGTGCTTGAGGCGTATCGTAGAGCGGCGAGACGAGCCGCGGCCGGCCGCTCTGCATATTCCTCGTGCGGAAAGGCGATCGTGTAATGCTTGGCGGTCGCCTCGACGACGCGCTCTCTCAACCAGTCGCGGTTCTGGTGCACGCCCGCAAAGCGCCTGATGTCGACGCTCCACAGATCCAGCGGCGCCTCGCCGTGGGCGACCCAATGCGCGAGCGCCCAACCTGCGCCGCCGCCCGCTGGCGATGCCGAAGGCGTTGAAGCCGGCGCCGACAAAGAAATTGTCGCGCTCCGGCGCGCGGCCGAGAATGAAATTGCCGTCCGACGGTGAAGCTCTCCGGCGCGTGGATCATCCGCCTGACGCCGACCTCGTCCAGCGCCGGCACGCGCGCGATCGCGTTGATCATGTGCGGCTCGAAATGATCGAAGTCGTCGTCGAACAGCCGGAAGGCGAAATCGTCGGCAACGTCGCCGGTCGTCCAGGCGCGCGGATTGGGCTCATAGCCGCCAATCACGAGGCCGCCGACCTCCTCCTTGAAATAGGTGCGCCGGTCGGGGTCGCGCAGCGTCGGCGCGTCGCGCGCCAGGCCCGGGATCGGCTCGGTGACGACATACAGATGTTTCATCGGCTGCAGCGGCACGCTGACGCCGGCGAGCGCGCCGATCTGGCGCGCCCATTGTCCGCCGCAATTGACGATCTTCTCGCAGACGACGACGCCCTGGTTGGTCTCGACCGCCGACGATGCGCCGGCCTTGCGTCAGCAAAGCCGGTGACGCGCACGCCCTCGAAAATTCGCGCGCCGTGCATGCGCGCGCCCTTGGCGAGCGATTGCGCGATGTCGGAAGGGTTGGCCTGACCGTCGGTCGGCAGAAAGCTCGCGCCGACGAGATCGTCGAGTCTGCAGCAGCGGCCACATCGCCTTGACTTCCGCGGGCGAAAGCAGGTGCATCTCCATGCCGAAGCTGCGCGCCGTGGTGGCGAGGCGGCTTGAATTCGATCATGCGGTCGGCGGTTGATCGCGAGCCGCAGGCAGCCCGTCATCTTCCAGCCGGTGGCGAGGCCCGTCTCGGCCTCCAGTCTGCTCGTAGAGAGCGACCGAATAGCGCAGCACCTGCGTGATCGACGCCGAGGAGCGCAACTGCCCGACCAGCCCCGCCGCATGCCACGTCGAGCCCGAAGTGAGCTGGTTCTGCTCGAGCAGGATCACGTCGGCCTTGTGGTCGCGCGCCAAATGATAGGCGGTCGAGCAGCCGATGATGCCGCCGCCGATGACGACGATTTCGGCATGGTCGGGAAGGTTTGTCACGAAGCAAGACTCTGGCGATGGTCGGCGTACGCCGTCTCGAAGCGCGCCAGGCAGGACTGCGCATAAGTCGCGTAATCGACGCCGGGCGTAGCGAGATGCAGCTCGCTGACCATCGCCCACAGGGTTTCGCGCAAAGCCGACGCCACCTTCATCGCCGAAAACGCGCTTCAGCGTCGCGCCGTCCGGCTCGCGGTCGAAATAGAGCGTCAACAGGCGACGCTCCTCGGCGGGGCCGAAGTCGGCGTTGTCGGCGAGATTGGCGAGGTCGAACATCGGCGAACCGAACGCGGCATATTCCCAGTCGATCAACCAGAGCCGCCGCCCGTCGTCGATCAGGTTGGCGGGCAGCAGGTCGTGATGGCCGAACACAACAGGCATCGGCGCTTGCGCGGCTTCGAGTTCGGCGGCGACGCGCTCGAGCCGCGGCAATTGCCCGGAAATCGCGTGCCCGCCGGCGCGCAGCGTCTCGGCGTAGTCGCGCGCGACATGGAACGGCCAGAACATCGCGGCGGGGCCGCGCGCCAGATCGCGCATGGCGACGTGGCAGTGCTTCAACAGCGCGGCGATTGGCTCGAGCCGAGCCCGCACCCCGTGTGCGTCGAGCGTCTCGCCATCGATGAAGGCCGTCACCAGCACACCGGCCGCGTGGTAGCGGACCTCCGGCGCAAGCCCCGCCTCATGGGCCCAGCGGCTCGCCGCCGCCTCGCGCTCGCGAAACACGTGGTGGAACGGAAAGTCGCGGCCGAGGCGCGCGACATGGACGCCCGCCTCATCCTCGACCCGGAAGCTCGTATTGGAAAGGCCGCCGGGCAGCGGCGCCACGCGCGCCTCGCCCTGCCAGCAGGGCAGCGCGCGCACGATCTCTGCGGGATCGTGAAGATCGAAATCGTGCTGCAGGGAGTGTGACACGCCCGCCAGCAAGCTTCCGCGCGCCGAAGGTGTCAAGCGGAGCGTACGGGAAGTCTCCCCGCATCTGTAGCCGCGGTCGCCGACCGCGGAAGTTCGGCTTGGCCCAATTCGCAGCACTGCGGCGGAGGGAAGAACGGGGTCAGCGACCCGGTTACAAAGCCGCGGTTGTAGACCGCGGAGGCTTATAAGGAGTAGGTAATCTGCGTTCCGCCTGCGATCGCCGTGTGGTGGAAGGTTCCGGTGTAATCGCCCTGCAGCGTGATGTTGATATGGGTTGCGCCGTTGGCGAAGGCGAGCGAAGTGCTCGTCGCGCCATGGGTGGCTCCGGTGAAGGTCCACGGCGCTCCGATGTCCAGCGCGTCGTTCGTGTTTCCGCCCAGGTCGAACCCTGTGATGGCGCCGGAGAAACCCTGCGGCGCCCCCAGGTCGAGCGTGCCGCCGCTGCCGGAGAAACCGATCGTCTGCCCGGCCGCCACCGTCGAGTCGAACTGCATCGTCGCGACGCCGGCGATCGAGTCCGTTCCTGTGCCCGTGACCGCGCCCTTGAGTTCGAGTGTGCCAGTCTTCACTTTGAGCGAACCGGTGTTGTTTACTGCGGGCTTGATCACGCTGAGCCCCGTCCCGCCGGACTTCTTGATGACGCCGGCATTCAAGATATGAGAAGCCGTCGACGTTCCCTCCTTCAAACTGAAGTCTCCGAGTATCGAGTAATTGCCAGTCGCAGTGTTGTCGAAAAACGCCGCGTTGCTGCTAGTGTCGCCGATTGTCACATTCCCGGTCTGGTTGACCGCTGTTGTATTCTCCCATTCCGCCGTGCCGCCGAACGTCAAGGCCGAGACGGTTGTGGCAGTCCCTTCGGTAAGCAGAATGTGCGAACCGCGCACCGTGCCGCCAACGAGGCTGTCGGCGCCGTTCAGCGAGAGTTGTCCCGCTGCGAGGTTGAGCGCGCCGGCGCCGAGCGTGAACGCGCCGCCGTAGGTGAGATTTTCATTCAGCGTAACGACCGCGGTGAGACCATTGATCGCGAGAGCGGCAACACTGAGGTTCGCCCCGCTCTGGATCGATGTGGCGCCGCCCATGATCGCTAGCTTGCCTGCGCCCAACACCGCGCCCGACAGCGAGGCCGTCCCTGTCAGGCTCAGCTTGTCGCCGGTCGCGATCGAGATCGCGCCGATGCACTCCGAGAGGGCGCCGGCATAGGTGAGCGCGCCGACCGTGCCGAGCGCAAGGGTTGCGCTGGCGGCATTTACCGCCAGGGTTGCGACCGACAAAGTGGCGCCAAGGTTGAGCGAGGTGATGCCGCCCAAGATCGCCAACTTGCCGGCGCCGGACACCGCGCCCGATAGCGAGGCCGTCCCTGTCAGGCTCAACTTATCACCGCTCGCGATCGAGATCGCGCCGATGCCCTCCGTGAGGGCGCCGGCATAGGTGAGCGCGCCGACCGTGCCGAGCGCGAGGTTTGCGCCGGCTCCGTTGACCGCCAGGCTTGCGACGGACAAGGTTGCGCCAGCGTTGAGCGTGGTGACGCCGCCCAGGATCGCCAGTTTGCCCGCGCCTGACACCGCGCCCGACAAAGCGGCAGTTCCTGTCAAGCTCAACTTGCCGCCGCTCGCGATCGAGATCGCGCCGCTGTTCTCGGCGAGGGCGCCGGCGTAGGCGAGCGTGCCTAACGCAAGGGTCGTACTGGCGCCTGAGACCAACACGTTCGAGACCGACAAAACGGCGCCGGTGACGATCGACGTGGTCCCGCCGGTGATCGCCAACTCGCCCCCGGAAACCGTGCCCGACAACGAGCTCGTTCCCGTCAGGCTCAACATATGACCGGTCCCGATCGCGATGGCGCCGCTGGTCTCTGTGAGGGCGCCGGCGTAGCCGAGCGCGGCGACGCTGAGGACTGTGCTCGCTCCGGAGACCGACAAATTTGCGACCGACACAATGGCGCCGGCGTGGATCACCGTGACTCCGCCCGCGATCGACAACTCGCCGGCGCCGGAGACCGTGCCCGATAACGAGTTTGTCCCCGTCAGGCTCAATACATCGCCGCTCGAGATCGAAATCGTTCCGCTGTTCTCGGTGAGGGCGCCGGTATCGGTGACCACCGTGTTGACAGTGACGGTAGTGCTGGCCCCCGAGATCACCAATGCCGCAACCGACAGCGCGGCGCCGCTGTCGATTGAAGTGGCCCCGCCCGTGATGTCCAACTCGCCAGCGCCAGTAACCGTGCCGTCCAAAGCGTTTGTCCCCGTCAGGGACAGCGTGTGGCCGCTGGGAATCGACAGCGTGCCGCCGGTTTGCAAAGTGATCGTGTCGTTGACGCCGTAGACGTAAGCCCCGGCGCCCGTTTCGATCGTGATCGTCCCATTGGAGCCGATGATCGTATCAAAGCTGCTTCCCGTCCCCGCGATGGCGACGGTGCTCCCCGCACCGACGAAATTGATGCTGTCGCCTGCGCCATTCACCGAGGCCTTCGAGCTGTTGAGATAGATGGTCCCGTTATCGCCGTTGACGGTGTCGCCGTAGATGTCCGTGTCATAGATATAGACGACGTTGCCCGTCGTCCCGCTGGCGAAAGTTATCGTATCGGCCTCGCCGTAGACGCTGGCCTGGGCGCCGCTGAGGACGATCGCCCCCTTGTTGCTGTAGGATCCGGTTTCGACGGTGTCTTTGTTGTTCTTTGTTTGTGAGAGGGTGACGGTGTTCGAAGCCGCTTTGCCTGACCACGAAATCAGGTTGCCGCCGCCAATGATCGACGCGATCGCGGCGATCAGATTTATTGTCCCGTTGGATCCCGTCACGACATCGGGAGCCGCAGCCGTGCTGCCCGACAGCGTCGCATCCTCCCCCGGCACCTGCGCCAAGTTGATGGATTCGCCGGGCGCCGTGAAACTGTCCGCGGCCGCGGGAACGGGGCCCAGCGCCATGTTGGATGGACGCAGGCCGTCGGGATCGGCATCCGGGCCCGACACGATCTTTGTGCCGCCCAGCGTTCCGTCGGTCTCAAAAAGCACCTCTGTGCCTTCGCTATTCTGCCCGATGAAATAGGCGAGACCGTCGCCGCCCATGAGGCTGTCGTCTTCCGGGTTGAGACCGTTTGCACTGTCAATTCCGGCGACCTGCGCGTTATCGAGGCCGCCGATCTCCTGTGTGACGAGGCCGTTGGTCGCCCAAAGCGTCAGCTTGCCCGAGTTCTGGTTGTTGCTGTCGTCATAGCCGAGGAAGACGGCTGTGCCGTTGCCGAGCGACACAATGTCGTGGGGATCGACGCCATCGGCGGCTTCGTCGGCCAGACTGCCGCTGAGTTCGATAGTGCCGCCGGCGCTTCCGTCCGACAACCACAACTCGTTGTTTGAGTGGACGTCGACGCCGTTGAACAGCACGGTCGGACCATTGACGGTGATGTCCATCGGATTCAGGCCGATCCGGGCCGGCGTTGGTTACGCCCGCGTCGTCGAGTCCGCCGATTTCCGTGGTCCCGGCCCCTGTGCCGTCCGTCGACCAAAGACCCATGGCCCCGTCTTTGTCGTTTCCGGCGAACAACACGCGGTTGCCAAGTCTGGCGGCCTGCGCCAGGCCGCCGCCCAGGCCAGTGTTGTAGCCGCCGACAACCCCCTGGTTGCCATTGCCGCCGACCTCGACGGTGCCGCCGGCCGTGCCGTCTGTGATCCAGAGCGACTCGTTGCCGTCCTTGTTGGCGGCGCTGAAAAGCTCAAAACTTCCGAGCGTGATGAAGTTGTTGGCTTCGAATTTGGACAGTCCGGAATCGAATATCCCCTGGTTTTGCGAGCCGCCAATTTCAACGGTGCCGGCCGTGGTGCCGTCGCTGATCCAGAGGCCCTTGAACCCGGTTGAAGTCGTCGCCGTCGAACAACACTGAATTATTGAAGGCGGCGAAATTCTCGGTCGAAAACCCGCCGACCATGCTGCCCGCAATATTGGTGTTGCCGGGACCGCCGAGTTCGAGCGTTCCCCCAGGCGTTCCGTCCGTCACCCAAAGGCCTTCGAAGCCGCTGGAGTCGGTCCCGGTGAAGATCGCCTTGCTGCCGAACGTCGTGAAGTTGCTCGGCGCGAGACCGCTGGGATCGCCGTTCGTAAAGGGAGAAGACTTGCCCGGGCCGGGGCTAGGGCCGCCTACCTCTTCCGTTCCGCTTGCGGTGCCGTCGGTAAGCCAGAGCCCGTTTGTCTCGGCGTTGTTGAGCGAGTCGCTTCCGGCGAAAATCATTTCTTCGCCGAACACGGTCAGAAATTCCGGGCCGACGCCGCCGGTGGCGGAATAAGGAACGCTAATGTCCGCAATGCCGCCGATCGGCTTTGTGCCGGCGGTCGTGCCGTCGCTTACCCAGAGATCGGAGTCTTCGAAATTGCCGCTGTCGTCAGCCAGGAAATATACTTTTTGCGCCATCTTGGACACCGCAGGTTGATTAGAGCCATTTATGCACGTTGTCGCGAAACATACAAAACGCAGGCGCTGTTCTAGACTTTGCGAGCCCGAAAGCCGCGCCAACTTGGAGCCAAGTGGCTTCATTAGGCCTCTCTTTACGGGATGGTCCCTCCTTTGCGGCCCCGCAAGCAACTGCTAGCCTTGCAGCGGAAATGCATGAGTTGCGAGTGAAACGCCGATGCCGGCGAACGGAAACATCGAGGAAAGGCGGGCCATACCTCCCCTGCGGGCATGGCGGCCGACGAGCCGGGCGGACTCGCTAGGGCTCGCTGTCGAATATCTCTCCAAGAAGCCGGCGTTCGCCGCCCTGCCCTTTGGCGAATGGTCGCAAGTGCTGTTCCACCAGGTCGTCCGCGAGCACTTCTTTTTTGTTGTCGACCCCGAGCAGCGGATTCAAGGCTTCCTGGGCTGGGCGCTGACGGACCAGAGCATGGCGGAACAATGGGTCGCCGGCCGCGGCGTGCTGCGCAATCAGGACAGTCAACACGGCGACTGCGTCATCATCAACGCGTTCGCGGCTGACTCGGCGCAAGCGCGCCGGTTCATTGTCAACGCGATGCGCAGCCTGTTTGGCGCCAAGAGCGCTCTCTACTTTAAACGGCGCTATCGCGACGGCCGCATCCGCACCACGCGGCTCACACCCAACGATTTTGTCGTCAGACATGCGGCGCGAGCCCGAGCCCGTGCAGGAGCGGTCTAACCTGGCGGTGTTCGGGCGCTTCGGCTGAGAGCGTGAAAACCAGCCAAATCAACGGGATTCGGTCGACCCTGGACGGCTCTGGAAAGGATGTTGGTAGCGGGAGAGGGACTCGAACCCCCGACACGCGGATTATGATTCCGCTGCTCTAACCACCTGAGCTACCCCGCCGGGACGGGCGGGCTTATACGGAGGCGACTGCGATCGTGTCAAGGCGACGGGCGATGGATGGGCGGCGCGTCGACGCGCGCAGAGCCCTATCAGCCCCGCGCTAAGGCGCCCGATGCGCTGGACCACCCAAGGGCGATGGCGCTGACGCCATTCGAAATCAGCTCAATGCCCAGAATGATGCCCAGGCTCGTCGCTGCGGACGCTGGAAAGTTGGATAGAATGATGATTCCGATCAACAGGGAGGCCAGGCCGGAGAGGATGACGGCGGCCTTGACGTCAGACCTGTGAACACGCCAACCGACGATGAGCTTGAAGGCCCCGGAAACGAGAAACAGTACGCCCAGCACCATTGTCAGCTTGATGAGACCCGCAAGCGGCTCCGTGAGAAGATCGATGCCGACGAGAAAGGCGACGACGCCCAGAACGAGCGACCATAGCTTTCCGCCCCATCCCGTCGCGCTGAACGCGTCAATGATTTGAAGAGCCCCGAATATGAGAAAGGCCCAGGAGGCTAGCCTAACCGCGGCAAGGGAGGCCGGAAACGGGTTCAACAAAGCCAGAATGCCGGCAATCAATGAAAGAACGCCCAAGACGACCAACAATGTCCTGTTTGGCATATTTATCCCTTTGCAACTCGCTCGCCTCATTTTCGCCCATAAACGCGAGCCGGCGCGCCGCCGTCAAGAAAGAATTCAAACAGGCGAACACACAGTTAGGGAAAGCGTTGAGTGCTCTCACGAAGCGACCTGCCGTTCTGCTAATGGGCTAGCGAATTTGGTCCGTGTGATGAGGCCCGCTGTCCGACTCTATTGCGGCAACCCGGCGTGAACGATCCGAATCGGCGCTGTGAGAACGGCCCCTGCAGCGGCGCCGACGCCGACGGCGGCTGCGGAAAGATCATCGGGCTCGCTGGCGTCATCATCCGCAATGACCTGCCCTTCGATCAGCCGCTCGCCGAGGAGCCGCACGACTTCGGGACTGGTCGCGAATTGACTGTGATTCAAGGCGTCGCCGTTTCGCAGCGCGGTCAGGTCGAGAACGGTGATGCCGCCTATCGAGCTGATCCGCTCCTGGTATTGCTTCATGTTCAGATCAACTCCCCCAACCCGCGTCAACCCTCCTGAAATCAGCCGCGATACGCGCAACGCACGGTCGTTGGCGGACACGAATATCGTGAACTGTGGGCGCCTCGGGCCGATTTCGGCCATCTGCTTGCTGAAGACGTCGACATCGAGATCGGGGGAGGCGAGGATGACCGCCGAAATTTTCGGCGATATCCCGCCAGTTTTGAGCGAAGTGTCACGCAAGGCTTCGACAGCCAACCAACAGCCCATCGAATGGGCCATGATTGTGATCTCGGAGACGTCGCGGCTTTGGACCGCCTGGCGAATGACGTAGTCAAGTTCGGCGCGCGAGAAATTGGTGCTTTCGCGATCGTAATTATAGTCAAGCAGGGAGCCACGCGAGGGCCAGGAGAACAGGATCGGGGCGACATCGGCGCGCGAATCGTGAATGATCTGGGCGAAGCGGAACACCGAGGAGTCAAACCGCGTGTTGAAGCCGTGGACGAAGATGACGACCCGCCGCCCTTTGGCGGAATGAGCTCTGAGCCAAGGCTGAAGATTTTCTCCGTCAATCGGGTCAACCGCTGTCGTGACGAAGTCCCGTTCAGGATCGCCAGAAGCGCCCGAGGGCCACTGGATCGTGCCAATCTCGCGGCTAGGAGGGATCGATACGACAACATTGGCGAGCGACAAATCCGCGCCACGCTCGCCCGTGAAGAAGACGCCGCTCTCCTTTGTCGGCTCGCGCGTCGTCGCCACTAGCATGTCGATCTTCGCGGTATCGATCGGGACGCTCGCTACGGGGGAGAGCACACCCTCGCGGCGAGAAGCGCAGCCCGTCACCATCACAATCAGAAAAATTGCAAGAGCGACCGTCGGCGAGGAGCGACCACGAAAACATCTACAAAACGGCATCTGTGTCGATTTCCGCCGGGAGGTCGCCCGGGATTTCCATTGAGAACGGGTCCGACTTGATGATGGTTTGAGGGTCAAGGGTTCGTCAAGTTCGGGGTTTTGCCGTCAGGGGTTTGGCCGCCTTCGCCAGGCTTGCCTTTGAAACCGGAAACAGCGCCGGTGGCCGGGCTGAGCGGCGCAGTTCCTCGACGCCTCAGGGCGTCAATGGCGCAGGCGATACTGTTTTCACGACGCGGCCAACTCCAAGCGCGGCGACCACCGCGCCTGCGTGCCGATTAAGCGTCGCAGCGCTCTGCGAGCGCTTCGCTCATTTTACCCCGGGCCGGCTCGGACTCTGAGCGGCGGGCGCGCGCACTTCAATCGTCGCGGTCACCAACGACAGAAATGTGCCGCGACAATATGGGTTCTTCCGTTTGACCTGCGGACCCAGCAGTTTCCGTGGCGCCAATAATAAAAATTGGACCCGCGCCAAATGCCGCTGTGACCATGCCAATGGCCTCTGCGCGCGCGCGCCACCGCCCCGGCCGTCGCCCCTATCGCCGCCCCTCGCGGACCGCCAATGGCGCCTCCGACGACCGCGCCGCCCACGATGCCCCGGTTTACAGGTCGCGTGGTGGGCCGGGAGGGACTCGAACCCCCAACCAGACCGTTATGAGCGGCCGGCTCTAACCATTGAGCTACCGGCCCGACGCGACGCCGGGGGCAGCGCCTTACACGCAAAATGCGGCTTCGCGCAATCGCCCGGCGCCATGGCCGCGATTCCGCAATGCAAAATCCCGCCGCAGTTTCATGTTTTGTGTTGTCCCGCTATATTGGGTCGGGGCGATACCTCAGGATGGGAATGGCGTTAACGCAGTCGGATCAAGGGCTGACGGAGTCCGCGCGCGCCGTGCAGGCGACGGAGGCCAGGACCGCGCGCGCTTTCGCGGTCGCGCGGCGGCATTCGCGGCTGGTGAGGGTGCTGCGCGTCGCGTTGCCGCTCGGCGCGTTCGCGGCCGTGGCCCTGCTGGTGGGCGCCTTCCTGGTTCGCACCTTCTCGTTGCCGATTTCCGGCCTGTCGATCAATTCCGTGGCGGTGAGCGGCACCAAGGTGACGATGCAGAACCCGAAGCTTTCGGGCGGCCGTCCCGACGGTTCCAGTTATGTGCTGAATGCGCGCCAGGCTATCCAGGACCTCAAAAACCCGAGCGGCGTCGATCTCGTGGAGATTGCCGGAGATATCGGGTCGCACGGCCAGCCGCCCGCCAAGCTTTCGGCCACGGCGGGACACTACGACACCGGAACCGAGAAGCTAAAGCTATCTGGAGTTGTACAGATCAAGAACCCGAGTTACACGGTCGAACTGAAAAGCGCGGATGTTGATTTCAAAGCCAACGTTTATTCAACGGATGATCCCATACATGTCGTGACGTCGTCGGGAATGACTATCGACGCCGATTCGGCGAAGGCCGAGAACAACGCGTCTCAATTGTCGTTCACCGGCCACGTGAAGACCACGGTGCCCGCGCAGCAGGACCGCAGCGAGCCGCCGCCCATGAAGAGCGAACAGCCATGAAGAGTTTCCCTTTCGCCGCTGCGTTGTGGGTCGCGGGCGTGCTGTCCGCCTCCGCGGCTGTGACGAGCTCGCCCGCGCCCAAGCCCGCTGAGTCCGACAGCAACTCGCTGCTGCCGGGTGGAAATTCCAAGGACCCGGTGTCGATCGAGGCAGACCAGCTCGTCTACAGCGACAAGGAAGGCAAGGCGACCTACAGCGGCAATGTGGTCCTCACTCAGGGGGCGACGAGGCTCAACTGTTCGATGATGGTGCTGTTTGTCGACAAGTCGAACGGCTCTTCGGGCGGCGCGGCCCACCGCTCCCGCTCCGTCGCCTGCCGCAGGCGGTCAGCCTCCCAATTCGGGCAGCTCCGTCAAACATATGGATTGCTCGGGCCCGGTGACCGTCATGTCGAAGACACAGACCGCGACGGGCGACAGCGCCGTCTACGACAAGGCGAAGAACAAGGTCTGGTTGATTGGCAACGTCACGCTGAGCGACGGGCCCAATGTCACCAAGGGCGACAAGCTCACCTACGACCTGACGTCCAGCGAGGCCCACATCGAGAACAACGTGGTCAATGGCAAGGCCGGTCGCGTCTGGAGCCAGTTCGTGCCCGGTTCGGACACCAAGAGCGCGGAGGCAAGCCCTAGCCCGAGCGCCGCCGCCACGCCTGGAAAGCCTGCGCCCAAGGCAAGTCCCGCGAAACCGGCCAAACCCTGAGGACGCGTTCGATGCGCTCGCCTGACAGTCACGGGAATGCGGCGCGATGAACGATCCCGCGCTGGAGCGTAACCTTCCAGCCGCCCTGGACACCGGGGAACTCGGCCGCGCGCTTGCCGTCTTCAATCTTGGCAAGCGCTACGGCGCCCGACAGGTCGTGCAGGACGTCAGCCTGCATGTGCGGCGCGGCGAGGCTGTCGGGCTGCTCGGACCCAACGGCGCCGGCAAGACCACCGTGTTCTACATGATCACCGGGCTGGTGCGCCCGGACAAGGGGATCATCGAACTCGACGGCCATAACGTCACGACCCTGCCGATGTATCAGCGGGCGCGGCTCGGCATCGGCTATTTGCCGCAGGAGGCTTCGATTTTCCGCGGCCTGAACGTCGAGGACAACATCCGCGCCGTGCTCGAGGTGAGCGAGCCGAACCGCCGCGAGCGCGAGCGGCAGCTCGATTCCCTGCTCGAGGAGTTCAACATCGCCCGGCTGCGCAAGGCGCCCTCGATCGCGCTCAGCGGCGGCGAACGGCGCCGCTGCGAGATTGCGCGCGCTCTCGCCGGCAAACCGTCGTTCATGCTGCTCGACGAGCCGTTCGCGGGCATCGACCCGATCGCCGTCGGCGACATCCAGGATCTCGTGCGCCACCTGAAGGGTCGCGGCATCGGGGTGCTGATCACCGACCACAACGTGCGCGAGACTCTGGGCCTGATCGACCGCGCCTACATCATCCACAGCGGTCAGGTGCTGACCGAGGGCCCGCCGGATTCGATCATCTCGCATCCGGACGTGCGCAGACTTTACCTGGGCGAAGATTTCCGGATGTAGCCCTTCTCCCGCGTGCGGGAGAAGGGGCTTTATCCCCTGCCGAACACGTCGTTGGTCTGCGCGGTCACCAGCACGAAGGTCGTGCGCTTCGACACTTCCTTCAGCTGGGTCGCGCCGATGTAGGTCATCATCGAGCGCACGCCGCCGAGGATTTCGAGCATCGTGTTGTCGACCGGGCCGCGATAGGGCGTCTCGACCGCCTTGCCTTCGGAGGCGCGGTAATGCGCGACGCCGCCGGAATGCTTCTTCATCGCGGTTTCCGACGACATGCCGTAGAAACCCATGCCGACCGGGATCTTCTCGCCGTCGCGCTCCTCGTAGCGGATCTCGCCGTCGCATTCGTCGTGGCCGGCGAGCATGCCGCCGAGCATGACGAAATCGGCGCCCGCGCCATAGGCTTTGGCGATGTCGCCGGGCACGGTGCAGCCGCCGTCGGCGCAGACCTGGCCTTTCAGGCCATGCGCGGCGTCGGCGCATTCGATGATCGCCGAGAGCTGGGGATAGCCGACGCCGGTGACGCGGCGGGTCGTGCAGACCGAGCCCGGGCCGATGCCGATCTTGACGATGTCGGCGCCGGCGAGGATCAGCGCTTCGGTCATGTCGCCGGTGACGACATTGCCGGCCATGATGACCGCCTTCGGGTTGGCGTCGCGCACGCGCTTGACGGTGTCGAGGAATTTCTCGGAATAGCCGTTGGCGACGTCGAGGCAGATCTTGCGCGACCGGCGCGCGCTTCTTCACCTCCTCGAGCTTTTCGAGGTCGCCGGAGGTGATGCCGAGCGAATAGAACGCGTGCGCGCCATCCTCGCTGGCGAAGAATTCGGCCAGCGCTCCGGCGGGATAATGCTTGTGCAGCGCCGTCAGCGCGCCGTGGCGGCCGAGCGCCTTCGCCATCGCCATCGTGCCCGTCACGTCCATGTTGGCGGCGATCAGCGGAAAGCCTTTCCACTCCGATGCCGGTGTGATAGAAGCGGAACGACGCGCTGCACGTCGACCTCGTTGCGCGAATTGAGGGTCGAGCGCTTCGGGCGGATCAGCACGTCCTTGAAGTCGAGTTTCGGGTCGGTTTCGATGCGCATGGTCGCAAATCCTGTCGTGTCGGCGCCCCGCGCGCACAAAAATACCCCGCGCCAGTCTTTGGACGCGAGGGGCGACTTGCGGCGCAAGGCGGCGTTTCAGCTTTGTCCTGATATAGCACGTCCGCCTGCCGTGTTGCGAGCCCGGAGGCGCCGCCTGGACTTGACGCGGGCCGGGCCGAGAGGCTAGCGCCCTGCGCGGCGAGGCAGGAGAGCTGGATGAGCGAACAGGATGGGCAGGTTTACGAAAGCTTCGACATCAAGCGACTGCTCGCCCTGTTGCCGCACCGCTATCCGTTTCTGCTGGTCGACCGCATCGTCGAGGCGCGCAGCGACGAATACGGCGTCGGAATCAAGAACGTCACCTTCAACGAGCCGCATTTCCAGGGCCATTTCCCGGAAAACCCCGTCATGCCCGGCGTTTTGCTGATCGAGGGCATGGCGCAGACCGCCGGCGCGCTGTGCGTCGCGAGCCAGCAGGGGACAGGCAAGCCGAGCGTCGTCTATCTGATGACGGTCGACAAGGCGAAGTTCCGCAAGCCCGTCGTGCCCGGCGACCAGGTGCGTTTCCACATGACGCGCACTGCGAAGCGTCGCAACATGTGGTGGTTCCGCGGCGAGGCGAAGGTCGACGGCGTGCTGTCTGCGAGGCCGAAGTCTCGGCGATGCTGGTGACGCAATGAACGCCGTCATTCACAAAAGCGCGGTCGTCGAGGACGGCGCCGCGCTCGGCGACGGGCGTCAAGATCGGCCCGTTCTGCCATGTCGGGCCGCAGGTGAAGCTCGGCGACGGCGTCGAACTCGTCTCGCATGTCGCCGTCGCCGGCGACACCGAGATCGGCGCGCGCACCCGGATCTTCCCGTTCGCCTCGATCGGCCATCAGCCGCAGGATCTCAAATACGCGCGGCGAGCCGGTGCGCCTGACGATCGGCGAGGAATGCCTGATCCGCGAAGGCGTGACGATGAACCCCGGCACCGCCGGCGGCGGCGGCGTGACGATCGTCGGGCCGCGCTCGGTGTTTCTCGCCAATTCCCATGTCGCCCACGATTGCCGGATCGGCGAAGGCGTCATCCTCTCCAACAACGTGATGATCGCCGGCCATTGCCAGGTCGGCGATTTCGTCATCTTCGGCGGCGGTTCGGCCTGCCACCAGTTCACCCGGATCGGCGCGCACGCGTTCATCGGCGGCCTTGCCGGCGTCGAGAACGACGTGATCCCGTTCGGAATCGCGCTCGGCAATCGCGCCGCGCTCGCGGGTCTCAACTATGTCGGGCTCAAGCGCCGCGGCTTTTCGCAGGAATCGATCCATGCGCTGCGCCGCGCCTACAAGCAGATCTTCAACGGCGCGGGTTCGCTGAAGGAGCGCGTCGAAGACGTCGCCGCGAGCTTCGCTGACGAGGTCGCGGTGCAGCAGATCGTCACTTTCCTGCGCGCCGGCGGCGACCGCGCGATCTGCACCCCGCGCGAGGCCAGGGACGAGGCGTGAACGCGCGTACGCCGCTCGCCATCATCTGCGGCGGCGGCGCGCTGCCGCTGATCGCTGCGCGCGCAGCCGCCGCGCAAGGGCGAGCCGTAATGCTGATTGGCCTCGTCGGCTCGGCCAGCCCGGAGATCGAGACCTTCGACCATGTCTGGTTGAAGCTCGGAGAATTCGGCCGATTGAAGCGCATTCTGCAACGAGCGCGGCGTCGAGGAACTGGCGATGTTCGGCGCCGTGTCGCGCCCCGAGTTCGCCGACGTCAAATTGGACTGGGGCGCCGTCCGTCGCATCGCGGACATCGCAAAACTGTTTCGGGGCGGCGATGACGCGCTGCTGAAAGGCATCGCCCGCATTTTCGACAGCGAAGGTTTTCGTTTCGTCGGCATTGCCGATTTCGCGCCGGAATTGCTCGCGCCCGCCGGACGGATCGCCGGCCCGAAGCCGGGCGAAGAAGCGGAAGCCGACATGGCGTTCGGCGCGCGGCTGATCGCCGCTCTGTCCCCATTCGACGTCGGCCAGGGCGTGGTCGTCGCGCGCCAGCGGGTGATAGCGGTCGAGGCGGCCGAAGGGACCGATGAAATGCTGGCGCGCGTCGCGGATTTGCGCGCGCGCGGGCGGATCAGGCTCAAGGGGCGCGCGGGGGTGTTCGTCAAGGCGGCCAAGCGCGGTCAGGACCTGCGTTTCGACCTGCCGACCGTGGGCGTCGCCACCATCGCGGCGCTGGCGCGCGCGGAGATATCAGGGTTGGCGCTGGCGGCTGGGCAGACGCTCATCGTCGAGCGCGAGGCGTTCGCCGCCGCGGCCGAGCAGGCGGGGCTGTTCGTGATCGGCTTTTCGCCATGAGCCGGCCGCTGAAGCTCGCGCTGGTCGCCGGCGAACATTCCGGCGATCAGCTCGGCTTCAAGCTGATGCGGGCGCTGAGGACCCAGACGGACGTGGAGTTCGTCGGCGTCGGCGGCGAGGCGATGGCGAGGGAGGGGCTCGAGAGCTTCTTTCCGATCAGCGACATCGCCGTGATGGGCATCCTGCCGGTCATCGCGCGCCTGCCGACGCTGCTGAGGCGCATCGCCGAGACGGCGGAGCGCATCGTCGCCGCGAAAGCCCGATGGGCTCGTCATCATCGACAGCCCCGATTTCACCCACCGCGTCGCGCGGCGCGTGCGCGGCGCTTTGCCGGGCCTGCCGGTGGTCGATTACGTCAGCCCGAGCGTCTGGGCCTGGCGCCCCGGCCGGGCGCGCAGAATGACGGCGTACGTCGATTGCGTGCTGGCGCTGTTGCCGTTCGAGCCGGAGGCGCATCGCCGGCTCGGCGGCCCGCGCTGCGTCTATGTCGGCCATCCGCTGATCGAGCGCCTGGGCGAACTGCGCGGCGGGGGCGAGCGGGTCGCCAATCGCATCGTCGTGCTGCCTGGCTCGCGGCGGTCGGAGATCCGCAGGCTGTCCGCGGACTTCGGCGCGGCGCTGGGTCTCGTCGCCGCTGAGTTCGGGGCGCTCGACGTCGTGCTGCCGACCTTGCCGCATGTCGAAGCGGAGGTGCGCGAGCGCACGGGCGCATGGCCCGTCGCGCCGCGCATCGTGCTTGGCGAAGCCGAGAAATTCCGCGCCTTTGCGAGCGCCCGCGCCGCGCTTGCCGCCTCGGGCACGGTGACGCTCGAACTCGCGCTGAGCGGCGCGCCGATGATCGGCGCCTACAAGGTCTCGAAGCTCGAAGAGCAGCTCAAATATGTGATCAAGGTTCCCTCGATCCTGCTGCCGAACCTGATCCTGGAAAGGCGCGCGATCCCGGAGATCGTGCAGCAGGCCTGCACGCCGCGAAGCCTCGCGGATGCATTGCTTCCGCTGATGTACGACACGCCCGAGCGCGCCGCGCAGGTCGCGGCACTGGCGGAGCTCGATCACCGCATGCGCTTGCCGAACGGCGAA
This sequence comes from uncultured Pseudomonadota bacterium, assembly GCA_963771455.1. Classification (GTDB taxonomy): domain Bacteria; phylum Pseudomonadota; class Alphaproteobacteria; order Rhizobiales; family Beijerinckiaceae; genus Roseiarcus. Next base: position 311,968 of record CAVYTP010000005.1, read on the forward strand.
GCGCCGAGCGAAGCGGCGGCGCGGGCGGTGCTGGAGACGGTGCGGGGGCGGTAGTTCTCGTGGTATAGACCCTCAAAACCGCGAGGCGCTCATGACAAGAACCAGACACTCGCGTGCCGACGGATTGAGCAAATATCAACGCTATCGAAAAATGCAGCGACTGCGCGGCATGAAGTTGGTGCGCATCTGGCTTCCCGACCCGCACAGCCCGGAATTTGCAGCCGAGGCGCGCCGTCAGGGCGCGACCCTGCGCGGTCGCGCGGAAGAGACAGAAGCCCTCGCATTTATTGCCTCGGCCTTCGAGTGGCCATCATTGTGAAGCTGCGAAAGCCGAGTTTCCAACTGCGCCGCGTGGAAGCAGCTGTCGAATGCACGTATCTTCGATTCGCCAACAACGACCTCATCCTGAGCTTGTCGAAGGATGTTTGATTGGCCGCGCGCTTTTCGCACATCACGCCTTGAGCCGCGGGATTTCGCCAAAACTCGCACAACACGAAGCGTCCTTCGACGGGCTCAGGACGAGGGGCGTGAAAATCTCGCGTCCCCTTCCGTTCACCCCCGCGCTGCCGCCAGCTCCGCCTTCGCCGCCGCGCGCATGAGCAGCTGATCACTCGACACGGTGCAGAAGCGCACCCCCACGCTCAGTGCATATTTGGCGCGCGCGCCGTCGATGCACCACAGGCCGACGAATTTGCGGCGCGCGTTCGCGATCGTCACGACGTCGGCGATCGCGCGGTTGATGGTCGCGCTGTGCGGATCGACGCCGGCGCCGTTGCTCAGCGTGATGGATAGGTCCGACGGGCCGATGAAGACGCCATCGACGCCTTCGACCGCGAGGATCGCGTCGGCCGCCAGAAGCGCTTCGGGCGTCTCGATCATCGCGACCGCAAGGGTGAAACTATTGGCTGTCTTCAGATAGTCGGCCTGCGCCAGGCCCGAGAGCGGCAGCGCGGCGCGCGGGCCCCAGGAACGTTCGCCGAGCGGCGGGAATTTGACGAACGAAGCGAAGCGCCGCGCATCCTCGGCGCTGTTGATCATCGGCGCGATCACCGCCGCCGCGCCTGCGTCGGCGAGCCGGCTCGCGGTCGCGAAATCGCCGACAGGCACGCGCGCCACTGTCGGCTTGCCCGCAAGCGCAATCGCCTGGATGCAGCGCGCCGCACCGACGAAATCGATGCCGCCGTGCTGCATGTCGACGGTCACCGCATCGAACGGCTCGCGCGCCAGCGTCTCGGCGACGACCATGTCGTTGATGCCGACCCATGCGCTCAGCACGCTGCCAGCGTGGATGCCGGCCGACAATTTTCCGATCAGTCCGCCTTCAGCCACGCGATGCTCCCGCCTCGATCGACGCGAAACCGGCGCCGCAAGCGCGGTACATCAGACGGACGCGCCGCTCAAGGCGCAATGGCTGACGTCGGCGGCCTAATCGCAATTGCTGGGCGGCGCTGCTCCCTCGAAGCGGTCGGCGATCCAGGCGATCGCGGCCCCGGCGCTGTCGCGCGCCGCGAACAGATGACCGACGCCGGGCAGCATCTGCAGCTCGACCTTGTCGCCGGCGTGGCAGAGCGAATTTCGATAGTCCAGGGTGATCGAGGGAATGACCAGATTGTCGGCTGTGCCCTGGGCGAGAAATAGCGGAACGTCTTTGGGCAGGACGCCCGGCGAATTCTGAGCCAGATGCGTGCGCCACGGCGGCTGGTCCGCAAAGTCCTGAACGCGCAGGAAGCTGCGCGACAGCGCCTGGGTTGGCCCGCGCCGGATAAAAGCATCGAAGAACCGCTCGATGCATTCGCCCGCCAGTTGGTTGATCGCCGGGATCGCCTCCGGCGTGACGACGTCGTCCATCGGCAGGTCGTAAACGCGCGACCATGACCACAACGTCATCGCCGTAATGTTCCGGCCGCCGGAACTGTCGAGATCTTTCAGCATGAGCAGGCGTAGATCGGTCGCGGGCGCCGCGGCGGCAACTCCAACCAGATTGAGTTCCGGCGCGTAGGCGCGCGCCAACAAGCCCGTGAACAGCGCCGCCTGGCCGCCCTGCGAGTGCCCCCAGACCGCAAATGTTCTGCCGGCGTCCGCGCCGGGGATGGCGCGCGCGGCGCGAACGGAATCGATCACCGCCCGCGCCTCGCTGACGCCCACCAGATAGGGGTGCACGCCCGGCGCGCCGAGCCCGGGATAATCGGTCGCCGCGACAATGTAGCCGCGGTTAAGCATGTCCTGCAGGCCCTGGACCGATCGGAAGAAAACCCGCGCGAGGGACGGCGCGCACGGCGCCTCGATTCCCGTCGTCGGATGCGCCCAGGCCACGATCGGCCTTCCCTCTGCCGGGGCCGGGCCAGCGGGGACAATGATGATTCCAGAAACGGCGATCGGCTCGTCGCGCAATCCTGTTGATCGGTAAAGCACCCGATAGGCCGAGGCTGATGCGGGCGCGCCGGCAATCGGCTGCGACCTGATCAACCCACCGACCGGATACGCGGCGAGATTGACGTCGTTGGTCGAATAGAATGAGGTTTGTGCGCTGGCCGCAACGTTTGCGCAGAGGACGAACAGAAAGGCTGCGATAAACGCGCAGAGCGATGAGAGGGTGAGACGCGCTTTCCGGGTCATGCTGTGATCTCTTCGTCCGCAGCCTCACCTAACAAAGACAAAAGTTCGGGCGCTTCTGTGGCCGCGTTCGCCAAACACGACGCCTCCCCGGGTCTAACCGCTGTCCTGCGAACACGGCTACAAACACACGATTTTTACGTGCTCGGCCTCTCTAAGCATTTACCTTGCAATCAATCCGCGCGGGCGAAAGTCGGGCATTAGAGATAAATTGGCGCAATTGCTCGCTGGAGGCCTGCGCCGTGTCTGTAAGGTTGACGATACTTAACGAAATCGAAGCGGTCGCGACGGAACAGCAGAAGAAGCTAACGCCGCTTTCTGACGATCGTCCGCTGATGGAAACCGGGCTGGATTCGCTGTGTTTCGCGATCCTGGTTGCGCGCCTCGAGGATACGTTCGGCGTCGATCCGTTCGCCTCCGTCAGCGGATCGCAGTTCCCGACCACGGTTGGAGCCCTCATTTCGTCCTACGAAGCCGCGCTCGCCAAAGCCGCGGCCTGAGCGATGACCCTCGCGGACCTAATCGCGCGCTCGGGCGCGCGTGATCGCGTCCTCGAAACCCGCGACCGCCGTCTGGCGTTCGCCGATTTCCCGCACGCCTCTGCGCTCGGCGAAAAGCTCGCCGAACTCGATGGCCGCAGCGTCATCCTGCATGTCCGCGACATGGCGGTCGCCGCCGCCGCGCTGATCGAACTCGACGGCCTGGCGAGCCGGATCGTCCTCTGTCCGCCGAATTGGGACGCCAAGCAGCTGGCGGAAGCCGCAGCGCTGGCGGAAGCCGACGCGATCGTCCACGACCGGATCGTCGCGCCCCTGAGTCTGCCCGTCGTAGCTCTCTGCGCGCTGCCGATGCGCCCGGCGGCGGCGCCGCGGACGCAAGCCCGCGCTACCGAATGGGTGCTGCCGACGTCAGGCACCAGCGGGCCGCCGAAACTCGTCGTCCATACACTCGCCACGCTGACCGGCGCGATCACGGAAGCCGCCGAAACAGGAATGGGCGACCTTCTACGACATCAGGCGTTACGGCGGCCTGCAGATTTTTCTGCGCGCTCTGTCGGGCGCTGGCTCGTTGCGGGTTTCCAATGCCGACGAGTCGATGGAAGCGTTTCTCGCGCGACTTGGCGAGGCCGGCGTCAGCCATGTTTCCGGCACGCCCACCCATTGGCGCAAGGCGCTGATGAGCGGCGAGGCCGGCCGAATAAATCCCGAATATGTACGGCTTTCGGGCGAGATCGCCGATGACGCCATACTCGGCGCTCTGCGCGCGCAATATCCGAACGCGCGCATCGAACACGCCTACGCTTCTACCGAAGCGGGCGTCGGCTTCACCGTCGACGATGGCCGCGCCGGCTTCCCGGCCCACTGGATCGGGCGCCCGGGGCCCGTCGCTTTGCGCGTCGTCGGCGGCGCCTTGCGGATACGATCCGAGCGGCAGGCGTTGAAGTTTCTGGGCGCGAATGCGACGCCGCTGGTCGACGACGAGGGATTTGTCGACACCGGCGACATGCTGGAACTGCGCGGCAACCGTTGGCTGTTCGTCGGCCGTCGCGGCGGCATCATCAATGTCGGCGGCGCGAAAGTGCATCCGGAAGAAGTCGAGGCCGTCATCAACGCGCATCCCGCGGTGCAGGCGAGCCGTGTGTTCGCGCGCCGCAATTCGCTGACCGGCGCGCTGGTCGTCGCCGACGTCGTTCTCAATGCGGGCGTGGGCTCCCAGGTGGGGCTAGCGCGCGAGATCATGGCCGCATGCCGCGGCCGCCTGCCCGCGCATATGTCGCCAACCAGCATGCGCTTCGTTCCGGAATTGCCGATGACCGACGGCGGAAAGCTTGCCCGCCATGGATAATGTGATCGTGACGGGCGCCAGCCGGGGCCTCGGGCTCGCCATATCCACGCGCCTCGCCGCCTCGGGCTATCGGGTGATCGGCGTCGCGCGACGCGAAAGCGGCGCCTTCACCGAGGCCGCGGCCCGAGCGCGTGAGGACTTTGCCGGCCCGCTCGTATTCCGCGCCTGCGATCTCGCAGACATGGCGGCGATC
>CAVYTP010000006.1:0-312525 GCA_963771455.1 uncultured Pseudomonadota bacterium
ACGGGGCGGCGAAAGTGATTCGGCGCGAGGAAATCGCCGCGCCGCTGGTCCTCGGCGCCGACCAGGTTCTCGTCGGGCTCAACAAGACGCGGCGACTCTACAACCAGCGCATTCGCACGCTCAACGGGAATGACGGAAGCGTTGCCGGTCGCGGGGGACAAGCTGGTGTGCCTTCGTAACGAGCGCGCCAAGGGGCTGATAAACGGGGGCCTTTGGCGCGTCGAAGAAATGAAGGGCGTCAAGAAAGACTTCGTCCTGATGACGCTCGGTCCGAAGACGAGATCAGGCAAAGGCGCAACCAAAGTGGCGGTCCACAAGGCGTTCTTCGAGGCGGAAGAAAAACGCTGCCCTACCCCATCCGCAAGGAATCCGACGAATTCGATTTCGGTTACGCGCTGACCGTGCACAAGGCGCAGGGCTCGCAATGGGACAGCGTGGTCCTGTTCGACGAAAGCTACGCCTTTCGCGAACACCGGGCGCAATGGCTCTACACTGGCGTCACGCGCGCCGCTCGTCAGCTCACGATCGTGCGGTAGTCATCTGGGCCCGATCGACCCCTGAAACGCGCAAATCCGTAACCCAGGATCCCAAGCGCGACGAGGATCGGCACCGTCCAGAGCAACTCCGGACATGGGCACAGTCCGCGCGCGACAGAAACCCCGCGGGGTCCGTGCCGAGCGTCGATTGCGCGAGCTGCGGTACGTCGCCAGACGGCGAGCCGTGCTTTCGCCGATAATATAAGCTCGCGTTTCGGCGTCATCGGCAGCCGACCAACCTGCTTTCTGAAGTCCTGGAGCCAGTCGCGCTTGTTTTGCTTGTATAGGGAATAAGCGACCAAACCCGAGATTTCGCCTTCGGTAGAAACAAGCGCTTCAAAAATCGGATTGTGGTCAGCTTCCTCGCCGACCACGATCGTGGCGGCAAATCATTCATGAATTCGACGATGCCGTTATCTCACTCATTTTGTTCATGTTGAACTCCATCCCAAGCCATCACGGCCACGTTGGATACGATTATCAAAAGAGTTCATAAACACATATTCTTCTGCGAAAGCCCAGTTAATGGTTTGCAATGGCGTAACTGCTCCAGGCGACAGCCAGCGCCTCCAGCCCATGAAAATGGTAGGTGTCGCGGTAGCGCGGCCGCTCTGAACAGCCGCAGGCCCGGCAACCGCTCGAACAGGATCGGCAGCGCGACGCGCATTTCCAGCCGCGCCAGCGGCGCGCCGACGCAGAAATGGATGCCGGCGCCGAAGGCGACATGCGGGTTGCGCGTCCGGCGAGATCGAGCCGGTCGGGCTCGGCGAAGGCCGCGGGATCGCGGTTGGCGGCGCCGAGCAGCAGGCCGATCCGATCGCCCGACGCAGCTCTACGCCGGCGATCTCGAGGTCCTGCAGCGCATAGCGCGTGAACAGATGCAGCGGCGGATCGAAGCGCAGCAGTTCCTCGACGCAGCACGTCGTCGGCGCTCGCGAGGCGCGCGAGCCGTCGCTCGAGCATCGCCTTGACCGCATTGCCGATGCCGTGGACGGTCGCCTCGTGACCGGCATTGAGCAGCAGAATGAAGGTCGTCGTCATTTCGTCCTCGCTCAGCCGGCCGCCCTCGGCTTCCGCTGCGATCAGGCGGCTGATCGAGATCGTCGCGCGGCGCGCGGCGCCGCTCGGCGATGAGATCGCGCACGAAGGCGGCGAATTCGCCGCGGCCGCCGCGGCCGCCGCGTCCTCGACCGTCGCGGGTCGACGCCGAACTGGTACATCGCGACCATGCGGTGCGACCAGTCGAGCAACTGCGGCGCCATCTCGCTCGGCGCGCCGATCAGTTCGGCGATGACGGCGACCGGGATCGGCGTCGCGAAGGCGGCGATCAGATCGGCCTCGCCTCGTCGCTCGAAACCGTCGATCAGCTCATGCGCGAGCGCCGCGATGCGCGGCGCCAGCCGCTCGACCTGACGCGAGACGAAGGCGCGGTTGACGAGGCCGCGCAGCCGCGTGTGCTCGGGCGGCTCGAGCTCCAGCAGCGAATGCCGCTCGATCGCGTCGAAGGGCTCAAGATGCGCCGGCGGCTCCGGCCAGCCGAGGCTTCGCGCGGTCGCCACATGCAGAATCTGCCGGCCGAAGCGCCGGTCGCGCAGCAGCGCCGAGACATCGGCATGGCGAGCAAAGCACCAGAAGCCGTAATCCTCCCAGAAGAACACCGGCGCCGCCGCGCGGATTGCCGCGATAGGCGGGATAGGGATGCTGAAGAACTCGGGATCGCGCGGGCGAAAGCCGCACCCGTCGGGCGGCGGCGTCGATCTCGAGGTCACCGCGCGGCCTTCAACTCAGCGGATAGTCGGCTTCGACGACGATAGGGGCCGCCGCCGACGGAGTCCCGCGCGGAATACAGCACGAAACGCGGCGGCTCGAAGCCTCGGCGCATGCAAGCCGCCCCGCGACGCCGAGATAATCGGCGACCGCGAACGGCGAGACGGAGCGCAGGCGCGCCAGCGTCACATGCGGCGTGAAGTTGCGGGTCTCCGGCGGCAGCCCGAGGCGCCGCAGCCGGCGTTCCTGCGACGCCTGCAGATCCATCAGCGCCGGGTCGGCTTTGACCCGGGCGACGATGGCGCGCGGCTTTTCGCCGCCGAACCAGTGCAGCCCTTCGAACGCGATCGGCACCGGGCGACGGCGCACCTCGTCGAGCGTCTCGGCGATGTCGTCGCCATGCGCGCATCGACGTCGCCGATGAAGCGCAGCGTGACGTGGTAGTCGGGAGGTTCGATCCATCGCGCGCCGAAAACGCCGCCTCGCATCTCCGCCAGCAATCTGGCCGATCTCATCGGGATCTCAATACCGGTAAATAGCCGCGGCATGATCCTGCTCCCCGTTACGTGCCCGCAACAAAGCCGGCGTAAACGCGCGGCCCGAATTGGCTTGCTCGCAATTCTAATGGTGGAAACGTGACACTTGGTAGCGATCGGGAAGGCCGTCGATCGACCCGAATAGGACATACGCCCGGCGACGGCTGATGGTTTCAATTGGCCGCAGCCGGAAGGGAGGGTTTCGGATTGACCCGAGAGCCGAACTCAGTGGCCGAAATTACCCTTTTCCAACAGCCGTAACAGCGACTGAATAATTTCATCTCCTTGCGTGTTCTTGTCCGGTGGAGCCGGGCGGTCGGGCAGAACGGACGGCCTCCCTCCATTTGATCCCTGAACGGCGGACCTCAGCGGGGGCCCGCCCGGGAAATAATCAAGGTCGGGCTGAAAAGGGAGTTGGAATGAGTGAAGCGGCCTCTTCAACAATCAGCAGCGCCTCGGCGGGAAATGGGACATTTGCTTATACAGCGACCTTGAACGATATGGCACGACGCCGATTGGCACGTACTGGTTCGCGTGGATCCCGGGCCAGGACTATTTGGACGTAAGTCCAACAGACATCGTCGCGCCTACGGGTTGGAAGGCGCTCATTACCAACGAGGGCCCCCACGACGGGTACGCGATCCAGTTCACGGCGACCACCCCCGCAAATGATTTGCAGTCCGGCCACTCCCTGAGCTTTGGATTTACGAGCACGAAAACGGCCGCCCAATTGTCGGGAAACTCTTCATTCTTCCCAACAACGCCGGAAACGACTTCATTCGTGTATTCAGGCGCGCCGTTCAGCGACGCCGGCGTTGAGGTTACCGCGACAGTCAGTGCGGCCTGCTATTGCGCCGGGACGCTGATCTTGACCGAGCGCGGCGAGATTGCCATCGAAGATTTGGCGGTCGGCGACAAGGTTGTCACGACCTCAGGCGCCTCCCGGCCCGTGCGCTGGCTCGGCCGTCGCGGCGTCGACGTCGCCCGCCATCCCGAGCCCGCTTCGGTGCGGCCGGTTCGCGTTGCGGCCCACGCGTTCGGCGAGGGCTTGCCACGTCGCGATCTTTGGCTCTCTCCGGGCCACAACATCGCCTGGGAACGCACGCTGATGCCGATTTCTTGCCTGATCAACGGGCGCTCGGTCGCGCAGGTCAATGTCAAACGGGTCGAATACTGGCATGTCGAACTCGACGCTCACGACCTGATACTCGCCGAGGGCTTGGCCGCAGAATCCGATCTGGGACACCGGCAACCGTGCGGCCTTCTCCAACGGCGGCGCGTTCGTTGAAGCGTATCCCGATTTCCGGCCCCGACATTGGGCCGACACCTGCCTGCCGCTCTGCCACGAGGGGCCCGCCCGTTGTCGCGGCCAAAGCGCAGCTATTGCGCGGCTGGCCGAGCAGGGCCAGGTCGTCACCGGGGAAGCCGGCGCGCATTGTCGTCGACGGGTTGAGGATCGAACCCATCCGTCTGAGCGAAATGCGGCTCGCGTTCGTGCTGCCGCCCAAGGGCCGCGAGATCGCGCTGCGCTCGAACGTCTTCGTCCCCGCGCAGAACGGTCGCGGAAAGCGCGGACCCCCGTGCGCTCGGCTTGTGCCTGGGACGTTTGCAGATCGATGGCTCGGAGCTGACGCTCGATAATGACGAGAACTGCCTCTCAGGCTGGCATGAGGCCGAATTCGTCGACGGGCGCTTCCTGCATCGCTGGACAACCGGCTGGACGCCGCTTCCCGCGGGCGCACGAATTGTCGTGGCCGATCTAGCGGGCGTTGGATATTTTTGGAAGGCGCGAGACGATATCGCCATTGCGCTATTCGGCTGAAGACCAGTCAGCAAACGTCACCGTATTTCCACATCTAAATCAGCAACAAAATATCGAGAAGACAGAAATTTTTGTCACCGCGGCCCTCATCCTGAGCTTGTCTAATGACGCTTCGGCTTGCACGCCCATAGCGTCAATTTGCCTGGATTTGCGTGGTTGCGCCTTGCGTTGCTGGCGGGCGCCGAGGGCCAATGAACGTCCTTCGACAAGCTCAGGATGAGGTCTGCGCGTCGCCGGGATGACACGTAGGCTCCCCTCATAAATGGAATCTGGAGTTTCGGGGCACATACTCTTAACGTTTAGTCCCTAAGCCTACCCCACTAATTGAAATCAGCCATTTTACTATGTCCCACCCTATTTCCGGGACGCCTTGAAAAAGTTCTGGGCAGACGGTTAGAAAGTCATTCGCCGACCAGCCATGGAGCGGCGAAATGGCAAAGCGGATGAGTCGGAGGCGCCTGCTTGAGTTCCTCGCCAGCTTCCGTTCATGAGCGGCCTTGCGCCCGGCCTTCGGCTGCGCAGCGACCCAGCCGAAGGCGCGCGTCCGCCCCAGCGACCCGGCATGGCCGTCGGACGAAAAGTGGGATCAGCTCAGCCGCGAAGTGGAGGGGCGCCTCATCAAGGTGCGCTCGCCGCTCGCCGCCTGCGTCGGCGCGTCCTTTGACGCGACTTGCGCGCAGACGTTCAAGGAACTCAAGAATCCCTACTATCTCGGCGACGAGGTCGGGCTCACACAGTCGCTCGGCTGGGTCGGGGCCTGGACGTCGCGCCCGAGCGTCTACGCGGTCGCCGCAAAGACGACGCGGACGTCGTCGCCGCCGTAAATTTCGCGCGGACGAACAATCTGCGGCTGGTGGTGAAGGGCGGCGGCCACAGCTACCAGGGAACATCCAACGCCGCCGACTCGCTGCTGATCTGGACGCGCCATATGAACGCGATCGTCCTGCACGACGCCTTCGTCGGCGCGGGCTGCGAGGGCCGCGCCGAGCCGCAGCCGGCGGTGTCGATAGAAGCGGGCGCATATTGGCGACAGGCCTACGACGCGGTGACGACCAAGGCGGACGCTACGTCCAGGGCGGCGGCTGCATGACGGTCGGCGTCGCCGGTCTCGTTCACGGCGGCGGCTTCGGAAGCTTTTCGAAGGCCTATGGCCTTGCCGGGGCGAGCCTCATCGAGGCGGAGATCGTGACCGCCGACGGCGAGGTCAGGATCGCCAACGCCTGCTCGAACCCCGACCTTTTCTGGGCGCTCAAAGGCGGCGGCGCCGGCTTCGGCGTCGTCACCCGCGTGACTCTGCGCACGCACGCGCTGCCCGAATTTTTCGGCGGCGTCTTCGCGACCATCAAGGCGGCGTCGGACGACGCAGCCCGCCGCCTGATCGGCAAAATCGTCGAATTCTACGCGCAGGCGCTCTTCAATCCGCATTGGGGCGAGCAGATCGGCTTCGGGCCGGCGGCGTGGTCGCGATTTCGATGGTCTTCCAGGGGCTCGGCCGGCAAGAGGCCGAGGCGGTCTGGCGCCCGTTCTTCGATTGGGTCGCCGCTTCGCCGCAGGACTTCACGATCGTGTCGGCGCCGCGAATCGGCGCGTTGCCGGCCCAGCGGTTTTTGGGATCCCGTCGCTGCTCAAGGCGGTTCCAGGCGTCGGCCTCAGCCGACGATCGGGAGGGCGCGCCGGCGGACAATATATTCTGGACTGGAAACCTCGGGGAGGCGGGCGCCGTCTGGCACGCCTACCAGTCGGCCTGGCTGCCGGCTTCGCTCCTCGAACCGGACCAGCGCGAACGCTTCGCCGACGCGCTGTTTGCCGCCGCGAAGCACTGGGGCGTGACGCTGCATGTCAACAAGGGCCTCGCGGGCGCGCCGGCCGGAAGCGATCGCCGCAGCCAGGGAGACGGCGATGAACCCCGCGGTCGTCGACGCTTTCGCGCTCGTGATCAGCGGCGCCCTCGAGCAGCCCGCCTATCCCGGCGTTCCCGGACATGAGCCGGACGTGGCGGCGCGCGCAAAGACAGGCTCGAGGCCACTGGCCGGGCCATGAACGAAATCCGCAAGCTTCTGCCCCGCGTCGGCTCCTATGTGTGGGAGACCGACTTCTTCCAGCCGAATTGGCAGGACGCCTTCTGGGGCGAAAATTACCCGCGGCTCCGCGCAGTCAAGGACAAATACGATCCCGACGGCCTCTTCTTCGTCCATCACGGCGTCGGCAGCGAAGACTGGAGCGCGGACGGATTTACGCGGGTGAACTGACGAGGAAACATCCAGCACGTCGCCAACACAAAGTGTCGCACCTGGGCCTTCCCCGAACGTCGACCGCATGCGACGCTCGATCGGTGTTCACATGGTCCCGGATAATGCGCAATTTAGCGATCGGTCCGGCGGCTACATCTATCAAATGTAAGCGTGATCCTACGGCCGCGGGCGACTATGCGGCGATGGCCTGCGCGTTGGCTGCGCTCCATTTCCAGGGGAGCAGTTCGTCGACGCGGTTGATGGGATGATCGGCTATGCGGCTGATGACGTCGGCGAGCCAGGCTTCAGGATCGATGTCGTTCAAGCGCGCGGTTTCGATGAGCGTGTAGATGACGGCGGCGCGCCGTCCGCCTTCGTCCGAGCCGGCGAACAGATAGTTCTTTCTTCCGAGAGCCAACGGCCTGATCGCGCGCTCGGCGGCGTTGTTCGACATTTCGAGGCGCCCGTCGTCGACATAGCGCGTCAGCGCCGTCCAGCGCGATGCGGCGTAGCGGAAGGCGCCGGCAAGACTGCTCTTGCCGCTGACCTTCGCCATCGTCGCGTCGAGGAAGGCGCGCAACTCGGCGAGGATCGGCGTCGCCTTTGCGCGGCGCAGCGGCGACGCGCTCGGCGGGCGGCTTGCCTTTGATGTCGGCTTCGATCGCAAACAGCCGTGCGATCATTTCGAGCGCCTGCGCCGCCGCGGGCGATTTCGTCTCGACATGGACGTCGTAGATTTTGCGCCGCGCATGCGCCCAACAGGCGACCTCGGTCAGCGGGGCTGGCGCGCCGGTCTGCGGATCGGCTTCGTAAAGCCCGGCGAAGCCCGCGTAGGCGTCGGCATGGAGATGGCCGCGACAGCCCTTGAGCAAGGCATGGGCGCGCTCGGCCTTGCGGTCGGGCGAGTAGAGATAGAAGGCCGCCGGCGGCGCCGTCGATCCGTAGGGCCTCTCGTCCCTCACCGCCGTCCATAGTCGGCCGGTTTTCGTCCGGCCGCGGCCGGGATCGAGCACCGGAACCGGCGTATCGTCGGCATGGAGCGTGGCGCCGGCGCGCACATGACGCGCGATCCGCTCGGCCAGCGGCTCCAGGAGCGCCGCCATATGGCCGACCCAGCCCGCCATGACGGAGCGGTCGATCTCCACCCCGCTGCGCGCGTAAATGTCGGACTGGCGATGCAGCGGAAGATGATCGCAATATTTGGAGACGAGGACATGGGCGAGGAGCGCCGGACCGGGGCGTCCCTTCTCGATCGGCAGCGTCGGCATGGGCGCTTGCACGACCGTCTCGCAGGCGCGGCAGCTCATCTTCGGGCGCACATGCAGCACGCGCTTGAAGTGTGAGGGCACATATTCCAGGACCATGCGCTCGTCGGCGCCGATCCGTCCGAACTTCGTCGCGCCGCAGGTCGGGCAGACGCAGGGCGCTTCGTGCACGATGGTCTCAAGCGGCAGATGATCGGGCAAAGGCGCGCGCACCGACGGTTTCTTCGGCGCCCGCGTCGATGGCGTCGAAGCCTCGCCGTCGGGAGGCTCGGTCCGCGCCTGCCGCTGCGGCGTCGCTCTCCTCGACGTCGCCGAGCAGCAACTCCAGTTGCTCGATCTCACGGTCGAGCTTTTCCGACGAACGCCCGAAGCGCGCGCGCCGCAAGATCGCCAGCTGCATTCTCAGCTTCTCGATCAGCAGCGTCTTGGCGTGAACTTCCGCCGCAAGCGCCGCCGCGAAACGCCGCAGTTCGGCGGGATCTTCAGGCAAATCAGCGGCGGCGCGCGGCATGCTTTCGCCTACCACAAAACGTGCGTCGACGCATGCAGAAAAGCTCGGAAACTACAAGAAAGATCGGGCGTTCCGGCGCTTGGGGCGCAATCGTTCGACGCCAATCAATTCCTTCAATCAGCAGCGCGAGTTGAGCCGCCGTCAGATTCAGCGCGCCCTCGACAATCGGCGGCCAGACGAACCGTCCTTTCTCCAGACGCTTGGCGAAAAGACACAGGCCGGAGCCGTCCCAGGTCAAAATCTTCACGTAGTCGCCGCGCTTGCTCCGGAACACGAACGCCGCGCCCGAATAGGGATCGGCGCGCAGCGTCTGTGCGACATCCGCGGCCAGCCCATCGAAGCCGCGCCGCATGTCCACCGGCTTGCAAGCCAGATAGACCTTCACGCCCGGCGCGAATGAGAGCATCAAGCAATGCCCAGCGCCGAGAGAACGCGACGAAGCGCTTCGGCGTCGACGTCAGCGTCGAGCGACACCTTGGCGCCGTTCGGCAAGCTGATCTCCATCGCCCCGCGCCGCGCGGTTCGATGCGCCTCCCGAGCCGGCTTCGTCCTGACGTCGGCAGGCGGCGGCGCTGTGGCTGCGCCCAACTCAAGCAGCTTCACCGGGACGAAGGCCGGCCCCATCACGTCCGGCGCCGCGACAGCGCCGGGCTTTTCCTTCTCCAGGCCCGCGCCGCCGATCGCTCCAGCCCTCGCGCGAGCGACGTATCCATTTGAAGACCAGATTGGCGTTCAACCCGTGCCGACGCGCGACCGCTGCAACAGATGCGCCAGGAGCAAGAGCCTCCTCGACGATCCGCTTGCGCTCATCGAGGCTTCTCGTTCGCCGCCGCGCCCCAGCTCCGTCTTGCGCCGCCATCCGGTGTCCACCTCAGATTCAGGTGGACACCTAATCCAATCCAAATGCAGCGCGAAAGGCGGTCGTCAGATCACGCTTACGCTCGTCAGTCGGTTTGATCCACAGCGCCATTGCGAGTCCCGTCCCGTTCGGTGCGACGTACCCGCTGTCCGGATCGTGGCGTAAATGCTGATGACATTCGATCAAACCCATAGCTTCAAGCCGGTCACGGACCGCGAGGAACGTGCGAACGCCAAGCATGGGCTTTTCAACGGTTTTCGTCTTCGACGCGGGAGGCCCCCAATAGTTATGAGTTCCCGACTCGTCTCTTGCCGCTTGCCATTCGTAGTCCGGGTTCGGGACTTTGGCTTTGTATTTGTGATTGATCCAACGTTCGACCGATTGAGCGCCCCAACGTTCATAGCGTTCAAGCTTCTCGTTCCATCGCCCGTTCGTCGAGCGGTGATGCCAATAAACGACTTCGGCCAAAAACTGCCGGACGAAGCCGTGCTTGTTGAACTCAATGGCCTTGAGGATTTCGCGCTGCCGCTTGTCGAGCTTAAACGGTTCGGTCGCGGGAGGCATGATCGCTACGCCTGTAGGGAAGACGTTCGCCTCTAGGGTAGTGCTTCGCCGTTGCCAGACCGGAAGCTTTGCAAGCGTTTCGGGCGTGTCGATTTGGCCAGAAGGGGCCTTGCCGGTTATACCGTGCAAGACCTTTGCCTGTAGAGCCGAAGACACGGCTCCCGTCTTGAGCCAAATCGGATTGGCATTCATGGCGCGACTCTTTACATTTGCGCGCCACGTCGTATTATGGACGTTGACGCTCTGGTAGGCGTTGAAAAACACACTTCACTAGGCGGTAGGGATTGCCTTCCCTGCCGCCTTATTCTTTGCCTATACTATGCCCTTGCGAGGCCCTGTCTAGGCCCGCCCGCCCGGTTGAACCATTCCTTGTTCAAGGGCTTTCAGACGGGCGTCAAACGCCTCCGCAAGGGCGTCCAAGATCGCTTCGATTTCACGTACGGGGACGCCGTGGCGAAGCATGGCAGTGCACAAGCGCGTCCCGGCTCGCTCCAAGATGACTTCGGCCTCGCGGTCTGTGACCGGTCGCCTGCCGGTGATGGCGACTTCCGCGAGCTTCGCGCCTATGTCGTGGGCAGTCGCTTTCCATTCAGCGTGAGACATGACGCGCCTCCCGCGAACAAGCCGAATTGTCCGGAGCTATCCGGGCGGTCGTTTCCGTGGGGCTTCGCGTGGGACTTTGGGTGTCCTTCGTGGGATTTTCGCGCCCTTTTATGCCTTTTGCGGTCAAAAAGGAGGCTTCCAGACGTGTCGGAAACCTTTTGGTTTTCAGGGGCTCTAACTGGCAGGAGAGGAGGGACTCGAACCCCCAGCCCCCGGTTTTGGAGACCGGTGCTCTACCAATTGAGCTACACTCCTACGCGCGCATCCTTTAACCGGAATGTCATTCCCCGCGCAAGGGCCAGTTTGCGGCCGCCGAGGGTTCGACGCCTCCGGCTCGAAAGCGCCGCCGCCTCAACGGCACGCGACTAGCC
Organism: uncultured Pseudomonadota bacterium; assembly: GCA_963771455.1. Classification (GTDB taxonomy): domain Bacteria; phylum Pseudomonadota; class Alphaproteobacteria; order Rhizobiales; family Beijerinckiaceae; genus Roseiarcus. Next base: position 11,066 of record CAVYTP010000006.1, read on the forward strand.
TTATCCTTCGCATAAGCCTCCGTCGCGACCTCGACGGCCTTCTGCTGTTGCGCGGCGAAGTCGGAGCGCACAGCGCGGGCGCGCGCGGCTGCATCCAGGGTCTGCTGGGCATGGCCCTGGAAGCGCGGCATCACGTGGCGGGCGATCAACTCGTAGCTGCGCAAAGTGGCGCGCGGATCGGCCCAGTTATGCGCCAGCATCAGATAGGCGCCGAAGCCGCCGTTCGACTGCTTCATCAACCGATCGATCTGCGCGGTGACCATCTCCGGCGTACCGATGGCGCCGAAACCAGAATCGTTGATGAATGAGATCATCTCTTTGACGTTGTTCCCAGGAACAGCCATCTGCGGGAAGGCCGCCACGGCTTGGAAATACTGGAACCAGTGTTCGATGCCGTATTCGACGTCGCGGTAGGCCTGCTCCATCGTTTCGGCGGCGTGACACAAACCAACCAGACGCCATTTCGAGCGGTCGACATGCGTATTGTGGACCTTCGCCTGGTCCTGCATCACGTCCCAATGCAGAGCCAGCGCGTCAAATCCGGCCGCGGTGGTCGCTCCGACGGAAAGCAGGCCGACGCCATGACGCGCGGCGAGCCGCGGGCCGGTGGGCGAGGCCACCGCCGCGACCGCCACATCGAACAGCGGATTCGAATAGGGGCGCAGGTGCAACCGCGCATCGACGAGTTCCCAACGCTCGTTCTTGAAACTGACCGGCTCGTCGCCTTTGAGCAATCGCATGATGACGCCGAGGCTTTCTTCGAGCAACCGCCTCGTGTCGGCCTGTTTGATGCCGATCATGGCGCCGTCGGTCGGCAGAGAGCCCGGCCCGACGCCGAGCATCACGCGCCCGCGCGTGAGATGATCGAGAAGGACGATGCGCTCGGCGACCCAAAGCGGATTGTGATAGGAAAGACTGACGACGCCCGTGCCGAGCCTGATATGGCGCGTCCGTTCGGCCGCCACGGCCATGAAGATTTCGGGCGAGGCGCTGATCTCCGTTCCCGCCGAATGGTGTTCGCCACACCATGCTTCGTCATAGCCGCAGCGATCGAGCCATTGGATGAGTTCGAGATCGTTCTGCAGCGCAAGCGTCGGATTGATGCCCGGCTTGTGGAACGGCGCCAGAAAGATTCCAAAACGAAGGCGTTGCGCCATGTGTTTTCCTCCCGTCGCGCGACCCCTTGTGAGGCCGTTTCGCTTTTAGTCCTGAAATACTGACCCAGCGCGTGTGCGATGGCAAGGGACGGCGGCCCTTCGCGGCGCTGTCGCATCTGCGCTGGCCTGCGGAGGTTTCACGCAATAAGATCGGTCAATATAGGTGGCCAACGCGGCTGAAGTGCATATCGCTTCAGACGCGCCGATCAAACGCGCGCCGTCGAAACTTGCACGGTCCTCAGTCTCACATAGAGCTGGCTCGAGATAGCCGGTGTCACACTCTACTGACGCGCGCGGCCATAGCGTTCGACAAGCAGGAATTTTTGCACTTTGCCGGTCGGCGTTCGCGGCAAAGGTCTATCGTCAATCGAGGAACGTCTTCGGCGTCTTGAATCCGGCCAATCGTTTACGACAAAACTGCTCGATCCGCGCCAGATCAATTTCAACGCCGCTCTGCGCGACAATCAGCCCCGTGACGCTTTCACCCCAAAGATTGTCCGGCAACCCAAACACCGCGCATTCGGCAACGCCGGGGAATTCCAGCAGGACGTCTTCGACCTCAGCGGCATGAACGTTCTGCCCCCCGGTCACGATCATATCTTTCTTGCGGCCGCGGATGGTCAGATAACCTTCGTCGTCGAGAATGCCGAGGTCGCCCGTGTGGACCCAGCCGTCGCAAAACGTCTCGGCGGATTTTTCTGGGTTCTCAAAATAGGCGGTAACCGCGTTGGGCGACCGGCCCAGAATTTCGCCCAGTTGGTTCGGTCCCATCGTCTGACCTTCTCGCCCGCGATCCTGACTTCTGCGAATGCCACAGCCTTGCCGACGGAGTCCGGTCGCCTCACGCGATCGTCCGGGGTGCTGACGACGAGCGCTCCGGTTTCCTGCATCCCATAATATTCGTAGACATGGGGGCAGAGCTGCGCCGAAGCCTGCTCACGGATCGTCGTGGGCAGGATAGACCCTGCAAACACAAGCGCGCGAAGCGAACTGAGATCGCGCGGCGCGGCGGCCTGTGCCGACAGCAGCATGGCCGCCATGGTCGGCACCACATTAAAAATGGTCACGCGCTCGCTTTCAACGAGTCTCAAAACTTCATTCGGCTCGAAATTCGTCAGGACGTTGGGAATCCCGTAGAAAATCGAACCTGCGATCCAGGCAAATCCCACGCGTCCGAAGGCCGGAAAGACCGTCATCGCGACATCGTTGCGGGTCATGTCCAGGGCATGGAATAGCGGGATGATCGTGCTGTTGTTGTACTGTGTGAGCACGTACGACTTCGGTAGACCGGTCGTGCCGGAAGTCAGATTGAAATAGTAGGGATCGGCTTCGTCGATCTCGATATCGGGGGCGTGGGGCGGCGCGGCGGCGAGCAATGTCTCGTAGCCAAGCGTCGCGCCGGCGATGGCGTCGCCGAATTGAATGACCGTCCTCAGCGACCCCGCCGCCTGTTCGGCTACGGCGGCAAACTTACTCTCGTAGATCAACCCGCAGGCGCCCATCGCGCGGATCATTTCGAGCATCTCGCCTGCAGCCAGTCGATAGTTCAGCGGAATGCCGACGATGCCGGTGCGAGCCAACGCGAAATAGATTTCAACCAGTTCCGCGCGATTGGTTGAAAGAAACGCGATGACGTCGCCCTTTTTGTGCCCGAGACTCAGAAGCGCCTGCGCAAGGCGATTGGCGCGTTCATCGACATCTCGGAAGCTGAACCGCCGGCCTGTGCTCGAACAATAGATTGCGGGAGCATCGGGGCGTCGCAACGCCGCAGTTGCTAAGGATATTTCCAACAATCATCTTGCCGAGGGCGCGCTGCATATCGGGTTCCTCCCTGCTCTTGAATTGCGCCAGAGTCGGTCGCTACCGACCCGAGCTTGGCCCTGAAGGGCAGGTGGCGGCGCGAATTGTCGCCGCCTTACATCAGGAGGCCGCCGCCGACCGCGATGATCTGGCCGCTGATGTAGTTGGACTCCGGGGTGCAGAACAAATACACCGAGTCCGCCGCCTCTTCCGGAGTGCCGCCGCGCCCCAGAGGCACCATCTTCTCGAAAGTGCTTTTCAGTTGCGGCTGAATGCCGACCTTGATCTCCCGGCCGGCGACGTCGATGGTGGCTTGGGTCGCCTCGATGGTCTGCGTAAGCCTGGTGTTGATCAGGCCGAAGGCGATGCAATTGACGTTGACCTTGTAGCGCCCCCATTCCTTGCAGAGGGTGCGCGTGAAGCCGATCAGTGAAGCCTTGGCGGCGGAATAGCTGACCTGACCTGCATTTCCATACAGGCCCGCCAGTGAAGAGATGTTGACCACCTTCCGGAACACCTCGCGTCCAGCCTCCGCATCTTTCTTGGCGAGGATGCGGATCGGCTCGGCCGCCGCGCGCATGATGCGGAACGGCGCCACGAGATGGACGTCGAGCATGGACTGGAACTGCTCGTCGCTCATTTTCTGGACGGTGGAGTCCCAGGTGTAGCCGGCGTTGTTGACGATGATATCGAGGCCGCCGAGTTTCTCCATGGCGGCGCTGACAAAAGTTTCCGCGAAGCCGGATTTTGTCACGTCGCCGTTGACCGCGACCGCTTCCCCGCCAAGCGCTTTGATCTCGGCGACGACCGCGTTACCGGGAGCGTCGTCGAGGTCGTTGACGACAACCTTTGCGCCATGACGCGCCAGTTTTAGCGCGATGGCGCGACCAATGCCGCGTCCCGAGCCCGAGACGAGGGCGACCTTTCCTTCCAGATTGTTCATTCCGAATATCCTCTCAGAGAGCGACGATGGCCTCGCCGGAAAGCTTGATGTCACCGGATTCGTCCTTGGCGGTGAGGGAGAGCCGGGCGCGCGTCTCGCCAGCGACTTCGATGATTTCAGCGACTTGTCCCTCGCATCGGATTTGCGCGCCGAGCTGGGTGATCGCCACGAAACGGGTGGAAAACGAACGCAGTCGGTCCGGGCGGATGACGTCAGTGACGGCCTGGCCGAGCATCGCCATCACGAGCATGCCTTGCGCAAAGACGTCAGGGAATCCTGCCTTCTTTGCGAAGTCGATATCGATGTGCATCGGATTGTGATCGCCCGAGGCGCCGGCATAGAGAGCAAGCGTGGTTCGGGTGATGCGCGGAAAGCTCTTTTCGATGATGACGGCGCCCACGTTGGGCGAAACGCTGGAGCTTGACATAGGGCGATCTCCTAGTTTCGCACGACGATGACGCGGGTCGCGTCGGCAACATGCTCTCCGCGTTGGTTGACGATCCTGGTCGTGACGTCAATCAAGGTCATGGCGCCCCCCTTCTTGTGGGTGACGCCGGTGACTGTCGACTGCAACGTCAGGTCGTCCCCAACCACTACGGGCGCGTGATAGACAAATTTCTGTTCGCCATGGAGAACGCGACTGAGATCGATGCCCAACGAGACGAGAAATTCAAACGGGTTCTCGGCATCCATCATTTCGAGGCAGAACAAATAGGTTGGCGGCGCCGGCGGCGCCTCGAATCCCGCAGCCGTGGCGGCGGCAGGTATCGCGGAACACCGGGTTGGATTCGCCAAGCGTATTGAAGAAATAGCGCAATCTGCCCGGCTCGACGCGCGCATGGGTGGGCGCAAAACTGCGCCCGACGACGGAAGACTCGATCATGATTGTCCTCACATTCTTTCGTAGAGCGTGACGACGCAGGCGCCGCCCAGACCGAGATTGTGCTGCAGCGCGTGTTTGACGCCCTCGACCTGCGTCGCCTCGGCCGTACCGCGCAATTGCCGCGTCAGTTCGTAGCACTGCGCCAGGCCGGTGGCGCCGAGCGGATGCCCCTTCGAAAGCAGGCCGCCCGAGGGATTGGTGACAACTTTGCCGCCGTAGGTGTTGTCGCCGGCATCGATGAATTGCTGCGCGCCGCCCTCCGGGCAAAGGCCGAGCGCCTCGTAGGTGATCAGTTCGTTATGGGCGAAACAGTCGTGCAGCTCGACGACGCCGATCTCGTCGGGGCCGACGCCGGATTGCTCGTAGACCTTGTTGGCCGCGGCGCGCGCCATGTCGAAGCCGACCAGCCGCATCATGTCCTTGGCGTCGAAGGTGGAGGGCGTATCCGTCGTCATCGCCTGCGCCTTGATCGCGACATCGCGGTTGAGACCGTGGCGTTTGGCGAAAGCCTCGGAGACAAGGATCGCCGCGGCGCCGCCGCAGGTCGGCGGGCACGCCATCAGGCGCGTCATGACGCCCGGCCAGATCACCTGATCGTTCATCACGTCCTCCGCCGTCACCTCCTTGCGGAAGATCGCCATCGGATTGTTCTTGGCGTGACGGCTGGCCTTGGCGCGGATTTTCGCGAACGCGTCCAGCTTGGTGCCGTATTTCTGCATGTGAGCGAGGCCGGCGCCGCCGAAATAGCGCAGCGCAAGCGGAATTCCGGGCGCGTCAACCAGCTCATCCGCGAGCGTGTCGAAATCCTCGAACGCGCTCGGCCGATCGGTGAAGACCGAGCCGAGCGCGCCCGGCTTCATCTGCTCGAAGCCTACGGCGAGCACGCAATCCGCCGCGCCGCTGGCAATCGCCTGCCGCGCCAGGAACAGCGCCGTGGAGCCGGTCGAGCAATTGTTGTTGACGTTGACGATCGGAACCCCGGTCATGCCGAGGTGATAGATCGCCCGCTGTCCCGCCGTGGAGTCGCCATAGACGTAACCCGCGTAGGCTTGCTCGACCAACTCATATCCGATGCCCGCGTCGGCGAGCGCGCGACGCCCGGCTTCGGCGCCCATCTCATGATAGTTCGCGCTCGCGCCCGGCTTGGCGAAAGGGATCATGCCTACGCCCGCCACGATAACTTTGGACGACATCGCTTCCTCCCGAATATACCCGCTGGACATTATATGACCGTCGGGTCATATATGGGGTCGCAGGAGCTGTCAAGAATGAGCGCAAAAGTCGTGAGCGAACGGAAGCCAGTCGCCGACATTTCTCCCTGGACGCCGTTTGAGGATCGCAGGCGCGCGCGCGACGAAAAGCGAGACGCGGTGCTGCGCATGGCGGTCCGGTTGTTCCTGGAGGATGGCTATCAGCGCACGCCGCTCGCGCGGATCGCGGAGCGGCTCAACATCACCAAGACCGCCCTCTACAATTATTTCGCCAGCAAGGAGGAGCTTCTCTACGCGCTCTTTCGCCTGGGCGACGAACAATACGAGGAGAGCTTCGGCCGAATCGAACGCGGCGAGGGCGATGGGCTTTACAAACTGCGCGAAATGATCCGCGCCTACGCCAGCGTGATGACGACCGATTTCGGCATGTGCTTTGCGCGGCTCGACGATCGTGAGCTCGCGGACGAGCCGCGCGCCGAGGTCCGTCGTTCCAAGCGTCGATACGACCTGGCCTTTCGAAAGCAGATCGAGCGGGGCGTCGCGGACGGATCCATCAAACCCTGCAACGCAAAACTTGCCGCATTCGCGATCGCGGGAGCGCTGAACGGCATCGCGGATTGGTACCGGCCGGGCGGCGATCTATCTGTAACCGCCATTGCCGACGAATTTGCGTTGCGGCTGACGGAAGGATTTACGGCTCCAGCAACCGACGCGACCAAACAGTTGAAATTGACGCCGAGACCGACTGGCCGTCGCTGACGTTGTTGCCTGCCGCGCCACCGATCACTAGCGCGGCTTGCCCTGCGGGCTCAGGAGGCCCTTTGTGCCCGCGTTCATCCCGCCTTCTGCTTGGGCGACGAACTATCCGAGTAGCGAACCAGAATGCTTTCCAGACTTGCCTTGTCTTCCTCGGGATTGGCGTCAAGCAGATCTCGCTTGATGTGGTCGATGTGGTGATTTATGAGCTCTACCGCTTCATCGGCCTTTCGTTGACACAAGAACTCGACCAACTGCCGGTGATCGTGGGATTTGCAGGAACTCGTCACGTCACTGTAGCTGGCGATGACCAGAGCAGATCGGCAGACGAGATTGTGCAGGAACGCTTCGAGGACCTGGTTCTTCACGAGGCTGCCGAGCAGCAGATGAAATCGGCCTGACAATCTGAGCGCCTCGCGCCTGTCCCCCTTGCGATAGGCTGCGTCTTCGCTGTCGACGTGGGCGCGCAACGTTTGCAGTTCGGCATCGGTGGCGACCTCGACGAGGCGCCGGACGATAAACGGCTCGACCGCCTTGCGCGCGGCGAGAATATCGGACGCTTCCGTGAGGTCGGGCACGGCGACAAAGCAGCCGCGATTCCTCTGGACATCAACCAATCGGTCCTGCTGCAGGCGATGGATGGCGATCCTTACGATCGTGCGACTGACCTTGTAGTGGGCGCAGAACACGTCTTCTGGAAGCTTGGCGCCGGGATCGAGCGCGCGATCGAGGATGGCGGCGACGATCGTGTCGTAGATCTTGTCCGGGACGATTTCGACATTTGTTGCGTCCGCGAACTTGGCCGGCATGTTCATCGCGCTGTGAAGCCCCATTCCAATGCGGGGTATATAGCGCCGAATTCCGCAACTGCGCAATCATTTTCGATACAAAACTAGTTTATTTCGTATTGACTAGTCCTTGACTGCGGTGTCAGGACTTCCCTCGATCGCGGCAGGGCTAGACCCGTCGAGCCGGGTGGAATTAACGGAAGGTCGTCAAGATGGCCCGCAAACTTATCCTGGACGTCGATACCGGCACTGACGACGCGGTGGCGATCATGCTGGCCGCGTTGCATCCGGAGTTGGAGCTGCTGGCGGTCACGACTGTCAACGGCAACGTCGAAGTCGACAGATGCACCGACAACTCGCTCAGGACATTGGAGTGGATCGGTCGCGGCGACATACCCGTCTACGAGGGCCTGACGCACCCGATCGTCCGTACCGACTTTCCCGAGGCGCGGGGCCAGAAACGCGACCCCAAGGTTCACATGGCGACGCTTCCCCTGCCGGAGGCGAAAGGCCGGAAGCAGGCTTTGTCCGCCCCGGAATATCTGGCGCACGCGTTTTCTGAAGCGCCCGGCGAAGTTACGTTGGTCGCCGTCGGCCCGCTCTCAAATCTCGGCGCGGCGATCGCCCTGGATCCCAATTTCTCCAAAAACGTCCGCGAGTTGATCATCATGGGCGGCGCCATCGACAAGTCGAATGTCACCCCGTCCGCGGAGTTCAATATCTGGGCCGATCCGGAAGCGGCGGCCATGGTGTTCGCAGCCGGCTTCCGTAAAGTCACCCTCGTGCCGCTGGACGCCACCCACGAGGCCCTCGTGTCCTCCGAGCAATGCCGAACATTGCGCGCCTTGGGGACGCCCGCCGGGAAGGCTGCCGCGGATTTCGTAGAGCATCGCATCCGAGGCTACGAGGCCAACCAGCCGACCGGCGTGCCGGAAACCGCCCCCGTCCATGACGCCGTCTGCATCGCCGCGCTGGTTGACGAAACGATCATCGAAACTCGCCACGTCAACGTGGTCGTCGAGACCCGCGGAGAATACACAATCGGCCGAACGGTCGTGGATCACGAGCGCCGCACCCAGCGGCCCGCGAATTGCCACGTCGCCTTTCACGCCAATCGATCCGCGTTTTTCGAGTTGCTCAGCAAGACGTTTGCGAAGCCGGCGCAAGGATAAAGCCCCGGCGGAAAAGCGCCTCAAGTGCACGTTTCGAGGCCGGCGCCCGCGCCGGCTTTCTAATGTCAGTTGGCCACAATTGACGCAGAGGACTATAAAATAGGATTGACAGTTCGATACAATATTTATACCGATTGTATCGTATTGAAAGCCGTTCGCCGGGAGTGGGATGATGACCTTGGGAGCGGTGATGGTGACCGGGGCGAACGGCCTCATCGGGTTCGATGTGGTCAGGCAACTCGCGGCCGCCGGAAGGACCGTCGTCGGCCTGGACCGTTTCATCGATCAGGCGGGGACCGTGACCCCAAACGCCTTCGCGGTCGAGATCGGCGACGTCCCCAGGCTCTATGAGATCGCTTCGCGGTTTGATGTGGACGCCATCGTCCATTGCGGAGGCGTCTCAGGGTCTATGTTGAGCCGCGACAATCCCGCCTACATTTTTCGCGTCAACGTCGGGGGAACCGTCGACGTGGCGGAGCTCGCCAGGCAGATCAAATCGCGCCGGGGCGCATGCCGTCTCGTGTTTTGTTCGTCCCTCACCGTCTATGGCGATCAACCCAACGACGAAATCACGGAAGACTCTCCGCTGCTGGCGCGAGGTTGCTACGCCTCGAGCAAGATCGCCGGCGAGGCCGTCGTTCGCGGCTATGCGGAGGAACATGGCGTCGACGGCGTTATCCTGCGCATCGCCGCCGTCTACGGACCGCGCCGCAAGACCCAGTGTGTCCTCCGCGCCATGATTGAGGACGCGCTTGATGGGCGCCCCACCAGGTTCGCGTTCGGAATCGGATTCCCGCGCCAGTTCGTGCATGTCGACGATGTCGTCAGCGGAATTCTGTTGGCTCTTGAAGCGAAAGCTCCAAGAGGGAGCGTCTACAACCTCAGCGGCGGCATCAACCCGACCATCGACGAAGCGGCGGCGATCGTTCGGGCATTTTTGCCTGAAGCCAACATCGAGCTTCAACCGGGAGCCGATCCCGAGGACATCACGCTCGGGCTGATGAGCATCGCGGCCGCCCGTCGCGATCTCAACTATTCGCCGGTCAGTCCCGCTTCGGGAGGGCATCGAGCGTCTTATCGAATCGATCAGGGAAGAGCGCATCGGCCAAAGCCGCCGGCCGGCATAACGCACATTCGGAGCCATCAGCATGAGGAAGATCGCAATCATCGGCGCCGGACAGGCCGGCTGCATATTTGGCTATGCGCTAATCAAGCACGGTTACGACGTCACACTCTATTCCGACCGAACGCCCGACCAGTGGCTCAATCATTCGGCGCCGACGGGTTCGGCGTGCCTCTATGCGGAAGTGATCGACATCGAGCGCGAGCTCGGCATGGACTATTGGTCGCAGGACATGTTTCCCGCCGAAGGGGTGTTGCTGGAGAGCGCCCGGTTTGCCGCCGACCCCGAGGCCGGCATGATGAAGGGGCGTCTCGAATATGGAAGACAGGGCGGTGCGATCGATCAGCGCATGCGGATCCATCGCTGGCTCGAGGATTTCGAATCGATCGGCGGTAAGCTGGCGATCGAGAACGTGACGCCCGAGCGCGCGGACCGGATCGCGATGGAATCGGACCTCACGGTGCTGGCGGCCGGCAAGGCTGACTTGGGCCGAGTCATTCCCAGAGACGAGCGTCGCAGCCACTACAGCAAGCCGCAACGCAATCTCGCCATGGTGATCGTGAGAAGCAAATCGGGCCGGCACGTGCGCGAATGGTTCTCCGACCGTACCCCCTACAGCTCGACCAAATTCGATTTCTTCGCGGATTCCGGCGAATATTTCTGGGTTCCCTATACCCACAAAACCGCCGGGCCGACTTACGCCATTCTGTTCGAGGCGAGAGAGGGAAGCCGGCTCGATCGCTTCTCTCAATGCAAGTCGGGAGAGGAAGCGACCGCTCACGCTCTCGACATCATCCGGGAATTCGCGCCGTGGGAGCATCACGTCGTCGACGACATCGAATATGTCAGCGAAGACCGTCATGGCTGGCTCGCGGGGCGTTTTCCGCCAACCGTCCGCAGGCCGTTCGGAAGATTGCCGTCAGGCGGATTGATCATGCCGATCGGCGACACCGCGATCACCTTCGATCCGCTCTGCGGACAGGGCGGCAACTTCGCCAGCCGCAGCGCCAAATATGTCGCGGAAGAAATCGTCAGGCGCGGGACGCTTCCGTTTGACGAACTCTGGATGACGGAGGTCAATCTCGGTCTATGGGAGCGCTATGGGCGTGGCGGCTGCGATTTGACGCGCCTCTTCCTCGAACCACCCTCCGAGGCCGCACAGATCGTCCTGACGGCGGCGGCTGCTGACGAGCGGGCGGCCGACGCGTATTACTACGGTTTTCCGCATCCCGAAGCGATCGTGCCGGCGCTCACGGATATCCACGTAGCGAATGCGTTCGCTGGACGCTATGGGTTGGCCGCCGCTGGCGGGAACTGACGCCACCCCCCTCATGGATCTGACGATGTTTGCGAGGCATGAGATCTCTGCCGAATCCTTCCGCGAGGCGATGTCCCGCTTCGGCGCCGCGGTGAATGTCGTGACGTCGGATGGGCCAGAGGGGCGGCTCGGTTTCACCGCGACCGCGGTTTGCAGCCTGAGCGCCCAACCGCCGTCGCTGCTGGTCTGCATGAATCGAAGCAGTTCACAAAACAAGCCGCTACAGGCCAATGGCGTGATTTGCGTCAACACCCTCACGGGACGCCAGAGCCAGCTGGCCGCCATCTTCGCAGGCGCCGGGAAACTGGATATGGCGGCGCGATTTGGCAACGCGAGCTGGACTGTTCTCAAGACCGGCGCGCCGGCCCTCGCGGACGCTCTGATCGCGTTTGACTGTCGGATCGCGCAATCAATCGAGACCGCGACCCACACGCTATTGATCGCCGAGGTCGTGGCGCTCGGGCTCGGCGATCCCGAAGGAAGCCTGATGTACGTTCACCGCCAATTCCGCAATCTGCACCATCCAGACACCGAAGGGCCGACCCCGAATGCAGACGACGCGCTGCGCGACAGAGGCGCGGCGCTGGAATGGCTTTGAACGAAAGATCAATCTAGACGAAAGTTGCGACGCAAGGGCCGCCCCCTTCGCCGCGGCGGCCCCATGCCCTGAGAGAAATCACGAGGTGAGCGTGCCCGAGTTTGATTTGCTGATACGCGGTGGGACCGTTGTCACCGCAGCCGACACGACCCGCGCCGATGTCGGAATCCGCGACGGGCGCATTGTCGCGATCGCCGAAAAGCTCGAGGGCGCGACCAAGGAGATCGACGCATCCGGGTTGCTAGTGCTCCCCGGAGGCATCGACAGCCACGTGCATCTGGCGCAGCCATCGGGAATGTCGATCATGGCCGACGATTTCGAAAGCGGCACGCGCTCGGCAATCGCCGGCGGAAATACGACCGTCATACCGTTCGCGCTACAGCCGCGCGGCGCGTCACTGCGCGCCGCCGTGCAGGACTACCATGCGGCCGCCGACGGCAAGGCCTATTGCGACTACGGCTTCCATCTGATCATCACCGATCCGACACCATCGGTGCTAGGCCAGGAGCTGCCGGCGCTGGTTGACGACGGCTATACGTCGTTCAAAGTTTTCATGACCTACGACGACATGGTGCTCGACGATCGGCAGTTGCTCGAAGTGTTCGACTGCGCGCGCGGCTGCGGCGCCTTGGTCATGGTTCATTGCGAAGGCTACGACGCGATCCGCTTCATGACCCAGAAGTTGGAAGCAGCGGGCAAGACGGCGCCGTATTTTCACGGCGCCTCCCGACCCGAACTCGTGGAGCGCGAGGCGGCGCATCGCGCTATCAGCCATGCCGAACTCGTCAACGTCCCGATCATGATCGTCCACATTTCCGGACGCCAGGCCATGGAGCAGGTCCGCTGGGCCCAGCAGCGTGGCCTGAAAGTCTATGGCGAAACCTGCCCGCAATACATCGCCTTGACCGCCGAAGACCTCAAGGGTCTGAACATGGATGAGACGGGCGGGAAATATGTCTGCTCGCCCCCGCCGCGCGACCGCGCAAGCTGGGACGCGATCTGGGAGGGCTTGACGGGCGGCGTTTTCCAGACCTTCTCCTCAGATCACTGCCCGTTTCGATACGACGATCCCGCCGGCAAGCTGTCGGCAAAAGGACGAACTTCGTTTCGCTGGGTGCCCAACGGCATTCCCGGCATCGAGACGCGGCTGCCGATCCTGTTCAGCAAGGGCGTCGTGGAGGGCAGGATCACGATCAATCAATTCGTGGCGCTCACATCCACCAATCACGCCAAGATGTACGGTCTCTATCCGCGCAAAGGCTCTGTCGCGATCGGCTTCGATGCGGACATCACGCTGTGGGATCCTCATCGCAAAGAGACGATCAGGCAGGAGATCCTGCATCACGGCGCCGACTATACGCCCTATGAGGGCTTGCAGGTCGTCGGCTGGCCGGTCGCGACAATTTTGAGAGGGCAAGTCGTCGCGGAGAATGGCGTCATTTGCGGCGAACCCGGCGCGGGCGCGTTCCTCAAGCGAGCCCGATCGCCGTATGCCGTTCGTGACGCGCGATCCCTCGAGCAAAGCCGATGACGTGACGGTAAGCCGGGTCGATCTAACTCCGGGTTCGCCCTCAGTTGGGGTGTTCCGGTCCGAAAGACCTGCGCATAAAATTCTGCCAGTTCTCGCCGAGCACCTTCGCGGCGTCGGCATCGCTGAAGCCCGCCGCCTTCAGGCCTACCGCCAGGCCTAGCAAAATCCGTGTTGGCGCCGAACCACTTGGGCTGGGCGGGGAAAGCGGCCTGGGCGGCATGCGGGTCAGGGCGAGTCCAGCGGCCGTTGCGCATCCAGTTCACGACTTCGTCGGGCTGCCCTTGACAGAGGTCGGAGCCGACGCCGAGATTTTCGACGCCGATCATCGCCGCCACTTCGGCGGCCATCGCGCAAAAATCCTCCAAGGTCGTCGCGCCGCCGTCGCGCAGATGAAGCGGATAGATCGACAGTCCGAGCATGCCGCCGGTCTGCCCAAGCGCCTTCAGCACCTCTGCCGACTTGTTGCGCCCGGTCTCGCGCCACCAGGACGGATTGGCATGGGTGACCGCGATCGGCCGGGTTGATAGTTCGATCGCCTCCAGCGTCGTGCGCTCGCCGGAATGCGACATGTCGATCACCATGCCGAGCCGATTCATTTCGGCGATGACTTCGCGTCCCATCCGCGTGACGCCGCCATCGACCGGCTCCATCCAGCCTGAGCCCAGCAGCGACTGATTGTTGTAGGTGAGCTGCATGAATCTGATGCCGAGCTCATGCAGGATCTCGACAAGGCCGAGATCGTCTTCGATCGGCATCGGGGTTTGCAGGCCGAGAAAAATCGCGGTTCGCCCCGAAGCCTTGGCGACGGCGATGTCGTCGGCGCTGCGGCCAAGCAGGATCAAGTCGGAATTGTCGCGAAAGCGCCAGTTCCATTCGACGAGATTGCGGACAGTGTCGCGGAAGCCATCGTGATAGCTCACGGTGGCATGGACGGCCGACATGCCGCCCTCGCGCATCTGCTCGAATATTTGACGCGACCAGTTGCAGTATTGCAGCCCGTCGATCAGCGTCGGCGCCTTGTCGCCGTCGCGACGTCATGGCGCGGGACCCGCGTAAATATACGAGGTCTTCATCTGCGTATAAAATTCGACCGCGGCGCGCCCCTGCTCGCGCGGTCCGTAGCTTGAGGCGCGGGTTCCCCCGAACGGCACGTGGTAGTCGGTGCCGGCCGTCGGAAGATTGACCATCACGCAGCCCGATCGCGAGGCGCGGCGGAACTTGGTGGCTCGGGCGAGCGAATTCGTCACGATCCCGGCGGTCAGGCCGTAGGGCGTATCGTTGGCGACATCGATTGCCTCGTCGAGGTCGGCGACCGATATCACGCAGGTGATTGGACCAAACATTTCCTCCTGATTGACGCGCATGCGGGACTGCGTGTTGAGGAAGACTGTCGGGGCCATGTAATAGCCCTTTTCCGGCCGATCGAGTTGGTGGCCGCCGGTGGCGAGTTCGCCGCCCTCGCGTTGGGCCAGTGCGACGTAGGCGAGATTGCTGTCCAGCTGGGTCTGGCTGACGACTGGCCCCATCTGCACGCCCTCGCCGAGCGCATGACCAACCTTCAGGGCTTTGGTCTTCGCGAGGAAGCGTTCGACGAATGCGTCATGGATTGGCCGATGAACGATAAGCCGCGACGAAGCCGTGCATTTTTGCCCCGTCCCGCCGAAAGCGCCGTTCACGGCGAGATCGACGGCGCGATCGAGATCGGCATCGTCCATGATGACCAGCGGATTTTTCGATCCCATTTCGAGCTGCAGTTTTACGAAACGCGCGGCTGCGGCCGCGGCGACATCCCCTCCGACTTCGCCTGACCCGGTAAAACTCAGGCCCTGGATGTCCGCCTTCGCCGCCAGCTCGCGCCCGATCGCCGCGCCCGGCCCCATCACGAGATTGAACAGGCCCGCGGGGATCGCCTGACGATGAATGATTTCGGCAAGCGCGCAGGCGCTGGCCGGGGTGATGTTGGCGGGCTTCCAGACGACGGCATTGCCGAAGGCGAGCGCCGGCGCGATTTTCCACGACGCCGTCGCCATCGGGAAATTCCACGGCGAGATCACCGCGACGACCCCTAGCGGTTCGCGCGTCACCATCACTTCGACGCCGGCCCGCGTCGAATCCGCGGTATCGCCGAGAATTCGCAGTGTCTCCGCGGCGAAATAGGTAAAAAACTGCCCGGCGCGATAGACCTCGCCGACGCCCTCCGCCAAGGTTTTGCCCTCCTCGCGGGAGAGCAGTTCGCCAAGTTCTTTCGAGCGCGCCATCAATTCCCGGCCGATGGCGTCCAGCACGGCGGCGCGCGCTTCGAGCCCGGTCGCGGCCCATTGCGGCTGGGCCGCGCGAGCGGCGGCGACGGCCTCATGGACGTCGGCGGCAGACGCCTGAGCAAATATCCCGACAAGATCGGCAAGATCGGAGGGACTGCGGTTTTCGATTTCGCCGACCCCTTGCCGCCATTGTCCGGCGATGAGATTTCGTCCTGCGATCATGGCCGCGCTTCCCAGAATTTCGTTGACTTCACCTAACCAATGGGCACAATTTCAAGCAAGTTCATTTATTTTGATGAACGTTCAGTTTGCCTGAACAGAGGCGCCATTGATCAGTCTGACGGGTTTGCGCAGCTTTGTCGCCGTCGTCGAGACCGGCGGCGTTCGCGCGGCCGCGGATCAGATCCATCGCACGCCCTCCGCCGTTTCGATGACGCTGAAGCAGCTTGAGCTCGATATCGGCGCGCCTTTGTTTGAAAGCGAGCGCAAATCGGCCTTGTCGAACGTCGGCCGCGTGGTGCTGGAGGAGGCGCGCGGGATGCTCGCCCATTACGAGCGCGCTTGCGCAGCGATGACGACCTTCGCCGCCGATCGCCTCGGCCGCTGTGACATCGCCAGCGTGCCGTCCGTCGCCGTGACGCTATTGCCTCGGGCGATTTCGCGGGTCCGGCAGGCCGGAGGGCAGTTCGACATCCACGTCCGCGACATCAACTCCTCGGCGATCGTCGACGCGGTGGCGAATGGCATCGTCGAGGTCGGGATTTGCGTGCTCGCCAACAAACGCCCGGAATTGACTTTCCAGCCGCTGTTTCGCGAGCCGCTGGATTTTGTCTGTCGCGCCGACCATCGGTTGACGAAGACCAAGGCGCCGCTGAAATGGACGCAGCTCGAAGGCTGCGGACTGATCCTGAATGGCAGCGTCTCTGCGCTCGGCCTGCCGCAAGTCGCTGATCTCGCCGCCCGTTCGAAGCTGGTCGCCAGCAACGTCAATTCGAACCTCGCCATGGTCGAGGCCGGTCTCGGCGTGACCATTCTGCCGCGCCTTTGCCGTTGGCACGGCAGCCGCGACTTGCGCTTCCTGCCGCTCGCCGACGCCGCCGTCAGCCGCACGGTGGGTTGGATCGCCAGAGAGGGCCGCGCCTTGCAGCCCGCGACGGCCAAGCTGCTGGACAGCATTCGCGCATTGACGCGCGAATGCGCGAAGGAATTTGGCTATGCGGCGATCTGACAGGCGCAGGACATTCCAGAGAGGCCGACGCGAATGAGCGCTCACATCCTGTCGATCGCGGAAATCGCAGGGCTTGCCGCCCGCGCCTTGCGCAATCATGGCGCTTCGGACAAGTCAGGCGGATGCGCTGGCGGCGGGAATCGCTGCAGCCGAGCGCGACGGCATTCGGTCGCACGGCCTGATGTATCTGCCGACCTATTGCGAGCATCTCGACTTGCGGCAAGGTCGTCGGGCAGGCGCTGCCGGTCCTGTCGAGGCCGGCGCCGGCAAGCCTCGTCGTCGACGCCGCATTCGGGCTTCGCGCATGCCGCCATCGATCTCGGCCTGCCCGCGCTGGTCGCCGCCGCGGCGGCCAATGGCGTCGCAAGCCTGGCGATCCGCAATTCCTACAATTGCGGCGTGCTCGGCTATCACACCGAGCGCCTGGCGGAGGCGGGCGTAGTCGCGCTCGGCTTCACCAACGCGCCCGCCTCGATCGCGCCCTGGGGCGCCCGCAAGCCGGCGCTCGGCACCAATCCCTGGTCGCTCGCCGTTCCCGACGGCAACGGCGCGGCGCGCTTCGTCATCGATCAGAGCGCCAGCGTCGTCGCCAAGAGCGAAGTGATGAAACGCGCCCGCGCGGGCGAGCCGATCCCGGAGGGCTGGGCGTTCGACGCGAGGGACAAACCGACCACCGATCCCGCAGCGGCCTTGACGGGGACGATGGCGCCCGCCGGCGGCTACAAAGGGCGTCGGCGCCGCGCTGATGGTCGAGGTTTTCGCCGCCTGCCTCGCCGGCGCCAATCCCGGCATCGTGGCGAGCCCGTTTTCCGGAACCGCCGGCGGACCGCCGCGGCACCGGCCAGTTCTTCATCGCCTCGCGCCGGACGCCTCGTCCGGCGGCGCCTTCGCGGATCGCCTGGAGATGGTCGTCGCGGCGTTCGGCGCCGAGACCGAGCGGACGCCTGCCCGGCGGCAGGCGCCGCGCGGCCCGGGCGAACAGCGAACGCGACGGCGTCGACATCGGCGAGGCCGCGCACGCGACGCTGCTGAAGCTCGCCGGGGTCGCCTGAATTGAACGCGATCGCGCTGCGACCTCCTGATGTCGTCATGCGGCTCGACCGGCTCGGCGCCTCGCACCCGACGCGCCTGAGTTTCCTGCGCACCCTCGATGCGAAGGGCGGCCGAAGAACGCTGGCAGCGTCGGCGCGCGCCGAATGGGCGATCGGACGACGCCGGCTATGGCCACGCCGTCTACAGCGTGCGACGCCGCGGCGCGAACCTACAGCCTCGTCGCTTTCTCGACCCCGCTGGAGGAACTCGCGGCGCACCGATCGCGTCATCGCCGAAGCCTGGGACACGAGCTACGTCCTCTACGACGGCGTCCCCGACGCGGACGAGGTCGCGCGCCTGCGCCAGAATGCGCCGTTGCAGGAAGCCGGCCGCTACGGCGCGCGCGATCTCGTGCTGGCCCGCGCCAACAAGAGCGTCCGTCTGTTCGACGCTGTCGTCGATGCGCTGGCGAGCGGGCGAGCAGCCCGACGCGGCGGTTCTGGCGAGCGTCGGCTATCTGATGCGCACCACCGCCGTTTACGGCAACGGCAAGTTCGGCATCGCCGATCGCGACGAGATCGCCGGACGGCCGCGACCTTGCCGGCCCGTTCCAGGCGGAGATGCTGACGGTCTGGCTGATCCGCTCCTTCACGATCGACCTCGTCGAACATGTCGCGGCGCGGCGTGCGCCGGAACGCGCGGCGCGGCTCAGCCCGACGCTGCGGCGGCATGCTCGGCGTCGGCAACGCCACGGGTCTCGGCATGGCGCCGTTTCTCGTCCGCCATCCCGTGCTGATGCACAATTGGTTTCATGCGCGGGAAACGGCGCTCGCGCGCGTGCGTTCGCAGCCTTCGGCCAGCGACGTCGCGCGAGGCCGGCTTTGCGGCGGCGCTGGCCGCGATGCGGGACAAGGTTCGAACCTGGCGCACCGCCGACACTCGCCAAGCGGAGGCGATCGCCGCGCTCGCCGCCGATCTCGCCACGCTTGACCGGCGAGCCGCCGATCTCATCGGCGGCGCCGCTCTTCCCTGGGATGCGCTCTATCGTTTCGCCGAAGCCCATTTTTCGCTTGAGGGGCAGGAGGCGACGGTCGCTCTGCTGCTGGAGCCGCATGGCGAACTGGTCGACGATCTCGCCGAGACCATGGCGGCGGACGAAGACGCCTCGTTCCGCATCGACGGCGCGATGAATTGCGGCGCGCTGAAGGCGCTGATCGCGCGGGACTATGCCTGGACGCGGCGCTACGACTTCAACGAGCGAACCGGCGAATGCGCGCTTCTGGTACGTCTCGGCGGAAAAGCTCGAGCCGCGCCTCGGCGAGCGCCTCCGCGAGCCCGGCGCCGAACGCGAGCAGCCGCTGGCGGTCGCGCGCGACATCGAGCGCGCTTTCTCGGGCGCTTGTCGCCGAGCCCGCAACGACCTCCATCGCCGATTTCCTGCTGCGCCATCCCGAATGGCGTCATGTGGTTCGCCGCGCGCAGATCGTCGCCCGGCATCCCTATGCCGAGATCCGCGACAATTTGATCGACGCCGGCATGCGGCCGATCGATCTCTTGCGCAGCAAGCTCGCCTTCTTCGGCGCCAGCCGTTTTGATCCGCGATCGGACCGCTGGCTGCGCATTTCGCTGTTCGCCGGGCGAGCCGTTCGCGGAAGACATGACGCGAGACGGCGGAGCCGCCGCATGACCGAGCTTTCGTTGAACGAAGTGGAGTCGCTCGCCGCCAAAGTTGGCCGCGGCGCAGGCTTTTCATGGGGCCTCAGCGAGGAAATCGCCCGCGGCGCGCGTCAGCTGGCGCAGGGCGGCTTTCCTTGGGCGGAGGCGCTTTTGGCTTTGGCCGAAAATGCCGAGGCGATGCACGCGCCTTCGTCGGCGCAGGTCGAACGCTGGCGGGTGGGCCGATCCGAAACGGGAGGGCCGGTGTTGTGTCCCGATACGCACCGGCGCGCTGCTGATTGACGATCCTACGATCCTGCGGGTTGCGCCCCTGCATCTCGGCGAGGTCGCCGTACCCATCTGGCTCGCGGCACTGCTCGCCGCGTCGAACGTCGTCGAAGGCTACAAGGTCGTTTGGCCAGGGGCCGCGCTTTGTATCGGCCCGCGAACCCTGCATGCAAGCAAGTCAGAGGGCGCCTTGCTCAGCCGTGTCGCAAATGTAGACATTTCGCCAAGCGTCGCCCCGTCGAACGACCAGCCTCCGATGCGGCGCGCGATCGCAGACGACGCCGTCCTGATGGCGCTCGGAGGCTTCGCCTCGCGTGTAAATGTGCCGGCGAGCGAGAGTTCACGCGCCAAGGGCGCGGGCGGCGGGAGCGTCGATGATGAATAGACACGTCGGCCTGCGTAACGGGGCATCGGCTCCGCCATCGTTGAGGGGAGCAATCATATGAGTACGAAGGACGCGCCGAAGATCGCGATGCGGGGCGCGGGCTATTATTCCGCGAACACAATTGGCGCCAAGGCGGTTATCGACAAGGTCGGCGATCTCGTCGTCGAGGCGATCGGCCGCATGCCGGCGATCTCGGATGCGCAGCCGTTTTCGATCGCCGATTTCGGCGCTGCGGACGGCGGAACGTCGATCGATCTGATGCGCCGGATGGTCGAAGCGATCCGCGCGCGCGAACCCGAGCGCCAGATCACGATCACCTATACCGATCTGCCGCACAATGATTTCGCCGCTCTGTTTCGTCTGACACAGGGGCTGCTCGGTCAGCAGGCGGCTGAGCCGCTCGCCGATATCCCCGGCCTGTTCATTTTCGGCAGCGGCACAAGTTTTTATCGTCAGATCGTACCGGACGGCAGCCTGTCCTTCGGCTTCTCCGCCACCGCGATGCACTGGATCAGCGCGCGGCCCTGCATGATCAGGGATCACGTTCAGGCGGTCGGCGCCACTCCTGCCGAGCGTGAACTATTCCGCGCGCAAGGCCTCGCCGATTGGGAGACGATCCTGCTGCATCGCGCGAGGGAATTGCGCCAGGGCGGCAGACTGCTGCTGGCCAATTTTTGCGTCGACGAAGCAGGGCCGCTATCTCGGCGCTACGGCCGGCGTCAACATGTTCGACGAATTTGCGCGGCATTGGCGCGGACTGCACGCGGCCGGACGGATCAACGATGCCGAATATGTCAACGCGACCTTCCAGCAGTTCTACAAGACGGCCGACGAATTCGCCGCGCCCTTCCGCGACGCGAACTCCGCCGGTGTCGAAGGCGGGATTGCGGCTCGGCGCATCTCTCGACAACAGTGACGCCATGCCCCTACGCCGCCGATTACCTCAATCATCGCGACGCCGCGGCTTTCGCCAAGGCCTATGTGCCGACCTTGCGCTCCTGGTCGGAGAACGTGTTCGCCGGCGCGCTCGATCCGGCCCGCCCCGCCGAAACGCGCGCGACGATCCTCGACGAATTCTACGGGGCCTATGAGGCGGATGTGGCGCGCGCGCCCGACGGCCATCGCATGGACTATGTCCATTGCCTGATGGAAATCACCAAGGTCAGCTAGACGCCAGCCCGGAGAGGCCATCGAATTCGCCATGCGCTATTCCATCTTCACACTCGCCGCGCAGACGCTCACGGGGCATCGCGGCTGGAAGCCCGCCTGGCGCGATGCGAGCCCGAAGCCGGAATATGACGTGATCATCGTCGGCGGCGGCGGCCACGGACTTGGCGACCGCCTATTATCTGGCGAGCCAGCACGGCCTCGCCAATATCGCGGTGCTGGAGAAAGGCCATGTCGGCTCGGGAAATGTCGGCCGCAACACGACCATCATTCGCTCCAACTATCTGCTGCCGGGCAATACGCCCTTCTACGAATTTTCGATGAAGCTCTGGGAGGGGCTCGAGCAGGACATCAACTACAACGCCATGGTCAGCCAGCGCGGCGTGCTGAACCTCTATCATTCCGACAGCCAGCGCGACGCTTACGCCCGGCGCGGCAACGCCATGCGGCTGGCTGGCGCCGACGCCGAATTGCTCGACCGCGACCAGGTGCGCGCGCGGCTGCCGTTCCTCGACTATGACAACGCGCGCTTTCCGATTCAGGGCGGCCTGCTGCAAAAGCGCGGCGGCACGGTTCGCCATGACGCGGTCGCCTGGGGCTATGCGCGCGCCGCCGACCAGCGCGGCGTCGACATCGTGCAGAACTGCGAGGTGACGGGGCTCACGATCGACGCCGATGGAATTCACGGCGTCGAGACGTCGCGCGGACCGATCCGCGCCAGGAAAGTGGCGCTCGCGGTGGCGGGCAGCTCCTCGCGTCTGGCGGCGATGGCGGGCCTGCGCCTGCCGATCGAGAGCCACGTGCTTCAGGCCTTCGTCTCCGAAGGCCTGAAGCCGCTGATCGACACGGTCGTCACCTTCGGCGCCGGCCATTTCTATGTCAGCCAATCGGACAAGGGCGGCCTCGTGTTCGGCGGCGACATCGACGGCTACAATTCCTATGCGCAGCGCGGCAATCTTCCTGTCGTCGAAGACGTGATGGAATCCGGCATGGCCATGTGGCCCGGCCTCGGCCGCATCCGCGTCCTGCGCCATTGGGGCGGCCTCATGGACATGTCGATGGACGGATCGCCGATCATCGATCACACACCCGTTCACGGGCTCTATCTGAACGCTGGCTGGTGCTATGGCGGCTTCAAGGCGACGCCCGCCTCCGGCTGGTGCTTCGCCCATCTGATCGCGCGCGATCAGCCTCATCCGGTCGCCGCCGCCTATCGGCTCGATCGCTTCGCGACCGGCCATCTCATCGACGAAAAGGGCGTGGGCGCCCAGCCGAACCTTCACTGAACTCGCAGGGATTTTGTGAGATGCGCCTTCCCTGCCCCCATTGCGGAACCCGCGACGTTCAGGAGTTCACCTATCTCGGCGACGCGAATGTCGCGCGGCCGGACGCAGACCAATTGTCCGAAGCCGCAATGACGAGCTACGTCTATGAGCGCGACAATCCTGCCGGACGTCAGCGCGAATATTGGCATCACAGCGCGGGCTGCCGCGCCTGGATCGTGGTCGTTCGCGATACGCGCACGCATCGGATCGAGTTGGCCGAGCCGGCCAGACCTTCGGTCCAGAGTTGAGCTGTCGTGACCAACGCGGCTCAACCATTCCGACTTCCGCAAATCGGCCTCATCGATCGCAACGCGCCCCTGACGTTCCGATTTGACGGCCAGACCTTTTCCGGTTTTCGCGGCGACACGCTGGCCTCCGCGCTGCTCGCCAATGGCGTGCGCCTCGTCGGGCGATCGTTCAAATATCATCGTCCGCGCGGCCTGCTCACGGCCGGCCCCGAGGAGCCGAACGGACTGGTCGAGCTTCGCCGCGGCGCGAGGCGCGAGCCCAACACCCGCATGACCGTCGACCGAACTCTATGACGGGCTGGAGGCGACGAGCCAGAACCGCTGGCCGTCGCTAGGCTTCGACCTCCTGTCGATCAACGGCTTGTTCGCTCCCGCTTTGACGGCGGGCTTCTACTACAAGACCTTCATGTGGCCGGCGAGCTTCTGGGAGAAGCTCTACGAGCCCGCGATCCGCCGCGCCGCCGGCCTCGGCCGCGCCGCCGAACGCCGAAGACCCCGACATCTATGAAAAGGCGTTCGCCTTTTGCGACGTGCTGGTGATTGGCGGCGGCCCGGCCGGGCCTCTCGGCCGCCCTCGCCGCCGGCCGCGCCGGCGCGCGCGTCATCCTCTGCGACGACGATTTCGAACTCGGCGGCCGCCTGCTGTCGGAGCGGCGCGAGATCGACGGCGCGCCCGCCTCGCAATGGCTTGCGCCGATGCGTCGCGGAGCTCGAAAGCCTTCGCCGATGTTCGCATCATGCGGCGCACCACGATATTCGGCGTCTACGATCACGGCGTCTTCGGCGCGTTGGAGCGCGTCGCCGATCATGTCGCGCTCCCGGCCCCGCATCAACCGCGCCAGCGCGCCTGGAGGATCGTCGCCAGACGGGCGATTCTTGCCGCCGGCGCGATTGAACGGCCGATCGTGTTCGGCGGCAACGACACGCCCGGCGTGATGCTCGCCGGCGCCGTTCGCACCTATGTCAATCGCTTCGGCGTCGCGCCCGGGCGCGAAGCGGCGGTCTTCACGACTGGCGACGATGGCTGGAATACCGCGCGCGATCTGGCGGCGGCGGGCGTAAAGATCGTCGCCGTCGTCGATTCCCGGCAGCAGGTCGATTCTCAGCCTCAGGGCCTCCTGCGAGCGTTTCGGCGCGCCGCTCTATCTCGGGCGCCAGCGTCATTGGCGCGTCTGGCGGCAAATCCTTGCGGCGCATCGCGATTCGCGAGGCGAATGGCGGCGTCAGGATGCTGGACTGCGACCTGCTCGCCGTTTCCAATGGTTGGAATCCGACCATCCATCTGGCTTCGCACCAGGGACATCGTCCCGTGTGGGACCCTGCGATCTCAGCGTTTGTCGCGGGAAATCTGCCTGACGGCATGAGCGTCGCCGGCAGCGCGGCCGGTCGCTTTTCCCTCGCGAGGCGCTTGCCGACGGCGCGCGGCTCGGCGCCGAGGCGGCGCGGGACTGCGGCTTTGCGACCGAAACAAGACGAGCCCGCGCCGACGACCGATCCGGAGACCGTCGCGGTCACGCCCGTCTGGCGCGTCGCAGGCGCGCGCGGAAAAGCCTTCGTCGACTTTCAGAACGACGTCACCGACAAGGACATCGAACTCGCCGCGCGGGAGGGTTTTCGCTCGGTCGAGCATCTCAAGCGCTACACGACGCTCGGCATGGCGACCGATCAGGGCAAGACCTCCAATCTGGCCGGCCTCGCGCATCATGGCCGAACTGACCAGGCAAGTCGATCGCCGAGACCGGGCGTCACGATGTTTCGTCCGCCGTACACGCCGGTGGCGATCGGCGCGCTCGCCGGGCATCACCGCGGGCAGGATTTCCGCCCCGTGCGCCTCGCGCCGGCGCATCAATGGTCGAAAGAAGCCGGCGCCGTCTTCGTCGAATCCGGCCATGGCGGCGCGCGCAATATTTCCCCGACCCGGCGAGAACGATTGGCTGACAACAGTCAATCGCGAAGTCCTCGCGGTGCGCAATGGCGTCGGCGTCTGCGATGTCTCGACGCTCGGCAAGATCGACATTCAGGGCGCGGACGCGCTGGCTCTGCTCGAGCGCGTCTACGTCAACACCTGGTCGAACCTGCCCGTCGGCAAGGCGCGCTACGGCCTGATGCTGCGCGAAGACGGCTTCGTCATGGACGACGGCACGACGTCGCGGCTGGGCGAAGTCCCATTTCCTGATGACGACGACGACCGCCAACGCCGTCAAGGTCATGCAGCATCTCGAATTCTGCCGTCAGGTGCTCTGGCCCGCGCTCGACGTGCAGATCACCTCGGTCAGCGAGCAATGGGCGCAAATGGCGATCGCCGGGCCGCGCTCGCGCGATCTGCTGCGCGCCGTGATCGACGACGAGCACGATATCTCGGACGCCGCTTTTCCCTATCTCGCCGCGCGGACGGTCTCGGTCGGCGGCGGCATCGAGGCGCGGCTGTTTCGCGTCTCGTTCTCCGGCGAACTCGCCTATGAGCTCGCGGTCGCCGGCGGCTATGGCGACGCCTTGGCGCGCGCCTTGATGGCGGCCGGCCGCCCGTTCGGCGTCACGCCCTACGGCCTCGAAGCGATGGGCGTGATGCGCATCGAAAAGGGCCATGTCGCGGGCGGCGAACTGAACGGCCAGACGACGGCGCGCGATCTCGGGCTTGGCGCGCATGATGTCGCAGAAGAAGGATTTCATCGGCCGCGTGATGGCCGGCCGTCCGGCTTTGGTCGACCCGGACAGGCCCGATTCTCGTCGGCTTCAAGCCGGTCGATCCCGAGCAGAGGCTGCGGGCCGGCGCGCATTTCCTGGGCATCGGCCAGCCGCCGGATCTGGAAAACGATGAGGGCTACATGACCTCCGTCGCCTATTCGCCCACGCTCGGCCACTGGATCGGCCTTGGCCTCATCAAGCGCGGCGCGGAGCGCTTGGGCGAGCGCGTGCGCGCCTATGATCCCGTTCGCAACGGCGACGTGGAAGTCGAAATCTGCAGCAGCGTTTTTCTCGATCCGGAAGGAGCGCGGCTTCGTGGTTGATCCTTCTCGGGAGGCAATTGGCCGCGTCGCAGCGCCTGGGCGGACGTGCTCACGGAGAGCCCTGTCGACGCGACGCGCAGGCCGGCGTCATCGTGACGCCCCGCGAGGGCCTCTGCATCGCCAGCATCCAGGCGCGACGCGGCGGCGAAGCGGCGATTGCCGCGCTGGTCAAGGCGCGCTACGGCCTCGACCTCCCGATGGAGCCCCGCGTCGCCCACAGCGCGACGCATGCTTTCGTCTGGTCGGGCCCCGGCCAATGGTTGCTCGTCGCCGAGCAGGCTGAGAGGATTTCGCGGAGCTTCAGGAGCTGGCCGCCGTGAGCAACCAAAGCGACGCGCGGGCGGCGCTGCGGCTCAGCGGCCCCCATGTCCGCGACATGCTGGCGAAGGGCTGCATGATCGATCTGCATCCGTCCGTCTTCCCTCCCGGCGCCGCCGCGATGACGAGCATCGCCCATATCGGCGTTCACCTGTGGCGCCTGGACAATGCAGCCCCCCGACGGAGGCGCCGCATTCGACATCCTCGTCGCGCGAAGCATGGCGGGCAGCTTCTGGTCGTGGGCCAACGCCTCGGCGGCTGAATTCGGCTGCAGAGTGACGCTCGCTCGCTGAGCCCGGATGCGGCGCTACTCCCGCCTCGCGGTATTGAGGAAGGGGTTGGAGCGGCGTTCCTGGCCTATGGTCGAACCCGGGCCGTGACCGCAGACGAACTGCACGTCGTCGCCAAGCGGCAGCAGCTTTTCGGTGATCGACTTGATGAGCGACGCGTGATTCCCGCCGGGAAGGTCGGTGCGACCAACCGAGCCTTGAAACAACACGTCGCCAACATGGGCGAAGCGCATGCCCTTATTGAAAAACACCACACTGCCCGGCGAATGGCCGGGGCAATGCAGCACCTCAAACGCTAGCGACCCAACCTGAACCTGGTCGCCCTGGTCGAGCCAGCGATCCGGCGCGAAGTTGCGCGCCTTGGTCATGCCGAACCTGGCGCCGCTTTCCTCCACGTGATCGAGCAGGAATTTGTCGGCGAGGTGCGGTCCCTCGATCGGGACATTCAGCGCATCGCGCAACTCGGCGGCGCCACCGACATGATCGATATGGCCGTGCGTAAGCCAAATCTTATCGACCGTGACTCCGGACTGCCTGATGGCTTCCAGAATGCGCGGCGCGTCGCCGCCCGGATCGATTACCACAGCCCGCCGCGTGGCCTCGCACCAGAGCAACATGCAGTTCTGCTGGAACGGCGTGACGGGTATAATCGTTGCGCCGGCTTTCGCCACGCGCGAGTTGGGTAGCGTTCGTGATCTCTGTCATGGCTGGTGCTGCGAATCTCGAAATTGTTGGCAAGGGATTGGCGTCATCGCGGTCGAAGACCGTCGACGAAAATATCAACCAGACGCAGTGCGGTGTTCTGCCAATCGGGCGTATCGTAGACGTTGTAGGACATGCCGACCAGCGCGCGCAGAAGATCCTCGGGCGTGATGTCCTTGCGTATCTGGTTGGCTTCGGCGCCGCGACGGAGGAGCGAGCCGAGCGCTTTGGTGAGTCGGTCCATGGAATAGGCGTGAAGCTCTGTCGGCCGATGGGCGGCAAGCGCCAACGCCGACACCATGCCCTTTTTGGTGGCGACGAGCCGTACGTTGGCATGCACCCACTGTCTGACGCGCTTCGAGCGGCGCGGCTTCGCGGGCGAGACGTTCGGCAAGTTCGCCAAGTTGATCCACTTCGTGCCGATAGACCGCCTCGAACAGCACCTCTCGGGTTGGAAAGTGACGGTAGAGAGTTCCGATGCCCACGCCGGCAGTTTTCGCCACGGCTTCGAGGCTGGCGTTCGGGCCGCCAGCGCTGAAAATGTCGGCGGCCACTTCGAGCAGCCGCTCGCGGTTGCGCTGGGCGTCTACGCGAGGCTTGCGCAGCGGCGTTTCCAGACCACCTGACATTTCTCCGGACCACCCTTGCAAAACGGAGGCATCCTCCGTATAGTATCTTTCGCGACCTAACCATAGCCTGGCGCAAGTTCACAGCAATCGGCATCGGAACGAACCCGTCGCCGAGCTGCGCGTTCTCGCCACTATGCCTCTGAGCGACTGCGAATTCCACACCTCCCGGATTTTACGGAGTCTCCATGACTTACTCCCTCGGCCTCACCATCAACGGCGAGCGAAAGTCAATTGCGCTCGACGACCCGCGGGTGACGCTGCTCGATCTGCTGCGCGAACGCCTCGACCTGACCGGGACCAAGAAGGGCTGCGACCGCGGTCAGTGCGGCGCCTGCACCGTGCTCGTGAACGGCCAGCGGGTGAATTCCTGCCTCGCGCTCGCCTTGAGCCTGGATGGCGCGGAGATCGTCACCATCGAGGGCCTCGCCGACGGCGACCACCTTCATCCGGTTCAAGCCGCCTTCATCGCGCATGACGGTTTTCAGTGCGGCTACTGCACGCCGGGCCAGATCATGAGCGCGGTCGGTTTGATTGAGGAGGGCCAGACGGGCGACGACCCCGAGCGCGTGCGCGAGGGCATGAGCGGCAACCTCTGCCGTTGCGGCGCCTATCGCGGCATCACGGAAGCCGTTCTCGAAGCGCAGAAGATTATCGCCCAACGTGACCGAAGGAACGCGGCATGAAGACCTTCAACTATGTGAGGCCAGAGACGGTCTCGGACGCAGTCGCCGCCGCGGCGCAGGAAAATGCCGTCTATCTCGCCGGGGGCACCAATCTGCTCGACCTGATGAAAGGCGGCGCGCTCCGGCCCGATCACGTCGTCGACATTAGTCGACTGCCGGGCCTAGACCGGATCGAGAGCCTTCCCGACGGCGGTCTGCGCATCGGCGCCCTCGTACGCAACGCCGACCTCGCGCACGACATGAACTTTGTGAGAAACTATCCGGCCGCCGCCGAAGCCCTGCTTTCCGGCGCCTCGGGGCAAGTTCGCAACGTCGCCACTGTCGGCGGCAACCTGCTGCAACGGACGCGGTGTAATTATTTTTATGATGTCGCGAGCGCCTGCAATCGACGCCAACCGGGCTCGGGATGCGATGCGCGGCAAGGCGAAAACCGCCTGCACGCGGTGTTGGGTTGGAGCGAGCATTGCATCGCGACCCACCCTTCCGATTTCTGCGTGCCGCTGGTCGCGCTAGGCGCAATTGTCGAAATTGAAGGGAAGGCCGGTCGGCGCGAGGTCCCGCTCGAAGATTTTCATCAATTGCCGGGCGACGATCCCTCGCGCGAATTGGCGCTGGAGCACGGCGACCTTATCGTCGCGATCCGACTTCCCGCAGATGCGGCGACCTTCGCTTCGCACGCGCGCTATCTGAAGCTTCGCGAGCGCACCTCCTTCGCCTTTGCAGTCGTCTCAGCAGCCGCGGCGCTGGACGTCGATCGCGGCGTGATCCGCAACGCGCGGCTTGCGCTAGGAGGCGTCGCGGCAAAACCGTGGCGCGCGCGCGTCGCCGAACAGGCGCTCGTCGGCGAGAAGATGACCGAGCTTGCGTTCCGTAAAGCAGCAGAAATCGCGCTCGCCGACGCGAAGCCCTCCGGCGACAATGCTTACAAGATCGAACTTGCAAAACGGATCGTCGTGCGCGCGCTCACGCTCGCCTCGGCGGGAACGCCAGAACGCCTTCCTGCGCTTCCCGCTTCCCCCTTCTCCTCCCCGATCGGAGAGCGCCACTATGCCTGAGACAAATCCCGCTCAAAGCGCAGCGATTGTGCGCTATGGCTCCAACTCAGGCCAGCCGCTCACCCGGCGCGACGGCATCCTGAAAGTCACCGGACGCGCGACTTACGCATCGGACAATCATCCCCCGGGATTGCTGTACGCGGTATGCGCCGTCAGCACGATTTCTCGCGGACGCGTGACTCATCTCGACGTCGAAGCCGCCGAGGCTCATCCCGGGGTCGTCAAAGTGCTGACGCCCGCAAATAGGCCCCCGCTCGCGGGGGATCCGGACTCGAAGCCGGCGCCATTCGCGTTCCGGATGGAGGCGTTGCAGAACGACCAGGTGCGTTACGCCAACCAACCGATCGCGCTCGTCATCGCCGAGACGCTCGAGGCGGCGACAGAAGGCGCTACGCCTGCTCAATCCGCGCTACGAGGTCGAGCCGGCGCGAATCGGGCTCGACGTCGATCATTTCGTTCCAGCCGCCGTGGGAATTGGCTCGCCAGCAGGCGCGGCTCGCGGCGATGCCGAAGCCGCCTTGTCGACAGCGCCGTTGCGCATCGACGAGACCTATCAAACACCGTCGCAATATCACAACGCCATGGAGCCGCATTCCATCGTCGCCTCCTGGGAAGGCGATCGGCTGACAATGGATATGCCCAACCAGGCGCCCCACATGGCTGCCGCAGCCTTCGCGGGCTATTTCGGAATCCCGCCGCAGAACGTGTTGATCCGCACGCCGTTTATTGGCGGCGGCTTCGGATCGAAGGCGATCCTTGCCGGCGCTCACCTCCTGTGCGTACTCGCCGCGCGCACAATGGGGCGACCCGTAAAATTGGTGCTGACGCGAGGCCAGATGTTTGGGCCGGTCGGCCATCGCGGCGAGACGCGACAACGCCTGCGGCTCGGATTTGAGGCCGATGGCCGCTTGACCGCCGTTTCGCATCACGTCGTCGCCGCCACAAGCAGCTTCGACAATTTCGTCGAACCGGCCGGCGGCGTTTCCGGCATGCTGTACGCGAGCCCAAACATCGCTGTGAACCACGAAGCCGTGCGCAACGACATCGGCACGCCCGGTCCGGTGCGTGCGCCTGGACTTGCTTCGGGGTCGATCGCGCTCGAAGTCGCCATCGATGAAGCGGCCGAGAAATGCGGCATGGATCCGCTCGAGTTCCGTCTGAAGAATTATGCCGAAGTCGAGCCGATCAGCGGCAAGCCCTATTCGTCAAAGGCGCTGCGCGAATGCTACGCGGCCGCCGCGGCGCAGTTTGGTTGGTCGGGCCGGCCGCGCGCGCCGCGGCAGATGCGCGACGACAACGGCATGCTGGTCGGCTGGGGAATGGGCACCGCCGTGTTTCATTGCCCGATGTTTGCGGCCGAGGCGCGCGCGGTGCTTCACAGCAACGGCGGCGCCACGATCGAGACGAGCGCTGTCGACATGGGTCAGGGCGCCTTGACGGCTCTTGTCCAGATCGCGGCTGACAGCCTCGGGCTCGATGCCGACCAGGTGACGTTGCGCGCCGGCACTTCCGACCTGCCCGACGCCGGAATCGCCGGGGGCTCCGGCCATACGGCGACGGCAGGTTCCGCAATCGACGCC
Organism: uncultured Pseudomonadota bacterium; assembly: GCA_963771455.1. Classification (GTDB taxonomy): domain Bacteria; phylum Pseudomonadota; class Alphaproteobacteria; order Rhizobiales; family Beijerinckiaceae; genus Roseiarcus. Next base: position 42,201 of record CAVYTP010000006.1, read on the forward strand.
GCTGGCCGGAACGTGGTGGCGCAACTCGCCGAGCTCGCCGTGGCCGACCACCGACTCCCCGCTTTTCGGCGCAGGCAACGTCGGCGTATTCGGGCGCGGCGGACGTCTCTACGCGAGGAATGACGAGACTCGCAGCGAAAGCTACGCAGCCATTCTAGCCCGGGCTGGGCGGGCGAACATCGAAGGCAGCGGCAAAGGGGCGCGCAATCCGGCGACGGCCGGCAATCACGCCTTGCAGGCGCACGGCGCGGTGTTTGCCGAAGTGAAGGTCGACCCTGATCTCGGCCAGATCCGGGCCACTCGGCTGATCGGCGCGTTCGCGGCGGGCCGGATCATCAATCCGCGACTTGTCCGCAGCCAGCTCTACGGCGGCATGATCTGGGGCGCATCGTTTGCACTACTCGAGGGCGCGAATGTGGATCGTCGCACCGGCCGCATCACGAATGCCGATCTCGGCGAATACCGCGTCCCGGTCAACGCCGACACGCCGGTGCTCGAAGCCTTGCTGATTGACGAGGACGATCCCTACGTGAACGGGCTTGGGATCAAGGGCGTCGGCGAGATCGGGATCACAGGATCAGCGGGCGCGATCGCTAATGCGGTTTGGCACGCGACCGGCTTAAGGGTTCGCAATTTTCCGATAAAAATTGAGGACGTCATGGGCGCTTAGACAGAGGCGCTGGCGGGCTACGAAGCGCTGGTTTCATATGTGCGCGGAGACCAGCGCAGACAGGGAAGTCGCGTAAAGAAAGTTGATGGGATTGCAGGGAGTTCGTTAACGTCTCGGCAACCTTCTCGGCTCTAGTTTCTGCCGCGTCAAACAGAGGCGGAACATGGCTGATACAATTGAAATTCCTGGCAATCGCATTCTGTCTTTCATTGAACGCATTGAGCAGATCGATGAGGAGCTCAAGGCGCTGAACGAGGGCAAGAAAGAAGTGTTCTCGGAGGCCAAGGGAGAAGGCTTCGACGTAAAGGTGCTGAAGGAAATTCTTCGATTGCGCAAGCAGGACCAGGACGAGCGCGACGAACAGGAATCGTTGCTCGATCTCTATCTCCGAGCCATGCAAAGCGCGGAACCGGCGCGCGCCAAGGCCGCTTAAATCTCTCGTAAGAGAGCGGGGCGCGGCCTCAGAGGCCGCCCCCAGACTCTTTCCCGGCGACGCCGCGATCGGCGCTGTGACCTCTTTTCATTTGTGGCTGCCCTCGCGCTCACGGCGTCAAGCGTCAGCGCCTTCAGTTCCTTCCTCGCCGTACCAAACGTGCCAAGCTGATAGACGGAAGCGCCCTTCGCCGTAAACGTGAAGGCGTCGAAGGGTTCGGCCAGCATCTTGTTCAAATACGCTTCGGTTCCAACGCCGATCGTCACGTGCGGGTTGAAATGCTTGCCCGCGGCGATCGCCGTGAAGTGAGAGACGTATTCGATCAGCGATTACTGAATGTCGCGTCCGCCGTCTTCGCTGAAAAACGCCGCCGGCGTTCCGGTCTTCACGGTGAAGGGCTCAACCGCCTTGATGAGTTCGTCCTGCAGCCGATGCAGGTCGTCAGTGGGCTCAACGACGATGCCGGCAAGGCCGACCGGCGGAGAAGGGATGTAGTAGTATTTGAACGCCTTCAGCGTCCACGAAGTGGGCTTCTCTTTGGCCAGCACCGCGTTCGCAACAGCAAATACCTTGTCGAGGTCCTCAGTGCGGACAAACTGCTGCAACGTCGTGACATGCGGATGGTGGGGATCACTTTCACCGGCTCCATCGTGGTTGGCCGCAGGCCGCTGATGGATTCGGTTTACACCGACATGAAGCGGGTTCATCTCAAACCCGGCGGCGAGAGTGCGAACATCGTCATGGCCGATGCTTCGGATCTCGAGATGGCGGCGGATGTCCCCGTCGGTTTTGCATTCGCCAATCAGGCCAGGTGTGCGAGGCGCCGACGCGAGTGCGGGTTCAGAACACGGTGATCTGGTCGTCAAACATTGACGTTATCCCGTACGCCTCGCGCCATCTCGTTGCCGGCGTCATCCATGTGAACGGCGGATCGGACCCGCTCGTTGAGCTGCCGCACGGAGGAGTCCAGAGTCCGCCCTGGATGCGACCGGTCGCTGCACGCTATTGACAATTACGTAGATCTGAAACCAGTGATATTGAATAGCGCTGGGCCTCGCGCCAGCTATAGATGAAATCGGACCTCGTACGCGATCGCCCGAAGTCAGAGAACCGCAGAAGACCCCGGCCTGGGTGGGATTGTGGGTACTTGTAGGCTTATTCAGACCTTTGCAAACATTGTTGTTTCATGGCATTTATGCTTTCCAATCTCATCGGAGGTACGCCCGTGGAGTTGATTGAAGCGCCGCATGTCGTCTACCGATCGAGCGCCACGACGGTCGGCATCAGGGTCGTTACGCCGTTTCGCGGCATGTTGAGCGTTCGCGACAATATGATCCGGGAACTGCGATCCTGGCTTGACCAACACGACGCCGACGCAGGCCCTCTTTTCTTGCGCTTTTACGTTGTCGACATGAAAGGCGATATGGATCTCGAAGTCGGCGCGGTCTCGAGCAAAGCGCCGCCGGTCGAGAGCCGCATCCGGCGTGGCGAACTGTCAGCCGGTCGCTATGCGACGCTGACCCATGTCGATCATTCCATTCGCGCCAACCGGCATCTTATCGAGTGGGCGGCAGAGGCGGGCCACGTCTTCGATCGGCGCGCCACTCCCGCTGGCGACGCGTTCGCATGCCGCTACGAAGCCTATCTGAGCGACGAACGAATTGTGAAGCGCAAGACGCGATGGCGCATTCAGCTGAACTTCAAGCTCGCGGAATGAGGCCGGGCCGCATCAGACCGTAACCCCCATTGCGTCCGGCCATCGGCCGGTTGTGTCGCCACGTTCATGAGCGGAATGGTCCAGGAGGAACATCATGAGCTACCAGGTGTCGGGGCAGGTCGATATCATCGCTCAGCCAACCTCGTTGGTATGCTGGGCGACCGTCTATACGATGATGCGCTCGTGGGAATATGAGCAATCCATGACAATTCGGGACGCCGTGGCTGCGGTCGACGCCAAATATGGCGTGATGGTTGACAACAATCGGGCCATGCCGCCGGCCGAGTTCGCGCCGTTCCTGAGGGCTGCGGGAATGAGCTGGGAGCCGATGGCCAACTACACCATCGACGCCTGGGAGAACATGCTCTTGAAGTACGGCCTGCTGTGGGTCGGCACCATGAATTTGGATTCGTCGGGTCGGCACTCGCGCATCATTCGCGGGATCAACAATTCCGGAAATTCCGCGACATCCTCATTCTCGATCATCGATCCGGCGGGCGGTCGGCAATACGTGGAGCGCTTCCCTGATTTTCTTGCGCGCTACGAAGGGGCGTTCACTTTCGGGCCCAACGATCTTTACTATCAGGTTCGGCATTGGTGATTCACGTTCGCACGCGTCGGGGCGGAGCGCTCAGGGACCCAGCCGGTTGAGATTGGCGCTACTCGGCGCCGATGACAGCGACATGACCGTCACGCAAGCCCAGAATCTGCAGCGGCGTGTGGGCATGGTTGTGGTCGTCGGGAGCATAGCTGCCCCCGAGCGCCGACGGCATGGTGGTGGTCTTCAGCGCTTGCTGAATCGCCGCCGGCTGGTCGCTCCCCGCGCGGCGGATGGCGTCGACGACGAGCTGCGTCGCCTCGTAAACGAAGAACGATCGTTGCGTCGGCGTAAGGCCGTAGTGGGAGCGATACGCGGCGACAAAATCCTTCACCGCCGGGGTGTCAAGCGCCGGGGTGAACACCGCGATGCCCGTCATTTCGGAGAGGCCGCCAGCATCGCGAAACTGGGTCGATACGGCGCCGAGCGCGGCTGAAAAATCGATGCGGCCGGTCAGCGGAACCTTCCAGCCCGAGGCTTCGTAAGCGCGAAAGAACCCCGCGGTGGACGGACCCAGAATCGTCACCAGTTGATCGGGCGACGTGGCCTTCACTTTGTCCAGCGGCGCCGCGAAGTCTGTCGCGCCTTCCGCCAACGTCTCCTGGTCGGTGACGCGTGATGCCGGCATCCTGCGCCGCCTTCGCTATCGCCACGGCGTTGGCCTGCTGGAACGCGCCGGCATCGGCGACGATCGCGACCGACTTCACGTTGCGCGACGACAGCCAGCGGACCAGGCCGCGCGCGATGTCCACCTCGGACGGAATGGTCTTGAAGGCATAGTCGTTCCCACCGACGCCGGAGGCGTCGACGAAATCCTGGCCCGCCGAAGTGGCGATCACCAGCGGGATCTTCGCCTCCGCCACGATCGGCATGATCGCGTGCGTGACGGGGGTGCACAGCGCGCCGATCAGGACCGGGACATGCTCCTGCTCGATCAATCGCCGCGTCGCGGGAACGCCGATTTCGGGCTTGCAGGCATTGTCGGCATAGAAGAGCTCGACGGGCCTTCCCAGCACGCCGCCGGCCTGGTTGATCCGGTCAACCGCCAGCTGTGCGCCGTATTGCTCGGACTGTCCCCGGTCGGCGAACGGTCCGCTCAGGATTGTGGTGATGCCGATCCGCACGGGCTCGGCGGCGTGCGCGGCCCCCACGCTTACGAGCCCGGCGAGAACAACGGCTGCGCGGCTTGTCATGACGGCTCCCTGAACGAGACTTGGCTCGCATCATAGTCGGGATCGCGAACTTGCGCGCGACCCTTTCGTTCACGAGTTGGTGTTGCGCCGGTTACTGATGGCGTTTTTCATGCGCTGGGTTCGCCGATTGAAATTCATTCGGGAGGGATTGCGCAAACCGGTTTGCGCAGCTAGCCTGCCTGCAAGCAGAAGACTGCGGGATCGAACGGTTTGACCTTCGTCGGCACAAGGGAGAGCGCGACAATCAAGGCGGTGGCCAAGGCGGCCCACGTCAGCAAGACGACTGTATCCCACGTGCTGTCCGGCAATCGCCCGGTCGCCAAGGAGACGCGGCAAACTGTGCTGCGCGTCATGGAGGAACTGGGCTTCAGGCCGAATTTCTTCGCCAGGGCGCTGATGGCGAACAGGAGCCTTGCCGTAGCCTTGATCGTGCAGGATCTGACCAATCCGTTCTATCCCCTGCTTGGGCGCGGCCTGCAGCAGGAGATCGGGGCCGCGGGCTACGTCGTCATGTTGTTTGACGCCGCGGCCGATCCCAATGCGGCGGAAGCGGCAATACAAACATCGATCCAACGGCGAGTCGATGGCGTCGTATTGGCGGCCGCGAACGCCGCTTCTGCGGCCTCGGCGCTCGCCCGCGCCGGAATTCCATTCGTCACGGTTGGGGCGACGACGGCCCAATCGGGCCTGGACTGGGTATCCGCGGATGACGAGCAGGTCGCATATGACGCAGTCGTCGCATTTGCTGCGCGCCGGCCATCGCCGCATCGCAACCATCACCGGCGCACTGGATGGCAATCCCGGTCGGGCGCGCCTCGATGGCTACAAACGAGCGCTCGCTGAATATGGCGTTCGGGCTGATCCGAAGCTAGTTGCGACAGGCGACTGGACCAGAGAGGGCGCCGTCGCCGCCGCGACCGTTCTGCTGAGGCGGCGCCCCAGACCGAGCGCAATGTTTTGCGCCAATGATGTCATGGCGATCGGCGCGCTCGACGCTGCTCACGTCCTCGAGCTCAGAACGCCTGAAGATCTCGCAATTGTCGGCGTCGATGACATCGAGGCTGCGGCTCTCGTGCGACCGAGCCTGACGACTGTCCGCATTCCGAAACTTGAAATCGGACGTGCGGCGGGCGCGCTGCTGCTCGAACGGCTCAGCGCTGTCGGGGCCACCCCGGCGCGACACGTTCGCGTGTTCCACGAACTGATCGTTCGTCAGTCGGGTTGAAATGAAACGCGCGCCGCGACGCGCATTGGATTTCGTGAGAAAGCGCGCTGCACGAAGCGGCGTGTCAACAGGGAGGAAGCAGTCATGACTCAGGAACCATCAAACTCCGAAGCCGCTCCGCAGGCGTCTTCAGGCCCTAGCCGACGATCCGTATTGTCCGGGGCCGCCGCGGCCGCGGCGGCCGTGACGGGGTTCCCCTATGTGTCACGGGGCCTTGCGGCGCAGACGTTGAAATTCTGGCAATTCTACGGGCCCGGCGGCGGAGTCGCCACGCAAGACAAGTGGTTCCAGGACGTGGTGAAGACCTGGAACGACAGTCACGACGTCAAAGTGGAACTCGTTTACGTTCCCAATAACGCCTATATGGACGGCACCAAGCTGCCAACTGCGTTCGCGTCCGGCTCGGGCCCCGACATTTTCATCATCAGCCCCGGCGATTTCCTGCGCTACTACAATGGCGGCGTGCTGCAGGATCTCACACCGTTCATGGAGGCCTCGGCGCGTGACGATTTCCTGCCCAGCGTGATCGCCAATCGCATGGTTGACGGCAAGATCTACGGCCTCCCCTATGAAGTCGAGCCTATGGCGATGTACTACAGCGTCGAGGCCTTCAAAGAGGTGGGACTGACCGACAAGGACATTCCGAAAACCTGGGACGAGCTGCTGGTCGTCGCCAAGAAGCTGACAACCGACAAGCGCTACGGCGTGCTGTTCGAGACCAACCCCGGCTACTATCAGAACTACACCTGGTATCCGTTCCTGTGGCAGGCCGGCGGCGACTTCCAGACGAAGGACGGCAAGAGCGCCTTCGACACGCCGGCGACCATTGCGGCGCTGAAATTCTGGCAGGATGCGGTCAACACCGGCGTCGCGCCGCGCAAGCCGCTGGGCGGCGGCGGGTGGGACGCCGTGCCCAATCTCGGTTCCGGCTATTGCGCGATCCAGAACGTCGGCATCTGGGCGATCGCCCAGCTTCGCGAAGGCGCGCCCGACTTCAAATACGGCGTGTTCCGTTTGCCGACGCCTCCCGGCGGCAAATATCTGACGATTGGTGGCGGCTGGGCGTTCGTCGCCAACGCGCGTGGCTCCAACCCGAAGGCGGCCGGCGAATTCGTCGCGTGGGCGCTCGGCTCGCCCAAGGATGGCTCGGCCACGCGCATCGTGGACTGGTGCACAAAGGCCAAGAGCGACATGCCGCCAACCAAATCGGCGCTGGAAGGCGGCAAAGCTGCGTTCGATCAGGGAAATCTAAAAGTCTTCACCGACGAGATTTATCCCGGCGCGCGCGCCGAGCCAAGGATGCCGCCGCAGGTCTACAAGGCGATCTCCGACGCGATTCAATCCTGCCAGCTCAACGGCCAGGATCCCGCGCAGGCCGCCAAAGCCGCTTCGGAACAGATCGATCAGTTCCTCGCCTCGTACAAAGGCGCGCCGATCCTCTGATGACCCATGTTGCTGCAAAGAAAGGAGGCCTCCCGGATCGGGAGGCCTCCGAGGATTCCGGCCCGCGGCTGTCTAACCGCGCGCGCGAGCGGATCGCGGGCTATCTTTTCGTTGCGCCCGACGCGATCGGCCTGCTGATCTTCGTCGCCGGGCCGATGCTGCTGTCGTTGAGTCTGGGGTTTTTCTCGGTCAGCGGATTCGGTGAATACGCGTTCGTCGGCCTCGCCAACTATCGCCGCATGCTCGGCGACCCCCTGTTTTGGCGCAGCCTGAGCGTGACCATGGTCTATGTCATCGCTCTCGTGCCGGCGCTCTACGTCACGGGTCTGGGGCTTGCCTTGCTTGCGCAGGCCAATTCCCGTTTCAACACGGTCGTCCGCTCGCTGATGTTCATGCCGCAGACTGTGAGCCTCGTCGTCGTCGGACTTGTCTGGCAGGTCCTGCTTATCGACAAGATCGGGTTGTTGAACCATTTCGGCGGCCTGTTTGGGTTAGGTTGGATCTCGTGGCTGGGCGACCCCCACTTCGCGCTCGCCACTGTGGTCGTGATCAGCGTCTGGTTCCTGATGGGTTTCTATATGCTGATCTTCCTCGGTGGCCTGCACGATATTCCCCGCGAATTCTATGAAGCTGCGCGCATCGATGGCGCTAGCCCGGCGCAGGCGTTTTTCCGTATCACGCTGCCGCTGTTGCAGCCGACAAGCTTTTTCGTGCTGCTGATCTCGACCGTCACCGCTGTCTGCGGTTCGCAGACCTTCGATCTCGTCTACGTGATGACCAGAGGCGGGCCGGCAAATTCCACCTCGCTGGTGATTTTCTACATCTATCAGCAGGCCTTTCTTTTCAACGAATATGGCTATGCGGCGGCGATGTCCTCCGTGCTCGTTATCGTCCTGATGGCGCTCACGGTGCTGATGTTTGCGCTGACGCGGGGCGGGCGCTTCACTTATGGTTGAAACGGCAAACGACCGCGCCCGCGACCCCGCCGCCACACAGAGAGCGATGCTGCGCCCCGTGCAGCTTACCCTCTATCTGGCCGGCGTCATGCTGTCCTTCATCGCCGTCGCGCCGTTGTTCTGGATGGTGTCGATGTCGCTGAAGCCATCGGGCGAAGTGTTTCAGACGAACCTCATTCCGCATCGTCCGACGCTCGACAACTTCATCTATGTGTTCACCCAAGTCGATTTCTTCCGCTACCTGTGGAACACATTTTTCGTCTCGGCCTCGGTGACGGTCATCGCCCTGATCTTCCATTCGATGGCGGGTTATGCGCTGGCGCGGCTCAGATTTCCGGGCCGTGACACGATCTTTCTCGCCATGTTTGCGACCTTCCTGATCTCGCAGCCGGTCATCATCGTCCCCCTGTTCATGCTGGCGCGCGCGCTCAACATGCTCGACAGTTATGCCGGCCTGATCATTCCCTCGATCTTCAACGCGTTCGGCATCTTCCTGCTGCGGCAATTCTATCTTGCCGTGCCGCGCGAGCTCGAAGAAGCCGCGCTGATCGACGGCGCCGGCTACTTCCGGATCTGGCGGTCGATCATCTTGCCCATCAGCCGGCCGATCCTGTCAGCGCTCGCGATCCTGTTCTTTCTTTCCAACTGGAACAGTTTCCTCTGGCCGCTGACCATTACATCCAATCAGGATCTATGGCTGGTGCAGGTCGCCATCGCGAACTTCCACCAGCAGTATAACGGCTCCTGGAACTACATCATGGCCGCTTCGACCGTTGTCGCCGTGCCGACGATCGTCATGTTCGTCATGTTCCAGAAGCGGATCATCGAATCCATCAAGACCACCGGCATCAAATAGGCAGACACGATGACGCAAGCGTTTTCAGGCCTCGGCCTCCACCTTGGCAATCTCTCCCGATTGTCTCACGCGCAGACCCGCTCGATCAGCCCCGAAAACCTCACGGGCGAAAAGGGCAAGGGCGGCATGGCCGAGGAAGGAACGGGGGCGATACACGCCCGCGGACTAGGCCGCGGGTGGAAGATTTCGCCGTCGATGCGCGTCGCGCCGCAGGAGACGCTGCTGCTCGGCGACATCACCGGCTCGGGCGCCATCCAGCAGATCTGGATCACGCCGGCCAATGCGCCGTGGCGCGATCTGATCCTCAGAATCTATTGGGACGATCAGGAATTTCCTTCCGTGGAGGCGCCGCTCGGCGATTTCTTCGCGTGCGGCTGGGGCCGCTATGCGCAGGTGAGTTCGCTGGCGGTCTGCGTCAATCCCGGTCGCGCCTTCAACTGCTATTGGGAGATGCCGTTCCGCCGACGCGCCCGGTTGACCCTCGAAAACCGGAACCCTGACGCCACGGCGGTCATCTACTGGCAGATCAACTACACGCTGACCGACGTGCCTGACGACGCCGCCTATTTCCACGCACAGTTCCGCCGCACCAACCCGCTGCCCTTCAAGGAGGACTACGCGCTGCTCGACGGCGTCAAGGGACGCGGGCATTACGTCGGAACCTACATCGCCTGGGGACGTCAACAATAATGGCTGGTGGGGCGAGGGCGAGATCAAGTTCTACTGGATGGCGACGAGTGGCCGACGATCTGCGGCACGGGCACCGAGGACTATTTCTGCGGCGCCTACAATTTCGAAGCCGGCGTGGTCGATCCCACCTTCCCGCACGCCTACCTCGAATTCACCTCGCCCTATTCCGGGCTGCCGCAGGTGATCCGGCCTGACGGTGTCTATCAATCCCAGCAGCGGTTCGGCCTGTATCGATGGCACATCATGGACCCGATGCGGTTCGAGACCGACCTCAAGATCATTGCAGGCGATCGGTTGGCGGACGGAGAGCAAGGACGGACGATATTTGCCGCTTCAGGACGATATCGCCTCGGTGGCCTATTGGTATCAGATCCCTGCCGGGAACGCCGTTCCCCGCGCTTGCCGATCGCGACCACCTCGAAATCATATAGGACCGTCGCGATGCCGGAACTTCCTGCGGATTATGCCGAACGCGCCTATGCCGCGGTGCTCGGCAAACTCGTCGGCGTCTATCTGGGGCGCCCGTTCGAGGGCTGGACCTATCAGCGCATCATACGTGAGCTTGGCCCGATCGAGGACTATGTCCACGAGCGGCTGAACTGTCCGCTGATCGTCACCGACGACGACGTCGCAGGAACTTTCACGTTCGTCCGCGCTCTCGAGGATCACGGCGCGCGGGCTGATCTCTCGGCGCGCGAGATCGGCGAGACCTGGCTCAACTACATCGTCGAGCGCCGGTCAATTCTCTGGTGGGGCGGCAACGGCAATTCCACCGAACATACCGCCTGGCTCAACCTCACGCGTGGCGTCGAGGCGCCGCATAGCGGCTCGATCGCGGTCAACGGGCGGACCGTCGCCGAGCAGATCGGCGCGCAGATCTTCATCGACGGTTGGGCGATCGTCGCGCCCGGAAATCCCGCTCTCGCCGCCAAACTTGCCGAACAGGCTGCGCTCGTCAGCCACGACGGCGCCGCGGTGGACGCCGCGAAACTGTGGGCCGCGATGGAAGCGGAAGCGTTCGTCTCGCGAGACGTCAATCATCTGATCGACGTCGGCCTCGCCCATATTCCTGCGACGAGCGCGATTGCTTCTCTCATCGCCGACATCCGGAAGTGGCGCGGCCAATACGCCGATTGGCGCGATGCGCGCAGCGCTATCGAGGCCCACTACGGCTACGACAAATATCCCGGCAATTGCCACGTCATCCCCAACCACGCGCTGATGATCATGACGCTGCTCTATGCGCCCGACGATTTCTCTCTCGCGCAGACCATCGTGTGCACGTCCGGTTGGGACACCGACTGCAACGCCGGCAATGTCGGCTGTCTGATGGGCGCGATGCTCGGCCTCGACGCCCTGAAAGAGCAACGCGACTGGCGAACGCCGATCTCCGATCGCCTCCTGATGTCGTCGGCGGATGGCGGCTCGTCAATCAACGACGCGGTCAGGATCAGCGCGCGGCTCGTGGACCTCGGGCGGAAGCTGGCCGGATTGCCAGCCCTGGAGGCGCCGAAGAACGGCGCTCAGTTCCACTTCGCGATGCCCGGTAGCGTGCAGGGCTTCATGCCGACGTCGAGCGGCCTCACTGTGGAGAATGTCGAGCAGCCCGGCGGCCGCGCCTTGCGCCTCAGCTATTCCGGGCTTGGCGCTGAGCCCGTCGCCGCGCTGACGCCGACGGCGGCGCCGCTCGAGGTGACGCGCATGCGAACCTACGACCTGATGGCGACGCCGCTGGTCTATTCCGGCCAGATGCTGCGGGCGGGGGTCGCCGCCGCTGCGGGCAACAATCATCGCGTCTCGGTCGCGTTGCGCGCGTTGGTTCACGGCGTCGACGACGTGCTTGCGCCGGTCGACGGTCCGTGGAGCGAGATCGCGGCCGGCGAGGAGACGACCCTGGAGTGGCGCTTGCCCGATACGGGCGGGCAGCCCATCCAGTCGATCGGGGTCGCTCTGCGGTCTGCCGGGGCATCGATCGAGGGCGCTGTCATTGTTGACTATCTACGCTGGGACGGGCCGCCGGAAGTGAGGTTCAAACGGCCGAGTGAGCGGGGTGAATTTTGGCGCCGCGCCTGGGTCGATGCGGCGAGTGTCTTTACCAGTCATTTCCCGCCGGCTTTCCGAGTGTCGCAGGATCGCGGCGAAGGCATGATTGTCTGTGGCGGACGCCAGTGGAGCGATTATCGCGTCGAGACAAGTCTGACCGTGCATCTGGGAAAACGCGCCGGCGTCGGCGTGCGCGTTCAGGGTTTGCGTCGCTACTACGCGGCGCTGTTAGCGGAGCCAAATCTGTTGCGGATCGTGCGCGCTTGCGACGGCGAAGTTGTTACGCTCGCCGAGACAGAGTTCCGCTGGTCGCTCGACATTCCCTACAATTTCGCAATTGAAGTCGAGGGAGACCATCTCAGAGTTCGGGTCGATGGCGTAGAGCTTGAAGCACGCGACGAGAGCCGAGCCGCCTTTCACGACGGAGGCGTCGCGCTTGTCGTCCACGAGGGCTGTTTGTCGACATCGGAGGTGTTCGTCGGACCGAACGCCAATGGCGCCACGATCAACTGAACAGGAGGCGCCGCCATGGCGGGCGTCAGAATTGAAAACGTAGAAAAATCGTTCGGTCCTGTGAAGGTCATTCGTAACGCCTCGATCGAGGTCGAGGACGGTGAATTTGTCGTCCTGGTTGGTCCCTCGGGCTGCGGCAAGTCCACGCTGTTGCGCATGATCGCCGGCCTCGAAGAAATCGATGGCGGCCGGATCAAGATCGGCAATCGCGTCGTCAACAACCTCAACCCGAAGGATCGCGACATCGCGATGGTGTTTCAGAACTACGCGCTCTACCCGCACATGACGGCGCGGGAGAACATGGAGTTCTCACTGGTGCTGCGCAACATGAAGAAGGCGGAACGCAATGCGCGGGTGGATCGCGCCGCGGCGATCCTCGGCATCGAGGCGTTGCTTGAACGGCGCCCTGGCCAGCTTTCGGGCGGCCAGCGCCAGCGCGTCGCGATGGGCCGGGCGATTGTTCGGGATCCGCAGGTCTTCCTGTTTGATGAACCGCTTTCCAATCTCGACGCCAAGCTGCGGGTCCAGATGCGCGCCGAAATTCGCGACCTGCACCGCCGCCTCGGCGTGACTTGCGTGTACGTTACCCACGATCAGATCGAAGCGATGACGATGGCGGATCGGATCGTCGTCATGCACAACGGCATCGTGGAGCAGGTCGGGCCGCCGCTGGAGCTATACGACCGTCCGGCGAACCGCTTCGTCGCTTCGTTTCTCGGTTCGCCCGCCATGAATTTCGTTCCAGGGCGCCTCTCCGACGCCGGCGCCTTCGTCAGCGACGACAAGTCTCTGGTCGTACCCGCGCCCGCAATCGCAGCGGCCCCCGGCGCAGAGGTGATATGCGGCTTTCGGCCCGAGGCGGTGGCGCTCGACGAGTCCTCCTCCATTCGGGTGCGCGTAAAAGTCACCGAGCCGACCGGCGCCGAAACGCATGTATTTGGTCACATCGGCGGGACAGAAGTTGTCGTCGTCGTCAAAGAGCGCGTCGCCTTCACGCCCGGGTCGGAGTTAGGCATATCGATCCCACCCTCGCAGTTGCACTTCTTTGACGCCGCCAGCGGGGCGAGGGTGGTCGCGAAATCCTAGAGTATCGCGATCCGTCTTTGCGAGCTTCGCGAAGCAATCCAGGCTTCAGCCGCCGCGCGGTTTGCTCTTTATCTGCATAGGGTTGCGGCAGACGAAACACGGATTGCTTCGTCGCTGCGCTCCTCGCAATGACGGGCGCCGAGGAGCGCGAAGCGTCCCCCGCAATCGGCGTTTGCTCGACTTTAACGTCGATGGCGCAAACTGGCGGCATGACTTCTCTCGCGCTAGATCAGGCACGCGGCCCATTCTCCCTTTCGTTGCGGTGGCGCAGTTGCGGCCTCGGCGCCGCGCTCGCGGCCGCGGCGCTGGCGCTGGGCGTGCGAATTTCCCCTGCTGGCGCTTATCTCGGCCCGAGCCTCATCGCCGCGGCGATCGGCGCGGCCGTCATCGTCCATGCCTGGACGGCGGCTGACGACGATATCCGAAAACTCGACCGGGCGTTGATGGTGGGGATCGTAGTCGTGATTGGCGCATTCGCGTCCGGGCTCAGCGGGGCGGCGCTTGAGCCAGCGTTCGGGTTCGCTTCGCTGGCGCTGCTGGCCGGTTGCGCTTACCGGTCGCAAGCGGCGAACCGCGTGGCGACTTTCAAGGTCCAGTGGACAGCGTTGCTGGCTTTCGCCGCGCTCATTGGCGTCCTGTTCGCCTACAACGCCTGGTACGTGATCGCCTCGCGCGACCTCGAGATCGCGGATTTCATGTTCTTCCGCCTGGTGTCGGTCGCGGTCGCCTCGCTTCTCGACACAGGTCGGGTGGCGCCGCTCATCGTCCAACTGTGCGCGTCGCTGAAAGCCGACTATTCCTGGGTCGCGGGTCTGCTGCCCGGCGCCGTCCTCGCGGCGACGGCGCCGCTGTCGCGCGCCGTCTATCAGGCCTCGCTGATGGCCTTCTATGCGGCGCCGGCGCTGGTCGCGCTCGGATGGCTGGCGCGCGAGCTGGCCCGGCGCGCCGGCGCGAACGTGCCTCGCTCGCTCGCCACGTTAGCACTCGCTGTCGCCGCAGTCGCCGTGGTCTATCCCACCGGCCTCGCAGTCACCGCGCGGGGCATGCCGGACGTGGGGGGCCTCGCGCTTTTCGTCTACGCGCTGCGAACCGGCGACAAACTGGCGCGCGCGGCAGCGCTTCCCCGAGCCGGCGCGCTGACCCGTCGCCTTGCGCTCACGCTTGCGCTCACCCTGTTCGCCCTTTTCATCTTCCGGCGCTGGTACGTGTTCGGCGCATTGGGCGTGCTCGGCGCGGTCGCGCTGGAGCTCGTCATCCTGGCGGCGCCGCGCTTGCGGACGTTTGCCTGGGCGCCGCTCTTCAGCGCGGGCGCGTTCGCGGCTCTCGTCGGCGTCGTGTTGCTGTCGCCGATCCTGGTGGATTGGGCGGGCGAGCCCGCCAAACACGATTACGGCAACCTCTATGCGGCTTATCGCAAGTCGAACGACGTGTTCCTTGGCCTGATCGGCGACTGGTGGGGATTTGGCGTTCTGGCGTTGATCGGCGTCGCATTCGCAGTCCTGCTTGCGCGATCACCGAATGCGCGCCTCGCTCGCATGACGCTGCTTTCGTGCGGCGTGGCGGCCGTCCTGTTTCTGCGCATTCAGACCCCCTACGTTCATCACGTCTTCCTGATTGCGCCGTCGGCCGCGGCGCTCGCCGCCGGTCTCCTGATCATCGCTAGCCACTCGCGTGGCTGGGGGTTGGCGGCGCTGGCGGCGCTCGCCGCCGTCACCCTGACGCCTGCGGGCGCTCTGGCGCCCAAAGGGGTCTTTCCAACCTATGCCCGGCCGCACGCGCCGCGCCAGGATCTGGCCGAACTCGCCCGGATGAAGGACTGGGTCGATGCGCACGCCTCGCCCGAGCGCAAGGTTTGCGGGCTCGGCTCCAGTTACACGTTCAGCGGCCAGTTGATTGACGAGCTGTGGCAATTGAAAGCCGACAAATCGCCGCTGCACCTCGAGAAGGGACAACGCACCAGCGTGCTCATGTCGGACGTCGATACGGTCGAGGGGCCGCCTACGTCCGACCTCAAGGATTGCGCCTTCATGCTGGTCGGCGATCCCGTTCAAACCCACCTGATCCCGGCCTATCAGCAGACAGTGATCCTGCCGTCTCTGGAGATGCTCGAAGGGACCGGCATCGGTGCGCACTACGCCCGCACCGGCGAGACGTTCCACCTTGAGAACGGGGTTTCCGTTGTCGTGTTCGAGCGCGCGAGCGCGCTGACCGACGAAGATATGGCGGCGCTGGCGGAACGTTGGCGCGCCGCTCGCGCCGAGCCGCCGCGTCCGTAAACAAAAAAGGCCGGCGCTCAGCGCCGGCCTTGCTTCAAAAACGGCCGCCCGATCACCTCAGCGAAATGCTCATGCCGCTGAGATCGACCGAGAACATGAAACCGACCTGCTTGCCTCTGAGGCGAAGCACAACGCCGCGCGCATTGGACAAGCGCTGGAACGAAGCGCCGCCGGCTACGGCGAGCGCTTGCGCCGATGTTGCTGTAGATGCCCTGGATATCTCCGGGCGCGTAAATGTGGGAGACCGAGCCGACGAGCTCCGTGCCGGCGGCGCCGATCGTCAGGCCGGCGCTCAGGCCGCCGATGCTGATGGGATACTGGACGCCGTTGAACGAAAGCACGCCCTGGCCGCCGGTGACGCCGAAATACGAACCCGGCGCTGACGATCTTGATGTAGATCGAGCCCGTTGCAGCTTCGGCGGACGAACTGGCGGCGCCGACAGCCAGAGCGGCGCCGGAGAGAATCAGACCGCGACGCGTGATGTTTTCCATTATGTGCCCCTCTCGATGTTTCGGTTCGATAGCGAACCCATCGGCGCGACCAGCCCTATCGCCGATCTTTAAACCCGGCGCCAATCGAATCCCGCGAATCGCCCGAATACTTACGTAGCGTCACGAGTTCGCGCGCATAGTATGGCCGGGCGACGACGCCGTCGACCCCTCCGGTCGATTTTGCGCGATAGATTGATTACGGACTGCGCCGCAGCGCAAAATCCGTTGGCGCGAGCTAGCCGCGGTCGCGCAACAGTCGGGATTTGTCGCGCTGCCAGTCGCGCGTCTTCTCGGTCTCGCGTTTGTCGTGCAGCTGCTTGCCTCGCCCGAGCGCGATGGCGATCTTGGCGCGGCCCTTCTCGTTGAAATAGATCCGCAGCGGCACGATCGTCATGCCCTCGCGCTCCACACCCTTGGCGAGCTTGGCGATTTCCTTCGCGTGCAACAGCAGCTTGCGCGGCCGCTTCGGTTCGTGATTGAAGCGGTTGGCCTGCAGATAGGCGGGGATGTTGGCGTTGTAGAGCATCATCTCGCCATTGCGATCGACCGCCGCATAGCTCTCCGCGACCGTCGCCTTGCCGGTGCGCAGCGATTTGACCTCGGGTCCGGTCAGCATGATCCCGGCCTCGAACACTTCGCCGATCTCGTAGTCGTAGCGGGCGCGCCGGTTATCGGCCGCGATCTTCTGATTGGTATCGGGTTTTCCAGACACAGGTTTTCCGCCAATTCCGCTTTCAGGCGTTGATGACGCCGGCGTGGACCATGGCGCGGCGAATGACGCCCTCGGTCGCCTCGCCGACAGGAACCAGCGGCAGCCGCACCTCGTTGCGCGCCCGCCCGATCAGGCTCGCCGCATATTTGGCGCCGCAGACGCCGGGCTCGACGAAGATCGCCGAGTGCAGGGGCGTCAGCTTGTCCTGCAACTTCAGCGCATGCGCGTATTCGCCCTTGAGCGCCGCCTCCATCAATTCAGCGCACGGGCCGGGCGCGACGTTGGCGCTTACCGAGATGCAGCCATGGCCGCCGAGCGCCATTGCCGCCAGGGCCATCATATCTTCGCCAGAAAGTTGGATGAAATCGGCGCCCAGAGCATGTCGCTGCTTGGAGACTCGACCCAGATCCCCGGTCGCGTCCTTCACGCCGACGATGTTCTTGAGTTCGTAGAGCCGCTTCATCGTGTCGATGCTCATGTCGACCACGCTGCGCGGCGGGATGTTGTAGATAAGGATCGGAATGCCGATTGCATCATTGATCGCCTTGAAATGACGATACATTCCTTCCTGCGTCGGCTTGTTGTAGTAGGGCGTCACGACCAGCACGGCGTCCGCCCCCGCCTTTTCGGCGAAGCGGGCGAGATCGATCGCCTCATGGGTGTTGTTGGAGCCGGCGCCGGCGATGACCGGCACGCGGCCGCGCGCCTCGTCGATGCAGACTTGCACCACCCGCCGGTGTTCCTCGTGCGAAAGCGTCGGGCTTTCGCCCGTCGTGCCAACCGGCACAAGGCCATGCGAGCCGGACTCGATCTGCCAATCCACCAAGCCGCGGAAGCCGGTCTCGTCGAATTTACCGTCCTTGAAGGGCGTGATAAGAGCTGGCATCGAGCCGTGGAACTTTGCCCGCTTCTGCATAAGTCGTGCTTCCGGTCACTCCCAGCGCGGATCTCCGCGCCGCTTTCGGGCAGAGACATAGACCCTCGCCCGCTCGAACGAAAGGCGCTCCGAACCCAGCATGGTTAACTTTTCGTCAGCGATCGCCCTCTAGGCTTGTGTTAGAGGTGCGCAAAATGGCTCTGTTGCCCAAACTCCTGTCCGGTGGCGCCACCGCAATCGCGCTGGTTTTCGTCGCGTCGCCGCATGCGACCGTCCGCGTCGCTGACGTCGGCCCGGCGGTCTCGGTCGTCGCGACCCCGCCGCAGGCTCCTGCGAACGCGGCTGTCCAAGCCGCGGCCAAGGTCGCGGTCGACCCGGTGGTGACGGGTTCGATCGCCCGATCGTTCGAGATCCCCGTGCAGCCGGCGGCAAAGATCCTGCCGCAGGCGCCTCCGCTGGCGCCGTTGGAATTGCTGCGCTTTCAAGCCGCTGCGCAGCTTTATCGCAAAGGGCTCACGCCGGCTGCGGACGCCGTCGCCGCGCTGATCGACGACGAGGCCGAGCGCGCCGCCCTCGAGTGGCTCGCGCTGAAATCGTCTGGGGCGCCTGATGGCGCGCGTCTCGCCCGCTTTGCAAAGCTCCATCCGGACTGGCCGGACGCCGGCTGGATCGAGGCGGTCCAGGAATTCGTCGCTTTATAGCCGTCGCGCCGCGGCAACCGAAATCAACGCAGCCTTCGCCAGCCAATCGCCCCAGACCGCGCCCGGCGTGCTCGCTCTCGCGCGCGCCGCCGTCGCGGACGGCCGATTCGAGGATGCTCGCAAGGCTGTCAGCGCGCTTTGGCGCGATCGCGACTTCGACGTGTGGACCGAAGGCGCAGTGCTGCGCGAATTCGCCTCGCTGCTAAGCCGCGCCGACCACAAGTATCGCGCTGACCGACTGCTTTACGCCGAGAAAGGTCAGGCCGCGCTGCGCGCCGCCGCGCTTGCCGGCGCCGACGAAGTCGCGCTTGCCCGCGCCCGCCTCGAGGCCGCGGTCGGCCCTCTGTCGCCTCGCTCCGCCGCCGCTGTGCCGGCTGCGCTGCAAACGGACCCGGGGCTGCTGTTCGCCAAGATCCAGGACGCACGGCGCACCGGCCGCACCGCCGACGCGACCGCCCTGTTTGCCCAGAGCCCGCGCGACGCGGCGACCTTGATCGATCCCGACAAGTGGTGGAGCGAGCGCCGCATGGTGGCGCGCGAATGGCTCGACAAGGGAGAAAACGAAAAGGCTTACGCGTTGTGCGCCGAGGCGACGACAGTCTCGAGCCCGGCGCAGGTCGACGCGGCTTTCCACGCCGGCTGGATCGCACTGCGGTTCCTCAACGATCCCGCGCGCGCCACTCCCCATTTTGACGATGCGATCGCTGCGGCGCAGACGCCGCTTTCGATCGCCCGCGCCTATTACTGGCGCGGCCGCGCGGCGGAAGCGACGGGCGCAAGCGAGGCCGCCAGCCTCTATTACGCGAACGCCGCCGCCTACCCGATCGCCTATTATGGCCAGCTCGCCGCCCGGAGGCTCGGCCGTCCCGACCCCGCCCGGCCGCGCGCGGCGATCGATGTGGCGGCGGGCGATCAACGCTGGCTGCCCACCCGCGTCGCCGAGCTGCTTTACGAGGCGGGGCAGGACGATTTCGCGACTTCGCTCGCCTATTCCGCTGCGAACTCGTGGCGCGACGAGGGGCAACTGGCGGCGCTCGGCGACGTCATTTCCCAGCACGGAAGCGCCCCGGTTTCGGTGACATTCGGCAAGCTCGACGACCCAGCGCGGTTTTGCGCTCGACCGCGTCGCGTTCCCCGTCAACGGCGCCCCCGCGTTTACGCCGCTCGCCCACTCCGCGGATGCAGCGAGCGTGCTTGGCGTCGCGCGGCAGGAAAGCGAGTTCATCTGGCATGCCGCCTCCGGCGCGGGCGCCAAGGGCTTGATGCAGATCCTGCCGACCACCGCGCAGTCGACCGCGCGCCGCGCCGGCGTCGCGTTCGACTACGGTCGGCTGATCTCCGATCCCGCTTTCAATCTGCAGCTCGGCGCGGCCTATCTCGGCCAACTGGTCGACGACGAAGGCGGCTCGATGGAGATGGCGCTCGCCGCCTATAACGCCGGAGCTGGCCGTGTTCAGCAATGGGTCGCAAGCCTTCGGCGATCCGCGCACCGGGTCCGTCGATGTGGTCGATTGGGTGGAGCGCATCCCGTTCGACGAAACCCGCGACTACGTCGAGCGCGTTGCGGAGAATATCGCAGTGTACCGCGCCAGGCTCGCCGAAGACGCCAGCGACCACGGCGCAAAATTCGCCGACCAGTGAGCGACGCGCCGTCCGTAATTGCGAGCATCGCAAAGCAATCCAGGCCTTAGCAGCCGCAGTCTTTGCTCATCATCCGCAACGCTTACGGGAGACGAGGAGGATGGAGTGCTTCGTCGCTGCGGTCCTCGCAATGACGATCCCTGATGTGATCTGTTGCAGATGCGGCTTCGCATCTGGGGAGCTGTTGCAACCCGCGCCGTCGCGGCTGTCAAATTTGAGATCGCGACTTCAAAATGCTTGACATTTCCCCAATGTAACGTAGCCTTTTGTTGATATTATACGATGGATTGTCCATGAAATGGGTCCATTGCTTCGTAAATTGTTGGACAATTTACAGCGAGCTGCTGGCGCAGTCCTAGAATGTATGTCCCGTTCTCTCGAATTTCTGCGACAACATTTTCTGGCTGCCACCATTCTCGTGGTGTTCGGCGTTAGTTTGTTTGCGGGATTGCAGTTTTTCTTCGGTAAAGCTCCCATCCCCAAGGTCGACGTCGCCGGCAACTGGAACCGCGCGGTCGCTCGACTTGGCGTTTCACCTGTCTACCCGCCGATGGAAGATTTTTACGCTGGCGACTTGTTTGCCTCGATCGGAAACCCTTGCTGGGAAAACGGATCGAAACTGCCAGCCGCGGACCCCACTGCAAGCTGCGCGGGCGGTTTTGGAAACGCCTCGGCGCGCATCGCGCACATCGACCTTTCGGACGCTCTCAGCGTCGCCGAAAATTTGCCGATCTTCGACGACACGTCGCCGCAAGAAAATCAGGCCGAATATCGAAAGCAGACCACCGACGCGAAAGGCGTCCTGCCGGTCGACAAGAAGATCCACCTGAGCTTCATCGCCTTCCCCGACGTTTCTGTATCCGAGAACGACCAGAGCGCAGGTTCAAGCAGCTGGAACCTATTGAGGGCAAACACTACGGCCACCCGAGACATTGGCGAGAGCGTAGCGATCGTCGCGCCGATGACCTACGGCGCTTCGGTCGAAGGGGCATTTCTGCAATTGTGGGCCTATTGCCAGGACCCCAATCAAAAATATCATTGCGAAGACAAAACCGTTCGCAAGATGCTTTCTCTGACGATCGGCAAAGACGTCTGCAAGACCGTCGATGACAACAATTCGCCGCGCAGCAGTCCAAATTCACCCATCAAGAAGAAGTACGCGGATAAGGTGAATTTGCAACTGGTATATCGCGTCTACATGTCCAGACAGTTTGACGTGAAATTCTCAGCCGCAAAATCGATCGGGGCTGACGTTGGCGTCCAGGGCGCCGCTCCCGAAGGCGCCGCCACTCCTGCGGCGACGGCGTCGGAGAAGCTCGCGTCGGCAATATCGGTCGGGGAAGCTGGCAAATTCATCGCCCAGCGGCCGTTGATATTCGGCTATCGCGCCATAACTATTGAGTTAGACCCCTCCGAGCCCACGACGGACTGCCAATGATTCGACTGCTGGTGATCTGCGCGATCGCATTCGCCGGAGCCGCTTTGGCGGTGCTGGCCTCCGACGACGACGCTCCGATGGTGACCGGTGGGCCGCTACCGGCGCCGCAGGCGCGTTGCGTCCAGGGTAGCGCCAATTATCCGGCGTGTGCGTTCTCGGATCCGAATTTCAAGGCGGGCCAACGCCCGGGCGGCCTCGACCCGCATGGCTACGAAAAGCCAACTCCCACGGCGAACGCCAAGTAGCCGGCGGAGCGCAATGGGGGGATACATCGTCTGACGCCTCCCTGAATACCTGCGGGAGAAGCCATGTTGAAACAGGCAATTCCGAACGTCTTCGTCAAGGACTTCCAGGCCGCTCTCGCCTACTACACGGGGCCGCTCGGCTTCCAGGTGTTGTTCGCCTATGGCGAGGTCCCTTTCTATGCCCACGTGGCGCGTGACGAGGCGGTCCTGGCGATGCGCCACGTCGAGAGGGCGGTAATCGACCACACCGCCGGCGAAGATCTTCTGAGTGCGTTCATCGAGGTCTCAGGCGTTGACGATCTGCACGACTCCCTGCGAGCGGCCGGCGCTCAGATCCGTCAGTCGCCGCGCGACGAGCCCTGGGGCATGCGCAGCCTGATTGTCGCCGATCCCGACGGCAACCTCCTCTGCTTCGCGTGCAATCTCGCCAACTGAACGGATTGGCGACGGCAAATCGAGCGGTTTGAATAGATCGCAGGGTGAGCCCCTCAGTAGCTAGTAATCGCTGCGTCGGCTAGAAGGAACGCAACTCAACTGCGTTTCCTTCGTCGAGGAGAGTCCCCTTGCGCATGTCCACCGAAGAGGCCTTCATCAAGGTCCTGCAAATGCATGGCGTCGATCAGGCGTTCGGCATCATCGGCTCGGCGATGATGCCGGTGTCGGATCTCTTCCCCAAAGCGGGCATTACGTTCTGGGACTGCGCGCACGAGACCAACGCCGGCATGATGGCGGACGGTTACGCCCGCGCCACCGGCAAGATGTCGATGGCGATCGCGCAGAACGGCCCGGGCGTCACCGGCTTCGTCACGGCGATGAAGACCGCCTATTGGAATCATACGCCGCTGCTGCTGGTGACGCCGCAGGCGGCCAACAAGACGATGGGTCAGGGCGGCTTCCAGGAAGTGCCGCAGATGGCGCTGTTCCAGGACATGGTCTGCTATCAGGAGGAGGTGCGCGATCCGTCACGCGTCGCCGAGGTGCTCAACCGCGTGATCTCGAAGGCGAAGCGCGCCTCGGCGCCGGCGCAGATCAACGTCCCCCGCGATTATCTGGACCCAGGTCATCGACATCGAGCTGCCGCAGATCGTCGATTTCGAGCGTCCGGCGGGCGGCGCGCAAGCGATCGCTGACGCCGCCAAGCTGCTGTCGGCCGCCGAGTTTCCCGTCGTGCTCAGCGGCGCCGGCGTCGTGCTCGCGGGCGGCATCTCGCAAACCGCCGCCCTCGCGGAGCGGCTCGATGCGCCGGTGTGCAGCGGCTATCAGCACAACGACTCCTTTCCCGGCAGCCATCGGCTCGCGGTCGGACCGCTCGGCTACAACGGCTCGAAGGCGGCGATGGAGCTGATCGCCAAGGCCGACGTGGTGCTGGCGCTCGGCACCCGCCTCAATCCGTTCTCGACATTGCCCGGCTACGGCATCGATTACTGGCCCAAGAACGCGAAGATCATTCAGGTCGACATCAACGCCGACCGGATCGGCCTCACCAAGAAGGTGTCGGTCGGGATCTGCGGCGACGCCGCCAAGGTCGCTGAACAAATCCTTGCCGCTCTTGCGCCGAGTGCCGGCGACAAAGGCCGCAGCGCGCGGCGCGAACTGATCCACCGCACCAAATCCGCCTGGGCGCAGCAACTGACGTCGATGGATCACGAGGACGACGATCCCGGCACAACATGGAACGGCGATGTGCAGAAGCGCGAGCCCGACCGCATGACCCCGCGCCAGGCGTGGCGCGCAATACAGGCGGCGCTGCCGAGAGAAGCCATCATCTCCTCCGACATCGGCAACAATTGCGCGATCGGCAATGCCTACCCCTCGTTCGAGGAGGGTCGCAAATATCTGGCGCCTGGCCTGTTCGGACCGTGCGGCTATGGTTTTCCGGCGATCGTCGGCGCGAAGATCGGCAAGCCCGATGTTCCCGTGGTCGGGTTTGCCGGCGATGGCGCGTTCGGCATTTCGATGAACGAGATGACGTCCATCGGCCGCGCCGGCTGGCCCGCCATCACGATGGTGATCTTTCGCAACTTTCAGTGGGGCGCCGAGAAGCGCAACACGATCCTCTGGTACGACGACAATTTCGTCGGCACGGAGCTCAACCCCAAGGTCAACTACGCCGGCATCGCCTCAGCCTGCGGCTTCGAGGGCGTGCGCGTGACGACGACCGAGCAGCTGACCTCGACATTGAGCGCCGCGCTCGAAGCGCAGAAAAAGGGCGTGACGACGTTCATCGAAGTGCTGCTCAATCAGGAACTCGGCGAGCCGTTCCGACGCGATGCGATGAAGAAGCCGGTTCCCATCGCCGGGGTGAGCCGCGAAGACATGCGAGCGCAAGGTACATAGCGCGGGAACCGCCCTCACCCCAGCCCTCTCCCGCGAGCGGGAGAGGGGGCGATACCCTTCTCCCGCCTGCGGGAGAAGGTGGCGCGAAGCGCCGGATGAGGGGTGTGCTGCCCCTTCACCCTCCCGCCTTCACCCGCTTGAGCAGCGCCGGCGTCGCATAACCGTCCGGCGTCAAACCGACCTTTTCCTGAAATTGCCGAACGCCCGATCGCACCGCCTCGCCGGGGTGGCCGTCGATTTCGCCGACGTCGAACCCGAGCTTGGTCAGCGCCTTCTGCAGTTCCTTCACCTCGGCCTCGTTGAGCTGGCGATCCTTCACCGGCCAGCGCGGCGCGCACGCCTTCGCCGCCGAGGATCTCGTCGCCGAGCAGCGCGACGGCGAGCGCATAGGAGGTCGAGTTGTTGTAGCTCTTGATGACTTGAAAGTTGGAGCTGACCAGAAAGATCGGGCCTTGCAAGCCCGCAAGGATCATCAACTCGCCGTCGCCCGATGACGGCATCGCCTGCCCGTCGGCGCGCACGACGCCCCGCTTCGCAAACGAGGCGAACGGCGCGGGCTTTGAGGAATCCGCGGCGGTCAGCGCAAATCCCTCGGGCAGCGTCACCTCGAAACCCCCACGGCAATCCCGAAACCCAGCCATGCTCTTTCAGATAATTGGCGGTCGAGCCGATCGCGTCGGCGCGAGTCGGTCCAGATGTTGCGTTTGCCGCCGCCGTCGAAATCGACCGCGTATTTGAGGAAGCTCGAGGGCATGAACTGCGTTTGCCCCATCGCGCCCGCCCATGAGCCCAGCATGCGCTTCGGCTCGATATCGCCTTCCTGCAGGATTTGCAGCGCGGCGATCAATTCGGAGCGGAAATAATCCTCGTGATAATGCGCGAAGGCGAGGCTGGTCAGCGAGCGGATCACGCTGTCGCCGCCGCCAAAGGCGCCGAAATCGGTCTCGATGCCCCAGACGCCCATGATGACGCCTTCGCTGACGCCATATGTCGAGCGCGCCTTCTCGACCCAACGCTTGAGGTCCTCATATTTCTGCCGGCCACGCTCGACGCGAACGGCGGCGACGGCGCTGCTCAGATAGACCCAGACCGGCTTGACGAATTCCGCCTGCGCCCTTGGTGTTGGCGACGATTTTTGGATCGTAAGCGACGCCGCGAAAAGCCGCGTCGAAAGTTGCGCGCGACACGCCGGCCGCTTCCGCGTCCGGCCAGACGGCCTCGATATATTTGGCGAATGGAGAGGGCGCGGCCGGCGCGGCCTTGGTTGGTGTGTTCTTTCGGCTTGGGTTTTGGTTTGGCTAGCGCAGGCGTGCAAAATAGCGCCGTGAAAATAGCCCCGGTGAGGAGCGCTGTGACCGCCATTCTACCGCTTCGCATCGCACGCCCCCGCGTCCGCCGCGTCATTGCGAGGAGCGAAGCGACGAAGCAATCCAGTGCTTCAGTTGCGGCAAACTGCCGGCGGTTGAGGCATGGACTGCTTCGCTACGCTCGCAACGACGTTATCTGTTTTGTTTATGTTCACCCTGCGCCCTTGATGTCCTCAGGGCGCGGCATCGAGATGATGTTGTAGCCGGCGTCGACGTAATGGATTTCCCCGGTGACGCCCGCCGAGAGATCGGACAGCAGATAAAGCCCGGCGCCGCCGCAATCCTCGATCGTGATCGAGCGCCGAAGCGGCGCGTGTTCCCGCGTGAACGAGAACATGAAGCGCGCGTCGCCGATGCCGGCGCCGGCCAGCGTGCGGACCGGGCCCGCGGAGATCGCGTTGACGCGCAATCCCTTCGGGCCGTAGTCGGCGGCGAGGTAGCGGACGCTCGCTTCCAGCGCGGCCTTGGCGATGCCCATCACGTTGTAGTTGGGCATCACGCGTGTCGAACCGCCGAATGTCAGCGTCAGCAATGAACCGCCGGGATTGAGCAGCGGTTCGGCGCGTTTGGCGATCTCTGTGAACGAGAACGCCGAGATCACCATGGTGCGTGAGAAATTTTCGCGGCTCGTTTCGAGATAGCGTCCCTTGAGCTCGCTCTTGTCGGAGAAGCCTATCGCATGGACGACGAAGTCGAACTTTCCCCAGACTTCCGCCAGGGCGGCGAACACCGCGTCGACCGACGCAAGGTCCTCGACATCACAGGGCAGCACGATCTTCGATCCGACGCTTTCCGCCAGCGGGCGCACCCGTTTGCCGAGCGCTTCGCCCTGATAGGTGAAGGCGAGTTCGGCGCCATGATCGGCGAGCGTCTTGGCGATCCCCCAGGCGATCGAATGGTCATTGGCGACCCCCATGATGAGGCCGCGCTTTCCGTTCATCAGGCTCGAAATCATTGCGCTCGCGTCTCTTGGTCTTGAATCATGTGGACGTTACGCATCGACGTGTTTGAACACCAACGTCGCATTGGTGCCGCCGAAGCCGAACGAGTTGGAGAGCGCCGCGCCGATCTTCGCGTTGTCGATGCGCTTGCGCACGATCGGCATGTCGGCGAAAGCGGGGTCGATCTCGTCGATATGCGCGCTCTCGCAGATGAAACCGTTCTGCATCATCAGCAGCGAATAGATCGCCTCGTGCACGCCGGTCGCGCCCTGGCTGTGGCCGGTGAGCGATTTGGTCGCGGAGATCGGCGGGCACTTGTCGCCTGCGCCGAACACTTGGCGGATCGCCTCGATTTCCTTGAGATCGCCGACCGGCGTCGAGGTGGCGTGCGGGTTGATGTAGTCGATCTTGGTCTTCACGGTCGACATCGCCTGGCGCATGCAGCGCGCGGCGCCCTCGCCCGAAGGCGCGACCATGTCGGCGCCGTCGGAAGTCGCGCCATAGCCGACGATCTCGCCATAGACCTTGGCGCCGCGCGCCATCGCGCGCTCGTAGTCTTCGAGCACCAGCACGCCGGCGCCGGCGGAGATCACGAAGCCGTCGCGATTCTTGTCATAGGCGCGCGACGCCCGCGAAGGCGTCTCGTTGTACTGCGAGGACATCGCGCCCATGGCGTCGAACAGAACGGACAGCGTCCAGTCAAGCTCTTCGCAGCCGCCCGCGAACATCACGTCCTGCTTGCCCATCAGGATGTTCTCGTAGGCCGCGCCGATGCAATGGTTCGACGTCGCGCAGGCCGAAGAGATCGAATAGGCGAGGCCCTTGATCTTGAACCAAGTGCCGAGATTGGCGGAAGCCGTCGAGCACATCGACTTCGGCACCGCGTAGGGGCCGACCCGCTTCGGGCCCTTCGTGCGCGTCACGTCGGCGGCTTCGACGATCGCGCGCGTCGAAGGGCCGCCCGATCCCATGATCAGGCCGGTGCGCTCGTTCGACACTTCGCCGGCAGTAAGGCCGCTGTCGAGGATCGCCTGATCCATCGCGACATGGTTCCACGCCGTGCCGCCGCCGTGAAAGCGCATCGCGCGGCGGTCGAGCATCTCCTCCGGCTTGCAGGTCGGCGCGCCCTGCACTTGGCTGCGGAAGCCGAGTTCGGCGTATTTCTCCGAGCGCGTGATGCCCGAGCGCGCGGCGTGCAGGCTCGCCAGCACTTCCTGGCTGTTGTTGCCGATCGAGGAAACGATTCCTAAGCCGGTGACGACGACGCGACGCATCGCGCTCTCCTCAAAATTGAATTCGCAAGTTCGTCGCGTCGCGTGGGTCAGGCGACGCTGGGTGTGGCGCCGAAAAGACCTACGCGCATGTTGAGAGCCTCGTAGATGCGCTTGCCGTCCGCCTCAAGCCAGCCGTCGGAGACCGCCATATTGAGCTTGCCGCGAAACACCCGCCTCACATCGACGCCATAAACGACTTTCTTGACGGTCGGCACGACCATGTCGGCAAATTTCACCTCGCCGACCCCCAGCGCCCGGCCGCGCCCGGGCAGGCCCAACCAGCCGAGAAAGAAACCGGTGAGCTGCCAAAGCGCGTCGAGGCCAAGGCAGCCGGGCATCACGGGATCGCCCTTGAAGTGGCAACCGAAAAACCAGAGCTCGGGATTGATGTCGAGTTCGGCGAGCACGGCGCCCTTGTTATGCGCGCCGCCGGTCTCGGCGATTTGCGAGATCCGATCGAACATCAGCATCGGCGGCAGCGGCAATTGCGCGTTGCCGGAGCCGAACAATTCTCCCCGGCCGCAGGCCAACAGGTCCTCGTAACCGAAACTTGACCGCCGATCGGACATTTCGCGCTCTGTTCCTAAACTTCGACCCGATCGCCCGACGGACGAGCCTCGCTGAAGGCCAATTCGCGCGCTAACTAGCACATGGCGTCATGCGCCGAAAGCGCCCTTGGCCCTGTCGAGATTGCGTTCGCCATCCCCCTATCGAAGAGGCTGACGGGAGACGCGGCAGGTGTTATAGTAGGTAGGAGTGACCAGCGCTGCTGGTGCGCGCGGTGCGAATTGGAAAGGTCTCGTCTTCTCGTGTCCGTAAAGTTACTGCCCCAGATCGCCCCGTCGCCTGCTGGCCGTGCGACCCCTATGGACGCCTGTCCGGTCCATACGCTCCGAAAACGGCTTCGCGCTGTCAGCCTTCGTCCCACCCGCCAGCGCGTCGCGCTCGGCTGGCTGCTGTTCGCCAAGGGAAACCGCCATGTGACGGCGGAAATGATCTATGAAGAGGCCAAGACGGTGCGCGCCGCGGTATCCATGGCGACGGTCTACAATACGCTGAATCAATTCACCGAGGTCGGCCTGCTGCGCGAGATCGCGGTCGAGGGCTCAAAGACCTACTTCGACACCAATCCCTCGCCGCACGCCCACTTCCTGCTCGAGGACAGCGGCGCGCTGCTGGATGCGCCCTCTGTCGATTTCGACGGCGTCAGTCTGCCCAAGCCGCCGGAGGGTTACGAGGTCGATCGGATCGAACTCGTCATCCGGCTGCGCCCGACGAAGCGCTGACGCCTCAGTACGGCATATCGGCCGCGGTGATCAGACCCTGGCTGGTCACGACCACCCAGTTCGGACCGCGCCGCTCGATGCGCAGAATGCGGCCCGCGCCCGGCAGCACGTCGCCAGGGGCGACGCTGTAGCCGCCGTCCCGACTTTCGATATAAGCGATGCCGCCGTGACTTCGGCGAGCGTGTAGCCGCGCAGCAGCGGCTTCGGCTTGTCGATCGAGCCGGTGACATCGTTGGAGACGCCAGGGGCGGGCGACTGCGGAGCGGTCGTCGTCGTCAGCTTCGGAGAGGGGGCCGGAGGCGCTGGGGGAGCCGGTTGCGCGACCGCCACGGTCACCGGGCGCTTCTCCAATCGCTCGAGCCGCGCCACAATCTCGGCGCTTCGGTTTGACGTCGCCTGATCGATCTTCGCGGTCGCCTGATCGATGCGTTCGTTCAGCTTGTCGAGCCGCCCGTTCTGCTCCTTGTCGATTTTGTCGACCCGCTGTCCAAGCTGGGCGAGCGACGCGTTGGCGCCCTGGGCAACTGCAGCCGCAGACCTGATTTCGCCGAGTGTCTTCTTGAGTTCGGCGGTCTGCTCCTGGCTGCGCGCCGCCTCGATCGTATCGATACGGGTCTTCAGCGCGGCGACGCTTCTGGACAACTCCTGGGCTTCCAACGCCTTGCCGGCAACGAGGTCGTGCTGGCGCACGTGATCGTAGACGGCAAACAGCGACACCGCGACAAAGCCTATGGCCGCCGCGGAGGCGGCGATGGCGAGCGGGTCGACCCGAAAGCTGCGAGCCGCTTTGGGCTTCGGCGCGGCGCTTTCCGGTGCTGGCTCTGCCGCCTCTGGCGCCTTCGGCCAGGGCATCATAAGTAGGCGGGGCGCCCGCGGCGCACTTTCGGCCGGCGCTGCGGCTTCGAGAGAAGGCTCCACGGGACCGAAGAGCGGTTCGGCGCGCGGCAAGCCCGGAGGCGAGGGATCGTCGTCGGACCGCCGAGCGGGCTCATGGGTCGACTCTGAAGTCGAGTTCGATCGTATCTTCGTCATTCGCGGTCATGCGTGCGCCCGGCGTTCAAATCAGTGTACGAATTGTCAATTTGATGCGTTAAGGAATCCTTGACCAAACGGAGCCTTGGCGCGCAATTTTCGCGGCGAAATCATGGGACCCTGCGATTTATGGGTCCATCTTGGGTGTTGGGAGCTAGGAAGCGCATGCAAGGCAAGAAATTTGGCGTCGGGCAGCCTTTGAAGCGGGTCGAGGACATCCGCTTCGTCACCGGCGCTGGTCGCTACAATACCGATGAGGCCGTGCGCGCCGACCTGTGCGCCCATTTCGCCCGCAGCCCGATCGCCCACGCGGATTTCACGATTACGGGTCTTGACGAAATCCGCGCCATGCCTGGGCGTGCGCGGCGTCTACATCGCCGAAGATTTTGCGGCGTTCGGGCCGTTGCCGTGCCTGGCGACAGTTGATAATTCCGACGGCACGCCGCCGGCGCTGAAGCCCTACCCGGTGATCGCGGACGGAAAGGTCGATCACGTCGGCGATATCGTAGCCATGGTCGTTGCAGACACAGCCGCTGAGGCGCGCGACGCGGCCGAGGCGATCGCCATCGAATGGCGCGACCTGCCGGCGGTGGTCGACATGGAGGCGGCGGTCCTGCCCGGGGCTCCGCTGGTCTACGAGGGCGCTCCTGGCAACATCTGCTACGACACCTTCATCGGCGACAAGGACAAGACCGACGAGGCCTTTGCGCGCGCCGCGCGCACAGTAAAAATCCGGATCGTCAATCCGCGCGTCATCGCCAATTTCATGGAGCCGCGTTCTGCGCTGGCCGAGTATGACGCCGCCGCCGATCGACTGACGCTGCACGCGTCGAGCCAGGGCGTCCATGTTCTGCAGGAAATCCTCGCCGGCCAGATCATGAAGATCAGCAAGAGCGGGCTGCGCGTTTTGACGGGCGACGTCGGCGGCGGATTCGGCACCAAGAATTTGATGTACCGCGAGTACCCGCTCGTTCTCGAAGCGGCGCGACGCCTGAAGAAATCGGTCGGCTGGGTCGGCGACCGCACCGAGCACTTCATCGGCGACGCACAGGGGCGCGACAACATCACAACCGCGGAACTGGCGCTCGACGCGAACGGCAAATTCCTCGCGTTGCGCGTCGACATTCTGGGCAACCTCGGCGCTTACCTCTCGATGTTTGCGCCTTACATTCCCTGGCTCGGCGCCTCGATGGCGACCGGCTGCTATCAGTTCGGAGCGCTCCACTCCCGCGTGCGCGGCGTCTACACGCACACGACGCCGGTCGACGCCTATCGCGGCGCCGGGCGGCCCGAGGCGGCTTATCTGCTCGAGCGTCTGGTCGACGCCGCCGCGCGCGAGCTCGGCATTCCCGCCGAGGAGCTGCGCGCGCGCAATTTCATCAAATCCGAGCAGATGCCCTACCACACGCTGACCGATCGCCACTACGACGTCGGCGATTTCGAAGGCGCTATGCGCGCCAGCCTGGCCAAGGCCGAACGCGCCGGCTTTGAAGCTCGTGCGTCCGAGGCCGCCAAGCGCGGCAAATTCCTCGGCTTCGGCATCTCCAGCTACATCGAATGCACCGCCTGGGGCGATGGCGAGGAAGGATCGGTCACGCTAGAAAAGGACGGTACCTTTACCGTTCTCATCGGCACGCAATCGAACGGGCAAGGCCACGAGACGGCCTATTCGCAGGTCGTCTCGGAGTATCTCGACGTTCCGCTGGATCGCATTCGCGTCGTGCAGGGAGATACCGACCGCATCCCCACGGGCGCAGGCACGGGCGGCTCTCGCTCGATACCTGTCGGCGCCGTCATGGTCACGCGCGCCTCGGTCGATCTTGCCAACTCCCTGAAGGAGCTGGCCTCGGACAAGCTCGAAGCCGCCGTCGCGGACCTGGAGATAGCCGATGGCGCGGTGCGCGTCGCCGGCACTGACCGGTCCGTGAGTTTCGAGGAGATCGCGGCGCTGCCGAACGCGACGCCGGAAAAACTGAAGGCGACGAATGGATTTGTGCCGCCCGACGCGACCTATCCGAACGGCACGCATTGCTGCGAAGTGGAAATCGATCCCGATAGCGGAGAAACCAAAATCCTGCGCTACACGGCCGTGGACGATTTCGGCTTCACGCTGAATCCGTTGCTGCTGGCCGGCCAGGTCCACGGCGGCATCGCGCAAGGAGCGGGACAGGCTTTGGTTGAACGCGCCGTGTTCGATCAGTCCGGCCAGCTCGTCACGGCGAGCTTCATGGATTACGCCGTCCCGCGCGCCGACAATCTCCCCTCGTTCTCGTTCGAGACCCGCAATATTCCCTCGACGACCAACCCGATGGGCCTCAAGGGCGCCGGAGAGGCGGGCACGATCGCCTCGACGCCGGCCGTGATGAACGCCATTCAGGACGCGCTCTACCGCGGCTGCGGCGTCACCCACCTCGATATGCCCGCGACGCCCTTCGCGGTGTTCGACGCTATCCGCAAGGCCGCTGTGCGGAAGGCCGCGGAGTGAACGGCCCGGCAGGTCTGTAGCCGCGGTCGCTGACCGCGGCAGTTCCGCCTAGACGACTGCAGAAAGAGGACGCGCATGTAGCCGGCCGAGGTCAGCGACCTCGGCTACAAAAGGGGCGGCGACGCCAACACTTGGCCGGCCAAGAGGCAGCCTACTCCGACTTCTCTTCCGCCTTTGGCGGCGGATTGCCGTGCAGCAGGTTCACGGCGGCGGCGAGTTGGGTATCCTTCGTCGGATCCGGCGGCACGTAAGCGTCCGAGCCGGTCTTTTCGTCGACGCCGTTCTTCAGATGCCCGGCTAGCGACGCCTCGCCCTTGCTTGAAACCTTCCCCTTCAGATCGGCGGGGATGTCTTCGAGAACCTTGTAGTCGGGGTCGATGCCCTTGGCCTGGATGGAGCGGCCGGAGGGCGTGTAGTAACGCGCGGTCGTAAGCTTCAACGCGCCATTGTCGCCGAGCGGCAGCACCGTCTGAACGGAGCCCTTGCCGAACGACCGCGTGCCGATCAGCGTCGCCCGATGCAGGTCCTGCAACGCCCCCGAGACGATTTCAGACGCCGACGCCGAGCCGCCGTTGATCAGCACCACGACCGGCTTGTGATCGGAGAGGTCCTGGCCGGGCCTCGCCATGAACGACTGGCTCTGATCGGGATAGCGGCCGCGGGTCGAAACGATGTCGCCGTGATCGACGAACGCGTTGACGACCTCGATCGACTGCGTCAGCAGGCCGCCGGGGTTGTTGCGCAGATCGAGGATGTAGCCCTTCAGCTTGTCTGTCCCGGGCGAAGTCTTGAACTTGGCGATCGCCGCCTTCATCGCGTCAAAAGTCTGCTGATTGAACTGCGTGATGCGGATATAGCCGATGTCGCCGCTTTCGACGTGCGAGCGCACCGGCTGCACGTGGATGATCTCGCGCACGATCGTGAAGACTTTCGTCTCCTTGTCGGCGCCGCGCTCGACGGTCAGCTTGACCGAGCTTTTCGCGGGACCGCGCATCCGGTCGACCGCTTCCTTCAGCGAGAGGCCCTCGACCGGCGTATCGTCGATCTTGACGATCACGTCGTTGGACATCAGGCCGATGCGGGCGGCCGGCGTGTCGTCGATCGGGCTGACAACCTTGATGAGGTCGCTTTCCTGCATGACTTCGAGGCCTAGGCCGCCGAATTCCTCGCCCTTCATCGTGGTCTGGAATTCGCCGAGCTGCTTCGGGTCGAGATAGTTCGAGTGCGGATCGAGCGAGGCGAGCATGCCGTTGATGGCCGCCTCGGTCATTTGCGTTTCGTCGGGCTGATCGACGTAGAAATCGTTGTCGCGCGCCTTCTCGAACACGAGCTTGTACAGCGCGAGTCCTTTTTCGGTCGATGTCGACACCGCGGCGGGCGCGACGTCGACGGCGACGCCGGCCACGAGTTCCAGCAGCGTCCCGGCGGCAATGTAGCCCGAGCGCCTCATCGCGCGATTTCCTTTGTCAGCTTCAGTTGGGCTTGGTCTCGGGCGTCGGCGAAGCCGCAGGCGCCGGCGAAGCTTTCGCGGCGTCGGTCGGCGTCAGATCGGCGCGCTTGACGCCATGCAGCAGATCGACGGCGGCGATCAAGCTGCTTGTCCTTCGTCGGATCGGGCGGCACATAGGCCTGCGAGCCCGTCTTCTCGTCGTCGCCGTTCTTCAGATGGCCCTTCAGCGAGGCTTCGCCCTTGGTGTCGTCCTTGCCCTTCAGATCGTCCGGCACGTCCTCGAGAATCTGGATGTCGGGCTCGATGCCCTTGGCCTGGATGGAGCGGCCCGACGGCGTGTAATAGCGCGCCGTGGTCAGCCGAAGCGCGCCGTTCTCGCCGAGCGGGATGATGGTCTGCACGGAGCCCTTGCCGAACGAGCGCGTGCCGATGATCGTCGCGCGCTTGTGATCCTGCAGCGCGCCGGCGACGATTTCCGAGGCCGAGGCCGAGCCGCCGTTGATCAGCACGACGACCGGCTTGCCCTGCGACAGGTCGCCGCCGGGCCGGGCGTTGTAGCGCTGCGTCTCGTCGGCGATTGCGGCCGCGCGTCGAGACGATCTCGCCGCGGTCGATGAAGGCGTTGACGACCTCGATCGACTGGTCGAGCAGGCCGCCCGGATTGTTGCGCAGATCGAGGATGTAGCCCTTGAGCTTGTCGCCGGGCATGTCCGTCTGGAACTTCTCCATCGCGGCGCTTGAGGCCGTCGGAGGTCTGCTCGTTGAACTGGGTGATGCGGATGTAGCCGATGTCGCCGCCCTCGACATGCGAGCGCACCGACTGGATCTTGATGACGTCGCGGACGAGCTTGAAGTCGATGCGCGTCCTTGCTGGCCCTTGCGCAGGATCTTCAGCGTGACCGGCGAATTGACCGGGCCGCGCATCTTGTCGACGGCCTGGTCGAGCGTCAGGCCCTGGACGGTGTCGCCGTCGATGCCGATGATGATGTCGCCGGACAGGATGCCGGCCTTGGAGGCGGGCGTGTCGTCGATCGGCGTGACGACCTTGATCGCGCCGTCCTCCTCGCGTGACCTCGATGCCGAGGCCGCCGAACTCGCCCTTGGTCTGCACCTGCATGTCGCCGTAGGCTCTTGGCGTCCATGTAGCTCGAATGCGGATCGAGCGAGGTCAGCATGCCGTTGATGGCGGCCTCGATCAGCTTCGCCTCGTCGGGCTTCTCGACGTAGTCGGTGCGGATCTTCTCGAACACGTCGCCGAACAGGTTGAGCTGGCGATAGGTGTCCGCGGCCGCTGCATAGGCGCTGGGAGCGATAACCTGAAGCGGCGAACGGAGCGCCCACGGCGGCCGCGGCGCCGAGCGCCGCGCCCATGGCCAGATAAGAAACCTTGCGAATCATCCGCGCGCCTTTTCGTTATTCGTCTTCGCCCACCACGGCCCGGGATCGATCGCAGTTTCGTTTTTTCGCAATTCGATATAGAGAACCGGCTGAGCGGCGCCAATAGCGGCCGCCGCCGCTGTTCTCGTCGCGCCGTCGCCCATGACGGCGACGGCTTCGCCCGCGAGGACGAACTGCCCGACCGACACGTTCGACTTCTCCATGCCGGCCAGCACCAGATAGTAGCCCCCGCCGGCGTTGAGGATCAAGAGTTGTCCGTAACTGCGATAGGGTCCGGCATAGACCACCCAGCCGTCGATCGGCGTCGACACTGTCGCTTTCGGCGGCGCCGCAATCGAGACGCCCTTCTCCGCATCTCCGTAATTGTCCGTATCTCCAAAGCTTTTCAGGATCTGGCCGGCGACCGGCAACGGCAGAGTGCCCTTCGTATCGACGAACGCGATCGACGGTTTCAAACGGTTCGCATCGCCCCTGAGGCCGACCGGGGCGCCCTCCGCCGCCGCCGCGGCCTGCGGCGGCGGCCTTTGCGGCCGGGATTTGCGCCTCCATCCGGGCGATCAAATCTTTGAGCGTGAGAGCCTGATTCGCGAGATCGGTCGCCCGCTTGCGCTCTGCGTCGAGCGCGCCCTGCGCTTCGTTCAGCGATTGCTGGCGCGCGGTGATCAATTCGGTGAGCCGGGTCTCGTCGACCGCGAGCCCTTCGGCGCTGCGCGCCAGATCGTCGCGTTGCTTGCTGATGTTCGTCCGCATCGCATCGAGCGAATCGAGGTCACGGGTGGCCGTTTCTATCTCGGTGCGAAGATCGGGAACCGCCGCGCTGAACAGCATCGCGGCGCGAACGGCGCCGACCATTTCGGCCGGCTTGACGAGGATCGCCGGCGGCGGATTGGAGCCTAGGCGCTCCAGCGCGCCAAGCGCGGCGGCAATATCGTCCTGCCGCGCCTCCAGAGATTTGCTGAGATCGGCGGCGTGCTGACTGAGATCGGCGAGTTTTGCCTGCGCGTCGGCGCGCTGCGCCTCCGTCGCCTGAACTTTCATCGTCGTCTCGATCAGGGCGGCGTTGAGCCGCGCGTGATCGACTTTCAGCGCTTCGACGTCGGCCTCAATCTTGCGGCGTTGTTCTTCGGACGCTTTCAGCGTGTCCTCGACGCCTCGGAGTTCCGTTTCTTTCGCGGCTTTGGAATCCGGCGCGGGGGTTTCGGCCAGCGCTGGCAGGCAGGCTGCCATCGACGCAGCGGCTAGCGCTGCGCGACAGGCCCGCATGCTGGTCGCCCGAATCGTCATGGCGCCATTAATCGCACGATTCCGACGACAACGCGGCCGGCGCGTGCGCTTTTGTGGCGGAAACGAAGCCGTTATTCGCGGTGGTAGGGATGCCCGGAAAGAATGGAGCAGGCGCGGTAAATCTGCTCCGCCAGCATGACGCGCGCCAGCTGATGCGGCCACGTCATCGCGCCGAAACAGACAAGCATCCGCGCCGCGCCCCTCACGCTTTCGTCGAGGCCGTCGGGGCCGCCAATGACAAACGCCAGCGCAGGAACAGAGCCGTCGCGCCATTTGGCGATTTCGGCGGCGAACGTCTCGCTGCCCGGCGATCGGCCGCGCTCGTCGAGCGCAACCAGCGTCGCGCCCTTGGGAACAGCGGCGAGCAAGGTCCTCGCTTCGTCGGCGCGGCGCGCCTCGGTCTGGCGCGCCCGGCTTTCATCAAACTCGCGCCACTCGACGGGCGCGAGTCCCAGCGCCGGCGCGATGCCGGCGATTCGCTTGACGTAGCGCTCCAGGAGCTCGCGCTCGGGCCCCGCCTTCATGCGACCTACGGCGAGGATGACGAGCCGCAATCTCCCTCAGCTCGCCCGTTGCTCGCCGGGACGGTCCGCGCTCCACAATTTCTCGAGATTGTAGAACTGCCTCACCTCCGGCCGGAAGATGTGGACGATCGCGTCGCCCATATCGATCAGCACCCAGTCGCACCACGGCTGACCCTCGACGCGCGGCGCCGGTCGGCCGGACTCCCGGCACGCCCGCGCTACGCGATCGGCGATCGCGCCGACGTGGACGTTGGAGCGTCCGGTGGCGATCAGCATGGTGTCGGCGAGGGATGTCTTGCCCGTCAGATCGATTTTGACGATGTCTTCGGCCTTCGAATCTTCGAGGCTGGCGAAGACTGTCTTCACGAGCGGCCCATCCTCTGCAGGTTCAGGGGGCTCGGCGGCGAGCGGAACGACGAGACGGCGGCGGCGGGAGACCTTGTTCGTTTCCCGGAGGGACTCGTGGGCTAGTGTCAGCGGCGCATCCTTCTTGAAAGGCGCCGGCCGAAGCGACCGGCTGATTCCAAGATGAGCCGCAAAGATCAAGATTTCAAGACGATTTCGCATAGAAATTGGGCGGAAGCGGCGGCGCCCCCTCCCCGCCCGCCCCCAAGAAGGGCGAGGGAGAAGAACCGCCTGTTTCCGGTCCCCTCCCCCTTCTTGGGGGAGGGCTAGGGAGGGGGCGCCGCCTCATTGTGCATCGCCTTCCGGAGCGCCGTCGACGACATCTCCGAGCGCGGCCCGTGCAGGAACAGCAGCGCTGGCGCCTGCAGGCTCGCGAACCGGCGCGCGTCCCGCTCGGGCCGACGCCACCGCGCCAGAGCCAGCGCGGCGCGGCTCGACGCGGCGCGCAACGTCGAGCCCGGCCGATCGATGACCACGATCGGAACCAGCGCGGCAATCTCTCGCCAGTGGCGCCAGCGATGGAACTGGACGAGATTGTCGGCGCCCATGATCCAGACGAATCGCGCGGTCGGCGCGCGCCGCTTCAGCCAGCGCAAAGTGTCGTAGGTGAAGCGCGAACCGATCTCCGCCTCCAACCCGCTGACAAAGACGCGGGGATTTCGCGCCAGCACGCGCGACGCCTCCAGCCGCGTCCTCAGTTCGCCGAGCTCGGCGTGCGATTTCAGCGGATTGCCGGGCGTTGCGAGCCACCAGACATGGTCGAGCCCCAGTCGCCGCAAAGCCAGCTCGGAGACCAGCCGATGCCCCTCGTGCGGCGGGTTGAACGAGCCGCCAAGCAGGCCAATCGACTGTCCCGGGCCGAACGGCGGCAGGCGCACGAAGGCGAGCGACGCGCCCTGCGGCCCATGCCGGGAATGTTTGCTCATCCGCTCGCCGCCTGCTCGGCGAGCAGTTGCGCCTGACGCTCGGCGGTCAGAGCATCGATGATGGCGTCGAGCCCCTCCCCTTCGATGATCCGGTCGAGCGAATAGAGGGTCAGGTTGACGCGATGGTCAGTCAGCCTGCCTTGCGGAAAATTGTAGGTGCGGATGCGCTGCGAGCGGTCGCCGGTGCCGACCTGCGTGCGGCGCTCTTCGGCGCGCTCGTCGTTCGCCCTCTGCTGCTTGGCGTCGAGGATGCGGGAGCGCAGCAGCGCCATCGCCTTGGCGCGGTTGCGGTGCTGCGAGCGCTCCTCCTGCATCGCGACGACGACGCCGGTCGGCAGATGGGTGATGCGGATCGCCGATTCGGTCTTGTTGACGTGCTGGCCGCCGGCGCCGCTGGACCGCATCGTGTCGATCTTGAGGTCCGCTTCGTTGATCTCGAAATCGACCTCCTGCGCGACCGGCATGACGGCGACCGTCGCCGCGGAGGTGTGGATGCGCCCCTGCGTCTCCGTCGTCGGGACGCGCTGCACGCGGTGCACGCCGCTCTCGAATTTGAAGCGCGCGAACGCGCCGCGGCCTTCGATCTCGGCGATGATTTCCTTATAGCCGCCGGCCGTCCCTTCGCTCGACGACAGCACGTCGACCTTCCAGTTCTTGGACTCCGCGTATTTGACGTACATGCGGAACAGGTCGCCGGCGAACAGCGCCGCCTCGTCGCCTCCCGTGCCGGCGCGCACCTCGAGAATCACGTTGCCTTCGTCGGCGGCGTCCTTGGGCAGCAGCGAGATTCGGATCGATTGAGTGAGCTCCTCAATCTCCTTGTCTGCAGCCGGCAGCTCCTCCGCGGCCATCGCGCGCATGTCGTCGTCGAGCGCGGGATCGGCGAGCATCGCGGCGAGGTCGGCGCGCTCCCGCTGCTTGTCGCGCAAGGCGCGGATCGAAGCCGCGATCGACTCGAGATCCGCATATTCGCGCGACACCTGCGCGTAGTCGGCGCCTGACACGCCTTCGCTGAGGCGCGCGCCGAGCTCCTCGTAGCGCCGCAGAATGAGATCGAGATTGGAATCGACGGACATGGGGCCAACACGGCGAGAAGAAATATCGGGCGGCGGACGATGGATGAAGGCCCGCTACAAACGCACGCCCTGATCCTCCGCGAGTTTCAGCAGCGGCTCGCGCAGGCTGGCGTGATCGGCGGACCCATCGGCAAGCAACGCGTCGAGCGCGGTGCGGATCTCGCAGACATTCATCGACAGCGTCATCGCCTTGATCGGGCCGATCGACGCGGCCGACATCGAGAGGTTGCGGAAGCCGAGCGCGATCAGCGCCATCGCTTCGAGCGGCCGGCCGCCGATCTCGCCGCACAGCGCGACCGGCGCGCCGGTGCGCTCGCCGGCCTCAGCGATCGTGCGGAGCGCGCGCAAAAACCCGGCAGAGAGCACGTCGAAGCGGTTCGAGACGCGCTTGTTGTCGCGGTCGGCGGCAAAAATATACTGCATCAGGTCATTGGAGCCGACCGACAGGAAGTCCGCGTGGCGAGAAATCTCGTCGAGCTGCCAGAGCAGCGAGGGCACTTCGATCATCACGCCGAGCTTGATCGAGGTCGGCATCGTGCGGCCGATCTGCTTGACGAACGCGATCTCGCGATCGAGCAGCGCGCGCCCGGCAATGAACTCGGCGACCGTCGAAACCATCGGCAGCATCACGCGCAGGTCGCGCCCCGCCGCAGCGCGCAGCATGGCGCGCAACTGCAGGCGCAGCAGCGCCGGACGGTCGAGCGCGATCCGCACCGCGCGCCAGCCGAGCGCCGGGTTCTCTTCTTCCAGGCCCTTCATGTACGGCAGCACCTTGTCGCCGCCGATGTCGAGCGTCCGGAAGGTGACGGGCTTTTCGCCCGCTGCGTCGAGCACGCGCGAGTAGAGATGCACCTGGTCCTCGAGGCGCGGAAAGCGCAGCGCGAGCATGAACTGCAGCTCGGTTCGGAACAGGCCGACCGAATCAGCGCCCGTCTCGTCGAGATGCGGCATGTCGATCAGCAAGCCCGCGTTCATGTGCAGGCCGACGCGGACGCCGTCGAGCGTGAGCGGCTCGACCTCGCGCAACGCCCGGTACTGGTCCTGCCGGCGCGCGCGCAGCCGCGCCTTTTCCGCATAGGAGGCCTCGACGTCGGGCGGCGGCCGAAGGTGAACTTCGCCGGTGACGCCGTCGACGATGATCGGATCGCCCTGCTCGACGATCTCGGAAATGTCCTGAATGTCGCTGACGGCGGGAATGCCGAGCGCGCGCGCGACGATCGCG
Organism: uncultured Pseudomonadota bacterium; assembly: GCA_963771455.1. Taxonomy (GTDB): domain Bacteria; phylum Pseudomonadota; class Alphaproteobacteria; order Rhizobiales; family Beijerinckiaceae; genus Roseiarcus. The sequence goes on from CAVYTP010000006.1 coordinate 83,013, forward strand.
ATATGCGAAGCGGCGCCCGCCTCCTCGAGCACGAGGCCGCGCAGCCGAGATCGGTCGTAGTCGAGCAGCGCGGCCGGGCTCATCGAGCGCGCGACCAGAATCGCGTTCTCCGGCAATTCGCTCGGCAGCAGCACCAGGCTCTGGCCGGCGAGCTGATGCAGCAGGCGATTGGCGATGTCGGTGAGGTCGTGCAGGCGGTCGCGCAGATAGGGATCGGTCTGGCGCTGCAGCTTGGCGCGCGCGTCGTTCTGCACCTTCTCGACCGCCGCCTCGGCCGTCAGGCCGCTGCCAACCGCCTCGCGCAATCGCCTCAGCCAGCCGCGATCATGCGCGATCATGCGGAACGCTTCCAGCACGTCGCGATGTTCGCCGGGCTCGCCGTCGTCGGTGCGGTCGATCATCTCGTCGACCGAAGCGCGCATCGCCTCGATCGCCGTCTCCAGCCGCTGCAATTCCGAATTGACGTCGTCGGCGACGATCTTCGACACGACGACGCGTGGTTGATGCAGCACGGCATGGCCGAGGCCGAGGCCTTCGGCGATCGGCTGGCCCCGGATCGCAAGCGCGCGGCGGATCGCGATCGGCGCCGGCTGACCGGCGACCGCCTGCAATTCGCCGGAAGCAATCATCTCGGCGAGCAGCATCGCCGTCGTCTGCAGCGCTTCGATCTCTTCTTCCGAATAGGTGCGCCGCGCCCGGTTCTGCACGACGAGCACGCCGAGCGTCGCGCCGCCGCGCAGCACGGGCACGCCGAGAAACGACTGATAGATTTCTTCGCCGGTTTCCGGCTTGTAAGAGAATGACGGATGGTTCTGCGCGTCGGAGATCGCGATCGCTTCTGCGGTGCGCGCAATCAGGCCGACGAGGCCCTCGTCGGGTCGCATGGTCGTCAGATGCACGGCCTGGCGATTGAGGCCTTCGGTCGCGAACAACTCGAGGGGGCCGTCGGCGCGCGTCACATAGAGCGAGCAAACTTCGGCAACCATGTTGGAGGCGATCAGGACAACGATGCGGTCCAGACGCGCCTGTGCGCTGATCGGCTCCGCCATGACTTCGCGGAGCCGCCGCAGCAACAGACGCGGTCCGCCCGGCGCGCGCATCAATAATGGTCCTCAGCTAAACCAGTTTCTCTTGGAAGGGCGCCCCGAGTCCCGCCCCTTTCGTGCCGGACCGTCGATGCCTGCCTAACGCCCGTATAGGTACAGAACGCCTAGCGGGCAAGCGGCGCACGAGGTCCACCCCATATGTCGGCGGCGACTAACCTCGACCGACAAACGGCATCTTCGTCGCCATGATCGTCATGGTGAGAATGTTGGTCGAAAGCGGCAGATTCGCCATGTGCACGATGGCGTCGCCGACCTCGGAGGTCGGCATCGTCGCCTCGATCGCGATGCGGCCGTCCGCCTGCAGGGCGCCCGGTCATCTGCTCGCGCGCCAGCTCGGTCGCCGCGTTGCCAATGTCGATCTGGCCGCAGGCGATATCGAACGCCCGCCCGTCGAGCGCGATCGATTTGGTGAGGCCGGTAATGGCGTGCTTGGTCGAGGTATAGGGCGCGCTGTGCGGGCGCGGCGTCGTCGCCGAGATGGAGCCGTTGTTGATGATGCGGCCGCCCTGCGGCGTCTGCTTCTTCATCAGCCGCATGGCGCCCTGCGCGCAGAGGAAGGCGCCGTTGAGGTTGGCGTCGACCACCGCCTTCCACTGCTCGTAGGTGAGTTCGTCGAGCGGGACCCTCGGCGCGTTGACGCCGGCGTTGTTGAACAGCAGGTCGAGCCGGCCGAACGCGCGCTCGATTTCCGCGAACAAGCTGCGTTGACCTGTGTCGGGATCGCCGACGTCGCAGGTCACGGCGAGCGCGTGGCCGCCGAGCGCTTCGATCTCCTTCGCTGTCGCCTGCAACGGCTCCAGCCGCCGTCCCGTGACCGCCACCCGCCAGCCGGCGCGCGCGAGCGCCAACGCCGAGGCCTTGCCGATGCCGGCGCCGCCGCCTGTCACCAGCGCGAATTTCTCCTTGACCATCCCTGCACCCTTTTTCGAACTGGGGTTCTGTCGCCGCCGCCGACTATAGAGTTGGACCGGGAGGCGCGAAGAACTCCGTTGGCCGTCTCGATTTCCGGCGCCAGCCGCCAGACCGCCGCGGCGAGCACGATGCCGCCGCCGATCAGCGTCGCCAGATCCGGGCGCTCGCCGAACGCGAGCAGCACCCAGAGCGGCCCCATCACCACATCGAGCATCGCGATCAGCGAGGCCTCCGCCGGCGGCACGTGCTTGGCGCCTTCCATGAACATCGCGAACGCGATGGTGATCGTGGTGATCCCGAACACGGCGAGCACGCCGACGTCGTACCAGGAGACCTGGACGTGCCCGGCGATCGCAAAGCCGAAGCCGGCAGCGACCAGCGCCGCCACCGCGTTGATCGGCGCGACCGGCAGATCGGGATCGCGCCGCTGCAGCACGACCAGCAGCGCGAACGTCGACCGTCATCAAGAAGCGAATAGGCCTGCCCCAGCAGCCGCCCGTGGCCAAGGCCGCCGACCACCATGATGACGATGCCGACCATGGCGATGCTCGCGGCGATCATCGTGCGCTTCGAGGAGCGCTCGCCGGACACGACGTAAGCCAGGCCCGCCGCGAAGAAGGGCAGCGTCGCGTAGATCACCAGCACGTCGGCGACCGTCGTCGTCATCACGGCCGCGACATAGGCGGAGATCGCCGTCGAGGAGAGCAGAATGACGAGCGGCGCCATCGGGGTCGCCAGCGCGCCGCAGCTTCAGCCGGGCGTGACGCCAATCGTGAAACGCGACGATCAGACCGCATCCGCCGCCGAACGCGGCGCGGCCGACACAGCACCGCGCCGATATCGAGGTGGGGGACCATGCGCGCGAACAGGCCGGCGAGGCTCCACAGAAAGGTCGCGACGAACACGAGCAGGAACCCGCGCCGCCGCAGGGTCATGGCGTTCGACATCGAGGCTCCCCGGCGCGTGCGGTGTAAGCCCATCCCGCGCGGAACGCCACGGCAAGCGTATACAATTTTTGCGTCTGTAGCCGCGGCGCGACCGCTTCCGCAGAAGCTTGCACGTCGGCCGGCCGCGGTCGGCGACCGCGGCTACGGACGCCGGCGTCGTCCTTCGCCGCCGGCCGTGCGGCGCGAGCTGTTCGGCCGAATGGACGAACGGCCTGACGAACGTCCGCAGCACCGTGTCGTAGTCGCCATGCGTCTCGCCGACGCCGAACGTGACGCCCTCCGGCTCCTTGGCGGGGATGTAGAGCGTGCCGAACAGCCCAGTCCCAGACCGCCAGCGCAAAGCCGAGGTTCTTGTTGAAATGCTCGGGCCTGGTCGAGTGATGGATCTGATGGTGCGCCGGGCTCTGGAACAGCCGGCCCGGCAAGTCCCGTGAAACTCAGCCAGATGTGGCTGTGGCGCAGATGTCCCCAGGTCATCAGGAACAGCATCAGCGCGATATTGGCGTTGAGCAGCGTGAACGCATGCGCGCCGGGCCCGAAAACGTAGGTCAGCACGCCGAGCGTCACGCCCGTGAGACCGCCGATGAGATTGACGAAAGCGAGGATTTCGACCGGGTGCTGGCGCAGTTCGGTCAGCGTCGTCATCACCTCCGCCGAATGATGCACCTTGTGGAACTCCCACAGGAACTCGAAGCGGTGGAACAGGTAATGGCCGAACCAGTAGGCAAGCTCATAGGCGAGCAGCGCGGCCAGCGTGGTGATGCGCCATCACGAGCCGCCAGGGCCACGAGCGTCGGCGCATGTTCGCCGAACAGCGCGGGTCAGCGCGCCGACCGTCCCGTCGCGCACCGCAAGGCCGCTGACGGCAAGCCACGTATAGGCGACGCCGAGCACGCGATGTTGAGGATCCACAGCCGGATGTCCACGAGGGTCGAGCGGTGCAGCACAGGATCTTGCGCGGGAACAGCGAGCGCAGGAACAGCTGCAGTTCCGCCTGCCGGCCGCGCTGACGGCGCCGCCAGGCGAACAACGCCCCAGGCGAACAGCAGCGTGCAGACCAGCGAGGGGATGCCGTAGGGACCGCCCGGCGCTGAAATTCGCGAGCGCAGTAGCCGACGTCGACGGCCACGAGCCTTGTGCAGGAACTCCATGACCCAACTCCTTACGCGAACACTGGCGCGCACCATAGGGACGCCGCGTTCAAGGAAGGGTTAAGTCGCATACGCGCGGCAGGTTCGGTGGCCTACAATCCGCGGCGCTTCAGCGCGCCGCTTTTTCGGCTCCGTAGAGTGCGCGATAACGTCGCAGCCGGGGCGCAAGCGCCGCGGCGCGTTCGCGTGCGAGGGCTGAACTGGCGCTGCGTCGCCGGCCGCGCGCAGACCGTCTTGATGTCGCCAGCGCCCGCCGCCAGCATGCCGAGCCGGGCGGCGCCGAGCGCCGCGCCGGCCTCCGCGCCCGCGCGCGACGTCGATCGTCAGGCCCGGTCGCGTCCGAGATGAGCTGGCCCCAGAAGCCCGAGCGCGCGCCGCCGCCGACGAGCAGCGGCGTCAACGGGCGCGCGCCGGCTTCCGCCAGCACGTCCGTGCCGTCCGCGAACGAGAACGCGACGCCCTCCAGCACGGCATAGATCAGCGCGTCCTGGCCATGCGCGGCGCGCAGCCCCGCGAACAGGCCGGTCGCCTGCGCGTCATTGTGCGGCGTGCGCTCGCCGCTGAGATAGGGCAGGAAGACCGGCGCCGAGGCGACCGCGTCGGCCGAGCGCGCAAAAACTTCGGCGCCGTCGATGATCGCGCCGATATCGTCGCCGCGGCCGATCAGCTCCGCCGCCCAGCTCAGCGACGAAGCCGCGGCGAGCATGACCGACATGCCGTGCCAGCGGCCCGGCAGCGCGTGGCAGAAGGCGTGCAGCGTGCGCTCGGGCAGGCTCACGTAGTTGTCGGTGACCGAGAAGATGACGCCGGACGTGCCGAGCGAGACGAAGCCCTCGCCCGGATCGACCGCGCCGACGCCGACCGCCGACGCCGCATTGTCGCCGCCGCCGCCCGCGATCGGGATTTTGCGCCCCGCAAGGCCCCAAGCCGAGGCGAGCTCGTGCGAGAGATAGGCGGAGACTTCAGAACCTTCGACGAGCCCCGGCATGTGCGAAAGCTTCAGGCCCGCTGGCGGCGAGCAGTTCCTCGCTCCAGGCCGCGCTTGCCGATGTCGAGCCACAGCGTGCCCGCCGCGTCCGACATTTCCGACACCGCCTCGCCCGACAGTCGCAGCCGCACATAATCCTTCGGCAGCAGGATGCGCCGGGTCGCGGCGAACACTTCCGGCTCGTGCTTCGCGACCCACATCGCCTTCGGCGACGGTGAAGCCGGGCATGGCGAGATTGCCGGCTTTCTTGAGGAAATCCGGCACGCGCCGCTCGAGTTCGACGCATTCCGCGAACGAGCGCCCGTCGTTCCACAGGATCGCCGGCCGCAGCGGCTTGTCGCTGGCCGTCGAGAAAGGTCGCGCCATGCATCTGGCCGGAAAGGCCGATGCCGGCGAGCGCGGCGAACGCCTGCGGCGCGTGGCGGCGGATCGCCGCGACGGCGGCTTCGACGCCCTCGAACCAATCGTCCGGCGCTCTGCTCGCTCCAGAGCGGATGCGGCCGCGACACTTCCAGCCCCGCGCTCGCCTCGCCGAGCACGCGCTGGTCGGCGTCGACGAGCAGCGCCTTCACCGAGGAGGTGCCGATGTCGAGGCCGAGAAACGTCGCCCCTTCGTAACCGCCGCCCGCCATGCGTCTCTCCCCCGATGTGTTCGGCCGCGACAATAATCTGCCGCAGCAAATTGGAAAGGCCTGCCTTGAACCGCCGTCGTTCGCCCCGATCTTTTGCATTGCGGCGGACAGGCGCCCGCCCTACAGCACGCGCTCGAAGAATTAGCGGAAAGATCATGCCTATGCTGGCCAAGTTGCTTGCCGAGGGGCGCCCCCTGCTCGCCGATGGGGCCACCGGCACAAATCTGTTCGAGGCCGGCCTCGCCGCGGGCGAAAGCCCGGAGACCTGGAACGCGACCCACCCCGAGCGCATCCGGGCGCTCCATCAGGCGTTCGTCGACGCCGGCTCCGACATCATCCTGACGAACACGTTCGGCGCCAATCGCCGCCGCCTCGCGTTGCACGGGCTCGAGGAAAGGACCCGCGAGCTGGCGCGGCTTGCCGCCGGGATCGCGCGCGAAGTCGCCGATGGCGCCGGCCGTCCGGTCGTCGTCGCCGGCTCGGTCGGGCCGACCGGCGATCTGCTGGCCCCCCTCGGACCGCTGACCGAAGATGACGCCGTCGAAATCTTCGTCGAGCAGATCGAGGGACTGAAGGAAGGCGGGGCGGACGTGGCCTGGATCGAGACCATGTCGGCGCCCGAGGAGATGCGCGCCGCCGCGCGCGCCGCGATTCAGGTCGGCATGCCCTATACGGTGACGGCGAGCTTCGACACCGCCGGGCGCACGATGATGGGCCTCACGCCCGGCCGATTTCGCCGCGGTGTTCGACGCGCTGCCGACGCCGCCGCTGGCGATCGGCGCCAATTGCGGCGTCGGCGCCTCCGATCTCCTGGTTTCCGTGCTCGGGGTGACCGAAGCGCGGCCGGATCTCGTCGTGATCGCGAAGGCCAACGCCGGCGTCCCGCAATGGCATGGCGCGCACATCCACTATTCCGGCTCGCCGGAATTGATGGGCCAGTACGCTGCGCTCGCCGTCGACGCCGGCGCCCGCATCATCGGCGGCTGCTGCGGCAATTCGGCGGCCCATGTGCGCGCGATGCGCGATGCGCTCGACGCCCACGCCAGGGGCGCGCGCCCCGACGCCGCGGCCGTCATCGCCTCGCTGGGGCCGCTCGCGTCACCGCCGCCCGCCGCCGACGCCGCGCCGCGGAAACGACGGCGGAGCGAAGGCGCTTGACCCAGCTCTCCTTTGTCGTCGCGCCGGAAGCGTCGGGCGAGCGGCTCGACCGCTATCTGAGCGCCGCCGCGGAAGCGGGCGGCCACAACCTGTCGCGCACGCGGCTGAAGGCGCTGATCGAAGCCGGCGACGTCACGGTTGCCGGCGCGATCGTGAAGGATCCGGCGCGCAAAGTGCAGGCGGGCGCCGAGGTCGAAGTCGTCCCGCCGCCGCCCGAGGACTCGCCGCTGGAAGGCGAGGATATTCCGCTCGACGTCGTCTACGAGGACGATGCGCTGATCGTCATCGACAAGCCCGCGGGCCTCGTCGTCCATCCGGCGCCGGGACATGCGACCGGCACGCTGGTGCAGGCGCTGATCCGCCATTGCGGCGCGAGCCTGTCGGGCATTGGCGGCGTTCGCCGGCCCGGCATCGTGCACCGGCTCGACAAGGACACGTCTGGATTGCTGGTGGTCGCCAAGACCGACGAGGCGCACCGGGGCCTGGCGGACGCCTTCGCCGACCACGGCCGCACCGGCTCGCTGGAGCGGGAATATCTGGCGCTATGCTGGGGCGTCTTCGACTATCCGACCGGCGTGGTCGAAGCGGCGCTCGGCCGGCATCCGCACCATCGCGAGAAGATGGCGGTCGTCGACGAAAAGAAGGGCCGCTTTGCGATCACCCACTGGAGCGTCGAGCAGGCGTTTGCCGCCGCATCGCTGGTCGCCTGCCGGCTGGAGACGGGTCGCACCCATCAGATCCGCGTCCACATGGCCCATATCGGCCACCCGCTGCTCGGCGACGGGGTCTACGGCTCGGGGTTCAAGACCAAGGCCAACCTGCTGCCCGAAAAGGCCCGCGAGGCGCTTGGCGGCGTTCGACCGGCAGGCCCTGCACGCGGCGGTGCTAGGCTTCGACCATCCGGTCACCGGCGAGCCGCTGCGCTTCGAGAGCGCGCCGCCGGCAGATTTTCGCGAGCTGATGACGGCGCTGGAGGAGTGAGCTCCCTCTCCCGCTCGCGGGAGAGGGCTGGGGTGAGGGGCCTTCCGCTCACGTAAGCGTCTGAAATCAGCCCTCATCCGGCGCTTCGCGCCACCTTCTCCCGTTAACGGGAGAAGGGTCGCATCACGCGAGTGCGGGCTGCTCGTCTCGGGTGACCGCCCAGGCGCCGGGACCGGCGGCGGCGATGAACAGGAAGACGAAGCAGTAAAGCAGCGCCGGTTCGCCGCCGTTGAGCGCCGGAAATACGCTGGTCGGGAAATGGGCCATGAAGAACGCGGCGGCCATGAAGCCCGACAGGACGAAGGCGACCGGGCGCGTAAAGAGGCCGAGCACGAGCAGCGCGCCGCCGATCAATTCGATCGTGCCGGTGAAATACAGCAGCCCCGTCGGCATCTGGTCGACGAACGGCAAGCCCGCGCGGGAAGCCGAGAAGCTTGCCGGTGCCGTGCTCGAGGAACGACAGTCCGGCCATGATGCGAAGCACGGAAAGCGCGAAGGGCGTGAGCGAACGCGCGCGTTGCGAAAGAGTCATAGGAGAGCCTCACTGAGCTGAAAAGAAAGGGCCGGGCCATATCGGCCCGGCCCTGCATGCGTTTCGAAAATCAGACGAACTTGGCGATCTGGTCGAAGTCGAACCGCGGGCTGCGCGGGAACAGCTTTTCGTTGTCGCCGAAGCCGATGTTGATGATCACGTTCGACTTAACGTGCGTGCCGGGGAAGAATTCCGCGTCGACCTTGGCGTTGTCGAAGCCGGACATCGGTCCGGTGTCGAGGCCGACTGCGCGCAGCGCAAGGATCAGATAGGCGACCTGCAGCGTGCCGTTCTGGAAAGCGCTGCGCGAAGCGAACGCCTCATTGCCCGAGAACCAGCCTTTCACATCGGCGTGCGGCATCAGGAAGCCGAGATGCTCCCAGAATTTCTCGTCGTAGCCGACGATCGCGACCACCGGAGCCTTGCCGGTCTTTTCCTGGTTGCCGGGCATCATCAGCGGGACGAGCCGGGCCTTGGCTTCCGGCGTGGTGAGGAACACGATGCCGAGCCGGCGACTGGTTGGCGCTGGTCGGCCCCATCTTGGCGAGGTCGACGGCTTCCTTCAGCAGCGCCTGCGGCACGGGCTTGTCGAGGAACACGTTGTGGGTGCGGGCTTCGGTGAACAGCTGCGCGAGCGCGGCTTCGCCAATGGTCTTGCGATCGGGGGAATGCACGGTCATCGCTCAGTACTCGCTGATTAGTTTGCGGTGAACGTGATATGCGCCGGCGTGAACATCATTGCAATTGGCAAAATTGTGCGAGAATGTATCGGTGGAGGTGATGGATGATCGATCCGCTGACCCTGGACCAGATGCGAGTCCTGATTGCCGTGGCCGATGCCGGCAGTTTTTCGGCCGCCGCGCGAAAGCTTGGCCGCGTGCAATCGGCGATCAGCCAGGCGATCCAGACCCTGGAGACAGCGCTGGGCGTCGCCTTGTTCGACCGCTCGGCAAAGACTCCCGTGCTGACGGACGCCGGCGTCGCGATCGTCGCCGACTGCCGCGCGCTCATCGTCCAGGCGAGGGCGGTCAAGGCGCGCGCGCAAAGCATCGCCGAAGGCGTCGAGCCGGAACTGACATTGGCCGTCGACGCCGTGTTTCCGATGCCGCTGCTGCGCGAAGGGCTGGCCGCGTTGCGCGAGACTTTCCCGGACCTGCAGGTGACGGTCTTCACCGAGGATCTCGGCGGCGCTGTCGAATCGCTGCGCTCCGGGGAGGCGCGCCTGGCGCTGTGCCCGCTTCAGGGCGGGCCCTTTCCCGACCTCTCGGCGGAATTTCTGGTTTCGGTGCGCTTCGCGCCCGTCGTCGCGGCCGACCACCCGCTCGCGCGCCTGCCGGAACCGCTGCGATTCGAGGACCTCGAGCCGCATATTCAACTCGTGCTCACCGGCCGCACCGATTATGCCCGCAATCTGCGCGGCGGCATCATCAGCCGCAAGCTCTGGCGGTTCGCGGATCTCACCACCCGGATGGATTTTCTGCTGGCGGGCTTCGGCTGGTGCAACATGCCGCTGCACATGGTCGAGCCGCATATCCGCGCGGGCCGTCTGAAACGTCTGCAGATCGCCGGCGAGCCCGTCGTCGATTTCCAGGTCTACGTCGTCACGGAGCGCGGCCGCCAGCTTGGCCGCGCCGGCCGCTGGCTGATCGAGAACCTGCGCGCGCGCCTTCCGGACTGTCGCGGGGTCGCTGATCGGGTCCGAAGCGCTGCCGTTAACGGCGGGTTAAGGGGGGTTGCTTTCCCGGCGCCGGCCCGCAATAAAGTCTCTCGGGGTAAACGGGGGATTAAGATTTGGGGCGCTGGGCCTGGGCGGGGCTGCTGATGGGAATGTGCGCGACAAGCGCCGGGGCCGCTGATTCCGGCGTCGACCCTGCATTCGCCCATTACAGCGCCATCGGCCTCGCCTCCTGGTACGGCAGCGATTTTCACGGCGGACGAACGGCCGACGGCGAGCGTTTCGACATGGGTTCGATCTCCGCCGCCCACAGATCGATGCCGATGCCCTGCTACGCGCGGGTCACCAATCTCCGCAACGGACGCTCGATCGTGGTGCGCGTCAACGACCGCGGGCCGTTCGTGCACAACCGCCTGATCGACGTCTCCGCGCGCGTCGCCACCCTGCTGGACTTCAAAAGCTCCGGCGTGGCCCGGGTAAAGGTCGACTATGTCGGCAAGGCCCCGCGCCGCCGGTTCCGACGAAAAGTTCATGCTTGCCAGCCTGCGCAACGGCTCCGAGCCCGCGCACGAGGCTCCGCTCGCCTATACGACCGCGGCAAACGCGCAAACTCGATCGACGCGCCTGCCCTCGACGCGCTTGCCGCAGCGTTTCGCGCCGCTACCGACGACAGCGCGCCGAACGGACTCGCAGCTAGCGGCCTCGCCGTTCGGCGATCTCACGAAGTCGCCATTCCTCCAGGTCGCCGCGGGCGATTACGAAATCCTTCTCCCGCCTGCGGGACAAGGGACTCCTCGGAACCGGCGCTACTGCGAGACGATCCCGGGCGACTTGCCGCGCAGCACGAATTTCTGGATCTTGCCGGTCGCGGTCTTCGGCAGCTCGGCTGACAAAACTCACCCATTGCGGGACCTTGAAATGGGCGAGGTTGTCGCGCGCGAACTGGCGCAGCTCCGCCTCGGTCGCCGTCGCGCCCGACTTCAGCACGACGAACGCGTGCGGCGCCTCGCCCCAGCGCTCGTGCTTCATGCCGACGACGGAGACTTCCTGCACGGCGGGATGGGCGAGCAGCACGCCCTCGATCTCGACCGACGAGATGTTCTCGCCGCCGGAGATGATGACGTCCTTGAAGCGGTCCCTGATCTCGACATAGCCGTCGGGATGGACGACCGCCGCGTCGCCGGTGTGCATCCAGCCGCCCTTGAAGGCGGCCTCGGTCGCGGCGGGGTCCTTGTAATAGCCCTTCATCACGACATTGCCGCGCACGCAGATCTCGCCGAGCGTCTGCCCGTCGTTCGGAACCGGCTCGCCGTGCTCGTCCATCACGCGGATTTCGCCGGAGCTGACGAGTTCGACGCCCTGCCTCGCCTTGACGATGGCGCGCTCGCTGGGCGGAGAGCTTTTCGTGTTCGGGCAGCGGCTCGCAGAACAGGATCAGCGGCGAAGTCTCGGTCATGCCGTAGACGTGCAGCACCTCCCAGCCGAGATCGCTCTCGATGCGGTCGATGGTGACCGCGGCGGGCGGCGCGCCCGCCGTCAGCAGCCTCACTTTGCGGCCCTTCGCAGGCGCCCGCGCCGCCTCCGGCGCATTCGCGATGCCGATCAGCACCGTCGGCGCGGCGCACAGCGTCGTGACGCCCTCTTCGCCGACCAGCTTGAAGATCGCCGACGGGTCGACCTTGCGCAGGCAGACGTGGGCGCTGCCGCGCGCTGTCGCCAGCCACGTGAACGTCCAGCCGTTGGCGTGGAACATCGGCAGCGTCCAGAGATAGCGGTCCGCCGGGCCCATCTGGAAATGGGCGAGCGTGCCGAGCACGTTCAGATAGGCGTTGCGGTGCGTGATCATCACGCCCTTCGGCCGCGCCGTCGTGCCGCTCGTGTAGTTGATCGTGATGAGGTCGTTCTCGTCGATCGGAACCGCGTCGAAAGCCGGCGAGCTCGCGGCAAGCTCGGCCTCGTAGTCGAGCCAGCCGGCGGGCGAGCTTTCGAGCGCGACGAAATGCTCGACCTGCGGAAGCTCGGCGCGGATGGCCTCGATCGCCTCGACATAATCCTTGTCGACGCAAACGATCTTCGCGCCGGAATGGTTGAGGATGTAGACGAAATCGGACGCCGCGAGCCGGTAGTTGATCGGCACCAGAATCGCGCCGATCTGCGGCACGGCGTAGTAGCCCTCCAGATTCGAGGGAACGTTCTGCGCGATATAGGCGACCCGATCGCCTGGCTTTACGCCCAAGCGCCTGCAGGCGCGTCGACCAGCGGTCGATGCGATCGAGGAATTGTTCGTAGGAGCGGCGTTCGCCCTCAAACACGGTGGCGTCGCGCTGCGCATAGAGGCGGCGGGCGCGGGCGGCGAAGGCGAGCGGCGTGAGAGGCGTTTCCATCGAGGCTGAACCATTGGCTTTGTGAGGCCGCGAATGCTGCATTCCCGGATGCGAATTGGCAATAGGGTCGCGCGCGCCGAGCGTCCGGCGACTTTGCCCAACAGCGCCTGCTTCGCTAGAACGGATCGATGTTCGCGGCCACTCTGCTCACCCTGTTTCCGCAAATGTTTCCGGGCCCGCTCGGGCTTCAGCCTCGCGGGCGACGCGCTGGCTCGCGGACTTTGGTCTTGCGAGGCGCTCGACATCCGCGAGCACGGGCTTGGCCGTCATCGCGCGGTTGATGACACGCCCGCCGGCGGCGGCCCAGGCATGGTGATGCGCGCCGACGTGCTCGCCGCCGCCCTCGACGCGGCGGCGCCTACGGACGACGCGCGCCCGCGTCTCATCATGAGCCCGCGCGGAACGCCCTTCACTCAGGCGCTGGCGCGCCAGTGGGCGGCGGGGCCTGGGTTGGTGATCCTATGTCCGCGCTTCGAGGGCGTCGACGAGCGCATTCTGGCGACGCGCAACCTGATGGAAGTGTCGATTGGCGACTACGTCCTGTCGGGCGGCGAAGTCGCGGCGCTCGCCATCCTCGACGCCTGCGTGCGGCTGATCCCCGGGGTAATGGGCAAGATCGAATCCGGCGACAGCGAGAGTTTCGAGGCGGGGCTGCTCGAATATCCGCAATACACAAGACCGCGCGAATTCGAGGGCCACGCCATTCCCGAGATCCTGCTGTCGGGCGATCACGCCAAGATCGCGGCCTGGCGGCGGCAGACGAGCCTGCGCTTGACGCGCGAGCGCCGACCCGATTTGATCGGCTCCGACGACGGCGACTGAAGAACCGTCATCGAACAAGGCGAGGATGGGCTGCGCGAATTGACGCGCGTCAGGTTTGCCGAACGTTTTTCGGCGTAAAGCTTCGTCACAAACAGATATGCGAGGGGTCCATGAGCCCTGAAGGTCCGGTCGCCGCCGCCGTCGCTCGCTATCACGGCGATCCCCATTATCTCGTGCAGATCGTGCGCGCGGCGCAGGACGAACTCGGCTGGATATCGCGCGACACTCATATCGAAATCGCCCAACGGCTGGGCATCCCGATCACCGACGTCGAAGCGGTCGTGAAGTTCTACTCGTTCTTTTATGACGCGCCGTGTGGCCGCTACCGCGTGCTGTTCTCCGACAACATCACCGACCGCATGGCCGGCAATTTCGCGCTGTTGCAGCGCATGCTCGATCAATTCGGACTGAAGCGCGGCAAGACCTCGGCGGACGGGCGGGTCAGCGTCGACCTGACGTCCTGCACGGGGTTGTGCGACCAGGGGCCGGCGCTGCTCGTCAACGGCATCGCGATCAACCGGCTCGATGACAACCGGATCGACGCCATCGCGGAGCTGATCCGCGGCGATCAACCGATCGCGCAATGGCCAGCCGAATTCTTTCGCATCGAGGACAATGTTCGCCGACCCGGCCTGCTGCTGGCGGACCCGCCGACGCCCGGCGCGGCGCTTGACGCGGCGATCCAGCGCGGTCGACAAGGCCTCATCGACGAGATGAAGCGCTCCAATCTGCGCGGCCGCGGCGGCGCCGGCTATCCAACCGCGCTCAAGTGGGACATCGCGCGCAACGCTCCGGGCGCCGAACGATACATCGTCTGCAATGCCGACGAGGGCGAGCCCGGCACGTTCAAGGATCGCGTGCTGCTGACGAGGCAGGCAGGGCGCATATTTGAGGGCATGGCGATCGCCGGCTACGCGGCGGGCGCCACACGCGGCCTGCTCTATCTGCGCGGCGAGTATCTCTACCTACGCGACCGGCTCGAAGCGGAGCTGGAGCAGATGCGAAGCGAGCGGCGGCTTGGTCCATCGATCCGCGGCGCCGCGGGGTTCGACTTCGACATCGAAATCCACATGGGCGCCGGCGCCTACATCTGCGGCGAAGAAAGCGCGCTGATCGAGTCGCTCGAAGGCAAGCCCGGGCGACCGCGCATTCGGCCGCCATTCCCCGTCACCGCCGGCTATCTCGGCAAGCCGACAGTGGTCGACAATGTCGAGACGCTGGCGCTTTCGACTGTGGTCGCGATTGAGGGCGGCGCGGCGTTCGCGCGACGCGGCACGCGCGTCTCGGCGGGCTCGAAGATCCTCTCCGTCTCCGGCGATGTGGCGCGGCCGGGGCTGTACGAATACGAGTTCGGCGTCACCATCGCGCAGGTGCTCGCCGACGCAGGCGCGGGCGCGGTCACCGCCGTGCAGGTGAGCGGGGCGTCGGGACAATTGCTGACGCCGGACGAATTCGATCGCCTGATCGCGTTCGAGGACGTGCCGACCGCCGGCGCCTTCATGGTGTTTGGCGCCGCAGCGCGACGTGTTTGAAGTCGCGCGAAACTTCGCGCATTTCTTTGCGCACGAGAGCTGCGGCTTCTGCACGCCGTGCCGGGTCGGCACCTCGCTGCAGCGCGACCTGATGGACAAGATCGCGCAAGGGCGCGGCTCGCGCTACGAGGTCAACGAACTGCTGCGGCTTCGCGAACTGATGCGACGGCTCAGCCATTGCGGGCTCGGGCAGACCGCCGGCAACGCGTTCTACGACGCCTGGCAGAAATTCCGCCCCGCGTTCGAGAAGCGCCTGCAGGCCGGCGATTTTGCGCCCGCCATCGATCTCGACGCCGGCGCTGGGCCCGGCGCGCGCAGCCACCGGCCGCGACGACGAACTCGCGCATCTATCATGACGGAGGGCCTGTTGGACGCCACGCTCACCATCGACGAACAGATCGTCCCGTTCCTGCCCGGCCAGACCATTCTGGAAGCCGCGAAGGACGCAGGTCTTTACGTCCCGCATCTCTGCTTCGATCCCGAGTTCAAGCCGCACGGCAGCTGCAAGCTCTGCACCGTAACCGTCAACGGCAAGCCGGCTTCGGCCTGCACGATGAAGGCGGTGACCGGGCAGGAGATCGAGATCGACACGCCCGAACTCAATGCGCTGCGACGCACGCTGGTGCAGATGCTGTTCGTCGAGGGCAACCACTTCTGTCCCGGCTGCGAGAAGAGCGGCAATTGCCAGTTGCAGGCGCTCGGCTACGAATTCGAAATGGCGACGCCGCATTTCGAGCATTTCTTCCCCGACCTCGGCGTCGACGCCTCGCATCCCGATGCGATCATCGATCGCAACCGCTGCATCCAGTGCGAACTCTGCGTGCGCGCCAGTCGCGAAATCGACGGCAAGGACGTTTTCGCGCTCGGCGGGCGGGGGATCGAAGCCAAGTTGATCATCAACTCGCCGACCGGCAAGCTCGTCGACAGCGCGTTCGCGATCACCGACAAAGCCGCGCATGTCTGCCCGGTCGGCGCCATTCTCATCAAGCGCGTCGGCTTCGCCGAGCCGATCGGCGAGCGAACCTACGATCTTGCGCCGATCAGCGCGGAAGCGACGGCATGCGAAATTCCGGAGCGCGCGACATGAACGAGGCGGTCCCCGCTAAGGCTCCCGTAAAAGTCCGGCTCGCGACGACCTCGCTTGCGGGGTGTTTCGGCTGCCACATGTCGTTCCTCGACATCGACGAGCACATCTTCGAACTCGCCGGCCTCGCCGAATTCGATCGCTCGCCGCTGACCGACATCAAGCATTGCGGACCCTGCGACATTGCGCTGATCGAGGGCGGCGTCTGCAATTCCGAGAACGTGCATGTGCTGCGCGAACTCAGAGCCAATGCGCGCATTCTCGTCGCCGTCGGCGCCTGTGCAATCAACGGTGGCCTGCCCGCGATGCGCAACCACCTCGACATCGGCGACATCCTGCGCAAGGTCTACGAGGACCCGGAGCGCGAGGGCTCGGCGATCCCCAACGACCCGGAGTTGCCGCTGCCGCTCGACAAGGTCTATCCGATCAACGAAGTGGTCCGCGTCGACTATTTCCTTCCCGGCTGTCCGCCGTCCGGCGAGGCGATCTGGAAATATCTGACTGATCTCATCCTTGGACGCATGCCGCGCCTGGATGCGCAAGACTTTCACTATGATTGAGCGGAGCCCGACGCATGACGTCTCTCGAAACCGCTGAAAACCCCGCCGCGCTGCGCCGCATCGCGATCGAGCCTGTTACGCGCGTCGAAGGCCACGGCAAGGTGACGCTGCTGCTCGACGACAACAACAAGGTCCATCAGGCGCGCCTGCACATCGTCGAGTTCCGCGGCTTTGAAGCGTTCATCGAGGGTCGGCCCTATTGGGAAGTGCCCGTCATCGTGCAGCGCCTGTGCGGCATCTGCCCGGTCAGCCACCATCTCGCCGCGGCCAAGGCGATGGACCTGATCGCCGGCTATGGCGCGCTCACCCCGACCGCAGAAAAATTGCGCCGGCTGCTCCACTACGGGCAGATGATTCAGTCGCACGCGCTGCACTTCTTCCATCTGTCCTCGCCGGATCTGTTGCTTGGCTTCGAGAGCGAGGTCGCGAAACGCAATGTGCTCGGCGTCGCCGCCGCCTTTCCCGATCTGGCGCGCATGGGAGTGCTGACCCGCAAGTTCGGCCAGGAAGTCATCAAATACATCGTCGGCAAGAAGATCCACGGCACGGGCTGCATTCCCGGCGGCATGAACAAGGCGCTCAAGGTCGACGATCGCGACGCGTTGCGCGCCGACATCGATCAGATCGTCGAAATGGAGTCGCGACGCGGTCAGCCTGGTCAAGAAGCTGCACGAGACCAGCCCGGATTTTTACGCAAGCTTCGGCGAGTCGCGCGCCAACATGATGGGCCTCGTCGACGCGCGCGGGGCGCTCGACTTCTATCATGGCGGCTTGCGCGCGCAGGATGCGGACGGCGGGCCGATCTTCGATCACGTCGACTATTCCACCTATCGCGAGTTGCTGCGCGAGGACGTCAAGCCGTGGAGCTACATGAAATTTCCGCATATCCGCACGCTCGGGCCTGAGACTGGCTGGTATCGGGTCGGCCCTCTCGCGCGGGTGCAGATTGCGGACTTTCTTCCCAGCGAGCAGGCCGAGGACGAGCGCAAGACTTTCCTCGCCGCCGGCGGCGGCAAGGTGCTGCATGGCGCGCTGTTCTTTCACTGGGCGCGCATGATTGAAATGCTGCATGCGGCGGAGCTGGCGCGCGATCTGCTCGACGATCCCGACATCATCGGCGCGGATCTGATGGCGGACAAGGGCGCGCGCCGCGAAGAAGCGGTCGGCGTCATCGAGGCGCCGCGCGGCACCCTGTTCCATCATTACAAGGTCAACGATCAGGATCTCGTCACCTATTGCAATCTGATCGTCTCGACCACCAACAACAACCAGGCGATGAACGAATTGGTGCGCGCGGTCGCGACCCAGTTCTTCGACGGCCGCGAGGTGACGGAAGGACTTCTTAACCACATCGAGATCGCCATCCGCGCCTACGACCCCTGTCTTTCCTGCGCGACCCATGCGCTCGGCGCCATGCCGCTCGAGGTGGAAGTTCGAGACGCCGAGGGCGCCCTCATCTCCGTCCGCCGCAAGGACTGACCGGTGCGGCTCGTCGTGTTTGGTTGGGGCAACGAATCGCGCGGCGACGACGGGATCGGTCCGGCGCTGCTCCGGCGCGTCGAGACGCTCGGCCGGCCGGACGTCGAGACCGTCGAGGACTATCAGCTGCAGATCGAGCATGCGCTCGACCTCGAGGGGGCGGAACTCGCCCTGTTCATCGACGCCTCGCGCGTCGGCGGCGCGCCGTTCTCGTTCAGGGAAGTGCTGCCGAAGGCGGAGATGACGCCCTCGACCCACGCGCTCTCGCCTTCGACCCTGCTCGACATCTACGCGAAAATTAAAGGCGATCCGCCGCCCGCCTTCGTGTTGGGGGTGAAAGGCGAAAGCTTTGCGCTCGGCGATGGGCTGTCTGAGGCCGCCGCCGCACGGCTCGAGGCGGCGTGGAGCTTCTTGCTCGGCCTGATCGAGCGCGCCGACGCGGAATCCTGGCGAGAACTGACGACCGCGGCAACGCTTGCTTAATCGGCGTCAGCTATTGTGGCGCCATTCGTAACAAGCCGCTCGTGGCAGTGTTTGCATGGGCCGCGGCGAATTCGGACCGGCCGCTGCACGATCTTGCACGGAGCAGGATATGATCGTCAAAGCTGCACTTCTTGTCATCGTCGCGGCCGCGACGGGCGGCGTCATGGGACTTTCCCGCTCGGACACCGAAGCCGGCCAGCAATTCCGCGCGGCGGTGTCGAATGTATTCGCGCCTACAGCGCAACCCGTCGTCGAGGCGCCAGTCCAGACCTTCCACGCGCCGTCCTTCCGGACGGGCGAGCCCAACTCTGTCGTCGAGAACTTCACCGTCGACGGCAAGCCGGATGCGACCTTCAAGACCTGCCTGGGCGTCGTCGGCGCAACAACCAAGCAGGGTCTTGACGCGCTCGTCAGCCGCCACGATCGCCGCATGACGACGGGGCTAGTCAACTGTCTTCTAACCCAAAATCCCGCGCGCTTCTGCGACGCTACGCAACGGCAGCAAATAGCCGCAGCGACCGAACTTGTACCTGTGGTCGCGCGACTACAACTTCAACAACCGCGCCGAGCTCGAAGCAAAATATCAACTCGCGCGCGCCAACGACCCCGATATCAATCCGGCCTCGTTCGATCCCTATTACAAGACCTGGACCGGTCCCGAAGACTTGGCCGTGTTTGAAAATCTGAAGACGCTTGCGCGCAACGGCTACTTCAACCCCGAAGCGTTCGCTTTGCTGCCGCGCTATGAAATCCGGCAGGCGATGGAAGGCCTGAAGTCCGAATTTGTCGCCTGCGGCCCGCCGGCGAAGAGCTGATCGTCACCTGGAAGCGCCCTCACCCCAGCCCTCTCCCGTAAACGGGAGAGGGGGCGATACCCTTCTCCCGCCTGCGGGAGAAGGTGGCCGCGAAGCGCTCAGCGACAAGCTCGCTTGTCGCGGGGATGAGGGCGGCGCCAAAACAAAACCCGCCGGGTCACCCCGGCGGGTTTGTTGTTCGCGCCTGTAGCCGAGGCCGTTGGCCTCGGCGGCCGCGGTCAACGACCGCGGCTACAAGGCAGGCTTACTTCTTCACCACGTCGCGGGCCTTGAGCGCCGCGCCGAGGATGTCGCCGAGCGAGGCGCCGCTGTCGGCGGAGCCGTACTGGGCGATCGCTTCCTTCTCTTCGGCGACTTCGAGCGCCTTGATCGACACCTGGATCTTGCGCGCGCGGCGGTCGAACAGGATGATGCGGGCATCAACCTTTTCGCCGACCGAGAAGCGCTCGGGGCGCTGATCGCCGCGATCGCGGGCGAGTTCGTTGCGCTTGACGAAGGTCGTCAGGTCGGTGCCCGAGATCTTCACTTCCAGTCCGCCGTCCTTCACCTCGAGGATCTCGCAGGTGACGACAGCGCCCTTGCGCAGATCGCCCTCGCTGGCGTCTTCGCCGAGCTTCTTGGTCTGCTGGAACGGATCGCTGGCGAGCTGCTTGACGCCCAGCGCGATGCGCTCCTTCTCCACGTCGACGTCGAGCACCTTGGCGCTGACCTTGTCGCCCTTCTTGTACTCTTCGATGACCTGCTCGCCCGGACGCGTCCAGTCGAGGTCGGAGAGATGGACCATGCCGTCGACATCGCCGTCGAGACCGACGAACAGACCGAACTCGGTCTTGTTCTTGACCTCGCCTTCGACCGTCGAACCGACGGGATACTTCTCGACGAACGCTTCCCAGGGGTTCTGCAGGGTCTGCTTGAGGCCGAGCGAAATGCGGCGCTTGGCCAAGTCGACCTCGAGCACCTGAACTTCGACTTCCTGCGAGGTGGAGATGATCTTGCCGGGATGGACGTTCTTCTTGGTCCACGACATTTCCGAGACGTGGATGAGGCCTTCGATGCCCGGCTCCAGCTCGACGAACGCGCCGTAGTCGGTGATGTTGGTGACGCGGCCCTTGAGCTTCTGGCCGACCGTGGTAGCGCGCCTCGATGGCGGACCACGGATCTTCCTGGAGCTGCTTCATGCCGAGCGAGATGCGGTGCGTCTCGTGGTTGATCTTGATGATCCTGACCTTCACCTGCTGGCCGATGGTCAGCACCTCGGTCGGGTGGTTGACGCGGCGCCAGGCGATGTCGGTGACATGCAGCAGGCCGTCGATGCCGCCGAGGTCCACGAACGCGCCGTAGTCGGTGATGTTCTTGACGGTGCCGTCGATGACCTGGCCTTCGGCGAGGTTGGCGACGATCTCGTGGCGCTGCTCGGCGCGGCTCTCTTCGAGCACGGTGCGGCGCGAAACGACGATGTTGCCGCGGCGGCGATCCATCTTGAGGATCTGGAACGGCTGCGTCACGTTCATCAGCGGAGCGACGTCGCGCACCGGACGGATGTCGACCTGGGAGCGCGGCAGGAACGCCACGGCGCCGTCGAGGTCGACGGTGAAGCCGCCCTTGACCTGGTTGAAGATCACGCCGTCGACCTTCTCGGCCTTCTCGAACGCCTGCTCGAGCTTGACCCAGCTCTCTTCGCGGCGAGCCTTGTCGCGCGAGATGACGGCCTCGCCGAGCGCGTTCTCGATGCGCTCGAGATAGACCTCGACGGTGTCGCCGACGCCCGGCGCCGCGTCGCGGCCATGATTGGTGAATTCCTTGAGGGCGACCCGACCTTCGGTCTTCAGACCGACGTCGATCAGCGCCATATCCTTTTCGATCGCGACGATCCGGCCCTTGACGACCGAACCTTCAAAGGCCTCGTCGGCGCCGTAGGTCTCGTTTAGCAATGCGGTGAAATCGTCACGCGTAGGCGTGAGCGAATTGAGGGCTGCCATTTGGTCTCCTGAAATGCCCGTTCGGGCGGCGCCGGCTTCGGGTTAGCGTTGCGGATCGCGCTGGTCGTCCAACAGGACCGCCTTGGCAGGGGTCCTACCTCGCCCAATTTAAGGCGAGCCGGCGCGGAGCCGGACGAAAAGCGCGGGGTACTCGCTCAGGCTCAACGCCCGGGCGCGCGTTCTATATAGGCGCTGCTAAATTCCTGCAAGCGGGGCGGCGATCAATTTGTTTCTGTTTTGGACTGCTCATTTCTGCGCAATGACGGCGATTTCGCCGTCCGTCAGCTGCTTCAGTTCCGCCGGCGTCAGCCTGAACACAGCGTTCGGCGTTCCGGCCGCGGCCCAGATCGCCGCGAAGCGAAACAAGTCCTCGTCGATCAGCGTGAGGGGCGGCTGAACATGGCCAACAGGCGGCACGCCGCCGATCGCAAAGCCGGTCGTCTCGCGCACGAACTCGGCGTCGGCGCGGCCGATCTTCTCGCCGATCAGCCTGCCAACTTGCTTTTCGTCGACCCGGTTCGCTCCCGAGGCGATGACGAGCACAGGTCGGCCGCTCTTCGCCTTGAAGACGACCGACTTTGCGATCTCTGAGACCTCGCATCCGATTGCCGCAGCAGCTTCGGCCGAAGTGCGGGTGCTGGCGTCGAACTCGAGCACGGTGAAGCGGGGACCGAGCAGGGCTTGCACTTTGAGGGCGGAGGGCGCGGAAGCGGGCTTCAATCGAAACGACCTGTTTAAGTAACGCGGCTGTCTTTTTGTTGTCGCGGTCGCCGACCGCAACCTGCTGGAAAAGTCGACCCCTGAGTGCAGTCGAGGTCAGCGACCTCCGCAACAAAAACACCCTGCGCCCGTTTTGCTCAGGTAAGCTCCACGCTCAATGCTTGCAACTCGTGCGCAAGGCTTATTGCGCTGCAGCAAGGCGCTGGTTACAAATGGGCGGGGAGCTGCACAATGGATCCGCTGATCGAAGGCTACCGAAAATTCCGCGCCGACATCTGGCCTGGGGAGCGCGCGCGCTATGAGGCGCTCGCGCATTGGGGGCAGAGCCCCGACACGATGATCATCGCCTGCGCGGACTCGCGCGTCGATCCGCAGACGATCTTCGGGGCCGTGCCCGGCGAGATGTTCATTCTGCGCAACGTCGCCGCGCTGGTGCCGCCCTACGAGCCCGACGCCGACGGCCACCACGGCACCTCGGCGGCGATCGAGTTCGGCGTACGGGTGCTGAAAGTCTCGCGGCTCGTCGTGCTCGGCCACGCCCAATGCGGCGGCGTGCGCGCCATGGCCTATGGCGCCCCGCCGCAGGCGCGCGACTTCGTGGCGGCCTGGACCGACATCGGCAAGAGCGCCGTCGCCAAGACCGGCGCCAGCGACGCTCCGGGAGCGCTGTCGGCGCTCGAGGTCGAAGTCGTGCGCCTCTCGATCGCCAATCTGATGACGTTTCCCTGGATCAAGCAGGTGGTCGACAGCGGCCGGCTCGCGGTAAGCGGCTATATCTTCGACATCCACAATGGCGTACTTTCGCACGTGACTGCCGACTTGGCCGAGCCGGTCGAGTAAGCGCCTGAGGGAACGAACGATGCACGGGAGGGCTGTCGAGGAGCCCGCGGAGGCTTCAGGGCCGGCCTTCGGCTTGGGCTTCCAGCGCGAATTCGAGAGCCTGCTCGCCTGGCGCCGAGACGTCCGGCGTTTCCGCGCCGGCGACGTTTCCGATCGAGCTGATTGCCGAGTTGATCGCGATGACGGCCTACGCGCCTTCGGTCGGCAATTGCCAGCCGACGCGGTTCGTCAAGGTCGTCGATCCCGAGCGCCGCCAAGGCGTCGTCGCGAATTTCGAGCGCGCCAATCGGGAGGCGCTGGATCGCTATCAGGGCGAACGCGCGCGGTCCTACGCCGAGCTGAAGCTCGCCGGATTGGTCGAAGCGCCGGTGCACCTGGCGGTATTCTGCGACGAGGCGACCGAACTCGGCCACGGCCTCGGCGCCCGCACGATGCCGGAGACGCGGCGCTATTCCGCGGTCTGCGCGCTGCACACATTCTGGCTCTCAGCGCGGGCGCGCGGCCTCGGCGTCGGCTGGGTGTCGATCCTCCATCCCGACGCGCTGCGCGAGACGCTCGACGTGCCCGCCGGCTGGGCCTTCATCGGCTATCTCTGCGTCGGCTGGCCGGAAGCGGCCCACCTGACGCCCGAGCTCGAGCGCGCTGGCTGGCAGAACCGGGTCGCCGCGACGCTGCTGCAGCGCTGAGGCTGGCATATGACGCGCCGGCGTCGTAACCCACCGCCATGAGCGACGCTGCCCCCGTCGAGCCCCCCAAGCGCGTAACGGCGCGCGCGCTGCTGGTCGGCGACCGCATCGACACGACGGGTCTCGAGCGTCCCGACGTGATCTCGACCTCGCCGCTCGCATTCCGCGCCGGCGCCAACGGCATCGTCGTGCTGTTCCGCTTCGGCGTCGCGGTCATGGTCGGGTTGACCCCGCTCGAAGAGGAAGACCTGCTCGCGCAACTGAAGTCGCGCATCTCGGGCTCGCGCGGCCGCTCCGACGACGAAACCGCCATCCTCGAGATCCGCCCCGAGACCGACGCGCTCGCCGAAAGCGGCGGCGCGATCCAGCTCAACAGCTATTCGCCGCAACGCATTCTCGTCGTCGCCGACGCGCTCGCCAAGACCGTCGCGCTCGGCCGCGACGAACGCGAGGTCAATGCGGTGTTCGACGTCATCGAGCCGTTCGCCGTCGAACTGGCGCGCACCGGCCGGCCGCCGTTCCGGCGCCGCTCCATGCTGCGGCTGATCGGTCAGGCGCTGCTCGCGCAGCATCGCGTCTCCGGCCGCGTCGCGGTCGAGGAAAAGCCCGACGTGCTGTGGGACCGCGGCGACCTCGAGCGCCTCTACGCGCGTCTCGAGGATGAATACGAGCTGAAGGAGCGCGCCGCCGCGCTGAAGCACAAACTCGACGTGATCGTCGAGACCGCGCACGCGCTGACCGACATCATCGACGCCGACCGCTCGACCCGGCTGGAGGCGACGGTCGTGGTGCTGATCATCGCCGAGCTGATCGCCGCGATCGTGCAGATCGTGCTGGCGCTGCGGGGGCATTGAAGCGCGAATAACCCTTTTCCCGCCTGCGGGAGAAGGTGGCGCGCAGCGCCGGATGAGGGTTGGTTGGAACTAAAACAAGCCGAAATAGGGCTTCACGGGCCGCCTCAGGAATGCCTCGCGCTCCCCTCATCCGGCCTTCAGCCACCTTCTCCCGCTCGCGGGAGAAGGGGACAATCGGCGCCCTCAGCTCATGCCGCAGCGCGCTTCGGCTTCAACCAGCCGCGGTTGACGATCACTTCGGCGATCTGGATCGCGTTGAGCGCTGCGCCCTTGCGCAGGTTGTCGGAGACGACCCAGAGGTTGAGGCCGTTCTCGACCGTCGGGTCTTCGCGGATGCGCGAGATGTAGGTCGCGTCCTCGCCCGCCGCTTCATGCGGAGTGATGTAGCCGCCGTTCTCGCGCCGGTCGATCACGAGACAGCCCGGCGCCTCGCTCAGGATGTCGCGCGCTTCGTCGGCGGTGATCGGGTTCTCGAACTCGATGTTGACCGCCTCGGAATGGCTGATGAACACCGGCACGCGCACGCAGGTCGCGGTCAGCAGGATCTTCGGGTCGAGGATCTTCTTGGTCTCGGCGACCATCTTCCACTCTTCCTTGGTCGAGCCGTCGTCCATGAAGACGTCGATATGGGGAATGACGTTGAAGGCGATGCGCTTGGTGAACTTCTTGACCTCGAGCGCATCGGAAACAAACACCGCGCGGGTCTGCTGGAACAGTTCGTCCATGGCGTCCTTGCCGGCGCCGGAGACCGACTGGTAGGTCGACACCACCACGCGCTTGATCTTCGCCTTGTCGTGCAGCGGCTTCAGCGCGACGACGAGCTGCGCGGTCGAGCAGTTCGGGTTGGCGACGATGTACTTGCGCGAAAAACCCTTCGCAGCCTCGGCGTTGACCTCGGGCACGACGAGCGGCACGTCCGGGTCCATCCGCCAGGCCGACGAATTGTCGATCACCACGCAGCCCTGCGCGCCGATCTTCGGCGACCATTCCTTCGACACCGCGCCGCCGGCCGACATCAGGCAGATGTCGGTGTCGGCGAAATCGTAGTTCTCGAGCGCCTTGCACTTCAGCGTGCGGTCGCCGAACGAAACTTCGCGGCCGATCGACTGCGGCGAGGCGAGCGCGACGACTTCAGACACCGGGAAGCGGCGCTCGGCGAGAATGCCGAGCATCTCGCGCCCGACATTGCCGGTGGCGCCCGCGATAGCGACCTTGAATCCTGCCATGATGATAGATCCCTCTGGCTTATCGTCTCCCCGCGACGGGCCCGCTTCGAATTCGAGCGAACCGTGGTCTACCCCGGCGCCCCGCCGGGGGAGGAAACCGGAGCGGAAGGCGCGCGTTACCTTTTCGTCCCGCCTTTCAGGGCGGTCCGCGTCGTCGTTTTTTTGGCGAAACGCGTACGACATAAAGGTTCCAACGCTGCTCCCGGGTCTACTCCACGGGATGCGCGCGAGAGCGGAACCACGGGCGAGCCGGCTTGTCAAGGCAAAGACTCCGGTCGGCCTGGAAACAGGCAACGCCGCGGCCCGGCCGGAACGAATGGGAGCATTTGCGAATTCTACCTGCCTACTCTGAATCGATCGGGAGCAACGAATGCCTACCGGACCAACTGGAGAAGTCATAGAGACGCCGACCGCGGATCTGCCGTTCAAAGCCGTCATTCGCCAGGATCGCGACATTATTCAGGAACGCTTCTTCGCTTCGCGGCCTGAGGCGGAGATTTACGTATTCGACACCGTCCGAGGTCTCAAGGCCACCGACGTAGCGGGAGGTGAAGATGAGAGCGCCGCGGTGCGCAAGCCTCTCTAGCGGAGCGACGAACGGACGGCGGCGGCCACACCCTCGCTCATGATCTGACCGAGCCGCCGCGCGACCGCATCGCTAAACGCCTGGTTTTCGGCGAGCTCAGCAGGAAATATCTCTCGGACGCCCAGTAGTGCGCGCGTCAAGGCCTCCCCCGAACGCTCGTTTTCGCGCGCCAGTCCCGTCAGCCGCTCTGCGAGCGGATCGGCGACCGCGTAACTCGCCCCTGCCTCGGTGCGCGCCAGCAGAAAGCGCATCCAGGCGGCGATCGAAAGCGGAATGACGTTGAGCGGCGCGCCCGCGCGCAGGCGATCCAGCGCGGGGCCGACGAGGCGCTGCGGAAGCTTTTGCGAGCCGTCAGCCGAGATCTGCAAGGCGAGATGGCGGATGGCGGGATTGCGGAACCGCTGCTCGAGCGAGCGGACGTATTCGTCGAGATCGACGCCAGCGACGGGCCGAAGAGTTGGAAAGATGTCGTTGCGCCAGTAGAGCCGCAGCAGCTCGGCGAGCCCCGGCGTGTTCATCGCATCCGAAATGGTCGTTATGCCAGCGACGACGCTGAGATAGGCCAGCGTCGAATGGGCGCCGTTCAGGCAGCGCAGTTTCATCACCTCATAGGGCTCGACATCGTCGACCATCAGCGCCCCGGCGATCTCCCATCGCGGCCGGCCGGCGCTGAACCGGTCCTCGATCACCCATTGCCGAAAGGGCTCCGCAACGACAGGCGCCGCGTCCTCCAGGCCCAACAGCTCGGCGGCTTCGACGCGGTCGCTGTCGCCGGTCGCGGGCGTGATGCGATCGACCATGGTCGAGGGAAATGCGACATGCGCCTCGACGAAACGGCCGAACTCGGGATCGCGCAACGACGCCAGGCGCGAGACCGCCGCGCGCGCCTTGGCGCCGTTGTGTGCGAGGTTGTCGCAGCTCAGCACCGTGAACGGAGCAACGCCCTCCGCTCGCCGACGACGCAGCGCTTCGACGATGAACCCCAGCGCACTGCTCGGCGCGTCCGGCGTCGCGAGTTCGGCGACGATGAGCGGATGACGCTCGTCAAGCGCGCCGGTCGCGGCGTCGAGGCCATAGCCCTTCTCGGTGATGGTCAGACTGACGATCCGCGTCGAGGGTCTGACGAGCGCGTCGAGAACGCCGCGCGGATCGCGGCTGGCGGTCATCACATCGATGACTGAGCCGATGACTTGCGCGCTCGTCCGCGCTGCGTCGCGCACCAGCAATGTGTAGAGGCCGCCCTGCGGCTTCAGCGCATCCTCCACGTTGGGCGAATTGATGTTGACCCCGAGGATGCCCCAGTCGCTGGCGCCGGCGGCAAGCGCCTCCTCCGTGTAAACAGCGAGATGGGCGCGAGCGAACGCGCCAAGCCCGATGTGGACGATGCCCGCCGAAACCGACTCGCGATCATAGCGGGGGCGAGCGATCGTCTCGTCGAGCCCTGCGAGCTGCGCCGGATGAAGCCGAGGTCGAGCACGGTCCGGGCGATGTGAACTGACCATTCGTCTATCCTGGCGTCTCAGGCGAGGGTCCACGATGCGGAGTTCGCCGTCAACGGCGCGCGGACCGGCCGCCCTTGGCCGCGGCGCGCGCCTGTGCTTAACACCGCGGCGAACAAAGCTTCGAGGAGCGCGCAATGGCGGCGGCGTTGACTGGGCCGAGGATGGAGGCGAAAAGCCGGCAGCCACGGCAGCTCGTCGTGTTTCTGCATGGCTATGGCGCCGACGGCAACGACTTGATCGAACTGGGCCAGCAATTGCGCTCGCTGCTGCCCGACGCGACCTTCGTCTCGCCGCACGCCCCGGACCGCTGCGCGGCGTCGCCTTCGGGTCGGCAATGGTTTCCGCTGAGCTCCGCCCCGCCGGACGATCCGCGCGGCGCCGCCGATCGCTGGCGCGGCGTGCAGGCGGCGCGTCCCAGCCTCGACGCCTTCCTCGACGCGGAGTTGCAGAAGCTCGGCCTCGATGATTCGAACCTCGCGCTCGTCGGCTTCAGCCAGGGCGCGATGATGGCGTTGCATGTGGGCTTGCGCCGTCGGCGCGCGCCGGCGGCGATCATCGGGCTTTCCGGCATGCTGATCGGCGGCGAGCATCTGGCGGAGGCGACGGCGCGAAATGCGCGCGGCGAGCCGCCGCCGATATTGCTGACCCATGGCGATCAGGACAACGTGCTTCCGCTGGAGGCGATGTTCATCGCCGCCAACGAACTCGCCGCCGCCGACATTCCCGCCCAATGGCACCTGTCGTTCGGCGTCGGCCACGGCATCGACGCCGGCGCATTGCGCCACACCGCCCTGTTCCTCGCCAAGCAGTTCGGCGTAGCGGTGAAGTGACGGGTTGCGCAAACTTGGCCTGATTGCCTTCGCCGTCGCCTTCAGCCTCGTCTGGAGCTCGGCTTTCATCGTCGGCAAGGTGGCGCTGACGCGGTTCGACCCCGCGACTCTGTTGACGCTGCGCTTCGCGTTGAGCGCGCTGCTTCTGCTGCCGTTCGTTGACATCAGTGTCGCGCGCGTCGGGCTCGTTATCGGCGCTCTCAACAACGCGCTCTATCTGGGCCTGACCTTCTGGGCGCTGCAGTTGACGCGGCCCGTAGTGGTGGTCGCGATCGTCAGTTGCGCGCCGTTCATCACCGGCCTGATGGCGGCCGCCACCGGAATCGAGCGCGTCAAGGCGACGCAGTTTCTGGGCTTCGCGCTCGGGCTGGTCGGCGTCGGGTTCGTGACAGGCTTCGACTATGGCGGCGCCAATGCCGTAGGCGTCGCGCTTGCCGCGGCCGGCGTCACGGCGTTTTCGGCCGCGACGCTGGTGATACGCTCCCGCGCGGCTCACGCTTCGGCGATGGCGCTGACCTTCTGGCAATCGCTGAGCGGCATGGTCCTGCTCGCGCCGATCGCGCTCGCCAACGGCCATGCGCTCGGCGAGTTCAGCGGCTTAAGTTGGCGCGAGCCCGCCGTGCTCGCCCTCTTCTATCTGGTCGTCGTGGCGACGCTGATCGGCATGGCGATGTGGATCGCGCTGGTGCGCCTCGTCGGCGCCGCAGGCGCCTCGGCATGTCATCTGATGAATCCGTTTTTCGGCGCCCTGCTCTCTTATGCCGTGCTCGGACAACCGCTGCGCAGCGCGGATTTTCTGGGCGCCGCGGCGATTGCGGCGGGGCTCGCGCTGGCGCTCGATCTCGCGCCGAAGCGAAGCGCGAGCGCCGCAGCCTCTGCCTGATCGGAGGCGTCTGTCAGGATCGCTTGCGGCCCAGCAGCGGCAGCAAGATCCGTTTAGCGCGTTCGCGCATCTCAGGCGCGGCGCGCTCGAAGCGTCAGCCAGGGCTCGAACGCGATCGAGCCGTCCAGCCGAAGCGCCAGATCGACGAATTCGAGACGGCCGGGCCAGACATGGTCAATCATCGGATGGTCGGGCGCCGCGCAGGAATCGACGAGGTCGACCTCTCCGCCTGCGGCCAGATGTTTGGCAATCTCACGCGTCAGCAGCACGCCGGGCGAAAAGGCCGCAAACTCTTCGTCGAAAGCGATCTTCCAGAAAAAGGCGCGGCGTCCGGAGCGCAGCACGATTCCGGCGGCGACGGCGACGCCGTCGAGCGACGAGTTCGTGCACGGCAAGTCGTCCGTCGTTTGCAAACCCCGCCGCCATCTCGCGCGCGAACGCGAGGCGCGCTGGCGCCTGTGCGAGCGCCGTGCCCGACCGGCCCTTCCAGCCCTTCGCCTCCAACGCGAGGAACCGCTCGAAACCCACGAGGTCGCCGACGATCCGCGACTCGAGTTTGCCGCGCTCGGCAAGCCGACGCTCGAGCCGGCCCCATTCCTTGCGACGCTTCGCGTTCGGGGCCTCGGAAGATGTCAGGTCGAGCGCCGCGCGCCGAATGGGATGGAAACTTGCCGCCTGCGCCGATTTGCTGGCCGCGATTGCGAAAGCGCCTTCGGGCGCGACGCGGGGAACAAGCACGCCGGCCGCGAACGGAAACGCGGCCCGCGCCGCCGACTTGTCAATCCTGCCAGCGCCGCTTCGGCGCGCCCCGGATCGACGAGCAGGGCCGGCAGCGCCGCCTGCTCATGCCGCCAGACGCGCGCAAGGCCGAGCCGCAAGCGGCGGAGGCGACAGCGCAGCGACTGCGATCAGTTGATCGCGCTGCGCGCTCGCCCAGACAAGCGCAACGCGCGCGCCGCCGAAATGGCGCAGCGCGGGACCGACGAATTCGACTTCGCCGAACGGGTTTGGCTCTGCGCGCGCGGCCAGATCGCGCCACGCCGCCTCGATGTTCCAAGGCCTGGGCGAGCGAGACGACTTCGCCAAATGCCGCCATTTCAGCGCGCGCAGAGCTGTCTGATATGCTCATAACCGCACAGCCCCGGAACTGATGCCCGCGACCAGCGCGTCGCCAACCCGCACGTAGGCGCCGCTGTCGCGGTCGTCGAAATAGAGCGGGTCCGTCACCTTTCGTGGATCGAAGCCCTCCGCAACCAACTCGACCTTGCGTTGCTTGAACGTACCCGTCACCTCGAGATGAGATCGAAAACGCAGGAACAGCGGCCGCGCATAGACCGGCAGGCGCTCGGCGACATAGGCCCGCAATCCCTCGATGTCGAAACTCGCGAATCGAATCCACGACGAGCGCCGCCATGCCAGCGCGGCCATCGTGTTTCGGCGCCGCGACGCCGTAAACCACCGCTTCCTGCACGCCGGGAAATTGCTGCAGCGTCTCGGCGACTTCGGTCGTCGAAACATTCTCGCCCTTCCAGCGAAATGTGTCGCCGATCCGGTCGATGAAATAGAAATAGTTTTTGGCGTCGCGCTTGACGAGATCGCCGGTGCGGAACCAGGCGTCGCCGGGTTTGAACACGTCGCGCAGCACTTTCTGCTGCGTCGCCTTTTCGTCGGCGTAGCCGTCGAAACGCGCCGCGGGCAGGTTGGGATCGTCGCGGATTTCGCCGATCAACTCGCCGACTTCGTCGGTCGCGCAGGCGCGGCAATGGCCATCGGGCCCTCGCACCGGCATATTGGCCTCGACGTTGAAGGCGACGACGCTGACCGGGAAATCGGCGCTTCGCCCAATTGGGGACGCGACCAATGGCGCCGGGACGCGAATCGAAATTGATCATCACGGCGTTGCCCTCGGTCGCCGCATAGAACTCCAGCACGTTGGCGATGCCGAAACGCGACTGAAACGTTGAGAAAATATCCGGCCGCAGTCCGTTGCCCGTGCAGGCGCGGATCTTGTGAGCGCGATCGGTGGAGCTCGCGGGCGCGTTCACCAGATAACGGCAGAGCTCGCCGATATAGGCAAACGTCGTGCAGCCCTGCTCGATCACGTCGGTCCAGAACGAACGCGCCGAAAACCGTTCGCGGATGAAGGCGGAGCCGCCAAACGGCAACGCGAGGCCAACCCCGATCAGGCCGCCAACGGTGTGATACATCGGCAGGCAGATATAGGCTTTGTCGTCTGCAACGGCCTTCGCGGCCGCGCCGAACGCGTACATGGCGCGCAACGCCCGCGAATGGGTGATCTTCGCCGCTTTCGGCAGACCCGTCGTGCCCGACGTATAGACGTAGAGCGCGACCTCGTTGATATCGAGCGTGCGCTTTTCCGCGCCGGCGAGCGGCGCATCCGAGAAGCTGGCGCGCGCGAGGTCGAGCCGAGGTTCGCCCGCGACTTCACCGTAAAACCAGATCGAGGTCGAAGGATCGACGCCCTCGCGGATCGCGGCAAAGGTCCCGGCGTAGGCGGCGTCGACGATCGCGGCGCGCGCATTCACCGTGTTGAGCGAATGCGCGAGCGCGGGCCCGACGAGGTTTGTGTTGATGAGGGCCGTCGCTACGCCGACGCTCGCCAGCCCCATCCAGATCGCCACATATTCAGGACGGTTCGGCATCATCAGCGCGACCGCGTCGCCCTTGTTGAGGCCCTGCGCCAGCGCCCAGCGCGCGTAGGCGTGGGCATGGGCGCCAAGTTCCCGATAGCTGAGTTTTTCGGTCGCGCTCCACAGCGCGGCGTTGTCGCCGGAGCGCGCGACCCAGTCGTCGAGGTGGTCGCCTAGCGTTCGGGTGGGATCCGAGGTGATCGACTTGGTCGCCTTCACGACCCGCAGCAGGCCGGTCACATAGGCGAGTTCGCTCTTCAACGCAGCCAGCATTCTGGCCGACCTCCCTGGCGCGGATTATAGTTCACATATGAACTGGACGGGTCCTGTAGATACTTACAGGCCGCAACGTCAATCGAAAAGGCCGCCGCCGCGCGGCGCGAGCGGATTGTCGAGCAGCGCGGCGAGGTCGGGACGGTCGATTTCCGGCGCGCCGGTCACGGCCCGCCAGATCGTCGCGACTTCGCTCGGGGCCATTCCGTCGACGATCGCCACCAGCCGGGTTTGCGGCGGCTGGAACGGCCACGCGGCGAGCCGCCGCGGCGCATGAGCGACATGCTGCGCGCCCTCTATGACGAGCGGCCTGCCCGCATTTGCGCGCGTCAACGCCAGGCCTTTTATGCGCAGCAATTTGGGTCCTGCGAGACGTTCGAGCGCCGCGAACAATCGCGACAGCGCCGCCTCCGACAGCGGTGGATCGTAGGAAAACGTGAACGCGCGCGCGCCGCCGCCATGAGCGGAAAGGCGGCTCGCCCGCTCCGACGCAGGAGCGATCAGCGCCACGCCGAGAAGATCGCGCGGCGTTACAGCGGTGACGAGCGCCGCCGCCGGATTGAGATCGCGAATGCGCGCCTCCAGCGCCGTGAGGTCGCCAGCGAGATCGCGCTTGGTGATGGCGACGAGATCGGCGAGCGCGAGCTGGCGACGCGCTTCGGGATAGGCTTCCAGCGTCGCCGCGCCGTTCACGGCGTCGACCAGCGTCACGATCCCCGCAAGCGTCAGCCGGCGCGCCAGCACGGGATCGGCGATCAGCGCATGCAGGATCGGCGCGGGATCGGCCAGGCCGCTGGTCTCGATCAAGATGCGCGCGAAGGGCGCCAGCGCGCCCGAGTCGCGCCGTTCGAGCAGGCTGTGCAACGTCTCGACGAGATCGCCGCGCAGCTGGCAACACAGGCAGCCGGAACTCAGCAGCGCGACTTCGCCCTCGAGGTTCTCATACAGCCAGTGATCGAGCCCGACGTCGCCGAACTCGTTGACGATGACCAGCGTTCCCGCGAACTCCGGCGACTTCAGGAGCGCATTGACGAGCGTCGTCTTGCCGGCGCCGAGAAACCCCGAGACGATGTGAAACGGCAGCGTCGCCGGGGCCTTCACGGCCCGACCGGAATGAGCTTGCCGACAAATACCGGCGCGCCCGAAGGCTTGCCATTCGGCGAGCCGCCCGGCGGCTCGACCGTCACCGCATAAGTGGCGTCCTGCACGACGTCAGGAGCAAACGCCTTCAGCCTGTCAGCTCGCGTGACGTCGGAAGCGTCGATCACGCCGAGCGAACGCGGGCGCGCCGATCTTGTCGTTGATCAACCAAAGCTCGTAAGCCTTGCCCGCCGGCGCTTGCGCCGAGACGGGCCGCACCGTGAACTCGCGCGTGTCGATATTGACGCTGATCGCGAATGCCGGCGCGTCGGGGCTCTTCTGCAGCACCGCGACGAATTCGTGCGGCGCTTCGGGAC
The DNA here is from genome assembly GCA_963771455.1 of uncultured Pseudomonadota bacterium. GTDB lineage: Bacteria > Pseudomonadota > Alphaproteobacteria > Rhizobiales > Beijerinckiaceae > Roseiarcus. The sequence goes on from CAVYTP010000006.1 coordinate 116,741, forward strand.
GGAGGACTTCGCGACCGATCGCGCCCACCAGCACGACCGCGGCGATCAGCGATGCCGCGATCGCCGAGGCGCGCCACCGCGCCAGTCGCGACTTCAACGCCGCAACGGACTCGCTCGGAGCCAACGTTCGCTCTACGCCGGTGCGCCCCCGGATGCGCGCCTCGATGTCCGGCAGGAAATCACGCGCCGCGGGGATCTCGGGCGCAGCCTCGGCAAGCGGCGCGAGCCGGCGCTCCCAGGCGGCGATCGCCGCATCGAGGTCGGGCTCTCGCTGCCGGCGCGCGGCCACCGCTGCGCGCTCCGCCGGATTGAGGACGCCCAGCGCATATTCCGCGGCGACAAGATCGTCTTCCGGGCCGAGGCTCATGATCCCAGACAATCCCTCAGTTGGATCAGGCTGCGCCGCAGCCAGGTCTTGATAGTTGGAACAGGCTTGTCGAACCGCTGCGACAACGCTTCCCGGCTCGCGCCGCGATAATAGGCGAGCATGATCACCTCTCGCTTTTCCTCATCGAGACTCCCAAGGCACTTCAGCAGCGCCGTATAGCGCTCACTCGCGTCGCGGGCCGCCAGCGGATCGACCATCTCCGCCGCGGGCTCAAAGCTTTCGGGCATGTCCTCCAGCGAAACCGGACGTACGCGCCGCACTTCATCGAGCGCCCGATTGCGCGCAATCGTCGCCATCCAGGCGATCGCCGATCCTTTGTCCGGATCGAAGCTCGACGCGCGTTCCCAGATTCGCACGAACGCCTCCTGCAGTATCTCTCCGCTTGCGTCGCCTCTGGGAATGATACGGGCGATCACCCCATGGAGTTTCGCTTGCGTCAGCCGATAAAGCTTTGCGAAGGCTTCCGGAATCCCGCTGTCGCGACGCGCACCAGCAGGGCGCTCGGATCCAGCGGCGCCCCTCCCAGGGATTTGTTCGGCGGCGTCGACGGCGCGTCGGTCATGTCAGGGAGAATAAGGCTCGGCGCCACAAACGCAACGGGCGCCCGGTCATGTGGGCGCCCGCGCGTCGCGATTCCGTAAGCTGTCGTCGAGCGGGAGACGGGAACCCTCAGCCCGGGAATCAGGACCTTGTTGACGACGTGGATGACGCCGTTCGACTGCATGACGTCGGCGATGGTGATCATGGCCGTATCGCCCTTGGCGTCGGTGACCGTGAGGTGATTGCGCGCCGCTGCGCATGAAGGTGAGATCTTCGCCCTGCACGGTCTTCAGCATGAACTTGCCGCCCATCGCGTCGACCTTCTCCGCGATATCCTTGGCCGTATAGAGGCCGGGCACGACGTGGTAGGTGAGGACGCTGACGAGCTTGTCCTTGTTTTCGGGCTTCAGCAGCGTAGCGACTGTGCCTTTCGGCAGCATGGCGAAGGCTTCATTGGTCGGCGCGAACACGGTGAACGGTCCGGCGCTGCGAGCGTATCGACGAGGCCCGCGGCCTTCACGGCGGCGACCAGAGTCGTGTGATCCTTGGAGTGAACGGCGTTCTCGACAATGTTCTTGCTGGGATACATCGGCGCGCCGCCGACCATGACAGTCATTGCGGCATGAGAAGCGACGGTCGCGAGCGGCGCGGCGATCGCGAGGGCGGCTGCGACGCCGAAGGCGCGCAATGTGAGCTTGGCGTTCATCTCTAGTCTCCGATTTCTTTTCATCCCTCTCGACGGGACGCATTCGAAACGGAGGGTTCCCACGCCAGTTTCAGAAAAATGTGATGAGCAAAAATATATCCGCGCGTCTGAAACTCCCTGCTTTTCGGTCCGTTGCTGCTGGGGGCGCGCGCGCCTTGTCTCCGCCGGGTTTTCATCGCACAGTCACGCAGAACCAAACCGGACACTTACCGGGCAATCGGGAGGACGCGGCAATCGCTCGAAACCCGTGTGTGTCCAAAGCGGAACTCGTGCTGATGAGCGAATCAAATCCCGCGACGCTTCCCGCCGAGCCGACGCCAGATCCCGCTCGCGCCCGTCGAGCTCTCCGACCGTTTCGATCTGTCCAAGACCTACGGTGATGCTCAACGGCGCGCAGGCGATCGCCCGGCTGCTCATCTCACAGAAGGAGCGCGACCGGCGCGCCGGCTACAACACCGGCGGGTTCGTCTCCGGCTATCGCGGCTCGCCGGTCGGCGGCTTCGATCTGCAATTCGTGCGGCTCGCAAAGCTTTTCAAGTCGAACGACATTCATTTCGAGCCGGGCCTCAACGAGGAGCTGGCGGCGACCGCGATCTGGGGCGCGCAGCAGGCCGAAATGCGCGGCGAGGGCCGCTTCGACGGCGTGTTCGGCCTCTGGTACGGCAAGGGTCCGGGCGTCGACCGCTCCGGCGACGTGTTTCGTCACGCCAATCTCGCCGGCACGTCGCCGCTTGGCGGCGTGATCGCCGTGATGGGCGACGACCACACGGCGGAATCCTCGACCACCGCGCATCAGAGCGACTTCGCCTTCGTCGACGCGATGATGCCGATCCTCTCGCCGGCGGGCGTGCAGGAAATCCTCGACTATGGCGCGCTCGGCTGGTCGCTCAGCCGCTACGCCAGCGTCTGGGTCGGCCTCAAATGCCTGAAGGACACGGTCGAGATCGACCGCGATCGTCGATGGTTCGCTCGAGCGCGTGAAGCCGGTCATTCCCACCGATCTGCAACTGCCGCCGGGCGGCCTCAGCATTCGCCGCTTCGAGCCGGTGCTTGACCAGGAAGCGCGGCTCCACGACTTCAAGCGCGACGCCATCGTCGCCTGGATCGTCGCCAACAAGATCAACCGGATGATCTGCTCGGGCGGCCCGAACGCGAAGATCGGCATCATCACGCACGGCAAATCCTATCTCGACGTGCGCCAGGCGCTCGACGAACTCGGCATCGACGAGGCGCGCTGCAACGCGCTCGGCCTGCGCATCTTCAAGCTCGGCATCATCTGGCCGGTGGCGCCACAGGAAATCCACGACTTTGCGCGCGGCCTCGACCTGATCATCGTCGTCGAGGAGAAGCGCTCGCTGATCGAGGTGCAGGTGCGCGAGGAGCTCTATGGCTCGGCGCATCAGCCGGTCTGCATCGGCAAGAAGGACGAGCATGGCGAGTGGCTGTTTCCCGCCAAGGGCGCGCTCGAATCCAACAAGATCGCGATCGCGATCGGCGAGCGGCTGAGCAAATACCATCCGGACGCAGCGCTGAGCGCAACGATCGCACGGCTGAAGGGCGCGCAGGGTTCGCTGGCGCTGATCAAACAGGAAGCCACCCGCACGCCCTATTTCTGCTCGGGCTGCCCGCACAACCGTTCGACCGTCATCCCCGAAGGCGCGCGCGCCTATGCCGGCATCGGCTGCCATTTCATGGCGCAATACATGGACCGCGGCACCGAAGGCTTCACGCAGATGGGCGGCGAAGGCGCCAACTGGGTCGGCGAAGCGCACTTCTCGACGCGCAAACACGTGTTCCAGAATCTCGGCGACGGCACCTACAACCATTCAGGCGCGCTGGCGCTGCGCTTCGCGATCGATTCGAAAGTCAACGTCACCTACAAGATCCTGTTCAACGACGCGGTCGCGATGACCGGCGGCCAGCGCCACGAGGGCGGCCTCACCGTGCCGCAGATCGCGGCGCAGGTGTCCGCCGACGGCGCCAAGCGCGTCGTCGTCGTCACCGACGAGCCGTACAAATATCCATCGGGTACGAATTGGCCCGCAGGGCTCACGATCTATCCGCGCGACGAATTGATCGAGGTCGAGAAGGAACTCAGCGAAATCGAGGGCGCCACGGTGCTGATCTACGATCAGACCTGCGCGGCCGAGAAGCGCCGGCGCCGCAAGCGCGGCGAATATCCCGATCCCGACAAGCGCGCGTTCATCAACGAACTCGTCTGCGAGGGCTGCGGCGATTGCGGCGTGAAATCGAATTGCGTGTCGATCCAGCCGAAGGAGACCGAATTCGGCCGCAAGCGCGCGATCGACCAATCAAGCTGCAACAAGGATTTTTCCTGCGTCGACGGGTTCTGCCCGTCGTTCGTCACCGTGCATGGCGCAAAGCCGCGCAAAACCGTGCGCGGGCTGAAAGCCCCGCCCGCGACGCCGGAGCCCGAGCGGCGCGAGATTCTCGATCGCCCCTATGCGATCCTCGTCACCGGCGTCGGCGGCACCGGCGTCGTCACCATCGGCGCCATCCTCGGCATGGCCGCGCATCTCGAGAGCAAGGGCGCGGCGATGATCGACATGGCCGGCCTCGCGCAGAAGGGCGGCGCCGTGTTCAGCCACGTCAAGCTGGCGCGCAGGCCCGAGGACATCCGCGCCATCCGCGTCGCCGCCGGCTCGGCCGATCTCGTGCTTGGCTGCGATTTCGTCGTCTCGGGCGAGCGCGGCGTGCTCGCCTCGATGCGCGGCAAGGAGACCGGCGTCGTCGTCAACGCCGCAGAAGTGTTTCCCGGCGACTTCACCCGCAACGCCGACTTTTCGTTGCCGACCGAGCGCCTGCGACGCTCGATCGATCAGGCGAGCGGCGGCGGCGCGCGCTTCGTCGACGCGACGGCTGCGGCGACCGCGCTGCTCGGCAATTCCATCGGCGCCAACATGTTCATGCTCGGCTACGCCTATCAGGCGGGCTACGTGCCGATCTCATCTGCCGCGATCCGTCGCGCGATCGAACTCAACGGCGAGGCGGTCGCGATGAACCTGGCCGCCTTCGATTGGGGTCGCGCGGCCTTCGCAAAGCCCGAGACGATCACGGCGACGCGTCCCGACATTCCTGTAGAGCCGTCGCTCGACGAGATCATCGCGCGCCGCGCCGAATTCCTGACCGCCTATCAGAACCGCGCCTACGCGGAACGCTACGAGACCTTCGTCCGCAGCGTCGCGGACAGCGAGAGAACGCGCGCGCCCGGTCGCGACGGGCTCGCCAAGGCAGTCGCCAAATATCTGTTCAAGCTGATGGCCTACAAGGACGAATACGAGGTCGCGCGCCTCTACACCGACGGCGCCTTCAAACAAAAACTCGAAGCCGCCTTCGAAGGCGACCTGAAGCTCGAATTCCATATGGCCCCGCCGTTGTTCGCCAAGCGCGACGCGACGACCGGCCATCTGATGAAGATGCGGTTCGGCGGCTGGATGATGACGGCGCTGAAAGCGCTTGCGGCGCTTCGGGGCCTGCGCGGCACGGCGCTCGATGTGTTTGGGTACTCCGCGGAGCGCCGCGAGGAGCGAGCGCTGATTGGCGAATATGAAGCGATGGTTCGCGAACTCGTGAAATCGCTCGATGCCGACAATCATCGGTTCGCCGTCTCGCTCGCCTCACTTCCCGAGAAAATCCGCGGCTACGGCCATGTGAAGTCGGCGAGCCTCGCCAAAGTGAGGCCCGAGTGGGAAAGCGGTCTGGAGAGCTGGCGCCACCCCGAGAAGCCTCGCCAGGCGGCGGAATAGTCGGGACCGCTACAGATCGAATAAAGGGCGGGCGCAACGCCCGTCATGCCGCCGAAGGTCGCGCTCGCCCTCCGGTTGCGCGCTTGCGCGCGCGCAGTAAAAAATTCGCTTGATTTGTTTATAACAAAGCTTTTTACTAAACAGGTCGACGGGCGTTGAACGGACCTGCGGCGCGAGGGAGGCGGAGATGCCGAGGGCGCGCGCCAGCGAATTTGACCACCGGCGTCCCGCGTCATCGGGCCTGCAAGCTGGGCCTCGCGTTCGCGCAGAGAAACCCTCCTCCGCAGGTAGCGGCGGCTACAAGAACTGCCCGATTTTCAGGATTTTGCCATGAGCCATTTCGTCAATCGACGCGACGCTGTCGTTGCCGAGGCGATCGAGGGATTTCTTTCCACATCCCGGGCCGGGCGACTGGCGCGACTCGACGGCTTTCCTGACATCAAGGTCGTTGTCCGAGCGGATTGGGACCGCTCGAAGGTGGCGATCGTGTCAGGCGGCGGCTCCGGCCATGAGCCTGCGCACGCGGGCTTTGTCGGACGCGGCGCGCTGACGGCCGCCGTATGCGGCGACATTTTTGCGTCTCCCACCGTCCATGCCGTCTATTCGGCGATCGTAGCGGTTACGGGCGCACCCGGCTGTCTGCTGATCGTCAAGAATTACGCCGGCGATCGCCTGAACTTCGGCCTGGCGGCCGAGCGGGCGCGCGCGGAAGGCTTCAAGGTCGAGATGGTGATTGTCGCCGACGACATCGCGCTCGACAATCACGCGCGGCCGCGCGGCATCGCGGGCACGCTGTTTGTTCACAAGGTCGCCGGCGCTCATGCAGAGGCCGGCGCGACGCTCGAAACGGTGGCGGCGGAGGCCGCGCGCGTCGCCAAGGCGGTCAAGAGCCTCGGAATCGCGACGACCGTCTGCACCATACCCGGCCAGCCCGCCCATTTGCGGCTCAATCCCGGACAGGCGGAACTCGGCCTCGGCATTCACGGCGAACCCGGCATCGAACGCATCGAGCTTCCGTTGGCCGCGGAGGTCGCCGCGCTGATGGCGGAACGGCTGGCGCGCGCAGCGCCGGAAGGGCCGGTGGCGCTGCTGGTCAACAATCTCGGCGGCACGCCCGACCTCGAAATGGGCGTGTTCTGCCACTCTCTGTTCGCGACGCCGCTCGGCGCGCGCGCCAAGTATATAGTTGGCCCCGCGCGGCTGATGACGGCGCTCGACATGAAGGGCGTGTCGGTCTCAGCGCTCCCGCTTGACGATTCGCTAATTGCCGCGCTGCAGGCCGATTGCGGAGCGCCGGCGTGGCCGGGCGTCAACGAGATTAGGCCGCCGCAAGTGCTGTCTATCCCACACGCCGGTTCGCTGGAGTCCGCGCCGGCTTCCGCTGAGCCCCGTACGCGAAAACTTCTGACTGCGATCTGCGATGCGCTCATCGCACATGAAGCCGAGCTCAACGCCCTTGACGCTCGCGTCGGCGATGGCGACACCGGCACGACTTTCGCCGTTGCCGCGCGCACGGTTCTGTAGGCGATCGACGCGCTGCCGCTCGCGGAACACGACCGGCTATGCGCGGCGGTCGGCCGCCGCCTGTCTGAAATCATGGGCGGCACCAGCGGCGTGTTGCTGTCGATCTTCGCTGCCGCGGCGGGCCGCTCGCTGGCCTCGGGCGCGGGCTGGCCACGCGCGCTGCGCGAAGGCGCCAACCAAGTGCAATTCTATGGCGGCGCGGCGCCCGGAGACCGCACGATGCTCGACGCCTTGATCCCGGCGATCGAGACGCTTGAGCGCCACGGCGGGCTCGCAGAGGCATCGCGCGCCGCGCGCGTCCGGCGCTGAGGCAACCGCGGAAATGGTCAAGGCGCACGCCGGCCGCTCCAGCTATCTCGCCGAGCGAGAATTGAAAGGCGTCGCCGATCCCGGCGCCGTCGCGATAGCCGTCGGCTTCGAGGCCGCTGCGCGAGAAGCCCAAAAATAGCGCTTGCTTGGTTTAGTATCAAATGTTCTACTAAACAACGAGAAGAACCGCAAGGTTCCCATCATCGAGAGGAACTAATTGAATCTGCGGGTCATTCGCCGAATATGAGGCGGGAGGTTCGTATGTTTAGCGCGATTCGAAAAGCCGCGCCAACCCAGGGAGGAAGACCAATGGTGAAATCGATATCGATTGCCGGACTCGTCGCTGCGGGGCTTGTCGCCGCAGCGCCAATCAGCGCCGCTCACGCCGACGGCAAATCACTGACGATGTGCTGGGCCGCATGGGACCCCGCCAACGCGCTGGTTGAACTGGACAAGGATTTTACCAAGCAGACCGGCATCGAGATGAAGCACGAGTTCGTGCCATGGACGAGCTACGCCGACCACTTCATCAATCTGCTCAACTCCCGCAGCGCGGAATGCGATCTGATCATCGGCGACAGCCAATGGATCGGCGGCGCGGCCGAAAACAAATGGTATGTGAAGCTCAACGATTTCTTCGACAAGAACAAGATTTCGATGGACACATTCCTGCCGGCCACCGTCGTCGGTTATGCCGAGTGGCCCAAGGACACGCCAAACTACTGGGGCCTGCCCGCGATGGCGGACGCCGTCGGCTGGACCTATCGCAAGGATTGGTTCGCCAAGCCGGAGCTGCGCGCCGAATTCAAGGCCAAATACAATCGCGAGCTCGAACCGCCGAAGACCTGGGACGAACTGCTTGAGGTCGCCAAGTTCTTCACCGGCAAGGAGATCGACGGCAAGAAAGTCTACGGCTCCTACATCTTTACCGAGCGCGGCTCGGAAGGCATCACGATGGGCGTCACCAACGCGATGTACAATTACGGCTTCGACTATATGGATCCGAAGCAGCCCTATCACATGGATGGCTTCGTCAACTCGGCCGGCGCCGCCAAGGGCATGGATGTCTACAAGGAGCTGTTCAATTGCTGTCAGCCGCCAGGGCCTGACCAACGCCTACATGCGGAGGGTCTGGACGCCTTCAAGTCGGGTCAGGTCGCAATGCAGATGAACTGGTATGCGTTCTTCCCCGGCCTCGCCAAGGACCCGCAAGTCGGCGGCGACAAAATCGGCTTCTTCAAGAATCCGGCAGGGCCGACCGGCCAGTTTACGCAACTCGGCGGCCAGGGCCTGTCGGTGGTCGCGGCTTCGAAGAACGTCGACGATGCGCTGTCTTACGTGAAGTGGTTCGCGCAGCCTGAAGTTCAGCAGAAGTGGACGGACCTCGGCGGCGCTTCGGCCTCCAAGGCGGTGCTGGGCTCCGACGCCTACAAGAACAGCGCGCCCTATGCGCCTTCGTTCGTGGAATCGATGGCGATGGTGAAGGACTTCTGGGCCGAGCCGCTCTATGTCCCGCTGCTGCTGGACATGCAGAACCGCGTGCACGACTATGTCGTCGCCAACAAGGGGACTTCGCAGCAGGCGCTCGACTCGCTCGTCAAGGACTGGAAGAAGGTGTTCAAGCAGGAAGGCAAAGATCCGTCGTGATCCCGACGGCGCCTGAACTGGCTTAATCTGCCAGCGATCCCCCGGCGCGCGCCGTCGGGGGACTTGAGTTTGAATGTCGATGGGATCGTAATGACTGCAATGGATAAGCTCACCGACGCTCGGACGACCGCCCGGCCAAAAGGACCGCTCCCGTGAAGGCCCGGCGAGTCACCGGGCTCAGCGACCGGTCGATCGTCTGGTTGTTCATCTCCCCGACGATCCTTCTGCTGCTTGCGATCAACATCTTTCCGCTGATCTGGGCGATCCGGCTGTCGTTTACCGGGTTCATGGCGAACCTGCCCCATCCGGCGAGTTTCATCGGCATCGACAATTACGTCGACATCCTCACCGACGAAGACGTCTGGCAGCATTTTCAGTCGACGGCGCATTTCGTGTTCTGGACGATTGCGCTGCAGGTGCTCGTCGGTCTGGGTCTCGCGCTGCTTGATCAACCAGAAGTTTCGCGGTCACAGCTTCTGGACGACCGTGATCCTGTTGCCGATGATGCTGTCGCCTGCCGTGGTCGGCAACTTCTGGACCTTGCTGCTGCAGCCGCAGATCGGACCCTTCAACTATTTCATCGGCTTTTTCACCGGCTTGGCGCCGAGCTCGTTCACGATGATCGGCAGCGTCGATCTGGCGCCTTGGACAATCGTAATGGTCAACACCTGGATGTGGACGCCCTACGTGATGCTGATTTGCCTGGCCGGGCTGCGCTCCATTCCCGACTATATCTACGAAGCAGCGGAGATCGATCGCGCGTCGAACTTGCGTCAGTTCTGGTCGATCACGTTGCCGATGGTCATGCCATTTCTCATGCTCGCGGTGCTGTTTCAGGCGATCCAGTCGTTCGAGATGTTCGACCTGGTCAATCTCCTGACTTCCGGCGGCCCGGGATCGACGACCGAGCTCGTATCGATCACACTGAAGCGCGCGGCGTTCGAGAAATGGGACACCGGCTACGCGTCGGCGCTCGCCGTCATCCTGTTCGTCACGGTGTTTCGGGGCCGCCAACGTCTATGTGAAAGTGCTCAACAAGGTGAAGCAGGCATGAGCGACGCCCGACCTCGTCCGTTCTCCGAGCCGGCGCCGCTGGCGCGTTGGCTTGCCGGTCTGATCGTCGTCGTCTATGCCGTCGTCTCCGTGCTGCCGCTGGTTTGGATCGGCCTCGACCGCTTTCAAGACGCAGTCAGACGCCATCGCCTATCCGCCCAAAATATTTTTCACGCCGACACTCGAAGGCTTCGTCGACCTGTTCACGGTGCAGACGCACCAGCCGCACGATTTCATCGCCAAGCTGCCGCCGCCGACGAGCTGGTACGAGAAGATGGCCCGCGATCATGAAATGGTGATCGCCGGCCCGTCACGCGTCGTCGAGCGCTTCGTCAATTCGATCGTCATCGGCTTCGGCTCGACGATTCTGGCGACCTTTCTCGGCACGCTCGCAGCCTACGGATTCTCGCGTTTCAAGGTGCCGCTCGCCGACGATCTGTTGTTCTTCATCCTGTCGACGCGCATGATGCCGCCGATCGCGGTCGCCGTGCCGATCTACATGATGTACCGCTATCTCAATCTCTACGACACGCGGATCGGCATGATCCTGCTCTATACGGCCGTCAATGTGTCGCTCGCGGTCTGGTTGCTGAAAGGCTTCATCGACGAAATACCGCGCGAATACGAAGAGGCGGCGCTGATCGACGGCTACACGAGGCTGCAGGCGTTCCGTAAAGTCGTGCTGCCGCAAGCGGTCACCGGCATCGCCGCGACGGCGATTTTCTGCCTGATCTTCTCGTGGAACGAATACGCGTTCAATCTGCTGCTGACCAGCTCCGACGCGCAGACCATGCCGCCGTTCATTCCCTTCATCATCGGCGAGGGCGGCCAGAACTGGCCTGCGGTGGCGGCCGGAACGACGCTTTTCCTGATTCCGATCGTCATCTTCACGATCGGGCTCCGCAAACATCTGTTGCGCGGCATCACGTTCGGGGCGGTGCGCAAATGAGCTACGTTACTCAAAAGCCGCTCCGCCGCGGCATTGCGCGCTGGTTCCGGCGCGGTCCGTGGGAAAACGTCGCGACGGCGCTAATTGGGCTAGGCATCCTGATGATGACCCAGCCGTTCTCGCTCGACTCTGTTTTCCTATTCGTTCGTCACGGTCCTGACCGGCACGGTCGGGTTCGTGATCGTCAGCAAATTTCCGGATTGAGGCTCACGCCATGGCGGAAATCCGCATCGAGAAACTTCACAAGGCGTTCGCGAATTTCGTCGCGGTGCAGAACTCGAATTTCACCATCGATGACGGCTCGTTCTTCGTGATGCTCGGTCCCTCCGGCTGCGGCAAGACGACGACGCTGCGCATGATCGCCGGCCTCGAGCTGCCGACCGACGGCCGCATCCTGCTCGGCCGGCGAGGACGTGACTTTCAAACGCGCGGCCGAGCGCGACATCGCATTCGTGTTCCAGATGTTCGCGCTCTATCCGCATATGAGCGTCGCTGAGAACATCGGCTTTCCGCTGAAATGCGAGGGCGTCCCGCGCGCGGAAATCCGCAGGCGCGTCCAGGAGACCGCGAAGCTGCTTCGCATCGAATCGCTGCTCGACCGGCGCGTGTCAAAGCTGTCGGGCGGCGACCGGCAGCGCGTCTCGCTCGGGCGCGCGATCATCCGACGGCCGAAGGCGTTCCTGATGGACGAACCGCTCGGCGCGCTCGATTCCGAATTCCGCCATCTGATGTGCGGGGAACTGCGCGATCTCCACGATAGCATCGGCGCGACGACCGTCTATGTCACCCATGACCAGCTGGAGGCGATGTCGATGGCCGACACGATCGCCGTCATGAATCACGGCGTCGTCGAGCAGATCGGCGCGCCGCAGGAGATCTACGATCGCCCCGCGACAATGTTCGTCGCCGACTTCATCGGCTCGCCGCCGATGAACCTGCTGTCGCTCGAAGGGTCGCTGCAGCGTGGCGAGCGCAGCGTCTCCTATTTCGGCACGCCCATCGACGTGCCCGAAATTCACGAGGACAAGCAGAGCGGCGCGCTGGCGCTTGGGCGTTCGTCCTGAGCATGTCGCGATCTCCGATGCCGGGGCGATGCGCGGCCGGGTGTTCGCGGTCGAATATCTCGGCACCAACCAGATCGTGACGATCGACATCGATCGCGCCAAGGTGAAGGCGCGCCTGTCCTCGACGGCCGCGGCCGGGTCGGCGAGACGGTCGGCGTCACGTTTCAGCCGCAAAAGCTCGTCGTCTTCAACGCGGCGACCGGCCGGGCGACACAAAGCGCATTGTTCGAGGGAGCGCATCGTGGCTGACATCGCGCTGCAGAATGTCGCAAAGCGCTTCGGCGACGTCGAGGCGGTCAAGGATCTGTCGCTCTCGATCGCCGACGGCGAATTTCTGGTGATCCTCGGGCCCTCCGGCGCGGGCAAGACCACGTTGCTGCGACTGGTCGCGGGGCTCGAGCGTCCGGATCGCGGATCGGTGTCGATCGGCGGCGTCGATGTGACCCGCGAGCCGCCCGCCGCGCGCGACGTCGCGTTCGTGTTTCAGCAATATTCGCTCTATCCGCATATGAGCGTCTACGACAATCTCGCGTTTCCGCTGCGTTCGCCGGCCCGCCGCACCCCGGAGGACGAGATCCGCAAGCGCGTGACCGATGTCGCCGAGAAGCTGCGCATCAGCCACAAGCTGGAAAATCGCGCCACGCGTCTTTCGGGCGGCGAGATGCAGCGCGTCGCCATTGGGCGCGCGCTGGTGCGCGAGCCGCAGGTCTATCTGATGGACGAGCCGCTGTCCTCGCTGGACGCCAAACTCCGGGCGGACCTGCGGGTCGAGCTGAAGCGCATCCAGATGGAGCTTGGGCGCAACCGTGCTCTACGTGACCCACGATCAGGTCGAGGCCATGACGATGGCGACGCGGATCGGCGTGCTCGATCAGGGCGAAGTTGTTGCAACTGGGTCCGCCGCGCGAGGTCTACGAGCAACCCAACAGCATCTATGTCGCGCAGCGGCTGGGCATGCCGCAGATCAATCTGCTGCCCGCCGCGGCATTGCCTGGCGTGCTCGGTCGCCGATGCGGAGCAGCGACGGTCGGCGTCCGCACCGAGCATCTGCTGATTTCCGAGCCGGCGGGAGCGCGATTTTCCGGCCCGCGTTCACAGGGTCGAGCATCTCGGCGACCAGACGCACGTTCACCTCGATTTTCAGGGCCGCAGCCTTGTCACCCTCGCGAGCCCCTCGCAAACATTTGCCCACGATGAGCAGGTCGGGTTACGCTTGGTTGAACCGCTCTACTTCGACGCGGAAGGGAGCGCGGGTCGCAGCCGCGGCGTGAGGGAGGCGAGATGGCGCTTGAGCCTCGCGATGTTGCGCGCGATGATCGTACGGAGCGCTGACCGCATCGCGGCGGGCGCGAGGAATTGTGCGCGCTCGATAGCGCGATCGGCGACGGCGACCACGGAACGAACATGAAGCGCGGCTGCGACGCGGTGCTCGCCAAGGTGCGAGGACCTCGTCGCGAATTGCCGATCACGAGGCGGCCCTCGACGCGATCGGGAGGACGTTGGTCATGACGGTCGGAGGCGCGTCCGGGCCGCTATACGGCAGTTTCTTTCTGGCGGCGGGCGCGGCGATGGGGCGGGGCCGGCGTCTGCCCGAGGACCTCGCCGACGTGTTCGCGGCGGGCGTCGAGGCCGTCGGCGCGCGCGGGCGATCGACGGCCGGCGAGAAGACGATGCTCGACGTGCTGGTTCCGGTGCTGGAAGCTTTTGCAGGCTGAACGCGGGACGGCCCGGGCTTGCTCGACAAGGTCCGAGCGGTCGCCCGCGAAATCCGCGGAGCTCACGGCCCCGATGGTTGCCACCAAAGGCCGGGCGGCCTATCTGGGGCCGCGCAGCGTTGGCCATGTCGATCCCGGCGCCAAGTCGAGTTGTTTGATCGTCGAAGCCATTTGTGACACTTTGGAGGCGCGCCTGTGACCGGCAACGTGGGGATCGTGATCGTGTCCCATTCCTTCGATGTCGCCAAGGGCGCGGCCGACATGGTCCGCCAGATGGTGGGCGAGGAAGTCGCGTCGCATTTTGCGGCGGCAATTCCGAAGGCGGCCTCGGGACGGACGTCGGCCAGATCTTGCGCGCGATCAACTCGATCTGGTCGCCGAAAGGGCCTGGCGATCATGGTCGATCTCGGCGGCGCTGAGACCAACAGCGAAATGGCGGTGGAAATGCTGCCCGCCGAGCGGCGCGGCTCGGTCGTCATCTGCAACGCCCCGATCGTCGAGGGCGCCGTGATGGCGGCGGCCGAGGCTGCGGGCGGAGGATCGCTGGAGCGCGTGCGCGCCGCCGCGGAAGAGCTTTCGGCTGGCTGACATGGAGCGCAAGCCGCCACTTACCAGCAAAGTCACAGTCGCATGCCGCGATCCTCGCGGCGGAGGATAAGGTCGGCGGCAGCGTGAGGCTCGTTCATGCGGTCGGCATGCACGCGCGGCCCGCGGTAAAATTGACCAAACTCGCCAAGCGGTTTCGCTCCCGCATCGCGATCCGCGTCGAAGGCGCCGCGGACTGGATCGACGCCAAGAGCGTTGCGCAAGGTCATGGCGATGCGGGCGCCGTGCGACAGCACGCATCGAATTCGTCGCCACAGGCGCCGACGCGCGCGCCGCGATCGGCGCGCTGACGGCGCTGGTCGCCAATGATTTTCTCGATAGCGACGGCTGACCGTGAGCTCGCGAATATGCAAACACTGAGAGTCCTCGGGGAGATGCGCGTCGCCAGGGCACGCCATGGGACCGTTCGTGCGCATGGGCTTTGCCAGCTATGCGAGCGCAGGCCGGGCTTCGATGAAGCCGGCGTCCTTGCGCGCGGCGCTTCGATCGCCGCGGCGAGCGATCTGGACGCTCTGTCGGCGCGCTCGGGCGCGGCCGGCGCGGAATGCCTGGAGTTCCAATTGGCGCTGCTCGACGACGAGACAATGATCGCGTGCGACGTTTGCAAGAATTGCCGAAGGCGTGCGCGGCGGACGCCGCCTGGCGCGAGATCATGGACGATCTGATCCGCAAATACGCGGCCAACCCCAGCGAATATGTCAAAGCGCGTTGTCTCGACGTCGCCGACCTTCGCGATCGGGTGCTGGGCGTCCTGCACGGAGGCGTCGAGAGCCGTTCAACCGCCGCTCGGCGCCATTGTCGCCGCGGACGATTTGCCGCCGTCGCGATTTCTGGAGATCGATTGGTCGGGCGGCGGCGGCATAGCCCTTTCGCGTGGCAGCGCGATGAGCCACACGGCGATCCTGGCGCGCGCCCATGGGGTGCCGATGATCGTACAGACAGGCGCAATTCCAGACGCCAAAACGGCCCTGCTCGACGCTGACCGGGGTTTGCTGAAACTCGATCCTTCCGACGCCGAATCGCAGACTTTTGAAGCCCGCAACGCCAAACGCGCGACGCCGGAAGAAGGCGCCAAGGTCTCGGAACTCGCGACGCCCGCAAGCTTTCACGGCGAACCGGTGCGGCTGTTGCTCAACATCGAAGGCGCGGAGAAGTCTTCAGCATCCCTCCGCCCGCTTCGCGGACGGCGTCGGCCTGATGCGGACTGAGTTTCTGTTTCTGGGTCGCAACGAAGCGCCGGACGAAGAGACACAACTGGAGGCCTATCGCGCCGTCCTGCAGTGGGCCGGCGAACGTCCCGTGACGATCCGAACGGTCGATGCCGGCGGCGACAAGTCTATCAAGGGATTCAGCGAGGCGGGGGAAGCCAATCCCTTCCTCGGTTTGCGCGGCCTGCGACTCAGTTTGCGGCGGCCGGAGGCGTTCGCGACGCAATTGCGCGCCCTCGGCCGCGCCGCCGTTCACGGTCATCTGAAGGTGATGTTTCCGATGGTGACGTCGCCGCGGAATTCGAGGCCGCGCGGGCGTTTTTCGTCAGCGTCGTCGAGACTTTGAGGGCGGAAGGACGAGCAGCGCGATTGCCGGAACTCGGCATGATGGTCGAGGTTCCCGCCGCCGCGCTGAGGATCGCCGATTTCGACGCCGCCTTCTACTCGATCGGCGCCAACGATCTCACCCAGTTTGTAATGGCCAGCGATCGCGCCAACGGCGCCGTGAGCCACCTCTATGATCCAATGAATCCTGCAGTCCTCGAGCTCATTCGCCGCGTCGTTGCTCATGGCAGATCTCGCGGACGAAGCGTGAGCTTGTGCGGCGACGTCGCCGGCGATCCCGCGCATACGCTGACGTTGTTGAATTGCGGCCTGCGCGAATTTTCGATGAGCGCCAACGCGCTGGCCGCCGTCAAAAGCGTCGCTCCTCGAGAGCTGCGGAGGCGCGCCTTGTCTGAACGAACCGCCGCTTCGACCGACGAGCACGACGCCGTCGCCGCCTACAAGGCGGTGTTCAAGGCCGTTCTCGACAAGCGCCCGTCAGGCATGCGGCTCCGGCTCGCCGATGCGCTCGGCAAAAATCGCAGCTTCATCAGCCAGATCTCCAATCCCGATCTACGCAACGCCAATTCCGGCTCAGCATCTGAGCACGATCTTCCAGCTGTGCCATTTCTCCGCGGCGGAGAAGGCGCAATTTCTCGCCGCTTACAACGAGGCGCATCCCCAGCGCGCCGACTTCTCGAAGGCTGGGACGCAAGGAGCGCACCATCACATTGCAGGTGCCGAGCCTCGGCAGCGCAAAGAAGGATGGCCAGTTCGACGCACTGCTCAACGAGTTTCGTCAGGCGTTTGGCGGCGCTTGCTGCGCGACGGCGAGCGCGCCAAATGAAGAAGCTGATGAACTCGCCGGATACGCTCGTCGCCGATTGGCTTGGACGGTTTCTCGGCTGCGCATTCCGATATCGTCACGCATGGCGCCGGGCCGCAAATTCCTGCGGCGGAAGACGCCGGCGCGCTCGAAAGTGGCGCTCATTTCCGGCGGCGGCAGCGGCCATGAGCCGCTGCATGCGGGTTTCGTCGGCTGCGGCATGCTCGACGCAGCTTGCCCCGGCCAGATCTTCACCGCGCCGACGCCCGACCAGATCGTCGAGGCGGCGCACGAATTGGCGGGCGAGGCGGCGTGCTGTTCATCGTCAAGAACTATGCGGGCGACCGCATGAATTTCGAGATGGCGGCGGAGATGGCGCGCTGTCGGCACGCGACGTTGCTCGTCGAAGACGATGTCGACGGACTGAAGCGACGTTGCCGGGCGTCGGACGCCGAGGCGTCGCCGGCACGATGATCGTCGAGAAGATGCTCGGCGCAGCCGCCGAATCCGGGCGCCGATCTGGAAACCTGCCTTGCGCTCGGCGCGAAAGTGAAGGCGCGGCACGCGCTCGATCGGCATCGCGCTTTCTTATTGCAGTCTGCCGGGCGCGGCCGCCCGCGCCGTTTTGCTTGGCGCCAGACGAAATGGAGCTTGGCGTCGGCATCCATGGCGAACCCGGTCGCCGCAAAGTCAAAATGGCGCCGGCCGATGAGATCGCGGACGATCTGGTCGAGGCGATCCTCCGCGAACTCGAGGATCGAGACGTCCGACGGATGCGCTGCTGCTGCTCAATGGCTTCGGCGGGACGCCGCTCAACGAACTCTATGTGATGTACAATTCTGCGCGGCGCTCGCTGGAGCGGACGGGGCGATTCGCGTCGTGCGTTCGCTTGGTCGGAAACTTCGTGACGTCGCTGGACATGGCCGGTTGCTCGGTCACCGTGAGCTTGCTGGATTCGGAGTTGACGGCGCTTTGGGACAGCCCCGTCCATACCGCCGCGCTGCGCTGGTAGACCGGCGATCACAGGACTCCCGCCAACGCAAAAAGCCCCCGTGTGTTGAGCCGGGGGCTTTGTTTATTTGGTTGCGGGGGCAGGATTTGAACCTGCGGCCTTCAGGTTATGAGCCTGACGAGCTACCGGGCTGCTCCACCCCGCGTCAGAAGGGCAGTCGGCAGTGGGCAGTGGGCAGCAGGAGATTGCGTTCTACGTCTACTGCCCATTGCCTACTGCCGGTGATTGATCGTGATGAGGATTTGTCCGTTCTTTGCAGGCCTGGCGACGACCTACTCTCCCGTGTCTTGAGACAAAGTACCATTGGCGCTGAGGCGTTTGACGGCCGAGTTCGGGATGGGATCGGGTCTTATCGCCTTGCTGAGAGCCACCAGGCCGGCAAAGAACGGATAGGGAGTTGAAGCAAAATGGAGTTTTTGGAGATCGGCATTCGGCAATCGGCTGAGGTCGTCCGCTGCCATTGCCGACTGCCGACTGCCTATTTCAGCTTTTCGAGTATGAGAACAATCAAGCCGAACGAGCTATTAGTACCGGTAAGCTGAACGCGTTGCCGCGCTTCCACATCCGGCCTATCGACGTGGTCGTCTTCCACGGCTCTTCAGGGAGAACTGGTTTTGAGGCTGGTTTCCCGCTTAGATGCCTTCAGCGGTTATCCATTCCACATATAGCTACCCTGCACTGCGGCTGGCGCCACAACAGGTCCACCAGAGATGTGTTCACCCCGGTCCTCTCGTACTAGGGGCAAATCCTCTCAATTCTCCTACACCCACGGCAGATAGGGACCAAACTGTCTCACGACGTTTTGAACCCAGCTCACGTACCACTTTAATCGGCGAACAGCCGAACCCTTGGGACCTTCTCCAGCCCCAGGATGTGATGAGCCGACATCGAGGTGCCAAACACTCCCGTCGATATGGACTCTTGGGGAGTATCAGCCTGTTATCCCCGGCGTACCTTTTATCCGTTGAGCGATGGCCCACCCACGCGGGACCACCGGATCACTATGACCGACTTTCGTCTCTGCTCGACTTGTTTGTCTCGCAGTCAGGCTGGCTTATGCCATTGCACTCAACGAGCGATTTCCGACCGCTCTGAGCCAACCATTGCGCGCCTCCGTTACGCTTTGGGAGGCGACCGCCCCAGTCAAACTACCCACCATGCGTTGTCCCGGGCCCCGGTAAGGGGTCGCGGTTAGACATCCATCAAGTCAAGGGTGGTATTTCAAGGATGGCTCCACCAGAGCTGGCGCCCCGGCTTCAAAGCCTACCACCTATCCTACACATGACTTAACGAATGCCAACGCAAAGTTATAGTAAAGGTGCACGGGGTCTTTCCGTCTGACCGCAGGTACCCCGCATCTTCACGGGGACTTCAATTTCACTGAGCTGACGTTGGAGACAGCGGGGAAGTCGTTACGCCATTCGTGCAGGTCGGAACTTACCCGACAAGGAATTTCGCTACCTTAGGACCGTTATAGTTACGGCCGCCGTTTACCGGGGCTTCAATTCAAGGCTTGCACCTCTCCTTTTAACCTTCCGGCACCGGGCAGGCGTCAGACCCTATACGTCATCTCTCGATTTCGCAGAGCCCTGTGTTTTTGTTAAACAGTCGCCACCCCCTGGTCTGTGCCCCCCCCACACACTTGCGTATGCGATGGGCCTCCTTATCCCGAAGTTACGGAGGTAAATTGCCGAGTTCCTTCAACGTCATTCTCTCAAGCGCCTTGGTATACTCTACCTGTCCACCTGTGTCGGTTTCGGGTACGGTCTGATGCAGGGGCTATTTCCTGGAACCTCTTCCAGGCCTCTCCAATCCGATAAGGAGAAACCAGTTACGAGATCCGTCACCACCTGCTGGCTCACGAATATTAACGTGATTCCCATCGACTACGCCTTTCGGCCTCGCCTTAGGGACCGGCTAACCCTGCGAAGATTAACTTTACGCAGGAACCCTTGGACTTTCGGCGACACTGTCTTTCACAGTGTTTATCGTTACTCATGTCAGCATTCGCACTTCCGATGCCTCCAGGAGCCCTCACGGGTCTCCCTTCACGAGCTTACGGAACGCTCCGCTACCGTGCGCTTGCGCGCACCCAAAGCTTCGGCTCGTGGCTTGAGCCCCGTTACATCTTCGGCGCAGAAACCCTTATTTAGACCAGTGAGCTGTTACGCTTTCTTTAAAGGATGGCTGCTTCTAAGCCAACCTCCTGGTTGTTTTGGGATTTCCACATCCTTTCCCACTTAGCCACGAATTGGGGGCCTTAGCTGTTGGTCTGGGTTGTTTCCCTCTCCACAATGGACGTTAGCACCCACTGTGTGGCTCCCGAGAATGACTTCCAGGTATTCGGAGTTTGGTTAGATTTGGTAGGGTTTTAGCCCCCCTAGTCCATCCAGTGCTCTACCCCCTGGAGCCTCATCTCGAGGCTATACCTAAATATATTTCGCGGAGAACCAGCTATTTCCGAGTTTGGTTGGCCTTTCACCCCTAATCACAAGTCATCGGAGTCTTTTTCAACAGACACCCGTTCGGCCCTCCAGCAAGTGTTACCTTGCCTTCAGCCTGCTCATGACTAGATCACTCGGTTTCGGGTCTAAAGCAACGAACTGAAACGCCCTGTTCAGACTCGCTTTCGCTGCGCCTACGCCTATCGGCTTAAGCTTGCTCGTTACTTTAAGTCGCTGACCCATAATACAAAAGGTACGCCGTCACCCTTGCGGGCTCCGACTGTTTGTAGGTATCCGGTTTCAGGAACTGTTTCACTCCCCTCGTCGGGGTGCTTTTCACCTTTCCCTCACGGTACTTGTTCGCTATCGGTCGCTGAGGAGTACTTAGGCTTGGAGGGTGGTCCCCCCATGTTCAGACAGGATTGCACGTGTCCCGCCCTACTCGAATCTCTCGTCAGATCTTATCCATACGGGGCTGTCACCCGCTGAGGCCCGGCTTTCCAACCGGTTCTGGTCGTTCTAACAAAAGCATTGGCCTGATCCGCGTTCGCTCGCCACTACTAACGGAGTCTCGTTGATGTCCTTTCCTCCGGGTACTTAGATGTTTCAGTTCCCCGGGTTCGCTCTTAATCCCCTATGTATTCAGGACTAAGTACCTTCTATTGATCTCTGCTAGTCCAAAGACCGCTCATCAAAGAGCCGGTCTGCGTCCCCTTCGAGTTCGACCTGTGCAGTCTTGCTCGAACGTCGCGCAAACCTCTTCGGAGTAACAGAGATCGAAGGTGGGTTTCCCCATTCGGAAATTTTCGGATCAAAGCCTGTTCGCAGCTCCCCGAAACTTATCGCAGCGTACCACGTCCTTCATCGCCTCTCAGCGCCAAGGCATCCACCGAATACCCTTTAGACACTTGATTGTTCTCATAATCGAAAAGCCGGACTCGACGCCAGCTCTTCAATTTCGAAAAGACCATTTTGCTTCAAACACATCCGGGAGCCCATGCGGTCAAGCAGGGAACGCCGTTAGATTGGCTCTAGTCGACTTGGGTCTGGGTCGGGAACGCAGCCTTCGCAGGCTTCGCCCTTGGAACCAACGCCTCAAGCCTTTCGACCAGATGTGTTTCCTCTTCACGATGTCAGATACGGAAGACAGAAGACGGAAAACGGAGAACAGATGTTCTTCCCGAAGTCCGGCCTGCGCCTTCCTGAAACGCCTGGCGCTCACGGCAAGGATTCTTCGAAAACCTTCCTGGCGGCGCCAAACGAAACTGATTTCTTGCATCGGAACCTCGCGAAAACGAGGAACATAGACAACCAAACTCTGCAGAGGCTTTCCGTATCTCGGTATTCCGTCTTCCGCCCTCCGATTGGTGGAGCCAGACGGGATCGAACCGACGACCTCATGCTTGCAAAGCACGCGCTCTCCCAACTGAGCTATGGCCCCGTCGGAGGACGGAATACAGAATCACGGAGGACAGCAGGCTTCGATCCGTATTCCGTTTTCTGTATTCCGTCTTCCGATACATGGTGGGCCTGGGAGGACTTGAACCTCCGACCTCACGCTTATCAAGCGCGCGCTCTAACCAACTGAGCTACAAGCCCGTATCGGAGGACAGAGGACGGATCACGACAAGACAGTCCAACGCCCTCGCGTGTTCCGCATTCTGTTGTCTGAAAGAAAGAGAGACGAAGACGGCGGTATCCCGCCAATGCGGTCCCTGACTGGGACCGCTGATTTTCTGCCGGTAGACAAGACATGGCGACATCAACGAACTCAAAGCCTGAGCCTTCAGTTCTCCGTCCTCTGTCTTCTGTCTTCCGATCCAGAAAGGAGGTGATCCAGCCGCAGGTTCCCCTACGGCTACCTTGTTACGACTTCACCCCAGTCGCTGACCCTACCGTGGTCGCCTGCCTCCTTGCGGTTAGCGAAACGCCTTCGGGTAAAACCAACTCCCATGGTGTGACGGGCGGTGTGTACAAGGCCCGGGAACGTATTCACCGCGGCGTGCTGATCCGCGATTACTAGCGATTCCAACTTCATGCACTCGAGTTGCAGAGTGCAATCCGAACTGAGACGGCTTTTTGAGATTTGCTAAGGGTCGCCCCTTCGCCTCCCTCTGTCACCGCCATTGTAGCACGTGTGTAGCCCAGCCTGTAAGGGCCATGAGGACTTGACGTCATCCCCACCTTCCTCCGGCTTATCACCGGCAGTCCCTCTAGAGTGCCCAACTGAATGATGGCAACTAAAGGCGAGGGTTGCGCTCGTTGCGGGACTTAACCCAACATCTCACGACACGAGCTGACGACAGCCATGCAGCACCTGTGTTCCCGGCTCCGAAGAGAAGATCGCATCTCTGCAATCCGTCCAGGACATGTCAAAAGCTGGTAAGGTTCTGCGCGTTGCTTCGAATTAAACCACATGCTCCACCGCTTGTGCGGGCCCCCGTCAATTCCTTTGAGTTTTAATCTTGCGACCGTACTCCCCAGGCGGGATGCTTAAAGCGTTAGCTGCGCCACTGAAGAGCAAGCTCCCCAACGGCTAGCATCCATCGTTTACAGCGTGGACTACCAGGGTATCTAATCCTGTTTGCTCCCCACGCTTTCGCGTCTCAGCGTCAGTTCCGGGCCAGTGAGCCGCCTTCGCCACTGGTGTTCTTGCGAATATCTACGAATTTCACCTCTACACTCGCAGTTCCACTCACCTCTCCCGGACTCAAGACTTCCAGTATCAAAGGCAGTTCCGAGGTTGAGCCTCGGCATTTCACCCCTGACTTAAAAGCCCGCCTACACGCGCTTTACGCCCAGTAATTCCGAACAACGCTAGCCCCCTTCGTATTACCGCGGCTGCTGGCACGAAGTTAGCCGGGGCTTCTTATCTAGGTACCGTCATTATCGTCCCTAGCGAAAGAGCTTTACAACCCTAAGGCCTTCATCACTCACGCGGCATGGCTGGATCAGGCTTGCGCCCATTGTCCAATATTCCCCACTGCTGCCTCCCGTAGGAGTTTGGGCCGTGTCTCAGTCCCAATGTGGCTGATCATCCTCTCAGACCAGCTATCGATCGTCGCCTTGGTGCGCCGTTACCACACCAACTAGCTAATCGAACGCGGGCCAATCCTTCGGCGATAAATCTTTCGCCTCTCGTCCGTATCCGGTATTAGCTCAAGTTTCCCTGAGTTATTCCGAACCGAAGGGTATGTTCCCACGCGTTACTCACCCGTCTGCCGCTCCCCTTGCGGGGCGCTCGACTTGCATGTGTTAAGCCTGCCGCCAGCGTTCGTTCTGAGCCAGGATCAAACTCTCAAGTTGAATGAGATTTTGTCCCGACTAGTCACTCTCATCAG
This sequence comes from uncultured Pseudomonadota bacterium, assembly GCA_963771455.1. Lineage (GTDB taxonomy): Bacteria > Pseudomonadota > Alphaproteobacteria > Rhizobiales > Beijerinckiaceae > Roseiarcus. The sequence goes on from CAVYTP010000006.1 coordinate 140,164, forward strand.
CGGAAACCTCGCGGTTCCGCATACTCTGACGAGTTCCTACACCTCGAGCCAAACCAAACCCTGAAGTCCGCCTCACAGCGCGCCCAGAACCTATAGTCAGGCTCGATGGTATATAGAAACGTGACCGTCGATATGTCTCTCACAAGAACCCATCACATAAGGCCGAAGCCTCACATGAACGAGGCTCCTCGCAAGGATGCCGCCGTCCACGTCTCTCTTCCTTCCGATGCAATTGTCAAACAGCAGCGAGGCCGAAACCTCCGGAGTTCTCACAAACCCCTTCGAGACCCTCTTCAGGCCCCGGGACCCTCTCGCAAACCCCGCAGCATCGCCGCAAAAGCCCGCTCAAAAACCCCAAACTTGTCTCAGCCCCACACTACAGAGGCCAAAACCGGCGAAAAGCCGACCTCCTACCGCCCCTCCCCTTTCAGGGAGAGCGGCAAAGGTCAATCTTCGCCAGAATGTCACACAACCACAAACCGTCGCGCCCGAAAGCGCCAACCGAGGTCGTCGTCGGTGGTGGCGATATAGGGGGAGGGTTTCCGGGTGTCAAACGCTTTTTTCAAAAAAACGTCGCACATGACCATCGCCTATCTTCTCCTGTGGGGAAAACCGGGCTGTCCACTCGGGAGATTGCCGCAATAACGCCTTGGTTTTTCAGAAGGAGGGGCCGTTGCGCAGCAGGGCTCTCCGGGCGTAACAGTTTCAGGCCGACGGCCCCGGAGAGCGAAGCAAGGCCCCTTTGAAGTCCACGATGACGCTGTCCCCCCGCCCTCCCTTCTCGCCGCGCCGGTTCGAGAGCGCCCGCTCGACGATCGATCTCGGCAACGAGCCTGCCGATCGAGCTCGGCCGGCCCGCGCCGCGAAGGCGGAGAGGGACGACGCACCCCGCTACGTTGGCTGGCGGGATCCGCGCTGACCGGTCTCACCGGGCTCGCCCTGATTGGTTCGACCCTGTATCTCGACCTCAACCAGCAATCGATCTTTGCGACCGCGCCCGGAATTCGCCGCGCCGCCGCATCGCGAAGCCGAAGCCTCAGCCGTCAACCAGGGCAAGGGCGACCGGCTGGTGCGGCCGGTCGACATCGTCGCCGACAAGCAGACCTTCAAGCAGACGATGACGATGAAGATCGGCGACAAGGAGGTCCTGAAGGCGCGGCCCTTACACGCTGCTGTCGAGCGACTCTGACGACGACGCCGACCAATTTCGCCGACGCGGTGCCCCCTTTCGATCCGCTGAAGCTCAACAACGCAAGCCCTGAAAAGGGCGACGCTCCGCTCGATCCGGGGCCGCCCGACGACGACACCGAATCGGGCTTCACTTCCCGCGATCTCGCCAAGAGCGACATTCAGCAGGTGAAGGGCGAACTCGGCCTCGCCGACGCGCAGGCGCAAGTCGCCGAATGGATGAAGGCGCAGAACTCCACCGACCGGATCGCCGTCTCCGCCCCGCAGATGCTGCTGATGCGCACCAGCCACGCCGGCGTCGATCCGCTGGGCGGCTCTCCTACGCGACGCACCGGGTCGTCGGAGATGAATGCGCCCTTCGCCAACATCGAAGTTCGCATGGAGCCGGTGAATCTGTCGGCGATTCCGCGTTCGCCGCAGCGGCCAAACGCCGATCAGCCGCGCCGACGGCTGGCACATCTCGACCACGGCGAGACCTTCGAAGATCTGCTGCGCAAGAATGGCGCGACGGCGGAGTTGATCCCCTCGATCCTCGCCGCTTTCGGCGTCAAGCAAGGCGAGTCGCCCGTCACCGAAGGGCAGAAGATCATTCTTGAACTCGGCGACAGCGAGCACGGCGACGATGCGCTGCGTCTTGTGAGGATTTCCGTCTATGCCGACGAGCAACTGAAGGCGGCCGTCGCGATCAACGATAGCGGCCAGTTCGCGCCGGTCGCGGTCAAGGCGACTGCGCCGCAGCCGCAACGTAAACCAAATCCGACGACGACAGCGACGCCGAAGGCGGCATCAGTCTCTATCAGAGCCTCTATGAGACAGCGCTCAAACAAAATCTACCCAAGCCGATCATAGACGAACTCGTGCGCGCGTTCATGAACGATGTCGATTTCCAGCGATCCGCGCAGCCTGGCGATTCCATGGTCGCCTTCATGTCGGACCCCGACGAAATCGATCCCAAGTCAGTGCTCTATTACGCCGCGCTGACCGTCCACGATCAAATCTATCACTACTACAGGTTCCAGACGCCGGACGATAAGCTCGTCGACTATTACGACGAGAACGGCCGCTCGACTCGCAAATTCCTGTTACGCAAGCCGATCGCAGCAGGCGAAATGACCTCGGGTTTCGGCATGCGCTATCATCCGATTTTGCGCTTTGCGCGCCTGCACAGCGGCGTCGACTGGGCGGCGCCGATCGGGACGCCAATCGTGGCGGCCGGCAATGGCATCATCATCAAGGCGGCTTACGATTCAGGATACGGCCGTCGCGTCGAGATCCAACACAACAACGGCTACGTGACGACCTACAATCACATGTCTGCATTTGGGCGCGGCATTGCGGCGGGCATGCATATCAATCAGGGTCAGGTTGTCGGCTATCTCGGTCAGTCCGGTCTCGCGACAGGTCCGCACCTGCATTACGAGGTGATCATCAACGGCAACTTCGTCGACCCGATGGCGATCAAGCTGGCGCGTACGCGCGAATTCGACGGGCCCATGCTGGCGCAGTTCAAGAAGGAACGCGAGCGCATCGACCAATTGATGACGCTGGCCCCGAATGCGAGCGCCAGCGCGGCGTCGCCGCCGGGACCTTCAGCGAAAGTCAACTAAACGCGATAGCGAGCGGCCTTCTGCCGCCTTCGCCGAATCCGAGCGCGGCCCGCAGGTCAGCGGGAGCAAAGCCTTCATCCCGCAGAGCGGCGAGCGGCTTCGAAGCCGCGCTCTTCGACATTTTGGTGTTTGATTCGTCCAGCACGAGCCGATGATGATGGTAGCGCGGCGTCGGAAATCCACACAGGCCTTGCGTCAGAACATGAATGGAAGTCGACGCGAACAGGTCGCGGCCGCGCACAATGTCCGAAATGCTCTGCAGCGCATCGTCAACGACGACGGCCAGGTGGTAGGTAGCTGCCCGCTCTTTCCCGCTGAGAAGGATATCGCCCCACGCGAGCGGCGCCGCTTCGACTATGCGCGGCTCATCACCCTCGCCAAATTCCTCCCAGCTCAAAGGCGCGGAGACTTCGGCGAGCGCGCGCCGTAGGTCGAGCCGCCATCCGCAGGGCTCGCCGCGCGCCAAGCGCGCTTGCGATTCGGCGTCGAAGCAAGATTTCTGATGCAGGGGTCCGCCATCGGGATCGCGCGCGCCGGCGTTGTCAGCCAGAATTCGACCCCGCGTACAAAAGCAGGGATAGACAAGGTCGCGCGCCATCAGGCGCTCGAGAACCGCCGCGTAATCCGGCAGGTGATCACTCTGCCGGCGCCTCTCGCCCTCGAACGCGACGCCTAGCCAGGCGAGATCGTCAACGATCGCCTCTTCGAACGCTCGCTTCGAGCGGGTCGGATCGGTATCCTCGATACGCAGCAAAAGGCGGCCGTCGGCGCGCCGCGCCGCGCGCTCGTTGCAGAGCGCGGAATAGGCGTGGCCGAGATGCAGGCGGCCATTGGGCGAGGGCGCAAATCGGAAGTTCGGGCGCAAGAGCTGAGGTCATCGGAGGGAACGGAGTTGCCGACCAGTGTTTCGAAAACGCGCCCGCGCCGCAAGCCGGCGGCCAAGACCCTCGCGCCGCCGCCGCTGATCGACGGGGAGGCTGCGCTCGCGCTTGCCGTGGCTGCGCTGGTCGAACTGGACCGGGAGACGATCGCCAAGCTGGTTGAGATCGGCGGTCCGCCGCCGCTTCGGCTGCGCGAACCCGGCTTTGCCGGCCTCGCGGCGATCATCGTCTCGCAGCAGGTGTCGGTCGCCAGCGCCAACGCGATCTTCGGCAGGCTCGAGGCCCGCATCGCCCCGCTGGACGCGGCGACGCTGCTTGCTGCGGAGGATGAGGCGCTGCGAAGCTGCGGGCTCTCGACGTCAAAGATGAAGACGCTGCGCGCGCTCGCCCACGAGATTGCGCGCGAGGGGCTCGATCTCGCCGCGCTGGCGCAACTCGAAGCCCTGGAAGCGCACGCGAAGCTCACCAAGGTGCATGGCGTTGGGCCGTGGACCGCCGACATCTTTCTGCTGTTCTGCCTCGGTCACCCCGACGCTTTTCCCGCCGGCGACCTCGCGTTGCAGGAGGCGGCGCGGCTAGCGCTCGGCCTCAAGAAGCGGCCGGACGCGAAACGGCTGACGAAAATCGCCGAGCGCTGGCGGCCCTATCGCGGCGTCGCGGCGCGCATGCTGTGGGCCTACTACCGCGTCGCCAAGCAACGTTCGGGCATCACGTTGGAGGGCGAGACGAAAGCGTGAGCGCGAGGCGCCCTCAACGGGTGGCGCTTCTCAGCGATCGCCCTTCGGCCGGAAGGCAGAACCAGACGCAGGCCGCCACCCCGAGGCCGGCGAGTGCGACGAGCCAGCCGAGCGGACGGGGCGTTCCATCGGCGAAGGTTCCGACCAATCCCGAGCCGACCATCCCTGCGCCGTACTGCAACGCGCCCACCAGCGCCGACACGGCGCCCGCTCGGTCGGGGAACGCGGACATCGAGCCGGCAAGCGAGTTTGCGACAATGAAACCCGTCATCGCGATATACAGGAATAGAGTGAAGGCGAGGCCGGCCAAGCCGCCAAACCCGGTCGAAGCCGTGATCGCGGCGGCGATCCCGGCGACCGCCACGCCCACGGATCCAAAGCGGAGCAACGGGATCAACCCCCGCTTCATGACAAGGCGGGCATTGATGAGATTTGACCCCATGATGCCGAGGATGCCCGTTCCGAACACCAGTCCGTAGAACTGCGGCGGCAAGTGATAAAAGTCGATATAAGCGAAAGGCGTCCCGGCGACGTAGGCGAACACTCCGACATAATAGAAGGCGCCGGCCCCGGCGAGAGCGAGCAGCCGGGGCTCCCGCAGCAGTTCGACATAGCTGGCAAGCGCCCCGCCAATGCCTTGCTGGTTGCGGCGCTCGGGCGGCAACGTCTCGGGCAGCGTGAACAGCGCGGCGAATGTCGCCACGCCAATGCCGACCAGAGTCCAGAAAATCATCTGCCAGGAAGCAAAGTGCAGGATCTGCCCGCCGACGATCGGCCCCAGCAGCGGCGCAACCGCCATGACGGTGATCAATGTCGACAGCATCTGCGCCGAACGGGCGCCCGAATAGAGATCGCGCACCATGGCGCGCGAAAGCACAACGCCAGCGCTCGCTCCCACCGCCTGCACCAGCCGCCAACCAATCATCTCGCTCGCGCCGTGAGACAGCGCGCAGCCGGCGGAGCCGATCACGAACAGGACCAGCCCGATCGCGATCGGCAGGCGCCGTCCATATCGGTCGCTGACTGGCCCCCAGAACAACTGCCCGACGCTGAAGCCGATCAGATAACCAGAGATGGTCATCTCCATCGCGCCCTGATTGGATCGCAAGGCGTGGGCCATGGTCGGCAGTGCGGGAAGGTAAAGATCGGTCGAGATCGACGCAAAGCCCATCAGCAGGCTGAGGATCAGGATCACGTGAAGACTTTGACCGCCTTTGTTTGATGACGCCCGTTCGGCGCATTCGAGGGGCGCAACATCAGCGGCAGAGTTCATCCCGGATCAAATCCTCAAGGTTCGACTGAAACGCTCGCGCGGAATGCGCGAGCGTCGAGGGAGCCGTCAGCGGCCGGTCGTCGCCAGCAGTTGAGGCGGGTAACGCTCGCCCTCGACCTTGATGGCCGCGGCCGCGTTGTCGATCTCAGCGAGGTCGCGCGCGCTCAATTCGAGCTCGGCGGCGGCGAGATTCTCCTCCAGGCGATTGTGTTTGGTGGTGCCGGGGATCGGGACGATCCAGGGCTTTTGGGCGAGCAGCCAAGCCAGCGAGATTTGGGCCGGGGTCGCCTTTTTCTTGTCGCCGATGCGCTTGAGCAGATCGACGAGTTCCTGATTAGCCGTCATTGCCTCCGGGGTAAAGCGTGGAAGCTGGGCGCGGAAATCATTGGACTCGAGTTTGGTGTCCTTGCTCATGGCGCCGGTCAGAAAGCCCTTGCCCAGCGGGCTGTAGGCGACCAACCCGATGCCGAGTTCTTCGCAGGCTTGCAAAATTCCGTTGGTTTCGGGACCGCGCGTCCAGAGCGAATATTCGTTTTGCAGCGCCGCGACCGGCTGCACCGCGTGAGCGCGACGGACGGTCTGCGCGCCCGGCTCGGAAAGACCGAAATGCTTGACCTTGCCGGCCTGAATAAGGTCCTTCACGGCGCCCGCGACATCCTCGATCGGCACGGCGGGATCGAACTCTGTGCTGATACAGCAGGTCGATCACGTCGATCCCGAGGCGTTTCAGCGACGCGTCGACCACCTCGCGGATGTGCTCGGGGCGGCTGTCGAAACCCGCCATCCGACCCGTCGACGGATCGATCTTGAAACCGAATTTGGTGGCGATCACGACGCTATCCCGGATCGGCGCCAGAGCTTCCCCCACGATCTCCTCGTTCGTGAACGGGCCATAGACCTCGGCCGTGTCGAACATAGTGACGCCGCGCTCCGCGGCGGCACGGATCAGCTTGATCGCGTCGGGTTTGCTGAGCGAGTGACCGTAACTGAAGTTAAGTCCCATGCATCCGAAGCCGATGGCGGCAACTTCCAAACCGCTTTTGCCCAATTTGCGCTTTTGCATAACGATGTCTCCCGCACGGGGCCGGCTCAAGCCGACCGGATGCGGCGAATATACGGCGCGCGGCTCCATCAATTAGACGGAAGAAAGCGCATGAAGTGATATCGGTTATTCATGAGTGCGTGGGTGCGCAGGCACGCCTGCTCCCGCTAACTCGGATATCTGGAGCCGTACGGCGCTGAGATATCAGATTGGTCGCAATATATTGCGTCTAAGCCCCGCGCACGCCGGATTTCTCTTCCACGCCCCAAGTCGCGAGCTTGTCGAAAGAGGCCCCCGCTTACACGAGCCGAGGCGCGACCCGGCCCGCGGTCTCGCTCACTTCGGCACGATCGTTAGGGGAAGCGTCGCGGCCAACTGGCCGCCCTTCGACGAGCTCAGTTCCTCCCGCGCCCAACTCCTCCTCGCGAGCGTTTGACGCGACCCTTCCCCGGATCTCGCTACGGGCGGCATGCAGGTGCTCGTCGGGCCGGTCTTCGATCGCCGCGATGGTGCTGTTGGCGTTTCGGGTGGCGAGAATCAGCTCGTCCAATTTGAGCTGGACGGCCAGCGTGTCTCGATTTTGAGAGTTCTGGATAAGAAAGACCATCAGGAATGTTACGATCGTGGCGCCCGTCGTTATGACGAGCTCCCACCCATCGCTGTAGTGGAAATAGGGGCCAGTTAGCGCCCAAGCGACCACGATAGCGGCCGCAAGCAGAAACGCCTCCGGCCGGGCCGCCCATCGCGCAGTCGCGCTGGCGAACCGGCTGAAGGTTGACGTGGCCGCGCTCTGCGCCCGAGGGCGAGCGGCGCCGGTTTGCGTCACGACCTTACAGGGATCCCGTCCCATAAGAGGTAAGCACCGGCCGTGCGCCCAGCTCGCCACGGGTTGAAGCGATCATCGCTTCAAAATCTTCGCCGATGCCCAGCTCGGTGGCGACGGCGCGAAGCCCTTCTTCGCGAGCCCGCGCGATCTTGTAAACGCTGTAGACCGCGTGCGCGTTGTTGGCGGCTTCAGCGACTACGATGTCGCATTCGACGCCAGACGCCATATAGGGGGATGCCGGACGAGCCGCCGGCGCGACTTCGGCGCTGCGGGCTTTCTTGTCGGCGAAAGCGTCGAACAATACCGCGCCCGTGCGCTTGAAATCCGAAATTGCCGCTGCAAATTCAACGCGAAAACCGCGCCAGGACGATTTATCGACAGTGAAAGGAAAGGCCATCTCTCGCTCCTACCAGGACGCGCGGCGGAAGCCGCATACCCCGCTCTTACGGGATGAACCTGATGCCCTGAGATTGGTTCCCGAGGATTCTCGAGATATTTTGGCGCGGCTGCGAAAGCCACTCCCGGAAGGGCTTGATGCGACGAAGCGAACTTAAAAAGATTTTCGAAAATGACCTTATCTACCGCCGAGTAGACCGCCCCCGCCTTTGCCGGGCGGGAGCGGCAATTTCGCTGTCAAACCGTGACCAGCGCCCGCGACTTCGTCAGCTTACCTGTTTCCGCCGCTCGGACCAGAATCGACTGGAAGGCCTCGGACGTCGCGAGCATATCCATGCTCTGGCCAACTTCGAGCAACGATTTGGCATAGTAGACGACCATCATCCTCGCCATATCGCTGGAGAGCGTCGGCACTAGGGCGATAACGGGCGTCTCGCCAACCACCTTCTGCACTTCCGGCAGCAGCGCCATTGCACTCTTCAAATGGCGTCGGTCCATTTGATATTCGCGCTGCACGAGCACGGGATAACCGGGTTTCACCTCTCCAAAAATAGTGCGCCAGAACTCGGGACCTTCCCAACGCGAAGTCTGCTCTTGTTCCGTTTCGGCGCGCAGCGCGGCGAACGCGGGATCAGCGTAAAATGCGGCGGTGACTTTGGCCGCCGTCTCAGAGTTTTCGACAATGCCATAGAGATGGATGTCGCCGGCGCCGTCGCCCCAAGCGACGTTCGCGACGCGTGCGCGCGCGCCGGCGCGGGTCAGGATTTCTGCCGTTCGCCGGATGCGCTCGAGGGATTTGGCCGCTTTGCCGGGAATCGGATGAAATATAGTTGTAGAGACGACAGTCATTGAATGCCTCCCAAATTGCCGAGGTGCATACAAAAGGCCCGCGGCGTATATGAAAGTGCGGCAACGGCCCCTATTTATCAAGTCCAAACCGTGTTATTTGATCGCACAACTTTAGGCTCCCCAACCGATGATCTCTTTCAAAGTCATCCGTGAGCGCGCCGAGCGCCGCAAGGGCGGCGCCGCGGCGCTGGCGGCTCTGCTTCCACCCGCGCCCGAGCCTGCCAAACTCAAGGCGCTAGGCGACGATCGCGCGCTCGCCGAAATGGCCCGCCGAGTGTTTTCGGCGGGCTTTTCCTGGAGCGTGATCGAAGCGAAATGGGAAGGATTCGAGGCGGCTTTCCTGCGGTTCGATCCGGCGGCGCTCGCCTTTCAGCCCGAAGATTTCTGGGATGGGTTGACCCGTGACACACGCATCGTCCGCAACGGCGCCAAAATCCTATCGGTCCGCGAGAACGCCGTTTTTGTAAGAGCGATCGCACGCGAGCACGGCGGGTTCGGCGCTTTCCTCTACAACTGGCCATCTTCCGATGAGATCGGGTTGCTCGACGTTCTCATCAAACAGGGATCGCGGCTCGGCGGCATGAGCGGACAGATGCTTTTGCGCGGGCTTGGTTGGGACGGCTTCGTGTTGTCGAAGGACGTCGTGCTGTGCTTGAGGGACGCGGGTCTCGAAATCGCGCCCGAGCCGAAGTCTAAAAGCGACATGGCCAAGATCCAGGCGCTGTTCAACGCTTGGGCGAAAGAGACAGGACTTTCCTATCTCCATCTGTCGCGGATCATGGCGATGTCGATTGGCGAGAACTACGCGGCGGAGAAGATTGCGGCATTGACGCTGGATGGGGCGTGAAACGCCCTCGCCCAGGCGCTCGCCCGTCTACGGCAGTAAGGTGACGGAAGCGCCGGATGAGGGCAGCGCCGCCTCAGAGCGGCTTGAAATCGCGCACGAACCGCGTCAGCGCGGCGAGCGCGACGTCGCAATCTTCCAGCGTGATGGATTCCAGCGGATTGTGGCTGATGCCGCCTTTGCAGCGCACAAACAGCATGCCGGCAGGGCAAAGCTGGCCCATGATCATCGTATCGTGGCCGGCGCCCGAAGGCAGATGGATACGATCTGTGACCGATCGCCGTCGTGGCGTTGTCGAACGCCGGTGACGATGCGCGGGTCGCAGACATAGGCCTGTGCTTCGTGCGTCTGGGCGAGACGTTAATTGCACGTTGCGACGCTTGGCGATCTGCAGGCAACGCGCTGACGATGTCGGAGACGGCGCGGCGGCGCCATTCGTCGCGGGGCGACCGAATGTCGATCGAGAACCGCACCAGGCCGGCAATGACGTTGACGGCGCCGGGCTCGGCGTCGAGCCGGCCGACCGTCGCGACGAGATCGTTCTCGAGTCGCGCGCGCGCCTCGATCGCCAGGATCATCTCGGCAGCCGCCGCCAGCGCATCCTGCCGCAAGCGACATCGGCACCGCGCCGGCATGGCCGGCGAGGCCGTGGACGGTCGCGGCGAGGCGGGTCGCGCCATTGATCGCGCCGACCGTGCCGATCGCCAGGCCCTCGGCTTCGAGCACCGGGCCCTGCTCGATGTGGAGTTCCACGAAGGCGTTGACGCCGCTGGCGCGCAACTGGAACAGCTTTTCAGGATCGCCGCCGAACTCGACCAGCGCCTGCTGCAGCGAAACGCCCTCCTTGTCTTTCAGGATCAGGCAACTCTGCGGCACGACGCCCGCGAGCGCGCGCGATCCCGTCATGGTGGTCGGGAAGCGCACGCCTTCCTCGTCGCCGAACGCAACGACGTCGATCGCGATGATCGAGCCGCTCGCCGGCGGCGTGCAGTTGCTCGACGACCGCAAGGCCGGCGAGCGCGCCGAGGTTGCCGTCGTAGCGGCCGGCGTCGCGCACCGTGTCGATATGCGAGCCGATCATCAGGACCGGCGCGCTTTTGGTCTTGCCTTCGTAGCGGCCATGGACGTTGCCGGCGGCGTCGATTTCCGGATCGATGCCGAGCGCGTCGGCCCATTGCGCGAACCGCTCGCAGGCGGCGCGATAGGAAGGCGAGAGATAGAGCCGGGTCAGCTTGCCCGGCTCGTCAGTGAAGGCTGCGAATTCGTCGAGGCGCGCCATCAGACGGCGCGCGGCTTCACTCGTCATTGTTACCGCTTTCAGTTCTGGGCCACTTTGGCCACGCCGAGCCAGCGGGCAAGCGTTTCGCGCTCCTGCGGGGTGATTTCGGTGAGGTTGTTGGGCGGCATGGCGTGGGTCAGCACCGCCTGCATCCGGATCGCCGAAGCGAAGCGCTGGATGTTCTCGGGCGTATCGAGCAGCACGCCCTTCGGCGCCTCGCCGATGCCCTCCCAGACCGGCTCGGGCGCGTGGCACATCGAGCAGCGCGACTGCACGACGGCGACCGACGTCGGCGGGCGCTTTCGGCAGATCGACGGCGGCCTCCTTCACCGGCGGCAGGTCGCCAAGGCCAAGCATCGGGCGCATGCCCGGCGAGGCCGACATCGCGATCCAGAACGCGATCCACAGCGACGCCGCTGCGACGCCCCAGGCCCACCAGGGCGCCTTTGCGTGCTCGCCGTGGTAGGAATTGTAGAAATAGCGGATCAGCGCGCCCGCCACGATCACGCAGGTCACCAGCGCCGGGATCGCCGCCGCATTGGTGTAGGTGATGGGATAGTGGTTCGACAGCATCATGAACAGCACGGGCAGCGTGATGTAATTGTTGTGCGTCGAACGCTGCTTGGATTCCTTGCCCCATTTCGGGTCCGGCGTCTCGCCCGCCAGCAGCGCCGCCACCGACTTGCGCTGGTTGGGCATGATGATGATGAACACGTTGGCGGTCATCATCGTCGCCATCAGCGCGCCGGTGTGGATCAGCGCGCCGCGGCCCGAGAACAGCTTGGTGAACACGAAGCTCGTCAGGACGACATAGCCGAAGCCGACGAGCGCGAGCAGCGCGTCGTTCTTGGCGAGCGGCGACTTGCAGATCAGGTCGTAGACGATCCAGCCGAGCGCCAGCGCGACGATGCCGACGACCGCGGCCTGCCAGGGCTGCAGCGGCAGCACGGCGGGATCGATCAGGAAGAAGCTCGCCTGGCCGTAATAGACCCAGCAGAGCAGGCTGAAGCCGGAAATCCAGGTCCAGTAGGACTGCCACTTGTGCCAGATCAGATGGTCGGGGAGCATCGGCGGCGCGAGCGTGTATTTGCTCATCTCGTAGAAGCCGCCGCCATGCACCTGCCAGGAGACGCCGTAGACGCCGGGCTTCTGGTCGGCCGCTTTGCGCAAAGAGGCGTCGAGATGCATGAAGAAGAACGAGCCGCCGATCCAGGCGATCGCCGCCGTCACATGCAGCCAGCGCAGGATGATCGAACCCCACTCGATCAGATACGGTCCCCACGCCCCCATGCTCGGCCCCCAGTCCCGTGCGCCCCGTGCGTCGGCCCGCGAACGTGCAAGATATCTGCCGCGTCGCTCGCTTGCCCACGCGAAATCTCAGGAATATTTTGCGAAATCAATTGGAAAATGACGGCGGGATGATCGCTCTCGAAAACATCCGAATCTTCCTGCGCGCGATCGAGACCGGCTCGTTTTCGGCGGCCGGCCGGATGCTGCGCCTTTCGCCCTCCGTGGTCAGCTATCGAATCCAGCTGCTCGAGGACACGCTCGGCGCGCGGCTGCTGACCCGCACGACCCGCAACATGCGGCTGACCGAGGCGGGCGAGGTCTTTCTCGAGCATTGCCGGGAAATCGTCGAGGCGGTCGAGCGCGCCGAGGCGAGCGTCGCGGAGAGCACCGGCGCCTCGCCGAAGGGCGTGCTCGGGTGACGGCGCCGCTCGGCCTCGGCCGGCGCGTCATCGCGCCGATGGTCGCCCGCTACCGCAGCCGCAGCCGCATACCGAAGTGCGCCTGCGGCTGTCGGACCATATCCTCGACATCGTGCAGGAGGGCGTCGACCTCGCGATCCGGCTCGCGCGCATGCAGGATTCGAGCTTCACCTTGCGCAAGATCGCCGAGGTCGAGCGCGTGCTCTGCGCTTCGCCCGCCTATCTCGGAAGGCGCGGCATGCCCCAGACGCCCGCGCGACCTGTCGCAGCCACGACTGCCTGCTGTTGCGCTTTCCCGGCTCGCAGCAGTTCCGCTGGACCCTCGACTTTCGCGGCGAATCGGTCTCGGCTCCGGTCGAAGGACCGGTCGACGCCGACGATGGCGACGTATTGACGCAATGGGCGCTCGACGGGCTCGGCATCGTGCTGAAGCCGCTATTCGAGGTCGCCGAATATCTCGCCGACGGCCGGCTCGTCGAGGTGTTGCCGGAGGCGCGGCCGCAATCGACGACGCTCGGCATTCTCTACCCGACCCGCCGCATGCTGCCGCCCGGACCAAGGCCTTCATCGACCTGGCGGTGGAAGAGTTGCGCCGCCATCTCGCCCGAGAGTTGCAAGGCGCGCCTGCTCGCTCGCCTTTGTAGCCGCGGTCGCTGACCGCGCGGGCTGCGCCTGACGAGACGGGTTACCGACCCACCTACAAAAGGGGCGCCGTCGGCGTTTTGCCGCGATCATAACCCGGCATTAACCCTATCAAGCGCTTAACTGAGCTGAAGAAAACACGGCCATTCGGCGGCGTCGTTACGGGACAAAGTTTCGGCCCATTTGCAGCGCATCTGCGCCCGGCTTCCCGTACGACGCTCTGCCGTCGGACCTTTCGCTTAAAAGCCAAAACCTTACCAAAGACGCACAAGGCGCCGCCACGCATGATCGACAATCCGGAAACTTCGCTGCTCTCGATGTTCTGGACGGCCCATCCGGTCGTCAAGATCGTGATGATCGGGCTGCTCGCCGCTTCGTTCTGGTGCTGGTCGATCATCGTCAACAAGTCGCTGCTGTTCCGGCGCTTCCGCTCCGAGATGGATACTTTCGAGCACGTCGTTCTGGTCGGGCCAGTCGCTGGAGGAGCTCTACACCCAGCTTTCGCAGCAGCCGGTCTCCGGCGCCGCCGCTCTGTTCGTCGCGGCGATGCGCGAGTGGAAGCGTTCGTTCCAGACCCAGACCGCCTCGTTCCGCGGCCTGCACGCCCGCCTCGACAAGGTGCTCGACGTTTCGATCGCGCGCGAGGTCGAGCGGCTCGAATCGAACCTGCTGTTCCTCGCCACCACCGCCTCGGCCGGCCCGTTCGTCGGCCTGTTCGGCACGGTCTGGGGCATCATGACTTCGTTCCGCTCGATCGCGGCGTCGAAGAACACTTCGCTGGCGGTCGTCGCGCCCGGCATCGCGGAAGCGCTGTTTGCGACCGCGATCGGCCTGTTCGCCGCCATTCCGGCGCTGATCGCCTACAACAAATTCCAGGGCGACGTCGCCAAGGGGCAGGCCCGGATGGAGAGCTTCGCGGACGAGTTCTCGTCGATCCTGTCGCGCCAGATCGACGCCCATCTGCCAGGCGATCGCGCCGCCTGACGCCGAACCTGCAAGGAGAATTGCGCGATGGGAATGTCAGTCGGCGCCGGTGGGCGAAAGAGCGGCCGAGGTCGCCGCGGCGTGCCGCGCTACGGCGCGATGGCCGACATCAACATGACGCCGTTCATCGACGTGATGCTGGTGCTGCTCATCATCTTCATGGTCGCCGCGCCGCTGTTGACGAGCGGCGTCGCGGTCGATCTGCCGCAGGCGAAGGCGGGCGCGCTCAACATCGAGCAGAAGCCGGTAGCGATCGCGATCGACGAAAAGGGCCAGCTGTTCCTGATGGATCAGCCGATCGCCGACGCCGATTTCCTCGACAAGCTCGGGGCGCTCGCCAAGGACGGCACGGATTCGCGCGTCTATGTTCGCGCCTCGAAGACCGTGCCCTACGGCCGGGTCGCCCAGATCATGGCCCAAGTCACCAGCGCCGGCTACAAGAAGGTTGCTCTCGTGACCGAGCCTGACGCGCGCTGACGGAGCCGCCGGCTTGAGCGAGGATTCCCAAACATCGGGCGTCGTCGCCTCCAGTTTTATGCACGCGGCGCTGCTCGCCGCCATTCTGATTGGCTTCTCCTCGGCGCCTCGCTTCGAGGACGCCTCGGAAGCGACGTCCGTAGACACCGTTTCCAAGCAGCAGTTCGACGCCGCCATGAAGGGCGAGCGGGCGCCCGCGCCGCAGGCGGAGACGAAGCCGGAACCGCCGATGCCGCCACAACCGCCGCCGGATCTGCGCAAGGCCGAGGAGACGCCGCCGACGCCCCCGCCCGCGCCGCCAACCCCGCCGCAGCCCCCGACGCCGCCAGAACCGCCGCCGACCGCCGCCGCCGAAACCGGAGCCCCCGCCGCCAAAGCCGGAGCCCCCGCCGCCGCCGAAACCCGTTCCGCCGACGCCGCCGTCGCCGCCGCCGCGTCCGGAGCCGCCGCCAAAGCCGCAGGCTATGGAGACGCCGCCGCCGCGGCCGAAGGCCGTTGAGACGCCGCCGGAACGCCCGAAGGAGACGCCGCCCGAGCGCCCGAAACCCGACCAGCTCGCCAAGCTGGTCACCAGGGAGAAGAGCGACGAGACGGCGAAGGAAGCCGCCAAGCCTGCGGCGAAACCCTATGATCCGAAGGCGATCGCCAAGCTCATCGGCGAGAGCAAGCCCACGTCTGCGCCCGCAGGAGACCCGGCGCCTCAGGGCTCGCCGACCGGCCATGCCCAGCGCATGAGCGGCTCACAGGCGCGCGCGCTCGATGAATGGTTCAAGGACGCCTACATGGCGTGCTGGTCGCCGCCGCCGACGATGCCGGAAGGCGAAACCTACATTCCGGAGATCACGGTCGAGTTCAACGCCGACGGCACGCTCAACGGCGAGCCGGTGCTCGTCAACCCGCCTTCGGACCCGGCCTGGCGCGCGCACGCCGAGAGCGCGAAACGCGCCGCCCTGCGCTGCAATCCGCTCAAGGTTCCTCAGCAATATGCGCCGTTCTTCGACCAATGGCGCACCAAGACGATCCACTTCGACCCGAGGGAGGCTTTAGGATGACGAAGCGACCCAATAAAACCAAGTCAGCCGCCAAGGCCAGGCCGGCGGAGCCGCAATCACGCGGCATGCTCGAGCTGCGCAATCGACTGATCGCCGCAACCGGCATCATGGTTGTCGCCGGCATACTGGTTTGGAAACCATGGTCGCATGAGGCGCCGAAGACGGTCGCGGCAAGCGCGCCGGCCGCCGAGGTTGCGTCTGCGCGGCCGCAGAAGCCGGCGGGGCTGGCGACGCCGTTGAGCGGTGAGGCCGCAATAGCCCCGACGCCCCTGTACACAACCTCTGCGGTCACGCAGGTCGTGCCGCTCCCGCCAACGCCGCCGACAAATCCGCGCATGCCTGCGACGCTCGAAGCCGATTTCGACGCCTGGCTGATCGACGCCTACCGGGCCTGCTGGACGCCGCCTGGCAGCACTCCCGATGGCGACCCCTACTATCCTCGCGTGCGCGTTGCGCTGAAGTCTGACGGCACGCTCGCCGGGCCGCCAAAACTCGTCAATCCGCCTTGGGATGTCGCCTGGAAGGGGCATGCCGAGGCCGCAGTGAAGGCCGTGAAAGCCTGCGACCCGCTCAAAGTGCCTGACAAATATGCCCCCTACTATACGCAGTGGAAGAGCAAGACCGTGTTCTTCGACCCGACCCGATCGTGATCGCGTCGTCCTCCTCGCGATAATATGAAGAAGGATCCCATGACCCTTTTGCGTCCCGTCTCCCGCCGCACGTTTTTGTCAGGCGCCGCGGCGCTCGCCGCCGGCGCCGCGTCGCGCGCCTTCGCGGCCGGCGACGTCTACGTCCATGCCGGCGCCAATTTCACGCCGGTCAGCATCGCGGTGACGCCTCTGCAGGGGGACGTGAGCGAGGGCAAGGTCGGCGCCGTGCTGCTCAACGACCTTTCGAGGTCGGTCTTCCTGTCGCCGATCGATCCCAAAACCTTCCCGGAATCGATCGCCAATCCCGACGCGAAGCCCAATTTCGACGCCTGGAAAACGATCAACGCGCAATTCGTGCTGACCGGCAAAGTGGGGCGCGCCGATGGCGGCCGCATCACCGCGCAGTTCCGGCTATGGGACGTCGTGAGCGGTCAGCAGGTGGCGGGCCAGCAATATTCGACCGACGCCGCCAATTCGCGTCGCGTCGCGCATCTGATCGCCGACGCGGTGTTTTCGCGCGTGACCGGCGAAACCGGCTTCTTTGACAGCCGCGTCGTGTTCGTCGACGAGACGTCATCGAAGACCAACCGGCGCAAGCGGCTTGCGCTGATGGACATGGACGGCGCCAACGTCAAATATCTGACCCAGGGCGACAACCTGGTGGTGACGCCGCGCTTTTCGCCGAGCCAGCAGCAGGTCGCCTACATGTCGTTCGCGAACGGCGACCCCAAGGTGACGATTCTCGACCTTGAAACCGGCCAGCGCACCACGGTCGGCCAGTTCACCGGCATGACTTTCTCGCCGCGGTTCTCGCCCGATGGCCGCAAGTTGTTGCTGGCGTTGTCGAGCGGCTCAACATCCAACCTCTATCTGATGGACCTTGGCAACCACTCACAGTCACAGCTCACCGACACCAACGCGATCGATGCTTCGCCCTGCTTTTCGCCGGACGGCTCGCAGATCGTGTTTGAATCGGACCGCGGCGGCGCGCAGCAGCTCTATGTGATGGGCGCCGACGGCGGCGGGGCAAAACGCATCTCGTTCGGCGCAGGGCGCTATTCGACGCCCGGTGTGGTCGCCGCGCGGCGACCTGATCGCGTTCACGCGCCAGAAGGAAGGCCAATTCGGCATCGGCGTGATGAAGCCTGACGGCTCCGGCGAGCGCATCATCACCGAAGGGCTTCCACAACGAAGGGCCGACCTTCTCGCCCAACGGCCTGTTCGTGATGTTCTTCCGCGATCCCGGCGGCGAATCCGGCGCGAAAATCTACATGGCCGACATTTTCGGCCACGGCGAGTTCGTCGTGCCGACGCCGAGCTTCGCGTCGGACCCGTCGTGGGGACCGTTGCTGAAGTGAGGGGATGAGCGAGAGTTTCAACGTCTTCGCCGACATGGCGGCTCGTTCCCACAGGCGCTAACATTAGCCGTTCCACGGCCCTGTCCGTCTTGGCCGGACCATGACGGAAGCGTTCGTGGTTGGACCAAATTTTTCTAAGTTAGCGCTACCGGGCTTGTCCCCGCTCAACGCAGCACTCGCCGGCCTGGCAACATCCGAATCAACACGTCGTCGCGATCCAGAAAGTGATGTTTCAGCGCGGCCCCGACATGAATCAGAACGAGGGCGGCAAGCGCCCAGGCTGCGCCAAGATGCAGCCATTGCATGATGTCCCTTTGGGCCTCGCTGAAACCAGGGATATTTGGAATCTCGAGCAGATCGAAGAAACGGGTGGGCACGGCGACGATCGCGGAAGATACGAACAAGCCAGCCCGACAGGATCGAGATCGAACGACAGCAAATAAAGTCCGACGTGCGCGGTCCGCGCCGAACGTCGTTCCCACGATTGCATCGGGGGCGGCGCGGGCGCGATCGTAACCAGCCTCACAGCGCCGCGCGCGACAAACAAAGCAAGCGCGGCGAAGCCCAGCGACTTGTGCAACTGATACATATCGAATCGTTCGGCGGCGCCGTATCCGGCATGGACCATCAGCCAACCGAGGATCAACAATGCGAGCACCAACGCTGCGCACAGCCAATGCAGAGCGATCATCAATGGGTTCCAGCGCGTGCGGAGCTTGTCGCTGGCTTCGTTCAAGATTCGTAGGCTTCGCTGGAGATCACGAGATCAACCTGTCGAGAGATAACAGGAAAGCCGGAGTTCATTCCGAAATCGAGACGGTCAATTTTCGCTTTGGCGATGAACCCCAGCCGTTTGCGGGAGCCAGAGCCCACCGCATTTACATCAACATCGACTGAGAGCGGACGCGTCACCCCGAGCATCGTCAAGTTGCCGGTGACGCGGACGGTTCGGTCATCAATCTTCTTTACCGAGGTCGAGGCAAATCCAATCGTTGGGAAATGCGACGCATCAAGCAGCGCCTGGCCGCGAACGTAGGAATTGAACGAAGTCGAGCCAACTTCGACGGACCCCGCATCGACATGAAATTCAACATGACTTCGTTCGGGATGATCGAAGTCGACCACGATCCCGCCCTCGAACTTTTTGAATTCGCCGCGAGTCTGGGGAAACGCTGCGGCGTCGATGGTAAAGTCGATGCGGGTGCGGGAAGGATCGATCGCCCAGCGCGAGGCTGCGTTGGCTTCAACAAGAGCTCCTAGCCACCGCAAGCGAGCGCGAACATCAGCGCCCGACGCAAGCGGGCGGTCATTTGAGGGCGCATCCTGCAGACTCCCATCGGCGAGTGGCCACAGGGAGATAACCCTCGAGAACCCGGATCTATTCGTTCGTTATCGACGCCGCGCGCGATTTTGGATGAACTCGCAGAAGCCGACTACTTGCGCGGCGGTATCGAAAACACCGCCTCCATCCGGCCGCGCTTGTTTCGGCTCACGGCGACGCCGCCTTGCGACGCCGGTTGGCCTTTGCCGGCCGGGGCGTCAAAAGCGGGAGGCGCAATGTCATGCGTGGCGCCGGCCTTGGGACCAACCTTCGCCAGGCAGGCATTGTATTCGAAATCATTGGTGAACTTCGCGCAGGCCGGATTGTCCTGCGCCCAGGCGCCGCTGCCGTAGAGCATCATCAGCAGGGCGCCGCTCGCTCCTGCGAAGCGCATCGTCATCCTCTCAGCGTCGCGCCCGTCTTCTTGGCCACTTCCGCGACGATCTTGGCGACGGTCGCCTCGATCTCCGCATCGGTCAACGTGCGCTCCTTCGGCTGCAGGGTAACCGAGATCGCGACCGATTTATGGCCCTCCGGCACGCCGACGCCGCGATAGACGTCAAACACGTCGGCCTTCGTCACCAGCGCCCGGTCGGCGGCCGAGCGCCGCCTTCAGGATGTCGCCGGCGCGGCGTGGCCTCCGGCGTCACGAAGGCGAGGTCGCGCTCGAGCGGCATGAATTCGGAGCGCTCGAGCTTCGGCTTGGCCTTGGTCGGGCGCGCCTTCGGCGCGGGGATCGCGTCGAGCGTGATCTCGAAGCGCGACCAGGGGCCCCTCGACGTCGAGCGTCTCGCAGCGCCTGCGGATGCAATTCGCCGAACCAGCCGGCGATGTTCTTCGGGCCGAATTGCAGCGTCGCGCAGCGGCCCGGATGCAGGAACGCCGGGCCGCCGGGGACGATCTGCACGGCCGCCGAGGTTGACGCCGAGCGACGGCGAGCAGCGCGAGCGCATCGGCCTTGGCGTCGAAGACGTCGACCGCGCCGCCGCCGCTCCAGTGCCGGCCCGACGCCGTGCCGCTTGGCGAGGCCGCGCCGCAGCGCCGCGGCCGCGATGCGCTGGTCGTTCTCGCCGTCGCCGAGGAAGATCTGGCCGACTTCGAACAGCGCGACATCCCTGAAGCCGCGCCGCGCATTGCGCTCCGCCGCCGCCGCGAGGCCCGGGATGAGGCTCGGCCGCATGTCGGAGAGATCGGCCGCGATCGGGTTGGCGAGCGCCAGCTCCGGCTTGCCGCCGCCGAACAGTTCCGCCTGCGGCTTCGAGATGAACGACCAGGTGACGGCTTCGCAGCAGGCCCAGCGCGGCGAGCGTGCGCTTGGCGAGCCGGGTGCGCTTCTGCAGCAGCGTCAGCACCGGCTTCGGCACGCCGCGTGTCGAGCGCGCGGCAGCGGCGTCGACCGGCACGCGGTCGAGGCCGGCGATGCGCACGATCTGCTCGACGATGTCGGCCTTGCCGTCGATGTCCGGGCGCCAGTTCGGCACGATCGCCGTCGCCGTCCTTCGACCTCGAAGCCGAGCCGCGCAAGGATGCGCCAGCCCTTCGGCCTCGGGAATGTCGAGCGCCGGTCAGCCGCTTCACCTCGCTGTAGGGGAAACGGAACTCGCTGCCGCGGCTTGGCGGGATCGCCGGCGACGACGCAGCTCGAGGGCTCGCCGCCGCAGAAATCGATCACGAGATGGGTCGCGAGCTCGAGCGCCGGGCATGCAGAAAGCCGGGATCGACGCCGCGCTCGAAGCGGTAGCGCGCGTCGGTGACGATGCCGAGCTTGCGGCCG
Source organism: uncultured Pseudomonadota bacterium (assembly GCA_963771455.1). GTDB lineage: Bacteria > Pseudomonadota > Alphaproteobacteria > Rhizobiales > Beijerinckiaceae > Roseiarcus. The sequence goes on from CAVYTP010000006.1 coordinate 161,053, forward strand.
GTCTGCGGCGATGTTGGCGGCGTCCCACAGCGCGCTTTCGATCAGCACGTCGCGTGGTGTTCTCGTCGCAGCCGGAATGCTCGCCGCCCATGATGCCGGCGATCGACTCGACGCCGTTGTCGTCGGCGATGACGACCATGGCTGGCGTCGAGCGTATAGGTGCGGCCGTCGAGCGCGAGCACGCTCTCGCCGGCCCTGGCGCGCCGCACCGACAGATCGCCCTTGACCTTGGCGGCGTCGAACACATGCAGCGGGCGGCCGCGATCGAAGGTCAGGTAGTTGGTGATGTCGACCAGCGCGTTGATCGGCCGCAGCCCGATGGCGCGCAGCCGCTTCTGCATCCATTCGGGCGAGGCGCCGTTGCGGACGCCGCGCACGAGGCGCAGCGCGAAGGCGGGGCAGAGCTTGCGGTCGGCCTCGGACGAAGTCGAGCTTCACCTGCGACCGGGCAGTCGAAGCGCGCCGCCGACCGGCTTGATCGGCCGGCGTCTTCAGCGTGCCGAGGCCCGCCGCCGCGAGATCGCGCGCGATGCCCTCGACGCCCGTCGCATCCGGGCCGGTTGGGCGTCAGGTTGATGTCGATGACCGCGATCGTCGAGGCCGGCATAGGCCGCATAGGGCGCGCCGACCGGCGCGTCCTCGGGCAGGTCGATGATGCCGTCGTGATCTTCGGACAGTTCGAGTTCGGCGGCCGAGCACAGCATGCCGTTCGACTCGACGCCGCGGATGACGCCCTTCGGCGAGCGTGATCTTCTTGCCGGGAATATAGGTCCCGACCGGCGAGAACACGCTCTTCATGCCGGTGCGCGCGTTGGGCGCGCCGCACACGACCTGCAGCGGCTCGCCGCCGGCGTCGACCATGCAGACGCGCAGCCGGTCGGCGTTGGGGTGCTGTTTGGCCTCGATGACGCGCGCGACGACGAAACCCCTGCAGCCGCGCGGCGGGTCCTCCACGCCTTCGACCTCGAGGCCGATGCGGGTCAGCGTCTCGACGATCTCGGCGAGCGAGGCCTTGGTGTCGAGGTGGTCTTTGAGCCAGGAGAGGGTGAGTTTCATGGGAGCGGTTCATTTCCTGGATTTCGTGACGAGACGGATCGAAGCGTCAGCGACGCTTGTCGAGAGTTCGGACGCCAGCAGTTGAATCGCTTCTTCGGCCAGTTCGATAGGCTGCAGCGCCTCGCTGCGCGAGTGAGACTTCGGCGCCTTCGCACGAGCTCGGACTCGGGCGGGCTCGGGATTGTAGTCGGCCCATTCGCGCGCGCTTCTGCAGCTCGTTGAACGCAATGCGCCAGACGTCGCAGATCTGCCGGACGTTGTCTCGATGAGGCGCGCTTCAACAGCGCTGCGCGGCGCGCCATGGTCGAGCGCCCGGAAGATGGGCGTGAATGCCTCCCAACGGCCTGTTCCAGCCGACGAAGCTCGACGTTGCGCAGGTCTCGCAGAACGCCTGAAACAAAGCGTAATAGGCGGTCGAGACCGCACGTCGCAGGGACGCTTCGACGGGGCGCCCTTGTCGATCGCGCAAGCGCGCGCGCGTTTTCGAGGTTGGCATGGCAACAACGTCCACATGCGCGCGCTCACGCGGCGGGCCGCGTGTCCTCCGCGCTCTGTCGTCGGCGCATCGTCCGGCGAGAAACGTCACATAAGGGAAGCGGTCGTCCTCGTTCTCGCGCAAGCGCGTCGAGGCTCAGCAGTGATCGCGTCGAGCAGGTGTGAGCCGGACATGCGCCGTTCTGCCGGCTTCAGAGAACATGCGTGACGAAAACGCGGGATCGTCGTCATGGTCTTCTTCCCGGATGCGAACCTCGATCCGTCGATCGACAGCTCCGTAGAGCACTCTCGAGGATCGCGCGACTTGATCGCCGCTTCAGCGCGTTGGTCTCTTCGGGACTGTGACATCGGCCGGCCTTCGAGATCAGGCGCTCGTATCACGATCGCCGACGACTCGCGGCCGCCGCGCCAACTAGCCGCTCAATCCCCCCGCCAGCGTCGGCAGGTCCAGCGGCCGGAAGCCGTAATGCTCGATCCAGCGCAGGTCGGCGTCGAAGAAGGTCGCGCAGGTCCGGCAGGCCGTATTTCAGCATGGCGATGCGGTCGAGGCCCATGCCCCAGGCGAAGCCCTGATATTCGTCGGGGTCGATGCCGCAATTGCGCAGCACGTTGGCGTGCACCATGCCGCAGCCGAGAATCTCCAGCCAGTCCTCGCCCTCGCCGAAGCGGATTTCGCCGCCCGAGCGCGCGGCACTGGATGTCGACTTCCATCGAGGGCGAGGTGAACGGGAAGAAGCTCGGACGGAAGCGCATCTTCACGTCGGGCACCTCGAAGAACGCCTTGCAGAATTCCTCCAGCACCCACTTCAGGTTGCCGATATTGCGCCGTCTTGTCGATCACGAGCCCCTCGACCTGATGGAACATCGGCGTGTGGGTCTGGTCGAAGTCGGTGCGATAGGTGCGGCCGGGGCAGACGACGCGGATCGGCGGCTTCTGCGCCAGCATGGTGCGCACCTGCACGGGGCTCGTATGCGTGCGCAGCAGCTTGCGCTCGCCCGTCGGCGTCGGGCGCGAAGAAGAACGTGTCGTGCATCTCGCGCGCCGGATGGCCGGGCGGGAAGTTCAGCTTGGTGAAGTTGTAGTCGTCGGTCTCGATGTCCGGGCCCTTCGGCGATCGCGAAGCCCATGTCGGCGAAGATCGCGGTGACTTCGTCCATGACCTGGCTGATCGGATGGATGCGGCCGGTTTCGACGCCGCTCTCGCGCACCGGCAGCGTCACGTCGAGCGCCTCGGCCTTGCAGACGGGCCTCCAGCGCGGCGGCCTTCAGGACCGCGCGGCGCTCGCCCAGCGCGCCGGTCACTTCGTCCTTCAGCGCGTTGATCGCGGCGCCCGCGGTCTTGCGCTCGTCGGGCGACATCTTGCCGAGCGTCGCCAGCAGGGCGGAAATCGAGCCCTTCTTGCCGAGCGCGTTGACGCGCACGGCTCTCGAGCGCGGCTTCGTCGGACGCAGCGGCGATCGCCGCGAGCGTTTCGGAGCGGAGTGCGGTCAGATCAGTCATCGAGGAACCTGAAGAAAACAGGCGCCACGATCCCTTCGCCCGCGAAGCGGGAGAAGGTGGCGCGTAGCGCCGGATGAGGGAAGAGCCAAAAGTACGAGGCGCCGAAGCGCCCTCACCCTAACCCTCTCCCGCAGGCGGGAGAGGGGATTTTCGACCTTACGCCGCCTTCGGAAGGTGGCCCTTGGCGGTCTCGACGATCGCCGCGAAAGCCGCCGGCTCGGTGATCGCGAGATCGGACAGCACCTTGCGGTCGACTTCGACGCCCGCGCCGATCAGGCCGGCGATGAAGCGCGAATACGTCAGGCCATGCTCGCGCACGGCGGCGTTGATGCGCTGGATCCACAGCGCGCGGAACTCGCGCTTGCGGTTCTTGCGGTCGCGATAGGCGTACTGCATCGACTTGTCGACGGCAGCCTTGGCGGCGCGGATGGTGTTCTTGCGACGACCGAAAAAGCCCTTGGCGGCCTTGAGGGTCTTCTTGTGTTTGGCGTGGGCCGTTACGCCCCGTTTTACGCGGGCCATCGAAACTCTCCGGGAATAGGGTTCAGCCGTTCGGCAGGAAGTACTTCTTGATGTTGTCGCCGTCGGTCTTGAACAGCACGTTCGTGCCGCGCAGATTGCGGATCTGCTTGGTGGTGCGCTTGATCATGCCGTGGCGCTTGCCCGCGTGGGCGTAAACGACTTTGCCGGTCCCGGTGATTTTGAAGCGCTTTTTGGCGCCCGATTTGGTCTTCAACTTGGGCATTTGGCTCTCCCGGGCTTATCGCCCTTTTAGGATATGCGGACCTTGCGGTCCGTTCGCGTCGGAATGAGCGAAAAGAACCGCCACGGCAGCCCTAACGGCCGGGCGGTTCTGACAGGGCGCGGTCATTACTCGAAAGGCGCGAGGAAGGCAAGACGTCGGCGGCGCCAAATCGCTTCGCAGAGCGTTGCGCATCGCCATAAACCTCGCTAGCCACCGCGTCCATGTCATCGGCATCCCCCTCGCGCACCGCAACTCTTGTCGGCTTTGCAGCCGTTCTGCTCTGGTCGACGCTAGCGCTGATGACAGCCGCGTCCGGCGCGATGCCGCCGTTCGAACTCGCCGCGCTCACCTTCCTGATCGGCGGCGCGCTGGGCGCGGCCTATGCGGCGCTGCGAGGCAAACTTGGCGCTGCTGATCCAGCCGCTGCCTGTGTTCGCTGTCGGCGTCGGCGGACTGTTCGGCTACCATGCGCTCTATTTCGCCGCGTTGCGGCTTGCGCCGCCGGCTGAGGCGAGCCTGATCGCCTATCTCTGGCCGTTGCTGATCGTGCTGATGTCGGCGCTGCTGCCCGGCGAGCGGTTGAGCCTGCGCCATGTCGTCGGGGCGCTGATCGGCTTCGCTGGCGCGGCGGCGCTGTTCTACAGCCGGCTGGGCGGCATCGGCCCGCTCGGGGGCTCGACACTGCTCGGCTACGCGCTGGCGCTCGGCTGCGCGTTCGTGTGGTCGAGCTATTCGGTGCTGTCGCGACTGCTGAAGGGCGCGCCGACCGAGGCGGTCGCCGGCTTCTGCCTGGCGACTGCGGCGCTCGCGGCGATTTGCCACGTGCTGTTCGAGACGACGGTCTGGCCGGCGCTTCCGAGCGAATGGGCGGCGATCGTCGGGCTCGGGCTCGGCCCGGTCGGCCTCGCCTTCTACGTCTGGGATTACGGGGTCAAGAACGGCGACATCCGCCTGCTCGGCGTCGCCGCCTATGCCGCGCCCGTGCTCTCGACGCTGATCCTGGTCGCAGCAGGCTACGCGCCCGCCACGCCGGCGCTGGCGATAGCCTGCGTGCTGATCGTCGGCGGGGCGGTCGTAGCGTCGCGCCCTGCGAAGCGTTAGAAACAGCAAGGCCGGCGCTGCCGCCGGCCTACGCATCAGAAACAGAAGAAGTGGCTCAGGCCTCTTCGACCGCGGGCGTCTTGGGCTTCAGGATCTGGCGGCCCTTGTACATGCCGGTCTTCAAGTCGATGTGGTGCGGGCGGCGGAGTTCGCCGGAGTTCTTGTCTTCCACATAGGTCGGGGCGGCGAGCGCATCGGCCGAACGGCGCATGCCGCGGCGGGAAGGCGAGGTTTTGCGTCGCGGAACGGCCATCTTAAAACTCCAGCAAAAAGCGCCGGTTTGCAGCCAAAAGCCGAACCGGACGGAAAAGTCGAGGCGGGCTCATACACGCAAAGTCCTGCAGGCGCCAGCCCCCTTTCGCACGCGAATGCCAGGATTCAGTGGCGCTCGATGAGCCCGGAATAGCAGCCGTGCTTGGCGTTGTGGGCATGGATATAGGCGATGGCGGGATTGGCGAATAGCCGTTCGATCAAACCCTCGACCTGCATTCCCTCGACGACTTCGGCGTCGACCAGCATGCCCTCGGCGTTAAAGCCGCGCAGAGACAGCAGGCGGGCGCGCATCGCGGGCGGGACCTCGTCGATGGCGTCGAAGGCGTCTTCCTCCGCCTCCCGAACGAAGATCGCGTAGCTGGTGCGGTAGGGCGTCGCGACGTCGTGGGTGACGTGATTGAGGAGCAGCAAGGTTTCGCCGGGCTCCGCGTCGCGCATCGACACGCGGTCGGGAAAGCCAGGCTTGCGGTCGGCGACGAAGCGGCGCGCGTTGTGAAGCGCAAGCGCCTCGTCGTCGAGCCCGAACAGCTCGCGGAAGGGTTCGGCCGACAGGCCGCGAATTCGAAAAGTCATGGGCGTCTCTCTCGATTGAGTGGGCGTCGGCGATATCGCGCGCTCCCGTTCTGGCGCCCACCCGATTCCTGCGGAGGCTTCAAGCGCTCCTTGACCCGTCCCGCCGCGCCGCCTAAGGCAGCGCGCCAGTCGGCTGGACGACCGCGTCGCATTCGCGCCGAGGAAAGTCCGGGCTCCAGAGGAACACGGCGCCGGATAACGTCCGGCGGGGGCGACCCCAGGGAAAGCGCCACAGAAAGCAAACCGCCGTCCGCATTCCCTCGGGAAAGCTGGCGGTAAGGGTGAAAGGGTGCGGTAAGAGCGCACCGCGCCGGCGGTAACGTCGGTGGCACGGCAAGCCCCGCCGGGAGCAAAACCGAATAGGAGCGATGCGCGGCGCCGCAAGGCGTCCGCGGGGCCCGTTTCTCGGCCCTGTCGTTCGGGTTGGTTGCTAGAGGCGCCCGGCGACGGGCGTCCCAGAGGAATGGTCGTCACGTCGGCGGCGCAAGCCGCCGGCCGTACAAAACCCGGCTTACAGGCCGACTGGCAAAGTCCTCCGCTTTCCGCCCTTTTCAGGCGCGCGGCGGGCCTGTAGGGGTACCGCGTTCGAGGAGAGACGCCATGCTTCGCGCCGAAAGTGTAGTCGCTGCTGGCGGCTGGTCTGCCGAACCTGCAGATTCCGTCGTGCTGGAATTTGACGAGCGCCATCGCCGACGCGTGACGATGAGCGGCGTACGCGGCCTCGAATTCCTGCTCGATCTGCCCGAGGCGGTGACGTTGCGTTCCGGCGACGGTCTCAAACTCGACGACGGACGCATCGTGGAAGTCGTCGCGGCGCCGGAGCCGCTGATCGAAATCCGCGCCGCCGACCCGCCCGCGCTGACCCGCATCGCCTGGCACCTCGGCAACCGCCATCTCCCGACCGAACTCGGCCGACGCTCGCTGAGGGTGCGGCACGACACGGTGATCGAGGAGATGGTGAAGGGCCTGGGTGGGCTCGTGACGTCGATCGAGGCGCCATTCAACCCCGAAGGCGGGGCCTACGTGCGTGGGACGGAGCATGCGCACCACGGGCACGATCATCATGGGCACGACCACATGATCACGACCACCACCATGATCATGGCCACGTCCATGGCCCGGATTGCGAACACCACGACCACTGATGGCCGGTATCCTTTGTGCGCCAGGTAAAGCCTTTCTCCCCTTGCGGGAGAAGGTGCGCGAAGCGCGGATGAGGGGTCGGCGCGACCAGATGCAAGGCGAAGGGCCGCCGCCATGCTGCGGCCGTCGACCCCTCATCCGGCCTTCGGCCACCTTCTCCCGCAAGGGGAGAAGGGAATTGCCTTCGGGTTTGCGTGGGCTTTCGCATGTCTGACGCTGCCGCCGAACTGCAGCTTCAGCTCTGGCTCTCGCCGGCCTTTCCGGTTGGCGCGTTCGCCTATTCGCACGGGCTCGAATGGGCCGTCGAAGCCGGGGACATTGTCGGCGCCGACAGCCTGCTCGAATGGCTCGTCGACCTCTGCGACGAAGGCGCGCCACGCAATGATGCGGTGCTGTTCGCCGCCGCCTATCGCGCCGCCGCGGCGGGAGAGAACCGCCGCCTCGACGACCTCAATCAACTCGCCGTCGCGCTCGCCGGCTCGCTCGAGCGGCGGTTGGAGGCGACGCAGCAGGGCAACGCCTTCGTCGCCGCCGCCAGCGCGGCGTGGGACTCGGAATCGCTTGCCGCTCTGCGCAAACACGTCGCCGAGCCGATCGCCTACCCCGTCGCGGTCGCAGCGACGGCGGCCGGGCGCGGCATTGCGCTCGACCGCGCGTTGCCCGCTTTCGCGCTATCCATATTCGCCAATCTGGTATCGGCAGCGGTACGCCTCAGTGTGATCGGCCAGACCGACGGACAGCGCGTGCTCGCAAAACTGCTGCCTCGCGTCGCCGCGATGGCGGCAAACGAGGAGCGCGACGAGCTCGCACAGGGAGACGCGGCGCTTGGCGGCTCCGCGTTCCGCTCCGACCTTGCCGCGCTCCGACACGAAACCCAATATTCGAGGTTGTTCCGCTCATGAAAAACCTGAAACAGCCGTTGCGTGTAGGCGTCGGCGGCCCGGTCGGCTCGGGCAAGACTGCGCTGATGGAACAGCTTTGCAAGCGGCTGCGCTCTCGGTTCGACATCGCCGCGATCACGAACGACATCTACACCAAGGAGGATGCCCGCATTCTCGTCGAGGCCGGCGCGCTCGAACCGGAGCGCATCATGGGCGTCGAAACCGGCGGCTGTCCGCACACGGCGATCCGCGAGGACGCTTCGATCAATCTCGCGGCGATTGATGATCTCAGGCGCAAGTTCACCAACCTCGACCTGATCCTGATCGAATCCGGCGGCGACAATCTCGCAGCGACGTTTTCGCCGGAACTCGCCGACATCACCATCTACGTGATCGACGTCTCCGGCGGCGAGAAAATTCCCCGCAAGGGTGGCCCCGGCGTCACGCGTTCCGACATGCTGCTGATCAACAAGATCGATCTCGCGCCTTACGTCGGCGCCTCGCTTGATGTGATGGCGCGGGACGCGAAGCGGATGCGCAAGGATCGGCCGTTCACGTTCGGCAACATGAAGACCGGGCAGGGCGTCGAAGAGGTTATTGCGTTTATCGAAGGCAAGGGCGGCCTCGGGCGCTAGCACAGTACGGGAAACCGCCCTCACCCCGACCGTCTCCCGCGCGCGGAACAGGGGGCGCGAAGCGTCCAGCGACAAGCTTGCTTATCGTTGAGATGCGGGCGGCGGCTTCAACCAAATATCAGGCAAAAAAAATGGGCGCCCGAAGGCGCCCAAGGAGGGAGGAGAGCACATGAAGCCGGCGGCCCGCAGGCCGCCGGGGGTAGCATACGCTTACTGAACTATCTCGCCATGTAGGGCGAGATCCAGGCCGTCGCGTTCCACTTCGTCGGAGACGCGCAGACCAATCGTCATGTCGATGATCTTGAGGATGATCAGCGAGAGGATCGCATCGTAGATGATGACCGTCACGATGCCGATCAGCTGGTTCAAGACCTGACCCGGGTTGCCTTCGATCAGGCCGGCGTGACCGCCGTACTGCTGGACGGCGAACACGCCGGTCAGGAGGGCGCCGATGATGCCGCCGACGGCGTGCACGCCGAAAGCGTCGAGGGCGTCGTCATAACCGAACGCGTGCTTGAGGCTGGTTGCGCCAATGTAGCAACCGATGCCGCAAGCGACGCCGATCACCATCGAGCCGATCGGACCGACGAAGCCCGAAGCTGGAGTGATCGCCACCAGACCCGCGACGGCGCCCGAGCAGATGCCGATGACCGTCGGCTTGCCACGATGGATCCATTCCACGAACATCCAGGTCAAAGCCGCAACAGCGGTTGCAATCTGGGTGACGGTCATGGCCATGCCGGCCTGCACGCCGGCGGAAACCGCCGAACCCGCGTTGAACCCGAACCAACCCACCCACAGCAGGCCGGTGCCGATGAAGCACAGGACCATGTTGTGGCCAGGACCCGTGTCGCGGCGCTTGCCGAGCATCAGGGCGGACATCAAGCCGGCGACGCCTGCGTTGATGTGAACGACCGTGCCGCCCGCGTAGTCGAGAACGAGCAGCTTGCCGGCAAAGTTGCCCTTGTCGTCGAGGTTCGCGGTCGAGAACATGCCGTCCGGACCCCAGACCCAATGCGCGACCGGAGCGTAAACGACGATCGCCCAGATTCCGATGAACCACAGCATCGCCGAGAACTTCATGCGCTCGGCGAACGAGCCGGCGATGAGGGCAGGCGTGATGATCGCGAAGGTCATCTGGAAGCACATGTAGACGGTCTCAGGGATCGTCGGCGCGAGCGGATTCGGATTGCCGATGCCGCCGTTGTTGACGTCGCTGAGAATGCCTTGCAGGAACGCCCTGCTGAGACCGCCGATATACGGGCCGCCCGGCGTGAACGCGAGGCTGTAGGTGATGATCGCGTAGATGACCGTCACCAGCGCGGTGATGGCGAACGAGGTCATGACCGTATCGCCGACGTTCTTTTTGCGGACCATGCCGCCATAGAACAGGCCGAGGCCCGGGATCGTCATCATGAGCACGAGCGCGACGGAGGTCAGCATCCAGGCCGTGTCGCCGCCCGAAGGCGTGCAATTGGTCAGGACGGCCGGGACCGCGGGAACCGCGGCGTATTTGGGGGTTTCGTCGATCGCGGCGACCGCGAGCGAGCACGCGGGGGTCGACGGCGGCGCCGGCTTGGCGGTAGCGGCCGGGGCGGCGGCGGGGGCAGCAGCGGCGGGGGCGGCGGCGGCCGGAGCAGAAGCATCGGGAGTGGGCGACTGCGCGATCGCGGGCCCGCCGATCCCGATCATTGCGGCCAGCGCCAACGCTGGCGCCAGACCAGAAAGGAACCTGTACAGTTTCATTTGTGATTAGCTCCGTAGAGTAAAGGGAATGTCGAGACTCAGAGGGCGTCTTTGTCCTTCTCGCCCGTGCGGATGCGAACCGCGCTTTCGAGCCCGTAGACGAAGATCTTGCCGTCGCCGATCTGGCCGGTGCGCGCGGCGGCGACGATGGCGTCGATCACCTTGTCAACGATGTCCGCAGCGACAGCGACTTCGATTTTCAGCTTGGGCAGAAAGCTCACCGCGTATTCCGCACCGCGGTAGATCTCGGTGTGGCCTTTCTGGCGCCCATACCCCTTCACTTCGGTCACGGTCAGGCCGTGCACCCCGATGGAGGTCAGCGCGTCGCGCACCTCCTCGAGTTTAAACGGCTTGATCACTGCCATTACGATTTTCATGTTGATCGCCCCAGTTTCCAGGGAGGGGCGCGCCGCAAGACGCCGACCCTCAGCCCGAGTTACGCTCGACCAAACGCGCGTAGCCGCGCGTCGCCGAAACCTTCCTTACAAGGGCTGTGCCAGAGCTGATTCCGCGCCCTCTAGACCCGAATTCATGGCGGGGAAACCCCGAATCCGCCGATTGGGCGATGCGCAAGAGAGTGGTTAACGCAAAGTATCCAACAAATAGGCACGTCTCAGAATGGGCAATATGCCTAAATTTTGCGCATCGGGCGGATCAAACCCTCCTGAGCGACGCTGGCGACCAGTCGATTGTGGCGATCGTAAAGCATTCCTCGGCTAAGACCGCGGCCGCCCTGTGCGCTTGGGCTGTCCTGCACATAAAGTAGCCAGTCATCGACCTTGGCGGCGCGGTGAAACCAGACGGAGTGGTCGAGGCTCGCGAGTTGGAATGGCCGCTGGCGATGGTCTGCCCATGGCGCGCGAGCGCGGCGTCGAGCAGGGTGAGGTCCGAGATGTAGGCCAGCGCCAGCTGCGTGCAGACCGGCGTCGGCTGGCAGTTCGGAGCCGATCCGTAGCCACTGCATCTGTCGGGCAGGGCGTTGCTCGCCAGGCTTGAGCGGCCGATAGCGGCTCATGTCGAGCGGCATCATATCGATCGGGTCGATGCGGTGAATGAAGTCCTCGTAGCGCGCGAGTGCGGCTTCGCCGGCCGAGCGCGACGAAAGCGCGCGGGTCCGGCGTCGCTTCCGGTTCGGGCCGCTCGGGCGGCCGGGCTTCGATGGTCGAGGCCTGGCTCGGGCGCATGGAACGAGCAGGACATGATGAAGATTTCTTCGCGGTGCTGGCTCGCCACAACCCGCCGGGTCGTGAAGCTGCGACCGTCGCGGACATGCTCGACGTCGAACTGGATCGGCGCCTTCGGATCGCCGCCGAGGATGAAATAGCCGTGCAGCGAATGCACGGGGCGCTCTACGGTCACGGTGCGAAGCGCCGCAACAAGGGCCTGCGCCACGACCTGGCCGCCGAACACCCGCATCCAACCGTTGTCGGGCGAATGGCCGATCCAGCGGTCCGAGCCTGCCGGCTCGAGGTCCATCAGCTTAGCGAAATCCACCTTCTGCATCGTCTCGCCCGGCCCCTCGAGTGACCCACCTTGTTTCCGACCGCGCCTGCGCCGTCAACTCGTGGGCCTAAGCACGATTGTAGCCGCGGTCGCCGACCGCGGTCTTCCGGGATCAGCGACCCCGGCCACAAGCTGCGGCGCCCCAGCGACCCCCTGGCCCGGCCCTTGCAATTCCTTTGCGGCCGGTAGGGCTTGAGAGTATAGGACGCCGCTCTCGGTCGCTCCTGCGGCTTCCATTTCGGATTTTTCATGTCGCAAGACATTTCGCACGCGACTTCGACGCCTGCGGCCAGTGCTTCCGAGCAGACTCAATCGCATGGCGGGGGTAATTTCTGGATCTTGTCGCTGGGGTCGGTCGGCGTCGTGTTCGGCGACATCGGCACCAGCCCGCTCTACGCGTTGCAGACGGCGCTCGGACAATTCAAAAACGGCGGCCTCGGCCCGACGGAGGTCATCGGCGTCGTTTCCCTGATCATCTGGGCGCTGCTGATCGTCGTGACGGCGAAATACGTGCTGTTCCTGATGATGGCGGACAACAAGGGCGAAGGCGGCATACTTTCGCTCAACGCGCTGGCGCAGATCGCGCTCGGCAAGCGCACCTTCATCGCCTTCCTGCTCGGCATGGTCGGCGCCTCGCTGTTCTCGGGCGACGCGATGATCACGCCGGCGATTTCGGTGCTTTCCGCGCTCGAGGGGCTGAAACAAGTCAACCCAGGCCTCGCGACCTATGTGCTGCCGGCGACGATCGTGATCCTCCTCGTACTTTTCTTTGCCCAGCGGCGCGGCACGGCGGGGGTCGCAGCGTTCTTCGGTCCGATCATGCTGGTGTTTTTCATCATCATCGCCGGGCTCGGGCGTCGCGCGGATTCCCTATGCGCCAGGCATTCTTGCGCGCACTGAGCCCGATTCCCGGCGTGACGTTCCTTATCCATCACGGCGGGATGGGTTTCGTCGTGCTGGGCAGCGTTTTTCTGGCCGTAACCGGCGCCGAGGCGCTCTATGCCGACATGGGGCATTTCGGCCGCAAGCCGATCCAGGCCGCTTGGCTGTTCCTCGTGTTGCCGGGCCTGATCCTCAACTACCTCGGCCAGGGCGCGCTGATTCTCACCGATCCCTCCGCGGTCGAGAATCCGTTCTATCAGCTCGCGCCCGCCTGGGGCCTGCTGCCGCTGGTGATCCTGTCGACCGCTGCGACCGTAATCGCGAGCCAGGCCGTCATCACCGGAGCGTTCTCGCTCGTCAGTCAGGCGATCCAGCTCGGCCTGCTGCCCCGCCTCGAGATCGTCCATACCTCCGCGACGCAGGAAGGGCAGATCTTCATTCCGCGCGTCAATCGCATCCTGCTGGTCGGCGTGCTGGCGCTGGTGCTGCTGTTCCGCTCTTCCGATGCGCTCGCCAACGCCTACGGCATCGCCGTCGCCGGCACGATGGTGGCGACCACGGCGCTCGCCTTCTTCGTCGTCTGGAAGCTTTGGCGCTGGCCGCTGTGGGCGCGCGCTCGACGCTGATCTGCGGATTCCTGGCGATCGACGTCAGCTTCTTCATCGCCAATCTCTACAAGGTGTTCGACGGCGGCTACGTGCCGTTGCTGCTCGGGTCCACGACCTTCGTCATCATGTGGACCTGGTCGCGCGGCAGCAAGATCCTCACCTACAAGACGCATCGCGATTCGATCCCGCTCGGCGATCTCATCAAGATGCTCGAACGCTCGAAGCCGGTTCGCGTGCCCGGCACCGCGGTGTTTCTGACCAACGACATCAGCGCCGCGCCGAGCGCATTCATGCACAATCTCAAGCACAACAAGGTCGTGCATGAGCGCGTGGTGATCATGAGCGTGCGCACTGAAACGGCGCCGCGCGTGCCGGAAGAGCAGCGCTTCGAGATCCAGAAGATTTCCGAGGATTTTTCACGGTTGATTCTGCACTTCGGCTACATGGAGCGGCCGCGCATTCCGCATGCGCTCGCCCAGCTTCGCAAAGCGGGGCACAAATTCGACATCATGACGACGTCGTTCTTCCTTGGCCGTCGCACGCTCAAGCCCGCCGCCAATTCGGGCATGCCGCAATGGCAGGACAGGCTGTTCATCGCGCTGGCCAAACAGGCCGCGAGCGCGCCAGACTTCTTCGCCATTCCCTCCGACCGCGTGGTGGAACTCGGCGCGCAAATGAAAGTGTGAGCGAACCAGCGACGCAATCCACGCTTCGTCTGCTGTAAGGCATGAGTGACAAAGCTTGGTCGCGCGATCAGGCTGAATTGGAGCGACGCGCAGTCGGAGGGTGGGATTTCATGAGCGTCATCCTGCGCTGGAGGCGGAATGAGGTCTGCAGGCTAGGCTTGGCTTTGACATCGATGACGTTTGCGGCCGTAGCGTCTTCAACTGGGGCTCTCGCGCAAACGACGATTGATCGTGGCGCGAAGAAAGATCTTCTGATCTTCGGCGCCATCGGAACGCTCCTCGCTCTAGCTTGGGGCGTAGCTTTCACGGGCATCGGCTTGCGCCGAATTCGTCAAGGTGAAGCGTCGCAGAAATGGCCAACTACGCCGGGCCAAATAATTTCGGCCGAAGTTGTTCACAAGGAAGGCGATAACGACGGGAAGTACACCTATTTTGCCCCTGAGGTTCGCTACACCTATGTCGTCGACGATGTCGCCTACGCCGGCGAGGTCATCAAATTCGGTCTGGATCAGCAACATTATTTCAGCGAGGACCCGGCAAAGGAGTGGGTTGCGCGTTTCCCAGCCGGATCCAGGCCGCCCGTCCGATATGATCCCGCGAACCCGCGCACGGCAACCTTGGAGATCGGTCAGACCAGCGGTGGAAGGTTTGTAATCGCCGGATCGTTCGGATTGATCCTTGCCTTGCTTGGCGTCTGGTATTTCATCTCGACAGCTCTGACGCCTGAAGGGTAGCTGAATTGCGCCGCTGCCGCCCAACCCGATGGAGAGCGCGGTGTGACCGGCCGGTTTGAGAACAGGCGGCAACCCGAGCCGCTTATGAAGCCCGGGCGCGCTTATTGTTGCAGGAAGCGTTTCACTCAGTCGAACACGAAATGAATGCGGCTATGGCAGTGTGACAGAGCCGTTGACCACGATGCGAGACGTAGCGCTGTTGTTGTCTAGCTGCGACCAACCGAGCTTGGGGTCGCCGCCTTGAAACATCCAGACGCTCCGATCGCTGCGGCGGTGCTGGTAGGCTGCAGCGCCGGCCGTGATGGCGTCGGCTAGGTTAGGGTCGGTTGCATCGACGGAATTTATCTGCCGCCAGTCGGCGAAGTTAGAGTCCACCAATCCTCCCTTGCCCAAAATCGACCCGTTCCTTTGCAATTTGACGATCCCGTTCCTGCCTGCCTTGACAGTGACCGTGTCTGCGTTGGCCACGTCGATTTGCTCCCATCCCGGACAGGCTTCGGAAGGCGAGACCGGCGTGCAATCGGGTGCAGTGGGACTACGCCGCCAGATAGAATTGTCCGAGTTCACCTTGAACAGTTCCGAACCGACCGTCAAAGCCTTGGCGCCTCCCTTCTGGTCAATCAGCGCCCAACCCGGACAGCCTGCGTCGTCGCAGGATGTCTTGCCGTCCCATCTGTATATGTTGCCGTCATCGTGCAATTGGAACAGCCCGGCGTCACCGACGGCGATCGTGATGGTGTGCGGGTTGCGGTCGAGCGAATCCCAACCTCCGAAACATTGCGCCTCGCCGCATGGCTTTCCGTTTCGCATGAAGATCGAGCCGTCCGCGTGCATCTGGTAGACGGTGACGGTGGCAGTGTTGCGCCGACCTGCGACGATCATCTTCGTCTGGGGATTACTGTCTATTTGGGACCAGTTCCCGCAGAAGCCCGCGTTGGGGCCGCACTGATCGGCGTCCTTGGTATCTCCCGTATAGTAGAAGACCGAACCGTCATCGTGTCGCTGGTACAGCTCGCAATTGGCGGCGATCTCGACCGTATGAGGGTTGTTGTCGAGGAGGAACCAGCTCCCAAAACAAGCGCGATTGTCGCAGGGTTTGTCGTTCTTTACGAATATGCTGCCGTCGCTATGGAGCTGAAACAGCTTTTCGGTGATGGTCGATGGGAAGGCGTCGCAAGTCGAATTGGCGAACGCGTGCGAAGACAGTGCGCTCGTCGCGAATAGTGCGGCGACGAAAGTGAAAGACTTGAAATTGCGGAGCATGGCGTCCTCCTTTGAGGTGATGTCACGCTCGATTTCTATTGATCGGCTTCAGCCGTGTCCTAAAGCCCAGATTAAATTCTTATGATTAAACTATTAGAGCGCATTGCGATTGAGTCCGATCCGTCATTGCGAGCGCAGCGAAGCAATCCAGCGTTTCGACCGCCGTTTTTTTCGTCTTTGTTCTCAGAATGTCGCGGCAGACGAAGCGTGGCTTGCTTCGTCGCTGCGCTTCTCGCAATGACGATTCGAGTCAAACGCAGAACGCTCCAGGAATTTGTTGGCGAGCAGCCAAACGTCGCTGATATCCCGGATGACTTTGGGCCGCGCGTGGTGCTGGTTGATGCATTGCTCTGCCTGATTGATCCGTCTTTGACAGCGCGAGCCGAAGCAATCCTCCGCCCCGCTGCCGCTCGACTGGCGCTTCATCCAACGACGCGCGACAGACGAGGCATGGATTGCCTCGTCGCTGCGCTCCCCGCAATGTCGATTCGAGGGGAAGCACGAAACGCCCTAACGTCCACAACCTTTCCGTGAAGCGGCAAGGAAAAGGCGTTTGCGCTCCCGGGCGCCAATGCAGATCTACCGTTCCCTGGCGCCAGCGCCGAACGCGTGAGCCTCTGCGGCGGCGCGACGCAGCGAGTCTCCGCTCCCATTCGCGCAAAGCCGTATCGCATCGTAAGACCGACATTCGAACGTGCGTAAAGACGCCAGTTGATTCAGTCAGATTATGGGGAAACTGGTCGGAGTGAGAGGAATTGAACCTCCGACCCCCTCGTCCCGAACGAGGTGCGCTACCAGGCTGCGCTACACTCCGACGAGGCGCTTATAGGGGGGGAGTTTGGTTTGCGCAAGCGCGCAAACGCGCCCATCACCGTCCCTTGGCGCGCAGCCGTTCCAGAAATCGCGCCCGGATAGCGGCCCTGGTGCGGACCGCAGCGTTCGCCGACGCGGGCGTGACGGCCGAGAAGCGCACCGTCTGCCGGCTTCGCAATTGGGTGAAGCCATCGAGTTGATCCGAGATCGCCGTCGCGATCTTGGGATATCCCCCGGTCGTTTGATGATCGGCGAGCAGCACGGTCGCGACGCCATCGCCGGCTACCTGGATAGAACCGCGGGCGATCGGCTCCGAGGGCATGTCGAGTTTGGCGGTCGGTTTGAGCAAGGGACCCGCAAGCCGCACGCCCATCCGGTCGTAGCTGTCGGTGAGCTTGAAAGGGGAGTTCAGCAATGATTCGATGGCGTCGGGCGGAAAGAACCGATCTTGCGGGCCCAGCACGATTTTCACGTCATCCCGCGGCCGCGCCCAGACGGGGCAGGCCAGTTCGCCCGAGCGCGCTTCACGGATGTCGGCGTCGTCGATCTCGATCCGTTGTCCCGCCTTCAGCTGTCCGCCGCCGGAGCCTGAAATCGAGTGGGTCGCCGTCGCGCCGAGCCATGCCGCGGCCTGCAGGCGGCCGGCGAAAGCGAGATAGGTCCAGCTTCCCCAAAGTCCAGGACGGATCGCGAGCCGCGCCCCCGACCGGATCGTGGCGACAAACCAGGAGCCAAGCGAAATCCGGCCAAGCGAGACGGCAAAGCCGCCGCCGACGATCGCCAGCGTGACAGACCCCTCCACGCATTCCAGCGTCAAGCCGCCAACCGATATTTCCACCGCCGCGCCGGGAGAGCGCTCGCCCAGCGCGGCCTGCGCGATCTCGTAGGCCATGCGATCCATCGGTCCGGACGTCGGAACGCCAAAGCGCATCAGGCCGGGGCGGCCGCGATCCTGGATCGTGACCAGCGGACCCGCCTGCACGACGACAAAACTGGCGCGCGCCATAGCTAGCCTTTTGACAACGCGTCGAATTCGGCGCGTCCGATGCGTCGAAACTGCACGCGGTCACCGACGTCGAACAGGAACGGACGTTCCGCGTCGCCGGTCAGCACGCGCGTCGGCGAACGGCCAATGACCCACCACCCGGTCGGCATCTTCAATGTTGTGACGAGGCATTGCGGACCGGCGATGATCACCGAGCCTGCGTCGACGCCGCGCACTGGCGACAGTTTGCGCGGCAGCCGGATGGCCTCTGGTACGCCGGCGAGATACGCATAGCCCGGCGCGAATCCGTACATGAACACCTGGTATTCGCCGGTGAGATGAGCGGCGATAACTTGCTCGACGGTGAGCCCGGTTTCTCGCGCGACAGCGGGCAGATCGGGCGCCAAATCCTCCTCGTAGCAGACGAGCGCCTCGCGAATTGCGCGCTCGCGCGACTCTGCCGGCGCATTGGCGATCAAAGACTTCGACGGCGCCGCGCGCGCTGGCGGCGTCGGCGACCAGCGGATCAAACTCCACCAACAGATTTACGTAGGCTGGCACGGCCTCGCGAAAGCCGGGAAACGGCCCACGGGCCAGCGCCGCATCGAGCCGCAGCACCTCTTCATGCGCGGCGTCGCCGATCACCTCTCCAAATTCCACCAGCAAGGCGTGATCGGCAACGGCTCGAAAACGGGGAAATCCCGAGGCGTCGTTCATGCCGCGGCGAGGAACGGGCGGATTTCGACGCCCTGCGCTTTCAACCGCTCACGCACCGTGCGCGCCATCGAGACTGCGAGAGGGCTGTCTCCATGCACGCAAATCGACTGCGCCTCGAGCGGGATGGAGGGTCCCTCGATCGTCGGCATCCGTCCCGTCTCGAGATAGCCGAGCAGGCGCGTCGCGGCCGCTTCGACATCCTCGATCATCGCGCCCGCGCGACTGCGCGGCACAAGCCGCCCGTTGGCGAGGTAGCCACGATCGGCAAAAATCTCGCTGAAAACCTGCAGACCGGCAGCGCGCCCGGCCGGCTCGAGCTCGGTGCCGGAGATGGCGAGCAGCGCGAGGTCCGGCGAGACGGCCTTAGTCGCCCGCGCCACAGCATCCGCAACGCCTCGTACGTCTGCGGCGAGATTGCCGAGCGCGCCGTGCGCCTTGACGTAGCGAATTTTCACGCCGGCGAGCGCGCCGACCGCCATCAGGGCGCCGATCTGCGCGGCGACCATCCGCTCGATCTCGACTTCGCGCATCGGAATCGTGCGCCGTCCAAAACCTTCGCGATCGGCGTAGCCGGGATGGGCGCCCACCACGACGCCGCGCCGACCGGCCTCTGTCAGCGTCGCAAACATTGTCTCTGGATCGCTGGCGTGTCCGCCGCAGGCGACATTGGCGCTGCTGACGAGCGCGAGCATCGCTGCATCGTCACCCATCGTCCAGGGGCCAAAGCTCTCGCCGAGGTCCGAATTGAGATCGATTGCGCGCGCCATGCGTCGCCTGCTCCCGCACAAGTTCGCATCAGCTTACGGGAACGCGAGGCGCGGCGCCAAGCGCCGCCGCGATCAGTGCAGTTGTCGCGGCGCGTCCGGACCGCGCGCGAGGCCCATCTGGGAGATCGCGACCAGCATTTCCGCACGGGATCGCAAGTCCGGCGCTTCGAGCAGCGCCTGCTTCTCCTTCGGGCCATAGGGGCTCATCATGGAGAGCGCGTTGACGAGCGCCTCGTTGGGCGGCCTTGCCGACATCGTCCCAGTCGACCTTCAGGCCATTCGCTTTGGCGTAGTCCTTGAGCGCGGTGACCAGCGCCATCGCGATCGACGCCGTCCTGGCCGTGCCCTTCGATGAAATCGACGCCGAAGTTGCGATAGTCGGGCCGCACGATCCGGTAGGGCGTAAGCGTAGGTCAGTTCCTCGGCCACCTGAAAGCGCGCGACGCCCATCAGAGTCAGAAAACAGCGACCGTCGCCAATCTCCGCATATTGCACGATTCTGCCCGCGCAACCGATCGGGAACAGTTCCGGCGTGGCGCCGGTCGCCGCCTCGCCCGCTGTCGGCTGGATCATGCCGATCAGCCGCTCGCCGGTCAGCGCGTCATCGAGCATCGACAGATAGCGCGGCTCGAACACGGTCAACTGGATCGGTCGACGCGGAAGCAGCAGCGCCCCCGTCAAAGGAAACAGCGGCAGCGTCGCCGGCAGGTCGCCCGGCTCCTGGAATTGGCGATTGAGTTTCATGTGTCGATCCGCTCAGCGGCCGGAGCGCCGTTCAGAACCATATCGAGGAAAGTTTTCGGCGCGCCGAAACGGCGACCGGGTCCATCAGGCCCCAAGCCTCGAAGAATTGCAGCAGTTGCTTGCGCGCCGCATCTTCGTTCCAGCGGCGGTCGCGCTTGATGATCTCGAGCAGTCGCTCCGCCGCGCCCGCCTTGTCGCCCTTGGCGTTGAGCGCCACCGCGAGGTCGAAGCGCGCCTGATGGTCGTCGGGATTGGCGGCGACCCGCGCCGTCAGACCTCCGACGTCGCCGACCGAAGCCGCCTGCTCGGCGAGTTGCACGGCCGCCAGCGCGGCCGCGACCGCGGGATGCGGCTCCTTGCCGGCCGCCGGCGCAGGCGCCATCGAAAGCACCGCCTTGGCCTGATCGAGATCGCCCGCCTCGACATGCAGCCGCGCCAGGCCGCCGATCGCTTTCGGGTTGGTCTCCTCTTCGGTCAGCACGCGCGCATAAAGCGCCGCAGCGCCCTCGGAATCGCCAGCCGCCACGGCGGCTTCCGCCTCCGCGATGATCCCATCCGCGTCGGCCGCGAGCGGGCCGACCAGGCGCTCGATGAATCCCCGAACCTGGCTTTCCGGCACCGCGCCCATAAAACCGTCGACCGGCTGACCCTTGTCGAAAGCGATGACCGCCGGAATCGACTGGATGCCCAGCTGGCCCGCGATCTGCGGATGGTCGTCGATGTTCATTTTGACGAGCGTCACCTTGCCCTTGGAATCGGCGACGGCTTTTTCCAGCACCGGCCCGAGCTGCTTGCAGGGCCCGCACCAGGGCGCCCAAAAGTCGACCAACACCGGCTGACGCGCCGATGCGTTGAGGACGTCCGCCTTGAAAGACGCGGTCGTAACGTCCTTGACCGCCGCGCCCTGTGCCACGCCATTCGACGCCATTTTTTGCTGCCTTTTGCGGAAATTACGATTTCGGGCCCTACATGGGCCTTGGCGGGGAATTCTTCAACTTGCCGATTCGCCGAGCGCAACGACAATCGGCTCGTGCCCGGTGGCGCGCAAAAACTTCACGAGATCGACGGATGCGAGGCCGGTTGTTCTCGTGTTGACGAGCGGATGAAAGTTGAGCCGCTCGTGGCGCATCATTTCGGCGTCGAGCACCACGGTGACGCGTCCGTCGCGGTCGTTGATGGCGCCGAACGGCGTCACTGCGCCGGGCCGGACGCCCCAGACCTCTTCCAGCAACTCCGCCGAGCCGAACGAGACGCGCCCCTGGGCGCCGATCTTCTCGTGGACGCGCTTCAGATCGACGACCGTCTCCTCGCCGAGCGTCAGTAGAAAAAGGCGGCCCTTCTTGTCCTTCACAAACAGGTTCTTGGTGTGGCCGCCAGGAATTTCGCCGCGCAGTTTTTGCGAGTTTTCCACCGTGAAAAGAGGCGGATGCTCAATCGTCGCGACGGCGACGTCGAGGGTGGCCAGATAGGCAAGCAGGTCTTCAGGCGTCGCAGGCATGTCGGGGCTCAGGGGAAAGTCGCGGGCCTTTTACCCGTTCGCGACCGCCCGCGAAACCCTCAAACCCGTCCGTTCACCGGCACCAACGCCCCCGTTACCGCCCGCGCCGCTTCTGAGCTGAGGAACAGGATGACGCTCGCCAGATCGCGCGGCGCGACCCAGCGCGAAAAGTCGGCTTTCGGCATGCTGGCGCGATTTCCGGGCGTGTCGATGATCGATGGCAGGATCGCGTTGACGGTAATCCCTTTGGCTTTCACCTCCTCCGCTAGGCTCTCGGTCAACCTCAGCACACCGGCCTTGCTGGCCGCATAAGCGCCAAGTCCCGCGCCCGCCTTTAGCGCCGGCCCGGCCCCGACATTGACAATCCGGCCCTCCCCGCTCTTCTCGAGATGCGGCAGCGCGGCGCGGCAGGCGTTGAATGCGGTGCGCAAGTTGATGTCGAACATGCGTTGCCACGTATCGACATCGCCGTCCGCAACCGTCTGGTAGACGAAGCCGCCGGCGATGTTGACGAGCGCGTCGACCCGCCCGAATCGCGCCGCGACCGCGTTCAGCGCGTTTTCCGCGCCCGCGGCGGAATTCAAGTCGACGCCAGGGGAAAGCATCGCCTTCGCTCCGACCGTCGCGACCAGCGCAGGCGGCGGCGCGGGTGCGACATCCAGCGCGGCGACGTCGAGCCCGGCTTCGAGAGCGGCCGCGACTACGCCAGAACCCAGAGCTCCGAATCCGCCCGTAATGACGATAACACGCGCACCCATCGTGGCCTCCTCCGGTCGTGGAGTAGGATGATCTCGCCGACAGGTGAAGACAATAGGGCCTCGCCGCACCCGATGCGCGTCGCTTGCATACCTGTTGTGCAACGCACAAATTCAGCTTGCGCGCGCGATCAATCTATGGTTTTGGTCTGCTGAGTGTTTGTGAACCCGCGTTGCGCGGTCCATTTGTCGAAGCGCGTCGAACCATGAGCAATTTCAACGTCGAGAGCGTCACAAGCGTGCACCACTGGACAGATCGTCTGTTCAGTTTCCGCACCACGCGCTCGCCCGCATTCCGCTTTCGCAGCGGCCAATTCATCATGATTGGCCTGGAAACCGGCGGCAAGCCGCTGCTGCGCGCCTATTCGATCGCGAGCGCCGCTTATGCCGACGAGCTCGAGTTCTTCAGCATCAAGGTCGCCAACGGCCCGCTGACCTCGAGCCTGCAGCATCTGCAGGAAGGCGACGCCATATCTGGTCGGCCGCAAGCCGACCGGCACGCTGCTGGTCGACAATCTGCGCGAAGGCCGCAACCTCTATCTGCTCGGCACCGGCACCGGCCTCGCGCCCTGGCTCAGCCTGATCAAGGATCCCGAGGTCTACGAGCGCTTCGAGCGCGTCATCGTCGTGCATGGCGTGCGCTGGGCGAACGAGCTCGCCTACAGCGACTACATTTCGCAGGAGCTGCCGAACGACGAGTTGATCGGCGAACTGGTGCGCGAAAAGCTCATCTACTACCCGACCGTGACGCGCGAACCGTTTCGCCATCAGGGCCGTATTTCGTTGCTGCTCGAGAACGGCAAGCTGCCGGCTGATCTCGGGCTGCCCGCCATCGACCGAGAGCAAGACCGCTTCATGTTGTGTGGCAGCCCGGCGATGCTCTCCGACATCACGAAAATCCTCGAGGCCCGAGGTTTCGAAGAGGGCAATACAGGCGAACCCGGCGACTACGTGATCGAAAAAGCGTTCGTGGAGAAATAAAGTCAGCGCGGCGCGCGCGAACCGTAGATTGCCGACCCGACGCGGATGTGGCGTCGCGCCCAGCTGGACGGCGAGCGGCCAATCGGCGCTCATGCCCATCGACAACTTGCTGATACCGTTGCGACGCGCAATCTCGCCAAGCAGCGCGAAATGGGGCGAGGCGAGTTCGTCGGCCGGCGGAATGCACATCAAGCCCTCAATCGTCAGGCCAAGGCTTTCGCGGCACAGGCCCAGAAATCGGTCGGCGTCTTCCGGCAGAACCCCGGCTTTTTGCGGCTCGGCGCCGGTGTTGATCTCGACCAGCAGCCGAGGCCGCCTGCCCGTTTTCGCCATCGCCTCCGCGAGCGCGACGGCGATCTTCTCGCGGTCGACCGTCTCGATCACGTCGAACGTCTCGACGGCCTCCCGCGCCTTGTTGCTTTGCAGCGGCCCGATCAGATGAAGTTCCAGTGTCTCTCCGAGCGCCGCCGCGCGGGCGCGCAGGTCCGCAAATTTGGCCTGCGCCTCCTGCACCCGGTTCTCGCCGAACACGAGTTGACGACCCTCCTCGATCGTCGGCCACACCTCATCGGCCGAAAAGGTCTTGGAGACGGCGATAAGGGTTATGGCGTCAGGCGAACGTCCACAATCGATCGCCCGCTGCGTGATCTGAGCTCGCAGCGCTAGCAATCGTTGAACGGCGTTCGAAGGGACAGAGTCGAAGGTCGTCATGCGAGCCGAATGGACCGCAATCGCTAGCGTGGGTCAAGTCCGCGATTTCTGCGTCCGGCTGCGATTGATTTTGCCGAACGCCGTCGATATAGAGGCCGTCTCGATCGCCGCTCCCATCGTCTAGCGGTCTAGGACGTCGCCCTCTCACGGCGAAAACAGGGGTTCGATTCCCCTTGGGAGCGCCAATTATTTCATAGACTTCGACTAAGTCCCGCCTCCTGAATCCGCGAATTTTTCGGACCGGTGCGGGCTTGACGGTTTGCTTGCCCAAGGCTTGCATAAATAAAATTGTTTGGGCGCACGATAACCGCCGTTTAACCAATCAGCCTCAGGCTCGCGGCTCAAACTGCCGATTGTAAGATTTTTTGCGTTCGCTTCATGCACGGGGGCTGCGCACCAGCGACGCCACAGCCTCTAATGACCAAATATGCCGCCAGACCCGTAAGCTACCAGCTCCCGCCGTGGGTTGGAAACGACGCTGCTTCCGGCGCGGCAGGGGAGCCGTCGCAGTCGGCGCGAAACCATCGCGAGGACCCTTCGTGGGCGCCCGAAACCCTTCTCGGCGGCATGCCGGACGGCGCTGCAACAATTCGATATGGAACGCCTCGGGAAGCTTCCGGGCTGACGCGCGCCACCGTCTATGCGTTCGGCGAAGCGGCCACAAACAACTGGTTCCTGTGGAGCATCTCAGTTCTGGCGCTCATCTTCGCGACGTACAGCCTGGTGCTGGGTTTCGACAACAAGGATCAGGCGAAGTTCTTTACGGAGCGGGCCACTCAATTCGATTCGGTCACATCGCGATTGGCGGCTCTCGCAGAACGCGTTGAAGCCGCCGGCGCCACGCTTTCGCACCTGCAACTGGCAGCGCAACAGGATCGCGACGACGTCAAGCGTTCACAAGCTGCGCTCCAAGGCAACATCGCGCGCATTACCGAACGATTGAACCACTTTATTGAAGAGACACGGGACAGGGATGCCGCGTCCGAATTGCGCCTTACGAGGTTGGAAGCCAACGAGACCGTCGCGGTTAATCAGCCGGTAGCTCCAAAGCCGAATGTTCGGGTGTCAGATCCCGAGCGCGTCCGAACTCGCCCGAGTGAGTTGAACAATTCTGAGCCTCGATCCGACCCTGCGCCCAAAGTGATTTTGAAAACGGACGCAGTGAGCGCAGCTGCGATTGCGGAAATGGAAGGTTTGGCGCCTGTTCCAGTCGACAATGTCGCCGGTTCAAAGGCGCCAAAGTCTGAAACACATCACCACAAACGCAAACGCTCCGGGCCGTCGAAGAAATCCGTCGCGGCGCCAACCCCCGCGCCCTAGCCTGAGGCGTTCTACGCCACGCCAGTGCGCACGCTAAGCGTCATGCCCCTGTTGGATCCCCTTTGGCCATCATATAGAGCGCGCCCACCCCGCCAATAACGCCAAAGGCAATCAAGGTGTAATCCAGCGCCAATAGAGTTGTGGATTGCGCTTCGGTCGCCGTCGAAAGTTCGTAGACCTGCCATGCGACGACTGCTGAACACAGGGCGAGTTGTAGACCCCAGTTCTTCTTCTTCGGACTCGTGGTCGCCATGGATTACTCTCCTGACCGAATGGGTGTTCCGGCCTCGCGGTTGTCGCGCCGGGCCAAACTACACGAATAAATCAACGCCGCTGCGAAGTCGTAGACGAGGGCGAACTTACCTTACGGGATGAAGAAAGCGATGGTGAAGACCCCCAAGGGGGCTTTTGCTCATGAGTCCTCTGCGCTGGTTCTTGACGCAACGATCCACATCCGGAATGGAAGGTGAAACCGCGCGCTGCGGTCAAAAACAGGGGGAATCGCCTTGCTGAAATTGGTGACGGGTTGCGCTTTGGCCGTTTTGCTTTCCACAGCGGCGTTCGCCGCCGACGCCAACGGCGAATGGCTGAGAGACGACGGCGTGACGAAGGTGCGCTTCAGCCCTTGCGGCGCGGCCTTATGCGGCTCGATTTCCTGGCTCAAAGATCCGAATGGCCCGGCCAAGGTTGGTCAACAGGTGTTCTTTGACATGGCGCCGAATGGCGCGAACACGTGGGCTGGAAAGGCCTTCAATCCCGACGACGGCAAGACCTATGCGGGCAAGATGTCGCTGTCCGAGAACAAGCTCACGACGGCGGGCTGCGTCCTTGGAGGGTTGATCTGCAAATCCTTCGTCTGGACGCGCGTGCATTAAGACGTTCAACTGCGCTGCAAAATCGGCTTCGCCCGCTCGTGAAGCCGAGTTTTCCGTTGCGCTGAAGATTTGGCTAGGCTCAGCGCGCCGTCGCCGCCTCTAGGTTGCCGATCTCGTCGGCAGCCGCGGCGCGCATCTTTTCTTCGGCCGCGCGGTAGAGCGCAACGATACGCTCGCCGGAGGGGGTTAGCGCCGCCCCTCCGCCGCGCGCCCCGCCAGGATGGGCGGTAACCAGCGGCTCTCCGAACGATTTGTTCAGGTCTTCCACCAACAGCCACGCGCGCCGATACGACATTTGATGCGCGCGACCGGCGGCGGAGATTGAGCCGGTCTTCCGGATCGCTTCCAGCAGCGCGATCTTGCCGGGACCGAGACGCCGGTCGGCATCGAAATCAAAGCGCACGGTCACGCGCAGCGGCATTGCTGAACACCTCAACCAGAGTGAGCGTAGGCCCAGTAGAGTTCGCGCGCCTTACGAAACGAGGGGCCAGGCTGCAAGTCGCGGTCATCGATGCGGCGCACCGGGCTCACCTTGCCGTAGTTGCCGACGACAAAGATTTCGTCGGCGGTTTCAAAATCGGCATAACTCAAGGTCGACTCTTCGACAGCTGCGCCGGAGGCTTTGAGCAGCTTCAGCACCCGCTGCCGGGTCACACCGTTGAGGAACGAGCCATTTGCGAACGGCGTCCTGATGACGCCATCCTTCGCCATGAACACGTTGGCGGTCGCGAGTTCCGCAACGTTGCCGAGCATGTCGAACA
Organism: uncultured Pseudomonadota bacterium; assembly: GCA_963771455.1. GTDB lineage: Bacteria > Pseudomonadota > Alphaproteobacteria > Rhizobiales > Beijerinckiaceae > Roseiarcus. The sequence continues at coordinate 187,806 of CAVYTP010000006.1, forward strand.
GGATGCAATTGTCGAAGCCTCGGGTGCGCGCCTCCATCAGCGCTCGCGCGTTGTTCGGATACAAGCAACCGGCCTTAGCCTCGGTCGGCATCGTCATCGACAGCGGCTTGGCGTAGGGCGAGCGGGTGATCGCCACTCCCGACGGCCCTGTCAGCGGCGCCTCGTAGATGGTCAGCAGAAAACGGGTGGATTCCGGATCGGGCGGGACGGAGCCTACTCCGTTGCGCTCGGCCCAGTACATCGGACGGATATAGAGCTCCGCGCCTGGCTTGAATTTCTTCAATCCTTCCCGCGCCAGCTCCATCATCGCCTCGACGCTCATGATCGGCTTCAGCCACATCGTCTTGGCCGAACGGTTGAGCCGGGCGCAGTGCTGATCAAGATCGGGCGCGACGCCCTCGAACGCGCGGGCGCCATCGAACACGCTCGATCCGAGCCAAAACGCGTGGCTGCGCGGGCCCAGCACCGGGCGGTTGCCCTCGAACCACTCGCCGTCGAGAAAGGTATGCGTTTCCGTCCACGCGGTCATGGCGAGCTCATTCGATAGGCAAACCTGCGGACGGGAGACTAGGCCTTAAGCTGTGAGCGATAAAGTGCCTGCGCGCGACTTCGAAGGAATTTGTGGGTTTTCGGCGGCCAAATGGTAACTGCCGGATTTCATCTGCCGCGTTGCCGCGGCAGGCCGGAAGGAGGTAGAAGAGCGCAAATGTGGAAGCTCGCCAATCCCTCGAACTTTCTGGCGTTCGTGCGCCGCGTGCTGCCCTTTCTCTGGGCGGCCACGCTGGTTGCGTTTGGCGTCGGCCTCTGGATGGCGATGGCGGCGCCGCCCGACTATCAGCAGGGCGAGACTGTCAAGATCATGTACATCCACGTGCCAGCCGCGTGGCTCGCAAGCTTTATCTATGCCGTGATGGCGGTCGCTAGCCTCGGCACGCTGGTCTGGCGCCACCCGCTCGCCGATGCGGCGCAGAAGGCGGCCGCGCCGCTCGGCGCAGGCTTCACCTTCATCTGCCTCGTCACCGGCTCGCTGTGGGGCAAGCCGATGTGGGGGACATATTGGGTCTGGGACGCGCGCCTGACTTCGGTGTTGGTCCTGTTCATCCTCTATCTCGGGCTCATCGCGTTGTGGCGGTCGATCGACGACCCCGGCAAGGCTGCGCGGGCGGCGGCGATTCTGACGCTGGTCGGCAGCGTCAATCTGCCGATCATCAAGTTTTCGGTCGACTGGTGGAACACGCTGCATCAACCGGCATCCGTGTTCCGGCTCGGCGGCCCGACGATCGCCCGCGAGTTACTGTGGCCGCTGCTGGTGATGGCGATCGCCTTCACCCTATTGTTCGTATGCTTGCACCTGATGTCGATCCGCAACGAAATTCTCAGGCGGCGGTTGGCGCGACTGACAATGATCGCGGCAGCGGAAGGTGACGCGCTGGCGACGATGGCCAGACCGGAGCCAGCCCGCTGATGTCCGCCATACCGCATATCGAAATGATCGTCGCCGCCTACGCGGTCGCGGCCATCACGATCGCGCTGATGATCGCCTACGTCTGGCTCGACTATCGCGTTCTGAGCAACGCGGTCGCGAAACTCGAACGCGGCGAGGGACGCGCCCCGTGACTGAAACCGTGGTTTCCCGCAGGCGCCGGTTCGGACTGGCCGCGCTGCCGCTAATCGCTTTCCTGGCGCTTGGCGGGCTGCTGCTCGCCCGCCTCGCCGCTGGCGATGCGTCCCGGTTGCCTTCAGCTCTGGTCGGCCAGCCTGCGCCGAAACTGGAACTCGCAGGCCTGCAGGGCGGAGTGGGCATTGCGGACGCGGACTTGCGGACTGGGCACGTGAAGCTGGTGAACATCTTTGCGTCGTGGTGTCAGCCCTGCCACGTTGAACATGAATTCCTGATGGCGTTATCCCGGGACCCGGACCTGAAGGCGAAGGGCGTCGAAATCCTGGGCGTCGCGCAGAAGGACTCCGCTGAAAACATTAAACATTTCCTTAGCTCCGCCGGCGACCCCTACGCGAAGATCGGCCTCGATCCCGACAATCGGGCAGGAATCGACTGGGGCGTCTATGGCGTACCAGAGACCTTTGTCGTTCGCGGTGATGGGGTAGTCGCCTACAAGTTTGTGGGCCCAATGAACGCGGACTCCATCGAAACAACCCTCAAGCCTGAAATTTTGAAGGCGGTCGGTCCCGGTTGAACCCAGCAAGGCGGCCGAGGCTGAAGCCGTTAGCGCCTGAAGCGATACGAGACATCTCGCCTGCCACAAATCCGCCGTCGTTAAGCCGGCTCCGGGGCAAACCCGATGAGGAACTTTTAGGCGGCTGTAGCGTTCTATTTACCGGAAAAACAACTTGCGCGCGAAGCTGGTGCTCGGACGATGCGAGTTATGCATTTGTTTCCATTGATATTTATAAAACGCGCAACCGCTGGGTGGCAAAATCGAGGAATGTAAGTAAGACCAAATCATAACGTCTATCGCCTAGACATAGGGCGCCAATCGCGCCATTTCTTGGGCAAATCCAACGATTTCTATGCACTGTTAACGGATCGCGCTTTGGTTTCGATGTAAACTTCGGGTAAGGTTACGAGCTGACATTCCAGTTGAGAAGATCGCCGGATGGGAATCGAGGACGGTTATGTTGCGAGCTAACCCCTATCAGTATCAGTTTTATGAAATGGCTCACGCCGCACTCGCACCTGCGCGCTTGCTCTCCGACGCCGCCCATTTCGCCTTTCGCAATCCGTTCAACCCGCTTTCGATGACGCCATTCGGCAAGAACGTCGCGGCGGGCGCAGAGTTGTTCGAGCGCATCACTCGCCGTTACGGCAAGCCACTTTTTGGCCTCGATACGACCCTCGTCGACGGGGTCACTCACAACGTGCTCGAAGAGGTCGTTTGGTCGAAGCCGTTTTGCAATCTGCTCCACTTCGTGCGCCCCACCGTTCCCGATCATGAAAGTCAGCCAAAGCTGCTGATCGTCGCGCCAATGTCGGGCCATTACGCGACGCTGCTGCGCGGAACCGTCGAAGCGTTCCTGCCTACCCACCGCGTCTACATCACCGATTGGACGGATGCGCGCATGGCTCCGCTTGCGGCCGGCGCTTTCGACCTCGACGACTACATCGACTATTTGAAGGAAATGCTCGAGGCGCTGGGTCCGGGCACACATACGCTCGGCGTCTGCCAGCCGTCTGTTCCGTTGATCGCCGCTGTCGCGCTGATGGAAGCGGAAGGAAACCCGGCCTCCCCCGCGACTATGACTCTCATGGGCGGCCCGATCGACACGCGGCGAAGCCCGACGGCGGTCAACCAGCTCGCCGAAAAGCGCGGTGTCGAGTGGTTTCGCAGCAATTGCCTGCAGACCGTTCCCTACCCTCATCCGGGCTTCGGCCGCAGCGTCTATCCCGGCTATCTGCAGCTCTCGGGCTTCATGGCGATGAACCTCGATCGCCACGTCAACGCGCATCTCTCGATGTTCAATCATCTCGTCAAGGGGGACGGCGATTCCGCGGAAAAGCATCGCGAGTTCTATGACGAATATTTGGCCGTGATGGACCTCACTGCCGAATACTACATGCAGACGATTGAGACCGTGTTTGTCCGCCATTTGTTGCCGAAAGGCGAAATGAAGCATCGCGGCGCGCCGGTTGATCTTGGCGCAATCCGCCGTTGCGGTCTGATGACTGTCGAGGGCGAAAATGACGACATTTCTGGCGTAGGGCAGACCCAGGCGGCCCAGGATCTGTGCGTCAACATCCCGCCCGCGCTGAAGCAGCACTACCTGCAGCTCGGCGTTGGACATTACGGTGTATTCAACGGCTCAAAGTTTCGTTCGCAGATTGCGCCGCGAATCGTGGACTTTCACGCGGCGGTTGACGCGCGTCCGCTCGGTCGCCACATCGAGCGGAAAATGGCGGCGGAATAAAGCGGTTTCGATCAGATGTGGTAGGTGAGCGCCTCGTCGCTCGGCTCGGCGGTTTGCCGGAGTTCGGCCAACGACCGAGCGTCGAGGATGGCGGCGATCGAGTCGCGGACTTGCGCCATGACCAACCTGACCGGGCAGGGCTTGTCCATCGCGCAGTCCTCGCAGCGACGAAATGAGGTTCGACTTGCGCAGCCGATGGGCGCAAGCGGGCCATCCAGCGAGCGGATGATTGAGCCGACCATGATTTCGGTCGAAGGCCTCGCGAGGACATAGCCGCCACCGCGGCCCTTCTTCGAGTGCACGAAGCCAGCGGTGCGCAATTCTCCGAGAATGGCGTCGAGAAACTTCTTTGGGATGCTGTTAATTTCGGCGATATCGGCCACAAGCGCAGGCTGGCCGGGCGCCATGCCGGCGAGATGCACCATAGCCTTGAGCCCGTATTTTCCTTTGTTCGTCAACATCTCGACAAAAACCCTCGACCGGGTGGTCTAAGCCGGCCGGTCCTACATTTAGGGCGCGGCGGGGCCTGCGTCCACGGTGCGGGGCGTCAATTTCGGGCGTTTACCGACTTTCGTCCTTTCGCTCGCCCAAGGCCCCCCCTCAGGTATGCTTCTCCTTGAGAGATCTCTCGCCAGGGGCAAGATGTTGCGCCGACTTCTTATGATCACCTCCGTCGCGACCGTCCTGTCGGCGGTCTATGCCGCGCCCTCGAGCGCGACGCCTTCGCTCGTCGCGTACGACGCGCCCTATCCGGCAGGGACAATTGTCATCAGCCAGCATGCGCGCCGGCTTTATCTTGTCACTTCCACCGGCGAGGCGATCGCCTATCCGGTCGCGGTCGCCAAGCACGGCAAGGAGTGGCAAGGGTTTGCGCGTGTCGACGGCAAATTTGTCGAGCCGGCCTGGTCGCCTCCGGAAGAGGTCAAGCGCGACCATCCCTCGATGCCAGATGTGATCGCCGGCGGTTCGCCTCACAATCCGATGGGCGCCCGCGCGATCACGCTCGATCGCAATCAGGTCGCTATCCACGGCACCACTTCGTCGATGCGCGCGTCTGTCGGAACTGCGGCGTCCTATGGCTGCATCCGCATGTACAACGAAGATGTAATCGACCTCTACGACCGCGTGCGGATCGGCGCGACCGTGCTGATGAGCGACTGAACGGGCTCGCGACGCAGCGCTAAACCGCCGACTCTTGCGCCGGATGGGAGTGCCTGTGGAATTTCTGCCACGGCCGGCGCAAGCGTTTGGCTGCGATCAGGAACTCGACCTTAGGCGGTTCCTTCAGAAATGCGAGCGCTTGTTCCTGCATCAGTTGATCGGCCTTCGTGATGCGGGCTCGGGCATACTCGAATTCGAGATAGGATTGCAGCAGCGCCGTTTCTACTACCCTGCCGCTTTTCGAAGGGTCCTCAAACACGTTCCACGCAAAAGCGCCGTCACGCCGTCGCTCCCGACCGATTTCCTGCATCAGTTCGAGGAACGGTTCGCGATCCTTCAGATCAATCAAGTATTCAACCGTGATCAGAATGGGGCCATGCTGGCCTCGCATCTGGTCGGCGAACGCCGGCTTGTTCCAATGCAACGCTGGCGTGAGGTCCGCGGTCGCCGAGGTTTGCAATTTCCAACCCCAAGACAGAACCATCCCGACGAACATGCAGATGGCGGAAACGTAGAGCGCTGAAGGAATGCCGAAGCGGCTCGCCACGCCTCCCCAAACCGCGCTGCCGAATGTGAGTGCGCCAAAATAAACCGTCAGGAAAACGGCGAGGCCACGCCCGCGCACCCACTCCGGCAGCGACACCTGCATCGACATGAACATCACGGTCACGACGATGATCCACGCGCCGCCGGCTATGAAACTCGCCAGGAAAGCGACAGCCGGGCCGCGCGCGCCGGCAAATAGCAGGGTGCCGATAATGGTCCCGATCGTCCCGATCGCCGCAAGCTGATTGGCGTCAAACCGGTCCTTGAGCCGCGCGAGGCCGTAGGAAGCCGCGATCGAGCCAATGCCGATCAGACCCATCAGCGCGCCGAAAATCTCCGGGCCATCATGGAGTTGCTTGCGGGCGATAAGCGGCAGCAGCGCCGAGTAGGCGCAGCCGAACGGGAAAAACGCCAGCGTTCTGATCAGCGTCGCATCGACGGACGGACTGTAGCGCGCATAACGCAACCCAGATCGCATGGCGCTGAACAGTCGCTCGGCCGGCAGCGGGTCGGCGTCGCGCGGCGGAGGGCGCCACCAGATCAGCGCGCTGACGATGCCGATAAAGCTCACCGCATTGATCCAGAACGGAAACTCGACGCCAAAAGCCGCGATCGCAACGCCGCCGACTGCGGGTCCAATCGCGCGGCTCAGGTTGTAACTCGCGTTGTTGATCGCGATCGCTTCACTCAATTGATCGGGGTGCACCAGCTTTGGCGCAATCATTTGCCAGGCGGGCGCGCCGAGCGCGCCGCCGACGCCGAGCAGGAAAGTCGCCACGAGCAGGAGCATCGGCGTATGTACGTTGAGCCAGATTGCGGTGGCGAAACCGAAGGCGACAATCGCGACGAATACCTGCACGACGATCAGCAGTTTTCGAGGATCGATGATATCGGCGAGAGCGCCAGCAGGAAGAGTCAGCAGGAACATCGGCAGCGTGATCGCCAGCTGCACCATCGACACCATGAAAGGATCGGGGTTGATGGTCGTCATCAGCCAGCTGGTGCCGGTGTCGAACATCGCATCGCCGACCGTCGAGACCGCACTGGCGATGAGAATGACCGTGAAAGCTGCGCTTGCAAAAACGCCCCAACGCGACTTCGGCGTCGCATTTGCCGCGTCCGCATCCATGCCTTCGAGCCCCAACCGTTAGACCATAACGCCTAACATGCGTCCGTGCCGAAAGGAACGACTTCGCCGCTACCCGTCACGCTTCGGCGGAAAGCAGCGTCGCGAGGTACGGGCGTTGGGACAAGGCTTCTGCGTTCAGACGCGCGCAGCCGGATTCGATCGCGTCCTGCAATCGCACGCTGAACGCCTGGCGTTCGAGCCCAGGCGGGATGACTGGCAGATACTCGATGATAGCAACTCCTGGTCGACGCAGAAACCCGCGCCGGCCCCAGAACAAACCGGTGTTCAGCGCGACAGGCAGACAGGGCGCCCCGCTCGACTCGTACAGCACTGCGACGCCGATCTTGTAGGCTGGGGGCGCCCCCGGCGCACGGCGCGTCCCCTCCGGAAAGATGTAAACCTGCCGTCCATCGCGCAGCACTTTGCCGGCCTCTTCGGTGATCTGCGCCAGAGCCGAATGACCTTTGGCCCGATCGATCCCGATCTGTTTCGACACCATCAGATACATGCCGAAAAAGGGAATGTAGTTTAGTTGCCGTTTTAGAATGATGGCGAAATCGGGCGTATGCCGCAGCAGCGCGAATGTTTCCAAGAAGGATTGATGCTTGGAGGCGAGAATATAACCGCCGCTCGGTATGTTCTCGAGGCCTCGGTATTCGACCTTCAGCCCGCAGATCCATCGGGCAGTCAGCATCGACCATTCGCCCCAAGTCCGCGCCAACATGAATACGCCGTGGCGTCCCAACAAAACCATCGGAAGTCCGACGATCATCAGGACGATCAGCGAAATATAAAATACGAAATTATAGAGGAGGGAACGAATTACAAGCAAAAGCGACCCCTTCACCTTTTCTAGTGTTTCGCGGTCACAGATCGCGCAAATGCCTCAGCACAATCCAGCGCGAGATATAGGCCGTCAGCAGCGCGATACCAACGCTGATCACGCACAATCCGAGATAGCCCATTAAATCCAGGGAGAACGCGCCGAACAACGCGGCGACCTCGGCTCCGCCCGGCGAGTTTCGCCACCATAGGGACATCAGGTTCGCCGCCAGGAAGCCTAGCAGCGCAACGCCGCCGCCCGCGAGCGCGCCCCGGCTGCCGAGCTGCAGGAAATGATGTTGAAACTGCTGAGCTATGAACGTGTTGGAGGCGCCGACAAAATGTAGAACTTCAATAATCTCGCGACTATTGGCGACCGCGCCGCGAGTGGCGAAGCCCACCGCTGTCGTCATCGCCAGGATCACCAGCAGGAACACCGCAATGGCGAAGCTCACCACCAAATTCGCCATGGCGGTCAAACGCTTGAGCCAGGCCGTGTGATCATCGAGGCTCGCCTGCGGGGCCACCGCGCCTAGCGCCTGTCGCAACGGCGCAAGGTCGCCCTCCTGGTTCGCCTTCATGGTCACCGCCACCAAGCGAGGAACCGGAAGCCTGGAAAGATCGAGCCCGCCGCCAAACCAGGGCGCAAGTAGCGCCTCCGTCTCTTCGAGCGAGAGCACATGCGCTTCCGCCACACCCGGAGCGGCGAGTGCGGCGTCGGCGACTTTCGCCAGCAGGGCTTTGGCGTCGTCACCCGCCTTTGGTCGAACTTGAATGGTGACGGTTTGCGAAACACTGCTGCGCCACGACTGAGCCGCCTCGCCGATGAGGATCGCCGTCCCCGCCGTCAGGCAGGCCAGGAAGGTCATGATCGCGATCACGACCACCAGAGCGCGCCCCGCTACGGTTTCGGCCGGTATCAGCGGCGTCGAACGCGCGCGCAACGCGGGATGCGACTTTACCGCATCGTCCGATTCCAAGGCTGACGTCCCCTCCGTCATTCGGCATCCGGCTCCAGAACTTCCACCCTTCTGTCCTCCAGAAACAGACGGCGCGCCATGGGCGCCAGATCCATCAGCGCGAGATCGTGTGTCGCAATCACCACAGCCGTGCCCGACTTGTGCAATTCGACGAACAGGCGAAGCAACCGCCTTGCCATCACCGGATCGACGTTGCCGGTCGGCTCATCGGCCAGCAATAATTCGGGCCTTGCGATGAGCGCGCGCGCAATTGCCGCGCGCTGCTTTTCACCGCCGGAAAGGACCGCCGGCGGCGCGTGGATGCGTTCTCCGAGGCCAACCCAATCCAGCAATTCCACGACTTCGTTGCGATATTGAGCTTCGGATCGACCGGTGACTCTCAACGGAAGCGCCACGTTTTCATAAGTCGTCAGATGATCCAGCAGGCGAAAATCCTGAAACACGACACCTATCCGCCGCCTGACTTTCGTCAGGGCGGGCTTGTCGAGTTCCGTAGCGTCGTCGCCAAAGATTCGGATGACGCCGCGAGACGGCTTCAATGACAGCAACATCAGTCTCAGCAGAGTGGTTTTTCCGGCGCCTGAAGGTCCGGTCAAGAAATTGAAAACTCTGCGGCGGAATTGAGAAATTCAGATCCTCAAGGATGTCCGGACCTACTCCGTAGCGAAGCCCAACATTTTCGAAACGAATCACTGGCGATCTCAGCTCATTCCTGGGGTCGGCTTAACTCGCAATTAACTGTAAGAGTAGCCAATTGCCTGGCGCTTGGCTTGGTCTGGCTTCGGACCGAACGTCAATCACATTGGGCGGGCCTCGCGTCTGGGTCGCGGATACCATTTCCTACGGCGCCTGTCTCGGCAGCCCGCGGCGGATTTGGGTCTGAAGAAGGAGTTGAATATCCGATGTCGCAAGCCGCGCTCGCGCTGCCCGGGAAAGCTACGCCCGAACGCGTCGACCCGTTCGCATGGCGTAGTCAAAGGCAGCGTACCGCGCCTGGGACGATCGAAACGAGAGGGGCCGTTCCGCGCCGCCGCGCGAAGATCATGTTCGCTCTGGCGATCGCGATCGCGATGTTTGGCCTCGGCAAACTCGCCTATCGTGTCGCACCCGTTGTTCAGCCAATCCTGGCGTCGCTTTCGCCTTCATGGATCACGCCTGCAGTGCGAATCGAAAATGTCTCGAGCCGACTTATCGACAACGGACACACGCTGCTCGTCGAGGGAACGGTCGTCAATAGGTCCGGCCGCACCCTCAGCCCGCCGATGCTGAGACTCGCGATACGTGCGGCCGACGCATCTGAAATTTTCGTCTGGACCGTTCGTCCCGTCGATGCGCATCTTGCGCCGGACGGGCGAACCCGCTTCTCCTCGCGACTCGCGGCGCCGCCGACCGGGGGCGTCGAGGTGACGGTCGCCATGCAACCCGCGGGCGAATAGGCGCGACGAAGGCTGGCTTGATGAGCAAGGAACGCAAGGTCGAGACCCTCTACGACGAGGGCGTGATCGCTGAACGGGTGGAGAGCCTCGCGAAGGATATCGCGGCGACAGGCCCCAAGAACCTGCTGGTTGTCGCTATCCTCAAAGGCTCGTTCATGTTCGCAGCCGATTTGCTGCGCGCCATGCACCGCGCCCACTTGTCGCCCAACGTCGAGTTCTTCCACCTATCAAGCTATCGCGAAGGCACCGTCTCAAGCGGAACGGTCGCCATTTTGCGCGACATCGAATCCTCAGTGCGCGGTCGTGACGTTCTGCTCGTAGACGACATCCTAGAATCTGGTCGCACCCTCGCGTTCGCCAAAGACCTGCTTTCGGCGCGCGGCGCCAACAAGGTGATGGTCTGCGCGCTGCTCGAGAAGCCGGGCAAAAAGGAAGTTGATGTGAAGGCCGACTTTGTCGGGTTCGTCTGCCCTGATTTGTTTGTCGTTGGCTACGGGATGGACGTCGCGCATGCGTATCGAGAGCTGCCCTTCATCGGTCACGTCGTGACCGAAGGGGACGCCGCGTGAACGCGCCGGCGCCTGTTCGTTTGCAGAGTTTTGTGGAAGTCGGTGGCCCCGCTCACGGCGCAGAACGGGCAGCGGCGTTGCGAGCCGAATTGGAGAAACGCCAACTTACCGGTTTCATCGTGCCGCGCGCCGATGAGCACCAGAACGAGTACGTGCCCGCAAGCTCCGAACGACTGCTTTGGTTGACGGGTTTTTCTGGTTCGGCGGGCCTCGCCGTCGTGTTGATGGACCGCGCTGCGCTGTTTGTTGACGGGCGCTACACGGTGCAGGCCGCCGAACAGGTCGATCCAGGCGTCTACACCGTGAGCCGTTGGCCGAAATGCCGCCTCATACCTGGCTCGAAAAGGCGCTGACGGCGAACGATCGGCTAGGATTCGACCCGTGGTTGATGACGTCGGAGACGGTGAGGCGTCTGACGCGTGCGGCAGAGAAGGCCGGCGCTAAGTTGACGCCCATTACAAGCAATCCGATCGACGCGGTTTGGCCGGATCGACCCGCGCCGCCGCTCGCCCCGATCACGATCTACCCGGCCGAATACGCAGGGAAGCTCGCGACAGAGAAGATCGCCGCCCTTCAGCAAAAGCTTGGCGCCGCGGATGGCGCCCTGCTCAGCGATGCGCACAATGTCGCGTGGTTGTTCAATATTCGCGGCGCCGACGTCTCCTATACGCCGCTGCCGCTTGCCTTCGCGTATGCGCCGCGCGAAGGCGCTCCATCGCTGTTTATAGATCCGCGAAAGGTTGGAGCCGAAGTCGCTGCCACTCTACGACAGGATTGCGATATCCGGCCGGCGTCGGAGCTGGAAGCGTTTGTCGCCGCCTTGGGAAAAGGCGGTAAGAAAATCATCGTCGATTCGGCGACAGGGCCGTCTGCGCTGGCAAGCAAGCTGGAAGCCGCCGGCGGCACTGCTCTGATTGCTGCGGATCCAACGACGCTACTGAAAGCCTGCAAGAACGAGGCGGAATTGCGCGGCGCGCGCGCCGCGCATCTGCGCGACGGCGCTGCACTGGTTCGCTTTCTGGCCTGGTTCGACAAGGCTGTCGAGACCGGCAAACTCACCGAAATCGAAGCGGCCAAGCGACTTGAAGACTTTCGACGCGAAACTGGTTTGCTGAAAGACCTTTCGTTTCCGAGCATTTCCGCGGCGGGTCCGCACGCCGCGCTCCCACATTATCGCGTTAGCGAACGCTCGAACCTGCGGATCAAGAAAGGGTTGTTTCTGATCGACAGCGGCGCCCAGTATATTGACGGCACCACCGACATCACGCGAACCATCGCGGTCGGCGAGCCCACAGCCGCAATGCGCGATCGTTTCACCCGTGTGCTCAAGGGACATATCGCCGTCGCGCGCGCGGTGTTCCCGAAAGGCACGACTGGCGCGCAGATTGATGTGCTGGCCCGCGCCGCACTTTGGCGCGCCGGCCTCGACTTCGACCACGGCACCGGGCACGGCATCGGCGCCTATCTATCGGTGCACGAGGGACCTCAGCGTATCGCCAAAACTGGCGCGATCCCGCTTGAACCGGGAATGATCATTTCCAACGAGCCTGGATATTACGCGCCCGGCAAATTTGGCATCCGCCTGGAAAACCTCATCGTCGTCAAACAGATGAAAATCCGTGGCGGCGAACGCGAGTCGCTGGCATTCGAGACGATATCTTTTGCGCCGCTCGACTTGCGCGCTGTTGATGCCAACATGTTGGATGCGGAAGAAAAAGGTTGGTTGAACCGCTATCATGAGGAAGTGCGTGAAAAACTGATGGCGCTGCTCGATAAGCCAACGCAAGCGTGGTTGAAGCGCGCGACGCGAAAAATATAGGCCGCAACCCTGCTGGTTGATTAGCCCCTCCTCCCGCAAGCGGGAGAAGGCTTTACAGACTTCACGCGCGCGTCTGTCCCGACCCACGCACTCTGTATTTGAACGTGCATCAGTTGCTCGACGCCTACCGGCCCGCGCGCGTGCATGCGTCCCGTCGCGATGCCGATTTCGGCGCCGAAGCCAAATTCGCCGCCATCAGCGAACTGCGTCGAAGCGTTATGCAATACGATCGCCGAATCGACCTCGTTGAGAAAGCGCTCAGCCGCCTGCGCGTCCTCCGTAACAATGCAATCCGTGTGATGCGACCCGTAAGTCTCGATGTGATCGATCGCAGCTTGTACGCCGTCGACGACGCGCACGGAAATGATCGCGTCGAGATATTCGGTCCGCCAGTCCTGCTCGATTGCTGGCGTTACGCGCGGGTCCGCAGCCAGCGCCTGCTTGTCGCCCCGCACCGCGCAACCCTTGTCGAGCAACGCCTCGATGAGCGGTTTCAACAGGCGCGGCGCGGCCGCGCTGTCGACGAGCAGCGTTTCGGCAGCGCCGCAAACGCCAGTACGACGCAGCTTCGAATTGACGACCAAACCCAGGGCCATATCGAGACGCGCCGCGCGATCGATATAGATATGCACGATCCCCTCAAGATGCGCGAAAACCGGCACGCGCGCCTCCCGCTGTACGCGGTCGACGAGGCTTTTTCCGCCGCGCGGTACGATGACGTCGAGAGCGCCGTCGAGTCCTTCAAGCATGGCGCCCACCGCCTCGCGCGAAGTCGACGGCGCGCGCGAAATGGCTGCCTCCGGCAATCCGGCGGCCCGCAATCCCGCCACGAGGCAGGCGTGAATGGCGCTGCTGGAATGGAAGCTGTCGGAGCCGCCGCGCAATACCACGGCGTTCCCGCTCTTCAGACACAAGGCGCCCGCGTCGGCCGTGACATTCGGCCGGCTCTCGTAGATCACGCCAACAACTCCCAGCGGTGTTGCGACGCGCTCGATGACGAGGCCGTTGGGCCTGCGATAGGTCGCCAGCACGCGCCCGACTGGGTCGGGCAACGCGGCAACTTCTTCAATTCCTCGCGCCATCGCCTCGATGCGCTTTTCGTCGAGCGTCAGTCTGTCAATCAAAGAGGACGAGAGGTCGCGCCGTTTCGCCTCGGCGAGGTCGCGGGCGTTGGCTGAGAGAATTTCGGATTTCTGCGCGCGTAGATTTTGCGCCGCCGCGAGGAGCGCCTCCGACTTCCGCTCCGGCGGCGCGCTGGCGATGATCCGGGCCGCGGCGCGCGCCGCGGCGCCAATCGCCTTCATCGTCGAAGCGACATCGGGTTCAAAGCTGTGCAAGTGTGCGTTGGCGGACATGGGCTTTACACGGTTGTGGCGCGAGGCCAATACGGGCTGCCGCCTAGCACATTTGCCGCTGGCGCGAAATCCGCAACGCAAACTTCACCCGCGTTGCAAACGAACTCGGGAGACGAACATGAGCGCCTGGGAAACGCGCGAAGCCGCTTTTGAAAAGGGCTACGAGATCGATTCCGAGCTGCGTTTCAGGTCTCTCGCGCGCCGCAACAAACTCGTCGGCTTATGGGCGGCCGCAAAGCTCGGCAAAACCGCAGAGGACGCCGAAGACTACGCCTTGCAGCTCGTCGAAGGCCAAGTTGGGGCAGACGACGACGTTCTGGCGAGCCATCTGGCGTCCGAGTTTGAGGGCATCGATCCGCCAATCTCAATGCATCGCATTCATCGCAACATTGCGGAGCTTACCGCGCGAGCGATGAAAGACGTGTTCGAAGGCCGCTGATTTCGGCCTTTTGGAAGTCGCTTTCTGTCAAGCTGGCTCGCCCACTGCCCGCTGACATGACAGCATGGCTGACAACAACAAATGATTCGGCCGTGTCCTCGTTCTATCCGCTCGTCGCGCTCCTGACTTCGGTCTTCCTGCTGATCAGCGGCAACGCGCTGGTCTCGGTGGTCGTGCCGATCCACACCGCGCTCAGCGGGTTCAGCGATCTCTACGCCGGCCTTCTCGGCTCCGCTTATTATTTCGGAATGTTGCTGGGATCTGCGCAGGCGCCGGCCCTGGTCGCCCGCGTCGGCCACATCCGGGCTTTTGCCGCCTGCGTCGCTTTGGCGGCAGTCGCCATCGACATCTTGCCGGCGGCGGAAATACCCATCGCGTGGTTGGCGTCGCGCGCGCTGCTTGGCTTCGTGCTCGCGGGCGTTTACGCGATCATCGAGTCCTGGATCAACGCCTTCGCCGGCAACCACAACAGAGGCTCGCTCTACGGCATCTATCAGATCGTGAATTTTGCTGCGTCTGCAGCGGGACAGCTGCTAATGCGCGGCCTCGATCCGACGACGTTCCTGCCGTTTACCGTCGGCTCCGCGTTGTCGGCGCTTGCGATCGTGCCGCTTTCGCTGACGAAAGCCGACGCGCCGCAAATCCCCGCTGCGGTTAAACTTGAGCTCGCGATGTTTCGTCGGCTGGCGCCGGTCGCGCTGGCGGGCGCTTTCGTGGCGGGCGCGTGCAATGGGGCCGCGGTTTCGCTGGCGCCTGTCTACGCGTTGCGAATCGGCGTCGCCCCCCAGACCGTCCCCTTCTTCACTTCGGCGATTATCATCGGTTCGGCGCTCGGGGTGTACCCCGCAGGCCGGCTCTCGGACCGCATGGATCGTCGACTTGTCGTGGCTCTGGCGATGGGCGCGGGCGCTATTTTGGAACTCGCGCTGGCGATCATCGAACCGACCGGCTCCCTGCTTATTATGTTGGGATTTCTGGTCGGCCTGACGACCTACACTCTCTATACGTTAATTGTCGCGATCGCCAACGACGGGGTGGCCCCGCGGGAAATGGTCGCAATTTCGGCCAGCATGTTGTTCGTCTACTGCGTCGGCGCCATCCTATCGCCGACGACAGGTTCGGGCTTCATGCAAATCTTCGGGCCCGCGGCGCTTTTTTGGCAGAGTGGCCTTTTGCACGGCGCACTCGCCATTTTCGCGCTGTTCACGTTCCGGCGGGGGCGGAGTTCCGTCAGCCTCCGGCCACAGTGATATCGGGAGCGTCGGGGTGCTTCATCCCGACAATATGGTAGCCGGCGTCCACATGCAGGATTTCGCCGGTGACGCCTATCGACATCGGCGACAGCATGTAAACGGCAGACTGGCCGACCTCTTCGATCGTCACGGTGCGCCGCAGCGGTGAATTGTACTCGTTCCATCGAAGGATGTAGCGAAAGTCGCCGATCCCCGAAGCCGCCAGGGTCTTGATTGGGCCGGCCGAGATCGCGTTGACGCGGATGTTGTTCTGGCCAAGGTCTGCGGCGAGATAGCGCACACTGGCCTCAAGCGCAGCCTTGGCGACGCCCATCACGTTGTAATGCGGCATCCATTTTTCTGCGCCGTAATACGTCAACGTGAGCATCGATCCGCCTTTGCGCATCAATTTTTCCGCGCGCTGGGCAATCGCCGTAAAAGAATAACAGGAAATAAACAGCGATTTCGTAAAATTGTCTTCAGTCGTATCTAAGTATCTGCCCGTCAGCTGATCCTTGTCAGAGAACGCCACACAGTGGACAACGAAGTCCAGTTCGCCCCACAAACTTGAAACCTCTGCGAATACTGCGTCAATCGTCGCAGCGTCGGTGACATCGCAGTGGCCGACCACATGCGCCCCTAGCTCCGCAGCGAGCGGACGCACACGCTTTTCAAGCGCATCGCCCTGATATGTCAGCGCAATTTCTGCGCCCGCAGCCTGCAGGGCCTTTGCAATGCCATAGGCGATCGACCGGTTATTCGCGACGCCAAAGATGATGCCTTTCAGGCCTTTCATAGCGCCGTTTGAATTTTCACCGGTCATCCCTGGTCCTGCTGTCCAATTAATCCAAGAGGCGATTTCCCTTAGCCGCGAAGGCAGCGCAAGGGAAGGCTCGGCCGGACATCGCCAGTCACAAATTGTGTGTATTCGGCCACATTCTCTTCGCCAGCCAGCGATTTTGCTTGGCCGAAAACCCGCAGCACTCTACAATGATTAACTGCGCTTAATAACTTTGGCTTAACACCATGGCGCTCTCCGGGGTAGATTTCGGGAATATGCGCGAGCTGCACGGTTTCGCGAGGGCGATGATCGTTGCGGGGCGTCGCCAGCTTGCGGAGCCCCTAGCGAGCCGACTCGCCGAACACCTCGTCCGCCAGGCGTCGATTGTGACCGTTCATTGCGACGCTGCGACCGATCGGGTCGCCATTTTCTCGCGCTTCCTTCAACTACATCGGCGGCATGTCTGGAAAACAGCCGCGGACGAGTGCGACTATGAGTGGCCGGAGCACAGCAAGGGCGGCGTCGATCAAAGCCTGATCCACGCTGTTCAGGCTTTACCCTTGGAATTGCGCGAAGTGTTGCTCCTGGCGACGCTGACCGACTTTACGCATCAACAGGCGGCGGCGGCGGCTGGCCTGTCTTTCGCACAGTTTGTGGAACAGCTTGATCGCGCGCGAAAGCGTCTGGCGTCACTTGTCGGCGGAATTGACGGGTCGCGGCCACCTGTAGCGTGGGAGCGTGCGCCGCACCTGCGGGTGGTCAAATGAAAGGGATGACGTCTACTGCAGTTCTGCACGGATATGTTGACGGGCGCCTGAGCGATGTTGAGCGCGAAGCACTCGAGATCAGTCTTCAAGGCGATAACGAATTGTCGGCCCAAGTTGAGTTGTGGCGGTCGCACAGGGAAAATCTTCGCGAAATATTTGGAGTGAGCGACCGTGCGCCGGCGCCTTCCGTACTGCATGCATTAAGGGGCAGGAGCGAGCGGCCGTCATTCGCGCCCATCGAAGCGTTTGCGTCAACGCGCGCGAGATACAAAGCAGGCGCCTTTCACGCCAGTAAGCCTAGTTGGGCGGCATATTTCGCTCGCAGGATCGCTTCGATTTCGTCTCTAACTATCATTTTCCTAATGTTGGGCTCAGGTCCGACCTGAACTCAAATGGGGCGATAGCCGGCGTCGATCGCTTTCCTGAGCTTGCGTAAGTCAGCCCAAGCCCAGCGTTTCGCATTTGGCTGCCGCAATAGATAAGCGGGATGGAACATTGGCAATGTCGGAAGCTCCGCGCCGGAGTCTCCGGCATAGGTCCGCCACTGGCCCCTCGCCCGGGAAATTCCGTCGCGGCCGCCGAGCAGCGTCGTCAGTGCAGAGCCGCCGAGGCAAACGATCAGCCTGGGCGCGCTCAGTTCGATTTGTCGGCGGATGAACGGCAAGCAGATCTGAGTTTCCTGAGGCGTCGGCGTGCGGTTGCCTGGCGGACGCCACGGCACGCAATTGGCGATGTAGACTTGAGAACGGTCCAGGCCGATAGAAGCAAGCATGCGATCGAGAAGCTGGCCGGCTCGGCCGACGAAGGGACGTCCGATGCGATCTTCGTCGCCGCCGGGCGCTTCGCCAACGAACATCAGCGACGCGCCCGGAGCGCCATCGGCGAATACCAGCCGGGTCGCCGTCGACTTCAACGCGCAACCCTCGAACCGCTCGAGCGCCTCGCGCAAAGCGTCCAGCGATTGAGCGGAGGCAGCAATCTCGCGTGCGCTGCGGGCGGCCTCGTCGACTGCAGTGGAAATAGGTGTCCGGGCCGACTTGTCGACAGTAGCATTCGGCTCGGGCGAAACCTGGACGACAGGCGCTTCGCGCCTTTCAGCGCGCCGCGCGGGCGTCGGATTCGCCGCGAATTCCGCGAACCTGTCATGCGGCGTTTCGTCGAGCGGCAAATCAATAGCGGAATCGCGCCACCACCTCAGGATCTCAACCGCTCCTTCCGCCGTGAGTGACGCTACGCTTTCCTCGGAGGGGGCCACCTCACGCCATCCTTTCATCGTAATTGCCGTGCGTAGCCATATCACATCACCTATCGTCGAGGCGACGCGCTTGACTGTGCGAATGACGGTCGGCAATTGAACGCGAAATGAGACGACGCGCCTGTAACAAAAACAGGGCCGGGGAGTGAGTGATGAGTGACGAGACCGAGCTGCCTGCCAGGGACTCGATGGAATACGACGTCGTGATCGTCGGGGCCGGGCCGGCGGGCCTCGCGGCAGCTATTCGACTGAAGCAACTCGACGAACAGCTTGCGGTCGTGGTCGTCGAAAAGGGTTCGACAGTCGGCGCGCATATCCTGTCGGGCGCCGTCATCGATCCGATCGGTCTCGACCGGCTGATCCCCGGCTGGCGGGACGATCCTGAGCGGCCACTGAAGACGCCCGTGAGTGAGGATCATTTCATGGTTCTCGGTCCCTCGGGAGGCATTACCCTTCCGAATTGGCCGATGCCCACCTTCATGAACAATCACGGCAACTTCGTCGGCTCGCTTGGCGCCGTCGTGCGCTGGCTCGGGGCGCAGGCCGAAGCGCTCGGCGTCGAGATCTATCCGGGCTTTGCCGCGTCTGAACTGCTTTACGACGAAAAGGGCGCTGTCGTGGGCGTCGCCACAGGCGACATGGGCGTCGATCGCGAAGGTAAAGCCAAGGCCGGATTCACCCGTGGCATGGAGCTGCGAGGCAAATATGTGCTGATCGCCGAGGGCGCGCGCGGCTCGCTCGCCAAGCAGTTGATCGCCCGCTTCAAGCTCGATGCGGATCGCGACCCGCAGAAATTCGGGCTTGGCATTAAGGAAATCTGGCATATCGACGCGGCGAAGTTCAAACCCGGCAAGGTTCAGCATTCGTTCGGCTGGCCACTGAGCTCGGGCTCGAGCGGCGGATCGTTCCTTTACCATTACGACGAGCAGCTCGTTTCGGTCGGCTTCGTGGTGCATCTCAACTACCAGAACCCGACACTGTCGCCGTTCGACGAGTTCCAGCAATTCAAGACCCACCCGTTGATTCGCGAAACTTTTGAGGGCGGCAAACGGATCGGCTACGGCGCGCGTGCTATCTCGTCAGGCGGCTGGCAATCGGTGCCTCGCCTTGTTTTTCCGGGCGGCGCGCTACTTGGATGCTCCGCGGGCTTCGTCAATTTCGCCCGCATCAAAGGCTCGCATAACGCGGTTCTGTCGGGCATGCAGGCCGCGGAAGCGGTCGTCGAAGCTTTGGGCGCGGGGCGCGCAAATGATGAACTCGTTGCCTACGAACAGGGCTGGCGTGGTTCTGAAATCGGTCAAGACCTGAAAAAAGTCCGAAACGTAAAACCATTATGGAGCAAGCTGGGTCTCGGCCTTGGCGTTCCCCTCGCGGGACTCGACATGTGGACCAACGAGCTGTTCGGTGGCTCACTGTTCGGCACCCTCAAGCATGGAAAGGCGGACAGTGACACGTTGAAGCCCCTTTCCGCCGTGAAACCGATCCTCTATCCGAAACCCGACGGCAAGATCTCCTTTGACAAGCCATCCTCGGTGTTTCTATCAAACACCAATCACGAGGAGGACCAGCCGGTTCATCTGCGTCTGGCCGATCCGGAAGTTCCGATTCGGGATAATCTGCCGAAATACGGCGAACCAGCGCGTCTCTATTGCCCGGCCGGCGTATATGAGGTCGTATATGGCGACGAGACCCGCCACACCGACCCTCGGTTTGTTATCAACGCCCAGAATTGCGTTCACTGCAAAACCTGCGACATCAAAGACCCGGCGCACAACATAACCTGGGTCCCTCCCGAGGGCGGGGGTGGTCCAAATTACACGGACATGTGAGCATCGGCTCGATCGGTTTTCTCTCCGCGGAAAGCGCGGTACATAGCTACGAACCGTCTTGCGGCTTTTAGCCAACATAGGAATCTGAAGAGTGCACCCTTTGTTGCGACCCTTTTTGAGCGCAGTGGCGCTCTCAGCCTTGACCTTGCCGGTCTGCGACAGCGCTGCATTTGCGGCGACGACGCCGCCGGACGCCAAATTCGCCATCGGCGACAGTCAGGCCGGAAATTATCTGTCGGCGCTCGTCGCCGGCGCAGATCGCGACTCCGGAGCGGCCGAACTCTATTACCGTGAGACTTTGCGCGCCGACCCACGGAATCTCGAATTACTTGAACATGCCTTCGCTTCGGCACTGGCGACCGGAGATGCGCAGGGCGCCTTTCCGCTTGCCGAGCGGTTGATCGCTCGCGATCCGACCAACAGCCTCGCGCGTCTCGCGCTTGCTAGCCGAGCGATTGTCGACGGCCAATGGCCTGTGGCGCGCACCCAACTTTCGGCAGGGCGATGCGGGCAAGGCTCGCGACGTCACAACCAGCCTGCTGATCGCATGGACCTGGGCTGGCGCCGGCGACCTGAAGCGGGCGCTCGACGTTACCGACCACATCTCGGATCCCAGCCTGCCGGGTATTCCGAGATTATCACGCCGGCCTGATAGCCGATGTTCTCGGCAATCCTGTCGAAGCGCGTCGCCGTCTGAAACTTGCCTACGACGCCGACAAGAACACGTTGCGGTTGGTGGACGCCTATGCGCGTTTCCTTTCGCGTCACGGCGACATCGACGGCGCCAAGGCCGTATATACGCAATTCGCCAAACTGATCCCGAATCACCCTGTCGTGGTGGCGGCGATGGCCGATCTGGACGCCGGCAAGCCGTTATCGCCCCTGATCGCCACCGCGCGGGATGGCGCGGCCGAGACGCTGTACGGCCTGGGCGGCGCCAATTCGACGCGTCAAGGCGACGAACTGGCGGCGCTGATATATTTGCGGCTCGCACTGCTCATTCGTCCCGACCACGATCTCGCGGCCGTCACCGTCGCCAATCTGCTTGCCGATATGAAGCAGTCGACGCCGTCCATAGACGCTTACGAGAGCGTGCCCAAGAGTTCGCCGATGCGCGAGAGCGCGGACATTCAGGTCGCGCTCAGCCTCGACGAGCAGGGCCGGAATGAGCAAGCGATGCAGCGCATGCAGGCGATCGTCGCCAGCCATCCCCAAGATCCCGATGCGTGGAGTTCACTCGGAAGCCTTCAGCGTAGCGCCAAGGATTTCGAGGCCGCCAGCAGGTCTTATGACAAGGCAATCGAGCTGATCGGAACGCCCGACGCCGGTCACTGGACCTTGTTTTACTTTCGCGGCATCTGCAACGAGCGGTCGAAGCAATGGCCGAAAGCGGAAGCCGACTTCAAGAAGGCGCTGGAGGTTTACCCTGATCAACCGCTGGTCTTGAATTATCTCGGTTATTCCTGGGTCGATAAGGGCCAGAACCTCGATGAGGCGTTCAAGATGCTGCAGCGCGCGGTCGATCTGAAGCCGACCGACGGTTATATTGTCGACAGCCTCGGCTGGGCTCATTTCAAACTCGGGCACTATCAGGAAGCTGCACAGCAACTTGAACGTGCGATCGAATTGAAACCGGCTGATCCCGTCGTCAACGACCATCTCGGTGACGCTTATTGGAAGGTCGGCCGCAAAACCGAGGCGCACTTCCAGTGGAATCATGCTCGTGACATGGGCCCGGAGCCCGAAGACTTGCCGAATATCCTGAAGAAGATCGCCAACGGACTGCCGGATAGTGATGCGCCGCCCGCGCCCACGGCGGCGGGCGGCAGCGTCGACAAGCCCGGCGGCTGATGCCTCCGTCGCGGCCCGCCTCGCAGCTTTGGCGGGCTCCGGCCAAAGTGAACTTGTCCCTGCACGTCCTTGGACGTCGCAAGGACGGCTATCACGAATTGCACAGTGTGGTTGCATTCGCGGGCGTCTGCGACTGGCTGATGTTTACGCCAGCTGCGGCCTTTGGGTTGAGCGTCGACGGGCCCCGCGCGCATGACGCAGGCCCAGATGACGGCAATCTCATTTTGAAAGCGGCGAGAGCTCTGGAGCGGCAAGTTCCGGGATTGCGGCTTGGCGAGTTCAAGCTTCGCAAGACGCTGCCCGTTGCAGCGGGCCTCGGCGGCGGTTCGTCGGACGCCGCGGCCGCCTTGCGAGCGCTCGCGGCTCACAACGGAATCTCCCTCGACGATCCAAGACTGCTGCGAGCCGCCGAGTCGACAGGCGCAGATGTCACCGTCTGTCTTGCCCCCAGAGCACGCGTCATGGAGGGCATCGGCCATCAGATCGGACCGGCGCTCGAGATGCCGGCGCTGCCCGCTCTGCTCGTCAATCCGGGTGTTGCGACCCCGACGCCGCTGGTGTTCGCAGGTCTACGTCTGGAGCCGGGCGCCATAGCCAATTTCGGCCCGGCTTTCGAACCCGCAGCAACGAACTGGCGCAAAGGCCTGGCCGCGGCCCGCAATGACCTTCAGTCGGCCGCAGTCGCAGTGGCCCCAGTGATCGCGGACGCCCTGAACCGGCTTTCCAGGCTCCCAGGGGTCTGCTTTGCAAGAATGTCGGGTTCAGGCGCGACCTGCTTTGCGATTTTTGACGATCGGAACGATCTGATCGCCGCCTCGAGAGCGCTCAAGTTGGCGCGCCCGGATTGGTGGGTCCGTGCGACCCTGCTGCGTTGAAACTGCTTATCAGGAATGCGCGCGGCGCTGTCGGATCATGAAATTGTCGAACGAATATTCGGCCACCTGCCACCACAAATACTGGTCGGCGCGGAACGCAAAATAGGCGTCCGCAATTTTTTTGAAACGCGGATTTTCCGCGCTGAGCTGCCCGTACAAATCGGTCGCCGTCTTGTAGCAGGCTTCGATCGCCTCCTGTGGGAACAGTCGTAACTGTGCGCCGCCAATCGCCAGCCGCTTCAACGCAGCGGGATTGTTGGCGTCGTACTTCTCCAGCATCGAGCGGTTTGCAATTCCCGCCGCAGCTCGCACGACAGCCTGATACGGCTTGGGCAGCGCGTCGAATTTTGACTTGGATAGCACGAAGTGCATCTGCATTCCGCCCTTCCACCATCCAGGATAGTAGTAATACGGCGCCAATTTCGAGATAGGCGTCTTGGGTGCGTCTTTCTTATCGCCGAATTTCTCGTCGTCGTATGGTCCAACCCATTCGAACGCGTCCAACCCGCCGGATTCCAGCGCGCTAAAAATTCCATCCTTCGGTAGGATGACCGGCTCCGCGCCGAGTGTCTGAAAGACCTTTCCCGCGAATCCGCCGACCCGCATTTTCAAGCCCGCAAAATCCTGCGGGGTTTTGATCTCTTTGCGAAACCAGCCGGCCATTTGACCTCCGGTGTTGCCGCCGGGGATCGCGAACGCCCCATGTTCGGCGAGCAATTCGTTAATGAGGTCGCCGCCGCCTCCTTCGCTCAGCCAAGCGTTATGCTGACGCGCGTTCATACCGAACGGCGTAGAAGATGCGAAGATGAAGCTCGGATCCTTGTTCCAGAAGTAGGACAATGCGGTATGCGCGCAGTCCGCTCCACCGTTAGAGACGGCGTCGAGTGTTTCCAGCGCCGAAGCAATTTCGCCGGCTGGAGACACCTGGACGGTGAATTTGCCGTCGGTCAGCTCGCCAACTGCCGCGGCGAATGTTTCGGCGCCGCCGTAGATCAGATCCAAAGAAGGCACAAAGCTCGAGGCGAGACGCCATGTGACCGTGGGCGCGCCCTGCGCGATGGCGGGACGGGAAGACTCCTAGCCCGAGCGCGCCCAGACCTAGACCCAGCAAAACATCCCGGCGCGGCGAACCCATTTCGACAGTCTCCGGCTTGAAGCCCGAATTGATGTGGCGACACCGCCAATGGCGTCAAGAGTGCGCCTGTCCGAGTGGCGGTATTCTGGCCAGATTGCGGCGCCTCACGAGATCGGCTCCAAAGGATGCTTTCACGTTACCAATTCGGCCCGACGCACGATATAGGAGTCACGTCGCGTCGACACTGGGGAACGCGAATGGGAGACGAAATTGGCGCAAGTTGCGTTTCTAGGCCTCGGCGTGATGGGCTACCCGATGGCGGGACATTTGGCCCAGCGCGGCGGCCATGCCGTCACCGTCTACAATCGCACAACGGAAAAAGCGCTGGCCTGGGTCGCGCAGAACGGCGGCGCGAGTGCGCCTTCGCCGATAGAAGCGGTCCGTTCCTGCGACTTTGTCTTTGCTTGCGTCGGCAACGACGACGATCTGCGATCCATCACTCTCGGATCGAACGGAGCGTTCGCCGGCATGAAAACCGGCGCGATTTTCATCGACCACACTACGGCATCGGCTAGCGTCGCAAGAGAACTGCACGCGGAGGCCGCGAAGCGCGGCGTCGCTTTCGTTGACGCGCCTGTTTCAGGTGGGCAGGCCGGGGCTGAAAATGGCGCCCTGACAGTTATGTGCGGCGGCGATGAGGAAGCTTACTCTCTTGCCGAGCCGGTAATTGCCGCGTTTGCGCGCGCCTGTCGCAGACTGGGTGGGCCGGGAGCCGGCCAGCTCACCAAGATGGTCAATCAGATCTGCATCGCCGGACTGGTGGAGGCATTGTCCGAGGGATTGCATTTCGCGGATCGCGCGGGCCTCGACCGCGCCGCTGTTATTGAGGTCATCTCGAAGGGCGCCGCTCAATCCTGGCAGATGGAAAATCGCTACAAGACCATGATCGCCGAACAATTCGGGTTCGGCTTCGCCGTCGACTGGATGCGCAAGGACCTTGGCATCTGCCTCGACGAGGCGCGCCGCAATGGCGCCAGCTTGCCGGCGACCGCCCTGGTCGATCAACTCTATTCCGAAGTGCAGAAGATGGGCGGCGGCCGCTGGGATACTTCTAGCCTGATAGCGCGGCTGAATTCGAAATAGGCGCGCATGCCTATGCTGGCCCGATCTTCTCGACCAGACGCGTCCCAAAGCGGGTTGCGCTTGTCAAATACTTGGTCGACGGCAGTGACTGTCACCCGTTCGGCGCCACGTTCCAGCAACCAGTCTGCGAGATCGGCTGATTTGCTGCGTACACAATGCAAGGTCACGAAACCCTGAGGATCTGCGTCGTCGCCAAAAGCGGGCGACGCGTCGAACCGCGAGCACGCTTCGGCAATTGCGATGTGGGTGGGCGTCGGAAGACGCGCCCTGACCTCGCGCGAGCGGCGCGCCTCCTCGGAAGCCGCGATGCGCATCAAAATAGCTCGCGCGGCCTTCCGTGACGATTCGCCCCAGTGCGCCTTTAGCGAAGCCACCAGATTTGCCTGACTACGCAGGATGATTCCGTCATCGAGTGTTTTGAGAGAGTTTGCCGCGAGCGTGGCGCCTGTCGTCGTGATGTCGACAATGAGTTCGGCGCCGCCGGCGGCGGGAGCTCCTTCCGTGGCGCCAAGGCTCTCCACGATCCGATAGTCGGTCACGCCGTGATCGGCGAAGAAACCCGCGAGTCAGATTGACGTATTTCGTCGCCACCCGCATCCTTTGACCACGCTTGGCCCGAAATTCGGCAGCTACGTCTTCGAGATCGGCCATGGTTCTGACATCGATCCAAGCTTGCGGCGCAGCGACGACGACGTTGGCGCGGCCAAATCCGAGCGGCGCGAGCAATGTCAGCGACGAATTCGGCGTCCGCCAACTGCTCACGTACCAGGTCCTCGCCGGTCACGCCAAAATGCGCGAGCCCCTGCGCGAGCTGGCCCACGATTTCGGACGCAGAAAGGTAAGCGACCTCGACGCCAGGTAGATCGACGATCGCGCCGCGATAGTCGCGCGCACCACGGCCTTGCACGAATTCCAGGCCGGCGCGCGTGAAGAAGGCAATCGCGTTTTCCTGCAGTCTTCCCTTGGAAGGAACCGCCAGGACGAGGGGCGAACCCGCGTCGGTCGTCATTTCGCGCCTTTCCTGAGCGGCAATCTATCGATCCAGATTGCTGCGCCGACAGCCGGTAGGTCGTACTCAGCCCCCATCCGGCGGGCCAATCCGTCGTAACGGCCGCCGACCAGTGCGGGCGCGGCTTGCGGCTTGTCGGCGTCGACCGCCTCGAATACGAAGCCCGTGTAATAGTCGAGGTCGCGGACGAAGGCTGCACTGTAGCGAAGGTCTTCGACCCTCAAGCCTGCGGCGGCCATGAAGCCGATCCGCTCCTCGAACGAGTCGAGCAATTTGTCGATTGCGAGATGATCCTCCTTGGAGAGCGCCCGCAAATCGCGAGAGGCGCCGTCCGGATTGCCGGAGATATCGAGGAAGCGGGTCAGGATCGCCCGTTGCCGCGCGCTCACGCCTTCGTCGGCGCGCTTTGACGCCTGCTGCAGAAACCGGTCCGCAATATCTCCGACGTCTCGCCCTCCCACAGCCTGAATGCCGGCAATTTCGAGAAGATCGGCAACCAGCGCTTTCGCGCCGGCGTGGTCGGCCTGCTCCAATGCGGCGAGAACGCCGGTCTGAAGTCGAGGGCCCATTCGCTGCGCCGTTGAGGATTGTCGACAGCGGCTTGCCTTGTGCCAGCCCGCGGCGAACGCGACGCCGCCACACCCCCGGCAGGCCCAATGCGTCGATGACGCCATCGAATACCCGGACGTCGCCGATCGTCACCCTCATATCCACCGCGCCGGCGCGGGACGCCGCAGCCAGCGCACGACTGAGGATCTCGGCATCTGCCGCTTCGATGTCAGTTCGGCCATAGCTTTCGAGGCCGGTCTGAACCATTTCGCCCTTTTGGCCGAGCCGGGCGCGAAAAACAGGTCCAAAATACGCATAGTGCGCCGGCGAAGCGATACCGGCGCCGGCGAGATGCGCGAGGCAGACCGGTATCGTATAATCCGGCCGAAGGCAGAGCTCGGCGCCCGCGCTGTCCGTAGTAAGGAAAAGCCGCTCGCGGATATCCTCGCCTGACATGTCCAGAAACGCCGAGGTCGGCTGCAAAATCGGGGGCTCAATGGGAGCGGCGCCCGACTCGAGGAAATATGCAAACGCGCGCGCGCCAGCGTCGCGTCGGATGCCCTCGAGCAAGGCTGTTGACTGAATCGCGGTCACGAGACTCCCTCAAATTGCGCGCCTCCTTTAACAAAGGGGCGCGGATTGCGCAGCCGTTTTTCGGACCCAAGGTGAATTGCTTGTCCGACATGCTCAGGGCGGCTTGCGGCCGTGGGTCGGTCGTGGTCGGATGCGAAGGGCCGCGCCGCCCCACATTGAAGTGAGTAACTCCTTGGTTCGCGTCCTGCGAATTGTTCTGATCGCGCTGATCGGGTGGCTGTCCGTCATCTCGCTCGGGATAGCTGAAGATACGCCCAGGCAGGCCATCGACGCTGTCCGTTCGTCACTCGATTACATCGAAATCGGGCTTAAGAGCGATCAGAAGTCCGCGGCGGATCTCGCGCGGCTTAGAACGCTGAACGACCCGCTAATCACTAAGATCCAGGCGATAATCTCCGACCTTTCGCCTCGCCTTGAAGCTTCGCGGAAGCGAGTGGCGGAACTGAAACCGCAGTCGAAAGAGGCGCAGGATCCCAGCGACGCCGCCAGCGTCGAGCTTAAAAACGAACAGGCCAAATTCGCCTCTCTCGATTCCGACCTGCGCTCCGCACGCGCGATGCTGTTGCAGACGGACGAAAACGCCGCGCGTATCTGGTCCGCTAGGCGAGAACTCTTCGCAAGGGAAACATTTGCTCGATCGTCGAGCGTGTTCAGTCCTGTGCTCTGGTTCGATCTTGCTGGCGAAGTGGGCCTCGATGGCGGCAGTGTCGTCGCGGTAATCCGCGACTGGGCGAATGGCCTCGCGTCAAGGCTGAGTCGCGGTCAGGCCCTTGGTTTCGTCGCCTTCCTGCTTGGGCTTATCGCCATTACGGCGCCGGCGCGGTGGCTGGCAAAGCGCGTCATTACTCGCGACTCGGCCGCCAATGCGCCCACCCGCTTGATGCGCGCCATCGCGGCGGCGTGGACGGTGGCCGTGCTCGTAGCCCTGCCGCTTGCGGCTTTGGCCACTATCACCTACGCGCTCGACTACTTCGATATTTCGGACCCTCGGCTTCAGACAGCCTTTGACGGGCTTCTCGACGGGTTGCGTCTCATCGCGGTTGCCTACGCTTTCGGGAGAGGTCTGTTCGCCTCAGGCGAGACCAACTGGCGGATCCTCCCGCTGTCGGATCGATCTGCAGCGATGCTCTTCCGGTTCCTTATGGCAACCGCGGCTATCTGGGGCGCGGAAAAGCTATTCGAAGCGTTCGCCGAACAGACTGCGTCGCTAAATGTTTCCATAGCCGCGCGGGCCACGAGTGCGCTGTTGATTGGGCTCGCCGGTGTGGTGACGATGCGGAGGATGGTAGATCCGCAAGTTGCAAAACGCGCGAGTCAAGACTCGTGGGGCCCGGCGAGAACGTTGGCGTGGTTTTATCTCGCATTGCTGCTGGGCGCCGCGATTGCTGGGTACATCGCGTTCGCCGCCTTCCTCATCAACCAGACCCTGTTCGTCTTTGCGGTTGGCGGCAGCTTGTATTTGGCCGACGTCATTATTCAGGAAGGCGCAGAACAACTTCTACAACCGGACACAGCACTGGGCCATGGTCTTATGACTATGGTCGGCCTTGCGCCGGAGACAGTCGAACAGCTGGTCGTCATCGTCCAGGCCTTCGCTCGCGTCGCCGCTTTTGTAGCGGCGCTCGTAATCCTCTTTGGCCCGGTTGGGCTGCCGGCGCAGGACGTTTTCGCCACGCTGCGAGCGGCCTATTTCGGTTTCACTATTGGCGGCGTCACGGTCTCGCTATCGTCCATGTTCGCCGCGGGCGTCGCGTTCCTAGTCGTGATATTGACCACCCGCGCTGTGCAGACCTGGTTGTCTGAGCGCTATTTGCCACGCACCCGCCTCGATGCAGGAATAGGCAACTCGATCCGGACCCTGACCGGCTATGTCGGGCTGGTCATCGCGTTGCTGATCGGTGGGGCAAGGCTTGGGTTCGATCTACAGCAATTTGGCCTGATAGCTGGCGCCCTCTCGGTCGGTATCGGTTTCGGCTTGCAGGGGATCGTCAACAATTTTGTCTCCGGCCTCATCCTTCTTTGGGAGCGAAGCATCAGCGTCGGCGATTGGGTCGTCGTCGGAACCGAGCAGGGCTTCGTCCGCAAGATCAACGCGCGCGCGACCGAAATCGAAACATTCGACCGCGCGACTTTGATTGTCCCGAACCTCAATCTCGTAACCGGCGTGGTCAAGAACTGGCTGCGTGCAGACCGCGTCGGCCGCGTCATCATCAAGCTAAACGTAGATTTCGGCGCCGACCCCGAGGCAGTGCGAGAAATGATGATTTCTGCGGCGAAGTCTCAGCAAGAGGTTTTGACAATTCCGACCCCGCTCGCGTTGTTCAGCGAGTTCGCGGACTGGTCGCTTCGGTTTGAATTGACTTGTTTCGTCGACGACGCGCTGATGGCGGAGCGAATAAGAAGCGAAATCAATTTCGATCTGCACAGACGGATGCGCGAAGCTGGCATCAATATAGCGCTCCCTTATCCCACGGCGAAATGAAGATTGGCCTATTCGCCGAGCGCGATGGCCGACGCGCGCGGCTCCCCTGCCTGCAGACGCTCTTTCTCCCGTCCATGATCAGTCTTGCCCCAATGAAAGGGCCGCACGATGAGGTCAAACAAAGCACGCCAACTTGCGAGCGTGATCAGCACGAAGTAGATCGGCATTCCCAATAGCGCGCGCGCCAACCCAGGTATTCGACGACGGCTCATGGCCAAAGCCGCAGGTACAACAAGTGTCTGGACGCCCCAGAGTAGCAGGCCAATTGTCACGATGTCCCCGTACCAAAGGTCGGAATAACCGGGGACCAGTCCCGCAATCGCGAGCCTCGCTAGCGTATCGGCAAAGAAGATCGTGCCAAACAGACCGCCCGAAAGGCCTCCGACAATGAGCGCGGCGGCGCTCAAGGCTTTCCAACCGCCTAGCTGACGGTAAAATTCGAACGGCGATCGGGAATGGACGATCAAAGTCTGCATCCAACCCTTTTGCCAGCGGACGCGTTGCCGAAACCAGTTGGCGAATTCGTGCGGCGCCTCCTCTAGCGTATCGGAATTCAAACACTCGATCCGCATCCCGAAGCGCGCCATGCGAATGCCGAGATCCGCGTCCTCAGTCACGTTCCATGCGTCCCATCCGCCTACGCGCCGCAATGAAGAAATGCGGAAATGGTTGGAGGTGCCCCCCAAGGCCATTGGTAATCGCAGCGCTGCCAGTCCCGGGTTGAAGATATCAAACAGGATGGCGTATTCGATCGCAAACATTTCGGCGAGCCAGGAGTCAGTGGCGTTGTGGATCGTCAGTCGCGCCTGAACGCAATCCGCCTTTGGATTCGCGGCGAAATGTGCGGCGGCAGCACGAAGTTGGTCGGAAGCGGGACGATCCTCCGCGTCGTACACTGTCACCAATTCTCCTCGCGCCGTCGAGAGGGCGATATTGAGTGCGCGCGGTTTGGTGCGGGTCGCCCCTGCTGGCGCAACGATGACGTCAAAACGCGCCGGCAAACTCGCATCCGCGAGCGCTTCGTAGGTTTCGAGGTCGTCGGCTTCGAGCACCAACTTGATATCGAGCTTGGAGCGGGGGTAGTCGAGCGCTTCAAGGTTGCGCACAAGCTGCAAAACGACTCTACCTTCCATATAGAGGGGCGCAATGATCGTGTAGACGGGGAGCTCGTCATCGCGGAGTTGGCTGCGCGCCCTGACGAAAGAGGCGTCCTCGCGAGCGGCGTCACGAGCCGCGAATGCCATCGACCTCAGCCAGACTGCGGCGGAAAAAATGATCCAAAAGCCGACAGAAAGCAGAACGCGGGCCAGAGCCGGGGCGAACGCCGAACCTGCGGCGACGCTGGTCAAAGCGATTGCGACGAACAGAATTTGCAGCAGCGACGCCTGCGCCTTCGCGCTCATGTCTAAATCGCGGCGAGCGACGAGGTTGGCAGCGCGCTCGGCGATGACATCGGCAAACTGAGCCCTGAGGAAAGTCGCGAGTCGCTGCTGCGATGCCAGTGCCAGAGGTAGGCGGGTATCAGATTTGGCAGCGCTTTGGAGCAACAGTCGCAACGCCGTCCCCTTTGGCGAAGCGACCGCGTGCAACCCTTCGGAATTGGGGGCCAGGCGAACAAAACCGAACCCGATCGCTTTTTCGTGATCTGTATCGGCCTCCGCCCATTGTTCACCGTTGAAATAAGGGACGCCAATTTCGCCCGCCAATGCAGTATAAAACGCGCGTTCGGATACCCGGCCCTCGCCCAGCAAGGCGACGTCGGGGCTGACACGCAAATGATCGGCGATCTCGCCGGCGCGAAGCAGTTCGTCCCGCCCTATTCCGTGACGCTCGAGGAATGCAATCTCGACGGGCGGATCGCGAAAAACACGATCTTTGTTCATAAAAAATATGCGCCATTTTCGATGGCAAAATCAGAACGCCAAAAACACGTTCGGCTTACAATAAAGTGCTCTGTTGGATATGCGCGCGCAAGAACCCGAAGTCGAGTTCGAACCGCTGACCGGGGTCTGAATTTTTGCGATTTATTCCGGTGAGGTTTGTAGCGCCAGCGCGTGCAGGATGCCGCCCATCCGCCCTTTCAACGCGGCATAGACCAGTTGATGTTGTTGGACACGACTTTTGCCCTTGAACACGGAACTGACGACCCGCGCGGAGTAGTGTTCGCCATCTCCGGCCAGGTCGCTGATTTCCACCTGCGCGTCCGGCAGCGCGTCACGAATCATCGTCTCGATTTCGTCTTTTGCCATTGCCATTGCGCTTACCTCGTGGAGGAATTGGCTTCTAACGCGCTCTTCAGGCCGGCTTCAAGTTTGGCGATGACTTCGGCCGCCGGTTCAGAGCACGGAATGACGACGCCGCCGGCAAGGAATACGTCACATTTGGCCGGATCGGTCGCTCTTATCGCCACCACCTGGTCGACGCGAACATAGTTGAAACCCGCCAAAGCCTTCAGGGCCACCAGATTCTAGCACGGCGCTTCGGCTCCAGGGCCATCAATGTATCGGGGAAACCAAGCCTCAGAGATTTTCTGAAGTTCGGCAATCTTAATCGGCTCCGCGCCGGGCAACAACAGCGCATCGCCGCCGACCGTGCCAAGACGTAGCGTCGGGATGCCGGCCGCCTTCGCCTCCGATTCGAGCGCCTCGCTAATTTCGGATGGCGCAGCAATGACATACCGGCCCTGATCCTCTCCGAAAAAGAACGCGTGCTCGGGCCCACTCACACAAGCGGGATCAATTACAGCGCCGGGCCCTCCAGCAATGGCCATTTCGGCGAGCGCAACTGCGAGACCGCCATCGGAAACGTCATGGACCGAATCGATTCGTCCAGATTGTATAGCCGCGAGCACGAATTCACCGTGCAGTCGTTCGGCGACAAGATCTACGGGGGGAGGCGCTCCGGCTTCCCGGCTCTCACAAATCGCGAGCCACGCCGACGCGCCGATCCATCCCGGCGCACCTCCGATCAGTAGAATCTTGTCGCCAGTCCGCCGAAACGAAGCCCTGGCCGTCACGGCGACGTCCGGTATCAGCCCGACTCCGCCGATAGAAGGAGTTGGCAGAATGCCAACGCCCATTGTCTCATTGTAGAGCGAGACGTTGCCGGAAACGATCGGGAAATCCAGCGCGCGCGCCGCCTCGCCAATGCCTTGCAGACAGCCGACAAATTGGCCCATCGCGTGCGGTTTCTCGGGATTGCCAAAATTCAAGTTGTCCGTCAGCGCGAGCGGCTTCGCTCCGACGGCGACGAGATTGCGCCACGCTTCAGCGACAGCTTGTTTGCCACCCTGGATTGGATCCGCCTCGCAATATCGCTCAGTGACGTCGGTCGTGAAGGCAAGTCCTTTGGGTCCGTCGCCGAGACGGACTACCGCGGCGTCTCCGCCCGGACCATAAACAGTATTTCCGAGGATCAGCGTGTCATACTGTTCGTAGACCCACCTGCGGCTGCAAAGCTCGGGCGACCCGATGAGCTTAAGCAGCGCATCGCGCGTCGATAGCAAAGGCGCGACTTCAGACGCGGGCAGGGTCGCGGGAGGTGGCGTTATGACCCAAGGCCGGTCGTATAGCGGCGCTTCGTCGCCAAGCTCCTTGATCGGCAAGTCCGCTTTGATTTCGCCATTTCGGCGGATGACGAAGCGCTTGGTGTCGGTCGTCTTGCCGATGATCGCAAAGTCGAGGCCCCATTTCCGAAAGATCCCGGCGGCGATTTCCGTCTTCTCTGGCGCGAGGACCATCAACATGCGCTCCTGACTTTCGGAGAGCATCATTTCATAGGCGGACATTCCGGCTTCGCGGCAAGGAATCCTGTCGAGGTCGAGGTCGATGCCGAGGTTGCCCTTGGCTCCCATCTCCACTGCGGAAGAGGTGAGGCCCGCCGCGCCCATGTCTTGAATGGCGATGACGGCGCCGGATTTCATGAGTTCAAGGCAGGCTTCTAGAAGCAGCTTCTCGGCGAACGGGTCGCCAACTTGGACCGTCGGTCGCTTTTCCTCCGCATCCTCCTCGAAAGCGGCCGAGGCCATCGTGGCGCCGTGAATGCCATCGCGGCCTGTCTTCGATCCGAGATAGACGATCGGGTTTCCGACGCCGGTGGCTTTCGCGTAAAAGATCGCATCCGTGCGGGCGACGCCGACCGCCATCGCATTTACGAGAATATTACCGTCGTAACGTTTGTGAAATCCGACGGACCCACCAACTGTCGGAACCCCAAACGAATTGCCGTAACCGCCAATGCCGCCCACCACCCCGGTGACGAGACGGCGCGTTTTCGGGTGCTCGGGCGAGCCGAATCGCAGCAGGTTCAAGCAGGCGATCGGTCGCGCGCCCATCGTGAAAACATCGCGGAGAATGCCTCCGACGCCGGTCGTCGCGCCCTGGTAGGGTTCGATGAAAGAGGGATGGTTATGGCTCTCCATCTTGAAGACGCATGCATCACCGTCGCCGATATCGATCACGCCGGCGTTCTCGCCGGGCCCCTGGATCACCCACGGCGCTTGCGTCGGCAGCTTACGCAGATGGACCCGCGAAGATTTGTACGAACAGTGTTCGTTCCACATCGCCGACACGATGCCGAGTTCGGTGAATGAGGGCGTGCGTCCGATCAACGCGACAAACCGCTGAAACTCTTCAGCCTTTAGACCGTGGGCGATTGCGAGCGCCTCGTCGACTTCAGGTTCTCGTAACGACACGCGCGCATCCGCCTTGACTTTGCCGCACCTTCGCCCGAATAGCGGTGTGGGAGGCCGGATGCAACGTCGCTCGCTTTGGCAATTCGCGCCTCTGAGCGTCAGCGACTTCGGCGCCAGAGACACACCGTCGAAAAAAATTTGGCATAATGGGTAAGAAGCGGTAAATCGGGCGAACAATATGGTAAGGGCAAGGCCAATCTGGGGCGAGTGCGGTATCCCGACATGAAGTTTTCACTGAGATCTATACTTCTGCTTGGCTTGCTGGCGCTAAGCGCCTGCGATCAGATGCAGACGGCGACTATAACGTCGTCGGATACAAAGCTAACGGATCGCGACAAGAAGATGCTGGCGCTGGCGCCGCCTGAGGAGTGGTCGATTCCGCTCGAACGCCGACACATGTCGGATCCTACCGGCGAGCCGGCGGGGACAATCGTCGTCGATACGGGCGCCAAGAAGCTCTACTTCGTGCTTCCTGGCAAGCAGGCGATCCAATATCCGGTCGCAACCGGCGCGGAGTCCTACGGCTGGACAGGTCGAGCCTCGGTCGGTCGGATGGCCGAATGGCCGCAATGGATGCCGACTTATTCGATCATGTCGCGCTGGCCGGAATTCAAGGTTTATATAGCTCACGGCCCCCTCGCGGGCGCCTACGACAACCCCCTCGGCGCTCGTGCGCTTTATCTCTATCAGGGCAACCGAGACACGCTGTTCCGCATCCACGGAACCAACGAACCGTCCGAAATCGGCCAGGCTGTGTCGTCGGGATGCATTCGCATGCGCGACCTCGACGTCATCGACCTCTATTCGCGGGTCCGCGTCGGCACCCCAGTAGTCGTGAAATAAAGAAGCTCTGCATATTAAAAAACCCTCGGTTCAGGAATGAGCCGAGGGTTTTTCATATTGGATGAGCGTCCGCGACGCTTCATGAGGCGAGAGACATCGGCAGCGGCGCTAAATGGCGGGCGCCTCGTTCGATCGCATCTTCCAATTCCTCGCCAAGGTCCTCTTCCAAAAGGCGGAGAGCTATCGCTACGACGGCGAGTCCGATTTCACGATAGGCTCTCGACGGCAATGCGCCTCGGTTTTCCGAAGATTCGGCCATCGTAAGGGAGGTCTGAATTTCCTGACGCATGACGCGGTTGCACTCCAAAGCCAAGGCTATATGCCGAACGAAGTTCAAGGGCTTTAGATGCAATTTGAAGGAAATCGCTTAATGACGGTTTAAAAGAGCTTCCTTCCGAGACTGCCGGACCAAGAGCCCTCATGCGAATTCGCGCGATATTGTTCGATAAGGACGGGACATTGATCTCGTTTGAGAAAACCTGGGGGCCGGCACTGGGCGCCGTCATGCTAGCGCTCGCTAAAGGCGACGCCGAGAAGCTCGCCGCTCAAGCGAAGGCGCTTCACTTTTCGTTTCATGATTTTTCATTTCTGCCGACCTCGCCCATAATCGCGGGCTCGACAGGCCATTATGGGCGGACTTGGGCAGAAGCTCTCGGACGCACCGACCATTTGGAATTGAAGGCGGAGATCGACGCTTTGACCGCGGTCGAATCGCTTCGCTCGCTGACGCCGATCGGCGAGCCGGCCCGCGTCGTCGACTCCCTTAAAGCATTGGGCCTAATCGTCGGCGTCGCAACCAACGACTCTGAGGCGAGCGCCCGAAGGCAGGTTGCGGCCTTAGGCCTCGCCGATCACATCGATTTCATCGTGGGATACGATTCGGGTCACGGATCAAAGCCAGAGCCAGGCATGATCCACGCGTTCGCCGACAAACTCGCAATCGCTGTGAGCGATGTCGCAATGATCGGCGACACACTCCACGATCTGGACGCCGCTCGCGCCGCAGGCGCCGTCGCTATCGCCGTGTTGAGCGGACCCGCTCCCCGCAGCGAACTGGAACCGCGCGCGGACTACGTCATCGACGACATAACGGGTCTCCCCGCTTTGATCGCCCGCCTCAACGCGTAAGGCTGCCGCCCTATTCGGCCGCGACCGGCGCTTCCGGCAGCGAACGTGAGCCTCCGCTTGCGCTAATCGTGGCAGGCCTCGGAGCTTGCTCTTTGGCGGAGGTATCGTGCAAACCGACCAACCGCGAGAACAGCCGCCACATCAGCCGGCCGAAGTCATCGAGCACGGTGAACACCGCCGGCACGAACACCAGCGACAACATCGTCGACATGATGAGGCCGCCAATTACGGCAATTGCCATCGGCGACCGGAAGCCGCCGCCGTCCCCTAGTCCCAGCGCGCTCGGCGCCATGCCCGCCGCCATTGCGATGGTCGTCATCACAATCGGACGCGCACGCTTGCGGCCGGCTTCGACGAGCGCCTCAAGTCGTGGAACACCGCGGCCGATTTCCTCAAGGGCGAAATCGACCAACATGATCGCATTCTTCGTGACGATGCCCATCAACATCAGAATGCCGATGACGACAGGCATCGACATCGCCTTGTGCGTGAGCAGCAAAGCGATGATCGCGCCGCCGATCGAAAGCGGCAGGGACACCAGAATGGTGATGGGCTGCAGGAAGCTGCCGAATAGAAGGACAAGCAGCACGTAAACCATCATCAGACCCGCGCCCATGGCGGCGGCAAAGGAGGCGAACACTTCGCTCATGATCTCGACGTCGCCGGTCTCGCGGATTTCGACGCCGGGGGGCAAGTGCTTGGCGGTCGGCAGTGCGTGGATCGCAGCAACCGCCTCGCCAAGCGCCGCGTCGCCGCGCAGATCTCCCTCAATCGTGACGCGTCGCGAGCGGTCGAAACGGTTTATGGCGGTCGGCCCGTGACTGATCGAGAAATCGGCCACGACCGAAAGCGGGGTTGTCGAACCGGACGCAGTAGCTACGTGCAAGTCCTGCAACAAACCGACGCGCGAACGCGCCGCCTGATCGAGTTCGACCCGGATCGGCACAAGCCGGTCACCTGCGTCAAATTTGGCGAGATTGGCGTCGATGTCGCCAAGCGTCGCAACCCGGATCGTGGAAGAAAGCGCCTCAGTGGAAACACCCAGATCCGCCGCCACCTGTCGCTTCGGCGTGACGCGCAACTCCGGTCGATCGAGCTCCGCCGTCGAGATTGGATTCTCGATCATCGGCAACGTGCGCATCTCACTTGCAATCTGATCGGCCGTATCGTTGATGACGTCCGTGTCAGGACCTGCGATGATCAATGACAGGTCACGCTGGCCGTTGTCTTTCAGGAACCAAAACCGAATGTCCGGCGTGTCCGCCAGCATTTTGCTTATGCGAGTTTGAAGTTCCTTCTGCGTCGCTTCGCGTTTCGATTTGTGGAGCAGGTTGACAACAAGGGTCGCTTTTCGTGGCTCGGAGCTTCCGCCCAACAGCGTGCCGCCAAAGATCAGCGCAGAGCGAACTTCAGGCATCGCGCGCAACTGCTCGGAAATCTTCCGCGTCACGCGATCGGTGTCGTCGAGCTTGGACCCGGGCGGCAGTTCGACCGCCAGCAGCACGCGTCCCTGATCTTCCGCGGGAATGAAGCCGGAGGGCAACAGTCGGGTCGACCAGATCGAGCCCGCGAATATCAGCACGCCGATGAACATGGTGATCCAGCGATGCCGAACAGAAGCACGCACCAACCGAGTGTAGCCCTTCATGACCGCGCCGTCGCGGACCTCATGCTCGTGCACTCCGCGCATGAAATAGGCGGCGATGACTGGCGTAACAAAGCGGGCGACCAGCAGTGAGAACAGGACCGCGATGGCGACAGTGAGACCGAATTGCCGGAAATATTGACCTGCAATGCCGCCCATAAAACTGACCGGCGAAAAGATCGCCGCGATCGAGAGGGAAATCGCGATGACCGCGAGGCCGATTTCGTCGGCCGCTTCCAACGAAGCGCGATAGGCCGACTTGCCCATCAGCATATGCCGGACGATGTTCTCGATTTCCACGATCGCGTCGTCAACCAAGATGCCGGTCACCAGCGTGACCGCCAAAAGGCTGACGAGGTTCAGCGAAAAGCCGATCGTGTTCATCATCCAGAACGTCGGGATGATCGAAAGCGGCAACGCCACTGCCGTGACGATCGTCGCGCGCAAGTCGCGCAGAAACACGAACACGACCACGACCGCGAGCGCCGCGCCCTCGATCAGGGTCTCCATCGTCGAGTGATAATTGCCGAGTTCGTTGTCGACTTGGGTGTCGACCTTGGTGAACTTGACCTCGGGATGCGCCGCCTGGATCTTGGCTAGCCTCGCCTCGACCTTTTCGTCGACGGTGACATCGCTCGCGCCTTTGGCGCGCGCGACGCCGAAAGCGACGATCTGCTCGTCGAACAACCGCGTGAACGTGC
The DNA here is from genome assembly GCA_963771455.1 of uncultured Pseudomonadota bacterium. Lineage (GTDB taxonomy): Bacteria > Pseudomonadota > Alphaproteobacteria > Rhizobiales > Beijerinckiaceae > Roseiarcus. The sequence goes on from CAVYTP010000006.1 coordinate 226,438, forward strand.
GCGGCTCGGCTGCGCCATCGGTGATCGTGCCGAGCTCGTCGAGACGCACCTTGCGCCCGCCCGGCAACGCGATCGGCAGCGCGGCCAGATCGGCGACGCTGTGCGCGCCGGCGAGCGTGCGGATCGCCTGTTCCTGCCCGCAGACCTCGCCGCGGCCGCCGCCGAGGTCGACGTTGTTGGCGCGCACCTGCTCGTTGACGGTCGCCGCGGTGACGCCGAGCGCCAGCAGCTTTTCGGGATCGAGCGAGACCCGGATCTCGCGATCGACGCCGCCGTAGCGCTCGAACCTCGCCGACGCCGCGTATGCTCTGCAGGTCGCGCGCGACGTTGTCGTCGATGAACCAGGAAAGCTGGTCGACCGTCAGGCCGGGTGCGGACGCCGCATAGGTGACGATCGGCAGACCTTCGATGTCGACGCGGCTGACGATCGGCTCGTCGATGCGTGCGCGGCAGATCGGCACGGATCTTGGCGATCTGGTCCTTGACGTCGTTGAGCGCGCGGTCGATGTCGACCGAGCCGACGTTAAACTGCACGACGGTGACCGACGACCCGTCGGTGACGGTCGAGATGATGTGCCAGACGCCGTTGAGGCTGGCGACGGCATCCTCGACCTTCTTGGTGACCTGCGACTCGAGCTCGGACGGCGCCGCGCCCGACTGGGTGATCTGCACCTGCACGATCGGGATGTCGATGTTCGGGAATCGCGTGATCGGCATCGTGCGAAAGCTGACGATGCCGAGCACCGTCAGCACCACGAAAGCGACGATCGCCGGGATCGGGCGGCGGATCGACCAGGCGGAAACATTCAGTCGCATGACGCTCTCCTAGCCGCCGCTCACGGTCTCGGCCATCGGCGCGCACCCGATCGCCCGGCCGCAGGAAAGCGGCCGCGCGCGCGACAACGCTTTCGCCTTCCGCGAGCCCGTCGCGAATTTCCACCTCGTCGCCCTCAACGATCCCGGCGCGCAACCTTGCGCTCCTCGACCATGACCGTCGCGCACCACCATCAGTCTGGCGTCTTCGCCGTCGATCCTGAGCGCGGACGCGGGCGCCGCCGACGCCGTCGCGCTTAACCAGATCGACTTCTCCGGAGGCAAAAGCGCCGATTCGCGCATGGCTCGACGTCGGCAAGCGCGATGCTCACCTTGCCGGTGCGGTTGCCTTTGTCGACCTCCTGGTTGACGAGCCGCACGCGTCCGTCGACCTCGCCGGTAATGCCTGGCAGCTTGAGCCGGCCGGCATGCCGACCGCGAAGCTTCGGCAGATGATTGCTCGGCGACATCCGCCTCGAGATCGATTGCGCCATCCTCGATGATGCGGAACAGCGGTTCGCCGGCCATCGAGACGGTTGCGCCGACCCTGGCCGACCGGCGGCTGACGACGCCGGCAACTGGCGCGACGACGTCGGTGCGCGACATGCGCACTTCGAGTTCACGTCGTTCGGCGTCGCGCGCGCGGCGGTCGGCCTGGGCGACCGTCAGCGCGTGCTCGGCCGCGTTGAGTTGCGCCTGCGCGCGTCTTCATCGTCGTCTCGCGCTGTTCGATCTGAGACGTCGACATCACCGAACTGCCGAGCTTGCGGGCGCGCTCGAAGTCGTCGCTCGCCCAACTCAGCTGCGCCTGCGACTGCTCGATCAGTGATTTCGACTGCTCGATAGCGGCATCGGCGCGCGCCAGACGCCGCGTCGTTCTGAGCAAGCTGCGCTTCGAGCTGGGTTCGGTCGAGGCGGGCGAGCACCTGGCCGTCCTTCACGACGTCGCCGTCCTCGGCGTCGAGTTCGACGATCGTCACGCCATCCATGCGCGCCGAGACTTGCGCTTCCTCGCGCGCGACAAGCGTGCCGGAGACGAACAGCCGGTCGACGAAGCCGCGGCGCTTCGCGGTCGCCACCGTGACCGCCGGCGGCTCGATTTCGCGCGCCGCGTCCGCCGTCGCAGGGATCCGGCGCAGAGACGCTCGTCGTGGAGAATCGTCTTGTTGAGAGCGCCATGGACGGCGCGCAGGGCGCGAATTTGGCGCCGGCCAGTACAGCGCCGCCCGCGGCCGCGATCAACACGACGGCTGCAATCAGCGACCTCAGCATCCTTTTGTCTCCGACTGGGGAATGCGGCGTCGGCGCGACGGCGTCCCGAAAGCAGCGCCCTCAAAAGGCGATCAGATAGGCGCGACTCGCGCTCGCGATCGAAATCATCCTCGATCGCAAGCCGTTTAAACATGCCGGAGACAATGGTGACGATCGCACCGGCAACGAATTCGACGTCGATATGTCGCAGCGGCAGCATCCGCTTGGCTTTGGCCTCGGTCAGCAGCTTGCGAAGTCCGACGAAGGTCTCTGCGTCGAATTCGCTTGTGATTTGCGCGATACGCGGGTTACGTCCGGCCTCGGCCCAGATTTCGACGATCAGCCGCGCTTTTTCGCGCGGCGCGCGGAGACGTTGTCCTTGAGCCGTCATGGCGAGCGCTTCGACGACGTCGGTGCGGCTGGCCAGGGCCATGAATTCCGCGGCGCGCCGGTCGATAGTCGTGGAGGCAGAGGCCTTCGACCAGCGCCTCCTTGGAGGGGAAATAGCGATAGAGGTTGCCGGCGCTCATGCCGGCTTCGTCCGCTACGTTCTGCATGGTGGCGGCGTGAAATCCGAGTCGCACAAAGGCGCGCTGCGCGGCCTCGACGATACGCGCATGGCGCTCGCTGTCGGCGCGCGGCCGAAGTCGGGTCGAATGCTGGAAACGAAGCTCAAGTTGTCAGCATGCTCTCAGATTGAGAATGAACGTTCATTCTCATTCTCTGCCAAATGTGGCGGAAGGTTGACCGAAGCGCGGCGTTCTTTGCGTGCTCTGCAAAAAAGCCCGCGCCGAGGCGCGGGCTTTAGAGGGAGTAACAAAGAACCGATAATCAGGCGCGCGCTTTGTGCGTGTCCGGCAGAAAATAGGCCAGCAGCCCAATCGCCGGCAGGAAAGCGCAGATTTGGTAGACGAAGGTCAGGCTGGTCTTGTCCGCTAGAAGCCCCAGCGCCGCAGCGCCAATCCCTCCCAGGCCGAACGAAAGTCCGAAAAACAGCCCGGCAATTGCGCCCGACGTTGCCCGGTGAAAGTTCCTGCGCATAGACGACCATCGCCGAAAACGCTGAGGACAAAATGAGGCCGATAGCGATCGTGTCAATCACAGTGCCCACTAACCCCAGCCAAGGCAGAACGAGAGTGAAGGGCAGCACACCGAGAATCGACGTCCAGATGACGGCCTTGCGGCCAATGCGATCTCCGATCGGGCCGCCGAAGAACGTTCCAACAGCAACAGCGCCCAAGAATACGAACAGAAGAACCTGAGCGTTCTGCAACGTAACGTCAAAGGTCTGCATGAGGTAAAACGTATAATAACTGCTCAGGCTCGCCATATAAAAGGTCTTGGAAAACAACAACACGACAAGTACAACCAAGGAGCGAACGACGACACTTCGGGGGAGGCCCGAACTTGGCGCTGCAGTGCTTGCCTTGCGCTTGGCGCGGTGGCCCACCTGCCATGTCGCCGCGCGCGTCAATAACAGGATGGCTATAAACGCGAGAGCCGTGAAGGCGAGAACGGACTTTTGGCCGCCAGGCACGACAATGAACGCCGCAAGCAGTGGCCCAACGGCGGAGCCGAAATTGCCGCCGACTTGAAACAAGCTCTGCGCAAAGCCGAATCTGCCGCCAGACGCGGATCGCGCCACTCTCGATGCCTCGGGGTGGAAGATGGCGCTCCCGATCCCGATCAGCGCGACCGAAGTCAGCAAGGTCGGATAACTCGTGCTGAAAGCGAGCGCGACAAGTCCGATCAGCGTGAACGCCATCGCGCAGGGCAGCGCATACGGCGTTGGGCGGCGGTCCGTATAAATTCCAATCAGTGGCTGCAACAACGAAGCCGTAAGCTGGAACGTGAAGGTGATGATGCCGGTCTGGAAGAAAGATAGCGAGTACTGATCGCGGAAAACGGGATATAGAGCCGGCGCCAACGACTGCATCATGTCGTTGAGCATGTGCGAGCCGCTGACAGCGAATAGGATCCCAATCGCGGCCGTCTGCGCCGCGGGCGAAGGCGCCAAGGTCGCCGCAAGCGACGGTTGAGAATCCGCCTTCTGTGCGAGGCTCACGACAAGCTCCTGACGCCTAAATCGTATACGACGAGCACGCGTTTAGCGCCGAACGCTGCGGGCGCCAAGATCAAAACCGGTGCGCACAACCCGATTTGATGTGAACGGGAACCGCCGCCTTGGCGACTGTGGGCCTTATCTCGGCGCGAGCACCATTATCATCTGCCGGCCTTCCATCAGCGGTTCGGTTTCAACCTTTGCGATGGTGGACGTCTCAGTCTTCACGCGCTGCAAAAGACGATACCCAATGTCCTGATGCGCCATTTCACGGCCTCGGAAGCGCAAGGTCACTTTCACCTTGTCGCCCTCCTCGAAGAACCTCTTCACCGACCGCATTTTCACATCGTAATCATGCTCATCGATGCCTGGCCGCAGCTTGATCTCTTTGATCTCGACGACTTTTTGTCGCTTGCGCTGTTCGGACGACTTCTTTTGCTCCAGAAATCGGTACTTCCCGAAATCCAGAATCTTGCACACGGGAGGTGTCGCATTCGGCACGATCTCGACCAAATCGAGCGCGGCCTCCTCAGCAAGACGCTGAGCGTCCGCCAGATTTATGACGCCGCGATTTTGACCCTCGGCGTCGATAAGTTGGACTTGCACGGCTCGGATGTCGCGATTGACCCGCGGCCCGCCTTTCTCCGGCGCCGCGGCAGCTTTCATGGGACGACGAATGGCTTATCTCCTGTATCAGTTAGCCTTGAGGCAATCACGCGACTCGAAGCGGCAATGACGCCACCCTATAATTTCCCATGAATGCCGCGCCAAGTCAATTATTGGGGCGGAGTCAGACCGGCAAATCCCCCGGAATTGCTTAGGTTTCTGCAAAGGCGGCCGTTTTGACCGATATTACGCCAACACAAAATGTCGACGACTTTGCGAGACTTCCAGCTGAAGGGCCGCCGTCCGGGCTTCAGCGAAAAAGACCAACTGCACAACGGCGTTCATTGCGGCCCAACCGGTCGTGGTCGGCCATTTTCGTCGATAGCGACGAAAGTGAACACGGCGTCGGTCACCTTCTCGCGCAGCGTGGTGCGGAAGCGTTGCGCCCAAGCCTCAATGTGAATTTTCATCGAGGTGCGTCCGACCTCCTCGACGGCGGTATATACACATAAGACGTCGCCCACGTTCACTGGTCTGATGAATGTCATTGCCTCGACGGCGATGGTGACAACTCGACCTTGCGACCGATCAACAGCGGCAATCCCGCCCGCCTGGTCCATTTGGGACAAGACCCACCCACCGAAGATGTCCCCATTGGCATTGGTGTCGGCGGGCATGGCTACAAGGCGTACAGTCAGTTCGCCATGTGGTTGCTCGGCAAATTTGTTCACGGCCCACCCTCTGAAACTACCAACAAGTCTGGCTCTCGGTAACGGCGTCGGCACGCTCAACGCGGGCAATTGAATGACGTCGTTGAACTTCTCGCAGCCTGTCGCCGCCCTGCTTCCTAGTCGAGACTTAGTCGTTGCATGCGACGCCTCCGATGACCACACGTTCAAGTCCACCCAAATCTTTTCGAGTTCGAAAACACGCGAAGACCCTCAGCGCCCAGGATAGTCTGCACCGCCTCACTTTGGCCTAGACCATGTTCGAGCACAAAACGCCCGGCCGCAGGCTCGATCAATCGCGCGATATGCGGAGCGAGTTCACGATAAGGTTTCAGTCCGTCCAGTCCCCCGTCCAACGCCAACCGCGGATCGTAGTCGCGCACCTCGCTCATAAGCTCGGCGATCTCAGCCCGTGGGAATGTAAGGTGGATTGGATACGATAAGATCGAACGCCGCCGGAATTCCGTCACCCCAATTGCCGACCTTTATATGGGCGCGCGACGCAACCCCAAGCGCTGCCAAATTGCTCCGGGCAATTTCCGTCGCGCTCTCAGAACAGTCTATGCCAAGTCCGGTAGCGTTAGGGAATTCGATGAGCAACGCCGCGAGAATTGCGCCGGAGCCAACTCCAAAATCGACGATCGTGAGCGCTTCCGTCCTTCGGTCGGCCATTGCCGCGATCGCCGCCTCGACGAGCGTCTCGGTATCCGCGCGAGGGTCGAGGACGGCGGACGTCACTGAGAATGATAGGCTCCAGAACTCCCGTTGGCCCAATATTCGCGACAGCGGTTCGCCGCGCTCGCGCCGCCCGGCAAAGGCTACTACATTCGAGGCGGCCAGCCCCAATGGCGCGTCGGGATCGGCGATCAGATCAAGCGCACGCAACCGAGCCGCCGACACCAGCAGCAAGGACGCCTCACGTTCGGGATTTGAGACGCCTGCTGCGCGAAACCGGGCGGCAAGAACATTGCGCGCCGCCCTTCGGGTCGTAGCTGGACCAATCTCCAACCGGGTCAACCTTGCGACATAGACGTAGATGCCAATCTAGTCGGCCAGATATTCCTTCACCGTTCAGCGCTGAGTTCCAAATGGTCAGACAGAGATCGAACCATGACAGTGCTTGAATTTTTTGCCTGATCCGCAGGGACAGGGTTCGTTGCGGCCGACCTTGCCCCACGTGTCGGGATCATTGGGATCCCGTTCCGCGGTCGCCACCAGGGTTGGCGCGGCGGCGACGGTCACATCGGGTCCCTCGAACTCGCCCATGTCGAACGGCTGACCAAGCGTCGAAAAGGGCTCGCGATCGGTGATCGACTCAGGTTCCGGATGCTCGAGCTGCATTGGTGGCGTTTCTGGCTGCGGTGGTTGGAAGCGCACCTCTATACGCATCATCTGAGCGATTGTCTGCTCGTGCCACAGGGCGATAAGCTTCTGAAAAAGTTCGAAGGCTTCGGACTTGTATTCATTCAACGGATCGCGCTGCGCCATGCCCCGCCATCCGATTACCTGGCGTAAATGGTCGAGGGTCACCAGATGATCGCGCCAGAGTTGATCGAGCGTTTGCAAGATAACCTGCTTCTCGACGTACCGCATCAAATCTGGCGTATTTCGCTGGGCGCGGTCGGCGTACGCAGCTTCCGCCGCTTTGTGGAGACGCTCCCCCACCTCCTCGTCGGCAATACCTTCTTCCTTGGCCCAGGCCTCGACAGGAAGATCCAAATTGAGCTTGGCGGCCACTTCATCCCTGAGGCCCGCGATGTCCCAGGCCTCCGGATAGGCGTCGTGCGGTATATGTCGGCTGACGATATCGTCGATCACGCCTGCACGCATCTCCGAAATCGTAGGTTCCAGCGTCTCCAAAGCCATCATCTTGCGACGGTCTTCGAAGATGACCTTGCGCTGGTCATTCATGACGTTATCGAACTTCAGGATATTCTTGCGGATATCGAAGTTGCGCGCCTCGACCTTCTGCTGGGCCTTTTCCAGCGCCTTGTTGATCCAGGGGTGGATGATCGCTTCATCGTCTTTGAGGCCCAGGCGCTTTAGCATCGCGTCCATGCGCTCCGAGCCGAAAATGCGCATCAAGTCGTCTTGCAACGACAGGAAGAATTTGGAGCGACCGGGATCGCCCTGTCGGCCGGCGCGCCCGCGCAACTGGTTGTCGATGCGTCGGCTTTCGTGACGCTCGGTGCCGATGATGTAGAGGCCGCCCGCTGCGATAGCTTTCTGCTTCAGATCGGCGATCTCGGCACGAATCTCATTCTCCTGCTTGGCGCGGGCATCGTCGGGCGCTGCCGGATCGATTTCCTGCCGAATGCGCATTTCGATGTTGCCGCCGAGTTGGATATCGGTGCCGCGTCCCGCCATATTCGTGGCGATGGTGATCGCGCCAGGGACGCCGGCCTCAGCGACGATAAACGCTTCCTGCTCATGAAAACGCGCATTCAGGATCGCGAATGTCCTTGAAGTCTTGCCTGAGCGGGCAGCGGAATACAGCGGCCGTAGCGCGTCAGGATCGGTGAAATCGATGCGCTTGAATCCTTGCGATTCCAGGAATTCGCCTAGCTGCTCAGACTTTTCGATTGAGGTCGTGCCAACCAACATGGGCTGCATTTTAGAATTGGCCGCATCGATCTCCCGAACGACCGCCTTAAGCTTTTCGATACCTGTACGATAGACTTCGTCGTCCTCGTCCTTCCGCGCGATCTGGCGATGAGTGGGAATCTCGACGACGGTCAATTTGTAGATTTCGGCGAATTCGTCGGCCTCGGTCGAGGCTGTCCCGGTCATGCCGGCGAGCTTCTTGTACAGACGAAAGTAATTCTGAAATGTAATTGACGCGAGAGTTACGTTTTCAGGTTGAACGGTCACGTGCTCCTTGGCTTCGAGCGCCTGGTGCAGTCCTTCGGAATAACGGCGACCCGGCATCATGCGGCCAGTGAACTCATCGACGATCACGACTTCGCCGTTGCGAACGATGTAATCCTTGTCGCGCTGGAAAAGCTTGTGCGCCCGAAGCGCCTGATTGATATGGTGAACTAGCGTCGCGTTCGAGGCCTCGTACAGTGACCCCTCTTTCATGACGCCGAGTGCAGTCAGCAGTTCTTCCGCATGCTCGTTCCCGGCGTCGGTGAGATTGACCGTCCGCTGCTTTTCGTCGATCTCGAAATCGCCGGTGACGAGCTGGGGAATGATCGTGTCGACAGACGCGTATAGCCCGGAGCGGTCCTCCGACGGGCCTGAAATGATTAGCGGCGTGCGCGCCTCGTCAACCAGAATCGAGTCGACTTCATCGACGATCGCATAGGAATGCCCCCGCTGAACCATCTGCGACATGTCGTACTTCATATTGTCGCGAAGGTAGTCGAAACCGAACTCGTTGTTCGTCCCATAGGTGATATCGGCCGCATACGCGGCGCGGCGTTCGTCGTCGTCGAGACCGTGGACGATGATGCCAACCGTCATGCCGAGGAAGCGATAGATTTGCGCCATCCACTCGGCATCGCGGCGGGCAAGGTAGTCGTTCACCGTAACGACGTGCACACCTTGGCCCGGGAGAGCATTTAGATAAGTCGCGAGAGTCGCGACGAGCGTTTTTCCCTCGCCCGTGCGCATTTCCGCAATGGCGCCTTCATGCAGTACGAGGCCGCCAATAAGCTGTACGTCAAAATGACGCTGCTTCAAGGTCCGTTTCGCAGCTTCGCGGACGACTGCGAAAGCCGGCGCAGTCAAATCGTCGAGCGCCCTTCCCGCCGTAAGCGCGGCGCGAAACTCCTGAGTTTTGGCGCGCAATTGATCGTCAGTAAGCGCCGAAAACTCGGCCTCCAAATCGTTTATTGCGGTCACCGTCGGCCGATACCGCTTCAGCCTCCGGTCGTTCGACGAGCCGAAAACCGACTTGAGAACCTTATCGAACATTGCCAACCCTTTGGGCTCACTCTATCGTCGCGTACGAGCTGACGGCCGCGGCGGACCGGAATCCTCGCCCATGGGAGGCCTGGCGCCACCTTTCGCGCGCCTCTCGATTAATGGAAAACCCTGTAGCGCGATAGACATCGCTGCTGCTTGGGCAGCGAGTTTTGTCCGCGCCGGAGGTCCCGTCTCAAGGCCGCATGCAGATAGGCGCCAAGGCAGGTAATGTCAATGAAACCGCGCCGACGCCCGGGTAATTGCCAGCAAAGCCCCCGGCTGCCATTCCTCGGCGATAGGCAAAATTTGCAAATAAACATATTTATTACGATAAATCGTGATCGAGTTGGCGCAAACATCTGGCGCCATCCGTAGCCGCCTTACGCAGACCGCGCGCGAACATGCCATCGCGTCTCCCGCGCGTTAACCATGATGAGCGTATTTGCGAGCCCAGCAGGGGGTTTGGAAGATTGCGGTTTAAATTTGGTGTTGCAATTCATCCGTTTGGTCATAAACTTTCGATTAATAAATTCAATTCGCGCTATTGGGCCTCGCCCCGACGCGAGGGGGATCAACGGATGAGTTCGTTGTTTGCGTACTTTCTCTCAAAGCTGGTTCGCTTCGGGAATATTGAGGTGGAGACTGCCGACGGAGTTAAGCGTCGGTTCGGCGACGGTAGCGGTCCGGAACTGGCAGTTCGCATAAACGATCGCCGCACCGAATGGCGATTAATGGCAGATCCCTCAATGGCATTGGGGGAGATGTTCATGGACGGCCGGCTCGATTTGGTTCGAGGCGATCTGTACGATTTTGTCGATCTCGGCGCGCGAAATCTGCTCAGCGGACATGGGCCGAAATGGATCGCGTACTTGGAAAAGTGTCGTACGTTCATTCGCGGCTACTATCAACGCAATGACCGCAAGAGTGCACGACGCAATATTTCGAGCCATTACGATCTTGATCACAGGCTTTACGATCTGTTTCTCGATGCCGACCGCCAATATTCCTGTGCTTATTTCGAATACCCTGGCCAAAGCCTCGAGGACGCACAGTTAGCCAAAAAGCGCCACATCGTCGCGAAAATGCTCGTCCAAGACGGGCATTCGGCGCTCGACATCGGTTGCGGTTTCGGGGGGATGGGTCTGTATCTAGCCCAAAATGCAGGCGCTCGGGTCACGGGGGTGACGCTATCGCACGAACAGCACGACATCGCGACACAGCGCGCGCGGGATGCTGGGCTGGTGGATCGCGCCGAGTTTCGTTTGCAAGATTATCGCGACGTCGAGGGTCAGTTCGATCGCATCGTGTCGGTCGGGATGTTCGAACATGTCGGCGCCGCCGCGTTTGACGAGTACTTCTGGAACGTCAATCGACTTCTAAAAGACGATGGCGTGATGTTGTTGCATGCGATTGGCCGCAGCACGCCACCCGGCATTACAAATCCCTGGATACAGAAGTATATTTTCCCGGGAGGCTATATTCCCGCGGTCTCCGAAGTCATGGCGGCGATCGAGCGGCAGGGCCTGTTTGTTACTGATAGCGAGATCTTACGCCTGCACTACGCGGATACGCTAAAAGTTTGGCGCGAGCGTTTCCTATCGCACCGCGATGAAGCAAAGGCGCTGTATGACGAGCGGTTCTGTCGGATGTGGGAATTCTATCTGGCGGGATCAGAGTTCGCCTTCCGGGTGGATGGCCATATGATCTTCCAACTCCAGATAGCCAAGCGCCAGGATATCGTCCCGCGAACTCGCAACTATGTCGCCGATCGCGAAGCTCAGTTGCGACGCCGGGAAGCCTCTGTGCCGATACCGCTCAGGCACGCAGGATAATGCAACTTACATCGTTGGCGCGACCCGGCTGAAAGCCCTGGACGACCCCATCAAGGTCGTCGTGGAACTCAAAAAAGCGAGAGCTGGCGGAGGCTTTCCGACTCGCTCCGTCGGGGTGCAAATAGGTCTGTACGTAACGTGAGGCGCTGGTTCCGATAACCCAGCTTCCCGGCCGCGATTTCAAAACGTCGGCCGATCATCCATGCATAAGGTCCGGATCCGGCCATTCTGCGGCCCCATTGCGCTTCGTAATCCTTTCCTCCGTGCATGGATTGCGTTAACGAGATCGCGCGCTCGAGCCTGTCGGGGAAGTGGAGGGCGAGCCATTCCCTGAAAAGTTCACGCAATTCCAGCGGAAGCCTCAACGTGACATAACCGGCTTCCCGCGCCCCGGCGGCGTGAGCTCGGCTCAAAATTTTCTCGAGTTCGGAATCGTTGATCGCAGGCAAAATCGGCGCCGCCATGACGCCAACGGGAACGCCTGCCGCTGCGAGCGCTTCGATGGCTTCAAGCCTTCGCTCCGGAGTGGGCGCTCTTGGCTCCATCTTGCGGGCGAGTGCGCGATCAAGCGTAGTAATGGAAATGAAAACTTTGACCAAACCGTCGCGCGCCATCGGTCCAAGAATATCAATATCGCGCAAGACCAAATTAGACTTGGTTACGATGCTGACCGGATGCCGTGCGCCGGCAAGTGTTTCCAGGATCGACCGCGTAATGCGATATTGCCGTTCGACTGGCTGGTATGCATCGGTGCTAGCGCCAAGGGCGATTACCGCCGGCTTGTATTTCGGTGCAGCAAGCTCCTTTTCGAGCAGTGTCGAGGCGCCTTCTTTTGCGAACAGCCTCGTCTCGAAATCGAGGCCAGCACTAAGTCCGAGATAGGCATGGGTCGGTCTGGCGAAGCAATAGAAGCATCCATGCTCGCAACCGCGATAAGGATTGATCGAACGATCAAACGGAAGGTCGGGAGAGTCATTTCTCGTGATCAAGCTGCGGGGCCGCTCGAGCGTGACGTGCGTCGCTAAGGGCGTTTCCTCTTCGCGGTCCCAACCGTCGTCGAACGTCTCCCGCGAGAAAGCCTCGAAGCGACCTGATAAGTTGGAACTCGAGCCACGTCCTCGTCGCGTTTCGACAGGGGCTAAGCGATTAGCCCAATCCGCGCCCAGTTTGCCCGCAACCTGAGCGCGCCGTCGGGGATCAAGCATTTGCGATTGCGCGGAGCCCATCGCATTTCTCCAGAACAAACCATGAACAAGTAAGTAGATATCTTCATTGAATCCGTCAAGCCTTTTTGCCGACTTTGAATCGACGAGGTGCGATCCATCCTTCGGCCAAAGACCAGTATCGATCTTGCGAAATGACGGAAATGCGACCACGTAACCCGCGAATGGGCGCGACCTAAGCATTCGGTGATATAGAATATTTTTGTAGCAAGAGCTGCAGTTTTCCGGAATTGCGCCGCAAGGTGGAGAGGGTGCGGAAATGTCCAACCTTGCCCTGACGGCTCCAACTTGCCAAACTGGCGGGCTCGACGTCGCCGGGATTCGTCAGCCCCAAGGCTTGTGGGAAGTTTTCCGCCAAGGGCGGTGGCTAGTGTCGAATTTTGGAGCGTTAGCGCTACAGCGACGTATAGGCGGGACAGGTTTTAGGATCATGGACTTCAATTCGCCCCTTTTCGATCGAATCCGCGTCAAGGCTCGCGGACGCGCCGCTGCGCCTCAGAAGGCTGTCGAAAAGGTACCCTGTGCCCATCCCGGTTGCGCCGCTCCCGGCGTGTACAGGGCGCCGAAGGGTCGGGATCACGAAGGGGAGTTCTACACGTTCTGCATGGAACATGTGCGCGAATACAACGCGACGTACGACTACTTCAAAGGGATGGATGACCAATCTCTGGAAAAATACCGGGAGGCGGAAATCACAGGTCACCGTCCGACGTGGAAAATGGGCGCCCGTGCGAACACTCGCCAAGGCTCCAACGTCGACGAAACCGTTTTCGCCGAAGCGCGTACTTTACGGAAGCGCGGCCTGCATCGTACTAGAGGGGTCCAGGAACAAGCGCCTCGTTACAACGCGCTCGCGTTGAAAGCTTTGCTTTCGCTCGAACTCGACGCAAGCGCCACGGTGACGTCGATCAAGGCGAGATATAAGGAATTGGTCAAACGCAATCACCCGGACGCCAACGGCGGCGATCGTTCGTCGGAAGATAAATTGCGTGAAATCATTCAGGCTTATAATTATCTGAAGTCGAACAAGCTCGTGTAGCGATCACCGCAACGGTCGTAACCCTGGCTAAAAGTGAGAGGTCCGTCGAGTCCACGCAGCCTTCCGACGGCCAGCGTGGTTCGGTTCGGTTGGAGGATTTATGAAAGTCGATTCCGTTGCAGTCGCCGAGGAGAACGCCACCGAGACGGCTGGTCCTCCAGACGCGCAGATTTCGGTGCGGGAAGCTTTTGGCATCGACTCTGACATGATCGCACCGGGGTACAGCCGAGCTGACGAGCACGTCCCCGATCTAGACCCCGACTATATCTTCGATCGGGAAACGACACTGGCGATTCTCGCCGGCTTCGCGTTCAATCGCCGCGTCCTCATCAGCGGTTATCATGGCACCGGCAAGTCCACTCACGTTGAACAGGTAGCGGCCCGCCTGAAATGGCCCATGGTGCGCATAAACCTCGATAGCCATGTGTCCCGCATCGACCTCGTCGGCAAAGACGCGATCGTGCTGAAGGACGGCAAGCAGATTACCGAATTCCGCGACGGTATGTTGCCTTGGGCGCTGCAGAATAACATTGCTCTTTGTTTCGACGAGTACGATGCCGGCCGACCGGATGTGATGTTCGTGATCCAGCGTGTGCTGGAAGTTGCCGGACGACTGACGCTGCTCGATCAACGGCGGGTGATTCGTCCGCACCCCGGGTTTCGTTTGTTCGCGACAGCCAACACCATTGGCCTAGGCGATACGTCGGGGCTCTACCACGGAACGCAGCAGATCAATCAGGGCCAAATGGATCGCTGGTCGATCGTAACGACGCTCAATTATCTTCCGCACGATCGGGAGGTCGACATCGTTCTTGCAAAGGCTGCGGCCTACAAAGCGCGCAAAGACGGCAAGGACGTTATAAACAAGATGGTGCGCGTCGCGGATCTTACACGCAACGCCTTCGTCAATGGCGATCTTTCGACCGTCATGAGCCCGCGCACCGTTATTACCTGGGCAGAAAACGCGCAGATTTTTAAAGACGTGGGTTTCGCGTTCCGCCTAACCTTCCTCAACAAGTGCGACGAATTGGAGCGCACTCTAGTGGCGGAATTCTATCAGCGGTGTTTTGGCCAGGAATTGCCTTCGAGCGCACTCAATGTCGCGTTGAGCTGAGGTAGGCTCGACGCCTGGAGGCCTCGGAGTGCAAGTCTGGAAAAACAGCGCGCACAAACCCATCCGCCGCTGGGCGGACGATCAGCGTCCAGTTCGCAGCGTTTGACGGGCGCCAATCCCGGAGAGCGCAACAAGCGACAGAGAGATCAAAACATTCCAGTTGGCGAGTGTGAAGCCGAACACGCGCAAACCCACGTCGTCGCAGCGAACGACTTTTGCTTTGTCGATGTCGGCGAGCAAATCACCGCCAGATGATATGGCGAGCGCAGAGCCTGAGCAGGCGGTCGGCCCTTGCCACAATTTCAATTCGACGCCGGAGTGGTAGATTGCCAACACGACGTTGGCGGCGAAGATTAGGCCGAGTGCAATAAAAAAAGCCGCGGTCAAGCCTTTGGAACGTTGTGCAGTGGCAGCAGCGACTGCCGCAACCGGAACGCCGACGTAATAGGCGTAGCGCTGCTCATAACAGAGGTCGCACGGGAGATAGCCGAGACCTTGGAAGATCCAGGCCCCAGCGATAGTTGCGAAAGCCAGCGCGAATACGATGAGCGCTACATCGCGCGCCGAACTAATTGAAGGATGTGGTTGAGCAAAGTCAGAAGACATGCGCGGCCAAGTAAAATCCGGTCACTACCGATGCCAGCATAACGATGATGAAGGCGCCGAAATGGCGTTCCAGAGCTAGACGAAGAGGATCACCGAAATGATTCAGCGCCGCAGCGAGAACAAAAAAACGGCCTCCCCTTGTGACGATCGAAAGCGCAACGAATAGGGGAAAGTTGTATCCGAGGAGTCCGCTGACGATCGTCACCAGCTTGAACGGAATCGGAGTAAAGCCTTTCACGAGAATGAGTAACGCGCCCCATTTCGCGTACGTTTCCTTCAGAGCGGCCATCTTGTCGTGATAGCCATACACTTGCACGAGCCATTGGCCGAGCGTGTCGTATAGCAAAGCGCCTATGCCGTAGCCGAGGACGCCGCCGAGCACGGAACCGATTGTCGCGATCAGCGCGAAACGCCAAGCCCTCTTCGGCTCCGCAAGCGACATGGGCGCGAGCAGCAGATCTGGCGGAAGCGGAAAGAAAGAACTCTCGGCAAACGCGACCGCAGCTAACGCATATGGAGCACTTCGGCTCTGCGAGAGTCCGATTACGTAATCATATAGACGCCTGAACATACTTTCGCAGCCTTTAGGCCCTTGCGAGCTTTTGCGCCGCTTCGGCGGAGAGCGTCTGAACCGTGGAATAGTCGCCCGCTTCGAGCGCCGCCTTGGGCAACATCCAGGAACCGCCAACGCATTTGACGTTCGGCAACGCAAGATATGTGAGGGCTTTCTCAAGATCGATGCCCCCGGTCGGACAGAACATCAGATCAGGTAAAGGCGCGGCAATCGAACTGAGAAGCCTTGCGCCGCCAACCGCTTCTGCGGGAAAAAGCTTCAAGGCGCGAAATCCCCGATCGCGCAACTCCATCGCTTCAGAAGGAGTAGCGCATCCCGGCAGGAAGGGGATCGGCGCCGCTGCGGCGGCTTCGGTCAATTTTAGAGAAGCTCCTGGGCTGACCAGAAAGCGGGCGCCTGCCTTGACGGCCACTCCGATTTGCTCCGGCTCCACGATCGTACCGGCCCCGACGTAAGCCCCCCGAACTTGCGCCGCAATCGCCTTGATCGCGTCCAGGGCGGCGGCGGTGCGCAGCGTCACCTCGATTGCAAAAAGACCCCCAGCAACAAGCGCTCGCGCCTGCGCAAGTCCATCTTCGACGCTTCGCACCGTTAGCACCGGAATCACTGGGGCCAATTCCATGATCTTCAGGGTCTCGGCGTGTTTGGCGGCGTCGAACATGAGCGCTCCTGCAAGTGGCGCAAACTCATAAGCACGAAAGCATGCTCCCGCCAACCTGCGCGCTGGGCTCGGATCACAGATTGGGGGTAAGTTGCTGATCTCAGTTCATGGATGGACCGATTTGAACGCGATTGCCGACCTATCGATATACAGGGAAGCGCTGATTTTTCTCGCGACCGCCGGTGTGGTGGCTCCGCTATTTTTTCGCATCCATGTGAGTCCAGTCCTTGGCTACATGCTGGCTGGCGCAGCGCTCGGACCTTTCGGCCTGGGCCGATTTGCGGTTCGCTGGCCATGGGTCGATATATTCGCGATTACCGACGTTGCCGCGATCGACCGCATTGCGAGTTTTGGCGTCGTCGCACTGATGTTCACGATTGGGCTGGAGCTCTCATTCGAGCGTCTGAAGAGCTTGCGCAAACTTGTGTTCGGCATGGGCCTCGCCCAGATGGTCGGGTCAGCCGCGCTGATTGGCGGCGTAGCCTCGTTTATGGGGGCGCCCGCTCCGGCAGCGGTAATCATAGGCGCGGCGCTATCCCTGTCATCGACGGCAATCGTCGTCCCCGTGCTGGCCGAATACCGATTGTTGAGCGCGCAAGTCGGTCGCTACAGCTTTTCGGTGCTGCTGTTTCAGGATCTTGCCGTCGCCCCTTTATTGTTCCTTGTTTCGATGCTCACCGGCGCGAAGAACGGTGGCGCCGTGGCGGAATTGGCGCTCACTTTGGCTCCCGCAGCGGCCGCAGTCGGAATTGTCATTGGGGTTGGGCGACTGGTACTGAGGCCTTTATTTCACTCGGTGGCGCTGACCAGAAACGCTGAAATCCTTCATGGCCGCATGCCTATTGGTTGGGCTCGGATCTGCATTGATTGCAGCAGCGAGCGGCCTATCAATGGCGTTAGGAGCGTTCCTCTCGGGTTTGATGCTCGCCGAGACTGAATATCGCCGGGAAATCGAGGTCACAATTGAGCCGTTCAAAGGGCTGCTGTTGGGACTTTTTTTCGTTTCGGTTGGCGCTCAGCTCGATCTCGAACTGGTAGCCAGAAGTCCGGTTATGGTGCTCAGCGCGCTCGTTATTTTCATGGCGCTGAAAATGATAGCGCTGTTTCCGATAGCTCGCTTCTTTGGAGCCTCTCCTGCCGCGGCGCGAGATTCCGCTGTAATGCTTGCGTCCGGGGGCGAATTCGCATTCGTTTTGATCGGCGCGGCCGTAGCGAGCGACGTCGTCGACGAATACATGGGGCAAACGGCCATCGTCGCAGCGGCGATATCCATGTTCGTGCTGCCGATAATTGGCAGAGTCGTAGCGGTCGCGGCGGCGCGAAGACGACGGGACGCAACCCCCGCAGAAGCGCTCGTCGAGCCGCCTGCTGACCAAGATCAGCGAGTCATCATCGTCGGGTTCGGCCGAGTCGGCGCTTTGATTGCCGACATGCTGGACGTTCACAAGATCCCCTTCATCGGCGTGGATGCGGACGCGCGCATCGTGGCGAGCGCGCGCAAAGAAGGTCGGCCGGTTTATTTCGGCGATGCGTCGAGGTCGGAGTTCCTGCGCCGCTGCGGTATCGAGACCGCACGCGCGCTCGTTGTCACGATGAACTCGCCACTGTCGAACGAGAATGTGGTCGAGATCGCAAGGGAATTGCGTCCGGACATGACCATCGTTGCTCGCGCCCGGGACGCAGAGCACGCCAGCACCCTTTATCAGCTCGGCGTTACCGACGCAGTGCCTGAGACCGTCGAGGCGAGCCTGCAACTTTCCGAGGCAGTTCTGGTCGATCTGGGGGTGCCGATGGGCTACGTGATTGCCTCCATCCATGAGAAGCGTGATGAGTTCCGTAAGCGGCTCGTCGCGGCGGGAGCGCCAGATCGCCTTCCCCAAGCGCGTCGCAAACTCAAACCCAAGTGACAACTACCATCCCATGAGGATGAAGATTCGCGCCCAGCGTCCCATTGCGAGTGCCGCAGCATAAACAAACCCGTCGGCTCCCCCAAAGACATGACGGCGAAAAAAATAGTACTTTATAAATTGATAGGGGAACTCCAAGATGAATCGAAAATACTTGGCCAAGCCGAGACGTTTGGCTTCTTTGTCCTGAAGTTGGTAATAATTCAGCGTCTTGGTCAAGATATGCGCGACGTCACGATACGACCGATGCAGCATCTCCCCCTGCAGTTGGATCACCTCACCGCTCGTTAAAACTTCGTCGTGCGTAAGCGAGTCGCGGAAGCGGGCCGTTTTCCTGTTATAGAACCGAATGTAATTGTGATAGGAGGCAAACGGCGCTGGCAACTCGCGCTTGGGATAAACAAGCCTTTGGCGCATTCGAAACGCCCGATTTGGCGGTATTGTCTCTGAGAGAAGCGTCGCCAACTCGGTCTTCAGGCCGGCGGAGAGCCACTCATCAGCGTCCAGATTAAGAATCCAATCGTGAACCGCTGCATCCTCGGCAAAACGCTTCTGCGGTCCGAAACCTGACCAACCGTTGAATATAACCCGTGCGCCAAGCTTCTCACACAGCGCAACTGTGCCGTCCGTCGACCCAGAGTCGATCACGAGGATTTCGTCCGCGAGCCCTTCGACAGATCGAATCGCCCTTTCGACCCGATCAACCTCGTTGCGAACAATGATCGTGCAAGTCAGCTTTACGGCGCGAATGCCTACCCCCGCCAGGCCCCGTTCCGGTCACGCCCGATAGAAAGACCTAGATCCGCACTAGCATCAGACCCCGCTAGTAAGCGATCAATTATTTTGAATTTTGGCGCCCACGCCTTCGACTGGCGCGCGATACCCCTGCGGAGGATCGGTCAGGAAGTCCCGACCTGGCTCCGGTCCAAGGACCGTTTCCGGTTTCTTCTGCAGGCCGACCCAAGTCAAAGGATTCCAATTCAGCGACATCGACGAAGACTGCTGACCGGCCTTCTTGCCTTCGTCGGGACAAGGCACAGCGACCCCATTGTTCAGACAGCCTGAGCCATTCGGGCCGATTCCGGAGGTCGCCGACATCGTAACGACCCCGCCTGCGCTCACGATTGGAGTCGTCTTGCGGCCGAACGGAAGCGTCGAGGGTCCATCCTCAAGCTCCTTCAACTTTTTGGCGCGTTGCTGCTCCTGATCGGTCGGCCATGCCGCCGTCGCTTTTGAGGCGCCGGGCTTGGGCAACTCCATTTTCGGCGGAATGACCAATTTGCTATGTTCGCGATATTCGATGGCGCCTTTGTCATCGTGACCCATTCCGACCATGGGGCCAACGATTCCGCCGATGCCCGTCCAAATTGGCGCTTCGCCATCGTCCAAAGCGCGGGCCTCGAGGACGCCTCCACAAGCCGAAACCACCGTTGCCAAGCCAGCGCCGGCGACAACCCGCCTGCATCGCCCCAAAAATTTAGTCGACATCAGTCGATCCCCTGGAATCATTGGCGCCTTCGCCCGCTATACTTGAATCGACCACAATCTGGCGATTCGATGACCAAAAACCTTTGTTGGGGTCAAAGTCACTTGGACACTCGCGCGCCGATCAAGCTCTCGATAACCAGCAGCGCCACACCGACATTGATCGCCGCGTCAGCCAGATTGAAGACGAAAAAGTGTCGTCCAAAAGCGTGCAGATCCAAAAAATCCACCACGGCGCCAAACGTCAGTCGATCTACCGCATTTCCGATGGCGCCGCCAATGATCGCTCCGATTCCGGCTCCGATCAGCAAGTCTTTCGTCCTCCAAAGCCATACGCCGAGGAGCGCCGTCGCCCCAAGGGTGAACGCGAGCAGGAGCGCCACTCCCGCCTGGGTGTTTTGCGGAAAGAAGCTGAACGAAATTCCGGGGTTGAGCCGGAGCGTAAGGTCGAGGAATGGACCGAGCGAGCGGGGCTCCGCTTCAACGACGGCAAAACCGTGCACTACAGCGAATTTGCTCGCCTGATCGAGCGCGAACACCGCAACCGCGACGGCCGCGCCCAGTTCCCGACCGCCGCTCACTGCGCAGCGAGTTCACGCAACGCCTGCGCGTCGCGTGGCGTCACATTGGGATATTCCGGGTCCGCGGCGGCGGGATCGAAATAGCGCCAGGACCGCGCGCATTTCACGCCGCGCGCCCGCTCCACCAAGACCGCGACGCCGGGCGCATCCGTCGTGCGGAATGCGTTTTCCGGCCCCGATTGTCCGAGGGCAATCGTCAGGTCAGAGGTGATGCAGACTTCTGCGAAGTCGACGCCTTCAAGCGCTTCCGCGGTCTTGCCGTCGGTCACGTAGACGACCGGATGGGCTTCGAGCGACGAGCCGATCTGCTTGGCCGCGCGCGCGATCTCGATCGCTCCGGTCACGGCAAGACGCGCGCGCCGCACTATCTCCCACTTCGCGGCGAGCGCGGGATCGCGCCATCCGTCTTCAATCTCGGGGAAGAGTTCGCGATGCACCGTGCGGGCGCCCGGATATCTCGACCCCCACGCCTCGTCCGTCGTAAACGACAAGATCGGCGCCAGCCAGACTGTCAAGGCGCGGAAGATGTGATCGATAGCCTCGAGCGAGCCCCTCCGCTTAAGGCTAGAGGGCGGCTCGCAATACAGAGCGTCCTTGCGGATATCGAAATAGAACGCCGACAACTCGGTGTTCATGAACTGCGACAGCGCGCCGATCACACGAGCATAATCGAACTCCTGGTAGGCTGTGCGGACGACCTCATCGAGTTCGGTGAGCCGATGCAGCATCAGCCGGTCGAGAGGTTCCATCCTTTCGAATCCGATGTCGAGGTCAGCCCTGTGATGCGCAAGGGTTCCAAGCATCCAACGCAGCGTGTTGCGCAGTTTCTTGTAGTTCTCGCTGACTCCGTTGAGAATCGCCGGGCCTAGGCGCTGATCGTCGGAATAGTCGACGCTTGCTGTCCACAGTCGCAGGATATCGGCGCCCGACTTGGCGATCACGTCCTGCGGAAAGACCTGGTTGCCCAGCGACTTCGACATCTTCTTGCCATTCTGGTCGAGCGTGAAACCGTGGGTCAGCACAATATCGAAAGGCGCGTGACCGCGCGTCCCGCAGCTCTCAAGCAGCGAAGACTGGAACCAGCCACGATGCTGGTCCGACCCTTCAAGGTACATCACCTCGTCGGCGCCGCCTTCGGCCTTGCGACGGATCCCGGCGAGGCCCGGGAAATGCAGCGCGTCTTCGAGTACGTAGGAATGCGTCGAGCCAGAATCGAACCAGACGTCGAGCACGTCGTCGACCTTTTCGAACAGTTCCGGATCATAGTCGCGCGCCGAGGAACCGCGCGGCGGCGCCCTCCGCGTACCATGCGTCGGCGCCCTCGCGCTCAAAAGCTTCGGCGATGCGCGCATTGACTTCCGCGTCGACCAGCGGCTCGTGCTGGCCCTTGCGCACGAACACCGCGATCGGCACGCCCCAGGCGCGCTGGCGGCTCATCACCCAGTCGGGTTTTGAGCTGACCATGCCGCGGATGCGGTTTTCTCCGGTCGCCGGCACCCAGCGCGTCTGCGTGATCGCTTCGAGCGCTGTCTCGCGCAGCGACAGGCCCGGTCCGGCATTGTGGCCGAGGCCGCCGCCGGCCCCGCTCGCTGCGGCGCCCGTCGCCGCGATCGGCTTGTCCATCGCGATGAACCATTGCGGCGTGTTACGGAAGATCACCGGCTTCTTCGAGCGCCAGCTATGCGGATACTGGTGCTTCAGACGCCCGCGGGATATCAGCGCGCCGGCCTCGATAAGCGCCTTGATGACTGCATCGTTGGCGTCGCCCTTGTCGCCCTTGTCGGTGAGCACGCGCTTGCCAGCAAAACCAGGGGCCTCGTCGGTGTAAGCGCTGTTCTCGTCGACCGTATAGGGGATGCGCGTCTCGATGCCGCGCTTGGTCAGCGCCTGACCCGAGGCCATCCAGATCTCGAAATCCTCGCGGCCGTGTCCGGGCGCGGTGTGGACGAAGCCGGTGCCGGCGTCGTCGGTGACGTGATCGCCATCGAGCAGCGGAACGTCGAAGGTATATCCGATCGCCGCGAGCGGATGTGCGCAGGTCATCGCCGCGAGTTCCTCGGCGGAGACGTCGCGGACGCGTTCAAACGCGTCAACCTTGCAAGCTGCGAAAGTCAAACCGGCGAGCGCGTCGGCCAGCAGGTAGAGCGAGCCCTCCGGCGCCCAGTTGCCGGCAGGCGCCTTGTCGACGCGATAGAGCCCATAGTTGATGCGATGCGAGTAGGTGATCGCGCGGTTGCCGGGAAGTGTCCACGGCGTCGTCGTCCAGATGACGACCCGCGCCCCCTCGCTCGACCCTTTGATCGGAAACGCGACGTAGACCGTGTCGGACGTGTGCTCCTCGTATTCGACCTCGGCTTCGGCGAGCGCGGTCTTTTCAACCACGCTCCACATCACCGGTTTAGAGCCGCGGTAGAGCAGGCCGTTGGCGGCGAACTTATGGATCTCGCGCGCGATCTGAGCTTCGGCGGGAAAGCTCATCGTCGAATAAGGGTGGTCCCAGTCGCCGATCACGCCGAGCCGCTTGAACTCCTCGCGCTGCACGCTGAGCCAATGCTCGGCATACGCGCGGCATTCCTGCCGGAACGCTACAATCGCCTTGGCGTCCTTGAAGTCGGGCTTTGCCTTGCCCTTCTTGCGATAGAAATCCTCTTCGACTTTCCACTCGATCGGGAGGCCGTGGCAATCCCAGCCCGGGCACGTAGTTGGAGTCCTTTCCCAGCATCTGCTGCGAGCGGACAACCATGTCCTTCAGGATCTTGTTGAGCGCATGGCCGATATGGATGTTGCCGTTGGCGTAGGGCGGCCCGTCGTGCAGCACGAATTTTACACGACCTTTCGCATCATCGCGCAGCGCGGAATAGAGCCCGTCCTTCTCCCAGCGCGCGAGAATCTCCGGCTCCTTCTGCGGCAGACCCGCGCGCATCGGGAAATCGGTCTTGGGAAGGTACAGGGTGCCGGAATAGTCCGGCCCGTTGGCGGGCGCGTCGTTCATTTGGATGGAGCCATCAGGGGTCTTGGCGGAGAGCGGGCCATTAGAGGATTTGCAGTCAAACGGCAAATGCAGCGCCGTCAGCGCTTCAGCAACGCCCGCGCCCGCACGATGTCGTGCGCCATTTCCGCCTTCAGCGCGTCGAGCGACTCGAATTTGAGCTCGTCGCGAATGCGCGCGACGATCTCGACGGTGAGTTCCCGCCCGTAGAGGTCGCCCGAGAAATCGAAAATGAAAGTCTCCAGCAGCGGCTCGACGCCATTGAGGGTGGGGCGGACACCGAAGCTGGCGACGCCGTCGCGGGTCACGCCGTCAAACAGAACGCGAACGGCGTAGACGCCGAAGGCCAGCCGGTTTGTCGGCTCGAGCGCGATATTGGCGGTCGGCATGTCCAGGGTACGGCCAAGCTGCTGGCCCTTGATGACGGTTCCGCTGACCGCATAGGGTCGGCCGAGGCGGATCGCGGCGCCCTCGACGTCGCCGCGCTCCAGCGCGCGGCGGATCGCTGAGGACGAAATGGCTTCTTTCTCCTGATGCGAAACGCTCTCGACCTTGTCGAGAATTTCGACGCCAAAACCCAGCTGCTCGCCGGCGCGGGCGAGAAAGGCCGGCGAGCCCGACCGCCCCTTGCCGAAGTGGAAATCCGCGCCGACGACGACGGCGCCGACGCCGATCTGCCGAACAAGCACGTCTTCGATGAAGGCTTCCGCCGTGTGGCTGGCCAGCGCGGCGTCGAAAGTCAGGACGACGGCGCCGTCGAGGCCGAGTTCGCGAAATGCCCGCACTTTCTCGTCGAGCGAGGCGAGACGGAAGACGATCGGCCGCCCGGCAAAAAAATCCGCGGGATGGGGCTCGAAGGTCAGCACCGCCGCGGCGACGCCGCGCTCGCGCCCAAGCGCCTTGGTGCGCTCGATGACGGCGCGATGGCCGAGATGGACGCCATCGAAATTGCCGATCGCGAAGACGCCGCCCCGCAAATGCGGGTCTGGATGCGCGGGGTCCACAAGCAGCGCGAAATCATCGGGGGAGCTCAATGCCAAACTACAATTCCGGAAGCCGTCACTATCGAATTACGCGGCCGGAAACTGCCTCGGGGGCGGCACAGGGTCAAGGCGCCAGCGCTCGCGGTTTCGGCCTCGGCGGCGCGCTAAGCAGGCCCTCGCCGTCAAGCACGATCAGATCGCCGACCCGGCATTCGCAGGCGAGCCTTACCCTCCGGCCTTTTTCGGTCAATTCGACAACCTCGACGACGACGTCGATCTCGTCGCCGATCTTGACCGGCCCTCGAAAGTTGAGGGTCTGGGAAATGTAGACGGCGCCAGGCCCAGGCAAACGCATGCCGATGACGGCTGAGATCAGGCTTGCGGTATAGAGCCCGTGCACGATCCGGCCGCCGAAGCGCGTCTTGCGGGCGAAATGCTCGGAGAGATGGATGGGATTATGGTCGCCGGAAAGTTCGGCGAAGCCGATCACGTCGGCGTTCTCCACTTTCTTGCTGAGAGTTTCCCGCATACCGACCGACAGGTCTTCGAAGTAGCAGGTCTGGAACAGCAGGCGCGTCAAGGCTCACTCCTGGCCGGCTGGCTTTGCATTGTGCATTGCAATAGGCCATGTCCGACGCGAACGAAACGGGTCATTGCCCGCCCGCTCAAGGCCGCAACGCCTGGATCGCTGCTGAAGGCCAAACCCCTTCGCGCTCAAACAAGGTTTGCAACGCCGACCTCGATCTCGATCCACGCCGTGAATGTCATCGACATGGATGCCGCCCGAAACGAACAGCGTGTCGAGGCCCTGGGCGACGGCGCCGGCGATATCGGTGCGCATGCCATCGCCGATTGCCAGCACGCGGCGCCTGTCGAACTTTCGGCCGAGCGCGCGCTCGGCGACACCCAGCGCCTCGCGATAGATTGGAGCATGCGGCTTGCCGCAATAGATGACGGCGCCCGACAGCGCCTTCAGCCTCTCAGCGAGCGCGCCTGCGCAATAGACGAGCTTGTCGCCGCGATGAACGATGAGGTCGGGGTTGGCGCAGATGAACGGCAGGCCGCGTTCAGCGACGCGGCGCAGAACTGTCTCGTAGTCGTCGGGCGTTTCGACATTGTCGTCGAACAGCCCGGTGCAGACGACGTAATCGGCGCGTTCGAGGTCGGTGAGCTTTACGGTCGCGCCGGCGCGCAGCGAGGCCGCCTTGAAAAGCGTCAGGTCCCGTTCGGCGCCGATATGGTGGACGCACATTTGGATTCTGTCGGCGATCAGCGAAATCGTCACGTCGCCTGAAGTGACTATGGCATCGAAGGCGTCCAGCGCTAACCCAAGGCTCAGCACCTGTTCGCGGATTGGCGCATTGGGTCGGGGCGCGTTGGTGAGCAGCACGACGAAGCCGCCCTTGTTGCGAAACGCGCGTAACGCGTCGGACGCCGAAGGGAAGGCCTCCCGACCGTTGTGCACGACGCCCCAGACATCGCACAGCAGGACGTCATAGCCTGCCGAGAGTTCGCCAAGGCCGGCGACGACAGGGATGTGCGAGCGAATTTCCGGCATGGACGGCCGGGTAAAGGGCGCCCAGGCGACTGTCAAGAAAGGGAGTTGACTTCGAAGGTCGGGCCGAGGCTCTCATCCGACACCAATAGTCGGAGAAAGCAGAGTGAACCCATCGACGCCAGCCGCCCCAATTTCGTTCGAAGACTTTCTCAAAGTCGACATCAGGGTCGGCACGATCATCACCGCCGAGCCATTTCCACAAGCTCGCAAGCCTGCATTCAAACTGACGATCGATTTCGGCCGCGAGATCGGAGTGAAGAGATCGTCGGCGCAGATCACGCGGTACTACACGCCCAATACGCTGATCGGGCGCCAGGTTGCGGCAGTGGTGAACTTTCCGCCCCGCCAGATCGGGCCGTTCATGTCAGAAGTGTTGACGCTTGGCTTTCCTGACGGGAATGGCGAAGTTATTCTGATTCAACCTTCACAATCGGCGCCAAATGGCGGACGGCTGTTCTGAGTTTGCCAGCTTGACGACTCGTTAGGCGCTTCCTACCTAATCGTCATGCGCGGCGTTTTGCCGCCAGGAGCGCAGTAAACCTATGTCCGATACTT
Organism: uncultured Pseudomonadota bacterium; assembly: GCA_963771455.1. GTDB lineage: Bacteria > Pseudomonadota > Alphaproteobacteria > Rhizobiales > Beijerinckiaceae > Roseiarcus. The sequence continues at coordinate 252,914 of CAVYTP010000006.1, forward strand.
CCACTGCGAAGGTCACCGATACGAGCTTCGAGGCCGACGTTCTCAAGTCGAGCGAGCCGGTCGTCGTCGATTTCTGGGCGGAGTGGTGCGGACCGTGCCGCATGATCGCCCCCGCGCTCGAAGAGATCGCGACGGAGATGAAGGGCAAGCTCAAGGTCGTTAAGCTCAACGTCGACGAGAACCCGAAGATTGCCAGCCAGTTCGGCATCCGCTCGATTCCGACTTTGATGGCTTTCAAGGACGGCAAGCACGTCGCCACTAAGACGGGCGCCGGCCCGAAGGGCGAGCTGCTGCGCTGGATCACTGCGTCGGTCTGAGGCGACGTCAACCGGCTAGTTCAAGGGCGGCCCGCGGGTCGCCTTTTTCTTTGACTATTCCGCTGCTTCGCTCGGCACTGCCGGCTGGAGCTGGCGCTCTTCCTTTAGCAGCCCCGCAACGAGGAAGGCGATCTCGATCGCCTGCTCGGCATTTAGACGCGGGTCGCAATAGGTGTGATAGCGATCTCGTAGATCCGCCTCGGACAACGCCCGCGCGCCGCCCGTGCATTCGGTGACATTCTTTCCGGTCATCTCGAGGTGCACGCCGCCGGCGTAAGTCCCCTCGGACCGATGGACGGCGAAGAACGTGCGTATTTCTGAAACGATGCGGTCGGTCGGACGGGTCTTGTAGCCCGTCGAGGTCTTGATCGTGTTGCCGTGCATCGGGTCACAAACCCAGAGCACTTTGCGCCCCTCGCGCTGCACGGCGCGTATCAGCGCAGGCAAGTTAGCCTCGACCTTGTCTGCGCCGAAGCGTGTGATCAGCGTCAATCTGCCCGCTTCGTCGGCAGGATTCAGGACGTCGATGAGCCGGATGAGCTCGTCGGCCTGCATTGACGGGCCACACTTCAGGCCGATCGGATTGCGGATCCCGCGCGCGTATTCGACATGGGCGCCTGCAAGCTGACGGGTGCGGTCACCGATCCAGAGCATGTGGCCCGAGGTGGCGTAATGGTCGCCCGACGTCGAATCGAGCCGCGTCATCGCCTGTTCGAACCCGAGCAGTAGCGCCTCGTGCGATGTATAGAAATCCGTCGCGCGCAGCTCCGGATGCGCTTCTGCATCCAGACCGATGGCGCGCATAAAACCCAGCGTCTCGGTTATACGATCAGCAAGCTCTTGATAACGCTCGGATTGCGGGCTGTCCTTGACGAAGCCAAGCATCCAGCGGTGCGCGTTCTCTAGGTTGGCGTAGCCGCCCGTCGCGAAGGCACGCAACAGGTTGAGCGTTGCGGCAGACTGCCGGTAGGCCTCGAGCTGGCGGCGCGGATCGGGGCGGCGCGCCGCTTCGGAGAAGTCGATATCGTTGACGATGTCGCCGCGATAGGCGGGCAAGGTGACTCCGTCGATCAACTCGACACCCGAAGAACGCGGTTTGGCGAATTGCCCCGCAATTCGTCCGACTTTAATGATCGGCGACGCGGCGGCGAACGTCATCACGACCGCCATTTGCAAAAATACGCGGAAGAAATCCCTGATGTTGTCGGCGGAATGTTCGCCGAAACTCTCGGCGCAATCGCCGCCCTGCAACAAAAACGCCTCGCCGGCCATGGCCTTACCAAGGGCGCGCTTCAGTTTGCGAGCCTCTCCCGCAAACACGAGTGGCGGATAGCCCGAAAGCTGCCGCTCGACTTCACCGAGCGCCAAAGGGTCGCCGTAGACCGGCGCCTGCTCCACTGGCTTCGCCCTCCAGCTGTCGGGGGCCCAACGTCCTTGCGCTACCAATTCACTGCTCCAACAATTCTTTGCCTCAAGCGCTGGGCGCCTAGCGTTTGCGGCGTCTATACAAGACATCACCGCGTCTGGCGATATCTAAGCAAGGTCGCCGCATGTCCCTTCGATGGCACCTGACCCTCAGCTGCTAAGACTGGCGTTAAAGAGTCAGGATGGGCGGCTCATTCAAACGAGCCAGGAAGCGATTTGGCATCGCGGCGCTCGCCTGAAGCTGCGGGGGCCATCGCATGGAACAAGAAGTAAAGCTCCACTTTCCAATGGGTTCACTCCAGTATTTCCAATTCGGATATCATGGATTCAATCAGCGAAAGCCCTATGTTCCAGAATCCGGGGTCACTCGCGTCAAGGCCAAACGGTTTTAGCAGTTCTGCGTATGGCTTTGAGCCGCCGGCCGAAAGGAGACCTAAATAACGTTCTGCGAAACCTTCGTGCGCGCGTTCGTACACGGCGTAGAGAGAGTTCACCAGACAGTCACCGAACGCGTATGCATAGACATAGAACGGCGAGTGAATAAAATGCCCGATATAGGCCCAAAAGGTTTCATAGCCTGGTCCTAGCCGGATCGCCGGACCCAGACTTTCGGACTGTATATTCATCCAATGAGCGGCGATTGCGTCCGGCGTAAGCTCGCCCTGCTTTCGTGCCTCGTGAATATTCCGCTCGAAATTATAAAACGCAATCTGCCGCACGACCGTGTTGAGCATATCCTCTACCTTCGACGCCAGCATCGCCTTGCGAAGCGTCGGGTCCGTGGTGGCCTTGATGAGAGCGCGAAAAGTCAACATTTCGCCGAAAACCGACGCCGTTTCGGCTAGCGTGAGCGGCGTCGGCGCCATTAAGGCGCCGTTCGGCGCCGCAAGCACCTGATGAACGCCGTGCCCTAGTTCATGGGCGAGTGTCATCACGTCACGGGGCTTGCCTAGGTAATTAACCAATACATAGGGGTGCGCCGAAGGCGTCGTGGGGTGGGCAAACGCGCCTGGCGCCTTTCCAGGGCGCACCGGCGCATCGATCCAACCTTCGTCGAAGAATCGTTTCGCGATCGCAGCCATGCGCGGTGAGAACCCTTGATAAGCAGTCAACACCGCATCCCGGGCTTCAATCCAGGAGTACACACGGGTCGTTACGTTGGGCAACGGAGCGTTGCGGTCCCAATGATTGAGTTGCTCCTTGCCAAACCACCGCGCCTTCAGACGATAGTAGCGATGAGACAGTCTCGGATAGGCGTCTGTCACCGCTGCGACGAGCGCATCTACGACTGCGCGCTCCACCCAATTCGCGAGGTGGCGCGAATCCGCAACATCGTCGAATTTGCGCCACCGGTCGGAAATTTCCTTGTCTTTTGCTAGAGTGTTGATGATTAGCGTGAATACCCGGAGATTCGCGCCGAGGGTAGCCGCGAGAGAGTTGGACGCGGCTTCTCGCTGGTTCTCGTCGGGATCTTGGAGTTTGCCCAAGAGCGGCTCAAGAGTTAGTTCCTCGCCCTGAAATCGAAAGCGAAGGCTGGCGACCGTGTCATCAAACAGGCAATTCCATGCGGCAGCGCCGGTTACAGATTTCTCGAGAAACAGTTGCTCAATCTCGTCGGGCAACTGGTGCGGCCGCTCCTTCCGTATATCTTCTACCCAAGGCCGGTAATGTGCTAAAGGAGCCGAAGACAGAGCCTGTTCAAGCAGACCGTCATCAAGACGATTTATTTCGAGTTCGAAAAATAACAGTTCACGGGACATGTCCGTGATCTTCTCCTGGGTATCCCCATAGAACTTTGCGCGCGCTATATTGGCGGTATCCCCAGCATAAAGAAGCGATGCATACGACATTAGCCTGCCCATCAAATCCTGCAGAGCCTCGTATGCCTTGATAGACGAATAGAGTTCCTCGCTGGCGGCAGGTCCGGCCAACACCTGAGCCAAACGACCGCGACGGGCGGCCGAGAAGCGTTTAGATTCAGTTATAACCGTCGCCATGTCCGCCGCGAACTCCGGCGCATCCATACCGGAATACAGATCGTCAAGTCGCCATTGCGGCGGGGCGTCGAGAGCCTCCTCTGCCGACGAGGCAAGAGAAGCGCTGATGGCGTGCGTGCCGTTTTGCATCGATGACAACTCCGAAGGTTGGCAGATCTAGTTTTCTTGGTCGATCGGTTCAACTTGCGGCTGGGCGCTTCAAATTGGGAAGCTGTTAAGGGGAACTTTACCGTGATCGCCCAGTCTGCCCAGGTCATCGACCGCCCAACCCGGAAGCTACATGGCCAACCTGATACTTATAGTCGACGATGATCCGGTCCAGAGGCGCCTATTGGAAACTATGGTCCGGCGCTTTGGCTATGATGTCGAGTCAGTCGAACTCAGGGGAAAGCGCACTGCTTAGACTCGAGGCGAATGATCGAATTCCTGTCAGATTGCTCATCCTTGACCTCGTGATGCCGGATGTCGACGGGATGGCAGTTCTAACCCGCATGCGCCAGCGTGGGCTGTCAACTCCAGCGATAGTGCAGACTGCCCACGGTTCGATCGAAGCGGTCATTTCAGCAATGCGCGCGGGTGCGCAGGATTTTGTTGTTAAACCCGTTGGCGCCGAACGCTTGCAGGTCTCGATTAAAAATACGCTACGCGCCGACGCGCTGGAAGATGAACTGAGGCGCGCGACCCGGCGCAGCGCCGGCGAACTGACATTTCGTGACGTGGGCAGCAAAGTCGAAAATATGGCGCGCACGCTGAGGCTCGCCGAGCGTGCGGCGAAATCTAACATCCCAGTCCTTATTGAGGGTGAGTCTGGCGTTGGCAAGGAACTCCTAGCACGCGCGATACAGGGAGGCTCGGACCGGCGAGGCAGGCCGTTCGTTACCGTAAATTGTGGGGCATTGCCTGAGCACCTCGTAGAATCCGTGCTGTTCGGCCATGAAAAAGGGGCCTTTACGGGGGCAATCGAAAAGCATGTGGGCAAGTTCGCCGAGGCCAATGGGGGCACACTATTTTTAGACGAAATAGGCGAACTTCCATTAGATGCCCAAGTCAAGTTATTGCGCGCGTTGCAGGAAGGAGAAATCGATCCGGTCGGATCCAAGCGTCCCGTCAAAGTGGACTTCCGCCTTGTTTCGGCGACGAATCAAAACCTAATCGAACTCGTTAAGCGCGGCAGGTTCCGAGAGGATTTGTACTATCGGTTAAATGTGTTTCCTATCACCCTCCCGCCTTTGCGAGCCCGCGTTGCTGACATTCCGGACCTTGCGCGCCGCTTTCTGGCGCGATTTTCCGCTGAGGAAGGCAAGCGCATTCGCGACTTAACGCAGGAGGCTTTGGCTTTGCTGTGCGCGTACGAGTGGCCGGGAAACGTTCGTCAACTCGAAAACACGGTTTTCCGCGCAGTGGTTCTTGCGGACAGCGACGAACTTACTATCGCGGAGTTTCCCCAGATTGCTGCCCAAGTCGACGGCTTCGAGATCCGGGTGCCCCCAGCGCCGACGCTGATTGCCGAACGTTCCGAGTTCACCGCGTTCGCAATCGAAGGCGATCGGGCCTCCCTGCGCGATCACAATTTTCTGAAAATGATCGACGACAATGGGGATGTGCGCAAAATTGAGGACGTCGAAGCCGAGCTAATCCGTTTCGCGCATTCCCACTACCGGGGGCAAATGTCGCAAATGGCGCGCAAGCTAGGCATCGGCCGATCAACACTATACCGTAAGATGAAAGAGATCGGAATCGAGACGGAAATGTTAGGTGAAGCCGCGGCGTAAAGCCCTGTGGTCGGGCGGTGGGACTTCTGCGTTATCTCAACAATGCTGTGATCACCAAGAAAATACCATTCGTATCACGTGGAATTCGAATGCCTGTGTCGAGCAAGTTGGCGATACCTGTAGTCCTTGCAGCCGCGTTGTTTACCGCGCCTGAAGCTGCACGAGCGGGAGAGCAGGGGCTTCCGGGGCGCCGGCGGCCAGCGAAATCCTTACTATTGCAGCATCAAATAGCTCGCTCGACTTTTCGCCGCTCGGAATGACCGCTTCGACCACTGGTGCGCTTATATACCCTCCGCTCCCGCCCGAAGTCGCCGCTCCGCTGAGCAGCAATTCTCAGGCAAGCATCGCGGATCGACTTCCCTTCGCTTTGGATGATCTCATTGGACGCAAAGAAAAATTGCTGGCCCTCGGCGCCGGCGATTGGCGCGGTGCGCGCGAAGCGGTACGCGCCCTTTATGTGGCGCGACAATTTGTTCCGATTTGGATCGATGGCGGCCGCCTTAACCTAGCAGGGCATTCGCTTTTGAATCGGTTGATGCGAGCGGCCGAAGACGGTCTGTCTCTGCGCGGGTTGAACCTCCCGACGGACGACGTCTCGGTCTCTTCGCCAGACCGGGCTGCCCAACTTGAGGTCTCGCTCTCACTAGCTGCGGTCACCTACGCGTTAGAGGCGACTGGCGCGCGTATTGCGCCTTCATCCATCTCACCTCTTGTTACTCCAACTTTCGAAGTGGCTGACCCGTTGAAGGCCCTAATCGAGGTCGCAATCGCCATCGACCCCGGGCAACGCCTACATGAATTTAATCCACAGCACCCCGCCTACCAGCGCCTACAAGAAAAGCTGACCGATCTGCTCGTAACCAAACCCGGCATTGTCGCCGAAACCGCAACGCTTGAGAATGCAAAAACTCAAATCGACGCAAGGCAACCCTCCCGAAGAAGGATAATACGACTCGCGGGAACCGCGCCAATCATCCCAGCTGCCTTTTATTCAGATTTAGCCGGGCAACAGCGGGCCAAAATAGAAGCCAACATGGAAATGTGGCGCTGGGAACCACGAGAGCTCGGATTAACACGACTCGAGATCAACGTTCCTGAATATGCGCTGCGACTGTACCGCGGCGACATCGCGGAAGACACAATGCGGGTCATTGTAGGTAAGCCTGACACTCCGACCCCGATTTTCTCAAATACCGTGAAGTACTTGCTCGTCAACCCGATCTGGCGAGTCCCGGAATCGATCGTGCGCAAAGAAATGTTGCCAAAGGCGGCCGGCGATCCTTCATACCTTGAGCAGCACGGCTTTACTGTAAAGCGCGTCGGAGGACAGATCTTCGTGGAGCAGCCCCCAGGGGAGGGTAACGCACTCGGTCGCCTACTATTTATGTTTCCGAACGAACATGCGGTCTACCTACACGATACGCCTTCACACGGACTTTTTTCGACTGTTCGTCGCGCCTACAGCCATGGGTGTATTCGGGTCGAGGCGCCGCTTCGCTTGGCATCGGAAGTGATGGGCGGCGAAGGACAGGGGTGGTCGGAAGGAAAGGTCGAGAGTCTCTTTGGGCCGACTGAACGTTGGGTGTTCTTGCCAAAGACGTTGCCGATCCACATTGAATATTTTACCGTTTCTGCCGATGAAGATGGAACGCTCGAAGAGCGAGATGACATTTACGGGTTGACGGCAAAAGTTGCCGCTAGCCTTTCCCATCTTAGTCAAGATTGAAATGGCACGGGGTTCAGTTTATAGGCTCTCAACAGCGCTTATTCTCGCTGCTATGCTTTTTTGGTGACACTCGAATTGCAGTGCCGCGCTTTGACCTTCCTGGCTTCGGACGGGGCAAACTCCGCAAGTCGGCAGAGGTGAACATATCGGGGGTTTGGGGCAGGTGCACATTAGGTCGGCTAAACGCGAAGGCGCGGGCGCGATTGGACGTGCATTGGTCGGAATGTTCCTCATCGCGATTGCGGCGATGCCAACCGCAACAGAATCCGCAATAGCGAACGGGGACACTCGCACACTTTCTCTGTCCGACGATCATACAAACAAGTCCGGCTCTTTTACCTACATGGTCAATGGGTCGTATGACATGGCGGTGCTAGAGAAACTCAATTGGTTTCTGCGCGATTGGCGGCTCAATGAGTCGACCAAGATGGACCCAAAACTGTTTGACATTCTTTGGGAAGTTTATCGCGAATCGGGTTCTCGTCAGCCGATCGATGTCCTGTCCGGGTATCGGTCGCCGCAAACCAACGCCATGCTAAGACGCCGTTCCCGACAGGTCGCTGAGCATTCGCAACACATGGCGGGCAAGGCGATTGACGCCCATTTCGTCGATGTTGGAACCGGAAGTATCCGAGACATCGCGATGCGGATGCAAGCCGGCGGCGTCGGCTTTTATCCGATCGGCATTACGCCCTGGGTTCATATCGACAGCGGCACAGTGCGTTATTGGCCTCGCATGAACCGCGATCAATTGGCTCGTCTGTTTCCTGACGGCAAGACTGTTTTCATTCCTTCTGACGGGCAGCCTATGTCCGGATACGATCTCGCGCGCGCGGAGATCGAGGCGCGCGGCGGCGATGTGCTGCCCGCCAATGCAAATGGCGGCAATTTGTTCGCGTGGCTGTTCGGCGGCCCTCACGGTGGCGGCTCGGACGATGCAGATGAAAGCGCTGACGGATCTTCCAGCATGATCGCGTCTTCACCGGTGGGGAGGGGTCGATCCGGCAGCAGCTTTTACGTCGCAATGCCCGAGGCTCGGGTTGCCCCGACAAGCGCGCCACCGCCAGCGCCTAATTCACCACCAACCGTCGCCGATGTTGACGCTCAGTCGGCTACATCGGATGCTGGCGCAGATTTAACGTTGCGTGGACCCGTTGCTGCAGAATTCATCGCTCCTCTCCCACCTCGCAAACCGCCGGACCTCATTAACCTGTCGGCTGCCACGACGCCGCTCCCCCCGCTGCGACCGCAGGACCTGCCGACCTTGCGTCCCGTCGATGCAAATTTCTCAGGGGCCCCGGGGTACTCGAAGTCTCCGGAGATTGCGTCAGCTCGGCCTCCGGAATTCTTTAGTGCAACTGTCGGTCCACCTACATCCATGGGAAACCGAGATCTAATCCTTGCCCTTTTGAAACGTGGGCAGGTGCCTGAAGTAATCACAAAGGGCATTAGAGGATTACCCCATAACGCGTTGGCGATGGCAGAGGCTTACGCTTCTGACCCGCCCGATCGGTCGGAAATGATCGCGAAGGCAGCCACACTTTCCGCCCCTCTTCCGCCATCGCGCGACGCCGATTTGCCCTCGAGCTCAACAAAACCACGCCCCCTACGAGGGGCTCACGTTTTCTCGACCAAGTCCGAAGCAGAAGGTCTGCCTACTTCGCTTACCCCTTACGGTTCTATTGGAGCATACGCCTTTGCGTCCGAAGCAAAAGCAACTGTGACTTCCGCCACCGGTCAATGACCCGCTCGCTCAGGAACTTATTGTGTCAATCCCGCTCACTTTTGCTGGTTTCCGGCTTCGAAATAGCCATGCTACTGCTTGGAACTCAGCCATCCCAGTCCGAACCCCCTGCTAAGGGGCGGGCCTAGGTAAGCCGCCGGATTCCCGTGCAGTTCGTGCAAATAATCCCACGATTTCCACATAGACTTGGCGTTTAAAGGGAACGACTAGATCGGGCAACACCTCCCAACGCTCCCAACGCCATTCGCGAAATTCCGCGTTATGCTTGCCCCCTCCCGGCAAATGAATATTGATCTCGTTGTTGTTGCCGTCGTGACGAAATAGAAACCACTTCTGAGTCTGTCCTTTATAGCGGCCGCCCCAACGCCCTGCGGCCTCGTCAGGGAGATCGTAAGTCAGCCAGCGCGGCGCTTCCGCTACAAGACTGACATTTTTGATGTTCGTTTCCTCGTACAGCTCGCGCTTTGCGGCCTCCAGGGAGCTCTCGCCCTCGTCGATGCCTCCTTGTGGCATTTGCCAGTCATGCCCCGAAAGCGCTGGCGAGCCCCGATCCTTCTTGCGACGACCTATAAACACATCGCCGACGCTATTAATAAGCGCGATGCCTACGCATCTGCGATAATGAGATTTCTCTTGCAAGCGCGCCCTTTCTCCGATCCCAGCTACAAATGTGAGGTTCTTCGATATCGTAAGTTGTGTCGCGTCGACGACTAAGGAGCGCCATTGGCGCTGCGGACCGAACTCCTGCCAATTAGCGCAGAGACAGGTGTAAGGGCGATTCCGCGCGCCTCAAGTGCCGCCACCCAATGCTCAAGATGTTCAAGGGTCACTGGCAGCGCGGTCGCTACTCCAATTGCTTCGCCCTCACGCCGCGCGACAGTTTCAAGCTTGCCCAAGGCTGTCTCAATCGCCTCCGGCGTCGACATCGCATCGATGACGACGTCGGCTTGAGCAGCGCGCAGATTTAGTCCGCCCGCGAGCGAAAGAGTGAGGCTACGTGGAGACGAGCCGTCATCAAGATAGAGCAAACCCCGAGATGCGATTTCTGCCAGGATTGGCGCGAATGCTTTGGAGTCCGACGTAAACTTGCCTCCAAGATAATTCTCGACGCCAATCGCGCCTGGAAATCGTGACATCATCCATTTTAAGGTGTCACGATTACTTTCCTCGCTCGAAACAGAAGTAAGTGTGCGCTGGCCAGTCGCCGTTTCGCCAAATCCCTCCATTGGAGCTTGGAGCATGATTTCGTGACCTGCGTTACGTGCGCCCGCGACAAGCTCTTTCAGGTCATCTCCATAGGGAGCGAACCCAAGTGAAATTGACGAAGGCAGCATCATGGCAGCCTGTGTTGCCGCACGATCAAGGCCCAAACCGCCCACGACGATCGCTACTCGGGGCGCGCCTCGCAGTTTCATGACCTCCACTACCGGTCGGGCATAAACATCTTCCGGTCGCGATCCATCGGTTCCGATTCGCGGCACGTCCCCGTATTTTGACTTCTCTACAAGTCGGGCATCCGGAGCGGGCGCTAACCTGAACTCCAAGGGCTTGAGGGACATCAATAATTAATGCCCCCGATGGGCCGCCGCCGCCGTTTCTGGTAACCCTTACGCCACTAGCTTTCTCCACCTGCTCACCGGTAGCGAAAGCGGTGCTGCCGGGTGGGGTGATCCAGGCTTCCTGGGCGTTTTGAGACTTCGGCAGTTGCCGCACAACGTTGTCCGATTCAACACGTGCAATGGTCAAAGGGCTACGGGAATAGGAGTCGCCGATTCGATGTAGCCACGGGCCAGCAACTCCCAGAGCGCACGCAGCGGCAATGAAGCCCCAGACCAGTGCCGTGCGGCGAAGCGCCAGACGACTCGGCGCAGGCTCCGGGCCTTTTTTGAGCGGCTCGTTGATTTCGTCGCGCAAGCGCCGCGCTCCTCAGATTGCAGACGGATTGTGACCGCAGATGCTGCGCTCACGAATCATCGGCCGGATCATCGCCGCGCCAGCGCAATCGGTCGAGGCCGATTTGTACGAAAACCTATGCGTGGGCTCATGTTTACGGGCTATAATCTGCGGTAAACGAATCGTGCGCTGATCCCGGCGCGCCGCAACCATAAGCCGGAGACGCATGGACGATACCAAAACTACGCTTGAGGCGGAAAACGCAAATGCGCAGGCGAGCAGCGACGCCTACGGCGCCGACTCGATTAAAGTTTTGCGAGGTCTCGACGCGGTGCGCAAGCGGCCTGGAATGTACATCGGGGACACCGACGATGGCTCGGGTCTGCACCATATGGTCTACGAAGTCGTCGATAACGCGATCGACGAGGCGCTAGCTGGCCACGCCAAAATGGTCACTGTAACGCTCAACGCCGACGGCTCTTGCACGGTCACGGACGACGGTCGCGGTATTCCCACGGACATACACCCCGAAGAGGGTGTATCGGCCGCAGAAGTTATAATGACTCAATTGCATGCAGGCGGGAAATTCGACCAAAATTCCTATAAGGTTTCGGGCGGCTTGCACGGCGTAGGCGTATCCGTCGTGAACGCGCTCTCTAACGAGCTCCTGCTTCGCGTTTGGCGTGACGGCAAAGAGCATGCGATCAAATTTCGTCACGGCGATGTAATAGAAAGCCTGAGAATAGTTGGCGACGCACCACTGTTTGAGGGCAAGCCAAAGCGCGGCACGGAGGTTACTTTCACGCCTGCGTCGGAAACATTTACGATGGTGGAGTTCGACTACTCCACAATCGAGCATAGGCTCAGAGAGCTGGCGTTTCTTAATTCGGGGGTCCGGATCGTGTTGACGGACGCTCGCGGCCCAGAGGTGAAGCGAGAAGAGTTGTTCTATGAGGGCGGCTTAGAAGCCTTCGTCCGCTATCTCGATCGAACGAAGACGCCCCTTCTGAAGGGTCCGATCTTGATAAAGGGGGAGCGCGATCGCATCAGCGTGGAAATCGCGCTGTGGTGGAACGACAGCTACCATGAGAATGTGCTGCCTTTCACAAACAACATTCCACAACGCGACGGTGGCACCCATTTGATCGGTCTGCGGAGCGCCCTCACCCGACAGGTGACGGGATATGCAGAGAAGAGCGGCCTCAACAAGCGGGAAAAAATCGACCTGACGGGCGATGACTGCCGGGAGGGCCTAACTTGCGTATTGAGCGTCAAGGCTCCGGATCCTAAGTTCTCGTCCCAAACCAAAGACAAGCTTGTATCCTCCGAAGTGCGGCCTGCGGTTGAGAGCCTCGTCAATGAAAAGCTCGAGCAATGGTTCGAGGAGAACCCCGCGGACGCAAAGCATGTCGTTGGCAAAGTACTCGAAGCAGCGCAGGCACGCGATGCCGCTCGCAAGGCGCGCGAACTTACCCGGCGAAAAGGCGCTCTCGACGTTGCGAGTTTGCCCGGGAAACTAGCGGATTGCCAAGAACGCGATCCGTCAAAATCCGAGATCTTTATTGTTGAAGGAGACTCTGGCAGGTGGCACTGCAAAACAAGGCAGAAATCGAGAATTCCAAGCTGTATTGCCATTAAGAGGAAAGATCCTCAACGTTGAGCGCGCGCGTTTTGATAAGATGCTATCGAGCGATCAGGTCGGCACGTTAATCACGGCGCTAGGCACTGGAATTGGACGCGATGATTTCAACATAGAGAAGCTTCGATATCATAAGATTATTATTATGACAGACGCGGATGTGGATGGTTCTCACATCAGAACGCTCCTGTTGACGTTTTTCTTCCGCCAAATGCGGCCAGTGATCGAAAATGGCCACCTCTTTATTGCGCAACCGCCTTTGTTCAAAGTGAAGCGCGGCTCGTCAGAGCAGTATCTGAAAGATGAGCGCGCAATGGAGGACTATCTGGTATCTACAGGCCTTGATGGCGCAGCCCTGAGGCTCGCGAATGGCGAAGTTCTTGCGGGCGCAGATTTGTCGCGCCTAGTGGATGAGACCCGCGCATTGCGCCGTCTGCTCGGCGGTCTACATTCGCGATATAATCGTGATGCGGTCGAGCAGGCCGCACTCATTGGAGCCCTCAGACCGTTAGCAACTGCTGATGATCCGCAAGCTCAGCAACTCGCACAAGAGTTGGCAGACCGAATGAATGCAATTTCGGACGAAATTGAGCGGTCTTGGTCGTGTCTTGCAGAGGCTGGCGGGTATGTGCTGGCTCGTAATGTCCGGGGCGTTAAGCAAGCGGTTATTCTAGATGCGGGTCTGATCGGCTCCGTCGAGGCGCGAAGACTAGACGAGCATGCCAAGATTTTGTCGGAAGCGTTTGCGGGACCCGCTGTATTCCTGCGCCGGAACGAAGAGACAATCGTGTCCGGTCCCACTGAATTTGTCTCTGCGGTCCACGCGGCCGGTCGCAAAGGAGTGTCGGTGTCTCGATACAAGGGTCTTGGTGAAATGAATAAGGATCAGCTCTGGGAAACCACCTTAGACCGCGACGCCCGCTCATTGCTCCAGGTGAAAATTCGTGAGGCTGACGAAGCGGACGATATTTTTGTCAAGCTGATGGGTGATGTGGTCGAGCCACGCAGGGAGTTCATTCAAGAGAATGCCCTCAATGTGGCTAATTTGGATGTTTGAAGCTCGGCGAACTTCAAAGCCACGCCGAACGTAACTTTGTTCTGATCTGCCGCTTGGCTGGTTGGATTCGGACCCCTTTTGTCCACTAGATGAGCGAGCGTCGTTCACTGCCGCTGCTCGTCCCGAAAGCCCGCGACTGCTCAACGAATACGTCAATTTGCTTCGTTGAATACGCCGTTGAGTTTCGGGTTTTGCGGTGACCAACCATTTGTGAGGCACTGTGCACAACTTTTTCGCTGGCATCGGACTGCTCCCCCCTTATGCGCGAGGCACCACTATTTCCACAACGAAAAGTGAGCGCGTCGTTTCAGCTCGAAGTCGCGCACTTGCGGTCCAACCTTTTTATTCGAGACGATCTTACCAACAGATCCATTGCGCATTGATCTTGCAGCGAGAATCCCAATAGGGATCTGCGCATGCAAAACTGTCCCACGTGTATCCACAGTTCAGTCCATTTTTTCTACGCAGATCAATGCTCGGAACCTCTCCTCACATTCAATTAAACAATAGACTTGAAGGCTAGCCCGCCCTCACATCTAAGAAATTCGCAAAACACGAAAACAGTGATTCATGAGGGGCTCTCCGACGAAGGACATCTTGATGAAGCGCTACGGCCACGCGACGATCGGTTTGCGCGCATCGACATTTCTACCAGCGCGTCCTGGCGCGATTTGCCGGACCGCTTCGGCTCTTGGAAGAATGTTCATACGCGGTTCTCTCGTTGGGCGAAGGTGGGCCTATGGGAGAAATCTTTTCAGAGTCATGGCCGATGACCCCGATAGTGATTACGCCATGATCAACGCAACTATAGTCGGAGCCCACAAGCACCGCGTCGGCACTCAAAAAAAGGGGCTTCGACCAAGCAATAGGTCGCCAGTATCTGGCCGCGCGGTGGATGAAAAACGGCGAAATTTGGCCTTTGCGCAAATCCTTGCGAGCGTTCGTTGTGACATTTCTTGACGCCACGGAACTGCTATAGTGTCGGCTGACACACAGCTGCCGCGACAAGGAGCCCATGAGCCAGACCAGACGTATTCTCGTCGTCGATGACGATAACGACCTGCGGGAAGCCCTATGCGAGCAGCTTGCGCTGCACCCGGAATTCGCGATCGAGCAGGCCGACAACGCCCGCCGGGCGTTGGACGTCGTTTCCGCTTTTCCTCCCGACCTCATTATAATGGACGTAGGATTGCCGGACGTCGATGGACGCGACGCCGTGAGCAAGCTCAGATCCGAAGGATTCAAGCGCCCGATCATCATGTTAACCGGACGTGATTCCGACGCAGACACGATCCTCGGACTGGATTCCGGAGCGAACGACTACGTGATCAAGCCGTTCCGATTCGCGGTGCTGCTTGCGCGCATCCGGGTTCAAATGCGCCAGCATGAGGCGAGCGAGGAGGCGGAGTTCCAGATCGGAACTTACGTTTTTCGACCAGCGATGAAGATTCTTGTTGATATAAAGGGCGCAAAACTTCGACTTACCGAGAAGGAAGTGTCGATTTTGCGCTTTCTGCACCGGGCCGAACGTCAGGCCGTCCCGCGCGACACGCTGCTGCGCGAGGTTTGGGGCTATAACGCGAATGTGACAACCCATACTCTGGAAACGCACATTTACCGCCTGCGCCAGAAGATTGAAGACAACCCGGCGGAGGCGCGCCTACTTGTGACGGACGGTGGCGGATACAAGTTGCTCCCGTGAAAACGCCGCGTAGGGATATTAGTCTCGAATCGGACGTACGCCGGATGGCCGGCACACGGCCGTTTGATCTAATGCCGCGCGAGGCTCTCCAGCTGCTGGCGTTCTCTTGCGAGAAACGCGCGCTGAAGGCTGGGGAGGCGCTGTTCGGCGACGCCCAGCGGGCCGAGGGCGCGTTTCTCGTGCTCGAGGGCGAAATCATCCTGACTGGCGACGCCGGCGAGCGCCGCGTCGGCCCGGGCGCGCTGATTGGCGAGACAGCGCTGATGGCGGAAGTCTGCCGCAATGCTGCGGCGAAGGCGCAAACCGACACACGGCTGCTTGAAATCCCGCGCGAGACTTTTCGTCGCGTTATCTCTGAGTTCCCCGAAGCCGCAGCGGCGTTGAAATCCCGATCGATGTCTCGGCTTGGCAAGTTGCTTGGCGCGCTCGAACAGGTGCGAATTCGCGACTTCGAAAATTGACCAATCCGCGCGCTATACGGTGATGCGTTGCGGACTCATGCCCTGCTGGCCAAAAACTCGCCGGTAGCGCTCAATCTCTTCAATCGGGCCAACAACCTTGTTCGGGTTATCCGACAGTTTTACGGCTGGGCGGCCATCCACATCCACCACCTTGCAGACAAGCGAAATGGCGTTGAGCTGGCCGTCTGCTCCCGCCGGCGCGCAGCCGGAGAAATCGTTGGTGAGGTTGGTTCCCCAGCCGACGGACAGCGTCACTTGACCGCGGAGGGCCCGAGACGCTTGTTCGATCGAGTCGATGTCCATCGCATCGGACAAAACGATCAGCTTCTCCTTGGGATCACGCCCCCGCCGCGACCACCAGGCGATCAATTCTCGCGCTGCGTCGATTGGCGCTTTCGAATCCGGTCGCGCGCCCTTCCAATCCGCCACCCAGTCGGGAGCATTCTGCAGAAAGGAAGTCGTACCAAAACAGTCGGGCAGTACGACGAGCAGGTTGCCGCCGTACATGCGAGACCAATCGGTGAGCACCTGATAGGGCGCCGCACGCAGCTCGTCTTCGTTGTTGGCGAGCGCGGCATAGACCATGGGCAGCTCGTGAGCATTGGTTCCGATCGCTTCGAGGCCGGTGTCCATCGCGTGCTTAACGTTGGAAGTACCCAGAAAAACGGAGCCTAAGCCTTCCTGAAGCGCTTCCGCGCACCAACGCTGCCAGAGAAAGCTATGGCGCCGACGCGTGCCGAAGTCGGTAATGCGCAGCGGGCCTTCGTTGGCGAGCGTACGCAGCCGTTCGACCTTGCTCCAAAGCTTGGCCTTGGCTCGCGCGTAGAGTACGTCCAGGTCGAACCGGCTCATCGAACGCATCGCCGCACGGGCCCGGAGTTCGTTGATGATTGCGAGCGCCGGGATTTCCCACATCGTGGTCTCGATCCAGGGCCCTTCGAAACGAAGTTCATATTGGCCGGCGCGGCGCGTGAGTTCGTATTCGGGCAGGCGAAAGTTGGCGAGGAACTCGATGAACCCCGGCTCGAAAATTTGCCTCGCGCCATAGAACGAGTTGCCCGCCAGCCATATCAGTTCATTTTTGGCGAGCCTGAGGGTGCGCGCATGTTCGAGTTGGTCGATCAGTTCCCGCTCGTCGACGCTATCGGCAAGGGGAACATCGATCGACCTGTTGATGAGCTGAAACGTCACCCGCCGACTGCGGTGCAGTTTCCAAATCATCTGCGCCATCAGCAGCTTGTAGAAATCCGTGTCGAGCAGCGTTCGCACGATCGGATCGATGCGGAACGTGTGATTATAGACGCGCGTGGCGAGATCGGGGACCATGCCTCAAGCTTAGGCGTGAGGCCGTTGCTGGACAAGGGCGGCCCCTCGCCCGAGCGCTCCGAATTTCGAAACTCGCGGCAGCCGGCAGCCGAGCCTTGAAAGCAAGAGGGCGCTGGTCCAATGTCCGCCGCTTGGAGGAGGCTCCCGTCCCGCATGGTCGACAATAAGAAAACGCCGCCGCGTGTCGGCCTGTTCGTAACCTGCCTCGTCGATACGATCCGCCCGAGCGTCGGATTCGCAGCGGTAAAATTGCTCGAAGACGCGGGATGCCGGGTGATCGTGCCGTCGCAGACCTGTTGTGGACAGCCCGCCTACAATTCGGGCGACCGCGCCGATACGAAACGCATCGCACGCCAGAACATGGAGGCGTTTGCAGGTTGCGATTATGTTGTCGCGCCGAGCGGTTCCTGCGGCGGCATGATCGCCAAACACTATTCAGAGCTGTTCAAGGACGAACCGGAGATGGCGATAAAGGCCGAAACCTTCTCGGCCAAGTGTCACGAACTGATCAGTTTCCTGGTCGACGAACTCGGCGTCGCCTCGGTCAACGCAAGCTATGACGGCGTCGTCACCTATCATCGACTCTTGTTCAGGGTTGCGTGAGTTGGACGTCAAGAGCCAGCCGCGCCGGCTACTTGCAACGGTCGAAGGCTTGCGGCTCGTCGAAATGACGGACGCTGAGACCTGTTGCGGATTTGGCGGCACGTTCGCGGTCAAGTTTGGCGAGCTCTCTGGCTCGATAGTTGGCGAGAAATGCCAAAACATCGAGAGCAGCGGCGCGGATACGCTGCTCGCCGGCGATCTCGGCTGTTTGATGAACATGGCCGGGAAAATGCAGCGGCAGGGCAAGCGCGTCAAAGCGCGTCATATCGCCGAAGTGCTGGCTGACATGACCGACGTTCCGGCGATCGGCGAAGCGGAGGAGGTGACGCGATGAGCGCCGTCGCTACAACTTCGCGCTTCAAAGAGAATGCCCACGAGGCGCTCGAAGACGCGCGCCTGCAGCGCGCGCTTGTCCATGCGCGCAATTTCATCCCGCGCCGCAGCGCCGCCGTCGAGCGGCTGCCGGAATTCGAGGCGCTGCGTGACAGCGCGCGCGACATCAAGAATCATACGCTCGCCCATCTCGATCTTTATCTCGAAGCCTATGAGCGCAAGGTGACGGAGGCTGGAGGCTTCGTGCATTACGCGCGTGACGCGGCGGAGGCGCGACAGATTTTCCTCGACCTCTGCATGGCGCGCGGAGCGAAGCGTGTCACAAAAGGCAAGTCGATGATCTCTGAGGAGATCGCGCTCAATCAGGCGCTAGAAGCCGAGGGCATCGAGGCCGTCGAGACCGATCTGGGCGAATATATCATTCAACTTCGCCACGAGGCTCCCTCACACATCATCGCGCCGGCGATCCACGTGACGCGCGACGACATTGAGGCGGACTTCCGCAAGGCGCATGTCCACCTGCCGGCGGACCGCGACTTGACACGGCCCGAGCAACTGCTGGCGGAAGCCCGCGGCGTGCTGCGCAACAAATTTCTGACCGCGGATATCGGCGTAACTGGCGCGAACTTCCTGATCGCGGAGACCGGCTCTTCGATCATCGTCACCAACGAGGGCAACGGCGACCTCACGCAGATCCTGCCTAGGGTTCATGTCGTGATCGCCTCGCTCGAAAAGATTGTGCCGACGCTCGACGATGCATCGCAATTGCTGCGCGTGCTGGCGCGCTCGGCGACCGGGCAGGACATGTCGGTCTACACGACGCTTTCGACCGGCCCGCGCCGGGCCGGCGACCCCGACGGCCCCGAAGAATATCACGTCATCCTGCTCGACAACGGCCGCTCCGCGATGCTCGGCACCGGATTCGAGGACATGCTTCGTTGCATCCGCTGCGGGGCCTGCATGAACCATTGCCCCGTCTATCATCAGATCGGCGGCCACGCTTATGGTTGGGTTTATCCCGGTCCAATGGGCGCCGTGCTGACGCCCTCATTGATTGGCGTTACGGAAGGCGGACAATTGCCGAACGCCTCGACGTTCTGCGGACGCTGCGAGCAGGTCTGCCCGATGCGCATCCCGCTGCCGAAGATGATGCGCCATTGGCGCGAGCGCGAGTTCGAGCGCAATCTTTCGCCCGCCGCCGTGCGATACGGCATCGGCTTCTGGGCGTTCTTTGCCACGCGTCCTGGGTTGTATCGTCTCGCAACCGACGTGGCGATGCGCGCCCTGTCGCTGCTGGGTCGCAGCAAGGGTCGCTTCTCCCGGTTGCCTTTCGCGGGAGGCTGGACGCAACAACGCGATTTTCCGGCTCCGCAGGGCGCTACGTTTCAGGCGCAATGGCGGGCCAGAAGCGGAGCGACCCAGTGAGCGCGCGCGACGATATATTCGCAACCATTCGCCGCTCGCTGCATGTCACGGGTGCTGAGACGCCGCGCCTTGACGCGGTCCGCTCTCGGCTCGAACAGCATCCCGCGGGCGTGATACCCGCGCGTGGACAGGGCGACGCCGGGGCGAAGGTGACGACATTTTGCGCTGAAGTCGAACGCACGGGCGCAAGTCTCTCAGTTGTCGCCTCCTCCGCGGAGGTACCTGCGGAGGTTGCACACTTCTTGCGTGAGTTAAGCTTGCCGGCGATTATCCGCGTGGGCGCCGACGCGCGGCTGGAGGCGATGCCGTGGGGCAACACCGCGCTGGAAGTCACGAAGGGCGCTTCCGACGGGCACGACCAGAGCGCAGTTAGCGCGGCGCTGGCGGCCGTCGCCGAGACAGGCACGTTGGCGCTTGTTTCAGGGACCGACAATCCTACCACGCTCAACTTTCTGCCCGACAGCCATATTGTCGTGCTGTACGCAGAAGACGTGGTGGGCGATCTCGAAACCGTGTTCGAACGCGTCCGCGCTCGCTACGGAGCGGGCAAGATGCCCCGCACGCTCAACTTTATTACAGGGCCGTCGCGCTCCGCCGACATCGAACAGACATTGTTGTTTGGTGCACATGGTCCGCGGCGGCTTCATATTGTGCTCGTGGATGCCGGCGCGCCTATTACGTAGCCGGTCCGAGGCCCAGCGCCCGAATGGCGTTTTGCTTCAAAATCAGATCGTGAACCTCCGGCCTGAAGCCGGCCGCCTGGAAATCGGCGATCCAGCGATCCGGATGGATCAACGGGAAATCCGAGCCGAACAGCATCTTCGTCTTCAATTGCGTGTTCGCATATTGAATGAGCTGCGGCGGAAAATATTTCGGGCTCCAGCCCGAGAGATCGATGTAGACGTTGGGCTTGTGCAGACACACCGACAAGCGCCTCGTCCTGCCAGGGCCATGACGGATGCGCGATGATGATCGTCATATCTGGGAAGTCCACGGCGACATCGTCGAGGTGGATCGGATTTGAATATTTGAGGCGCAGACCGCCGCCGCCGGGCATTCCTGTGCCCATTCCGGAATGGCCGCTGTGGAAAACCGCCGGCAGCTTGTGCTCGGCGATCACCTCATAGAGCTTGTAGGCCATGCGGTCGTTCGGGAAAAATCCTTGCAACGTCGGATGGAACTTGAAGCCCTTGATGACGCCTGCCTTGATGAGATCGCGCGCCTCGCGCACGCCCATGATGCCCTTGTGAGGATCGATGGAGGCGAAGGCGATCATGATGTCGCTGTTGGCGGCCGCGGCTTCCGCGACCTCGTCGTTGGAGATCCGGCGGTTGCCGATTTCGAACTCGCTGTCGACGGTGAACATCACGAGCCCGATCTTGCGCTCGCGATAATAGTCGATCGTCTCGGGATTGTCGGACGCCGTCCCGACTTGAAATATTTGGCCGAGGCCTGCTCGAACGGCTGCCAGAAGGCGTCTGCGGGCTGACGGCACGACACTTCCGCATGGGTGTGTGTGTCGATGGCGATGAGATCGTTGACGTTCATGGCGGCCTCCTAAATTCGATCTGAAATGTCGCGGCGAAGCGCGTCGAGTTCGTCTCAATTCTACGCGATGACGCGCTGCGAAACCTTGGGTGCATAAAGCTCGTCGACCGCGGCTTTGCGCATCGCGAGCGTGGCGCGTTGGTTGATCGAGCCCTTGTCGGTCATCTCGCCGGTGTCGAGCGACGGCGGATCTTCTAGCAGCAGGATTCGTTTTAGACGCTCGGAGCTTCCGCCGGCGTTGGCGTTGAACGACGTCAATCGACGCACAAACTCTTCGCGCACGCGCGGATTCGCGACGATTTCGGCATAGCTGGCGTTAGGCCCCAACTTCGGGTCGAGCCCACGGCATTCTACGTAGTTGGGAATGACGAGCGCGCAGACGTCGTCGCGATCCTGTCCGGCAATGACGAGATCGGTCACGAACGGTTCGCAATGCGCGACGAATTTTGCGCGGAGCGGTCCTACGCTCACCCAGGTGCCGGTGACGAGCTTGAAATCCTCGGCGACGCGGCCGTCGAACACCAGCCCGCGCTCCGGGTGCTCGGGGTCGAGAAATCGCAGAGCGTCGCCGAGCAGATAATAGCCCTCCTCGTCATAGGCTTTCTGGGTCAGTTCGGGCTGACGCCAATAGCCCGGCGTTATGCTCGGGCTCTTCAGTCGCGCTTCGAGCTTGCCGCCGTTGGGCACCAACTTCAACTCGACGCCGGTATTGGGAACGCCAATGACGCCGGGCTCGCAAGCGCGTTCGGTGACGCTGATCGCGCTCGGCCCGGTCTCGGTCGAACCGAGCGAAGTCAGCATCGGGATCGTGTGACCGATCGTTTCGCGGCTGAGACGTTCGAGTTCGGTGCGCACGTAGGGCGGCAGCGCTGCGCCTGCATAGAAGAAGCACTGCAGGCGGGCGAACATCTTGTGCCTGAGCGCCTCGTCCTCGTGCAGATAGGGCAGCAGCATCTCGAAGCCCTTCGGCACGTTGTAATAGACGGTCGGCGAAATCTCCCGCAGGTTGCGGACCGTCTTCTCGATCGCGCCGGGCAACGGCCGACCCTCGTCAATGTATAGCGAGCCGCCGTTGGAGAGCACGAGGTTGAAATTGTTGTTGCCGCCGAAAGTGTGGCTCCACGGCAGCCATTCGAGCAACACCGGCGGCTCCTCGCCGAAGCTCGGATTGACGTGCGACTGCCATCGCCTGATTGGAGGTCATCATGCCGTGCGTGTTGATGACGCCCTTCGGCGCGCCAGTAGAGCCTGATGTGAACAGCAGCTTGCCGATCGTGCTCGGCGTGACGCGCGCATAGGCCTCGTCGACTTCGCTGCGTGGCGTCGGTCAGCAACAGTTCGGCGAGCAGACAGGAAGGACGTCCGGAGGGCGGATTGCGACCGGCGACAACTTCCACGTCGCGCGGGAGGACCGCGTCGATGGCTGGCTGGAATGGCGCGCCGTCGTTGACGAACACCAAGCCCGGCGTCAGGACTTCAATGATCGAGCGCAGCTTGGCGAAATCCTTGGCGACCAGCGAATAGGGCGGCGATACGGGCGAATAGGGCAGGCCCGCCGTCATGGCGCCGAGGCCGACGAGCGCATGGTCGATGCTGTTGCCTGAGAGGATCGCGACCGGGCGCTTCGGGCGTCAGCCGGCGATTGAGAAACGCCTGGGCGATGTTGCGCGTAAGCCGGTGCGCCTCGCTGTAACTCACGGTGCGCCAGCCATCGCCGTGGCGTTCGCCGAGGAAGACCCGATTGGGCGTCTCGCGCGCCCAATGCGCGAGCCAGTCCGGCACTGCGCGCACGTAGGGTTTCAGACGCCCCGTCGTGCGGACGAGCATGGATCCGTCGGGCCGGCGGTCGATGACGACCTCGGGCGGGCCGAAACTCAACGCGATCCTGTTCGACATATTCCTCCCCTCTCGTCTCGGCGTTCGGGTCAGTCTCTGGCGTAAGACCTTCGCGGCGCGTTTTTCGAGGAAATCCTTGAGCCGTTGCTTGGCTTCGTCGCTGGTCTCCGCGATTGCCGCCATCAGTGATTCGGTCAACAGCCCGCTCGTCGGGTCGCTCTCAAATATGCGCGGCAGTGCGTGCAGCACGGCGAAATTGGTGGTCAGCGTGTTGGACGCGGCCTTGGCCGCGATCTTCATCGCGGTTTCGAGACCCTGACCCTCATCGACCAGATATTGCGAGACGCCGGCAAGGTGTCCTTCCTCGGCGTTCAGCGTGCGGCCGGTCAGCATCATGTCCTGCACGCGGGGGACGCCAATCAGGCGTGAGATGCGCACCGAACCGCCGCCGCCGAGGAAAATGCCGCGCTGGCCCTCCGGCAAGCCGTAATAGGCGGAGCGTTCCGCGACGCGGATATGGGTCGCGGCCGCCAGTTCGAGACCGCCGCCGACGACCGCGCCGTGCAGAACCGTAACGACCGGCACCGGACCGAACTGGATCGGCCTCGAAGGCGCGGTGCCACATGCGCGAGTGCTTGACGCCAAGATAGGGGTCCTTCGCCTCGGCGACTTCGGAGAGGTCGAGCCCGGCAGAGAAATGCGCTCCCTCGCCGGTCAGCACGACGGCGCTGACTTCGGAGGGAAGCGACGTGAAGAATGTCTCGAAGCCCGCGCACGGTGATGTCGTCGAGCGCGTTGCGCTTCTCGGAGCGGGTAAGGGTGAGGTGGACGATCGCGCCGCTGCGAACAGCCTTTAGCGACTTCGGCAATTCGAACGGCAGCTGTTGTTCGGCTTCAGCGGCGCTCATACTCAAACTCCTCCCGGGGCCTGTCATTTTATATATGGCTTATAATTGTTATGTGACATACCTATTCTTGTCGGTCAATGATATCGCTGTCAGCTTGATCCGGGACAACAAACCATGTTCTTCGCCGCGTCATGATCGAATCCACAGTTCCCGTTCCCAAGGCGAAGGCCGCCGATACGGTGCCCCAAGTCGACCTGGGGCCCCTCGCCGAGCGATTGGGCTACGTCCTGCGTCGCGCCCAAGTTGCCGTTTTCCGCGATTTCTTCAACACTTTCGAGCCCTACGATATAAAGCCGGCGCAATATTCGATCCTGACCATTATCGAGCGAAATCCCGGTTTGAAGCAAACCCAGGTCGCCGACACGCTCGGCATCAAGCGCACCAATTTTGTGGCGATGATCGACGAACTCGAGGCGCGAGGTCTGGTGCGGCGCGACGAATCGCCGGGCGACCGGCGAAGTTACGCGCTGGTGTTGACCGCTGAGGGCGAAGCGCTGATTCCGAAACTTCACGTAACGTCGGAGGAACACGAGGCTCGCATTACCGAGGCGCTCGGCGCGAAGCCGCGTCTCGAAATGGCTGCCGCGCTACAGGCTCTCGCAGCGCATTTCGAGAATAAGGCCGCCAGAGATTAGCGGAGACCGCAGCGCCCGAAGGGAAAGTTTGCGCCCCGAACTCGCCGTGATCGCAATTTAGTAACCTCAATGCGTTTAAGTTCGTCGTCTCACCGACAAGGCTAGCCGGGCTCGGTTCTCATGCGTCTTTGCAGCGTATTCGTCGGTGGCGTCGTAGGTTGCGCCCTGAGCAGCGGCTTCGCGGCCGGCCAAACCGTGTCGGCGCCGCTGCCAGCCGACGCGGCGCCGACTCCGCCGTCTCAATATCTGTACCTAGCTGACCCTCCGGCTTCGACGAGCGTCCTACCCGGCGGAACGCCGACGAGTTACCCCGCCGTGCCGGCACCGGGCGGGAGCGCCGTTTCGCCGCCGGCGACTCCGCGCCAAATACCAAGTTTGGCAGTCCCGGCGCCAGTGGCGAAGAAGAAAGTCGCGGCGCCGCTGCTCGAAACCGCGCTCTCGACCGATCCAGCGCCGACCTTCCAGCCCGGCACGCTCGCCGCGACCCAAAAGGCGGCCGAGCATTACAGCGATATCGCCAAGACCGGCGGCTGGCCGACCGACATCGTCGAGTTGCGCGGCCATACCATCGGCCCAGAGGTGATGAAGCTGCGCAAGCGCCTCTCGATCGAAGGCGACTTGCCTGCGGATCAGCCGCTCGAAGGACCGGCGGCGCAGATCTGGGATAAGCCGCTGACCGACGCCGTGAAGCATTTTCAATCGCGCGTGGGACTGAGACCGACCGGCATCGTGGCGGGGGAGACATTAAAACAGATCGATGTGCCCGCCGAGGCGCGCGCCGCCGCGCTCGCCGCGAGCGTGGAGCGCTTGAGCGCGTTCAATTTCGGCTTCGGCGATCGCTACGTAGTCGTTAACCTGCCGTCGACGTCGGTGGAAGCGGTCGAGAACGGGCAAGTTGCGCATCGCTACGTCGCGATCGTCGGCGATCCTGAGCACGCCTCTCCCCAAATTGCAGCGCATATTACGCAGGTCACACTGAACCCGACTTGGACAGTGCCTGTGTCGATCATCAAGAAAGAGATGATCCCGCGTATGCAGCGTGATCCCGGCTATCTCGCCCGCCAGAAGATCCGCATCCTCGATTCGACCGGCGCCGAGGTGGATCCGAAGTCGATCGACTGGACCACCAATCGGGCGGTCAACTACACGCTTCGGCAAGATTTCAGGCGCCGGCAACTCGTTGGGCGTCATTCGCATCAACATGCCGAACAAACTCGCCGTCTACATGCACGACACGCCTGGAAAACGGCTGTTCGGCGCCGATTATCGTTTCCTCAGCCACGGCTGCGTCAGAGTCCAGGGTGTGTTCGACTACGCCGAATGGTTGCTGCAAGGGTCTGCCGGCCCCAATGGCGGCGTCTGGGATACCGCCGCGATGCAGGCCAAAGTAAAGGACGGAGCACGCCTCGATATCAAGGTTGAAAAGCCGACCGCCGTCATCTGGGTTTACCTTACCGGCTGGGCAAATGATGACGGAGTCGTTCATTTCCGCAACGACGTATATGGGCTCGACAATCCCGCCGTAAGCAACTCGTCCTCGGCCGGCGCTGTGACGGCCGCTTCGGCACAGGCATTGATCTCCCGCCCATCAGAAGCGCGGTGACGTCGGCGCCGATTGCAGCGCGCCCTTCCTCCGCTTCTTTTACATCCCGCCGAGGTGCTCTGCGACTGAGAAGATATCCTTGTCGCCGCGGCCGCACATGTTCATCACCATGAGATGATTTTTTGGACGCTGCGGCGCGAGTTCCAGCACCTTGGCGAGCGCGTGCGCGGGTTCGAGCGCCGGGATGATGCCTTCGAGTTTCGAGCAAAGCTGGAAGGCGTCGAGCGCCTCCTTGTCGGTCGCCGAGATGTATTTTACGCGACCGGACTCGTGCAGCCAGGCGTGCTCCGGGCCGATGCCTGGATAATCGAGGCCCGCGGAAATCGAATGGCCCTCGTTGATCTGCCCGTCTTCGTCCATCAGCAGATAGGTGCGATTGCCGTGCAAAACGCCGGGCGCCCGCCTGACAGCGAGGCCGCGTGGCCGTCATGAACTTCGAGCCCGTGGCCGGCCGCCTCGACGCCGAAGATTTCGACGCTTGGGTCGTCGAGAAACGGATGGAATAGACCGATCGCATTCGAACCGCCGCCGATGCAGGCAACGAGGCTGTCAGGCAGACGACCCTCCGCCTCTTGCATCTGCTCTTTGGCCTCATTGCCGATGACACACTGAAAGTCGCGAACCATCGCCGGATAAGGATGCGGACCGGCGGCTGTGCCTATGCAATAGAAAGTGTCATCGACATTGGTGACCCAATCGCGCAGGGCCTCGTTCATGGCGTCCTTGAGAGTTCGCGCCCCGGACTGCACAGGCACCACCTCTGCGCCCAGCATCTTCATACGGAACACATTCGGCTTCTGACGCTCGACGTCGACGGCGCCCATGTAGACGACGCACTTTAGCCCGAAGCGCGCGCACGCCGTCGCGGTCGCAACGCCGTGCTGGCCGGCGCCTGTTTCAGCGATGATGCGCGGCTTGCCCATCCGCCGGGCGAGAAGGATCTGGCCGAGCACATTGTTGATCTTGTGCGCGCCGGTGTGGTTGAGCTCATCGCGCTTGAAATAGATCTTCGCGCCGCCGAGATGCTCTGTTAGTCGCTCGGCGTAGTAGAGCGGGCTCGGCCGCCCGACGTAGTGCTTAAGAAAATAGTCGAGCTCGGCCTGAAAGCTCGGATCGGCTTTGGCCTTCTTGTAGGCGTCTTCGAGCGAAAGGATCAGCGGCATCAGAGTCTCGGCTACGAAACGTCCGCCGAACATGCCGAAATGGCCGCGCTCGTCAGGGCCATTGCGGAAAGAATTGAGTTTGTCGAACTTGCTCACGTCTGACTCCCGCAAAATTCCTGATCCTGACGCTCGAACGCGGCGAGCGCGGCATCAATAAAGGCCTTGATTTTATCCGGATCCTTGACGCCCGGCGCGCTTTCAACGCCCGAAGAGACGTCAATGCCGCGCGTTCCCGAAAGTTCTATAGCAGCCGCGACATTGCTCGGGCTTAAGCCACCCGAAAGCAGCCAGGGTTTGCGTGGGTTGAAGTCTGCAGCGATCCGCCAGTCGAAAGCGACGCCGTTGCCGCCGGGCGTCACCGCGTCGTTCGGCGGCTTGGCGTCGATCAGCAGCGCGTCGGATTTTCCGGCGTAATGGTCCGCCTTCGCGAGATCGTCGCGGCGTCGCCACGCCAATCGCCTTGATCGCGGAGACACCGAACTTACGCTGGATATGCTCTGACTCGATCTGGGCTTTCTGAGCCGTGCAATTGCACATAGTCCGGCTCCGTCGCCTGAACGATCTGTTCCAGCAGCGCGTCGTCCGGGTCGACGCATAGCGCGACGATTTCGGCCCTGAGTCGGGCGCGCCTGCCAGTTCCCGCGCCGCCTCGAAATTCGACATGACGCGGGCTTTTTGGGAAGAATACGAACCCGACCATGTCCGCGCCGGCGCGCAACGCGCTCTCCAGCGTCGGCGGCAGTCGAGAGCCCGCAGATTTTGACCGTTTGCGACATTGCGTTTCTTTCGGGCAGGACGGCCGCGAAGTCAAAGGGCGACGCGCGTGATACTGCAGTCCGCGGTGCGCATCCTCAGGAAACCGTGAGTGAGACCAAACGCGTATTGATTTTTGCCGCTTTCTGGTGAGTAAAGCGCCGAGAAACCGCGAAGGAGCAGGGCGCGCATGACGGACTACGGCCGCCGCGAAGGCGAAGACGGCAGCGGGCGCCGCTGGCGGCATTGAGACCGCTTCTGCCCTATGCGCTCCGCTATCGCGGGCGTATTTTCGGCTCGCTGGTCGCGCTCGTCACGGCTTCAGCTGCGACGCTGACCGTGCCTTACGCGGCGCGCGGGATGATCGACAAGGGATTCGCGGGCGGCAATTCGGGCTGGTGCATGCCTATTTTGCCGCAATGATCGGCGTCGTCGCGCTGCTCGCCGTAGCCTCGGGTTCGCGCTACTATCTTGGTGATGACGCTCGGCGAACGCGTGGTTGCCGACCTGCGCGGCGACCTGTTTGCCCATCTGACAACCCTCGATCCGAGTTTCTACGACGCCGAGCGCACCGGCGAAATCGTCTCCCGGCTTTCCGCCGATACGACCCAACTGAAGGCGACTTTCGGCTCCAGCGCGTCCATCGCGCTACGCAATTTCTTCATGTTCTTCGGCGCGGTCATCATGATGATCGGGACATCGCCGAGATTGTCGGCGTTCGTGCTGATCGCCATTCCCTTCATCGTCCTGCCGCTCTACGCGGCCGGCCGATCGGTGCGGGACCGCTCGCGTCGGGCGCAGGACACTTTGGCTGAAGCCACCGCGTTCGCCACCGAAAGCCTGAGCGCAGTGAGGGTGATGCAGGCGTTCACCGCAGAGGCGTTCACGGCACGGCGCTACCGCGACGCGGCGGATGGGCTTACGAGGCGGCGCGTGAGATGACGAAAGCCCGCGCGCTCGTCACCGTCGCCGCTTTGTTTCTTGCGTTCGCCAGCGTCGTCGTCGTGCTCTGGCTTGGCGCCAGCGCTGTGATAGCCGGGTCGATGAGCGGCGGCGTGCTGATCCAGTTCGTGCTTTACGCGGTGCTTGGCGCCAGCAGTCTCGGCGAGATCACCCAGGTCTGGAGCGAGGTTAGTCAGGCGGCGGGCGCGGCGTCGCGAATTGGCGAGCTTCTGGCCGCCAAACCGAAGATCGTGGCGCCGCCGCAACCTAAGGCAATGGCTTCGCCAGCGCGAGGCGAGGTGGCGTTTCGCAATGTAAGCTACGCCTATCCGTCACGGCCAAACGATCAGGTCCTGCGCGGCGTCGACTTTTCCGTAAAGCCGGGCGAATTGGTTGCGATCGTCGGGCCCTCGGGCTCTGGAAAATCGACGATTTTCCAGCTGCTCGAGCGCTTTTACGATGTTGGGTTCGGGATGGTGACCATTGACGGGGTCGACGTGCGCACGGTCGAGCCGCTAAATCTGCGCGCCGAAATCGCGCTCGTTCCCCAGGAACCGTTCGTGTTCGGCGCAAGCATCGCCGACAATATCGCCTACGGGCGAGCGGGGGGTGTCGCGTGGTGAGATCGAAACTGCCGCGCGGCGCGCAGCCGCCGACCTTTTCATCGAGGCCTTGCCCGACGGCTACGACACCGAACTTGGCGAACGCGGCGTGACCTTGTCCGGCGGGGAACGCCAGAGGCTCGCCATCGCCCGAGCTTTACTGAAGAATGCGCCCGTCCTGCTGCTGGACGAGGCGACTTCCGCGCTGGACGCCGCCAACGAAACGCTGGTGCAGGCCGCGCTCGACGAACTGATGAAGGGGCGAACAACGCTCGTCATCGCGCATCGCTTGTCGACCATCGTCAACGCCGATCGCATCCTCGTCGTCGACGGCGGGGAGGATCGTCGAACAAGGGACGCATGCAGAATTGCTTACGGCCGGGCGGTCTTTACGCGCGCCTCGCGCGGCTGCAGTTCGAGACGGGCGCCAAGTCGCTATCGGAAGAGGCCGGCGCCGCCGTATTGAAATTAGGAGGCCTTGCGGCGCGAGGCGGCGGAGGACAGCCGTTGCAAATGCGAGGCATAGCCTGTTTCGGCAGCTTTTCCGCGATGCCATAGAGCCGCTCGCGGCGGTCGATCTCATTGAACACATCCGCCGGCGCGATGCCGCACTCGGCCCAGACGACAGTAAGATGATAGAGCACGTCGGCGCTTTCCAGAATCACCGCTTCGCGGTTCATCTGGACTGCGTCCAACCCGACCTCGATGGCTTCTTCGACCAACTTTTTGGCCATCTTCTGAACGCCGTCCGCGAAACAACTTCGACGTGCGCGACAGCGAAGGGTTCCGGTCGCGCGCCGCAAGCACTGCGGCATAGAGACGGTCGAGCGAATCACTCATGTCAGGAAGCGTGCTCCCAAATCCTTAAGGACCGCGTCCTTGCGAATCCGCGCTATACGCGCGATTCGCTGTCAACGAAAGTTCATATAAATGTCAAATCAGGCGGCGGCGGCCAATGAGGCGAACAATCCGCGCCCGTCAACGCCTCCGACAAGCGGATCAATCAAGTTTTCGGGGTGCGGCATGAGCCCTAAAACATTGAAGTTTTTGCTGTAGACACCGGCGATATCGTTCGTTGAGCCGTTCGGATTGGCTGGACCGCCAATCTGCCCTTCTGCATTGCAATACCGGAACGCTACCCGTCCAGCGCTCTCCAATTCTTCGATCGCCGCCAGAATCAGCGAAATAATTACCTTCGCCGTGGGCGATGGCTACTTTGATCACCTGGCCGGTTCGGTACTCTTTTGTAAAGCTGGTCGCCGTGTTTGAGACCTGCAGATACTGCATCTTGCAAAGAAAACGCTGACCCGCATTGCGAAGCAGGACTCCCGGCAACAGACCTGATTCGCAGAGGATTTGAAATCCGTTGCAGATTCCGAGCACCAGACCGCCGTGGGCGGCGTGCGTTCGGACCGCATCCATGATGTGAGCACGCGCCGCGATGGCGCCGCAGCGCAGGTAGTCGCCGTAGGAGAAGCCCCCCGGCAGCACGACCAGATCGGTGCCCGGCGGCAAGATGCTTTCGTCGTGCCAGACGATCGTCGGCTGACGACCTGTGGCTTGAGCCAAAGCCCTCGCCGCGTCACCCTCGCGGTTCGAGCCCGGAAACAGCAGGATCGCGACTTGCAGCGCTTCAGTCATGGCTGATCGCATAGTTTTCGATGATGGTATTGGCGAGCAGCTTTTCACAAGCGTCGTTTAGCGCGAGCTTGGCCGCCTCGTTATCCGAGGCATCCAGTTCGACATCAAACACCTTGCCCTGCCGGACGCTGGCGACGCCAGCGACGCCGATGGATTTCAGCGCGCCCTCAATGGCTTTGCCTTGGGGGTCGAGCACTCCGGATTTCAGGGTGACGACGATGCGCGCTTTCATAAGTGTCCCTCAACGATCGGTCTCGCCGGCCGTCAGGCCGCATTTGAAGTCGGCGACTGCGTGACCAGGGAATAGAGGCCAAGCGCGTCGCGCGTGTTTCGCAATTGTGCGGCGAGGCCCGGCGCGCGAAGCACCCGCGCGATCAGCGCCAGTGCTTTCAAATGATCGGCGCCCGCCGACTCCGGCGCAATGAGAAGGAAAATGAGATCGACCGGCAATCCGTCGAGCGCCTCAAAATCAATCGGCCGTTCAAGGCGGGCGAAGCAGGCGAAGATCCTCGGGCAGTTGACCATTTTGCCGTGGGGTATGGCGACTCCGTCGCCTACGCCGGTCGAACCCAGTCGCTCGCGTTGCAAGATCGCATCGAACACTTCGCGGCTCGAAAGTCCCGATATTTTGGCGGCGCGCTCGGCCAGCTCTTGCAGCGCCTGTTTCTTGCCGTTGACTCGCAGAACCGGGATGATCGCCTCGGGCGCGAGCAAATCATTTAGGGGCATTGGATTCCCTAGACTCTTCCAGAAAATTCGGACCGCTGTCGCCGAATTCCCAGCGCTTAACACTCAAGCGAAAATCGTGCCGCATAGCTAGTGGGGATCGAGCCACCCAATTGCGCCGTCCAAGCGCCTGTAAACGATATTCACGCGTTCGGTCGTCGCATGTTGAAACACCACCAACGGCGAGCCAGTAAGGTCGAGTTCGGTAACCGCTGAAGCGACAGATTGCCGACGAAGAGGTTGGGCCTCTTCCGCGACGACGACCGGAGAGAAATCGACGGGGATCTCTTCCGCCAGTTCGTCCGGCGCCTCGATCACGAACTTTGCGACCTTGATCTTGGCCCGCGCTTCCGCGTTCGACTCGGCGCTGGCGTGGTGTTCTTTCAGACGCTTGTTGTATCGGCGCAGCCGGCGCTCGATCTTGTCGGCCGCCTGATCGAAGGTTGCGTAGGGCTCATGTCCCCGCCCCTCGGCCTGCAAATTCATGCCCGAGCTCAAATGCAACGAACAATCGGTGCGGTAGGCCGAACCTTCCGGCGTAATGACGACATGCCCGCTGACCTTGCCGTCGAAGTACCGGCCGATCAGGGTCTCGACCTTCTGGACAACGTAGATCCGCAAGGAATCGCCGATGTCCATGTTCTTGCCGGAAACTCTCAGCGGCATGGCAACTTTGCCTCAATCCCTAAAGCAGAGCGCATCACTTCACAACCGAACCAACGCTGCTCCAAGCGCCGCTGGCGCCTAGTGTGGAACGGCCCAATGCAACGCCCTTTTCGTGGCTAGCGTTAGAAGCGCCCGCGGGTGAAGTCAATCAGTGCGCAACGATTGGTCCAGAATTATTGAAAAGATTTATATTTCAGATATTTATCCGATATTCCGTTAGCGAAAGCGTCGCCCCCATGCCGAGTTTCATGCGACGGCGATCGACCGACGATGGGATCTTCAGGTTGTCCCGGTACTTCGCCACCGTGCGGCGAGCTACCACGATGTTGGCCTGCCGGAGTCTGGCGACGATGACGTCGTCGCTGAGAACTTCGTTGGGGTCTTCGGCGTCGATCATCTGCTTGATGCGGTGGCGCACGAATTCCGCCGAATGGGCCTCGCCGATCCCTGCTGAGGCAATCGACGTTGTGAAAAAATACTTCATTTCGAACAGGCCGCGCGGCGTCTGGATGAACTTGTTCGAGGTTGCGCGCGACACCGTCGATTCGTGGACGCCGATCGCGTCGGCGACCGCCTTCAGGTTCAAGGGCTTGAGACCTGCGACGCCCTCGATAAGAAACGCATCCTGACGGCGTACGATCTCAGTGGCGACTAGGAGGATGGTGCGCGCCCGCTGTTCGAGGCTCTTGGTCAGCCAGTTGGCGCTTTGCAGATGCGTCGACAAATATTGCTTCTCGCCGTCGCGGGCCAACCCACGCCGGACGCTGGCGGCGTAGACTTCATTGACGAGCACGCGCGGCAGCGCCTCGCTGTTGAGTTCAACTCGCCAGGAGCTATCGGGGGCGGCGGTGACGAACACGTCCGGGATGGCGACAGGCTCCACTCCGTTTCCGAATCCGCGTCCGGGCTTTGGATCCAGCCGCCGGATTTCGGCGATCATGTCGAATATATCCTGATCGTCGACCGCGCAGACGCGGCGCAATGTCGCCATGTCGCGCTTGGCGAGCGCGGGAAGGTTCTCGATCATAATTTGCATAACGGGATCGAACCGATCGCGCTCGATCAGTTGCAGCTTCAGGCACTCGGCGAGACTGCGCGCGAAGACGCCGGTCGGCTCCAACTGCTGAAGGCGAGCGAGCACACCTTCAATCCGCTCGAGTGGCGCGCACAACCGCTCGGCAATCTCGGAGAGCGGCGCAGACAGGTAGCCGGACTCGTCGAGCGCATCGATCAGGGCGACGGCGACAATTCGTTCGCCCGGGTCGACCACTGTGATCATCGCCTGCCGGGTGAGAAACTCACTGAGCGACTCGGCTGCTGCAACATAAGCCTCGAGGTCCGCAGCCTCGCCGTCGCCACCGCCGCCGCCTATTCCAGACCAGGAAGAGGTGCTCAGGCCTTGGCTATCGTCGCCCCGCGGCACTTCGCCCGGCGTCGGCGCCCGGTCGGGATCGAAGGCATTGTCGATCTCCGTCCCAAGATCTGCTGCCAGCGCTTGCGGATCGGCGATGAGGCTGTCCGTCGCCCAGTCCCCGGCGATCGGTTCCGAACCCACGTCTCTGAGGGCGTCAATCGGTTCGGGCGCCGAATCGTAGGGGCGGTCTTCGGCGCGTTCGAGTAGCGGATTGCGCTCCAGTTCCTCCTCGACGAAGGCGGCAAGTTCGGTGTTGGGCATCTGTAAGAGCTTGATCGCTTGAAGGAGTTGCGGGGTTAGGACCATCGTTTGGCCCTGCCGCATCGCTAACTTTACCGAAAGCGCCATGGATACCCGCAATCCCGCTAAACTTGACGCGATACTTTGTCGCCGTCCTCGAAGGAAACGGCGCGATTCTTGCTTAGCCTAATATTTGGGCGGTGCAAAGCGCCAGTTGGCGCATACAGCAATTTCCTCGAATTAGTGACATAAAGACTTCTTTATATGTTTATTGCGATTTCGACCGCGATTTGATACAGCCCCGGCAGCTGAAGCAGAGGGTCTATCATGAGCGCCGCTCAACACGATTATGCCGTTGCCGACATTGGGCTTGCGGCTTATGGCCGCAAGGAAATCGCCATCGCTGAAACCGAAATGCCGGGGCTTATGGCGACACGCGCCGAATATAACGCGTCGCAGCCCCTGAAGGGCGCGCGCGTCGCGGGCTCGCTGCACATGACGATTCAGACCGCCGTGTTGATCGAGACCCTCAAGGCGCTCGGCGCCGACGTGCGTTGGGCGTCGTGCAACATCTATTCGACCCAGGACCACGCCGCCGCGGCCATCGCGGCGACCGGGACGCCGGTGTTCGCCGTCAAGGGCGAGAGCCTGAAGGATTATTGGGTGTACACGCATCGCATCTTTGAGTGGGCCGACGGCGGCTCACCGAATATGATTCTCGATGACGGCGGCGACGCGACGGCGCTGATCCATCTCGGCCTACGCGCCGAGCAGGGCGATACCGCCTTTCTCGACACGGCCTCCAACGAAGAAGAGGAAGTGCTGTTTGCTTCGATCAAGGAGCGTCTGAAGACGTCTCCCGGATGGTATGGCCGCAACGCCAAAGCGATCCGCGGTGTCACCGAGGAAACGACGACGGGAGTGCATCGCCTTTATACGATGGCCAAGGAAGGCAAGCTCCTGTGGCCGGCGATCAACGTCAACGATAGCGTCACCAAGTCGAAGTTTGACAATCTCTACGGCTGCCGGGAGTCGTTGGTCGACGGCATCCGCCGGGGAACCGACGTGATGATGTCGGGCAAAGTCGCGATGGTCGCCGGATTTGGCGATGTCGGCAAGGGCTCGGCCGCTTCGCTGCGAAATGCCGGCTGCCGCGTGGTGGTTTCTGAAATCGACCCGATCTGCGCGCTGCAGGCGGCGATGGAAGGCTATGAAGTGACGACGATGGACGACGCTGCGCCGCGCGCCGACATTTTCGTCACCGCCACCGGCAACGTAGACGTCATCACGCTCGATCACATGCGCGCCATGAAGGACCGCGCGATCGTCTGCAACATCGGCCACTTCGACAGCGAGATCCAGGTCGCCACGCTGCGCAACTACAAGTGGCACAACGTGAAGCCGCAGGTCGACGAAATCGAGTTCCCCGATGGCAAGCGGATCCTGCTACTGTCCGAAGGTCGTCTCGTCAATCTCGGCAATGCGACCGGTCACCCTTCGTTCGTGATGTCCGCCTCGTTCACCAACCAAACGCTCGCCCAAATCGAGTTGTTCACCAAGCCCGGCCAGTACAAGCGCGACGTGTACACGCTGCCGAAGCAACTCGACGAAAAGGTCGCCTTGCTCCATCTCGCCAAGATTGGCGTGAAGCTGACCAAGCTCAACGAGAAGCAGGCGACGTATCTCGGCGTTTCCGAGCAGGGCCCGTTCAAGCCGGAACATTATCGGTATTGAGCGTATCGTCGATAGAGCAGTTCAGGGCGCTTTCTAGACGCTGTCCCTGACTCGGACTACAAAGGCGCCCGCGTCTCTCTAGCCAGCGACGCGCACGCCGCGCTTGAAGACTACCCGAGCCAAAGGCTTGGTGGTGACGGCTTCCGCAACTGAGTGTGCTCCGATCAGAAAAAAATCGGCGGCGGCGCCGATTTCGAGCCGGCCAGTTCCAAGCCCCGTAGCTGTGGCGGATTCCTCCGTCACGAGGCGGAACGCGAGTTTGATGTCCTCATCCGCCCGAAAATCCTGGCGGTCGGAGACGATGCCGGCGCGTTCGATCAGGTCGCCATTTCCGAACGGTGACCAAGTGTCCCGAATGTTGTCGTTACCTGAGAATACCCGCACGCCCGCCTCGCGCAGGCGCTTGACGGGCGGCATCGGCCCGACGCCGGGTCCCGTCGTCATGATCGAGACGCCCGAACGGGACAACGCGTCGGCAGTCGCGGCAAAGTCGCCATCGTCGAGTTCGCCGAGACAATAGGCGTGGCTGACGGCGACCTTCCCGGCAAGTCCGAGCGCCGCCGTTCGCTCGGCGATCAGCCTCAATTCCCAGGAGCCAAGCCGACCACCGTCATGGAGATGGATGTCCACGCCGACGCCGCGTCGTGCCGCAACTGCGAAGACGACGTCGAGGTGGCCTTTGGGGTCGGCGTCGATGCCGGCGGGATCGAGGCCGCCGACGAGATCGGCGCCATTCGCTGCAGCGTCGTCAAGCAGGCCTGCGACGCCGGGATCGGCGAGAATGCCGGACTGCGGAAATGCGACTATCTGCAGATCGATGAGTTTTGCGAAGGCCTCTCGCAGACGCAGTAGGGCTTCCAGGCCCTTGAGCCCGACCTCCGTGTCGATATCCACATGGCTTCGCACGGCGACTGTGCCCAGGGCGGAAAGTCGCTCGATCAATGCGCCGCCGCGTTCGTCGACAGATAGCGGAACGGATCGCCGCAACGATTTCTCCACCGCGATGCGGGCCGCGATCGAACTGCCGGGGACGTGGGGAATGAACGGCAAGCCGATGAGAGTCTTATCAAGATGGACATGGCCCTCCACTAAACCCGGAAGCAGCAACCGGCCGCCAGCGTCAACGCGCTCGGCTCCGGGCGGCGCCGCAGCTTCGGCTCCCGCGCCGACTGCGACGATCCGGCCTTCAGAGGCCAGCAGGGCGGTCGGCGCGCCGCCGGAGCGGATCGCGTTGGCCACAAGCAGGAAAGGCATGAAACTCCCTATGCGATGAGACCGAGGCGTTGGGCGGCGACCACGCGATAGAGAGGATCGCCCCAAACTTTCTCCTCCTGCCCAGCCGAAAACACGAGGCTCACGTCGTGCTCGTCGTCGGATTCCACCGCGGCGGAGTGGATCTCCGGCCAGGAAGGGGCCTCCTTGGCGCGCGCCTCGGCAAGCCATTCGCTGCTCGGCGGCTCAGGAAAGCCAATCTTCGGCACAAGGGCGGCGATGGCCTGCCAGAACGCGCGGTAGAGCGGCTGCGGGTCGTCGAGATGCGGCGCGACTAGCCGCACCCAGTGCAGCCCGGTGACGCCGTGCAGCGCGGAGAAATCTCTCGTCGCCGCGAACAGGGCGAGCGCGGTCTCCGCCATCCTGCGCGGCGTGTCCGGACCGATCGCGAGACGATCGACGACGGGGCGGAACTCAGGGAGCGCGGCGACGGCGCGGATATTGTGCCAGAGCAGGTCGGTTTCCGGCTGGTAGCTCCTTACGCCGTCGATCTCGGCGACATCGAGAAGCACCTGGAGCGGGTCGTCGGTGTCGGGAGCATTTTCGCCAGCCGCAGGCAGCGGCAGATAGCAGGCGGCCCAGTAGCCTATGGCGACGCCGACTTCTTGCTCGTCATTCCTCAGGATTCCATAGGCGAGCCGCATGAGCGGATGCAACGCGCTTCCGGCGACGCCGCGCACGAGCCGGGCGCAGGTAGCGGCGCGTGACGCCGTTAATGCCGAGCCGCTTGGTTTCCGTTAAGAAGAAGCCGCGGTAGTCGCTTTCTCGGGCGCGGTCGCCAAGCGCTTCGTCCCAAACATTTGCTGGCGATCGGCGCGACGCCTTGCTGGCGGTTTTACAAGCCCGTGCGCCTCGCGATAGTTGCTAGTACCAGTCGGCGATGCGGTAGAGGTCGAGCGCCGAGCCGGTGAACGCTATCATCACCATCGGAACGTGATTGGCGAGCAGATAAGGAAATTCGACGCTTTCGCCGCGCGCTTGCTCAAGCGTCGCTTCCAGGCCGTCAGCTCGGTACATCGCCGCTACTCCCCTGACTTCGCAACTCCGTGGCCGCGTGGATCGAAATGCGGATGCCGATAGCGCGCCAATGCCTCCGCAAATCGCCCCGCTTGTTCCTTGAACAGCGAGCCGGCGAGTGCGTCGAGCGAGGCGAGGAACTCCGTATTTCATGCCCGTCACGCCGTTGCTGACAGGGCCAAGACTTGCGATCGCGCTATTGTTGAACAGATGGATGCGGCTCGTCCAGTCGTCGCCGTCCGGCGATTTTCGGCTTCAACTCGAAGCCGGGCCCGAGATAGGGGTGCGCGTCGAGGAAGGCGGCGCCTTCTAGCGTCTCGTCGGCGAGCGGGAAGAACGCGGTCGCGCCAGAACGCGATGTGAGGAACGAGGCCACGGGTTTCGTCGCGCAGCGACAGATTCATCTCGTAGCCTGTGGCGAGAAGCAAATGGTCGGCCACGATCGGACCGCGATTCGTCATGAGCCGTACCTGCTCGTCCGCGGTCTCAAATGAGTTGATGCGGGTTCCAAGCGATAGTCTCGCGTTACGATGGTTGATTACGCGGTCGAATTGATCCTGCGTCGGCGGCGTCTTGAAGTCGAAATAGAGTGTTGCAAACCGCCGGCGCTCGGCGTCGGACAATTCCGGCAGATGGTCCAGAAAGCCTGCAAAATTGGTCCAGTCGAGCACTTCGGTGCGGCCGAGCTTGGGACCGCGGCCGACGATGGTGACCGACCGTGCGCTACTCTCTAGCGCTGTTACTCCCCAGTCGAAGCCGGAGGCGCCCACACCGAGCACGATGAAATCCCGCCCGGCGAAATTTGGATCGGGCCCGGTTTCGGCGCTATGGGTCCAGAACGGCTTGGGCAATGCGCGCACAGCCTCCGGGATCCGCGCGGCGCCTGAGCCTTCTAGCCCGGTCGCGATCACCAGACGGCGACAACGGATCTGTGCAGGCAGATCGCCTCCTTCGAGCCGAAGCGCGAGGCCTTCGCCATCTGGCCGGACATCGACCAGGCGGCAGCCATTGTGAACCTCCGGCCCGGTCATCTCTCGGAACCAATTGAGATAGTCCATCCAATCTTCGCGGCCGATTCTGTCGAGTGAACTCCAGGCCGCTTCGCCATACGCGGCCTCGCACCAGGAACGCGGGGTAAGTGACGGAAGGCCGAGGTCCGGACCCGCAAGGCTCTTCGGCGAGCGCAATGTCTTCATCCGCGCGCAAGTACGCCACGGCCCCTCGACGCCGCGCTCCCGCTGGTCGATTAACGCGACGCCTTCGATGCCGCGTCGTTTCAAGCCAAACGCAAGTGCGAGCCCGGACATCCCGGCGCCGCAGATGACGACATTGTAGTGGGGCGAGCCGCGGCCGGAGGGAGCCTGCACCCAGACACGGCTGAAAGCCTCGACACGGTCCATCTCGTCGCGCGCGCGAACCGAAAGCGCCTCGAGTTGAGCGTGACGCTCGGAAATCTTCATGTCGACCTAAGTGCCGCTGAATGTTCAACTTGCGACCGGTCGAGAACGGGTGAGCAAGTGCTGCTCAAATAAGTTACAGGCTGCACCGATATCGTCCAGTTCTGCGCGATAATGTTCATATTTGTTACGTTCGAGGCCTCAGGTTTTTTGTCAAGTGCGCTTGAGTGCGTTTTTGTTTGATGTATAGTTCGAGACGGTCGTTATTCCAAGGAGAAACACACATGACGCGCACATTACGGAACATGGCGATATTCGCCGCGTCCGGCGCCGCGTTGGCGTTCGGTCTGGCAGACGCGTCGGCAAAACCGCTCGACGGAGTAACGCTCAACGTCGCCTCGATGAACGACCAGTTCTCTGCGGTAATGGCCGAAATGACGCCGGAATTCAAAGAATTGACGGGCGCGACTGTCAAGGTGGACATCCTCGATTACGGCTCGCTGCTCACAAAGACTACGGCCGACTTCGTCGCTCACACGGCTGGCTACGACATTATCACTACGGATATCGTGTGGGCCGGACAAATCGCTGCGAACGGCAGCACGGTCGAACTCAGCGACCTCATCAAGCGGGACGCAAACGAGATTGGCGTCGACGACATTTATCCGGTGTTGATGACTTCGCTCGGCAATTATCAAGGCAAGCAGG
The DNA here is from genome assembly GCA_963771455.1 of uncultured Pseudomonadota bacterium. Taxonomy (GTDB): domain Bacteria; phylum Pseudomonadota; class Alphaproteobacteria; order Rhizobiales; family Beijerinckiaceae; genus Roseiarcus. The sequence continues at coordinate 293,139 of CAVYTP010000006.1, forward strand.
TCGCCTTCCCGTTTGCGGGCTACGCCAACGTGCTCGCCTATCGCAAGGACCTCTATGAGTCCGCAGGCCTGAAGCCGCCGGCGACGATGGAAGAACTGGTCGCCGACGCCTACAAGCTGACCGACCCTGCAAAGAAGAGCTACGGTTTCGTCGCCAACGGCCAGAAAGGCCCGGCGGTGGCGCAGGACTGGATGCAATACAATGCCGAACTCGGCGGCTCGATCCTCACCAAGGATGGCAAACCCGCGCTCAATTCCGAGGCCAACATCAAGAGCCTGACAGTCTATCGCGATCTGTTCCAGAAGGCTGCGCCTCCCGGCGCCTCCGACTACGATTGGGGCGGCCGCGAGGAGAGCTTTCGCCAGGGCATAGCTGCAAACATGCAGACCTGGTCGGTCGGCGCACCCGGTTATTACGATCCCAAAGTCTCGAAGGTGGTCGACAAGGTCGGGATCACGGTTGCGCCGCGCGGCGAGGGCATGACGAAGATCTATGGCATCGGCGGTTGGGGGCTCGCGATCAACGCGGACGGCTCGGCGAAACAGAAGGAGGCCGCGTGGACGTTCATCAAATGGATCACCAGTCCGGCGGTCCACAAGGAACTCAACATGAAGGGCGCCGGCAGCTTCCTGCGCAAGAGCGAGATGACGGACGCCGACCTTGCGGCGAAGTTTCCGTTCCTGCCTGTAATCGCTGAGTCGTTTGCGCACGGCGACGGCGAGTATCGCCCGCGCATCCCCGAATATCCCAAGATCCAGGATATTCTGGGCACGGCGGTGAATTCCGTGCTTGTGGGCAACAGTGATCCTAAGGCTGCGCTCGACAAGGCGCAGAAAGAGGCCGAGAAGCTGTTCTGAGATCTGGTTGATGCGGCGCCGGTCCTCATCCGGCGCTTCGCGCCCGCTTTTCCCGCAGGCGGGAGAGGGCGGGAGTGAGGGCGCTGCTACACTAGGGAGTGGGTCGCCTCGATGGATCGTCTGAGCGTCGAATGACCGGGATCAGCGAAGTCCTGTGGCCGTCGAGCGCAGCTATCGCGCAGGACAGCGGCGTTCGCTTTGGCTTCAACGAACGGCGCAAATTGTTCCTGATCGCCATGGCGCTGCCGGCGTTGCATCTATGTCATCGTGATCGGCGTCTACCCGCTGACGCGCGGACTCATCTATAGCCTCTACGACTACAATCTGCTCAAGCCCAGCAAGACGCACTTCGTCGGCCTGCAGAATTACGTCGATCTGGCCTTCGACGACGACATGCGCGGCGCTTTCGTCAACACGGCGATCTTCACGGCCGTCGGCGGTGATCGTTCGAACTGCTGATCGGCGCCGCTCTCGCGCTGGCGCTGTGGCGCGACGACCGGTTCAATCGCGTCTGCCTGACGCTGATCCTCATCCCCGTCACGATCACGCCGCTCGTCGTCGGGCTCATCTTCAAGGGCTTGCTGCTCGCCGATTACGGGCTCGTTGGCTATTATCTCGCCGACTGGGGCCTCACCGATCCGCGCGGGCTGTTTTCGACGCCCTCGACCGCGCTGGGGACGCTGATTTTCGTCGACGTCTGGGAGTGGACGCCGCTGATGGCGCTGATCCTGCTCGCCGGCCTGAAGGCGCTGCCCGGCGACATTCTCGAGGCAGCGGCTGTCGACGGCGCGACGCCGCTGGCGGCGCCTGCGCTCGATCATCCTGCCGCTGATGCTGCCTCCGTCCTGCTCGCGCTTACGATGCGGACCGTCGATGCGTTCCGCGTGTTCGACAGCGTTTTTGTCACCACAGGCGGCGGCCCAGGCAACGCGACCAACACGTTGATGCTGCTCGCCGTGAAGGAAGGTTTGAGTTTCTTCAACATTGGCCGCGCATCGGCGATCGCCAATGCGACGCTGCTCTGCACGGCGCTGATCGCGACCGTGTTCATTGCGTTGCTCCGCGGCGCCGACAAGAAAGTCAATGGGCGATGAACCGCGGCTCGGCGCTCGATCTCGGGCGACGCGCTTTTCTGCTCGCGATGCTCGCCTTTTTCCTGGCGCCGTTCCTGTGGCTGGCGACGACCGCCTACAAGCCATCCGCCGAGATCTTCTCGATCCCGCCGCGCCTGACATTTTCGCCGACCCTCGATCAATTCAGCCGCGCGTTCCAGATCTTCGACGTCGCGAGCCTGGTCGAATCGAGCCTGCTGATCGCTGGCGGCGACTTTGGCGCTGTCGCTGCTGCTCGGCGTGCCCGCGGGCTATGCGCTCGCCCGCTCGACGCATCCGATGGCGATGGGCGTCGCCTATTTCTTCATGGCGATCCGGATGATCCCGGCGGTCGCGGCGCTGATCCCGTTCTATCTGATGATGCGCGATCTGCATCTGCTCGGCAGCTGGATCAGCGTCGTCATCATCAATTGCATGCTGAACGCGGCGTTCGTGAGCTGGATGATGTTCACTTATTTCCGCAGCCTGCCGAAAGAGTTGGAAGAGGCTGCGCTCACAGACGGATGTCATCAGTTCGCGCGCGTTCTATCGCGTCGCGCTGCCGGCCGTGCGCTCGGGCGTCATCGCCTCGGCTCTGTTCTGCCTGCTGTTCTCCTGGAACGACTTTCTCTATCCGATGTTTCTGACCCGGCTCGACTCGAAGCCGATCTCGGTCGCGCTGCTATCGGCCTACGGCACGAAGGACATCACCTGGGGCACTCTCGGCGCACTCTCGCACTTCTCGACCATTCCGATCGTGCTGCTCGTGTTGTTTCTCAACCGCTATTTCGTGCAGGGACTGTCGAAGGGCGTGCATTGACGACGACGATCAATTCGGCAGCCGTAAGCTCTCGGCGGCTTCGCGCACGACTTTCGAGATGCGCAACAGCGGTCGACTGAGCGGGCTGGTCTTTCGCCAGATCATCCCGATCGTGCGCGACGGCGTCGGGTTTTCGAAGCGCGTAATTGAAACGGTCGCAGAGCGCGTCTCGACCGCGACAGCCATTTCCGGAATCAGCGTCACGCCAAGGCCCGCGCCCACCATCTGAACCAATGTCGAAAGCGAGCTGGCGTCCAGCAATTCGCGCGGTCGCGCCGCATTCATATCGCAGAATGCGAGCGCCTGATCGCGGAAGCAATGCCCTTCTTCTAGCAACAGCAACCGCATCTCGCGCAATGCGCTCAGGCTCGGCGCAGGGTTGTCGGCGTCCTCGCCGGGACGGACGAGCAGGAATTCCTCTGTGAATAGTTCGACCTCGTCGAACGACGGCTCCGACACCGGCAATGCGACGATCGCTGCGTCGATCCGTCCCTCGGCGATCTCCTCGATCAGTTTCGAGGTCTGAGTTTCGCGCACATTGATGTCGAGGTCGTCATACGCGCGCGTCAGGCTGCGGATGATGGTTGGCAGCAAATACGGCGCGACGGTCGGGATAACGCCGATCCGCAGCCGTCCGAGCAATCTGTCGCGCGAGGCGCGCGCCAGACCGTCGAGTTCGTCGACAGCGCGCAGAATGTCGCGCACGCGCGGGGCGAATTCGTCACCGAAGGCGGTGATCCGGACTTGGCGGGCGTTACGCTCGAACAGAGGCTCGCCGAGCGCATCTTCGAGTTCCCGGATCTGGCCGGAGAGCGCCGGTTGCGAAATGGCGCAGGCATCGGCGGCGCGGCCGAAATGAGCGTGGCGCGCCAGCGCTTCGAAATAGCGAAGTTGCTTCAGCGTTAACTTACTCATAAGCATAACTTATCGCTGCGATCGGAAAATGCAACTTAATCCGATCGACGCGGTATGCTAACGGAGGTGCGCCGAGGAGAGGGTGGAACCGTTCCCCTGCCAAAGCGCCAACGCCGAGGACTCCGACAATGTGCAAAGCTGTAACAGATTTGCCCTCTCGGTCCCGAAACGCGGGCGGTGTCTGCCCTAGCTGGCCCGTCTGCCGTGACGGCGCCCGCTTTCGTGTTGTCAGACAATCAAGCGGCGAGCCCGTTTTTCGGGCTTGGAATTAAGTCCGCCGGTCGGTGCGAAATTGGTTCAATCATCAACTGAGATTCGGAGGAGCTATGGATACCCAGGTCGAGGAAAAGGCCGCCGGCAAATGCCCGGTCATGCACACCATTTTTGCGCGCCAAAATCGCGAATGGTGGCCAAATCAACTCAATCTCAGGCTGCTCAACCAGCACTCGCCGAAGACCGATCCACTCGGCCAGACTTTCAACTACGCGAAGGCTTTCAAAAGCCTCGACCTCGATGCCGTGGTCAAGGACCTGCTCGCCCTGATGACGGACTCGCAGCCGTGGTGGCCCGCCGACTTCGGTCACTATGGTGGGCTGTTCATCCGTATGGCCTGGCATAGCGCGGGAACCTATCGAACTGGCGACGGACGCGGAGGCGCCGGGTCGGGGCAGCAGCGTTTTGCGCCGCTTAACAGCTGGCCGGACAACGTAAATCTCGACAAGGCGCGCCGGCTGCTGTGGCCCATCAAGCAGAAGTACGGACAGAAAATTTCGTGGGCCGACTTGATGGTGCTTGCCGGCAATGTCGCGCTTGAATTGATGGGCTTCAAGACGTTCGGTTTCGCCGGCGGTCGTCCCGATGTGTGGGAGCCCGAGGAGGACGTATTCTGGGGTCCCGAGGGCAAGTGGCTTGGCGATGAGCGTTACGGCGGCGATCGCGAACTCGCCGCCCCGCTGGCCGCGGTGCAGATGGGCCTGATTTACGTCAATCCAGAAGGGCCGAACGGTAAGCCGGATCCGCTGGCTTCGGCGCACGACATCCGCGAGACCTTCAAGCGAATGGCGATGAACGATGAAGAGACCGTCGCTCTGATTGCTGGCGGCCATACGTTCGGCAAGACGCATGGCGCCGCCGATCCAAACAAATACGTCGGTCCGGAGCCGGAAGGCTCGGACATATCGGACCAGGGCTTCGGCTGGAAAAATAGTTTTGGCAGCACGGTCGGCCGTGACACGATCAGCAGTGGACTGGAAGTAGCCTGGACGACGACGCCGACCAAATGGAGCAACAATTTCTTCGAGAACCTGTTCGGCTACGACTGGGAACTGACGAAGAGCCCAGCCGGCGCGTTTCAATGGAAGCCGAAGGACGGCAAGGGCGAAGGCACGGTTCCCGATCCGGAAGATTCGAGCAAGCGTCGCTCGCCGAGCATGCTGACAACCGACTTGGCGTTGCGGTTCGACCCGGCCTACGAGAAAATCTCGCGCCGTTTCCTCGAAAAGCCGGCCGAGTTCGCCGATGCGTTCGCCCGCGCCTGGTACAAGTTGACCCATCGCGACATGGGCCCGGCGCCGCGATATCTCGGCAAGTTCGTGCCGAAGGAAGTACTGATCTGGCAGGACCCCGTTCCGCCGGTCGAACATCCGCTGGTCGGAGATGCCGAAGTGGAAGCTTTGAAGGCAAAGGTGCTCGCTTCTGGCCTTTCCATTTCGGAACTTGTCTCGACGGCCTGGGCGTCTGCGTCGACCTTCCGCGGCTCCGATAAACGCGGCGGCGCCAATGGCGCGCGCATCCGCCTGAGCCCGCAGAAGGACTGGGAAGTCAACGAACCCGCCAAGCTTGCGAAGATCCTCGCCAAACTCGAAGAGATACAGAAGGAGTTCAACGCTTCGGCGGGTGGCGGCAAGAAGGTCTCGCTAGCCGATCTCATCGTGCTCGCGGGCGGTGCGGCGGTAGAAGTTGCGGCGAAGAAGGGTGGAGTCGACGTCAAGGTACCATTTTCGCCAGGCCGTACCGACGCTGAGCAGGAGCAAACCGACGTAGAATCCTTTGATGTATCTCGAGCCAAAGGCCGACGGATTCCGCAACTACCTGAGCGCGGACGCACCTTTGCCTGCGGAGGAGATGCTCGTCGATCGAGCGCAATTGCTGACGCTGACTGCGCCGGAGTTAACGGTGCTGATTGGGGGCTTGCGCGGGCTCGGCGCCAACTATGCCGGCTCCAGGCATGGCGTGTTGACCGACAAGGTCGAGACATTGACCAACGAAGTGTTTGTCAACCTGCTCGACATGGCCGTGAAGTGGGAGCCTTCAGCGAAGAAGGACGTCTACGAAGGGCGGGACAGAAAGACCGGCGCGGCCAAATGGACGGGCACGCGTGTGGACCTCGTGTTTGGATCGAACTCGGTGCTGCGTTCGCTCGCCGAAGTTTATGCGAGTTCGGATTCGAAGGAGAAGTTTGCGCGCGACTTCGTTGACGCCTGGACGAAGGTAATGAATGCGGACCGTTACGACCTCGAGTGAGGCGAAAGCTTCCGAAAATCGGCGCCCGGCGACGTTTATCCGTTGGGCGCCGATTGCGAAGCCAACCTCTCTATGCATTTAGGAAGTTAGTCTTCGGCATATTTCATCAAGCTGATCCATGTCGTGAAAGGCGATTGTGAGGTCCCCGCGCGACCCTCGAATACGTAATGTGACTTTAGAACCCAGAGATGTTTGTAGAGTTTCTACCCAATGATTGAAATCTGTACTAGATGAAGAATTAGCCGCCTTTGTTTTCCGGGGGACCTTTTCTCTGCCAGCGCGACGTTCCACATCGCGGACCGTTAGGTGGTCACTCACAATTTCGTCAGCAATTTCATCGGGATTTTGTAGCGTCAGCAACGCCCTAGCATGTCCTGCGGATATCAGACCGCTCTCGACCAGCGATTTTGTTCGGTCTGGTAAACTTAATAGACGCATCGTATTGGCCACATGACTTCGACTTTTACCAACGATTTGTCCGACTTCTTCTTGATTATAACCGTGTTCGGCTATTAACACTTTGTAGCCCGCTGCCTCCTCAAGGGCATTCAGATCGGCCCTCTGAATATTTTCAATTAACGCGATTTCCAAAGCGTCTTTATCGCTTAAGTTCAAAATAACGGCGGGTACCTCTCCCATTCCGCACCGTTGCGCGGCACGCCATCTGCCGTTCGCCGGCAACTATTTCAAAAGTGTGCGATTCGTTTTCGCTGGGCCTCACTATTAGCGGTTGCAGGATTCCGCGTGCTTTGATCGATCCAGCTAAGGTCTCAAGCTCGTCCTCATCAAAGGCCTTACGTGGATTGAGCTTGTTAGATCTTATAAGATCTATTGAGATCTTAGTTGTGGCCGTCTGAAACGATTTCGCTTGTGCTTGTTTCTTGAAGCAGAGCAGCAAGCCCGCGGCCAAGTCTTGTCTTGTTGTCCGCTATCTGCCTGTGTTTCAGCATGGAAGTTTCCGTTCGACGCAATGGCGCTACTTATGCTCACAAAGTCCCGCGCTGGATCATTTCCGAAGCTAATTTTAGATAAGCTTGACTCCCTGCGCACTTCAGATCGTAAAGGAGGGCAGGTTTTCCATGCGACGGTGCTTCAGAAACCCGCACATTGCGTGGAATTATTGTCTCGTACACCGCTGACCCCAAAAATGACCGAACATCTTCCACTATCTGTCGCGCAAAGGCGTTGCGCGGATCATACATTGTTATTACTACTCCGTTTAGCGTCAAACTACTATTTATCGTATTCTGTACCTCTTCAATCGTTGAAAGCAATTGAGATAACCCCTCAATTGCAAAGAATTCGCACTGAAGTGGTATCATTATAGAATCGACAGCTGCCATCGCATTCAAGGTGAGCAGATTTAAGGATGGTGGACAATCTATGAGAATATAAGTAAACGGATCAAGTGTACCTTGCCGGGCCATTAATTCCAAAATAGCGTCGCGGAGTTTATTTGTCCTATTCGTGATAGCAGACAATTTCAGCTCTGCGCCAAGCAAATCGGTATTTGATGGCACGATAAACAACCGCGGAACAGATGTTGGTATAATAGCCTCAGACAGTTTGCGTTCACCCAGCAGGACATCGTAAGCTGATGTCGGTCGGGCGGAGCGTCTAATTCCAAGGCCGGTGGAAGCGTTGCCCTGGGGATCTAGATCAATCAAAAGTACCCGCTCTCCTATTGCTGCTAGAGCGGTGCCTAGATTGATTGCTGTCGTTGTTTTGCCTACCCCGCCCTTCTGATTTGCAAAAGCGATCCTGGTTGTTGTGAGTGCCTGATCTTTTATTCGACCCATCGATTGCGCGTCACGATGCAAAGCGGCCGTCATGATTGCAAATCCGTCAAATCGAAAACACGGGCGATTACACTGTCCGGTTCGGTATTGCTTGCGAACCATTCTATGCGGCAGGAAGGTGACAACTGCGGTACCTTGTATACCCCTTTGCGACCAATCGGAAAAATACCTATTGCACCGCGTGACGTAAAAGGGGTTGTAAGGCGTATCAATTTGTTCAAGCTTGTAAGCCCGCGAGCAGTGACTGCTTCGATAGCCCCCAAGTCATACGGTTTGATGTCTTCTATACGCCGCAAGTGGACCGTTACCGGCAGATTTATCAGGCCCGCCACTCTCGTTAGGAATGCACATTTACGCGTGTCGCTCTCGACGCAATCAACAGAAATATTTCGCGTATCCGCCAGCGCGGCTGCGATAATAATGCCCGGAAAGCCACTTCCTGTTCCTAGGTCGAGCCATTTTGCGGCCGCCGGCGCTAGAGCTACGAGTTGCAAAGAATCGAATACGTGTCGCTGCCACGAATTTGGGGCTTCGACAGCGCCCGTAAGGTTGTTCGACAACTGCCAATCATTTAAGAGATTTAAGAACTCTGAGATTCTCTGATTGACTTTCGGCGTAAAAATTTCTGCCATTCTAGCAGAAACACCAGACAACAAACGTTCTTCTCGAAACTTACCGTGTTTCACGTGAAACATCCTAGGGGTTTCGCAGCACGCTTATCGTGATCCCAACAGAGGTCAACCGATATCGCGTCCGCTACAAGCGGCAGAGTGCCTGAGAGGCTGAATTAGGACCGAGGCTGTCTGTTATATTGCGCTAGTTGAACTTTCGGCTATCGGGAGTACGCCCGCAAGGGAAAACGGAGAATACCCGAACTCGACGAAGTTTTGGTTTCGTGTCGCAGAACTCAAGCAGCGCCGACTCGCGAGATTTCTTGGGTCCCCCACGAATGGCAAGTGCCGTCCGCTGGGATCTTAGCGTTCGACGACGGCGTTCTCCCGCTCCGCAGGCTCAACCCCGCTTGTCCCCGACGAGCTCCAGAGACGACCATAAAAGTGGGAATGTTTGTCGAGTTGAGCTGGCGGGGCTGCCACATGATACTGCGGCAATATTTTGAAAATGGGTCCTGCACCATAAGCTCTGGGCCTAAGGCCGGGCGCGAGTCGCGGAGGCCACCGTGCGGTGCACAGTATCGAGCGAGCGCCGCGCTTTCTTGCATGTCGATGCGGAGGCGCGCGTTCCGGCCCGCCATCCGTAAGGGGCCGAGCGTAGTCAGCTGGTCAATAGGACGCTCGGCGAACTCGATGAAGTGTATTCGGCGCTCTACTACAAAGTGGGCTGTTCCTCGATCCGTCGGAGCGGCTGCTGCGGGCGACGCCGCAGCATTTACTGCCCTCAATGGCGTCCCCTGGAAAACATTAGATAACCGCTGATCTCCCCCAATAGTAGGCAGATTAAAGATGTGGTTGCCATGCGGTCCCTGTGTTCCTAGACGTCAAGTAATGACGCTGTGGAGAAGCGCCGTCTCCGGGAACGTAATTATCCCCGCAGCCGCGAGCGCGATACCGTAGGGTACCCCCGTCTTTGGATGATGTAGCCTCGCAACCCACTCAAACTGAGTCAACGACGGTGGGAGTGAAAGCTTGCGCACGAACAACAAGACAACGGTCAGAGCGCCGCCATAGATCGCAGTGTCTAGACCGAAGTTTAGAAGGGAGCCCCAGCCGATCCAAAGCGCTGCGACCGCTGCTAGCTTCGCGTCTCCTCCCCCAATCCAACCCATGCTAAACATACTGAACATGGCGACCAAAACTGCGGCGCCGCAGGAAAGATTTCCAGAGCACGAGGTGCATCGGCGCATTGGCGATACCCGCGAAAAGAAGAAAGCCGAGTGCAAGTCCGAGGCATATGCGATTTGGAATTGTCATTGTGAGAAGGTCCATCGACGCGGCCATCGACATGCCGGCCGGGAAAATTAGAAATGCGGCGGACATCAAATAGTGGTTCCACATGCGGCGCCCGCCATCAGGAGAGATAACGAGACAAGGATAGCTCACAAGAGTTGCCCGCGCGTTACCAGATCGTCTGAAGAGGCGGTTCATCGACATTTGGCTTCACAGGCGTACTTTAGCCTTGCTTCTCTGCAACGCCCGCCTCGTCAAAGGTGGCCATCCCGTTATGACAAGCGACCGCGGCCTTGAGGACTGCGACAGCAAGCGCAGCGCCCGATCCTTCGCCGAGTCGCATGTTCAAATTGAGCAAAGGAGTTTTGCCGAGGCGCTTGAGAGCTTCGACATGAGCCTGTTCTGCGGATGCATGCCCCGCAAGGCAATGATCGAGAGCGTGCGGGTCGTGCGCGTGCAGGATAGCCGCTGCTGCGCAAACTACAAAACCGTCGAGTACTACCGGCGTCCGTTGAATCCGGGCAGCAAGTATAGCGCCTGCCATCGCGGCGATTTCGCGGCCCCCCAGCCGACGCAACACTTCGAGCGGGTCGCTAAGGTAGGGTTTATGAAATGCTACGGCGGCGCGCACTGCCTCGGTCTTACGCTTTAACCCCTCATCATCGACGCCGGTGCCGCGCCCGACCCAATCCTCGGGCGATCCGCCAAAGAGAGCGTGAAATATTGCCGCAGCGATGGTGGTGTTACCGATCCCCATTTCGCCAAGGCACAAAATATCCGGTTGCGAAATAAGTGCTTCCATGCCGAAGGCCATGGTGGCCGCGCACTCCCGTTCTTCAAGCGCCGGTCCCTCTGTGATGTCGGCGGTCGGCCTTTCGAGGGCGAGTTCGAACACTTTCAAGCTCAAGTCGAAGGTTTTGCAGATCTGATTGATCGCAGCGCCGCCCTGGGTGAAGTTCGCCACCATTGCCTGCGTCACTGACTGTGGGAACGGTGAAACGCCTCTAGCTACGACACCATGATTGCCGGCAAAAATTGCAACCAGCGGACTGTTTACGTGAGGCGCGCCTCCTTGCCAGCCTGCAAGGAATTCCGCCACCTCTTCGAGCCGTCCCAACGACCCCGCAGGCTTGGTCAACATGGATTGGCGCAACTTCGCTTGAGTTAACGCCAATTCGTCTATTTCCGGCATCGCCATAAGTAGTGCACGAACATCGTCGAAGGGACGCGTATTGGCCATTAGAATTCCCGGGGTCGGGCGCCGTCGTGGCGCGTGATCGGCCGAACCCTCTAGTGCTCCGCCGCAAACAGGGCAAGATAGCGCGTCATCAGGGCCCGCAAGGGTGCCGGCTTAATCGGCTTGTTCAGGATTTCGACATCCATGGAGCGCGCTGCATCGCGAACTTCTGCGCTGCGATCGGCTGTGGCCAGGATCGCCGGAAAATGCGTCCGGAAGCGCTCGCGAATCGCCGCAATCGCTTCGAGCCCGTCGCCATCGTCGAGATGATAGTCTGCAACGACGATGTGGGGGGGCTCGCTCAATTTCTCCAACGCGCCACTAATGTCGGAAGCAGAGGTGACCACGCACCGCCACTGCTCAAGCAAAAGTCTCATGCCATCGAGCACCCTGGGTTCGTTGTCGATGACGACGACTTTGACACCTGAGAAGGCGCCATCCGCGCGCGCTGTCGAAAGTCCAAGCAGCGAGTCAGGCACTGGGGGAGCATTGTAGGAACCCATCGGCGCATCAACCGAGAAAACAGAGCCCCTTCCCAGCCTTGATCTTAGATGAATGGGATGGTCGAGCACGCGGCCCAAGCGTTGGACGATTGATAACCCCAGGCCAAGGCCGCGCGCGGCGCGCGCGCCTTGATCGAGTCGCAAGAACTCATCGAAAATAACCCGTTGCTTATCTTCGGGGACCCCAAGTCCAGTGTCCCAAACTTCAATCCTGACCTTCCCGGAACCGAGCCGGCATCCAACAAGAATGCCACCTCTGATGGTATATTTGATCGCGTTTGAGACAAAATTCTGCAGCAACCGCCGCATCAATCTTCGGTCGGTGCGAGTTACAGCGCTGGTAAATATGAATTTCAACGTCAATCCCTTGGACTTCGCCAAGGGCCCGAACTCGATCTCCAATTGACGAAAAATGTCCTGAAGCCGAACGTCGGTAACCTCAGGTTTGGTAACCCCTGCATCGAGTCGCGAGATGTCTAACAACGCGCTAAGTATGTCCTCAACCGCCTCCAGCGAAGCATCGACGTTTTGGGTGAGTTTGGCGCGCTCCTCTGGCTTTGCATCGGGTGGCATTTCGTTGAGAGAGCTCACGTAGAGCCGCGCAGCATTTAGCGGCTGTAAAACGTCGTGGCCGGCGGCGGCCAGAAAGCGTGTTTTGGAAATATTGGCCTGCTCCGCTTCTATGCGTGCGCGCTCAAGCTCGGCGTTGAGACGTTCGAGTTCGGCTGTTCGCTCTTGGACGCGCCTTTCGAGCCGCTCGTTGGCAGCGGCGAGTTGCTCTTCCGCCGCCACAGTTGAGGTGATGTCCGTATAAGTCGTAACGATGCCGCCGTTTGGTAACCGCGCCGAGCGTATTTCCGTCACCCGTTGCGCCGGAAATATTCGCAGTCTGATGGGCTCGTCGTCGTTGAGTAAACTGGCAATCCGCTCGGCGACGAAATCATCGGAAGAGCCAGGGCCATAAAATCCGCGCGACGCGTTGAAACGCACAATTTCATCCAGACCCACCCCGACCTTCAACAAATGCGTCGGGAGGTCGAATAGCTCCACGAATTCTCGATTCCACGTGGTCAACGCAAGGTCCGCGTCGAATACGGTTATTCCCTGCCTCGCATGATCCAGCGCGTACTGCAATTGGTCGCGGCTCGATTGAATTGCCGCAGAGGCCTCGTCGAGAAGTTTCAGCGCCGACTTGCTGGACATAGCGCGACGCTTCAGCAAGAGCGACAGAACCAACCGCGATGTCGTGGCGCCGATCGCTGGAGCGAGCAAATGTTCTGCGTGCCGGATAAGGAGGGCGTCGGCCTCGCCACTGGCGCTCGGCCGCCCACCCCGCTCAACATGGAAGGCTGCAAACGCGGCGTTAGCGCGCTCTGCGCCCAGGTAGCGCGCAACGGTCGCCTCCACGTCGCCGACAGTCGCGGATGCACGCCAAAGACGAAATGCCTGCGGTTTGCCGATCGCGTCTATACCGACGAACACGGCGCCTTGGGTACGCTCCAGAGGGTTTAGTTGACGAAAGAACGATACCAACACGAAGCTTAGCACGTTGGCCGCGAGCGACATCGTCACCCCGCCAACAAGCGGAAATGAGCTGAAGGACACGAGCGCTGCGGGCCTTAGCCACGCAACGCCCAGGGGGCCAGATGCGAGAAATCCGGCTGTATCGCCTTGCGGTAAGAGCGATGGCAACAACAACAAATATATCCAGAGCAGGGAGCCCACGATCATGCCGGCCGCAGCGCCTTGCGCCGTGCCCCGTCGCCATGTGAGGCCGCCCAGAAAAGCTGGGAGAATTTGCGCGACACCAGCAAACGAGAGAAGTCCAATAGAAGATAACGCTGCCTCGCCAGCAAACTGAGCGTAAAGAAACCCAATGACCAGCACGAGAATGATCGCGAGTCTTCTTATCGCAAGCACCCGCGATCCAATCTCTCCTGCACCCGCTCTGTTCGCGTCACCTCGCTGCCGCAACAGCGCGGGCATTACGAGATCGTTGGACACCGTGATGGCAAGCGCGACGCTTTCGACAACCACCATTCCGGTTGACGCCGAAAGGCCGCCAATCATGGTCAGCAAAGCCACTCCATTCGCCCCTACTCGGAGCGGGAGCGCAAGTACGGTCATGTCACGATCTATGCCGCCATCTGGAAATAGCGCCAAGCCCCCGATTGCGAGCGGCAATACGAAAATATTGATTGCTATCAGATAAATTGGAAAAAGCGTTGCCGCGGTGCGTAAATCGCGCGGCGACAGGCATTCGACGATCGTAACATGATACTGCCGCGGCAAGAGCACGATGGCGCTCGCCGACAACAGTGTAGTGAAGACCCAATTTGCAGGATCGGGCGGGGTAGAGATGATTTGGGCGATGCGCGGTGTACGTGCCAGATCTGTAAGCGCGGTCAAGCCGCCAAAAATTCCCCAGACGACAAATCCACCTACTACGAAAAAGGCCACAAGCTTGACAAGGGACTCCGTTGCGATTGCGAGTATCAAACCATTTTGATGCTCTGTCGGATTGATTCGTCGGGTACCAAAAGCCATAGCGAAGATAGCGAGCAAGCCTGCGACGGCGAATGAAAAGAATTGCGAAGGTTGGGCGGGCGTTAGCTTTCCGCTCTCGAAAGATCCAATCACCATCAAGATCGTTTCTGTAATCGCCTTCAACTGGAGGGCGATGTAGGGAGCAGACGCCATAAGGGCGATTAGCGCAGCAAGCGAAGCGACGGTCTGCGACTTTCCGTAACGGGCCGAAACAAAGTCCGCGACCGTTGTCAGATTTTGATCACGCGCAAGTCTGGCGATCCTTTCGAGCAGCTTCCGACCAAATGCGAAGACCAAAATGGGGCCGATATAAATCGGCAGGAAATCCAAACCCCGCTTAGAGGCGAGTCCCACAGAGCCGTAATACGTCCACGAAGTGCAATAGACCGCGAGGCTCATCGAATAGAGCAGCGCGCGACGCCTGCCGACGAAAAAACGTTGACCTTCGCGATCCCCTGTCCACGCGACAAAGAACAATAGCCCGACATAAGCGAGCGAAATCGCTATCGTCATGGAGCCTGAGAAGAAACTCATAGTTCTAGTTTAGAGGCGGCTTGGTCGCTGGGGAAGGCTTTGATGTGATAGGGCTGAAGCGCGGAGCAAATCGATCCATGCGCAATCTCATCACTGATGTACCGGGTGTGCTTGTCGGCTCGGCCGAAGACCCATTAGTTGCCTCAGGAGTGACGGTCGCCATATTCGAAGAGCCCGCTGTTGCTGCGATCTCAACACCAGGCGGCGCGCCAGCGTTGCGCGATGGGGCGTTGCTCGCACCCGAAATGACGGTTTCGCAAGTCGACGCGGTCGTGCTTTCGGGGGGGTCCGCTTTCGGTCTCGACGCCAGTGGCGGTGTTATGGCGCACCTCGCCTCGCAGGGCAGAGGCTTACCCTTCCAAAACCAGCTCGTACCAATTGCGCCCGGAGCCGCTCTATTCGATTTGACGCATGGCGGCGATAAAAATTGGGGTCGACGATCCCCTTACAATGAGCTTGGCCATGCCGCAGCGGCCGCGGCGGCCAAGACGTTCGCGCTTGGCACGACAGGCGCCGGCTTTGGCGCCTGGACCTACGATCTCAAGGGCGGGCTCGGCTCTGCGAGTGCAGTCAGCGCGTCAGGCTTCATTGTGGGCGCACTCGCGGCGGTAAACGCCGCAGGCCGCGTTACTAGAGGGACCTCGCCACATTTTTGGGCCGCGGGTTACGAAAGGGATGACGAATTCGGTGGCCGTGGCGAAGGTGGGCAAGTTTCGGACCGCTTCGATCTGGCGCTAACGAGCGATCAGGCAACCAACACAACTCTGGTCGTCATCGCCACTGACGCGGCATTTGAAAAGTCGCAAATGACGAGGCTTGCGATTATGGCCTCGGGCGGCATTGCGCTCGCTATAAGACCAGCTTTCGGACCCGGCGATGGCGACATAGTGTTCGCCGCCTCCACGCGACGAGCGAGTCGGGCAGCGAGCCTTCGGGACCTCATCGACATCGGCGCGCTGGCCGCAGAATGCACCGCGCGCGCCATCGCACGCGGAGTCTACGAAGCCCGCGCGCTGAGCGTCTGCCCACAGCGTCCGAGTTGGAGGAGCCGATACGGCTAATTGGAAAGGATTGATACGTGTCTAGAAAAAGAAAGCTTAGGGTCACCTCAAGTCAATTCATCCGTCGACATATCGGTCGCAACTATGCGGACATTGCATCGCGAAATGATAGAAAATTGATGCTCCGAAATTGAATTCTATAACGTTGGGCAACATCAGACGGCTTTCGGCAGCCCCGAATTTAGAGCCCGCCGCCATACAAACCGTGCTTGCTTTTTGGCACGCGATTCTAGGCATCTCCGCAGGCCTTCCAACCAGTCTAAACTGGCGCTTTGAAGTGTCTTCGCCGACGCTGCCGACCTAAAACTGCCAGCAGAGCGTTAGGCGCGTTTCCTCAGACGAGAAGCGAAGAATCCATCGAGGCCGGATTGGCGCGGCGCGTCCCCCATCAGTTGGCAGGGCAGCGTGCGTAAGTCGCCGGCCGCGCTTAGGCATTCTTCAAGGCCGCCGATTTCGGACACTTCGATCGGGACTCGGCTTACGTCGGGATTGCGGCGCAGGATTTCCGCGATTTGCGACTCGCCTTCCTCGGGCTCGAGCGAGCAGACGCAATATACAATCAAGCCGCCGGGCCTCGTAAGCGTTACCGCCCGGTCGAGCAGTTCGCTTTGCGTCTTGGCGAGCGTGATGACATCTGAGGCGCGCTTGGTCCACGCAACGTCGGGGTGGCGGCGTATCGTGCCGGTTGAGGTGCACGGCGCGTCGAGTAACACGGCGTCGAATGGCGCCGCGTCGAAGGTAAGCGTGTTGGCGACTACCAACTCGGCGCGCAGGTTCAGGCGGGCGAGATTGCCGGCAAGCCGCTTCAATCGCTCCGCAGAGCGATCAACGGCAATTACGTTCGCGCCCGTTTCGGCAAGTTGAGCGGTCTTACCGCCAGGCGCCGCACAGAGATCAGCGATCCTTTCGCCCACAACGGCTTTCAGGAGCCGCGCCGGCAGCGCCGCCGCCGCGTCCTGCACCCACCATTCTCCGTCAGCGAAGCCGGCGAGTTCCGGGATTGGCGTATGGGCGTTCAACCGGACCGAACCGGTCGGCAGCACACGTCCGTCAAGGCGTTCGGCCCAGCCTTCCGCATCGCCCTTCACGCTGATGTCCAGAGTCGGCTCGTCACGATGGGCGCGGGCAATGGCGCGCGCCGTCTCTTCGCCGTAGTTCGCGCGCCAGCGTTGAGCAAGCCAAGCCGGAGTGTCGTCGTCGAGCGGATCCGACTGCGTCGTCGATTCCGTCTTCTCACGCGCAATCTGCCGTAACACCGCGTTGACGAGCGCCGCATAGGGCGTCGAACTCGGATCATTGCGCGCCGCGCGCACGGCCAAATCGACGGCAGCGTGATCGGACACATCCATGAACATCAGCTGCGCTGCGCCGGCGATCAGGATGCCCTCGAGTGGGCCGGCCTTACGCGGCATTCCCTTTTCGAGCCGTGCGAGCAGCGTCTTGCGGATCGTGCCTAGGCGACGCATCGATACGGTGGCAATAGAGCGCGCCAGCGCGCGGTCGCGCGAATCGAGGCTCAACGTGCCTAAATCGTTTTCGCCTCCGAACTTTTCATCGAAAGGCTTGCCGCGGATCAGCGCGTCGATGATCGCTTGCGCAGCGATCCAGCGCGGCAAAAAACCGGGAGTCGATTCGACAGGGGGATTTCGTTGTGCTGCGCTAGAAGGGCGGAACGGTCCTGCGCGGTTGAATGCGGAGCCGTTCGGTCCTCCGCCGTTGGAACCTGGCCGACGTGGGAACATGCTCGCCTTTCAACGAATCGCCACAAGGCGAACACCGACGCTTATAACGCGAAACCTGCCGCGAACTGACATCCGTACATGACTTTCTCAAGGCGGCGCCCCGAGGAGTGGCTCGAGCGGCTGCGGCATCGTTCCATCCGCTACGTCACGTTCATAAATCCTGAGCCCGGCCGGCTCATTACCGTTGGGATGCACGAGCACGATCGAGCCACTCTTCGGCCTTTGCTGAAGCGCCAACCAGGCGCCAGCCCCGAGGGATACCAGATGGTGGCTCCGCGCCGCTTCCATCAGAGGAGCGCTCGATATTAGGCCCGGAAAGCGAAAGAAAACCGACGGAATCTGTCCGTTGGCGATCAGCAGCCGTTCGGTATCGAGAATTTCGGAATCCGCGTCGACGCCTGGAGTCAGCATGAAATTTCGGTCAAACGGCACGCCGCGCTTGAACTGATGATGATAAGAGTGGTTGATCCAGATGATGTCGACCGCACCTGCGGCCTGCCGGTCGAGCAGCCAGCGATAGTCCTGGAAATGATGAGTTAGCCATAGCCCCGAGATCGATAGCGCTATCGGCGCGTGCGGCTCTTGTTTGGCTACTTGATCGATGAATCCGCGTTCAAGGGGTTTTGAACTTGGGCACAGATCGCCGGTGAGGAAGACGCCTTCACCGTCTCCGTGGGTCAGCCCGGCATTTTGTAAAAAACCGCGCTTGGAAAGACCTGGGGCCTCTGCCGATTGTGCGGCCGATCGCATCAGCCGCGTGGCCGACAACGAATCCTCGCTGACGTCGTGACAGGTCCAACACGAGGCAGACTGCAGCTCTGTGTTAAGGGTGTCAGAATTGACGAGCAGTAACGCTGCCATGCCGCCAATGCGCATTTCCCGGGTGGCGACGCGCGAAGCGCCCCCGTGATCGAAGCACAATTTCAGAACAGAGCTGTAGTCCTCAACGACGTCCTTGGATGCGAGCACGTCCGGGACCGGCTGAATCTTCGAGCAGGAAGCCTGCGGAAAGGCGACGCTCGGAGTCAAACCGAAGGCGAGGGCAGCAATGCGGAGGAACTCAGGCACATTCATGCGTGCATCAACCGCTTGTTGAGCCTCGCCATCAGCGCGGTCGCAAATAACGGCGTGAGCAGATTCAGGATGGGAATGGCGACGAAGCCCGCTACGATCAGCCCGGCTACATAGACTCGCCCTGAGAACTTTCGCCGCAAAAAGCCTGCCTCTTCAGGGGTGACAAATCGCATCGCCGCAAGTTCAAAATATTCGCCGCCGAGGACATATGCGTTGGCGGCGATCCAGATCAAAAAGCCAAAGCCCGGCATGAACAGCAGCACGATCGCGGCGATCGCGACAATTGCAGAAAGCGCCGCGAAACGGAGCGATGAAATGAGCGACTTCAGGATCGGCGCGGGACGTCCAGGCAGGCCGGACGGATCCACCTTGCGCTCGACGAGTTCGGCGATTTCGTCGAGGAAGAAGCTCGCAACCAGCGACGTCGTCGGCGCCGCGAGCCAGACAAGGCCGACAACGAGCCCGAGCCCGATCGCGAGCGAGATCAGCGTCGCGACCCAGGTATGGGCCGCCGCGACATAGGCGACAGCGACGCGGTCGAGCCCAAGCCCAACCAGCGCCAGAGTTCCGACGGTAAGCGCAAGCGATTTGATGAGCACCTGCCGAAATGGCGGCGAGAATATATCACCGAACGCCTCGATGGCATCCTCGATCATGCGGGACTCACTTCTTGCGCCTTCGCCGCCAGACGAAAGTGTTGCTCGCTGCGTAGTTCCAGACGACGCCGACCAATGCGCCGGCCAGGCCCGCTACCCACCACGCTCCGTTGGTCTGGAACAG